>NZ_JBQSVA010000007.1:0-261003 GCF_052375995.1 Ewingella sp. AOP9-I1-14
TGTTGCCATATTTAGCCCATAAAAAAAGGCCGCCCGAAAGCAGCCTTAGAGAAAGGAATTAGATAAGTGTTTTTTACTGCTGGTCTTCCACGTAGATACCCGCAGAGATAATCGCCCCGCCCACGCGGCGACGGCCATAACCTAAAGCCACCGGATAGCCCTGTGAGGCGGTATTCGTCACGCCGCCGAATGCATATGATGCTTGGTTATCAGAATCCTGCTTGCTGGCGAGTCCTGAGGCTTGTGGTGATAACATCTGAATAACGCCACCGGCTATCATGGAGCCACCAGCCACCATTAAATTTACGCCCCAAGCCTGCCCAAATCCAAAGGTAGCAATAGCGCCTACAGTCACCAGAGCGACTCCAAGTATAGTTTGGAGAATACCGGCTCGTTTGCTTCCAATTATCACTGGGATAATACGTATTACATCACCTGTCACAGGGTAACCTAAATCATCCTTGCCGATATTTTCTCTTCCTTTAAATACGGCATATGTAAGCCCTCTCTTTTTACTAGTTTTTAAATACTGCTCAAAACTTGGTATTGTGCAACTTAAAGCTCGCCCAGCCTCTCCTGCGGTACGAATAATTCTATAATGCACCTTACCAAATATTTTGCCGAGAACACCAAACAACTCTATTCTTGTATTTACATCTTCTAGCATAAATACCCCCAATAAAAAAAGACCGCATAAAGCAGTCTTTTCTTTTTAATAAATCAGTACTATTAATTATTCACATTGAAAAAATCACTTACTGCAATTCCCTCTTAAAAAATATTCCATATGATAAGCAGTTTCGTTTTTTATAAATGCAAACTGAGGTTTCGCGCCTACGTATCCACCATAACTATTTTTAGCATTCAGGCTATAATCTATTATCCAGCCATAGTTAACCATTCCATTGAACTTACACCAACCTTTGTGGGGTTCTCCGAAATGATATTTAGCGGAATCAGGATCTTTAAGCCTCTCCTCCTGATAACTCTTAATTTTAAGTTCGTATAATTCCTTGCTGGGCTTAACTCCATAATCTGCATTACTAACCTCTACTGGGTTAGGGTTGGAAACGCACCCAGCTAGAAACGATACTGCTATCACCAGAAGTATTTTTTTCATATCATTCCCTTTATCAAGAAGGAATAAATCCTAGCACGATGTTTTATTCAAATAAATGATTTATAACGAACGACTTTCATAGTCCTTTCTTGCCAGTATCCACCATAAGGAATGCGATTACTTAGCATCCCAAACAAGTGATGAAGTAACATATTGCCTTCCAGAAGTATTCCGGCATGATTCCACTTATCTGACTGGACCTGCATGATCACCATGTCACCAGGCTGCGGTGCGCCAGTGAACTCGCGGAAACCACATTCATACCAGCAGTCCTGATAAAAATTGTCGGGATATCCGGCCTCCCACCACGGGTAATCAACGCGGTAGTCGGTAAGCTCAATGCCGTGCTTCTGCCGGAAATAGCTCATAACCAGCCCCCAGCAATCAGTGTGGCCAAGCACAAACGGCCGCTCAATCAGGTGAAGCTCCCCGCGCGGTTGGATGGTATTCAAATCACCCTCAGGCCAGCTCACGATATGCCATGGCAATTCAGTGGCATCGCACTGAGCTTTATCGAGTTCGCTGGCACGCGGCGTTGCGTCAGGGTGGCTATGCACAATCGCTATGACCGTGCCCCAGTCTTCCGCCTCTGCATACCCAGCGGGGTCTAGGTGAAAATTCTCATTAGGATCAGCTGCAAGATTTTTGCAGGGAAAATAACGCTCAACCCGGCTTTTCTGCGCCACGACGCCGCAGCACTCTCGCGGATACTCGGCGGCCGCGTGCTGCATGATTGCATCAATCGTTTTCTGTCTCATGGCTATGACCGAATTAATGAAGTGCCCGGAAAGCCGCCGAACGAAAGCTCGTTATTTTCGCCGAATCGTAATTTGCAGCCGGTAAGATTTCCGCTGCATTCATCAAGCGAAGGGTCAGAAACAGGCCGATTGAACTTGTCGAAGTAGGCCGTACCCGCGTAATCACAACCATCACCTGAGCGATATTTCCCGCGAATGCACCATGTGCAAAGTGAATGCAGCTGCCGCGTAGGAATTTGTAGCCCTTGAAGGTCCATAGGGCTGCTCAACGTGAATTCGACTTCGAGCTTCGTTTCCACGCTTTTGCTGTCGATGTAGAAAACCTTCAGCTTCTCCTGTGTCGGATCTGCCGTTGGGTTCCCTCCCGGGAAGTTCTGGGCGTCGAGATATTTAGCAAGGGTGTCATGGATTGACACCTTGGCCTGAAGCATGTCGTCATAGGCAAGACAAAGCGCAGTGATCGAACCGTCGAGGTTCGCGACAGTCAGCTTTGGCTGCGCGCTGCTGCCGCTGGTTGAGGTTTCAATTCCTTCTATCTGGCAAGGCCACGCAGAATACTCATTGCCCTGCCACCAGATGGATTTAGCCGGGAGCTTGGCCTCATCACCACCAGCAGCAATAATTTCAGCTTCGCTGTGGGGGATGTTGTAGGCGTGAAAGCGCAGCACCTCTCCTGTACCGAACGCCGTTCCGTCAACCTCATAAAGCCTGATGGTGTTACCAGCCTCTAACTTTTGGTAGTCATTGTTTAAAGACATCAAACCCCCGAAGCAGAATAAGCCTGCTCAAATGTTGCCATAACCGTTGCCTGCGTCTTTCCATTCGGCACCAAACGGATTGAATCTGCTGCTACTCGGAATAACCCAACCTCTCCATGTGGCGGCCTGAAAATAAATGCTTTGATACAATGTCGTCGGCAAAAATCCCTGATTGCCAACGAGGTTTCGAGGGAACCGCGGAACGAATAGGGAAATTTAATTTTTTCCGAATTAATCCCGTCTTCTGATATCTGGCTATACCCGTCACCAAACTGAACCTGCCTGACTGTACGGGTATATTCAGTCGTAGGCTGGCTCGCAATCTGTGTAGGCCACGTGAAAGTTTCGACTGCCATAATTGTCCTTTGAATACTTAGCGCGATTTCATAGCATTGAAGAGAATTCCGCCGGAACGCAGTTCTTTCAGTATATTTTTCTGACAGAACTGATCGAGCACCTTCATCATCGATTTGCTTACTGCGTCGTCAGTACCAGACGTTTTAGCGCTGGCAGTACCGTCACTTTGCAAAATAATGGTGTTGTTAAACACCGGGCTTCCTCCGCCGCTGGCTGTACCGGCAACAACCCCCAACTTACCGTTAGCACCTCGGCGCAACGGTAAGATAGCTTCCGGTCCAGCCTCACCCATTACGCCGCCGCCCTTGGCAAACGCAAAGAATGTCGGTTTGTCGACGACACTGCCGCTAAAAGCACTTAGACCCGAAGAGGTGTAAACACCGCCATTAGCATTGGCCTTCAAACCTCCCCACCCAAACGCGCTAGCGGCGCTGTTTAATCCATTAACCAGCGACATTTTGACTAGGATGTCGGTCAGCATGCTTAAAATAGATTTGGTGAAATCTTTAAAGCTTGCCTTCCCGGTCGTCAGGAAAGTCGTCAGCTGCGAACTCACGCCATTAAAGGCGCTGCCACTAACATTCTTGATCTGCTCATACGAGTTGGTCGCAGTATCGGTGTAATCGGCCCAGCTTTTCTGAATGCCCGCCTGCCAGTTTCCACGCAAGTTGTCCTCTGCTGCATAGTACTGTTTAGCTGCCGCCAGCTGGCGCTGGTAGCCTTCATCATCCAACGAGCCGCCCGCATTTTTCCAGCCGCTGCGCAGTTGGGCGAATGTGGACTCCCTGCCTGCCATTCGGTCGCTCATAGTGGCGCTACCCATTAAGGCAGACTGCTTTTCGGCCATTTGAGTGACGTATTTCTGCGACGTATCCATGCGTTTATTCAACTGCTCTTGAGCAACGATCTGATCACCTAGCAGCGCCTTTTGTCGGGCGAGCTGTAGCACCTGCTCTTTGCTGGAGAGTAGCGATTTTTCTTGCTTGGATAATTGGCGGGTTCGGGAAGCGTCCTCAAGGACAGAAAATTGTGCTTCTGTCCCCCAGAGCTCTTTGCGCTGCTGGCTAATGGTATCGGTGATGCTCTTATGCTCCTGAAGGACTTTCAGCTGGGACTGTAAAGCAATCAGGTCTTTCTGAGCTGAATCCTCGGCGCGGTCTCCGGCCGGTGTGACATATCCTTTAGCCTTAGCCGTCTTCGGATCTTTATAAAGCTTTTCGATACCTGCGCGAGCCTTCTCTATGTCAGCGGAACTCCAAAGACTAACTCGCTTGTCGGGTGATAGCCCTTGAGTCGCTTTGGCAGCAGCAGCGTTATCTGCGATGGCTTTGTTCAGGTCCTTCTGGGCTAAGGCCCTTTTTTCAGCTTGCGTGGTTCCGGCATCAAGGTACTTGTTAAACGAAATCTGAGCCTCAATACCGTCATTATTGATTTTGTTAAATTCGGCTTTTGACCGGTTATAACCTTCCTGAGATTTCACGACGAACTCAAGATTGCGGATATCCGCCTCAAGCTGAGCTTTATCCACACCCATGGCGTTATTTTTAAAGCGCCCTAAAAGCCCCTGCTGACTGTTTTCCTGAATTTCAGCCAGCGTATCTTTCATCGTCTGAAGCGTGGCCGCGTCATTCCCTCCGCGCCCGATGTTGAGCAACTCATCCCACATGTTTTTAAACGCATTGCGGGTAGCCAACGCTGCGCGCTCAACCAATCCGAGATTATCAAGGATCTGCTGGCTTCTTTGCTGCTCGGCGCGGCTATAAGCATCGGCCGCAGCCTGACCGGCAGCCTCTTTATCCCCGCGACGTTCCAGTTGAGAAATGTACTCAAACTGACCGGCAGTCAGATAATGAAGCTGCTTATTCAGTTCGGAAGAAGCTTTTGTTGGAGAGTCATAAAGCTTTTCGAAATTCTTTATCGTCTCCTCGACGGATTTACCCGTCGCTTCCTGCATTGCCACGGCGGCACGGGTCACGCTCTCGATTTGCGAACCCTTGAAGCTTCCGCTTCCCACTACCTGAGCAAGTGCCGCAGCGTTTGTTGCCTGAGAGCCGCCGATGGATTTTGCCAACTCTGCAAGCTGCCCGGATGTCTTCCCTGCATAATCACCGGTGAGGATGAGCTGCTTATTGAACTCGACCGACTCTTGGCTGCCCTCGTACCAGGCTTTACCCAATCCATAAATAGAGGCTGCAATCCCCCCTACAACACCCGCGATACCGAGCCCGCGCAGCGTCAGGAGCTGCTCAATCCATCCGGCACGGTTTGCCAGCGTAATACTTGAGCCACGAAGTGAACCAAAGTTTCCGCGCGCGACTTCGCCGATTAAAATGCCGATCTCACGACGCGCTCCTGCACTCTCAAGCCCAAGCCCATGGGTCGATTTTTTCGCAGCCTCGAGTTTACTGATATAGATTTCTGCTGCGTTGCTAACACCCAGCTGAGCTGCCTTGTTACGGAGTAACTCCTCGCTCGTTAATTTTTGCGCCGCCAGCTGCGATTTCAATTTTTGAATGAAGTTAGCTTTCGCAGCTGCGGCCTTGTTATCTTCCGCTGTTAGCTGCTTCTGGCGCTGGGTGATCTGCCCCAAAATAGCCAGATGGTCTTGCCCGGTCAGGTTACCTTTACTTAACTCTTCAAGCGCTTTTTGACGCACCTGCGCCATTTCTGCCGTACCAGATTTGAGATCTTTGATGCTATTAATCTGACGAAGGAAAGAGTTAGTTAATGCCTCTTGCTGCTGACGGTTTTCCTTCGTTCCGGCAGCGTTATCTTCATTCTGTTTGATGAGCTCTTTAGCGCGGGCGATTGTTTCCTCTATTGTTTCAGCTGATTTATTCCACGCACTGGTGGCATCCCCTGCCGCCTTGGTCTGAGCGTTGCGGATTTCATTTGCCGCATTCGCACCGGCCGCCCCTAGCCTTACCATGGACTCAGTCTGCTGTTCTGTTGCTCTGCCAAGGCGGTCAAAAACCTTGCCATTTTCCTCAGACATGCCTGAAAGGATAGATTTTACGCTGTTCAGCTGGTCCGTATTAAGCCCGCTCAGCGCACGTCTCGCCCCTTCCATCGACGCAGCGGATTTTTGCCATTCACTGCTTACAGCATTGGCCGCTAGGGATTGTTTTTCTCTTATCTCTTCTGAAGCGCGGGCGCCAGCTTCGCCCATTCGCATTAAAGAGCCAGCCTGACGGTCGGCTGCGCTGCCCAACCGGTCCAGCACCTTTTCATTTTCTGCCGTCATTCCGGCTAGGAGAGATTTAATATTGGAAAGCTGCTCAACATTCATGCCGCTTATTGCGCGGCGAGCCCCCTCCATTGACGCCTCAGTTTTCTGCCACTCGCTACTTACCGCGCTGGCAGCTGCGGATTGCTGGGCCTGAATGTCATTTGCCGCCCGCGCACCGGCATCCCCCATTTGTTTGAGTGCTGCCGCTTGCCGCTCGGCAGCTTGCCCAACCTTGCCGAGGGACTTATCTGAGTCATCGGCCATGTTCCTGAGCTGGCCCTTGATCCGGGCTATCTGCTCGGTAAACGTGGCGTTATCAACATCAAGATTAATGACCAGGTCACTAATTTGCTGGGACATATCTGCTTCCCCCGAAAAGCCCTTCTCCAGCCAACATCAGCTCCTCATCCGTTTTTTCAGGTTCATCTTCCGGCTGATAGAGAAGGCTAAAATCTATGGCTGAAAGGTCATTCTTGCCCGTGAACATTGCCACCATGAGTTCTTTAGCCGTGGCGAACTCAGCATCAAGTAACTGATCCATGAAGGGTGTTTTGGAAAAAAAGGCTGTCCAGCCTGAAAACTCGGACGCGCTCATTTCGCTTAACATCCGCCGCCAGTCCGCCCGCCGAAATTCCCTTGCAAGTCGAAACGCAAAGTCGCGTTCACGGGCGGCTATTTTGCCAGTGGGCGGGCCTCGACCGTTACGTCCTCTACATGAGGTTCATCATTAGCAGTTTCCGGCGCATCAGCTTTTTTAGGAACCATACCGCTCAGCTCTAGAACCATTTCAACGGCCTCATTCAAACCTTCACTTGGCCATTTGCGCATGACCTCCCGCCAAATTTCATTTTCTTCGCGCTCAGGTTCCGAGTGCCACAAGGACCGTGAAACCAACCATGCATTCACTTCAATGTTGAATTTCATTAAACGAGCATTAGCTTTAAAATCGCTTTCGCCCTCAGCGGTACTGGCCTCTTTATCTGCCAGAAAATCAAAATACTCTGCGCGCTGAAGCGCCGATAATTCGTGAAGCGTTACCTTCTGGTCACCCAAAGTCAGCGTGTCTTTTTTCAGAAACATAATTGGTACCTATGAAAAAAGCCCCTGTGATGGGGCTTTGAAAGTGGAGTGAATTCGCGTTAAGAGACTGTGATGTCGGCGGTTGCCACAAAACTACCGTCAGGCGTCATACCGATCACTTGCACCGTACCGGCTTTAACCCCTTTTACGGTTACGACGTTATCGAGCACGGTTACCGTTGCAATCGATTTGTCGGATGAAACAATGCGCAGCGTCTTGTCTGTCGCACCTGCCGGACTTACGGCAAAAGTGATTGTCGTGGTATTGCCGACTGTCACCGTGCCAGTTTTGGGCGTGGCGGTTAAACCAGTAACGGGCACGTATGCTGAACGGTCCTCTTCCGCCAGAGACGGTTTACCCGAGTTGGTGACCTTAACGGTACGGGTGATCACCTCTTTCGCCGGTACCGCTTTGCCTAAGCTGCTCAACCAACCACGGAACACGTCAACGGCCCCGTTCGGATATTTGATTTTGTAGCCACGCACGTCGCCGAGGGTGAACCAGTCAACCAAGCCCTGCTGGCCCACCTCTCCCGGCTTCCACGCTAATGTGAAACTGGTATCGCCGGCTGACTTTTCGCCCTGCGCAGTTGAACTCCAGTCCGCATCTTCGTCATCCAGATAGGTGTCATCGTAGGACTCGGCGGTCATTTCGCCCGGCGTTAGATCCTTGATTTTTGCAAGGCGAGTCCAGTCGGTATCACTGAGCGGGCTGGCATAAGGGTCACCAGTTCCCGTGTACAGCCAAAGCGTAGTTCCGGCGCCTTTTACTGGCGCCAGCGGGTTTGGAGTAGGCATAAAAATCCTTACATTGAATAATTGAGGGAATAGGACAGGTCTACCGATCCCCACGTAGCCATTTCATCATCACGCTGATATTCATAGCCCTGTGGGGTAATTGTTTCGATTAGGCCAGCCAAGGCAGGTACAGACGCCATTGATGGATAGACTTTTTCCTCCATCCAGCTATCTAAGGCACTGTCTGGGTTTGCTGCTTTCAGAAACACTTCAACGTGCAAAGTGGCCTGCCAGCTGTCTTCGTCGAGTGTGTTGCCGGTGTACTCAGCATCAGACAAATAGACTGCAACGGCGGGCAAATCCTGCTCTTCAAGAAATACGGGTCGGCCGTCAAACCAAGTCACTGAATCACCGATGTCGCTTTTCAGCTTATCCAGTACGGCCGCGCGGATAGCGGTGTGCTTGTTCATCGCGTTAGGTGGATCCTCAACTGATTTTTAAGGGCTGAAGAAAGCTCCTTAGGCATATCGCTTTCAATGAGCCCCTTTGAAATAGTGGTAAATGCTTCTGTCAGCGGCGCATCAAGCGGCACTTTCACCACGTCGATTGGATAACGAGCGCGCCCAACACGGCGCATCACCTGCCACCGACCATTAGCGAGTTGCTGGATAAAAGCGTTTCGGAAAGTGTAGGGACCCACTTTAAGAACGCTTCCTTGTCCATGCTTTGCGCCTTTTCGGCGGGAGAGTCGCGTTCGGGCCGCGCCAAGTTTGATAGCCGGCAGGTTGCCGCGGTTAATTTTTATTGAGGCAGTAAGGCGCTCAGGCTTCGCTTTTTTCAGCTTGGCCCGCTGGCGAACCAGCCTGACAGGCAGTCCTTTTTTGCGGTTGTCGTCGACCGTCGCCTCTTTGGCTACTTTCCGGCTGCCGTGGCTGATGGTTCTGCCTGCAACACGGTTTAGAGCCTTGGCCGTAGCGTCGGGAACGATCCAACGACTTAGGCTGTTTAAGTTCTGGATAGCTCTTTCCAACCCTTTTACTGACATCGTCCCTCCCGTCTATTCGATATGGATGCGCGACTTGCCGTTGAACTTGTCATGTCGCGTTACCGTGAGTGACTCACCGTCGAAAATGACGACATCATTTCGCCGCGCATGGTAATCACTTGAGAAAACTACCAGCGTGGTGCCCGTGCCGGACAACGGCCCCATTTCCTCGAGAAGCTCCGCAGGAACAACCGCATAATCAATGCCGTTAATATTGGCCGTTTTCCCCATAACCTTGATGGTGACCGCATCCATGCGACCGGCCATTCTTTCAAAGGCATTAGCCATTGATTTTTACTGCAACAGCGGGGGCGTTTGCGCCTCCGTCTTCCCACGCGATCCCTGCTGCCACGGCATCTTTGCTATCAAGCTGAATCTTACCGTCCTTGATAAACACGGCCGTGCCTGCGGGAACAATATCTGCTGGCAGCTTTGGCAAAATGAATACGCCGCATGTAAAGCCGTCGCCCACTGAACCAGCTGGAATATCAGTGATTGCCACGGCAATTACGGCCCCGATCACGACAGGGTCGCCACTTGAGATGTTTTTTGTGGTGCCGTTAGTGATGGCAATAGTTTTGCCTTCTTGTAAAAAATTCTTAGCCATAATGTTCTCCGTTCAGCCCCCGAAGGGGCTGGTTTCAGGCATAAAAAAAGCCCTTACGGGCGTTGGATTGCTGCTGGCGTGTTTTACTGGCCGGTGGATTTCGTCAGGCCACGGTAATCAAGCGGTGCCACACCGGCGTCAATGCGCACTTTCGTTGCAACACCGTCGGTCGTGAAGCCTTCTTGCTGGTCGATATACGGCGTATCCACACCGTTAAGGTAGGCCACTTCGATGGTATCAGTGCCTTGTGCTGCGACCAGATACCAGGCTTTAGGGTCGGCATCGTCCAGTCGCGCTTCAGAAATAACTTCTGCAAAGTTCTGGATCGGGTTGTTGATACCCGAGTTAGTATCCGCGCCTTTGACGCTGGCAGACTTGATGGTCTGATTAGCCAGTGTTTCCAGAGCAACCGGTACCAGCATATAAGCCGGGCGAATATTCAGCGCTCGCTCACCTTCTTTTTGCAGACGCATCAGCTTGCGGTTGTCGTCAATGCTGCCGACCGAGATAGCGCCGCTACCGAGGTTTTTATGATCGGCACTAAACAGTGCTTTGCCGTCGGACAATTTCGGGTTTTTCGTCAGAATGGCATAGACCATATCGCCAATAGTGGCCTTGGCCGCGCGGCCCATTTTCATCGGTACATCGGTCAGTTGGTTCAAATCATCGTTGATGATCGCCTGACGCGTGATAGAGAAAATTTCACCGTAGGTGGCAAGCGCAATGGTTTCGCCTTTATCACCCGTGGTAACGTATTTGTACTCTGCCCCTTCACGCACCTGTCGCAGTGACGGGAAACCACCCATACCGACACGATTTGCCGTCTTAAAGTCAGAGAGTTGCCCTTTCTTGGTCCAAAGCTCGAAGGTTTCTGCCGCTTCATCCCAACCCTGTAGCAGCGCCTTGTTGGCAACATCCAGCAGGATATTGCCGAAGTCAGAGGTGCTGTGCGTCAGCGCCATCCCCACCATCTGCATCGGGTTGTAACTGGATACTCCGATGCCTTTTTCAGTGAGCGCCATTCGCGCATACTCGCGCAGCGTCATGCCGTTGTAGACGTTGTCGCTTTCTTGTTTTTCGAAACCAGACCGCGCCATCAGCGCCTGGCGAATACCGTCCGCAACAAAGTTACCGTTGCCTGCGTGGATATGCTCGTTGCCGGTTTTATTCGATGGCGTGCCGGATTTGCCTAACTCTGTCAGCAGAAGATCTTTGGCATCATCAACCGAGCAGTCAATATCGCCCACGCACTTCGCCTGAAGTTCCTGATGCTTGCCTCCGAACATGGCAAACAAATCCTTGATGCCGTTTACACGGGCCTTTTGCTCCGCCAAGATTTGGGCGCGAATCGTCCCCTCATCCGCTTGCTGCGGCTGGTTAGGTTCGGTCTGGCTGCCCTGCGGCTGAGGCTTTTGCGGTTCACGCTGAGTGGTGTTGCGCGGTGGAGTGACCATATTACGAATGCTGTTTGGCATCTTTTCAAATTCCTCAATACGTTTCGATTGAATACAGGCCATTGCCTGCAAGGCGGGGGTGGTTTGATCGGCAAAACCCAGAGCGAGGCACTCGGCCCCATCTAACCAAGTTTCATCATCCAGCATCGATGAAATCTCTTCCGCAGATTTACCGGTTTTTTCTACATATGCGGGGATGAGCACTGACTCCACCTTGTCCAGCAAGTCGGCATAGTCGCGCATGTCGTTGGCGTCACCGCCAGCAAATCCCCACGGCTTATGAATCATCATCATGGTATTTTCAGGCATGATGACCGGGTTCCCGACCATGGCGATAACCGAGGCCATGGACGCCGCCAGCCCATCGATATGGACTGTGATTGCTGCCCCGTGGTGCTTTAAGGCATTAAAAATGGCGATGCCGTCGAAGACATCGCCACCAGGCGAATTGATGTGAAGGTTGATATGGCTGACTTCGCCAAGCGCTTTCAGATCACTGACGAATTGTTTCGCCGTAACTCCCCAATAGCCGATTTCGTCATAAATGAAGATGTCAGCTTCATTGGCGGCGCTGGCCTGCATACGGAACCAGGAGTTATTTTTTGCGCTGGCTTTCGGGCGGTGGTTCGCCCTGTTGTTTGACTTCGGCACTGGTGCCTCCTTTATCATTGGCGGGGTCGGTGTCAAACACCAGTCCCAGTTCACTGTTTTCATCAACCTCAGCTTTACGGCGAGTTTTCACCTCATCAGGATTACGGCCACTTGCGCGAACCCAATCTGACTCAGTCGCCGCACCGCCACGGATTTGCAATTTCCAAGCATTGGCCTCTTTTACCGGGTCAATCCAAGGCATCACCGGACCGGAATAAACAGCGCCGTATAGCGTTTCCATATCCACGCCGCGCGGCACTTTAATTTCACCTGACGCAATAGCCATCTTCAGCCATGCTCGATACATGCGCCGCGTAACCGCCCCGATAAACCAGTCCTGAAGGATTAGATAACCGTCTGTTGATTCCACCAGCTCCTGCCGCTGGGCACTGTAAGTGCCGTTGTAGTTTCGCGCGGTGCTGGAAAAACTCAGCCGGCTGCCCGCCGCCACGGCACGCAGCTGGCCGTTACGGAACGTCTCAAGATTCGGGTTTGGTCTATCGGACTTAATCATTCCGATCTCTTCACCGGGCTTTAAATCGTCATAGAGCATACCGGGCTGAATCATGACCTCTCGATCATCCGATTGCTCGGCGTCCCCATCAAAGCTCTGTCCATCGCCTTTTTTGATGTACATGCCTAGCGCGGCAGCTATGCGGGCGGCAGTGAGTTCTGAATCCTCGTACTCCTTTAGCGCGCTCAGCCTCATCAGTACGCCTGATAAGAGCGAGGTGCCCCGAGTCTGGTGAAGGCGGCGGGTGAATTTGAGGTGGAGCATATTCTCGGCGTCGATTTCTTTGGTATCGAACTGCCGACCAGAGACAGGGAGGGCTTTATAAACCTGATACTTTTTAGGCCTCCCCCAGTCATCTTGAAACACCCCCTGATTTAGCTTGTTTGCGGCATCGCTGCTCATTGGGACAAAGTCAGGCTCGAGTGCTTCAAGCCAAAAGGACACCCCGGCCACAGGCTCTAGTCCTGTCGCCTTCCCTTGAACAAGTTGAGCGAACACTTCGCCGTCACGTAACCAGGTACGTAACATAAGCCGCTCAAGCATGGGGCGGGTAAACTGCCCCGTCACTTCAGGCTTTACTGACCACTCCCCCCACTTTTTGCGTATGTCTGCCGCAAGTTGTTTGGCGATCTTACCGTTGGTCAATTTAGGGTGCGGTTCAACGATTATCCCTTTCGCCCCGACCACACGCTCTTCCAGTTTGTCGAAAACGCCGATCACCAAATCGTGGTTATTGTCCAACCAACGCGCCTGTTCACGTAGTGAGGCTGCCCCCATCTGGCTGAGTTGGTCAGCAGAGCGGTTTTCTCGCCGCGCTTTGTGCGTACGGGTTGGTTTTACTGCCTCATACGCTTGAATAACGGCCCGCGACCTCAAGCGTGATGCTTTCCATCCGGGCGAAAACAAGCCGATTGCATTATCCAGAAATGTCATTCGAACCTCGCCAGTCTGTATGCCGGCCGTCCGCGCTGCCGGTTAATAAGAGACGTCAATCGCCCTTCCCACTCCTGCCGCCCCTTACGGATCTCAGAGAGGTTTTCCATTGTCATTTCCTGACCGTTGAAACGAATAGACTTGCCGTCAAGAACGGCCAGCTCAGCGTCTGTATAACGCTGGATCATTGACTCAATATCACCTCTGTTCACACCCAACCTCCTGCGGTTGTCCATGGGTTGGTCTCTTTAGTCGCGTCTTTTTTACGCTTCTGTTTTTTAGCTGTAGCGGGTGCGGGCGGCGGGATAGGCTCGTCGTCTCCCAGCACGGCGATATTTTCTAACCACGTTGCTTGTTGAGCCCATTCCGGTGCATCCGGCCATTTGATTTTTTCGTATCCATTGAGGATCGCCAGAGCATCGGCGTAGACAAGAAGGTCGAATGCTTCGTTAGCGCCGCGACCGGGCTTGCTCCATTTTCCCTCAGTAGAACGCTCCTCATAAGTAAGTTCGTCATAAAACCAACTTCCCAGCCATGCTGGAAAATGCACGTAGCCCGGCCCCGGCGACTCGCGCCATAACGCGTTATTTACGCGGTCTTTGAGGGCGTTGGTTTGCAACAGGTAGAGAGGGATATCACCGGCGGCCATGGCGCGGCGACCAGTTCGGTTTGTGTTGTCTGGGAATGTGCGGCTAATGAGTTTTGCACGGGCTTTGCTGTCCCCTTTAAAGAGGAAAACCTTTTTCCCGATCCCTTCGCGGCGGCATTTCCGCCAGAATTTATAGGCGTTATCGGTTACACCATCCTCGCCGCCTGAATCCACTGCCATAGACATCAGCCTCAAGCCTTTCGACGGATCAGAGGCCAGCGGCCACGTTTTGTTAAACACGTCGCTTAATAGCAGGTCCCAGTCCTCAGGATAACTCGCCGGATCAATTTGCAGGCTCTCGCCGTTGGCATCACATCGCAGTGACTGCTTGATGTTGTAACGGTCAACCAGCCAGCGTTCGCCCATGCTTCCATAGCCGGTAACCTGAACAACGAAACGGCGGTTTTTGCCCGCCTGAACGTCTACGGTAGCCACAATAAAATTGACACCGTCCGGTACCGAGCGTTTCGGTATGTTCTCGGCCCGCGCCTCCAGCAGTTCGCTCTTTCTCTGCTCCATGCTTGAGCGTGGAAGATAGGGCCTGCCAAAGTCGGTATTGACCACGGTTTTAAGGGTTTCCTCGCTCCGCGTCGCTTCATATTCTTGTTCGGCGGTGAGGAATTTATAAATAAGCTGGGACCAGGTCTGATATGCGGCTGCTGGCCCTTCCATCCAAAAGGAGGCGATACGCGAACGGCGCCCTTCG
The DNA here is from genome assembly GCF_052375995.1 of Ewingella sp. AOP9-I1-14. NCBI lineage: Bacteria > Pseudomonadati > Pseudomonadota > Gammaproteobacteria > Enterobacterales > Yersiniaceae > Ewingella > Ewingella sp. AOP9-I1-14. The sequence goes on from NZ_JBQSVA010000007.1 coordinate 14,599, forward strand.
CCAGTCACCACACCCGCGGCATCAATCTTTTGCCCATCGCGAAGCCACACGCATCTCATATTAAGCGCGCGCTTCATGTCGGCAGTAATTTTACCGTGGCAGGCTGGGCATTTAAGAAAAGCCGCCTCGCTGGCTATGACAGGGTCGGCAACTTCACGGTAGCCCGTCATGTTGTCCATTTCTGGCTGAAAATACTCGCCACAATGTGGGCAAGGCCAATACAACCGGCGGCGGTCCCCGCGGTTATAGAGGGTCAGAATACCCGTTGTGGGCGGTGCCTCATGCGGTGTAGTCCGCCGCCACTTAGTATCGCGAATATCGCGCCCCGGAGAACTCTCAACCAACGTCATTCCTGATGACATAAACGTCGTGGTTCGCTTCGAGGCTAATGAAAATGCATCACCCTCGCCGTCAATATCCTCGGGGAAACGGTCGTAATCTGTAAGCGCTACGCACTTATAGTCAGAAGAAGACATGATATTCACGGACGGCCAGCCAATTTTGAGATAGTTACCGGCGCGGAACGTGCGGTCATAGACGTTGTTGTCGTTTCTCCGCGGACTCAGGCGGGTTTTAACCTCTGGGCTGCTGCGAAACGTACGGTCTAGACGCTTTTTCGAGTGCTCGCGCGCTTTCTCTTCCGTCATCTGGATAAGCAGCATATCCGCCGGATCACAGACAATGGTGTAAACAATCCATCCGTCTATTAGACCAATGGTTTTACCGGTTCGGGCTGGGCCGACGAAAACCACGGCATCGTATTCACGCGATGCCAGGCAGTTCATTGGTTCAATGACGTAAGGAGCTAAATCGGGGTCCCACGGTACGGAGTTGCCCGCGCCCATTGGTACGCGCATATAAGTGCTTACCGCATCAGCCACCTGCATACGGCGTGGGGCACGTAAAATACCTGAAACATCATGGCGGATGCCTCGGGCTGATGCCCTCTTTGCCATCAGTCCTCCTCCGTATGGTCCTCCTCTTCTTCGGCTTCCAGAACTTTCTGGGCCATCTGATCACGTAAGTCATCAATCACGCTTTGAACGCGAGAGACTGCCGCCGGCGTTAGCGCACAGTCGCGCTCAAGAATGTCAGGAAGGGTTTCAAGAATCATGACGACGGCTTTCGCCATCAGTGAAAATTCGCGCGCAACTTCGTCAGCTGGAATTAGCTGGCCGGTATCCTGCTCAAATTTGATCCGCTCATTCTCGGCTTTCCAATGCGCCAGTCGGTCAGAAGGCTGCATGTCGTCAAGGTCTGTTGATACTGTCGGCACCATCAATTCCGTTAAGATTTCGGTGACGAAATAAAGCTTTAATTTGCTGTTACTGCCGGGCGCTGGGCTGACGTTTTTCAACCGCGCGGCAACCGTCTGCCGATGCACATCTGTGATGGCAGCCAGCTGGTTAATATTGAGTTTGAGGGAGGCTATTTCTTGGTCCATGATGGTGAACACTTTTTAAACGATTCGACATCTTTGAAAAAAGGCCTCTAAAGAAAACAAAGACCTACCCACATGATGATGATGACCTAGGATCCGAAAAACTAGTCGTTTCCCGCGAGCGCGCCGCCCCGTGGAAGGCACCCCCGCCGGGAGGACCCACGGCACCACCGACGATAATAGCAATCAGTATCATTTAAGACTGACCTCTAACAGCGGTGCATAGCCTTGAAGCGGCCCGTGGCGCGAATGCGTTATTGATTTACATCAGGCATAAAAAAACCGCCCGGAGGCGGCTTAATAATGAATTGATTTTTAGCGCTACTCGTCTCTAACCCACTCACCCTGCACTGTGTGATAAAACGAGCAAACTATATTCTCTTTCTGAATATCATAAATCTCTATCGTGTCGTTGTTATTTCTAGCTTCGTCGCTTTGAGCTGCATCCTCGGCTTCTTGGAGAGTCGCAGTGACACAATGAATATCACCAGTGCCGCCAGCGCGTTCACAGTGGTCGTAGGCGAATACAATAAATCGGTTATCTGCTGACATCATTTCACCATTGATTGTTTTTTTTTGCCAGTATAAGGCGATTCCCTTTCTATGAGAACTTGCAGTCAATGGTAATCAGGAAGGGAGTCGATCCCTTGAGCAAAGTTACTGACATTCTCCGATCAGCGAGAGGCCGTAACATATTCGGGCATCGTTGAGTCCAGCCTTTTTATGTCCACGAATTCCCCGACTAGCTCAGGGACTTTGACCATCTTCCCGCCAGTATTCTTTTCATAATGGAACGGGACCTGAACCAGCGTGCCATCAATCATAACTGGCATGGTTTCTTGACTATTAGTTTCCATAGAAGCCCCTTACATGCTTAACATTTAGGATGTGGTGGCTGGTGCCCAACTCCAGCAGCATTAACCGTCGGGACTCGAACCCGCGACCTTGGTCGATTAACGCCAGCGCCACCGGAATCTAACCGGCAAACCCGATATTAGATCGCCGCACTAGGCATGTACCTACCCCGCAATTCAACATTATTGCAGGCACTCAGTGAATACCTGCTTCGTTTAATTCATAAGTTAACAAATAAAAGTGGAATCAAATTCCCATCAATGGTTTAAAATCGTTTAGTTTCTCCGCCTTTATTACGAGGCCAAGATTTAAACCGATTGTGGAACGCACTACGGCTGTTGTTGCTGTTGGGACATTTACTATTTCAATAGAGCCGTCAACATTCACTGTTGGCCCAGCATAAAGTATACCAAGCAGAATAAACCTCTCTCCAAAAGATGTACCGTGTTCGCTCGCGTAAGCTCCTTGGTTCATAATGTACACAGGTGATCCACTTGAACCGCCGAAACAAGCCATATCAATTAAGAATTCAGGGTTACCTTGCCAATCCTCCTTAGGGGAAGATGCAGTAACACCTTTCCTTGTGATAGGTCTATTATTAACAGAGTCCCACAATCCATTGGGATAACCTGTCATATATACATCTTCAATAGGAGTAATGAATTTATCCGACAGCATTTCTTTATCAGTAAAGGAAAATGCCTGAACTTCAATTCCTTCATCAGTAAGTTGGGTTAGGAAAGCCCCCATCGGTAGTATGCAGATATCTATATTAGGATCTGGGTGATCGATAAACGCTCCTTTACCCTGATTGATTTCAACATTGTAAAATTTCAAACCGGGATTTTTATTACTTTTAACATTTAATCTTAATTTAACTTGGGTAGCTTCATTAACCACATGTTTATTAGTTACTATTAAAGGAATAACAACACCTTCATCTTGTTGAAAAGCAAACCAGAAACCCGTTCCTACAGATACACCTCCTGGCACATTACATTCAATTCGGATTGTTGATTTGTAAATTTCATTATTAACTGCCATTGTGGGATTCCTTTTTGAAAGAGAATGGAGCCACAATTTTAGCATTTTTCTTATTTTAATAAATTATTTCATCACTACATACATAATACTTCATCAAACTGAAAGCACACTTCATCTCACCTTACACTGCTTAACTATGTCGGTGACATAGCCCTGAAGGTACTGAATCACTTGGTCGTCTTTAATGGCGCTGGCTCGGAGATCGAGAACAGCCCGTCCACCAGCGTCAGAGAGTTCGACTTGTGCTGCATGGCCCACGCCGCCGGCTCCGGTATTGTTGCCTCGGATGAGCTGACTGGTTGCAAGGTTGGCTTCGGCGATCCGCACGCGGCGAGTACCAGCGGCAACGTCAGCGCGAAGGGCTTCATTTTTTGCCAGTTCATTGGCTAATTCCTCGGTATGCTTCTTATCTAACACTGAGGCAGCGGCCTGCGCTTCAGCGGTGCGCTGGTTGGCGGCGGTCAAATCTGCAAAGGCTTTATCGCTGATGCTCTTCAGTGCGAGGGCATGGGACTCCTTCAGGCTGGAAACGTCTTTATCCCAGCGCATGCCCTCAATCCACCACGTCACACCAGCGGCCAGCAGCGCAGCGACAATCACTAACGCCTTAACGTTCATTTCAGCCCCAGCGCCTTTTGCGCCACCAGCAAGCGGGCCTGACTGTCTGACAGCCCGTTTGTGCCACCGTTAATGCACTTCCTCAGCCCGGTGAAATCGCCAGAGTCTGCAAAGCGATTGCAGTTGTTGGCCTTCCAGAACCAGCCCGCCGACCGTGCCGCGTATTCGTCCTGCAATAGCAGGTCCGGGTCGCTGATAAGGTCAATGCCCAGCGCGCGGCCACAGGCGAGGTAGTTGTCGAGGAACGTGATCTGCTTCAGTCCACGACCTCGGAATTTATAGCCGTCTCCGGCTGCTTTGTTGCCGAAGCGGTTCGCATAGGCCAGATTGGCAATAGCACGCTGGCGCTCAAGCGATAACGGACCTTCACCGTTCCGGCGGCCCAGCTGCTCGCGCTGCGACGCCGTAAGGCGGTTGCCGAACACTGACAGGCCAGCAATGGAATAGTTGAACGACTCGGACAGCGTTTTAAAGCCGCCGGACTCGGTACCGATTTGGGCGATGAATGCCGCCTGGCGCGCAGGTGTCGTGATGCCGAATTCGGCCATCGTAGAAACCAGATGCGGATACCAGCGCGTGGCTAAGTCGGCGCTGAGTGAAGCCGCCCGTTGAAATTGGTCTTTTGTCATTGTGGATGTCTCAGGACACTGAAGAGTTTGGCAACGTTCCCGCCAGCGCGGTATATCGCGATGCAGATGATGGCGTTAAGTGCGAACGACGCCCAGTGCGTGTTGTGGTAGTGATCGAACCAGAAGCGGATCGGCACACTGCCGTAGGCCAAGATAAGCAGGTAAGCCAGCCAAGCCGCCCAGCGCCGGTGCGTTGCCCCATTCTTTCGAAAGAAGCACAACCGGACCACCACCAGACTGCAAAGCACAACGTTCGAGATAACAAGCGGGTCATTTAGTACCACTTTGCCCCCTCCACCGATCAATCAGTGATGTTGGGTTCTTTGCCCGGTTGCTGGCGAACGTCAAAAGCTGAACCGCCAGTGCGGAGATGATCACCGCGCCCAAGGCATCCAGTGGTTTATCGGGATAGTTGAGCCAAGCCGCTAACTTTGCGCCAGCGACGCCAGCACCAAACAGGCCGCACAGGAACGACACACCGAAATATGAGATACGTCGCCACGCTGACAGGTCTACTGCTGATGTGACATAGAACACAGCCCCAGCAAACGCACCGAACACAACGCCGTAATCAAGGCCAGTGAACCACCCAAACACACCGACCGTAGCGAGTGCCGCTGAAGCTGCTGTTGCTGATACAGGCTCAGACATTGATAAACCCCTTATCGCTGTTGTTGTCCTCCATCGAATCGAGGGCATAAAAAAAGGCCGCCGATTGGCGACCTCTAAAATTCATTTTCTAACTCAGCTCAGAGGGCATAAATACTCATACCCACGGCAGGTTTTTTTCCTGTAGATAGGAAACAAGTCTTTCTCATACATCCCGGCTGAAAGATTTCTCAGAAAACCCACAACTCCATGTTTATCTGGTTCTGCGGAAACCTTGACCCTTAGATGTGACACGTCTTTTTCGCTATTGGCGGTGATTCTTACTGACTTCATGTCCATATTATCAACTCCTTTGAGACCGCTGGAATGCGGCAATGCTTATTTTATCACCAACATAATTTATACACCACACTCTCGCAGTGGCCGCGCTCATGCCCTTGAGTGTCTGTCGCCCATGGCCGCTAATAACCGGTGCGCGTCTGGCTGTCGCGCTGCTCTACCGGAGCTTGTTTTGATATATGACCCTTGACCCGTCGCTACACAGGCTCGCGCAACTTTGCGACTCAGGGCAGCATCATGATTGCTGCATTGGCTGACGCCTACGGTCTAGCCGTTTACTTGTGCATTTTACTATCCTTCAGAAACGACAAAACCCCGCCGAGGCGAGGTTTCGATATTTTCTAAGCTTTGTGACTTCGTGACCACTCTTAACAGGTTACAATAGATTTTGCGTAGCGCATGAGGGATTTTTAATATTTATTCACTTTGATTATATAATCTTTATTAAAAAAGGTTAGAACGTGAGTAAGAATCTACGAATATATGCCTCTAAACCATTCTTCAGCAGAAGAGATTAGCCAATGATTTAAATTACCAAAAAGATTCAGCTTGCCCACTGACATTTCGTCTTTAATTAAGGATAGCTCAAACTCAGGAAAAAAATAAGTATCTGATTTATCTGGAATTCCATTGTTATGCACAAGGGTATTTCTAAACTTCACAGCCCCTGACCATAAAACATACTGCTTCTCTGAGATAATTTCTTGATGCAATGACTTTTTCATTATATCTCCGAGGTATATCCGCCTATCAGTAGGTATAACCAACTTTGAGTCACCTAGTTCGATAATTTTCTTTGCTGCATACTCAAGTGAAGAAATCAGGCCTATAAATGACATTTTTTGAATCATCACAACTCGTTGCGAATTTTGCTCTCTTGCTTTCTCAACAGTAATCCCCTCTACTGAAGTTGTTTTTCTCCATACTTCATTATAGTAACTTAGCAATTCAAATGTTAAAGTTACTTGATTGATAGCCATATTAAAAAAGCCGACGGGATAGTACTGGCAATCCGGCCTTAACAAGTGAGCAAGAGAATAATTTATTTTTTCTGCCGAGCTCCGAATAGCCTTATACTGATTTAATATTTGTTCCATATTAATTACCCATTAGTATGAGATAAGCCCATTTTCATGGGCTATTTTTTATAACTTTAGTCTATAAGGTAAAGAACCTCAGCTCAATAATATTTCTTAAGCGTTATTTTTCACGTGTAGGCATCCATTTCCAGTACAGCGCCAGTCATCGCAAGGCATCCATCAACAAAACCCTCAGCGACCTGTAACTGCTGACGGATAAGGCCTTCGCTCACCTTAAAAATCTTCGCGATTTTTCTTTTCGACATGCCATAGCGGTAATGCAGCATGATGAGTGTCACTTCTTCTGGCTTGCGCACCGCCGCCAGCCGACCTACCGCCGCGTCTACTATCAGCCCATCGTCATCACAGCACGTCTCTATCTTACTGGATTCAGTAGGCAGCAGGCCTTTGAAGCCAGCCGCGATTGGCGACCAGCTTACACCTGAATTATCTCGAGCCCAAACTCCGTAACGAGCCAGCACCAATTGGATATCACGCATTATTCTCTCCACACTTATTTTGCTTTGCCCGTAGCGATAACACCCATCGCCAGCGCGCTGTCCATTGTCCGCATAGCCAGAAGCAACTGGCTGCCATTCACTTCTTCCCACTCGGCCGTATTCGCATGGAGCCTGTCGTGACACTGCCTGCACAGCGGGATCACGAACATGTCATGCGATTTTGTTCCCATACCGCCGAAGCCATTACCGGTGATGTGGTGCGGGTCGTCGGCCTGGTTCCCGCAGCCGCAGCAAGGCTGACGCTTAATCCACTGTGTGTACTTGGCGTTTTCCCACCGGCGGCGCTTTGGGCGCAGCATGAAGGACTCCGGTGTCTCCGGGTCAATGGCGACGTACAGGACCGCTTTAACCGGCTCAACGCGTTCTTTCAGCGCCTCAACGGGATGGGCCTCAGGCACAATTTCCGACTCACGGCCAACCGACTTAATCGGCTTTTCTGGCTGCCAGCGCAACGCGTGGCGCGCGGCATCGTAGGGCATCAGGTCAACCAGTCCCCGCAGCGTCGCCCACCAGCACAAATCATAGAAACTCAGCTGGTGGCCTTCCGGTAGCTTCAAGTCCCTAACTGCTGCTGTCACAATAAACTCTGCGCGGTTGCGGTCGGCAAGTCGGTCGAGCTCATCCACAATGTGGTCTCTGAATTTGGTTTCATGGTGCCAGCACAGGCGGACGCCGCTGTGTCCATATTTAAGGGTGTCCATTTCCTTGGTGTGAAATTTGTCGTCTCCTCGCGTCCACTGGCAGGTCATGATCCGCTTTAACCAGTCTCTGAGCGCCCACTCGCTGCCAGCAGCGTTCAATACTCGCTCATTCATGAAGAAATCTTTCAGGCGCTGATCATCCACCAACGAATGAATGACATCCGGTAGTTTGCCGTCTGGCTGATCAGCTAACTCCGGCGGAACCGTAGAAACGAGCAGCTGCTTTTGGTCGAACAGCCACATTAAGTCTGTATCTGGCGTAAATATACCAACACCCGCCGCGCGCTGGGCGTAAGGCTTAAGTAATGCTCTCACGCTGCGTTCTCCTGTTTCTTGCGCTGGTAGTCGGCCCAAAGCCCGGCAACCCACTGTATCCCCTTTGGCGTAAACCGCGCCTGCCGGAAAGCATGCTGGTTATTCGGGTTAGTGCCTGTCTTCATTTCAAACCTGCCAGCGTCTGTGTGCGTGCTGTAAGGCGTGAACTGCCCGTCCTGCCGGTACATGATTTTTTCATCGATCATGAACAGGCGGAATTCTGGCTCTTTGGCCTTCAAAAGCTTGCAGACCGATCGGAACCCCATTGAACCTTTAGCGGCCACGTACCGATCGACAAATTCAGCCTTCGGTGCGACCAGCGCCAGCTGAGATTCCAGAGCCTGTTTCTCATCAGCGAGATCCGCAGCAAGGCGCAAAGCCTCCGGCAGTGTCTGAGGTACCAGACTCTTGGATTCCAGTTCCTGCCACCGGTCCACAACTGCGGCGGTGAACTCCGGCGATAGGCGCGCCACAAGAACCAGTGAATCACGCTTATTGAACCAGTATTCTTGGTACTCCTGCCCGTTCTGCTCGTGCAAATAGGGGGTGTGCGCCAACGGCGCGCTTAAAACTCCACCAGTTACTAGCCGCTCAGCCGACCGCTTCACATCGCTGTGCTTACTCTGCACCAACGCGGCAATCTCTCGGCTCGACATCGTTACCACTTTTCCTGACAGCAAACTGTTCGACATAATTACCCCACACGTTAAACCGGCTGCACACCGGCTGGTTTGAAATCGATGATCCGTACCTCTGCTTTTCCCTCTTTCGTTAACTCTCCCCACTCAACAGTCATTCTTTTCACCTGACTGTCGTCGGCCCACACTCCGGCATGCGTCAGGCTGTCAAACAGCGCCTTCTGGAAGTTATCCAGATCCCGGCGCGCGCGGGTCGGCGGAAACAGCACGACGTGAACGTCCAACTCGGCGGTCAGCGGCTTAGGCTTGCATTTGAGTTGCTCATAAACTGCGGCTACAGCGTTTGAACGGTAAACTCTGCCGCGTGCGCTGATCAGCATGCCTTTGCTAGTGGCGCGCCAGTAGCCGTTAACACTCGGTGGGAATGGCAGGGTCAGCTGCATGCAACCTCCCCCGCCTTGATGAGGCTGTTCAGCACAGCATCTGCATGTTCCCGCGCCGCGGTGTAATCCAAGGTATGCAACTCACCCGTTGCGGATTCAGCCAGTAACCAGCGGTTATAGGCATCAAGCCAGATTTTCTGGAATTCATTCATTAGCCATTACCTTTGCTGAGTAAGCTATGCGCGCGGCGGCGGTGGTCAGATGGTCGGGATCGAGTTCTATCCCAATGAAACTGAAACCGTCCAGAATGGCTGCTTTTCCGGTGGAACCAGACCCCATGAATGGGTCAAGGACCGTCCCACCAGCGGGAGTTACTAGACGACATAAATAGCGCATTAGGTCACAAGGCTTTACGGTTGGGTGCGCGTTGCGGGCGCCAGTCGTTCGCCCGGCACCAGCGCGCGGGTCATTCATGCCCGCGCTGCCCTCTCTTCGCCCGCCGGTCATTTCAGTAGCCGAAACCGGCACAAATCGGTCCATCCCTTCGTCGCGCTCAGTTTTTGTTACTTTGGCGCAGTAGAAGAAACGCGCTGCTGATGTGCTGCTCTCTACTCGAGCGGCATGATCGCGAGGGGCGTTCATATCGCCATAACAGATACGGGCCGGGCGGGAATTTCCCGTAGTTTTCAAATCCCCCTGTTGACCCTTGGCGTCCGGGAACGCTGCAACCACATCGTCACTCCCATCGTGCAATACATTCGCCGGCCAGCGGCCGAGTTGTTCAGGTTGCCAGTCAGCACCATCCGCCTCTTTCCCATCGCGAACGTGGGACAAGAGAGCGCCAGCACCACCTGTTAATGCTTCGCCTGTCGGCACTCGGGAAATATCGATATTCAACGCGCCGGTCCCGAACTCACGGACGTTCGCCTCTACTGTTCCAGCGAGTGGTTTTCGCGCCATCACGATTGGCTCATGGGCCGGTTTCAGAGCGGTACCCATTCCAGCATGTTCGCCATTGAGGTTTTTCGATTTCGGGAACCCTGTGCCGTAAATCCACATCAGTTGGTCGCGTATTTCGAAACCTGCATCCTCAATATTTACGACCAAGCGGTGATAGGTTCTTGAGCCGCCAAACGCAAGAAGGTGCCCGCCCGGCTTCAGAACTCTCAAGCACTCAGCCCATTGGTCAACAGTTGGCACCTGATAATCCCACTTATGCCCCATGAAATTCAGACCATAAGGTGGATCTGTGACTATCGAATCAACGCTGTTGTCGGCCAAGCGGCGCAATACTTCCTCACAACGACCGATGTTTAGTTGATAGCTCATGCCGTAGCCCCCTGCTGCTGGCGCTGCGCGCACTCTTTCCAGATTTGATTCCAGCGAGGCTGTGAATACGCTGGCCCCATGTTCCTCACGTTTGCCTTACTCGCCTCGGAGCAAACCAACTTCTCCAGCTCGCTTGGCTTCTTGACGGCACCAACACCAGAGGTGAAGCGGCGATACGCGGCATCGCGCTCAGCAGTATCTTCCGGCACAGGGCTTGCTTTGGCTTCGCTTGAACATGCTGGGCGGCCTGCGGTATCCCACGCTTTCGCAGCCAGCAGGTTGGAAGAAAATTTATCGGACGAGAAGATGGTCGACGGGTTTAAGCCGCGCGCGTACTTGGTGCCCAACCAGCAGGCAACCAGATGGTCGACCACTATCAGCATTTCTGACTTGCTAGCGGTAGCGTTGCGCAGCCGGGCGCGAACGTGTTGCAGGTTGCCGTCGGTTAATTCGAATTTCACGCCAGTCAGCGCCGACAGGTGGTTAACGATTTCTGTCGCTTCTCGAGTTAAACGTTCAGAAATAAATTCCTCTCCGTCTGTCGGCGCAGCCGGCTGACAAGAGGGTTTATTGATCTGTTTGTGTTCTTCTGAGTAATGATCTGTATAGAGAATAGAATTGGCGATATTGCCGTTTCCAAGATTCGGCGATTCTGCCGTTTCCATTTGGCTTATTTGCCGATTGGATTCGGCGATATTGCCGTTTCCATTTGGCAATACTGCCGTTTCCATTACTGGCGCGGCTTTAGGCGGGAAAATGATAGTGATTAAGGTGTCACCATCCACCCGATAATGCTTCTTAGGTGTACCGTTAACCTTGCGCTTAGCCTCTTCAATTACGCCCGGTAGATACTTGGTGATTAGCTTATCAACGGCCTTACGCACCTGATCCGGTTTAACGCCGCGAATCTCAGCAGCAAGCTCTTCATGGGTCTTGTAGAACCAGCCGTTCTCCTGAGAGGATTGCTTGCCTGACCAGAAGACCAACTGGTTGAGGATCGCGCCAAGCAGGTGCGCCTGCGGATCGCCATAGACAAAGTCCAGATAAGGCGCAGGGATAGTGATGCAGTTCCCCTGCCCTGACATTGCCTGAACGATTTCAAATATCCGGCTCATCAACTACCCTCTCAAACCGTAACTTGAAGCGGGCAACCGGATAGGAGCATTCATGCTCATACCCTTCCCGCATGTAGATGACTCGCTCTGTGGCTCTGTCATATCCCACGACGTGGACCAGTACGCCCCGCCAATCTTTGTAACGCCTGTCCAGCGCTTGGATTGCTTCAGACATGCTGTCACCTTCTGGCTCAGCGCCACCACGTAACCTACCCACCACGCGGCGAACTGGTAGTTGCACGGCACCCAGCGTCCGCCGATAATCACTTCATACGAGAAAGAGCCAGGCGCTCCGCCAGTCACTGACCGACAGCGCATTTGCGGAACGCCAGCTTTTACGAGTAAACTGTTCATGCGTTATCTACTCCACACTGTTTAGTTACGCACGACGCCTCGAGCTGCACACTCGGGGCGTCACCCTTTCCGGCCTTTGACTTCTTGCTGAAAAGCGCAATCACCGCCCTAACCTCTGCATCACGTGCCGCCAAGTGGCGCTGGTGATACGTCATGATTTCTGCGGCTTCTGCCGAATCAATCACACCATCTTCAAGCGATGCCTGAATAATCATGTCGACGTGGCCACGATGCGCTGCTGTGCGCATGCTCCGGCTGAACAACTCAACCTGATCCAGTTCATCCAATTGCGGAATGTCCACGAACAGGCCACCGCGGCGCTGGGCGAAGTACTCTGCCAAGAAACTGGTACAGCTCAGATCCTCGATTGCTTCAAGCTCAGTAACTTCAAAAAATCGACAGCCGTTTTTCTCGTACAGATTGTTGTTGAACTGCGTTTCAGTCATTCCCAGTCCACCAGCCATTGCAGAACGACCGCCGGGGAAGGCTTTGCACATCGCTTTTACTGCTGTTTTGATGTCTACCATTTCGCTTTTCCTTGGGTAGTTAAAATCAAGCGGCCGATGCGCTAGGATTTGATGGCTCTGAGCGTTCCAAAGAACTCAGAATTTCAGCCACTGTGACCTGTCCATTCGATGCACTTATGATTGCGGGGATATACTGAGAACGAATACCTCCGCCATTCAGCCACTTACTCACTGCTGATTGGTCAACACCTACCTTGCGGGCTAACTCCTTTTGAGACCCAGCGGCAGTGATGGCCTTTTGGATAATGCTGTTCATCTCAAACTCCTATTACCTAAAGAGACTGGATTATGACCCAAGTAATAGATTTAATCAATTACGCTGGTAATTTGACTGCCAATTACTTAGGTAATATTTTCATCGCATGAAAACACTATGTGAAAGACTGCATATCGCGATGCAGAGGAACGGGGTTACTTCTCAAAGTGAGCTGGCAAGATTGTCAGGGGTAAACCAATCCATCATTTCCAAAATCCTGACGGGTAAAAACGAAACCTCGAAGTTCTCGGGGAAGATTGCCGCTGCGCTGGGGATTAGTGCTGACTGGTTGATTAATGGATCAGGCAGTATGGATGGTAATGACACAAATCTTGAAAAAGTGGATGTTTCACGTCTGATTTCAGTGTGGAACGAGTCCGGCATTACGGATGACGTTATCTCATGGCCTGACGCTATGCCGGATAACTTCAGAGCATACGTAATGCGTAAAAACACTGGTATAGATAAGGTTCCAGCGGGAGCAATTGCTCTTGTTGACCCCTCTCTAAGGCCGGGAAATGAAGACTTGGTTATAGCCAATATTCGTGGGGAAATTTCAGCCTATCGTTTTCTTGATGGGGGAACGGAACATGGCTTCCTTGGTGTGGACAATGACCGGGTTCCTCTTTTCGAGGTTAAGGATCCCTCCTCAATTATTGGCGTTATTGAGCAAATCCTCATTCGAAAATTACGGTAATAGGTGACCTTTTCAATATCAACCACGCTTTTGCCGTAATCCCCATTCCCCTCTCGTTTTAGCAACACACCCATACTCATAAAGCCATTCCTTATCTCGGATGAGCGGTAACGCTATTTACCGCCCGCAAAACACTGTATATCCATATAGTATTTTATTGACCTTTTCAAAGATAACAAAAAAAATTGTGCCATCCTTCAACCAATTATTACCAATGTAATAATTTTTTGAGGTTTCGTGTTGACTTGAGTTATTACCCAAGTCATAGTTGGTCATAGCACAACGGCAAGGGTACTGGGGGTTGAGGAACTCACCAACAGGCAGGCAACTACCATAGTTGATCCAGTGCTCTTGCCGTTGTGGCAGGCATCAGGGGATGGTCGGGTTACCCTGCCCGGTTGCGGTTTCGACTACCGCCGCCACGCGCCTAATCGAAGTGGAAAACCGATATTTGCTGTGTGTAGTTCTTGGCGACTGGCCTGATCCTTCAATCATCCAACACCAGGGGGAGTGAGGATAGTGTTCTATCAGGTCAGTCGCCCCTTTTTTACAGACATAGATAAGGGTTCGTTGGCCCCGTCCAGCACGCCCTGTGCATTTTCCGGCGGCCCTTTATCTATGTGTGTGAGCAGATTTCTTTAAGCCCTGTGCAGGGGCATAAACAGGAGTAGTTAACGTGAAAGAACTTTGGTTTAAAAACTTGCTGATTTACCGCCTCAGCCGCGATGTAGAGCTGAATGCTGAGGAAATGCAGCCGCAGCTCGAGCGCTTCATCTTCTCGCCGTGCGGTAGCCAAGATATGGCGAAAACTGGCTGGGTTTCTCCTATGGGGTCATTCGGCGGCGGCCAACTGGTTCATTCAACCGGCAGCCAGCAGATTTTAATCTGCGCCAAGAAGGAAGAGAAAAACCTTCCGGCGTCGGTAATTAAGCAGGAGCTGCAGGCCAAGGTTGCCCAGCTGGAAAGTGAGCAAAGCCGCAAGCTGAAGAAGACAGAAAAGGACTCGTTGAAAGATGAGGTGCTGCATACCCTTCTGCCGCGTGCGTTCAGCCGCTACAGCCAAACCTTGGTCTGGATTGATGCGGTCAACGGCCTAATCATGGTCGCCGCTGGCAGCGCGAAAAAGGCCGAAGACGTTCTCGCCCTGCTCCGCAAAAGCATAGGCTCACTCCCAGTGGTGCCGCTGACCATGGAATCCCCTATCGAGCTGACGCTCACTGAATGGGTCCGTTCCGGCGTAACGCCAGCTGGATTCCAGCTGCAAGATGAAGCGGAACTGAAAGCCATTCTGGAAGAAGGCGGGACCATCCGATGCAAGAAACAGTCTCTGGTCAGCGACGAGATAGGCAGCCATATCGAGAACGGCAAGCTCGTTACTCAGCTCTCAGTTGACTGGCAGGAGCGCATTAGCTTCCAGATAAACGACACCTTTGCCCTGAAAAAGATTAAGCCGAGCGATACGCTGATCGACCAGAACGACGATATTGACCGTGAAGATTTTGCTCAGCGATTTGAGGCCGATTTCCTGCTGGTTACCGGCGAATACTCAACCTTCATTTTTGCTTTGATTGCCGCGCTAGGCGGCGAAGCCAAAAGATAATTTAAACCTATCGAATTTTATTTATTGCCGTAACTGGCAAGGGATTCGCTCAAACTAAAAATGACGTGTGGAGTATTTTCATGACTGAAAAAAATAAAAAATCAGGCCAAATCAAGCGGGAAGGTAATGTCACCTTCGGTGATGCAAGCATCAATATCTGGGAAGAAGGACTTGCCGGGAATTGGGCTGAGAGAGAGGCTTGGGAAGCAAAATTTAAGCATCAGGTTTTCAAGCGAATCTTACAGCAGCTTAATCGCCTTGGGTGGACATGCAAAGTTCCAGAAGTTGATACCAGAGACGTTGAGCATTACGGCTACAAAATCTCTGTCGCTGCGGCACGCCGCGAAAGACTTTGCCATAAAGGTGACCTGCACGCTGATCTGAATATTTCTGGCCGTACTATCCAGTTGCAAATGTTCCAGTGCGTTAATGCTCCAGACCGGCCTGATCATGGCGGTCGATATCAAGCTGATAAAGAACACCACATGCCATACGTGATGCGTCTAGAAATGGAACGTACTCGCCGCCGGATCCGTGACTATCTGTGCAATGTTTTTGAGGGTTACGCGTTCAACTCAAAGTCTAGAGATGGCCGGAATACTAAGCGCGGGATCAATGGTGTAACAGCTTTGGAATTTATCGAAGGTTGTTACAAAACCAGCTCGCATTTCAAGGGTGACCCGTCGGCCATGACAGAGTACGACCAAAAGCACAATTCAACCTCGGCTGAAGGTCTGAAAGTCACTCACGGGCAGCGCGTCTGGTTCACCGATTATAAGGGCAGGATCTGCTCCGGCATTGCTTATTACAACATCAACAATATGTGGTGGGTTGTGTCAGGAAAATATGGCGTTAAAAACGAGTGTTGCCACTCTCTCTATGTTGTTCAACCTGAAAATATCCGGGTGAAGCGCAATGCGCACCAGCGTCGTCGTCGCCTTGAAGGTCAGCTTTCAGATGCTATCAAGATCATGGATTTTAAGCGGGCGGAGGTCATCAAAAACTTAATTTTTAAGCCTGCGGAGCCTTTATTCGTTCTTTGGAATGAAGAACACCAGCTCTATCACCGTAGTGGTTTCAGTGGATATACGAAAAGCGCAGTTGACGCGGGAAAATTTACTCATGAAGAGGTCAAGCGCTGGGGCAACGATTCCCAAAATAAAGTTATGCCGTTGCAGGAGGCTGTATGAATAAGGCTATATTCTGGTCCGCCTACGCAAAGCTCTGCAAGAAGCGCTCCCGCACATACGTCGGAAGTAGCCGTTTCTATTACGGCTGCATGAATCACATTCAGGACGATAAATGGAGAGCATGCCATGACTGAGACAACTGAGATCGCGGCGCTGCGTCCATCTGAGCGCGCCAAGTTGGGGTTTGTTACTGATGATAATACCGGCGGGTACTACGTCGCGGAGTGTGAAGAATGCGGGCAGATTTTCCCTAGCCAAAACGCTGAAGGTGGTGGTCCGATTGCAGATAGTGGTGATTACGATGATTGCTACTGCCCTCACTGCGGGCATGTTGACCCAGAGGAATGTGACAACGCAAACTTAGTCTGGAACGTTCAGCAGCTTAAAATCGTCAATCTGACCAAACAGCTCGAAGCAGAACGCCAGCAGCGAGAGGCGGCAGAGGGAGAACTCGCCGAGCTTCGGGGTGAGCAAGAGCCTGTAGGCCTAATAAAGCGTAAAACGCCACTGCTTAGTGACGGCGCATTCAGATATTCATTCATATCTGACGTAAACCTTCCTCTTGATACAGAGCTATTCACCCGCCAGCCTAAGCCTGTAGTGGTGTTGCCCGCCGAGCTTGATTTTGATTGTGAGCTGGAGAAAGGTGAAGGTTATGACTTTGACGAGGAGCCGTGGGCGAGAGGTCGAGTTGATGGATTCAATGAGGCGTTACAGCAATGCGATAAGTTAATGCGCGCCGCTGGCATCGTCGTTAAGGATGGTGAGTGACATGGCACAGCGCCTCCCCCGCGTGCGTGGGGAATTCGTATCATATCCGGGGTTTTGGTGGTTCTCTCCACCAGCACCTTCGGCACGTCTGCCAGCGGGCATGAAAATGATCAACCTTTTCGAGGGCCGGTATTACGGCCGGGCAAGAGGCCGTAACAACCAATAGCAACTCTGTGTGCAGCAGAAATTAACCAGTGTGGGGTGAGTGATGGCGAGAACATTAACGTTAGATGAATGGGCTCTCGAAGAGTTCTCAGCGCCAGTACCAAGTAGAGCAACATTAATGAGGTATGCCAAAAACGGAATGATTTTCCCTCTTCCCGTTAAGGCTGGGCGGTGCTGGCGTGTAGAAGCTTCAGCGCGGTTCATTGGCATTGCCGAGAAGGTCGAGATCAGCAAGGACTTAGATCCACGTTTAATGAGGATTCTCGAAGATGGCACGTCCACGTAAATACAACGTGAATATTCCCGGACTTTCCTGTTATACCGACGCCAGAACAAAAAAAGTGTACTGGCGTTATAAACACCCAGGAACTGGAAAGTTTCATGGGCTCGGAGACAATGAAGATGAAGCAAAAGCAATCGCAATTGATGCGAATATGCAATTAAACCAACGGAAAATGGCTAATTTACTACGAGTTAGAAACGAGATTAGCCGAGATGTAAATAAAGGTATTTCAACAAATGCTTGGGTTGATAAGTACAGATTAATACAGTTAGAGAGAGTTAAAGCTGGGGAGATTAAAGCTAATACTGCAAAACTCCGTGAACCCTCATTAAGAGCATTGATATCTTACTGTGGCATAAAATCGCTTTCTGAAGTAGGAGCCAGAGATATCGCTGGCATTCTTGATTTGTATATTGAAAAAGGCCAAGGCCGAATGGCGCAAATGGTGCGCTCAACATTAAGTGATGTTTTTAAAGAAGCTCAACATGCTGGCGAAGTCCCCGTTGGATACAACCCGGCTAAAGCAACTAAGCAACCAAGAGCTAAGGTAACAAGGCAAAGGCTTTCATTGGATGAATGGAAGGAAATATATGCCGAGGCTTTGAAGATGCCAGTGCATATTCCGCGTGCAATGTTATTGGCTATTATTACCGGGCAACGAATTGGTGATTTGTCAAAATTAAAGTTCACAGATATTTGGGACAATAAACTCCACATTATTCAGCAAAAGACTGGGGCTAAAGTCGCCATTCCGCTTTCTTTAAAATGTGAAGCGTTGGGTATCTCTCTACAGGATGTCATTACTGAATGTCGTGATTCGGTTTTGAGCCAGTGGGTCTTGCATCATCATCGAGCGAGAAGGAATTGTACGCGGGGAGGACAGATCACCACGAGCACCCTGTCAAAGGGATTTGCAGAAGCTCGAGATAACTGTGGCCTGAAATGGACCGGTGTAAGTCCCCCAACATTTCACGAGCAGCGTTCGTTGTCAGAACGACTTTTCAGTGAGCAGGGTGTGAACACGCAGGTGTTACTCGGTCACAAAAATAGCCAGATGACGGAGAAATATCATGACGATCGGGGAAAGGACTGGAAGGAGGTTGTCATTTAATTCATATGTCGTTTTGCAGAAGAATTTTGCAGGAGTTTTGCAGGGATGCAAATTTAATTAGTAATAATAGATGGTTAGCATTTGATACCCATACCAAAGTCATAGCTGGTAGACATACCGTAGCCATCACCATTCTGGTGGCGCACGTCACGGCTGTTGTTCGTGCCTTCGCCATTGTTAGTGCCGTCGTTTGCCCCTTGGTATTGCAGCGCGAAGTTCAGGCCTTCAACCAGACCGAAGAAGCCGTTATTACGGTAGGTTGCCACGCCGTTGGTACGGCCAACCATGAAGTTATCCGCAGTGGTATAGGTGTCGCCGCCGAACTCAGGCAGCATATCCGTCCAGGATTCAACGTCGTACACCACGCCATAGTTACGGCCGTAGTCAAATGAGCCGTAGTCACCGAATTTCAGGCCCGCGAAGCCGAGACGCGTGGCGTTTTTAGAAGAGCCACTGCTTTCAGTATTGTTCGCCTGAACGTTATATTCCCACTGGCCGTAGCCTGAGAGTTGATCAGAGATCTGGGTTTCACCTTTGAAGCCGAAACGGGCATAAGACTGGTCGCCGTCTTTTGACGCATCGTCAGAAAAATAGTGCAGACCATCAACTTTGCCGTACAGGTCTAATTTGTTGCCATCTTTGTTATAAACTTCAGCCGAATGTGCAGCGTTTGTAATCAGTAATGCTGGGACCAATAGTGCCAATGCTTTTAATTTCATGATCTCATTCCTTTTATCATTCAAATGAATTTTTTTATATTCAATATAATAAATTTGTATATATTATATTTCCTTCTAATAATAACGACAGAGTTCCCCTTGGTATTAATTAATTTTCGATAAATAGATTTATTATTTATTGCTAACTATTTCTTTTGGCTTTAATTATTTGTTTGGTGAATGTATTTAATTTGAATATTCTAAATATATATTAATTTGCGGCGTAAAAAGACAAAGGCGGGAATTAGCGGTTAAATGTGTCAAAATTTAGGCAATAAAAAAACCCATAACTGATATCAGTTACGGGCTCCACAATTGAGAGAAAAATCACATTTACGACGAGGTCAGAGAGAACTAAGGCTAAAAGTGTTGAACATTTACTGCACTACTACTCGGACTACCAGGAGAAAGATCAGGAATTACAGCTGATGGGTGATGCACAGCTCATTCCAGTAACTAAAGCGTACCCTATGCCGGTAAAAGCTATTTCGTGCGATACCAGGCTGGGTCAACTCTTTCCATTGAAAAACTGCCCATTTCGATACCATATAAGCTTCCTGTAGGGATTAAGGCTTCCATCATGCGCGTGCTGTCCTGTGAAGGTTCAGTGAGAAATGCGGTTAAACATTTATCTTTAACGCGTTGCCAAAAGGTTGTTGATGAAGAAAACGAGTTTTTCTGCGTCATGATGTCGGCCCCTTGCTAAATAAATTTCTGAAAGAGAAATGCGCTTTGCGTCGCTCTTCGTTGAAACCAGTTAACAATGGAATGAAGCAGAAATAAAATGACGATTTCTGCTTTCTATATCTGCGTGATGACTATGAGGAATTAGCGGTTTTTATAAAAGGAGAGGACGCGGCGCGGCTCAAAAGTGAAAATAACATACTCGCGGCGGTTCATGCTGATGGTATCAAATTCAGTCATCGGATAATGGCGATGGATAGCCAGCGACTTCTGATTCTCTTTATCGACAAAAGCCACGCCAAGCGCGAAACGATTTTGTAGGTTTTCGCAGATATGAACGAGGAGCTGGGTCAGCAGCCCTTTGCCGCGAAAATCTCGCCGCACGCTCACTGGCCCGTAGAGGAAAATCTGATCGGCCGGAACCTTGCCGTTACTGACCACGGCGTTGTAAGTCGCCTGCGCCACCCCATGCTTGGCCAGCTTACCGAGCGAAGTCATTGCTACCCCCGCAATCACCGGCTGTCCGTCAACCTGCTCTTTGCAAACAAAAACGCCGACGCCGTCCTGAAAGGTTTTCAGCAAGGATTCGTCCATATTGCCCTGAGTAAATCCCTCGTTAGCTCGCTGCTCGGAAGAGAGGTTCTCACCCTTGGATTCGCTCAGAATGTGCAGGATCTCCTGCACATCGGCATGACCTGATTTAATGATTTCCATGAACACTCCTGAAAAGGGACTCTGCCGTCAGTATGGCAAAAATCTTACTTTTCAGGCGATCTTTTCAGCGCGGCGGGTGGGGATTTTACGTAATAAATAGCCTGCCAGTGCCAGTAAAAAGAGGGTTGCCTGCACCAAAACGATGGCCGGGCCAGTCGCGGCATCAATATAAAAACTGATGAAAGTCCCGGCAATGGCGGCAATCAGTGACGTTGTCACAGCAACCAGCAGCATTTTAGGCAGCGTTTTGCACAACAGAAAAGCTGTGATCCCCGGCGTGATCAGCATGGCAACCACCAGCACAACCCCCACCGCCTGCAAAGCGGCGACAATGGTTAATGCCAGCAAACAGAGCAGCGCGTAGTGGTAGAAACGCACCGGCAGGCCTATCACCTTGGCTTGTACTGGGTCGAAGCAGAACAGCGTCAGATCTTTAAATTTCACCAGAATAGCCAGCGTTACGCCGCCAGCAATCACCAGCGTTTGCAGCATTTCGCTGTCAGTCACGCCGAGCACGTTGCCAAAAAGTATGTGGCTTAAATGCTGTTCAGTGTTAACGCGGGAGAACAGCACTAGTCCCGCTGCAAACATGCCTGAGAAAACAATGCCCATAACCGAATCTTCTTTCACGCGGCAATGCTCTTTGATGTAGCCCGTCGCCACGGCGCAGAATAAGCCGGAAACAAAAGCGCCAATCACCAGTGGAATGCCCGCCAGAAACGCCAACACCACGCCGGGCAGCACCGCGTGCGAGATGGCATCTCCCATCAATGACCAGCCTTTCAAGACCAGAAAGCAGGAGAAGATAGCGCACACGATGCTGGTCGCCATGGCGGTCAACAGGGCGCGCTGCATAAAGACGAAGCCCATCGGCTCCATCACCAGGTCAAACCATGAGGTCATGAGGCACTCTCCTTGTGCTGCGCCTTATTTCTGATACGAAAGTGATTCGCCAACCAGCCGTGCTTAGGCGCGAAGATGAAGGCCAGCAGGAAGACGCTGGTCTGAAGGCACACAATCACCCCGCCGGTGGCACCATCGAGGTAGTAACTGAGCCAGGCTCCGACCGCGCTAGTGACGGCACCGATGGCGACGGATAACAGCAAAAGGTGGGAGAACCTGTCGGTCAACAAGTAGGCCGTCGCGCCCGGTGTGATCACCATGGCGATCACCAAAATCGCCCCGACGGTTTGCAGCGCCGCCACGCTGCAGGCGCTGAACAGGGTGAAGAAAATCACTTTCAGCCACAGGGGCGATAAACCGACTGAGCGGGCATGGGCTTCATCAAAAAATACGGCAAGCAGGTCGCGCCAGATAACACACAGCACCAGCAGCGAAACGCCGACGATGATTTGCACCTGCAAAATATCGGCGTCGTCGATGCCCAAAATATTGCCAAAAAGGATGGACTGCACGTTCACCGAGGTGGGATTCAGTGATACCAAAAGCAGGCCCAGCGCGAAGAAGGAGGAGAAGACAAAGCCGATGATGGCATCTTCACGCAGCCGGGTGTAATGGCGCAGCAGGGTCATGGAGAGCGCGGCCAGAATGCCGGTGCCGAAAGCCCCAATGGCATAGGGAAAGCCCAATGCGTAAGCCCCGGCGACACCCGGAACTACGGAGTGCGACAGCGCGTCGCCCATCAGCGACCAGCCTTTTAGCATCAGGTAAGCCGAGAGAAACGCGCATACCGCGCCAACTCCGGCGCTGACCCAAATGGCTTTCACCATGTAGTTATAGTGGAAAGGTTGTAGCAGTAGCTCGATCATTGCACCAGCCTCACTGGCGATGGGCGCTCGGCCACGCGCTCTTTCGCCAGATAGTCAATATTGCGCATTGCGCCGCCAAAGGCGTGCTCTAAATTGGCGTGGGTAAAGGTGGTTTCCAGCGGGCCTTTGGCGATCACCGTTCGGTTAATCAGCACCACCCGGTCGCAGAAATCCGGCACGCTGGCGATGTTGTGGGTCGATACCAGAATCAGGTGTCCCTCATCGCGCAGCTGCCTGAGCAGGTCAACAATGGCATTTTCAGTTTTGATGTCGACGCCGGTAAAAGGCTCATCCAGCAGCATCACGCTGCCCTGCTGCGCCAGCGCGCGGGCCAAAAATACCCGTTTCTTCTGCCCGCCGGACAGCTCGCCGATTTGGCGCTGAGCAAGATCGGTCAGGCCGACCCGCGCCAAGGCTGAAGCAACTTGCTTCTTGTCCTCTTTAGAAGGAATGCGCAAGAAGGACATTTTGCCGTAGCGCCCCATCATTACCACATCACGCACCAGCACCGGGAAGTTCCAGTCGACGTCTTCTGACTGCGGCACGTAGGCAATAAGGTTCTGGCGCAAAGACTTGGCAACGTCCATTTTGTTGAGCGACACGCTGCCGGTGGTCGGGCGAACAATGCCCATAATGGTTTTGAACAGCGTCGACTTGCCGCTGCCATTTACCCCCAGCAAGGCGCAAATCGAGCCGCCTTCCAGCCGGAAACTGGCATCTTCAATCGCCGTGTGGCCATTGTTATAGGTCACACTGACGTTTTCTACATTGAGTTCTAAGGTTTCTGCTGTCATTGGCCAAACCCTTTTGCCACTGTCCCGACGGTGACTTTCAGCAAATCAATATAGGTTGGCACCGGACCATCGGCTGTCGACAGTGAATCGACATACAGCACGCCGCCATAGGCCGCGCCGGTCTCCTTGCTCACCTGTCTGGCGGGCTTATCTGAAATGGTGCTTTCACTAAACACTACCGGAATATGTTTCTCGCGCACCAAATCAATCAGCTTTTTGACCTGCTGCGGCGTGCCCTGCTCTTCGGCGTTAATAGGCCAAAGGTAGGCTTCCTGCAAACCGTAATCCTTCGCCATATAGCTAAAAGCCCCTTCACTGGTGACTAACCAACGCTGCTCGGCCGGGATTTTCGCCAGTCGGGCACGTAGTGGAGCATCTAATTGGCTAATTTTCTCTGAATAATCTTTAGCATTTTTGTCATACACCTCGGCATTGGCCGGATCGTACTTCACCAGAGCGGCGCGAATATTCTCGACATACACCAAGGCATTTTTGGACGACATCCAGGCATGAGGGTTGGGATTGCCAAGGTAAGGCCCCTCTTGGATCGGCAGCGGCGTAATGCCGTCAGTGACCGTCGCGGAGGGCACATTTTTGATATTTTCGAAGAAACGCCCGAACCAACGCTCAAGATTAAAGCCATTCCACAAAATCAGATCGGCGGATTGGGTTTTGACGATGTCACGCGGCGTCGGCTGGTAATCATGGATTTCCGCCCCCGGCTTGGTGATGGATTCAACCGTGGCGGCGTCGCCCGCGACGTTCTGCGCGATATCCTGAATCACGGTGAATGTCGTGACGACTTTGAATTTTTTCTTTTCTTTATCAGCAGCCTGCGCATTGCCACCCAGCAGTGCGACCAGCATGCCGATGAGCATCAGCCGTAACTGAAACGGGGTAAGGCTGAACAGTTTCCAAACACTTTGTTTTCTCTCCATGAAATTTCTCCTGTGTGCTCTTTTGCAGCGTGGCGACGTTTTATTACACAGATATAGCATAGGCTATACTCCTTAGCCAATGCAAAGTTTGCAAAAATTGGTGCTAGCGCCAGCTTGGTTTACAATATCAATCCCTGTCGCCGTAAATGGCGGCGGTAAAAAACCGTTGAGCAAGAAAGAGGCAAGCGTTGTGAATGAAAAGAAGGTGAATCCTTTACTGGATGTTGAAGAGCACGCTCAGGGTTTTTTACAAGTGCGAGAAGCGCATCGCCGCGAACTGATGGATGACTATGTCGAGCTGATTTCGGATTTGATTCGTGAGTTTGGCGAGGCCAGACAGGTCGACTTGGCAGCCCGTTTAGGCGTATCTCAACCTACAGTGGCAAAAACCCTCAAGCGCTTGGCCAGTGCGGGATTAGTGCGTCAACTTCCCTATCGCGGGACTTTTCTGACGCCAGAGGGCGAGAAACTGGCGGCGGAAAACCGCGAGCGCCACAACGTAGTTGAAGCCTTCTTTATCGCGTTAGGCATCAGCCCGGAAACCGCCCGCCTCGACGCCGAAGGCGTTGAGCACCACGTCAGCGATGAAACCCTCGAAGTCTTCCGCCGATTCACCGAGCAGAATAAGAAGTAACTCCCTTCCCCATGCCATTATGGAACTGAGAGCCATGCTCTCAGGTTTCCTCACTTACGTCTTATCTTTCCCCTGACAGTGGCGATATTTGATCCAGTTAAAGACTCTTTCATGAGCAGATTTCTTCGTGCAGGAGGTGGTAATATCGCTTTGCCATGACCATACATTAACAGGGAGTTATTCAATGAAATCATTTTCAAAATGGTTGCCATGGATTGTCATTGCGGGGATTTTGGCTGTGCTGATAGGGTTGTTTTTGAGCTTTTAAAGCGCGGACACCGACTCAATAAAATGCCCGCGCAGTGCGGGCACCTAAGTCCCTCTCACTCCCCCAGCCGCGCATCTTCCTCTGCCTGCCGCAAAATAGCCTTAGCCATCCACTGGGTGAGATCTTGAATTTCGCCGTCACCGACGTGCCAGATATCTTTCATCACCATAAACACTTCCGAGCCGTAAATTAGCGAAAAAGCGTGCATGGTGCGCTGTAACGCTGCTGGCGAAAGCCTGTCTTCCAGGGGGGCGAGCACCCTTTTCAAAATCTTTTTGCGGTTGCCGCGTACCAGCGTCTCTTGGGTATCGGGATCGCGACGCTTTTCTGACCATTGTTGCAGAGATAACTGTAAAGCCGCGCGTAAAACGCCTTCATGTTCTAGCATTCGTGGGTACGCAAAACTCAGTAACTCGGCGATACGTTCACCGGCGTGGGCATGCTGCGGATCCCACTCGATGATTGGCCGCAGGCTTTCTTCCACCATGGCGGCGACCAGCGCACTCTGCGTGGGAAAGTAGCGATACGCCGTCGCGCGGGAAAATCCGGCACTGGCGGCCACTTCGGTTAGCGTAGGTAATGCTCCACTTTCTGCCAGACGCATGGCCGCGGTCACCAGCTTCTGCTGGGTGCGGGTCTGGGCTTCGGTCAGGGCTACCGGCGTATGAATAGGAGTCAAGATAGGGTTTCCACCTAGGAGTCTAATGACCCAACTTTAACAAAAAATGCCTGCTGGAAAAGCAAAATCACCGAAATGTAAATTTTATGAGACTCGAGTCTCAAATGTGTATGATGACCTTGCTCTAGTGAGACTGGCGTCTCATTATGCGGGGATATTAATCAAAAAGGATGTCCTGATGAACGCAAAACAAGCCAATGTTTATGTTGCTACCACCACCGATACCAAGGGCCGGGAACAGGCTTTTGTGGCGGATTTAATCCGCGCGACGGGGGTTAACGTGGTCACGGTCGATTTATCGACCAAGCACAAAACCCATGACGGTCAGGCTGATATCAGTGCCGCCGCCGTCGCTGCGTTTCATCCTCAGGGCATCGATGCGGTTTTCTGTGGCGATCGCGGCAAAGCCATCAGCGCCATGGCGCAGGCGTTCGAAGGCTTTATCGCCTCGAGGACTGACGTGGCGGGCTTGTTGGGCCTAGGTGGCTCTGGCGGCACGGCATTAATCACCCCGGCGATGCAGGCTCTGCCCGTTGGCGTGCCGAAGTTGATGGTGTCGACCATGGCTTCTGGCGATGTCTCGGCGTATATCGGCGCGAGCGATATATCCCTGCTCTACTCTGTGACTGACGTCGCGGGTTTGAATCGCATTTCGCGTAAAGTGCTGGCTAACGCCGCGCACCAAATAGCCGGCGCGGTACTGTTTTCTCACCCAGAAAGCCAGGATGACAAACCGGCGGTTGGCCTCACCATGTTTGGCGTCACCACGCCGTGCATTAATAGCGCCAGCGAATTGCTAGAGAGCGAATTCGACTGTCTGGTGTTTCACGCGACAGGCAGCGGCGGTAAAGCGATGGAGAAATTAGTCTCCAGCGGGTTGCTATCCGGCGTGCTGGATTTAACGACCACGGAAGTGTGCGACCTGCTTTTCGACGGCGTACTGGCCTGCGGCCCGGAGCGTTTCGACGCCATCGCCCAGACTGAAATCCCCTTCGTGGGATCGTGCGGCGCCTTGGATATGGTCAATTTCGGGCATATTTCCACGGTCCCGGCCAAGTATGCCGACCGCCAGTTTTATGAACATAACGCGCAGGTGACGCTGATGCGCACCACGCCGGAAGAAAACGCCGAAATGGCGAGATGGATCGGGGAAAAGCTCAACGCCTGCGAAGGCGAAGTGCGTTTCCTGATACCAGAGGGCGGTTTTTCCGCTCTAGATGCAGTCGGGCAACCCTTCTGGAACCCCGATGCGTTGAATGCTTTTGCTAACACCTTGGAAAACACCGTAAAACAGACCGCGAAGCGGCGTGTAATTAGGCTCAACTGCAACATCAATGATCCAGAGTTTGCAGAAACGGCAGTAGGACTTTTTAAAGATATTGCTCAACATTAAGGGAAAACCATCATGGCTAAATTTGAACGACAGGCGCTGCTGGCAAAATTCCGCGAAATGATCGCGCGTCGCGAACCTATCATTGGCGGCGGGGCGGGAACCGGCCTTTCGGCAAAATGCGAAGAAGCGGGTGGCATTGACCTGATTGTGATCTACAACTCTGGGCGTTATCGCATGGCCGGGCGCGGCTCTTTGGCAGGCTTACTGGCCTATGGCAACGCCAACGAGATTGTGGTGGATATGGCGAAGGAAGTGATCCCGGTGGTCAAACACACGCCAGTTCTGGCCGGTGTCAACGGCACAGACCCCTTCTGCCAGTTCGACAAATTCCTCGATGATTTGAAAGCCCTTGGCTTTGCCGGTGTGCAAAATTTCCCCACCGTCGGCCTGATTGACGGCAACTTCCGCGCGAATCTGGAAGAGACCGGCATGGGATACGGACTGGAAGTGGACATGATCCGCCTCGCCCACCAAAAAGACATGCTGACCACGCCTTACGTATTTAGCGCGGCGGACGCCATCGCCATGACCGAAGCCGGTGCTGATATCATCGTGCCGCACATGGGGTTAACCACCGGTGGCAATATCGGCGCGGGCACCGCGTTGAAACTCGAAGACTGCGTGCCGCTGATTAATGACTGGGCCAAAGCGGCGAAAGGCGTGCGCGAAGACGTGATTGTGCTGTGTCACGGCGGACCGATTTCTTCGCCACAGGATGCAGAATACATCATGCAGAACTGCCCGCAGGTTGACGGTTTCTACGGTGCCAGCTCAATGGAGCGCCTTCCGACCGAGGTGGCACTCACCGAAACGACGCGTCAGTTCAAATCATTGACTCGCTAGGGTTTTAGTGACTAAAAAGCCCGGTGATTGCAACAATCACCGGGCTTTTTTTATGTCATTTTTTTACGCTGATTAAGGTCTGGCGTCTGCCGCGCCCGGCCAAACCCCTTCACACAGGATTTTGGCGCAGCCGATGCTCTGTTGGTGGCGAGCCGCCGCGTCGCCCGGCTCTTCTTTCATTTGATCCAGCATGCCAACAAAGCAGCGCGCTATCCACCGTGTCGACAGGTCTTGACGAAACAGCCCGCTCTGCTGGCACCCGGCCAACAGGCTGCTAATGGCCTCAACCAGCGCGGTTTTATGGCTATCGCCAAAGGACTGCTGGGCAAGCACCGCGTCTTGGCTCAAAAAATTCAGCAGCTTGCGAAAATGCAGGGCAATGCGGTCAATAACCTGATTGTCCGGCGTATTGGGCGCGAGCGTCAGGCTATCCACCAAGGCATTGAAGCGCTGGTCAAAATCTTGGTTGGGGGTTTGTTGTGTCATGGTGGACCTAATTATGGGACGGGTTTGCAGCCCTTCTGTCTTTCAATTTATATCGCTATGCCGTTTGCAATCGGTGCAGTTGGGAAACGTCCACCACCTGCCTCGCCTGCCACAAATCATAATCATTCTGCATGCCGAGCCAGACATATTCAGAGCTGCCGATCACTACCGAGAGACGAATGGCCATTTCAGGCGAAATATCGGACTTCCCGGCAAAGGTCCTCTGAACCGTCGAGGGCGCACCCCCCGACTCTTTCGCCAAGGCACGGGTACTCAGGTTTAACTCTTCCATGGTTTCTTTCACAAGAAGCCCCGGATGCGGTGGGTTATGCATGGTGGCCATTAATGATAATCCTTATCTTGGCACAACAGAAAGTGGCATCTTAAACCAAGTTATTGGGCAATTACTTCTATTTCCTCGCCATCCCTATCTCATTTCGCGCAACTTCATAGCAACTATTGTTGTTTTACAACTTTCTAACCTGCCTTTAATAATCGAACCCATACCGTAGTCAGGGAACATAAGGACAATAACGAGATGGGTTACCGATTAAGTCTGCTGGAAAAAAGTCCAATCGATGAAGGTGAGAGTGCCAGCGGTGCGCTGAAACGTACGCTGGAATTGGCGCAGAAGGCCGAGCGCTGGGGCTATCACCGCTTCTGGCTGGCAGAGCATCACAACACTGACAAGCTGGCTATTTCCTCGCCGGAAGTGGTGATTGCCTGGATCCTCGCCCACACCCAGCGCATTCGCGTCGGCTCGGGCGGCGTGATGTTGCAGCACTACAGTCCTTACAAAGTGGCGGAAAACTTCAACGTCCTCTCTTCCCTCGCGCCGGGCCGGGTAGATTTAGGCGTGGGTAAAGCACCGGGCGGATTGCCGCTCTCTACTCGCGCGCTGCAATATGCCGTGGATCCGGCCCTGAAAGGGGATTTTGCCGATCAGCTGCGCCTGCTCGACGACTGGCTAAATGCCAAGCCGAATGACACTCAGGGCGATACCCTGCTCGCCACGCCGCTGCCGCCGCAGACTGCCGGACGCTTCCTGCTCGGTGCCAGTGAGCAGAGCGCCCGTCTGGCGGCCAGCCTGAACTGGAACTTTGTGTTTGCCGCGCATTTAAATGGCGACCAGACCGAAATCGGCCGCGCCCTCTCAGCTTACACCCATGACAGTCAGGGGCGTCGCGCGCTGCTGGCCGTGTCGGTGATTGTGGCGGAGACGGCAGCGAAAGCCGAAGAGCTGGCCGCAGACAAGCAGGCTTTCCGGGTGATTGGCAGCGACGGTCAGAGCGTCACCGTGGGCAGCGTGGCACAGGCCGAGGCTTACATTCGCCAGTCCACCGCCGCCTCGCACAAGATTGAAGAGCGCGTTTCGTCGATTCTGACCGGCACCGCCGAGCAGGTGCACCATCAGCTCGAAGAGCTGCAGGCGCGCTATGGCGTGGAAGAGTTTGTGATCGACACGCCGCTGGCTCAGCCACAGGCGCGTTTGGCCTCGCTCGAACTGCTCGCCGCAGAGAGCCGGGCGCTGGCTTAGGGGGGTAACACATGAGTCAACGTATCCGTCTGGCCCGCGAAGATGAGGCCGCCGAGCTGCATGGCCTGCTGCAACGCGCTTACTCGCCGCTGCTGCAATTGAACATTCACTTCACCATTACCCGCGCCAGCGTTGAGGACGTGCGTGAGGTGATCCGCAATGAAACCACCTATGTGCTGGAAACCGAGCAAGGCATCACGGCGACCCTCACCACTCGCTTTCCTTGGACGCCGACCAGCAAAAAAGAGTACGCGCCCTGGCCTTTCGTCCACTGGTTCGCGGTGGATGAGAATGCTAAAGGCCACGGCTATGGCGGCCAGATCATGACGCATGTCGAAAATACTTTTCTGCGCGACACCCTCAAAGTGCCCGCCGTCTACCTAGCGACCGCCATTCGCCACCCTTGGCTGACGGCGCTCTATCAGCGTCGCGGCTATGAGCCTTTCCACACGGCGGTGAATCCGCTAGGGGTGGAACTGGTGTACTTACGCAAAATCCTCAACACCTCGCTCTATGAGGCGCAGGCGCAAAAAGAGTTCGTGCGCACCGTGCCCGAGGCCAAGCTTTTCGTCTAAATGCCGTTTTAACTTATTGATCTCTGGGAAAACAATGAACCTGATTAAACCCACTATCGGGCTAACCGCCCTTTCGTTAATGGCGCTGTCTGTCAGTTATTCTGCCTTTGCCGCCGATGAAAAACCGCGCAGTGGCGGCTCTCTGACCTGGGGCGTAGAAACCGAACCCAATACTTTCAACCCGCAGCTTAACGGCCAGTCGAAAGCCGAACTGATCCTGCGCGTGGCCTATGAATCCCTGCTGGCTCGCAAGCCAGACGGCTCCTATATTCCATGGTTGGCCAAGGGCTACAGCCTGTCTGACGACGGCAAAACCTACACTTTCACTCTGCGCCCTGACGTCACTTTCTCCGACGGCAAAAAGTTTGATGCCAACGCCGTGGCGGAGAACTTCCGCCATGCGCAGGACCCGGCGTACTGCGCCGGTTCTAGCCTGTGCGCCATTGCCAGCCGTATCGAGAGCGTCACCATGCCGGATGAAAGTACGGTGGTGATCACTCTTAAGCAGGTGTACGCGCCCTTCCTCTCTTTCGCCGCCGGGCTGAAATTGCTCTCTCCGGCCTCGTGGTCCTCTCCGCAGCTTAAAGCCGGTGGGCCGGACTTAGCGGGCACCGGGCCGTTTATCCTCAAACGTTATGAGAAAGGCCAGCAGGTCGAGTATGTGAAAAACCCGGCCTACAACTGGGCGTCGGCCAATGCCGCGCACCAAGGCCCGGCCTATCTCGACAGCGTGACTTATCGCTTCCTGCCTGAATCCTCGGTGCGCACCGGCGCGCTGCTTTCTGGTCAGGTGGATGTGATTGAGGGGATTTCCGGCAATGACGCGGGGGAGTTCAAAGATAATCCAGACTTCACCTACCAACACGCGCTGAACACCGGCACGCCTTACTCCTTGTTCCTCAATGTGACTTATGGCCCAACCCAGGAAGTGAAGGTGCGCCAGGCGCTGTTGCAGGGGCTGGATGTCGGGCCGATTTTGCAATCTATTTATCGCGGTGAGCGCACGCGGGTGTGGGGCATCACTTCGCCAGTGGACCCGCTGTATGACAACAGCCTCGACGGCAAATATGGCAATAACCCGCAGCTCGCCAACTCACTGCTGGATGAGGCGGGCTGGAAAACCCGCGACGGCGAGGGCTTTCGCACCAAAGACGGCAAACGCCTGAGCATTGAGATCATTCAGGCGCAGGCCACGGTGCGCGACCAGCGCGATGTGCTGCTGCAAGCCCTTCAGGCGCAGGCTCGTCAGCGTTTGGGTATCGAACTGAAGATTCGTTATGTCGACTCCGGCACCTACACCGATGTGCGCAATACCGGGCTGTTTGGCTCGATTGCTAACTCGAACACCGACACCGACGGCATTGATATTGAAAACCACTACCTGCCAGTGAAAGGCGGCGGTGCCATCAACTATAGCCGTACCGATGCGCCAGAAATCGCCCCTTGGCTGCACGGCGCGGCGCAAACCCTCGATAACGACAAGCGCAAAGGCTTTTATGCCCAGTTGCAGGAGTTTGCCATCGTGCAGCAGGCCTTCGCCATCCCGCTCTATGAGCCGGAAGACCAGATTGCTGCCGCGTCTTACGTCCACGGTGTCAGCTTTAGACCTTTCAAGCAGATGCCTGAAAACGCCTATGACGTCTGGCTGAGCGACCATTAAATCGCGCCGAACTGAACTGTAAGTGAACCAAGGAGCCGCCCGATGACTGTTGAAACTTCACTCGATACGCCTCGCCGGTGGCGCAGCCCGCCGAGATGGCGCGCGCCGCTGTTGTGGCGAATTCTACGCCGCATTGGCAGCGGCGTTCTGGTGCTGTGGGCGGCGGTGAGTTTGTCCTTTATCAGCGTCTATCTCGCGCCGGGGGATATTGTCAGCCTGCTGATTGGCGAGCAGGTACGTACCCCAGCGATTGAGGCGGCGATTCGCGCCGAATGGGGGCTGGATCAGCCGCTGTGGCTGCAATATCTCCACTATCTGTGGCGGGTGCTGCACGGCGATTTCGGCCGCTCTTACCTGCTCAATATTGATGTCAGTTCACTGGTACTTTCACAGCTTTGGCCGACGTTGAAACTGACCGGCGCGGCGCTGCTGGTCAGCCTGACCTTCGCCGTGGCGATGGCGGTGCTCACCGCTAACCGCCGCCTTGGCCGCCGGATTGCCGGGTTCTTCGAGCTGCTGCTGGCCTCGACACCCTCTTTCTGGCTGGGGATCGTGCTGCTGTTTATCTTCAGCTTCACCCTGCGCTGGTTCCCGGTCGCCGGAGATCGCAACTTCTCGGCACTGGTGTTACCGGCGCTGTCGCTGGGCTTGGCGCAGGGTGCGGTGGTCGCGCAGGTGCTGCGCCGGGGTCTGGAGGACGCGTTAAACGAGCCTTTCGCCTTGACGCTGCGGGCGTGGGGGCTGGGTAATTTGACCATTCGCCTGCGCCACGCGTTGCGTCACGCCGCGCTGCCCGCCGTCACTCTCACCGGCTGGCTGATTGGCGGGCTGCTCAGCGGCGCGGTGATCACCGAACAGGTGTTTGGCCGCCCGGGGCTGGGCAAAGTAACGGTGGACGCCGTGCTCGGCAAAGATCTGCCGGTAGTGCTCGCCGTGGCTATTTTCTCGGCGCTGGTTTACGTGGTGATGAGCACGCTGGTGGATATTCTCTACCTGCTGATTGACCCGCGCCTGCGCGACCAGCCCTCTTCACAGGGAGGCGCGTCATGAGCCTCTCCCTAAGCTTACAGCGCCGCCGCAGTTGGCCTTCAACAGGATTAGCAGTGGCAGCTCTGTTCCTGATTTTAATACTGCTGGCGGTGCTTTTTCCTTCCCTTATTAGCCCATACGATCCGCTGAGCGCTGACCCGATCAACGCCCAGCTGCCTCCTTCGTCCGCCCACTGGCTTGGCACCGATCAACTGGGGCGCGACGTGTTGACGCGCATTATCTACGGCAGCCGCTATTCGATGCTAATCAGTATCGCGGCGATGGCCGTCGCGGTCACCGTCGGCAGCCTGCTCGGGCTGTTGTCCGGGCTGGCGCGCGGCGCGCTGGATGAGTTTATCAGCCGCGCGGTGGACGTGATCTCCGCCTTCCCCGACCTGCTGCTGGCGCTGATGCTGATTGCCTTCACCGGCCCGGGCACCACCAATCTGATCTTTGCCCTCGGCGTCGCTTCGATCCCGCGCTTTGCCCGCGTGGTGCGAGCGCAAACCTTCGTGGTGATGTCCTCGGGCTATGTCGAGCAGGCGCGCACCTTCGGCCTGACTCGCCGCACGCTGGTCTGGCGGCACGTGTTGCCCCACGCCATCGCCCACGTGCCGGTGCTGGCAACCTTGGGTTTAGGCACGGCGATCATCGGCACGGCCGGGCTAAGTTTCCTCGGCATGGGGCCGCAGCCGCCAACGGCCGAGTGGGGATTGATGCTGGCCGAAGGGCGAAATTACCTGCGCAATGCCTGGTGGATTGGCGTCTGGCCCGGCGTGGCGATCACCCTCACCGTGGTGGCAGTCAACACCGTCGGCCGCCACTGGCAGGCGCGTTTCGAAGGGAGACAGGCATGAGTCAGGAACTCTTTATTGATATTCGCAATTTGACCGTCAGCTTCCCCTCGCCGCAGGGCCGCAAAGTGGTGGTGCGCGGGTTAAACCTGCAATTGCAGCGCGGGCAGTCTTTGGCGCTGGTGGGGGAATCCGGCTCGGGGAAAACCGTTACCGCCCGCTCGCTGATTGGCCTACAGGATGAAAAAGCCGAGCTGACGGCGGACCGTTTTATGATTAATGGCCGCGACATGCTGCGTGCCAGCCAGCGCGAGTGGCGCGGCGTGCGCGGCAGGCAGATTGGCTATGTGCTGCAAGACGCGCTGGTTTCTCTCGACCCTTTACGGCGTATTAGCCAGCAACTGGGCGACGCCCTGTTGGCGCATCCGAGCGAGGGCAAAATCGACCTGCGCAAGCAGAGTCTGCAACTGCTGGCGTCGGTGGGCATGCCGGAGGCGCAGCGCCGCCTGAGCCTCTACCCGCATCAGCTCTCAGGCGGATTACGCCAGCGCGCGCTGATCGCCACGGCATTGGCCGGTAAACCCGAGCTGCTGATTGCCGACGAACCCACCACCGCGCTGGATATGACAGTGCAAAAGCAGATCCTCGACCTCCTTCAGCGCCGCCGCGACGACGGGCAGGCGCTGCTGTTGATTAGCCACGACCTGTCCGTTGTCGGCCAACTGGCTGACGTAGTGATAGTGATGAAGGATGGTGAAGTGGTCGAGCAAGGCGCGACCTGGCAAGTGCTTAATGCTCCGGTCCACGAGTGGACTCGCCAGCTGTTGCGCGCCGCGCCGACGCCCGAAACTAAAGGTTTTCGCCTCTCATCCCCCACGCCGGTGCCCCTTCCCCAGCGCCAAATTGCCGCCGGTGAGCCGCTGCTGCTGGCCCAGCACTTGAATAAATATTACGGCGAGCATCAGGTGGTGCGCGATGTCAGTTTCCAGCTTTCGGCAGGAGAAACGCTGGGCATCGTTGGCGAGTCTGGCTCGGGTAAAACCACCGTCGCGCGCATGGTGCTGGGGCTGACCGAACCGGACAGCGGCCTGATCCAGATTGAAGCGCAGCCGTGGAGCCGCGTGGCGGAGGCTGAACGACGCCTGCGCCGCAGCCGAATTCAGCTGATTGCGCAGGACCCGCTCAGCTCCTTCGACCCGCGCTATACCGTGGAGAAAATCATTGGCGAGAGCCTCGACGCAGCGGGCATTTTCGGCGCGGCCCGCCGCCAGCGCGTGTTACAGCTTTTGGATGAAGTGCGCCTCGGCGAGCATTTTCTCCAGCGTTACCCGCGTGAACTCTCCGGCGGGCAGCGTCAGCGCGTGGCCATTGCTCGCGCCTTCGCGCCAAACCCTGCCTTGCTGGTGGCCGACGAGCCGGTCAGCGCGCTCGACGTTTCCGTGCAGGCGCAGGTGCTGGATCTGCTGGCCGATATGCAGGCGGAGCATCACACCGCGCTGCTGTTTATTTCACACGACCTTGGCGTCATTCACCATCTCGCCGACCGCGTGCTGGTAATGAAAGACGGCGCGGTGGTCGAAAGCGGCGATGTCAATCGGGTGTTTAACCATCCGCAGCACCGCTGGACTCAACAACTGCTGGCCGCGCTGCCCGGTCAGGCGGCCTAGCTCGAACAACATCAACCCAATATTGAGGAAAGCGTCATGAGCAACAAGAGACAGTTACGTTTGGGGGCGATCATTCAGGGCGCGTCAGGGAATATGTCCGCGTGGCGCCACCCGGACGCGGTGGCTGACGCCAGCATCAATATCCAGTTCTGCCAGCAGCTGGCGCAAAAGGCCGAACAGGGGAAATTTGATTTTCTGTTTGTCGCCGATGGGCTGTATATCAATGAGAAGTCGATCCCGCACTTCCTCAACCGTTTTGAGCCTATCACCCTGCTGTCCGCGCTGGCGCTGGTGACGCATAAGATTGGTCTGGTGGCGACGCTTTCTACTTCTTACAGCGAGCCTTTTACCGTGGCGCGGCAGTTCGCTAGTCTGGATCACCTCAGCGGCGGCCGCGCGGGCTGGAATGTGGTGACTTCGCCACTGGAAGGCTCGGCCAAGAACTTCTCGCGGGATAAGCACCCTGAGCACGACGAGCGTTATCGCATCGCCAGTGAATATGTCAGCGTGGTCAAAGGCTTGTGGGATTCTTGGGAAGGCGATGCTTTCGTGCGCGACAAGGCCAAAGGACAATTCTTCGCCCAGGATAAGCTGCATACCCTGAACCATCATGGGAAGTATTTCTCGGTACAGGGGCCGCTTAACGTCGGTCGCTCGCCGCAGGGCCAGCCAGTGGTGTTTCAGGCCGGAGCTTCCGAGCAGGGCAAAGCCTTTGCCGCCGAGGCCGCCGACGCGATTTATACTCGTCAGGCCACGCCGGAGCTGGCCCGCGAATTCTATCAGGACGTCAAACGCCAGCTGGTTGAAAACGGCCGTGACGCCGATGATATCCGTATCTTCCAAGGCATTAGCGTGATTATTGGTGACAGCGTCACCGACGCCGAGCAGAAATATCAGCAAACGGCCCAGCTAGTCACCGCCGATAAAGCGCTGGAGTACCTAGGGCGCTACTTCGAGCATTATGACTTTAGCCAGCATCCGCTGGACGAGCCTTTCCCTGACATCGGTGAATTAGGCCAAAACAGCTTCCGCAGCACCACGGACTCTATCAAGCGTGACGCCAAAGCGCGCGGATTGACGCTGCGTCAGGTGGCTTTGGAAGCCGCCACCCCTCGTCCGACCTTTATTGGCAGCGCCAGCGACGTGGCCGATGGTCTGCAACACTGGTTTACCAGCGGCGCGACGGACGGGTTTATCGTTCGCGGCGGCACGCCAACGGCTTTCGACGATTTTGTCGAGCAGGTGATCCCACTCTTGCAGCAGCGAGGCTTATACCGCACGGAGTATGAAGGAGAGACGCTGCGCGAGAATTTGGGCCTGCGTGAGCCGGAAAACCAATTTGCCGCAAAGCCGGAGGCTGAAGTTCGCCAACTGGCGACGGTGAAATAGCCGCCAGTTGGCACATTTCAACCACCCCTGACCTGTAACCAACTGAAAATATCTTCGTTGAAGATGACGTGAATTGTGGCGGGAGTTTTCTTAACAACTAATTAGCAATTAAAGCTAAAGATCTAAACAAAAATGGGTGTCTATTGGAACGGTGCCGGTGAATAAATCAGAGTGGCCATCAACCTCTGTTTATTGACGACATGCTCTGACTAACCGATGTAGAACCTAACCTGATGAGGGGTAAGTCCATGAAAGATTTAGTGAATGATATTATATCCATATTTAACCCCAAGACGGTTACGCCTGTTTTAGTTCGCACAGGATTATCGCATCGTGAAGTCGCGTCCTTGCAGGCCGTCGGCGTAGCAACGGTTTCTTGGGCAACGTCCATGGAAGAGCTGAATAGTGCATTTGTTAAAAAGGCGTTAGACGCGGGTGCTGTCGGTTATCACATTACTAATGTGGAATCGCACAAACCGGGTAAGGAAGATCAACACGTCATGGCCGCCACCGCGACCTTCTATCACATCAATCATAAAGCGGCCTATGGCTAATGTTGCAGAACAGTGATGACGGAATTAAAAATGCCGCATTCCAGAAATGGCGTGCGGCATTTTTTTTGCCCGGATTTACCAGACGTAGCGCACGCCGGTGAGTTTCTCACTCAGCTGCCACAGCCGTTTGGCCGCCTCGGGGTCGATGGCCCATGAGCTTACGCCGATTTCTGCGCCGTCCTCGGCGGCCAGTGGAGCAATGTCTGCATCGTCACAGTAAACACCGCCTTTGCCCGCCAAACTTGGATGGGTGGCGCACCACACCGAGGTTGCAGCGCCCTGCTCAACGGTTTTGAATCCCGCCTCTTCAGTGGTTTTTACCTCACCATTCTCATTGAGTGCGCCGACGCGTTGATAATCGCTCTTTTCCATATGGCGGGTTAACGCGGTAAAAATCGCGCCCGGGTGCAGGGAAAATGCGCGGATATTATGCGCCTCGCCGAGCTTATCCAGCTGTAAGGCAAAGAGTACGTTGGCGGTTTTCGACTGGCCGTAGGCCAGCCATTTGTCATACGGGCGCTGATTGAAGTTAGGATCGGCGAAATCCACCCCAGCAAAGCGATGGCCGCGTGAAGAGACGCAGACCACGCGCGCGCCGTTGGAATTTTTCAACGCGGGCAGCAGGCGCGCGGTGAGTTGATAGTGGCCGAGATGGTTGGTGGAAAACTGCCACTCGTTGCCCCGTGCGTCACGATGCAGCGGCGGTGCCATCACCCCCGCGCTGTTAATCAGAATATGCAGTGGGCGGCCCGTTGCGAGGAAACGCTCGGCGAAAGCGTCAATAGACGCGGGGTCCATCAGGTCTAAGAAGTCCGTTTCAACATTGGGAATGCCTTTTAGCGCCTCTTTAGCCTTTTCCACATCACGGGTGGGAACGCGGACCTGCGCCCCGGCCTCGGCCAGAACGCGCACCGTTTCCAGCCCAATACCAGAATAGCCGCCAGTCACAATCGCATTTATGCCAGTGAGGCTGCGTTGGCCCAGCACCTCGCTGGCGGTAGAGTTTTTGTCGAATCCAGAATGCAGTGGTTGTTGTTGAGTGGTCATAGAGTCAGTTCCAATGTGGTTGAATCGCAAGACAACCCCGGGGTCATCGGTTAGCCGACAACCCATCATGCTGGATATTGCTCAGACTAGGAATGCATTAACGTCCCGAATACTGTCGAGATCGTCTGATTATTGAAATGTGGCGAGCTATTTTATTTATTCACCCAAATCCCACACCGACGCATGCGCATTTAACGGCGCGACGCCGCGGTCGGCGTAGTGCTTCAACTCGGCGATTTGGCTTTGGAAGAAGGCTTTGGTCTTGGCGTTCAGCTCTGCGCTGTTGGCGATCACCTGCTGGAGGTGGCGCAGCACGTGGCTCACTTCCCACTGACCGTCTTGCAGTTGGTGCTGCTCAAAGACTTGCTCCGACTGCTGCTTAATGCCCCGTGCGGCCATCATCGCGGCAAGGTCGTCGCGGGTGATCAGCGTGCGAATATTACAGTCGTCGTGGTGGGCAAACAGGTTGTACTGGTTCTGAATGTGCACTGCGTAAAGGTGAGCCATCTGGTTGACGTCGGTGACGCGCGTATCCCACTCGGCGTAGCAGAACCGCTTGGCGACGCGGCGGGCTTTTTCAATGATGCGCGCCAGCACGTCGAGGTTTTCGAAATACCAAGAGGAGTGCGCCACAATGACTTTATCAAAGTACTTAGGTGGAAATTCAACGGCGTCTGAGAGGAAGTCCGTCTCGAGATGCACGCTGATTCGGCTGCCCACCGGCGAGGAAGTGAGCTTGTCGAGAGACTGTGCGAGGGTGTAAGGGCTGCCGTAGTCGCCGCTGGCGATATCCAGCGCCACTACCTGCCCGTCTTCGCCCACCAACTCCGCTAGCACGGCGGTGGTGTCGCCCTGCCCGCAGCCAATCTCAAGGATTCGCTCATTCGGTTTGATGGCCCAGAACTCCGCCAGATTCAGGCGATGACCAGTCTGAATCGTTTGAATTTTAGGGTTAGTAGAGTCTAACAGCATGGTGCTTAAGATCTTCTCTATCATGCAGTGCGCCTGTGTGGTGGGAACAAAGGATGGAGGAATAAGCCATGAAAAGGTTATCCGTGCGGCGAGTATAGCTGATATCTTCCGTGCATTATGACGCCATTACGGCACTTCGCGGAGTCGACCCATGGACCCACTTTCAGACGTACTTTCCCAACTCAGTGCCGACAAAGCTTATGTGGTCGGGCTGCGCACCGGCGGTGATTGGGGGATGCATTTCCCGCCTCCCGAAAACATCAAATTCAATGCCGTGGTCGAAGGCAGTTGTTGGCTAACAGTGGAAGGAGAATCCGCCCCTATTCAGCTACAGCCGGGGGATTGCTTCATTCTGACCCGCCCGAGAGCCTTCACGCTGACCAGCGCCTTAGGGATGAAAACCGCAGATGCCGTGGCGCTGTTTCGCCAGTCGGTCAAAGGCATGTTGCACTACGGCGCTGAGCAGGACTTTTTTATGATTGGCGGGCGTTTTAATTACGGTCAGGAAGCCCGTTTATTGCTCGACAGCCTGCCTTCGGTGGCGGTAGTCAATGCCAGCACGGATTCGGCGCCGGTGTTGCGCTGGGCCCTTGAACTGTTGGCGCAAGAGGTATCCAGCCCGTCCCCCGGTGGTGCGATGATGGCCCAGCAGTTGGGCAATATCATGTTGATTCAGGTGCTGCGCCAGTATCTGGGAAGGGAGCAGGACAGCCCGACGGGCTGGCTGTTTGCCCTTTCCGATTCAAGAGTCAACGCCGCGCTGGAGGCTATGCATGCTGAACCGGAAAAACGCTGGAGCGTGCAGCAATTGGCCGAGGTGGCCGGGGTTTCCCGTTCAACCTTCGCCTTGAATTTCAAACAGAAAGTCGGCTTTGGGCCTTTAGAATATTTACTGCGCTGGCGGATGCAGTTGGCGAGTCGGCGCCTGGCCGCCAGCGATGTGACAGTTTCTGTCGTGGCGCAGTCGCTGGGATATGAGTCGGACAGTGCTTTTAGTAATGCGTTTAAGCGAGTGATGCTCTGTTCGCCGCGCGAATACCGCGAGCGTCAGCGGGGCCAGTGATGGCCCCTGCTGAGAGCGTTTCGACGGAATAACCTAGGCAATAGGAATGTAATATTCGCAGGTAATGCCATTTTCGCTGGCGGTGCGGGTGTACTTTTCCAAATCATGCCCGAGGCGGAACTGCAAATCTTGCGTCGGTAAAAACACCGAATACATATATAGAATGAAATCGTTAAGGCGATCCAACTCGTGGGTGTAGTCGAATTTCAAATAGCGACCCGCCGGGATCACTATCTGTTCCACTAGCTCGTCGCAATCCCCCTCTCGACTCTCTTCGCCGAGTTGGCGCGCCACGGTGTAGAGCATGTCCATGCCCATCACCGATTCCACTTCGTCACTGGCCCGGCAATCCGCCAAACCCCAAGCCGCACGGTCGAGGCAGGTCGGATCTTTCAGGTAGTGATGCATGGCGTCGCGGTGCACATGGTTTTTTGGATTGAATAACGCTTCAATCGGATAGCTGTGGCGCTGGGTTTTGCCGACAAATGACATCTCCGGCAGCTCGATAATTTCATAGCTCGGCGCAGGAAATTCGTCGATCAGCAGCGGCGCGGTAATGCCGCCCATATTCCACTCGGCGTTGCGGCGAAACACGGCGGGCGTCTCGGCAAAGTTCTTCTTAAAAGAGCGAGTGAAGGTCTGCTGCGAGTCATAAGAGTAGTAGAGCGAGATATCCAGAATCGGCATATTGGTCAGACGCAGAGCAATGGCCGCCATGGTCAAACGGCGATCGCGGATGTATTTCCCCAAGGCATAGCCCGTTTTGCTTTTAAACAGGCGTTGCAGATACCACGGCGAGTAGCCCGTTTTCTTCGAGGCTCTCTCCATGGTCAGACGGTCATTCAGATTCACTTCAATCCAGTACAGCAGCTCTTTGATCAGCTGGTCGTGGAAATCAGGTTTTTCGATGTTGTACAAATTGCGCTCCGAACTGTCCTGATGTTTAACGTGGATCCCAGGCTTTTCGCGCCGGAAATCGACTCTATAATCGTCATCAATCAATGGGTGCTAGAAGGTAAAAACAACTCTTTTTCAATCGCGCGGTTTAAGTTGTAAGCCACTTTTTCCCGCGTTAAACCCAGCGACTCGAGGCGCGACATACCGTCGAAGCTGCTGGCTAAGCCAATTAGCCGCCAGGCAATGTCCTGCGCGTCATCCGTCGCCGTGAATTGACCGTTTTGTAGCCCGGAATGGATGACATTAGTGACTAGCCGATGCCAGTCGTAGAGTGAACCGGCGAAGGCGGCTTTCATCAGTTCATCTTGTTCGCTCAACAGCATGGCTTCGCGCCACAGGCGGATGGCCTGTAGGTATCTTTCATGTTTCGCATCAATGAGATAGAGCTGTAGCCGTTCCAGCGCAGGCAGGTGACAGCTGGTGGCTTCCAGATCCCATTGCAGTTCACGCATCACCAGCGCATAGGCTTCTGCCCGCAGGGATGCCGCGCTGGAGAAGTGGTGATGCACCTGACCTGAGGCGGTGCTCGCTTCACACGCTACGCGTCTCACCGTGGTGGCGGCTAATCCTTCATCCAACGCCACGCGTGCGGCGGCCTGCAAAATGGCGGCCTGCCTGTCCTGTTTACAGAGATAAACCAAGAAATTACCCGTTTTAAAACTCGGTGGGGCAAGCATCATGCCAAAAGCTGGACGCCTGTTCAAGTTTTGAGAATGTTCGTTCACATTCTGTCTTTGACGATAAATGCTATCTCTGAGGTTTCTTTGCCATCCAGCCGTGGATCAGCAAGGATTGGAAGAAGCGCTGCGGCAGTTCAAAGCCTGATTGGCTAATAAGGCGCTCGGTTTGCTCCGGGGCCAGTAACAACAGTCGTTGGCTAAGCTGGTTTCTGATTTCCAGCGGGTCGCGCTCGGTTTTGCTGGCTACAGAGTGCATGGCTGCCCAGCTAATGAGCTGGGCGTCAAAGCCTTCAGATGCCATATCTCCGGCGATTTCGGCGCAGATCATTCGCCCGCCCGCCGCCAGTTGGTCATTTATCTGCTGGTAAATACCCAAACGATCGGCGTCCTGAATAAAGTGGGCGACCAGCAGACACAGCGCAACGTCATAGTCGCCGCTCACCGGCACGTCGCCCAGATAACCTTCGATCAGAGTGCATCTTTCACTCAGCTCTTCGCGCT
Organism: Ewingella sp. AOP9-I1-14; assembly: GCF_052375995.1. NCBI lineage: Bacteria > Pseudomonadati > Pseudomonadota > Gammaproteobacteria > Enterobacterales > Yersiniaceae > Ewingella > Ewingella sp. AOP9-I1-14. The sequence goes on from NZ_JBQSVA010000007.1 coordinate 57,515, forward strand.
GCAACTTCTCTTGGCAGACTGCCAGCATATCTGGGGAAGGATCGACGCCGGTGAAGTGCCAACCCGCATGCTGCTTGGCGAGCCGGGTGATTTCAGACCCCGTCCCTACTCCCACGCAGAGAATTCGCGCCTTTTTCGGCAGGTCGCGCAGCAACACGGCAATCAACATATGCAGGTTATTGGCAATCTCATTCAGGCTTTCATTATAGGCGTCGTACTGGCGTGAGAATTCGCCGTTGAAGATGTCATTGGTGTTGTTCATGCGGGATCCTTGGGTTGGCAGGCGTGCGTGGCTGACCGATGCGCGGCGAAGTGCTGATGAAAATCTTTGGAAAGCTCGGCCAGCGTGACTTCACCCAGCCGGGCTATTAATAAGGCTTCGGCCTCGCGGCTGGCGGTATCTAATGCCTGATTGACCACCTGCTCGACCAGACAGCCGGGGGATTCGTGGCGATGGGTTAAGGCGATAAGCGCGGGCTCACCCACCGCGCGCCAGATTTCCGCCAAGGTGATCTGGTTGAGGTCGCAGGTTAAAGTCCAGCCGCCGCCGTGCCCTTTCACCGAGCTGACATAGCCGCGTTCGCGCAGCCCCGCCATGGTGCGGCGGATCACCACCGGATGGGTGCCCATCATTTGTGCCAGCAACTCAGAGGTGACGGGCGTATTCTGTTCGGCCATGTGCAGCAAGACGTGCAAGATGCCGGATAATTTACTGTCTCTTTTCATGTAACTTATAATATTACGTTTGAAGTGGCAGTCAATCCGGGCGAGGTTAAATTTTTATTTCATAGAAACTTCTTCGGAGAACAAGATTGTTGCAGAACGGGAATACGGGCAGTATGGGCGCAGCCTTACACAATAATAAATAAGGGATTTCAATGTTCCGCAAATCGACTCTGTTGACCTTACCTCTGCTGGCCGTGTCCGTTCTATTGTTAACGGGATGCCCTCCAGCACCCGACCTGACCCAGTGGCAGCGCCCAAATACGGATATTGACGGCGTGCGCGTTGCGATGGGGCAATGTGGCGTTAAGCTGCCTGGTTCCGACATTCCCAAGACCGACAATGAGTCAGTGCTTTATTATCAGTGCATGGAAAATCAAGGGTTTACCCGCAAAGACGGATTCAAAATTTGTAGTGTCCGCGTTTACCACGATACCCAAGCCTGCCGTGAGCAGGAGCAGGGAAAGCCTCTCAGCCAGAGCCAGCTCGACGCTCTGCCTTTTGTGGCTGACAGAGGCTTCCACCCAATGAGGCCTGATTACGCCGAAGTAAAGTCTTCCTTTATCACCTGGCGCAAGGCCGGGGCGTCGAAGCACTTCGACGAGCAGAATGAGAATGACAAGCTGGCCGAGTCGGTGATGTATCAATGCGGATATCCGCACCCTTTAGGCTCAGTCCCCAATGTGCCAACGCTGCGCAAAGCCGCGGGCATCCAGCAATGTATGCTGGATAAAGGCTTCGAGCCAAAAGGCGAATTGATGCTGGTGTGCCGCAATTACCCGCAGGTGAGCGGGTGTCAAAAATCTTAACTTGGCGTTGTGGCCATGGCTGTTAAATATTCATGGCTGCAATAGAGCGCGTACAGGTACAGAGGTGATGCAACCCGCGCCGAGCCATGCTATAACTCCCTCCTCGCGAAAAATCGGCGCTTCGGTGCCGACACATACGTCGAGAGTGATCCAACGCACTCCTCGGCCAGCGTTCTAAGGTCTGACTCCCGGTCAGGCAGGTCAATGGACTCAGCTTTATGAAGGCTGAATCTGAATGTCGACAGGAACGCGTTATGAATAAATCACTTATTGTTATTTACACTGCTATTGCACTTGATGCCGTGGGCATCGGCCTGATTTTTCCTATTCTGCCCTCCTTACTCAAACAGGTTACCCATAGCGATAATGTTGCCTTCTATATTGGCATTCTGACCGCGCTTTATGCCGTGATGCAGTTTGTTTTTGCGCCGGTGCTGGGTGCGCTGAGCGATCGCCTTGGGCGCAGGCCGGTGCTGTTGCTCTCCCTCGCCGGTGCCGCGCTGAATTATCTGCTGCTGGCATTCTCTTCCTCCCTTGTTTGGCTGCTGATTGGCCGAGCCATTGCCGGGATGACCAGCGCCAATGTCTCAGTGGCCATGGCCTACATCACGGATATCTCGCCGCCGGAAACCCGCGCCCGACGCTTTGGTCTGTTCAATGCCATGTTTGGGCTGGGTTTTATTATCGGCCCGGTTATCGGCGGGGTTTTGGGCGATATCCGCGTGCAGCTGCCGTTTATGGCCGCCGCCGCGCTTAACGCTGCCAACTTCCTACTGGCGCTGTGGGTTTTGCCGGAGTCGCGCAAAGCCAGTGCGGGGAAAATCAATCTCGCGCTGCTTAATCCATTACGCCCGCTGCGCTGGGTTTGGTCGATGAAGGGCCTGATGCCGATTGTGATGACTTTCTTTATTTTGAGTGCCACCGGCGAGGCTTACGGCATCTGTTGGGCGCTGTGGGGACACGACGCTTTTCACTGGAACGGCTTGTGGATTGGCTTATCTCTGGGAGCCTTTGGCCTGTGCCAAACGCTGGTACAGACTTTTCTGCCCGGCCCCACCGCCAGGTTTTTTGGCGAGCGCGGCGCGACATTGCTGGGAATTGGCTGCGCCTGTCTTGCATTGGTCGGGCTGGCCTTGGCTCAACAAGGCTGGATGGTGTTCGCCATTATGCCGCTGTTCGCGTTGGGCAGTATGGGCACCCCGGCCCTTCAGGCACTGGCGACACGGCAGGTGGAGGCCGACCTGCAGGGGCAATTTCAGGGGGTATTGATGTCGGCGGTGAGTTTGGCATCTATTGTCGCGCCACTCTTTTTCTCTACCTTCTATTTTGCCGTGCAGCACCACTGGCCCGGCGCGGTCTGGCTGTCGGTGGTGGCGATTTACCTGATTGCAGTTCCGCTGATTTTCCTCGCCACCCGACGAGCCGCCCCCACGCCGGAAGCCGCTGACAAGGTTACTTGAAAGGCATTTGCTCAAGGTCGGCTATCAATGACGGGCCCGTTGGTTTCCAGCCTAAACGCTGCTGGGTGAGGTCGCTGGAGGCAGACATATCGTGGGTGACAAAGATATTCATCCAGCCGAAATGCTCGGCCGCCTCGTGCGTAGCCAGGCGTTTCACCGGCAAATTCAGCACCCGGCCCAGTGTCTCGGCGAGGGTTTTCATTGGGATAGCAGGCTCGGCCACGGCGTTATAACGGCTATTGGTGGCGTTTTTCTCCAGCGCCAACACATAGAGCCGCGCCGCATCGCTGATATGCACAGCGGACCAGCAGTTTTGCCCTTCTTCGACATAGGCCGAAACGCCCTTCTGCAAAGCCAGTTCAACCAGCGGGGTGATTAAACCCTGCTTGATAGGGTCATGAACCTGCGACAGTCGCACCACCGAGACGCTGGCGCCCTGCTCGGCGGCCTTGATGCCACCCAGCTCTGAGGCTTTACGCGGGTTGGCGTGATCAGGATTGAAGTTGTCCTCGCTAGCCAGCGTATTGGGTTGAAGTGCGCCCAGCGCGACACCCGAGGTGATAATCAGCGGGCGAGATGACCCCGCCAATTCTCGGCCCATGGCTTCTATCACCTGACGGTCACTTTCACAGTTGGCTAAAAACGTCGAGAAATCGTGATTGAACGCGGTGTGGATCACGCCATCGGCCTGACTAATGCCGCGACGCAAACTGTCTAGATCGTTAACGTCGCCATAATGTGCTTCCGCCCCCGAGGCCGCCAAGTGGTGCGCGCCCTGCTCGCTGCGGGTTAATCCAAGTACCTGGTGGCCCGCGGCGATAAGTTCGCGGGTGACAGCGGTGCCAATAAATCCGGTCGCGCCGGTGAGAAAAATACGCATGGTGAATTCGCCTCTGGTTGGGTCAGGACTTCAGCGTCCCGTGGCCTTTACTCTAGATTCTGCTCGCTGAACGATCTATGCTGGAAAGTCGCTATTTATCGTCCCATCGTCCAATGCCGTGGAGCTTAATGTGGATCCTTTGTCAGAACTGCTCTCCTTGCTCAAGCCCCAGAGCTATGCCTCGGGGGGCGTGGCGATAGGTCGCGAGATGGCAATTCAATGGCCCGAACATGCTGGTATTAAGTGTTACGCCGTGGTGTCTGGGCAATGTTGGTTATCCGTCGAAGGCGTGGAGGGGCCGATAGAGCTGAATGCGGGAGACTGTTACCTCCTGCCGCCGGGAGCGCCTTTTGTTATCGCAACGGATCTGCAAGCCGCGCCGGTAGACTTCGCTATTCTGCGCGAGGCGCGGCTTTTAGGCCAAAACGTGCTGGGGGGTGGGAAGGAGGCGTGTTTTCTAGTCGGCGGCCACTTTGTGTTGACCGGGCTTCATGCTGATTTGCTGCTCGGCTCCTTGCCGCCCGTGGTGCATATTCAGCAGGAAGCCGATAAAGCGGCCATGCGTTGGTCGCTGGAGCGAATGGCGCTGGAGGTGCGCGAACCTCAGCCGGGCGGCAGCCTGATCACCCAGCAGCTGGCGTATATGATGCTGATCCAGGCTCTTCGGCTTCATCTGCACGACGGAAAAAATAGCGGCGTTGGCTGGCTTTTTGCTTTGGCGGACAAACAGTTAAGCACCGCGCTGGCCTGTATGCATAACAACCCGGAGCATCGCTGGACTTTAGAGAGTCTTGCAGCACAAGTCAGCATGTCTCGCTCAGCTTTCGCTAAGCATTTTAAAGACATCGTCGGCAGCGCGCCGATTGAGTACCTGACCCACTGGCGGATGCTGCTGGCCTGCGATCGATTAAAAAACTCAGCAGATTCAATCCCGCGCATCGCCACGTCCCTCGGCTATGAGTCCGAAAGTGCATTTGGTAAAGCTTTTAAACGCGTTATTGGCTGTTCACCGAGACAGCATCGGTAAGTTATTTAACTTTTAACGCTACTGCTTTTTAGTATTGCTCCGCATCATTAAACTAATGTATAACCTTTGTAATACCAAATGAGATTTTGGCTAAAGTTTTTGGTTAACTCCTTAACTTGTATTTATTTAGGTGCAAGTTATCTGCGTGGAAAAATTAAGGCTTTAGTTCCATCGGCTTTTAGGAGTTATTAATAACCTACTGTAATGATATAAAATTAATAAAATATTACATTCAGATTAACAATGCCTCCTATCTTACGTTATAACTCTCATAGCAAATCACTCTGCATTATTTCCTATGCTACTGAACCTTCACTGGTAATATAAAATTCTAAGTAATGGCAAATTGCTGAATTTTAAGTTCAGCACTTTTTGCTAAAAATGGATTTGGCCGTATTGACGGTTTTTTATAAAGCGAGCAGTATCCTCTTCGCTAGGATTAGTTATTTAAATGTCAGCTATAATCCAATTAAATAATCTTCTATAGGATTAATATGAAACATCTTAAAAAGATCGTTCTTGCTTCTTTGTTAGCTTTTACAACAACAGGTACCTTCGCAGCTGATTTGGTTAAAGGTAAAACGCTTACCGTTGCCATTTCACCAAACTCGCCACCGATGCTGTTTAAAGATCAGAATGGTAAATTGCAGGGCGTTGATCTGGAAATTTTCACAGATTATTGCAAAGCGCGCGGCTGCAAAATTGAAACTAAAGAGTATGACTGGGATGGCATGTTAGGCGCTGTTGCTAGCAAACAGGCTGACGTCGCCTTCTCTGGGATTTCTATTACGGATAAACGTAAAAAGGTGATGGATTTCTCTGACTCTTATTATGAGAACTCCTTTAACTTAGTCAGCCTGGCTTCTAAAAAGCTGACGATCACTGACCTGTCACAGCTGAAAAAATACAGCATCGGCTACCCGCGCGGTATGGCTTACACTGATTTAATCAAAAGCGACCTTGAGCCGAAGGGTTATTACAACGTTGCTGATGTGAAGTTATATCCTTCATATAACGAAGCAGTTACCGACCTGAAAAACGGTAATCTGGACTTGGCATTCATCGAAGAACCAGTTTATGACAACTACCGTTTCCACCAGAAAATGCCTCTGGCTATTAGCTACTCGTTCAAAGGCGTCGACCATTTGGGCTTTGCATTCCAACAAGGCTCGCCAATTCGTGACGACTTCAACGCATACCTCAAGCAATTGGGTCCGAAGAAGCTGGCTGCCATCATGGATAAATGGTTGAAGTCATAATCCATGTTCGCTAAAGAACTTTTCGATATTACTGGTCTGTTATTGCACGGCGTGGTTTATACCTTTTATATCACACTCACCTGCTTTATAACGGCCTTTATTTCGGGACTGGTAGTCGCCGCGCTGCGGCGACTCACTGGCCGTCGAGTGAGTTATATTCTTGATTGTCTTGTTTTCCTTATTCGCGCCGTGCCGGTGTTAGTCCTGTTATTCTTAATTTATTTCGGCTTGCCGAGCTTTGGATTAAGCAGTCCGCCGTTGGTGGCCATGAATCTGAGTTTAGGTATTATTGGCGGTGCTTATATCTCTGAGGTCTTTCGCGGCGCGCTGGAATCGGTCGAGGAAAATGAAATAACGGCAGCCAAGGCTATGGGCTTTAGCGATTTACAAATCACTCTGTATATCGAATTCCCCCAGATGCTGCGTTTTTCAATTCCCGGCGTGATGAATGAACTGACCTCTATCCTGAAAAATACCCCTTTCGCCTACACTGTAGGAATAACGGAAATTCTGGGGCAGGCCAAAGCATTGACCGCCTCCACCATGTTAGGAATGAATATTTACCTTATTTGTGGGGTTTTATATTTCATTATTTACCTATTCTTCGTTTTCATTTTGAAAAAAACAAAAAATAAATACGCGGTTGAATAACAGCCGGGAGGAATACGTGTCGATTTTACAAGTGTCCGATTTGGTGAAGCAGTTCGACGGCAACCGGGTGTTAGATGGCGTCAACCTTGCTATCGCCGCCGGTGCGACTCAGGTCATTATGGGGCCTTCCGGCTGTGGCAAAACCACGCTCATTCGCTGCCTTAATTTGCTGGAGCGACCAACATCGGGCCAAATCACCTTTCATGGCGAAGAGTTGTTGGGTAAAGAGGTGGATGTGCGTTTATTGCGCAGCAAGATAGGCTTTGTTTTTCAGAGCTTTGCGCTCTATCGCCATCTTAGCGTTTTAGACAACGTGACGCTGGCTTTGCGCAAAATTCAGGGGAAAAACAAAGAGCAGGCGCGTGCTCTGGCGCGGGAGGAGCTGGCCTATTTTGAGATGTCGGCACACGAGAAGAAGTTTCCGGCACAGCTGTCTGGCGGGCAAAAGCAGCGCGTGGCGCTGGCGCGAACGCTGGTGATGAAGCCTGAAATTGTGATTTTGGATGAGCCTACCTCGGCCCTCGACCCTTTGATGAGTCAGGAAGTGGCGCAATTAATTAAGAAGCTCGAGAGCCGCAAAGTCACCACCGTTTGCGTAACCCATGACATCGCTTTTGCTAATGAAATCAGTGATAACGTCGCTTTTATGTACGGCGGGAAAATTATGGCGCAAGGCTCGGTGAGCCAACTTGCCCATTCCTCCCCCCTTCCTGAAGTGCAGCGATTCTTTCGGAAAATGCGCTATGAGTGACAGCATGCTCAGTTTCTACCACGATTTTCTCGACCAGTGGCCACTGATCTATTTAGGCATTTTGGCGACGGTTAAGCTGACAGTGGTGATTTCCGTCACCGGTTTCCTGCTGGGCGTGGTGGTCTTCTATCTTAGCCTGAGCAAAAATAGCCGTCTCGCTCGCTGTGTTGAAGCCTATAAATCCTTTTTCATCGGCACGCCGCTGATCTGCATTATTTACATTCTCTATTATGGGCTGCCGACCCACGGATTCAGGCTGTCTCCCTTTGAAGTGACGGTGCTGGGCTTCACGCTAAACATTGCGGCCTACAACGCGGCATATATGTTGACGGCCTACAACGGGCTAGACAAAACCCAGCTGGAAGCCGCGTCGGCACAGGGTTTTAGCCGCTTGCAGATCTACAGCTATATCATTCTGCCTCAGGTGTTGCGCACCTCCGTCCCGGCATTGACCAATCAGGTGATCCATAACCTCAAAGACAGTTCTTTGGCGTTTTTGGTGCAGTATCCCGAGCTGTTTGCGCGCATGCAGGAGTTGGCGGCAGGCAATTTCGAATTCTTCAAAACCTATTCGTTGACGGCCGTGTTCTACATCCTCATGGCGTCCGTTATCTACTTTTTCGCCAAAAATATTGAACGACGGGTGCAGCCGGTTTAGCGGTCGGGTTAGCCGAGAAAATGTTTTACCAAATTTCGTCGCGTTTTCCAGCAAAAAGCCCATTTTTTAGCCGTAAAACATTCATGCCCGCTATGAATTTCTTGTTTTGAGATCTCATACCAACTTTCTATCACCTATTTTGTTTTACTACCCAGTATTAGGAAATGTTACGAAAATGATTTCGTGATGAAAATAAAATAGCTGATTGTAAGGATGCTAACATGAAAAGACTGACCACTTTTTGCCTCGCAGGACTTGTTTCGTTTAATGCGTTTGCCTTGACTGGCAACGATGCCACCACCAAACCGGATCTCTACTATTTAAAGAATGACCAGGCCATCAATAGCTTGAACCTGCTGCCACCACCACCGGCAGTGGGCAGCATTGCCTTCCTCAATGACCAGGCGATGTATGAGCAGGGCCGTCTGCTGCGTTCAACCGAGCGCGGCAAACAGGCCGCTGAAGATGCAAACCTGAGCGGAGGGGGCGTGGCGAATGCTTTCTCCGGTGCATTTGGCTCACCGATCACTGCCAAAGACACGCCGGAGCTGCACAAGCTGCTGACCAATATGATTGAAGATGCCGGAGATCTGGCCACGCGTGGCGCGAAAGAGAAGTACATGCGTATCCGCCCGTTTGCCTTCTATGGCGTCCCGACCTGTAATACCACCGAGCAGGATAAGCTTTCGAAAAACGGTTCTTATCCTTCCGGCCATACTTCTATTGGCTGGGCAACGGCGCTAGTGCTGACTGAAATCAACCCGCAACGTCAGGATCAAATCCTGCAGCGTGGTTATGATTTAGGCCAGAGCCGCGTGATTTGCGGATACCACTGGCAGAGTGATGTGGATGCGGCGCGAATCGTCGGTTCTGCAGTTGTGGCAACGCTGCACACAAACGACGCTTTCCAGCAACAACTGAAGAAAGCCAAAGAAGAGTTCGCGAAACAGCATAAATAAGCGTCCTTTGCTTCTTGCGGGACAAAAAAACCGGCCTGATAAGCCGGTTTTTTTACAGGGGCAGAAAGCGAATCAGGCGGCTTTAACAGCACCGGCCTTTTTAGGCGTTGACGCTGCTGCGGTTTCTTCAGTCGTCTCTTCCAGTGATTCTTCAGTTTCTGTCACCGCCGGATCTTCCGTCTGCGCGACAGGGGCTTTCATGGCTTCTTCTTCCGGCAGCTTGCTAGTACGCAGGATGTGCTGAACGGTATCTTTTTGCTCAGCCAGACGCAGGGCGATGTTTTCTGCCAGCGATTCATCAATTTCCAGTTCGCTCTGCAACAGCCAGTCAGTAAAAGCATCAGCCATATCGAGCATTTTGTCATAAGCGTCCGCTTCTTTCTTATTGGCAAATGTCATTTTTTCTTCACCTTTTCTGACGACAACAAACTTTGTTTCAACAGCCATGATTTGCTCCTTATACTGTAATTATATACAGTATATCAATAATCAACGCAGGATACATCATCCAGTCTGTTTTTTATAGTACGGAACTGGCGGGAATTTCTTACAGATATTGTCTTCACCCACTCTCAGGGTGGCGGGTCAGGCTGGTATACGGCGATGAAAAACAACAAGGTCAAAGCCATTGTCGCCTTTGAGCCTGGCAGTAGCTTCGTCTTCCCAGAAAAATAACTCCCTGCCCCTATGCCAAGTGCGTTCGACACGCTGAAGGGTGAGTCTGTGCCGATGGAGCAGTTTATGGCACTGACCAAAATCCCGATTCTGATTATTTACGGCGATAACATACCGGATAAGCCTGTAGCCATGCCCGCGCAGGACAGCTGGCGAGCGCGCCTGGAAATGGCTCATGAGTGGCGTGACGTGGTGAATAAGCATGGTGGGTATTTCACTTTGACGCATCTGCCAGAGGTAGGAATCAAAGGAAATACTCACTTCCCGTTCTCTGACCTCAATAATGTGCAGATTGCTGATTTGGTGAGCCAGTACCTGAAAGAAAAAAAATTGCAGTAGGGTAGTAATCTAAAAGCAGGATTCAGTAAATATTCATGAATCCTGCTAATTAGCCCTAGCACATTGCACGCTCTAATCGAATAAATCACTTTGCGTTATGCTTTTCCAACACAACAGCTGAAGGATAACGTCATGCAAACGGTAAAACTGAATAACGGTATTGAAATGCCCCTGTTGGGCTTTGGTGTCTTCCAGATGACGGATGCCGCAGAATGCGAGCGTGCCGTTATTGATGCCATCGATACGGGATACCGCCTGATTGATACCGCCGCGTCTTACCAGAATGAAACCCAGGTCGGGAATGCACTGAAACAGACCGGCATCGCCCGTAACGAACTGTTTGTTACGACTAAACTGTGGCTACAGGATACTCATTATGAAGGCGCTAAATCACAGTTCGAGCGCTCACTGAATCGGCTGCAACTGGATTATGTTGACCTTTATCTGATTCACCAGCCTTACGGCAATGTCCATGGGGCCTGGCGGGCCATGGAAGAACTGCAACAGGCGGGCAAAATTCGCGCCATTGGCGTCAGCAACTTCCAGCCTGACCGACTGGCCGATCTTATCGCATTCAACAAAGTGGCCCCTGCGGTAAACCAGATTGAAGTTAACCCCTTCAACCAGCAGCTGCATGCCGCTCCGTGGATGCAAAGCCGTGGCATTCAGCCAGAAGCCTGGGCCCCCTTTGCTGAAGGTAGAAATGCTCTGTTCCAGCACCCCGTGCTAACAGCAATTGGCCAGAAGTACGGCAAAAGCGTGGGTCAGGTTGTTTTGCGGTGGATCTTCCAACGAGGCATCATTTCACTGGCGAAATCGGTGCGCAAAGAACGCATGGAGGAGAATATTAACATTCTCGATTTTGAACTCAGTTTTGAAGATATGCTGCAAATTGCCGCCCTCGACACTGCAACCAGCGCCTTCTTCTCTCACCGTGACCCGGCGATGGTGGAATGGCTGACTGGCCGCAAACTTGATGTTTAAGTCAAAAGCCGCCTAGGCCGTTGATACTCTGGCGGGCTCGTACCGATCTGCGAACCCGTTATTCCGAGTAGCGAAGTGCATCGATCATCAGTGAAAAAGCAGGTGGGTGCTGCTTACGGCTGGGGTAGTAAAGATAATATCCCGGGAAAGTAGGCGACCAGTCCCGCAGAACCTGAATAAGCTCTCCGGACTTTATATAATCCTGAACCATATTCTCAGGGACACTGGCGAGACCAAAAGCCGACAATACTGCATCAATCCTTTCCGCCAGCAGATTAAAGGTTACCTGCCCTTCCACTCTGACCCGTAACGGTTTCCCATCCTTCTCAAACTCCCAATGGTAAAGCCCACCGGCAGTCGGCAGGCGCATATTGATGCACCGATGATGTTGCAGCTCGTGGGGTGTTTGAGGCACAGGGTGAGTGGCGAAATAAGCAGGCGAGCCGACCACCGCCATACTCATGTCCGGCCCAATCCTCACGGCAATCATGTCCTTATCCACGCTTTCCCCCAGACGAATTCCGGCGTCAAATCGCCCTTCAACAATATCGACAAAACCGTTATCTACCACCAGTTCGACATTTATTTCCGGGTATTCTCTGAGAAAAGGTTTTAGCTTCGGCCATACCAAACTTCGCGCGGCATGTTCCCCCGCAGATAAGCGAATGTTACCGGAGGCCGTCCCATTCAGTTGAACCAGTGATGCCAGCTCCTGTTCAAGATCGGCAATACGGGGTTCAAGACAAGCAATGATTCTCTCCCCCGCTTCAGTGGGAGCAACGCTTCGGGTAGTCCGCGTCAGAAGGCGGATATTTAGCCTTTCCTCCAATGCTTTTATTGCATGGCTAAGTGCTGACTGAGAAACCCCGAGTTTGCCCGCCGCTTTGGTAAAACTGCGCTCCCTAGCTACCACAAAAAAAATTTGGAGTTCATTGAAGTTTTCTTTGAGCATTAGCGATTTCCTTAACGAAGTTCACAAATGAGCATTTATGAAGGCTGTTCATAGATAAAACCATTTTAACCCCATTAATGACATTAATGTGTCGATTTGTCGCTTTACGAGTAATACTCCTAATATGGCCACTGTTGATGACTCTCAGTTGTGGAAAAGGCTCCCAATTGGGAGCCTTCCGATACATCCTGCATTTATTCACGCAGAAAAAGCTATCAGTCGCCAATCTTAATGACGATTTTACCAAACGCGCCGCGAGAAAGGTGTTTGAAGGCCTCTACTGCTTCACTGAAACTATAAACCTGCTCAATAACCGGTTTGATATCATGTTTATTAAGGAAAGGATTCATGCGATCGAATGATGAACGCGGTGCCACGGCGATGCCACGAATCGTAGTCTGACGGAAAATCAGTGGCATTAGATCAAGTTGTGATGTCTGGCCAGTCAAGAAACCTACCTGAGTAATGGTTCCGGCGACTTTGGTCGCGGCAACTGACTGGTTAATCCCTTCCCCGCCGGCGACTTCCACCGTAATGTCTGCGCCTTTACCCTCGGTCAACTCAAGGACTTTTTTATGCCAGTGAGGACAGGTTTTATAGTTGATCCCCTCATCGGCACCCAAGGACTTAATGCGCTCAAGGTTGGCATCGTTACTGGATGTAGAAATAACGCGGGCCCCGTAAGCATGGGCAATCTGGGCAGCAAAAACGGATACGCCGCCCGTTCCCTGCACCAGAACTGTTTGCCCGGGCTGAAGATTGCCGATATCCATCAGTGAGTACCATGCTGTAAGTGCCGCAATAGGCAAGGTTGAAGCTTCCTCATCAGTCATGCTGTCAGGCGCGCTGACGGCGCTGTCTTCATGGATGATCATATATTCCGCCAATCCACCCGGTAGAGGCATGCCCATGCACCAGGCTGGCTCATCGGCAGCGGGCTCACCCTCTAACCAGCGCGAATAGAGATGTGAGTTAACACGCTCACCCAAGCTAAAACGGGTAACACCTTCACCAACGGCAACAATTGTGCCCGCTGCATCAGAGACCGGAATAAGTGATTTTGGAACCAAATGAGGTTCATAAAACCCTTCAATAATCGCTTTATCCCTGAAATTCAGAGAGACTGCGCCGACTTTTACCAACAACTCACCGGGGCCAGGTGTCGGCGTCTCAACTTCTTCAAGTTGTAAATTTTCCAGACCAAAATCTTTCAGTAACCATGCTTTCATTTTATTGCGTCCACTTTCTATGCCTAAGATTCGCCAATGATAGAGAGTGAGATAAGCCGGAAAAAGTCACAGAAAAGGACTTCAGTGTTATTGCAGGGGAAACAATCCATGTAGGGTATAATGCGAATTATAAGCTTTACGTCCCTATCAAGGATAAAGACATGCGTTCTAACATGCTGGAATTAATGACTATTTTTGTTAAAGTGGTCGAGCTGCGCAGTTTCACTAAAGCGGCTGACGCTTTGCAACTGCATCGCCCTGCGGTGAGTAAGTCAATACAGCAGTTGGAAGATGATTTGGGTGTAAAACTGCTTCATCGTACGACACGCAGCCTAAGCGTGACGGTTGAAGGGGATGAAATTTACCAGCGAGCCAAAGCACTTTTGGGTGATGTAAACGAAATGATGGCTTCAGTTTCACCCACCCAGCCGCCACGCGGCCGTCTGCGTATTGATGCGCCGTTGGCACTGACGCACACCATACTGATCCCCTCTTTAAATGAGTTTCAGACTCTCTATCCGCAAATCGACATCGTACTCACCGCGTCCGACCGACTTACGGATATGGTTTCAGAAGGCGTTGACTGCGTTATTCGTCTGGGGGAGCTTGTTGATTCCAGTTTTATCTCGCGCCGGGTAGGTACCGTGCGTATGGCCACCTGCGCAGCACCGGCATACCTTGAAAAATATGGCACTCCGCTTACTCCTGATGATCTGGTGCATCACAACGCCATTCATTTTTTTAGCGAGCACAGTCGTGAAGTGATGGAATGGAAGTTTGTCATGGATGGTAAAGTGATCTCTCGTCGGCCAGGCAGCAGTATGCTGGTGAATAATTCAGATGTGCTGCTGTCCTGTGGGTTAGCCGGGCTTGGCATGCTTCATGCGCCGCAGACCGCGCTGGACCCGCATATTCAATCCGGCGAGCTGCGAGAAGTATTAACCGATTATGCAACAGTCACTAAGCCAGTATCCATTTTGTTCCACGATCGTCGCTACCTCTCCCCTAAGGTCAGGGTGTTTATAGACTGGTTCTCTAAGGTTTTTGCTACCAAGTTTCAATCTCAAGGGTGATGCCCTTCCTAGGGAAATAGGTGGTGTATTACAACCTATTTTAGTTACAACATACGATAAGCTCAATAAACTTCAACTGTGCATTCGGCATGTTCAGTGAAAAACCATCACTGCTTATCAGGAATAAAAACATTTGAAAGCCTTACTAAAAAGCTTCATCACAGCCGAAACTGCTCAGCAATGACCTTCTCAAGTGCCGACACCGCTTGGGAAAGGTCGCTGGAAGGAGAACGCAGTAAGTACACTTCGTAAGTCGGGACTTTGGGTAAGTTTTCCAGAATACGCATCGTCGGTTTTACCCGCGCGCGATCTATCAGGCTGATACCTAAGCCGGTTTCCACGCAGGCTTCAATTGCACTAGAAGAGGGACTGGTGAGGAGCACACGCCAGCCCAACTTTGCGTCAGAAAGCGAGCTAGTCATGGCTTCACTATAGGGGCAATGGCTGGCGTGCAGTGCCAACGGCAGCGGGCTTTCCGGCGTGAGCGCCATCCCCACTCCTCCCACCCACACCGGCGTAGTAGCCATCAGCAATAAACCCTCGGAACGTGACCCCGCGGCACAAACCGAAATGGCAATATCCAAACGCTCCTGCCCTATCAGGTTCCTCAGCGTGAAGCTGGGCGCGGTCGTGATTTCCAGCACGACATCGGGATAACTCATATTAAAAGTCGGCAAGATATCGCGGATCACATAGGCCGCATATTCATCAGGCACGCCCAGCTTGATGTGGCCTTTTAGCGGCGCGGTACGAAGCTCATCGAGGATCTGGTCATGAGCCCGCAGCAGGCTGCCGGTGGTTGCTAGTAATCGTTCGCCCAAGGGCGTGAGGATCACCGACTGGTTATCGCGGTCAAACAGCCTGCCGCCCGCAATCGCCTCCAATCTTTGGATATGCACGCTCACCGCCGCCGGGCTTTTATGCACCTGCGCGGCCGCCGCGCGAAATTGGCCTAACTTCGCCACGGCGTGAAAGGTGCGCAGCAGTTCTATATCTAAGGTTGAAGACATCATTTTGTTTTTATAAACCACTAGATTAATTTATTTCGTTTTATTGAAGTACATCGTTTCTCTAAGATCAAGCAAAAGAGAGGCGAAAAAATATGCTAAATCACCACACAACAAAGATTCTCCCGGCAAAAACTGACAAAAAGGCCCTCACCGGCACCCTCTCACTTTTGGCTTGCGAAGCACTGTTGGTGGTTGCCTGGAGTTCAGGGTTCGTCGGCGCAAGGTTCTCCATTGATTACACTTCGGCTTTTCTTGTGGTTTTCTGGCGCTGCGTGCTGGTCACGGTGATTTTGTTCCCCTTTGTTATTAGGCAGTTACGCCATACATCGCTTGCCACGATAGCACTCAACGCGGGCATTGGCCTCCTGGCCATGGCGGGATATCTGGCGGGAGTAGTGAAAGGCATTGAGTTGGGCGTTTCCACCGGGCTTGCGGCATTAATGGCCGATCTTTTGCCCATCGGCACCGCTCTGCTGGCACTGATCTTTATGCGGCAAAAACCAGCTAAAGTGGTCTGGCTCGGCTTGTTATTGGGCGTCGGCGGGGTGCTAATGGTCAGCTGGAGTAGCCTGTCGTTGAAGGCGGTTCCGCTGTGGGCCTATGCCCTGCCGCTGCTTGGGATGCTGTCACTGGCCGGTGCTACCCTGCTACAAAAGAAATTTCAGCCCTCGACTCCGCTGAATCTCACCACCACGCTGTGGCTGCAAAGCGCTGCGTCTTCAGTGGCATTTGCTGTCGTGGCCGGGACTCAGGGACCACTGCTGCCGGAGATTTCACGCGGATTCGTATTAAGCGTGCTGTGGACCGGGCTGTTTTCAACTTTCGGCGGCTACGGGCTGTACTGGTTCTGCCTGCAACGCACTTCGGCGGTGCGCGTCACCAGTGTCCTGTTCCTCAGCCCGCCGGTCACCCTGCTCTGGGCATGGGCGATGTTTGGCGAGCCACTTTCATGGACCATGCTGGCCGGAATGGCAGTTTCTCTGCTCGGAATTGGGATGGTTATCAAGGGAGATTCAGGTAAACCTTCAAAAATCTCCCGCTTTATGCGACGTTATAGGCCGTTTTAGTCCCTGCCAGCCAAGGAATGCGACGACAGGATTTGAAGGAAAGAGACGCATAATGAAGAAAAGCATCACCATAAAAGATATTGCTGAGATGGCCGGGGTGTCGATCACCACGGTTTCCCGCGTACTCAATAACAACCAATGGGTGGCGGATAAAACCAAAGCCAAAGTTGATAAGGTGATCAAGGAGCATAATTTCAGCCCGAACTTAGTGGCGCGCGGCATGATTTCGAAGAAGACCCACATGCTGGCGGTGGTGGTTTCTGATATCACTAATCCCTACTTCGTGATGCTGGTCGAACAGATTGAAAAAGTCTGCTTACACGCTGGCTATAAGGTTATGCTGTTCGACACACAGTCCGCCAATAAAGGCCCGACGGGCTCTGCGCAGCATATCGACGAGAACATTTTTACCTCGGTGATCAGCAGCCAGCTCGACGGCGTGATTATTCTCGGTGGCGAAATTGACTACCTTGTGGTGCCGGAGAGCTATCTTGAGGCACTGAAAAAACTCACCGAAACCATCCCTACCGTGGTAGTGGGTCGTCACATTCCGCAGCTTGATTACCCCTGTATAGTCCGTGACCAGACCCACAGCGTTGAGTTGGTCACTCAACATTTGATTGATAAGGGCTATCAGAAAATCGCCTTTATCGGCGGTTCGGAGAAGGTCTACATCACTAAACAGCGGATAAAAGCCTTCAAAGATCAGCTGGCGAAAGCCGGATTAACGGTCGATGACAGCCTGATCGTTGAGACCAACTTTTACCTGCAACACGGCTATCAGGCCGCAGAACGCCTGATACAGCAGCGTCAAAAAGGCGGGCTTCCTGAAGCCATTTTGGCGATTAACGATCAGGTCGCCATCGGGGCTATCCGAGCGTTAAAAGATAACCATATCAGCGTGCCGCAAGATATTGCGGTCGCCAGCTGCGAGTACTTCCCTGGCAGCGAATATTACGTTCCACGCATTACCACGGTTGACCATCAAAATGCACAGATCGGTCAGGCGGTTACCACCACTATTCTGGAAATCATCGAGCCGCGTGAGCAGGCGAGTGAGCATCCGGAAATTGTCTCTGTGCTGATTGAAGGCGAGTCTTGCTAAGCTTGTCCCGGCTTGAGTGTTTGCTCAAGCCATCCGTCACTCCCCGTTAAATCCAAAAGCGCACTCCCCCTTGGCAAAAGGCGTTTTAACCCAGCCTTTTGCCACTTCGCTCACAGTTTCAATCTTGTCGTATTGATCTTCCTATTGCCGGCTCCTATTTTACTGAAAACGTTTTCAGGTTTTTCATTTAAAAACCTAAAAGACATCGTAAATAAGGGAGAAGACCGTGAAGCCGACCATGATGACCTATATTCATCAGCAGCATGAAGTATTGTTAAATATCCTTAATGGATATCCTAAGACAATCCCTGTTATTCAAGATAAGAAAGAGTGGTTAATACTTGCCACCGGCTCCAGTATTAATGCGGCGAAAAGCGCGAAGTATTATATTGAGAAATTAACCCGCGCCAGAATTACTATCGAAGAACCGTTCAATTATCAGTTCTTTGAGAAGCCAAACCCGGCGATTGATTTAGTAATGGGGGTTTCACAAAGTGGTGAAAGCACCTCCACTCTCAACGCCATGCGCCATATTAAGCAGTACAGTGACGCGCAGACCTACGGCGTGACCAGCAAGATGGACAGCGAACTGGCGAAAAGCGTTGATATCGCTATTGATATTCAAAACGGCGAAGAACGTGTAGGCTACGTCACCAAAGGTTATACCGCGACGATCCTCACCCTGATGTTATTAGGTTTACGGAGTGCCAGAGCCGACGGCGCCATTAGCGAACAGCAAGAACAAGCCGAGCTGGCGATGTTTAAAGCCGCCATTGACGCCATTCCCACCATCATTGATGACACCGAAACCTTCTACCAAACCTGGAAGGATGAGCTGGTCGCCTCGCCGCGCTTCACCAGCATTGGCTATGGCCCGGCGGTGGGCGTCTGTCAGGAGATGGCGACTAAATTTGCCGAAACCGTGCGCGTCCCCTCTCAAGGAATTGAGATGGAAACCTTTATGCACGGCCCCTACTTCGAGGTGAATCCGCAGCATCGCATCTTCTTTATCGAGGTGGAAAGCGTCGCCAAAGAGCGTTTATTGCTGCTCAGAGAATATGAGAAGAAATGCACGCCTTTTATTTACAGCCTGAAAATCGGTAAAAGCGACGAGCCGCAAACCCTATCGATTGATGCCAAGGTCAGTGAATATATTGCGCCACTGATTGCGGTGATCCCGTTCCAGATATTGGCTCATCATATCGCTGAAGATAAAGGCAATAACCTAGGCCAGCGTATTTTTACCGATTTTGGTGTGTCGGTGAAAAGCAAAACCAAACCCGGTGATTATAACTAAGGTTTAATGAAGGAAATAACATGGCTATTGATTATAAAATGATGGCAAGTCAGATTATTTCTAATATTGGTGGTGATAACAATATTGAATATCTCACGCATTGCGCCACGCGGTTACGTTTTAATCTAAAAGATCTCACCAAGGTTAATGGGCCTGCTCTCAGCGACATGCCGGATATCATTAAAGTTATCAATAACAATAGCCAGTTCCAGATCGTCATCGGCCCGCAAGTCGAGCACGTCTATCGGGCGATTGAGCAGGCTCGGGTCGTCGAACCTGAAAGCCAGACGGTTGCCGAACCCGTGGAAAAAACCTCGCTGTTTAACCGTCTACTTTCCAATATCTCGGCCATTTTCACCCCTTACATCGGCGTGTTGGCGGGCGTTGGCATGCTCAAGGGTATCGTGGTTTTACTCCAAACTATGAATCTGGTCCATACCGATGCCTATGTCTTTACCGTGTTTAACGCACTGGCCAGCGGCGTGTTTACCTTCCTGCCGCTTTTTATTGCGGTCACTGCCGCAGAGAAGTTTAAAACCAATAAATACATTGCGTTAGCTTTGACGGCGGCCATGGTATACCCATTAACGACGACAGATATCCCCGCCGCGATCAGCGTCTTTGGCCTGTCGCTGAGTATGAAAATCTACGGCGGCGCGGTGATCCCGGCGATTTTCGCGGTACTTTTCCTCAGCTATGTCGAACGCTATCTGAAGAAAGTCATCCCGGAAGTCGCCGCGCTGGTGTTTGTCCCCTGCCTGTCGCTGATTATCACCGGCTTCGTGGTATTCACCTTTATCGGCCCGATTGCTGACTACGTGGGCATCGGCATCGCCAAAGGTTACTTCTGGCTTTACCAGCTCAGCCCGGTGATTTCCGGCGCGCTGCTGGCAGGCATTGGTCAGTTGTTCGTGGTATTCGGCGTGCATTGGGGCATTATCCCGATTGCGCTGATTAATATTCAGGTGTCGGGCTTCGACACTATTATGCCGATGTTTATGTCGGCGGTGATGGGGCAATTCGGCGCGGCTTTTGGCGCAATCTTCATCGCCCGCAATGTGAAAGATAAGCAGATTGCCATTTCAGCCTCTATTTCCGCCTTCTTTGGCATCACCGAACCGGCGTTGTATGGGGTGAACCTGAAGTACCGCATGCTGTTTGTGTTTGGCTGCATCGGCGCGGCGCTGGGTGGCGGGATAACCGGCCTGCTGGGGGTGAAAACTTACAGTTTCTTGCCGGTGCTGAACGTGTTTGAGCTCGGCCTGTTCAGTGGCCCTGACTCGAAGATGATTTACGAAGTCGCCGCTATCGCCGTCGCCTTTAGCGTCCCAGCCATCCTAACCATTATTTATGGCAAAACTAGACTGGCCAAACTGCCCATTCCGGCGACTGAAAAGCCGTGAGATATGGATGTAGATAATAAAAAGCGCAGCCCGAAATCACTCCGGGCTGCGCTTTTTTATTGCAGCGTTTTTTATTGCAAAGCTACTTCTTACGCCAAACCGTTAACTGGGCCACGGTGTGCTGATATTTACGCGCCGTCTCGCGGATCACAAAAGGCACATCCATTGGCGACTGCGCTTCCTCAAAGTCACTCGACAGCAGGCGTTGCAAGGCCTGGTGAGTGGTCAGGGCTTCGCCATTCTCACGCACGCCCCCCAGCCAATTCTCCTTCGGCGTAAACTCTTCCAGCCAGGTGTATGGCGAAGAGAGCATCAGAATGCCGCCGGGACGGATCATAGTGACAACGTCACGCAAGAAACGCTTCGGCTCGCGCAGGCGGTCAATCAAATTGGACGCCAACACCAGATCGTAAGGCTCTTTCTGCGGCTTAAGGTTACAGGCGTCGCCCTGCGAGAAGCGCACCTTTGCAGCCAGCTCAGCACTTAGCCCGACATCCGATAAACGAGCGTGACAGTACTCCATCAGCTCGCCCTCTTCCTGAATCAAATAGCGCAGCTCTTCCCCGGCGGCCAGCGACAGTGCCACGTCAATGAAGCGCGCCGAATAGTCCAGACCGGTGACCTGGTCAAACGTGCGGGCCAGCTCAAAGCTGGCGCGACCGGTGGCGCAGCCGATATCCAAAGCGCGCTGGCGTTTATCACAGAGTTTTTCAGCGATGGCGACCAATGCGCAGGCATAGTTATCCACGCCGAAATAGGACTTACCGTATTGGAAATCAAGGTATTGCGACACTAAGGTGTCAGTTTCGTACGGATTCACAATCTGTTTTTCCTGATGAGTAGACACCACATAGCGGAAACCCGCGTGTTGGAAGAAATGCCGACGGAAGGCGTAGCGCGACGAGCGCAAGGCTTCATTGCCGGTAGAAATCCAGCTGCCGCCCTTGATGATGGAATGCTTGCCATCAAAGGTTGGCGTAGAAAAATCGTCATATAGCGGGTGGACGCGGAAACCCGAAAAACCGCCAATTGGCGTGGTCGTCCACTGCCAGACATTGCCAACCACGTCGTAAAAATCCCCTTGCGGGAACTGGTCTACCGGGCAGGAAGAGGCCCACCACGCCAGATTAATATTTCCCGGCGCCTGTTGCCAGTCTGGCTGGTCGCCCTCAACCTGGTCGCGTAAAACGTACCATTCGGCCTCGGTCGGCAACTGGATAGACTTACCGGTTTCATCCGCCTTCCAGCGGCAGAACGCGGCGGCTTCCAGCTGATTTACCTCGGCAGGCCAGTCCCACGGCATGGGGATCTCTTCCGCCATCAGGCGCAGCATCAAAGATTCAGGCGAGGCGAGATCGCCCACCCAAAATGTCGGGCAGACTGCCTGCGCAAAATCGCGCCACCCTTGCCCTTCTTCGTCCCACCAGTCGTTATTTTGATAACCACCGGCCTGAATAAACTCAAAGAACTCGGCATTGCTGACCAGCATTTTGCTGGCTTTAAAAGGTTTTACCTCGGTCTTGAACGAACCATATTCGTTATCCCAGCCGTAAGTATCATCCGTTTTGCCCAAAGTGATCTCGCCACCTTTTTGCGAAACCAATGAGTTCGCCGGAACTTCGCCGCGTTCGGTTCTCGATTGAGGACAGACAGGCCAGTGCGCTTGCGGCTTCACCCACTCGATCGGCAACTGGCGAATCAACACGCTGGAGGTTTCGAGGTGAATGCGTTCATGCTCGATACCCATCAAAATCACCCACGCCGGGCTTTCCCAGTCCAAAGGCAATTCAAGGGGCATCTCTTTGATAAACTGAGTAATTAACGAGCGAACCTTGCCACGATAATCTCGCAACTGCGCCACGCTCGGCCAGCTGTAGTGACTGTTATCAAGGTCGTCCCAACTCATTTCATCCACGCCGATAGCCAGCATGGCTTCAATTTCATCATCAATGCGCTGCTTAATCAGCCCCGCGGCCATTAGCTTGTTGATATAAAAAGTCGCGGTATGGCCGAAGTAGAAAATCAGCGGGTGACGCAGGGAAATGGCCTTATTGAAGTAAGCGCGCTCGTCGTCCAGACAGTCGAAAAGACGCTCATACAGTGCCCAAGTCTGCTGAAAATAGTTGAGGATCTCCTGTCGTTTTTCCTCTGAGCTGCGGCCACTTAAATACAGAGTCTGTGTCGGCGCAGGCAACCCGGTGGTCGTCGTTTTTGTTAAATTCATTATTATTCTCTCCGTTCTCTGACCATGCAAAGTACAGAGCAAAGTCTAGCATTAATTCATTTCATACCGGTTTCATGAGAAATTCTGTCACACTTTAAATTCAGCCGACAAAAATTAACTCACCATAAACAGCAGCGATCTTTCGCTAATTTGCAGCGATTCGCCTTGATAACGGTGGTGGAGGCTTTGGTAGGAGTCGCTGGAAATTATCCGTTCGATGTCTGCTGACAGGGCTTCTAGCGCCTGTTTCATTTGTGGCAAATAGTCGTGGGTGTCGTAGACGCGGTCGATGCCTTCCAGCGAGTGATTCATGATTTTACGCGCCACGTCGTTGGCGATATTGAGGGAGGCCAGCTTGGATCGGGCCGTTCGACGCAAATCACGAGTGGTGAAAGCCTCGATGCCCAGCCCTCTTTCTGCACGAACCATTCTGCGCAAAGCCTGAGTGATCGCCCCGCGTGATAAAGGTTTTTGCGGGTCCGACGGCGATGGAACCAGCCACGGACTGTCGGCCGGACTGGCTTCCAACAGGGCATTGACGCAGCGAGTCATCATTGCGGTAAGGGGTAAACTGTGGTCACGACGTGACTTATTTCTCTGCCCCTGACGCCATAAACCAATGGTTAAATGGAATTCGTCTTTGCGTGCGCGAACCACTTCGTCAGGGCGCCTGGCGGTGAGTAAGCAGAGGCGCAAAGCCCAGCGGCACTGCTCTGAAATATCCCATAAATCAAGACCATGCCAGAAAATCCAGATTTCTGCGTCGGTCAACGATCGCTCTCTTGGCGGCGTATTTCGGCCGCCGACGTCTCGCCGTTTCATCGAGCCAATCGGAGAATGTTCGATATAACCTTGGGTTTCCGCCCAGCTCATAAACTGTTTGCACAGAGCAAAAACGCGCTTGGCTTCGGCAATTTTTCCGTCGGCCAGCAGCACGTTAAACAGCCGGTTGAGCCGCAGGCGCGTCACTTTATTCAGCGGCAGCGAACCAATCATCGGCAGCACGTGTTTGAGCAGAGAGGAAATAGCAATTTCCGGGCGACGGCGTGTGATCATCAGCGACAGTCTGATCCACACTTTCATCACCTGCTCGACGGTGGCGTTCCCCTCTTCTTCCATATTATCCAGCTCGGTCAGCGGCGCATTCTTGATCTGGTTAAGAAAAAGGATCACATGGCGGCCAACCTGATCGGCGGCGATGTCGGGTTCTGTCACGGCTTGGTTCATTCAGGTAATTTCTACAGGCAAAAGTCCGGTGCGCAGTTATAACAACTTCAGTAAACCGAGGCAAAACCTTTGTGACTCCAGACCTATTAAGTCTGGAGTCACTAAGAATGCGACTCGCCAATATTAGCCAGCTCAGCTGCATCAATTTACCCAAGGCTTTTGGCGATCATAGCCCCAAAAATGCCAATTTATTATGATTTCACTTCGTATTGATATGTTATAACATAACAATATCATCTTTTGACAAACCTATTGCCATGTCCACTCCCAACGTTCTTAGCATTGAAGGCCTAAGTATCTGCACGCAGCGCAACAACCTGTTAATTAGCGGAGTAAATTTCCAGCTCGACGCAGGGGAATGTTTAGCGGTGATCGGGCCGAATGGCAGTGGTAAATCGACTTTACTTCGCGCCCTGACCAGCGAACTCGTACCAAGCGAAGGAAGCATTTTGCTCAACGGTCAGCCGTTGGCCAGCTTCTCGCGGCAAGAGCGCGCCAAGCATATTGCGATTGTGGCGCAGAACGATCCGCCCGATCCGCGATTGCTAGTTGAAGACTATGTCGCCCTCGGCCGCATTCCCCATCACAACTGCTGCACGCCCCTTCATCATCGGCGCTGTATTGAGCAAGCAATGGTCGATACCAAACTGGAACATTTGCGACATCGACTGATCGGGTCACTTTCCGGCGGTGAAAAACAGCGCGCCGCCTTGGCTCGCGCTTTTGCCCAAACTCCGCAATTGTTGCTGCTCGATGAACCGACCAATCATCTCGACCCTTTAAGTCGCGCGACGCTTTTGTCGCTGGTGCGCAGCAAGGGAATTTCGACCATCGCCGTGCTGCATGATTTGCCTCTTATCGAACCTTTCGCCGATCGCGTCGTGGTGTTGCAAAAAGGCAGGCTGGTGATCTGGGGTTATCCCAAAATCGCGCTGTCTGCTCAAATAATAAACCGCGTGTTCGGCATGGAAAGTTACACCGTCACCCACCCTATTACCGGCAATTCTTTACGCATTTTTGAAGCGCCTTTGTGCGCTTAATGTTTTACTTTTCTCTAGGACAACCTCATGAAAAAACTCGCCTTTCTGTTGCCCGGTTTACTGTTCTCCAGTTTGACCTTTGCCAGCGGCTTCCCGGTTACGGTGGACAGCTGCGGCCAGCCGCTGACTTTTACTCAGGCCCCGCAGCGCGCCGTGATCAACGATTTAAATATGTCGGAAATGGCTTTTGCTTTGGGTTTGCAAAGCCATATCGTTGGCGTGACCGGGATTAGCGGCTGGTACAAAGTGACGCCTGAATTCAAGATTCAGCAGGGAAATATCCCCGAACTGGCTGCCAAATACCCCTCTTTAGAAACTCTGGTTGCCGTCGCCCCTGACCTGTTTTTCGCCGGTTGGAACTATGGCATGAAATTGGGCGGCGACGTCACACCACAGTCGCTCGCCCACTACGGGGTGAAAACGCTGGCGCTGACCGAAAGCTGTATTTTTGTCGACAAGCATCGCCCGCGCGCCAGCATGGATTTGCTGTATGGCGACGAGTTGAAGCTGGGCGAAATTTTCGGCAAACGCGAAGAGGCGCAAAAATTGGTCGATGGCTGGAAAGCTCGCGTCGCAGCCGTGCAACAGAAGATAGGTAAACAGAAAACGCTAAAAGTTTTTGTGTATGACTCCGGCGAGGACAAGCCCTTCACCAGCGGGAAATACGCCATGCCGACGGCAATTATTGAAGCCGCCGGGGGTAAAAACATTATGGACAATCTTGACGCCAGTTGGACCACCACCTCATGGGAGAGCGTGGCAACTCAAGAGCCGGATGTGATTGTGTTGCTGGATTATCAAACCGGCGGCGGCGCGGCGGCCTTGCAGCATTTCCTCGAATCTCACCCATTAATGAAAGAGACGCCTGCGGTTAAACATCATCGCTATGTGAAGTTGCAGTACAGCGAATTGACGCCGGGTCCGGCGAATATTGACGCAGTAGAAAAACTGGCCAAAGTGCTTTATCCGGATGCAACTCATTGAAAATGAGTCGTTATCGTTACTTTCTGCTTATTGCGCTGAGCCTGTTTACGCTGATATTACTGATGCTGCTGGGCGTCGCGGCGGGGAGCGTTTCTCTGCCGATTTCGCAGGTGTTGTCCTCGCTGGGGCTTTATCAGGCCCCGGTTCCTGACATGATCCATCGCATCGTGTTCGAGTTACGCCTGCCGCGAAGTTTGTTGGCGGCGCTGACCGGAGCGGGTCTGGCGATGGTGGGCGCCTTGCTGCAAACCACTACCCGCAATGAGCTGGCCGACCCTTTTTTGTTCGGGCTCTCTTCCGGGGCCTCCGCCGGAGCCGTGGCGGTGATCACCCGCTATGGCGATCGGCTCGGCGCGTGGGGTTTGCCGATTTCGGCCTTCGCGGGCGGCATTCTTTCTGCGGTTTCGGTGATGCTGCTGTTTATGCTGCAACGCGCCAAAGGGGCAGAAAAGCTGGTAATTAGCGGGCTGGCGATCTCTTTCCTGTTTGGCGCACTGACTAACTATCTGGTGTTTTCGGGCGATCAGCGCGCGGCTAGTTCAGTGCTATTTTGGTCGCTGGGGGGATTAGGGCTGGCGCGATGGGACAACATTGGCTTCGCTGTGGCGGCAGTTGCGCTACTGTTTGCCTTGGTCGCGTTGCGCTGGCGCTGGCTGGATGCCCTGCTGGCAGGAGAACAAACCGCGATTTCACTGGGAATAAATCTCACCCGCCTGCGGATTGAAATCTTCCTCGGCTGCGCGCTGGCGACCTCTTTATTGGTCTCTTTAACCGGGGTGATCGGCTTTGTTGGGTTGATGGTGCCCCATCTGGCACGGCCGCTGTGCGGGGTTCGCCACCGATTATTGCTGCCGGTGGTGGCACTGTTCGGCGCCATATTAATGTCAGGCGGCGACCTGCTAAGTAGGTTACTGATTGCCCCCCAAGAGCTGCCGATTGGCATTATCACTGCCGGATTAGGAGGTATTTTTGTCTTGGCAATCCTGTTAAAACGCCAATAAAAAACCGGCGCTATTGACCCAGAGCGCCGGTTTCAACCTGTCCAGAACTTAAAGAGACTTTAAGGTCACCGCAATAACATCTTGATAAGGCGTGGTTTTATGCCCAATCAGTTTGCTCAGGGTTTTGCTGTCGTCAAACAGGCCACCCTTCGCCGCACCGGCGTCTGAATCAGCCAGCATATTGGCGAAACCTTCCGGCAGGCCTGCGCCAAGCAGCGCTTTGGCGAACTCATCTTGCGACAGATTAACGTAGTCGACTTTTTTGCCCGACTGGCGCGCAATCTCGGCGGAGAACTCGGCCAATGTGTAGCTTTCATCGCCAGCCAGCTCGTAGATTTTCCCGCCCTGATTTTCCAACTGCAATACCGCCGCCGCGGCTTCGGCATAGTCTTCACGAGCTGCTGAAGAGATGCGGCCTTCGTCAACTGCGCCGATAAACGCATTGTGAGCCAGAGCCGGAGCAATACTCGCGGCGTAGTTTTCGGTATACCAGCCGTTGCGCAAAATCACCGCAGGCACGCCAGAGGCTTTGAGTGCCGCCTCGGTCGCGCGGTGCTCGGTGCCCAATCCCAGTTTGGTCGTGTCGGCGTGCAGCAAGCTGGTATAGGCAATCAATTTCACCCCGGCGCGTTTGGCCGCGTCAATCACCGCCTGATGCTGAGCCTCGCGCTGGCCCACTTCGTTAGAAGAAATTAGCAGCACTTTTTCCACACCTTTGAAGGCACTTTCCAGCGTTTCGGGCTGGGTGTAATCCGCCTGACGCACATCGACGCCAAGGTCAGACAGGTCTTTGGCTTTTGCAGGGCTGCGCACTGCCGCGACGATCTGGTTCGCGGGGACTTTCTTCAACAATGCTGCGATAACAAGGCGGCCGAGTTGGCCGGTAGCACCGGTAATAGCGATCATGATGTTTCTCCGAAAGTGAATTAAGTTCGATTGGACGGTCGTCTTATGACGAAACAGTCTGAATATCGCGTCCGTGAAAGATATCCTATGCGATATACTAACTTTTCGTAAGTACGTACAAAAAGGTTAGTATGAAATTAACATCATTGCCGGTCGAAACGGCTGAAGAACAGGTCATGGAGAACATCCTCGGAGAGCGTCTTCGCCGGGGCGAAGTGATGAGCGCCGACTGCCCGTCCCGCGAAATTCTCAGCCACATCACCAGCCGCTGGGGCGTTTTAGTGCTGATCGCCTTAAGCGACGGAACCCAGCGTTTCAGCGAATTACGCCGTAAAATCAACGGAGTTAGTGAGAAGATGCTGGCGCAGACTTTACAGACGCTGGAAACCGACGGTTTTGTGGATCGCATCTCCTACCCCGTGGTGCCGCCCCACGTGGAATACAGCCTGACCCCGTTAGGCGTTGAGGTACAAACACAGCTCACTGGGCTAACGGACTGGGTGGAAACTAACCTGCACCGCATCATCAATCAGCGCAATCTGCGCCTGGTGGACAAACAATAAAGGCCCGAAATGCGGACCTTTCGCTGTTTAAATGATAGTCCGGCTTATCCCTTTGCGGCGGCGGTTTCGTGTAAATGTCGCCAGATCACTTTGCCATCCGCATCGGCTGAAAACACCACGGTCGAGTAGCGCAGCGTGGCGTTCTGGCCAGGAAGCTGCTGGCGCTCCTGATAGCTAACCACTCCGCCGTCGGCGCTTTCTGCCACCAACTTCATCTGTTCGATTTCAATTTGAAGGCCGATTTTTGCGCCATGCTGCGATTGGAAAAATCCGCATAACTTCTCAAAATCCAATACATGGCCACTCAATGTCACCATCGAATATTGCGGGCTGAAGCGGCCCAGAAGCTGGTCGTAGGTGGTTTGCGGGGAGTTAGCATTACCCAACCAGCTGGCGATTAAGTCATGTGCATCAAGCACTTCCTGAAAATAACGGTTCACGTTGACTCCTGATTTAAGGTGTTAACAAGGCTGCGATTGGCGATTCGACAACACAGCGCAATGGGAATAAAGACGCTGAGGGCGGCCAGCACAAAGCAGAATTGGTAGGCGCGTTCAGCACTCAGGCCCGAGTAGCTGAGCAAAAGGTTGAGTAACAGACTAAGCAGGGTTACGCCGAGGCAAAAACTCAGCTGGCGGTTGATGTTCCACAGCGCGCTGGCGTCGGCCAACTGGCGGTCTTCAATCTGGATAAACGCCGTGCTTTGCGCCGTGCTGCTGCACAAACTGCTGCCAAAGCCCATCAGCGCGAAGGCGGTAAGTTGCAGGCCGATATCCGTAGCGCCGCTGATCTGCGTCAGCGTCGCAATGCCCATCCCCTGTACCAGACAGCCAACAATAAACAGCGGGCGCGGCCCCAGCTTGTTGAAGGTTTTCCCCGTGAGGCTAATGGCAATAAAAGAAGCCAGCGACCAGGGCAGCATCAAAATCCCCACCTGCGCCGCATGCATTTTGAGCTGGTCTTGCAGATAGAGCATGGAGACCAAACTAACGCCGGTAAAAAGCCCCGGAATAAATTGATAGATAATCATCGAAATGCGCAGCAGCGGGTCCTGCACCAATCGTAGGTTAAGCAACGGCTGCGGCAAGCGCAGCGAGTAAAACACATAAGCCGCCATTAGCAAGGCTCCCGCTAGCAGCAACCCGCCGCCGAACAGCATCTGCTGGCCATCCCCCAGATAGGTTAGGCCGAGTAAAATCAGGGTCAAAGCGCCGCACAGCATCAGCAAACCTCGCCCGTCGAAATGCCCGGCGGCGACTTTCTCGGTTTCAGGTTTTAACCAGCAGGCTGCCAGAATTAGCGCCACAACCGCCAGTGGCAGTGAGGCAAAAAACACCCAGCGCCAGCTCAGACTGTCGACAATCATCCCCCCAACTGCCGGGGATAATGCCGGAGCCATCAACCCCACCAGCATGATCACGGACGAAAGCTTGGCTCGCTGGTGACTCGGGTAAAGGGCATAAGTCAGCGTCTGGCCGAGGGGGATCAGCAGGCCCCCACCAAGACCTTGCACCACACGCCAGCCAATCAGCTGCGCCATGGAATTTGACAATCCCGCGCCGCAGGAGCCAAGAATAAATATCAATAATGAGATGATAAACAGTCGCTTAGCGCCGATGCACTGAGCCAGCCAGCGGCTGAGAGGAATAATCAACGACAGGCCAAGAATGTAGCCATTGCTGACCCAAGCCAGCAGGCTGACGGGGGCGTCGAAGTGGCGGCCAATGTCCGGATAGGCCACGTTAGCGATAAACATATTGATCAGATCGACAAAAAAGCCCAGCAGGTAGACGCTGGCGACGCGCATCCGGTAAGTCATGAAGTTCTCAGAATATAAAGCAGGAAAGCGTGCAGTCTAGAGCTTTAACTGGCCGAGATAAATTGGCTTACCGGCGTTACACTGTCAAAATAACTTTGACAATAATGCCGGTAAAGTGAGAAATCATGCTGAATTTACAGCGCCTTGAAATGTACGTTGCCGTCGTGGCGGCGGGCAGTTTTACCGCCGCGGCCAATAACCTCGGCCTGACTAAAGCCGTGGTGAGTTTCAACATTAAGCAGCTGGAAAACGAACTGGGCGTCGCCCTGCTAACCCGCAGCACCCGGCGCATTGCCATGACCGACGCCGGAGAGCGATTTTACCTGCGCTGCCTACAACTGCTGCAAGACGCCGAAAGCGTGCTCGACGACGTACGCCGCGATCACTCTGGCCTGCAAGGTTTGCTACGCATCACCACCACGCCGGAATATGGCGCGCGCGTGGTGGTTCCGGCTCTGGCGGCTTTCTCCCTGCTTCACCCGCAACTGCGCATTCAGCACGTCTCTTCGTCGAATCACGACGACCTGATTTCTGGCCGTTTTGACGTGGCAATTCGCCTCGGGCAGTTGGCGGACTCCAGCCACCACGCAGCGCTGATCGACCGTTTTGATATTCTCCCCGTCGCTTCTCCGGACTATTTACAGCAATGGGGCGGCAACATCGCGGATTTAACCCAGCTGGAGCAGGCACGATGGATTGCCCATAGTCGCCTGAACACCCCGCTAACCTGGCAAGTGCTGACCCCAACGGGTGAAAGCGTGCTGTTCAACGCCGGACAAAGCCCGATGCTGATGGCCGACAGCGCCTCCTCTTTATTAGCCTTCGCCCTTAACGGCGCGGGTATCGCGCTGCTGCCCGTATGGCTGGTTGAAAGTGACATTGTCACTAAAAAGCTGACTCATCTGCTACCCGATCACCGTTTTCCGGCTCAGGGAATTTATGCCCTCTACCCCAACACCCGCCACGTACCGGAAAAAGTGCGGGCTTTTATCGACTTTTTACAACGCCGGGTGGCAGGTTGATTAAGTCTGAATAGCGATAAACAAAAACTTCGGGGAAATGCGCGGCTTTCGGAGGATAATGGTGGCATTCTGAGGATTAAGAGACAAAGGAAAGCATGATGTCCAACCAGCTAGCAGCAGAAGATTACTACGCCGAAAAATATGGCCTGACCCGCACGCACTCCGAAGTTATTTTTGCCGCCCAGCAGGTTCCGCCGGGCAAGGTGTTAGATTTAGGCTGCGGCAGTGGTCGCAACTCACTGTATCTCAATCTTAAAGGCTCAAGCGTCACCGCGTGGGACTTCAACTCGCTGAGCATTGCCAAACTCAATGAGATCATTGAGGCAGAATCTCTGCAAGGGATTGAGACGGCGGAAATTAATCTCAATGCCCATCGTTTTAGCGGCGAGTATGATTTTATCCTCTCCACCGTAGTGATGATGTTCTTAGAGCGCAGCAGCATTCCGAATATCATTGCCGATATGCACGCCAGCACCCGACCGAGGGGCTACAACCTGATTGTGGCCGCCATGGATAGCCCGGACTATCCTTGCCCGCTGCCTTTCCCCTTCAGCTTCCAGCCCAACGACCTGCGTGATTACTACCAAGGTTGGAACATTGTGAAGTACAACGAAGACGTCGGCGAACTGCACAAACGCGACGCCAACGGCAATCGCTACAAAATGCGTTTCGCCACCCTGCTGGCTCAAAAACCGGCCTGACCGTCATGGCTCAATCGGTGAGTAAGCCTGAGCAAGTGCGTTACTACCGCCCGGAGGATATTCCGGGCATGGTGCTGGGTGAGGCGCACTTCACCGATTTCAGCTTTGAGCCGCACTTCCATCTGGATTACCACATTGGCTTGATCAGCGAAGGCGCGCAGCGGCAAAAGTTCTCAGGGCAAACCGGGCTGCTGGGCGCCGGGCGTATCTCAATTATGCCGCCCGGCGAGATCCACACCGGCACGCCGGAAAACAATAATGCCTATACCCTGCGCACCTTCCGCGTTGCTCCTGCTTTGCTCAATAATCTGGCGGAAGAGTTTTCTGGCCGCCACCGGCCATTGGCCGTCGGCGCGGGAATTATTGAAGCGCCGGATCTCAGTAAGCACCTATCTGTACTTCATCAACTGATGGCGCAGAAGAGTGATACGGCAGGGCATTCGTTTGACGAGCAATATTTGGCCGCGCTCGAGCCGCTGTTTATTCAGCTAAAAGTCACGAGGCCGGTGGAGACGCAGCAGGGCCTGTCGAGACGCCAGTGGGGAGAGATTGAAGCTTACTGCCACGCGCATCTGGCGGAGAAAATTTCACTGAGCGAGCTGGCGGCGTTGTGCGGGTTGAATCGATTTCAGTTTCTGCGCTGTTTCAGCAAACACACCGGCATGACGCCTTATGCCTGGCTGAAACGCCTGCGGTTGGAAGTGGCCTGTAGCCTGCTGGGGCAACCAGGGAGAAGCATTGCGGACATCGCGTCCGCAGTGGGTTTTTATGATCAAAGCCATTTCAACCGCGCGTTCCGCTGGGCTTTCGGCGTCGCGCCTTCTCACTACTAGTTATATATAGTCAGATAAATCAATAAGTATCATGGAATCCTGAAATCTCAGGATTCCACAATCATCACCAACCTTTTACTGCATCACCGTGATAAATCTTGTCGGCGGCGGCGGCAACTTCATCAGTTTGATAAGCCTTAACCAAATCCTTCACCTTCTGGCTGTCTTTATTGTCCTCACGCGCCACAATAATGTTCACGTAAGGTGAGTTTTTATCTTCAACAAACAGGCCATTCTTAGCTGGCGTCAGGCCGACTTGGCTTGAGTAGTTGGTGTTGATGATGGCCAGGTCGATTTTGTCGTCGTCGATGGCGCGGGTCAGCTGCGGCGCTTCAATTTCAACAATTTTCAGGTGTTTTGGGTTCTCGACGATATCCAGAGAAGTCGGCAGTAGGCCCACGTTATCCTTCAGCTTAATCAAACCCTGTTTTTGCAACAGCAATAGAGAGCGTCCCAGATTGGTGGGGTCATTTGGCACGGCAACCTGCGCGCCGTCTTTCAGCTCGGAGACGGATTTGATTTTGCGCGAATAGCCTGCGATTGGGTAAACGAAGGTGTTGCCTACAGCCGCCAGTTTATAGCCACGCTCTTTAATCTGTTTTTCCAGATAAGGGCCGTGCTGGAAGGAGTTGGCGTCGATATCGCCGCTGCTCAATGCTGAGTTTGGCAGCACATAATCGGTGAAGGTGACGACTTCCACGTCGAGATTGTATTTCTCTTTGGCGACTTTTTTGACCGTGTCCCACAGCGGCTGGTCAATACCGGCGCTGATGCCGACTTTGATGTGGTTGTCATCTTTCTTCGGGCCACAGCCGCTAAGGATCAGCGCGCTTGCCAAAGAAACTGTTAATAAAGAAGCTTTTACCGCGTGTTTGAGAGAGGTGCGCATAGACAATGTCTTTCCTTAAACTATAAAAAACAACCAAAATGAAGGTGCCCGTCGGGCTAGTTTTGTGGCGTGAGTTTTTCAAACCCCGCCCTCGCTGGCAAATAAGAAAAAGACATAACCTATGCATTAAAAATGCGAGACTTTTTTCAGACTTTCAGCCTGTAAATTCAAGGGTATAAATTAAATACTTCGGCGGTGAGAATCAGCCGGGAGCCAGCCGCCGACAAACGTTGAGCACCAGCTGCCGCAGCCAGCGATGGGCGGGATCCACTTCAGATCTCGGGTGCCACATCTGCGAGATAGTGATTTCTCGCGTTTGCACCGGCAGTGGGAAAGAGCAAAGTTTGGCGAGCTGGCCGTCAGTTTGATTAACGGACTGATTAATCAGGAATGATGCCGGGACGTGAGCCACCAGGTCTGAGGACTGAGCAATCGCCAGCGCGGCGGAGAAGCCCGGCACCACGGCGGCAATTTTGCGGGTAAAGCCTAGTTCGGTTAAGGCCTGATCCACCGGCCCGGTGATGCCTTCGCGGCGCGACACCAAAACATGACCGAAAGAGGCATAGCGCGCCACGCTCATCTTCTCCTCTTGGGCCAGCGGGTGGCCGTTGCGCACCACGCCGACAAACTTATCGCGAAATAGCGTCTGCAAACGGATCTCCGGCCCCATTTCGCCCAGCACGCCAATTTCTAAATCTACCCGCCCTTCCCGCAGCGGTTTGGCGCTTTTCTCCGGCTTAGGCAGAAAGCGCAGACAGACACCCGGCGCTTCTGCGGCGGCAGCGGCAATCAGCGCCGCGCCGAACGCGGTAATAAAACCGTCATTGGAGCGTAGAGTAAAGGTACGCTTTAGCGTGGCAACATTGAGCGCGGTGGCCGCAGGGCGCAGCACGGCGCGGGCTTCCAACGCGGCGTTTTGCGCGCGTTCGCGGATCTCTTCGGCGTAGGGCGTGAGCACCATCTGCCGTCCGGCCCTTACTAGCAGCGGGTCGCCGGTGACGGCACGCAGGCGGCTGAGGGTGCGGCTCATCGCCGAGGCGCTGAGACTCAGGCGGCGAGCGGCGGCGGCGACGCTGACTTCATTAAGCAGCACGTCGAGGGCGATAAGTAAATTGAGATCGGGTTCAGTCATGACGCGCGTTTTACTCCAGAGTCAGTCAAAGTGAGAAGGCGTCTGGTGCAGGTTATAAGTGCAAATGCTGCGCCTTCCGCCTTATCTCAGCGACGAGTATATTTGCTTCATCGACAACTTAATACGAGTGGTAAAGGCTATTTATGGAATTATTCTCCAACCGACCCGGTGACGACGGCCTGCCCGGCCGCGACCGTTTCTTCGCTATGCTAACCGTGATGACCATGGCGGCGATGGTGGTGTTCGACGGCTCGATGGTCAATATCGCCCTGCCGCAAATCGCGCGCTCGCTCGAGGTTTCCGCCGCCGCCGCCGTTTGGGTATCGAATGGCTACCTGCTGTCTGCGGCGATGTCGCTGGCTATCTTCGCCGCCCTCGGCAGCCATATTGGCTTTCGCGCCCTGTTCAGCGGCGGCCTGATCCTGTTCACGCTGGCGTCGGTGGGCTGCGTGTTCTCTTCCTCGCTGGACATGCTGATCGCTATGCGGCTGCTACAGGGGATTGGCGGCGCCGCCACCTTGAGTATCGGCCCGGCCATTTTGCGCACCGTGTTCCCTAATCGCCTGCTGGGAAGAGTGCTGGGCGCGAATGCCCTGCTGATCGCCGCCAGTACGGCCGTTGCCCCGATGCTCGGCGGCACCATCCTCGCCGCGCTAAGCTGGCAATGGCTATTTGCGATTAATATCCCACTGGGCGTCGTGGCACTGCTTCTGGCTTTGCGCGTGGTGCCGGGCAAAACCAGCACGGTTCGCCACCCCTTTGATGTCGCCGGAGGGGCGCTGTCTGCCATCACGCTCGGCGCGCTGATCATGGCCGCGAATAGCTTTTCCCATGCGGACAACGGCCATTTTTCATCGCAAACTCTGCTGGACGCTTTGGCCTACGCCGTGGCCGCCATTGTGGCCGGGATAGCCTTTGTCTGGCGTCAGCGCCGGGCACCTAAGCCGCTGCTGCCTCTGGGCATGTTCGCCTCATCGCGCTTTTCTCTGGCGGCGCTCACCTCGTTGGCGTCCTTTGTCAGTCAGGGCATCACCTTCGTCGCCCTGCCGTTTCTGTTCCAAAACGTTTATGGCTATAGCGCCTTTACCTCGGCCCTGCTTTTCACCCCGTGGCCGATTGGCATTATCCTCGCCGCGCCGCACGCCGGGAGGCTGGCCGACCGCCATTCGCCAGCGGTAATTTCAACCATTGGGCTGGGGATAATTGCGCTGGGACTGATTCTGCTCTCTTTGCTGCCAGAACAGGCGGCGATGTGGGATATCTGTTTGCGCAGTCTGATATGTGGCATCGGGTTTGGCTGCTTCCAAAGCCCCAATAACCGCGAAATGCTGGCCAACGCCTCGCGCGAAAACAGTGGCTACGCCTCTGGCGTGTTGGCGATTATGCGCACCTTCGGGCAGTGTCTGGGAACGGCACTGGTGGGCGTGATTTTGTCGATTTCACTGAGTGATGCGGCGCACGAAGCTCAGGCGATTCATTTCAGTTTGTGGGTGGCGGTGATAGCCACGGGTCTGGCGATTATTGTTAGCCTGAGCCGCATTAGAAACACTCACCACCAGCCACTAAAAGACGCCTAAAAGCCAAGCCGCACGGGTGTTCAGGCAAATTCGTAACTGATTTTAATCCGCTCTTTAGCTTTGATTTTTCGCAGTTCCAACCCCCGTAATGCCTGGGTGGTGGCGGCATGTGTGCCACCACAGGCTACCGGCACATAGTCGCCCAGACGCACAATGCGCATCTCTTCGTTTTGCGGAATAGACCCCGCCAGCTCTGGCCGCAGGCGGGCGATTTCATCAAAAGACATACTTTCAATGGTAACCGGCAAATCCTGCTCAATTGCCTCCGCCACCTTGCTGCGCACCTGCTCCAGCAGCTGATCGGCGGCTAAGGTACTGTTTCCAGTGAATTCCACATAGGCACCCGGCAAAAAGTGGTGGCCCTTAGCTGGCACCAAAGAGGGCATCAGAGTTTCCACCACGTGGGCAATTAAATGCCCTGCCGTATGGGCCAGCGACGCCCTGCGGCGGAACTCAGCGTCAATAGT
Source organism: Ewingella sp. AOP9-I1-14 (assembly GCF_052375995.1). Lineage (NCBI taxonomy): Bacteria > Pseudomonadati > Pseudomonadota > Gammaproteobacteria > Enterobacterales > Yersiniaceae > Ewingella > Ewingella sp. AOP9-I1-14. The sequence goes on from NZ_JBQSVA010000007.1 coordinate 94,211, forward strand.
TAAGGTCGCGAGCTGACCGATGTCGAGACTGACTTGGGGATCCGCCAAGTAATGGCGCACTTCCCCGCCATGATTCAGCGCCTGGCGCACCAAATGGCTTTGGCCATGCTGGGTCACACTGCCGTGATCCGACATCTGCCCGCCTCCCTGAGGATAAAAAACCGTCTGCTCGACCACAAAATAGCGCCCTTTTTCATCTTCGCCGGTGTGCAAGATTGGGCTTTCACAGGTGATAAGTTCAGGTTGAGTCCGGCTTAAAATGCGCGTCATGCGATGTTCCTCTGGTTTTTATAGGTGATTTTTTAACTGCAAACCTGAGTATGGCGCGGGTAAAAGGAGCTGGATTGTAAAAAATTGCACGGTAAAAGATTTTCAAATTCGCCGAGTGCGATTTGCAATAGCCTTTAGGTGAGACATTCCCAAACGATATTGACGACTCCTTTGCTATATGGTTGTATAATACAACCATATTTCAGAGATCGATTTCCATGAGTTCAGCCCCCTCTATAGTTGAAGAAATCCGCGTGGCGTCGCGCAAAATGGTGCGAGAGTTGGGTTTTATGAATAACACGCTGGCCGCCACCCAATACTCCCCGTCGGTGGTCCACACCCTGCTCGAAGTGGAAAACCATGGCTCCATGACGGCGGCGCAGCTGGTGCAAATCCTCGGGCTTGAGAAGTCGAGCGTCAGCCGCATGCTGACTAAGCTGGTGAGCGCCGGTGAGCTGGAAGAAACGCCATCTACCGACGACGCGAGGATCAAGCAGCTTACCCTGACGGCGCAGGGCAGGAAAACCGTCGAAAAAATCAATAGTTACGGCAGCCAACAGGTGATCGCCGCCCTGCAAAAGATGAATCCCCACCAGCAGCAGACCGTCTCACAAGGGTTGAGATTTTATGCCGAGGCGCTAAAAGCCTGTCGCCAAGAGAGCGAGCCGGAAAGCAAAGATCAGGTAAAAGTCATTTGTGGCTACCAGCCCGGAATGATTGGCCGCATCACTGAAATGCACGGCAGTTATTACGCCAGAGAACATAATTTCGGCAGCTTTTTTGAAGCCAAAGTGGCGGCGGGTCTGGCGGATTTTGCCGGACGTCTGGATAAGCCGGGCAATCAGATTTGGCTGGCGATGCAAAATGGACGCATTGTCGGCTCGGTGGCGATTGATGGTGAAGATCTGGCGAATGACGATGCCCACCTGCGCTGGTTCATCCTTGATGATGGCTGTCGCGGCAGCGGCGCGGGTAGAAAGTTGATTGCCGCCGCGATGCAATTCTGCGATGAACAAGGTTTCCCGGCGGTACAGCTGTGGACATTCAACAAACTCACCGCCGCTAGGCGTTTATATGAGTCCTTTGGCTTTGAACTGGCGAAAGAGTGGCAAGGCGATCAGAGGGGAAGCACTATCACTGAGCAGCAGTTTACTCGGGCCAAACGCGCATAGCATTGTCGACCAGCGCCATCATGGCCTCTTTCGACGCGCCCTCTTTGGCTTTGATCGACATGCCATTCAGCAGGGTGCTGAAGAAGCTGGCTAAGGCGGCGGGATCGGCAGTTTTCGGCACATCGCCGTCGACCATTCCCAGCTCTATGCGGCCTCTGAGAGCGCATTCGGTTTCAAAGCGCGCGGCCTTAACAGCCCTTTGTACTGGCGAGGTGGACGGGCAGGAATTCACCGTCGAGACCACCAGCATGCAGCCCGGCGGGTTTCCTGGGCTGACATATCGCTCGGCGGCTTGCCGTAAAATGCGCTCAATGGCGGCCTTGGCGGTGACTTCTTTACAGGCTTCCACCTGATAATTGCCCGGCCCTTTGATATAGCGATCCACCGACTCAAGAAACAGCCGCTCTTTATCTCCAAAGGTGCTGTAGACGCTCGGCGTGGTGATTTTCATCGCCTCAAGCAGTTCGGCCATCGACGTCGTTTCATAGCCATGCAGCCAGAACAGGCGCATGGCCTGCTCCAGCACGTCTTCGCGATCGAAAGACTTAGGTCTGCCGCGTTTCTTTAATGTGGAAGATTTATCTGTGTTCATAACTCCGATTCTAAAAGATGCCCCCTGACGCAGCAAGCAGCGACCTATCAGACCCGCACGGCGGGCCGCGGCCGGGTGAATAACACAATGACCGAGGCCAGCAGGGCAAGAACTCCGCCGAGCATAAAGGCACTGCTGGTGCCGATACTGTCAGCCAGTACGCCGCCAAAGAACGCGCCGCTCGCCAGTGAAAACTGGAAAATAAACACGATCAATGAGGATCCGGTTTCAAACTGCTCAGGCGCGGCCTGATAAACCCAGATATTCAAACATACTGGCATAGCGCCAAACGCCAGCCCCCACATAACAATCAGGAAGGATGCCGTCAGCGCGCTGTCGCTAAGCTGGGAAGCGCCGACCACCGCCACACCCATGAGTAGCAAACAGGCCAAAAGCGTGTGCTTCACGCCGACGCTCTTCACCATCACTTCCGTCAGGAAAGTCCCGACCAGTCCCGCAAGACCATAAGCCATGAGTAATAGAGAGAGATCTGACGCCGATAACCCGAGCTGAAAACGCAGCCACGGCTCGAGGTAGGTATAAGCCGAGAACTGCGCGGCGGCCATGAACAGCGCGATGATCAGCCCATAACGCACGCCGGAGATCTTCGCCACGCTAAATAGGGTGCTGGCTTTTATCGACTGTCTGGCCGGGAGCGAGGGCAGCGTCACCCATTGCAGCAGAAAGACCCCAACGGCCAACACCGTATTCAGGGTAAATGCCATCCGCCAGCCAAGAATATCGCCGATAAATGCCCCAGCGGGCACCCCGGCGACAGTCCCCACCGCCACGCCCGCCGAAATCAGCGAAGTGGCTCTTGCTCCCTGCTCTTCAGGCACTAGGCGGCGGCCCGCAGGAATGGCAAAAGACCAAAATCCCCCAACGGCGACTCCCAAAATGATACGACCGATCAGCAAAACTCCAAAAGAGGGTGCGAGCATCGCCGCCGCGTTAGAGAAAATCACCAGCGCAGACAAGAACAACAGCAGAGTGCGGCGATTCAGCTGGCGGGAAAACAGTATCAACAGGAGCGCCGAGGCTGCGGCCGCCAGCCCCGGCAGCATCACCGCCAGCCCTGCCCGCCCCTCGCTGACATTCAGCGAATGCGCAATGGGGGTCAGTAAGCCTATAGGCAAGAATTCAGTGTTAATCAAAACAAAGGTGCCGAAGCCGAGCGAGATAACACTCAACCATCGTTTAAATGCAGAAGCGTTAGGCTGGGCGTCCAGGGAAGTGCACTCAGTCATAAAAGGATCCTGAAGGTTTTAAAGTGAGGGAAGCTAGATATCGCGGCTATGAAACGGCATTCAGGGCCAAGCGTCAATAAATTACGTAATGATCATTACGTAATTATTTAGCTGATTATTCGCTAAGTCACTGCCCACGCCTCGCCAACACATCCGCCCTGCTAAAGCTTGCTCCAAAGGGGCTCTGGCGCTATTTCTGCCGTCAAACTTACAGGTTGCACTTACAGGAAATCCTTCCACGTATGAGTATGTTGTAACTAATGTTGGTGCCAATGGAATGTAGTTGAAAGTCAGAGTTTTGAAGCCAAGGGCATTTATGATGTCTGTTCGTGGGAAAGTGTGGATAGCCGCGGGCAGTGGCTATTTGGAGCATTCTTTTTAAAGGATCAATATCATGGATGAACTAGGTTTCAATTTTGCTTCTTTCTGTATGTCAGTCATGAGCTACGTTATCTACTCAAAAAACACCGGGAAATTGCACAGCAAATTTAGAGTGTTAATCATGCTTTTCTTGCTTACTTCCTTCGTTTGTTTTTTCATCCGCTAACCTTAGATCTGCTTAATAGCCCTCCTTATCTAAGAGAGAACTTTTTATTTGAGTTCTTGGGAACCCTTCTGGCATCTTTAGCGTTGAATCTGACCCTATTTTATCTTTTTAAAGTTCTAAAGGACCCAGAATGAACCAATCAATCGCCATCGTGGGTGCAGGTTTGGGTGGCTTAACGCTGGCCAGAGTTCTGCTTCTGCACGGCATTACCTCCACTATTTATGAGGCCGAAGCCTCTGCCGATGCGCGTTCACAAGGCGGTTTGTTGGATATCCACGACTATAATGGCCAGCTTGCGCTTCAGGCTGCGGGGCTTTTCGAGCAGTTTCAGGCAATTATCCAGCGCGGCGCTCAGGCATCGCGGGTGCTGAATAAACACGGCAAGGTGCTGCTTGATGAGCCGGACGATGGCGATGGTGGCAGGCCAGAAGTGCATCGCGGCGATTTGCGTAAGTTGCTGCTGGATTCACTGCCTGAGGGCATGATCCGCTGGGGGCATAAAGTCACGTCAGTCGCGCCGCTAGGCTCTGGGCAGCATCAGCTGACCTTCGCCAATGGCTCGACGTTGGTGACGGATATTCTGGTGGGTGCTGACGGCGCATGGTCGAAGGTCCGCCCTCTTCTCTCCCCCGCCAAGCCAAGCTATGCCGGAGTGACCTTCATTGAAACCTACCTGCACAATGCTGATGAGGATCACCCGGAAAGCGCGGCAGCCGTGGGCGGCGGAACTCTGTTTGCTCTCGAACCAAACCGAGGCATTCTGGCGCACTGTGAAGGTAATGGCACGCTGCACGCCTATGCGGCCCTGAGAGAGCCTGAGGCTTGGCTCGCCACTGTTGATTTTTCCGTTCCGCAGAGCGCTAAGGCGCAGGTGGCCGCCGAGTTCGCCGACTGGGCACCGGAGCTTACTGCACTTATCACCGACAGCGAAGAAGACGCCGTGGTACGTGCCATTTCCGTGCTGCCTGTGGATCATCAGTGGCAACGGGTTCCAGGCGTGACGCTGCTCGGCGACGCGGCGCACCTGATGTCGCCCTTCGCCGGTGAAGGCGCAAATCTGGCCATGTTCGACGGTGCTGAACTGGCAAAAGCCATCGTCGCGCACCTCGGCGATATAGAAGCGGCGCTGGCCGCCTATGAAAAGGAACTCTTCCCGCGCAGCGCGGCAGCGGCAGAAGAAGCCGCGCGAAATCTAGAATTGTGCTTTGGGGAGGACGCGCCGCACAGCCTGCTGGCACTCTTCACCCAGCATCATGATGCTAAATAAGCTCTGTTTAATGATAAAGTTGGCGAAATAGAATGATTAAATCGGGGCGTTGTTGATGAAAAAGAAGGAATTTATTGCTCAGGACTTGCTGAGTAAAATTTACCAACGCAGCGCCCTGCCGGAAGATCAACGCCCGACCAAGCTTCCCCCCGAACGCCAGCTGGCAGAGGAGTACGGCGCTTCTCGCTTCACCATCCGCAAGGCGTTGGAGAAGCTGGTGGATATCGGCGCGGTGCGGGTGGTTCAGGGTTCTGGGATTTTTATTAATCCCGGCATCAGTAGTAATCCGTTGGTTTACAACTCCATCACCGAGAAGAAATTCGCTGAAATTAGCTTTCGCATGCTTAATCTGCACAAACGCCGCCCGGACAAGGAAGAGCAGCAGATTTTTGGCCTGACGGCGGATGACTTTATTTGGGCCTTTACCCGGCTGCGCGCGGTGAATCAGCACAACGTGCAGATTGAACAGGCCAGAATGCCCTTCAGCCTGTTTACCGATTTAAACCAGAGGGTGATTGAGAGTTCTATTCAACAATATGTGCTGGGCAAGGGCTATCAGATTTCCCACTCCCTCACCCATTACGACGCCGTGATAGTTAATAAAGTGCAGGCCGAGCTGCTCGGCTGTAAGAAAGGCGCGCCAGCGATGCATATCCTTAACCGTGGAATTCTGCGCGACGGCCGGGTGTATGCGTTCAGCGATATTGTCGATATCGATTATTCCTGCACCTATGTTATCCCCTTCAATCAGGATAATTTGGCCTTTAGGCAGACCTGATATAGCCCTGCTTTTGCATTTTTTCTAGGGTTTCACCCTTGGCGCAGACCATGCCGGTCGACAGTAATTCAAAGTCGAGACTCTGGTAAAAACCTATTTTATCCGGCGCGGCATAGATGAAGATCTTGCCGAAGGGCAGCAACTCTTCTCGCACCGCCTCCATGAGCTGCCGACCATAACCTTTGCCCTGCTGATGAGGTGCCACCGCTACGTCGGAAAGATAGCTGCACCAAGTCATATCACTGATTGCTCTCGCCACAGCAATAAGCTTGCCCTGTTCATAGCCAAACCAGCAGAAAGCGCTGTGGCGAAAGGCATTTTCTAAATCGCCCAACTCACGTAGACCTAGACCGGCGGTATCAATCAGCTCGACCAACGCCTGCCAATCCACCTCATTGATACTTTCTTTTCGTTTTAGGGTCATCATCGCGCAGGGTTCCTTAGACTTGATTGAAGGTGTTTGGTAGGAATTTAATGATCATAAGGCTGTTTTGTAAAACAGAAATTTATATATTATTGTTTGGCAGGAAGCTTGATGAATTCATTAAAATCATAGTTCCTAATAGGGTTTATTACAAAAATCTCAAATAAAATAAAATCAAAAAAACAACACAACATATTGAAAAGTGATTTTTATAGTAGCCCGACTAATTTAATTAACTAAAAATTCGATAAAAAATTAAACGACAGGTTTAATAATGAGATCTAGCTCACGATAAGAAATATATTATTATTTAAATATGCAGTTTCCAAAAACAAGGAGCCGTTTATGAAAGTTATTGACAATTCATTAGTGGAATACATATCTGGTGGCCGTGGCGGTAATACCGGTGATTATCGCTCAGATCGAAATAAAAATAGTCGCGGAGCACCTGACACCTGCGCCAATCAAGCAGGCGTAAATGGTATTCTTGGAGCAATGGCAGGTATACCAGGAGGCCCTCCTGGAATGGCGGCAGCCGCTGCATTAGCTAGTTTATCGACTGCCGTTTCTTGCTCTAGAAATGGCTCAAGTGGGGGCCGCAATCAAGGTGCATTTGGCGGCAATAATAATAGCAATAGTGTGAATGGGCAATGCCGTCGATAGCCATATTATTAACTCCAGCCTGAAAAATCGCGTCTAAGGGCGCGGTTTTTCGTTAACACTTAGAATGGAATCTAATGATGACCCGCAGTAAGTGGATACACGCCGCAGCGAATATCTTCGCCTTAACACTGAGTATTATTTTAGCCTACGCATCAAACTTAAATATTGTGTCCAATGGAAATAGCATTGCAGATGCGTTTTTAAGCGCATCCTCCTTTATGGGAATAAGGTGGATAGCATTCAAAACATTAACCTATTTCTTTGTTAAACCAGAATAGACCACTAAATGAAGCTCTCTTTTCGAAAGGAATCGATAGAACACCAGCAGACTAAGTGGATAGGTAAAGCATTATTAACCCCCTCTGCCCCAGCTTGGCTAGTTTTGGGATTGTCACTTCTCTTTTTAACGATCTTCATTGCAGCGTTAACCCTCTGCAACTACACCCGCCGTATAAACGTCTTTGGTGAGATAACCAGCGAACCTCGCTCAGTGAACATTTTCGCGACTCAGCAAGGGTTTATTTCAGACCGTTTTGTAAAGGTCGGTGATGTGGTTAAAAAGGGAGATCGTCTCTATCAGATCGATTTTAGCAAAGTTACCCACGGTGGCAATTTCAGCATTAAGACCCGGGAAGCAATAGAGTCGCAGCTGGTTCAAATAGAAAAGATTATCGACAAACTGCAAAAAAATAAGCAGCTGACCGTCGATAATTTACGAACGCAGAAACAGCAATACGAATTGGCCCATAGCCAATCCTTATCGTTCCTCATGGATGCCCGCAAGGGCGCGCAATTCGCTAAAGAGACCATGAAGAATTACTCGGATTACCATCTAAGAGGGCTTACCACGAAAGACCAACTGAGCGCGCAAACCTATAGTTATTATCAGCAGCAGAACAGCGTTCAGATACTGTCTAATCAGCGAATTCAAGAGTCACTACAGATAACCAACCTTGCTACGGAAATAGTCACTCGGGCGGCAGATTTCGACAACCAAATATCTCAGTCCCAGCTTGAACACAATAGCCTGCAACGGCAGCTAGCAGAATCTGATGCCAACAGCACGCGGATCATTGAGGCCCCGGCGGATGGCCGCATTGAGTCACTGAGCGTAACCCGCGGGCAGATGGTCAATCAAGGCGACAGTCTGGCGCAGCTTATACCCAGCACCTACTCGACCTACTACTTAGTGCTGTGGCTGCCAAACTCTAGCGTGCCTTATATTTCGCAGGGAGAGAGCGTAAATATTCGCTATGAAGCCTTCCCGTTCGAGAAATTTGGTCAGTTTCATGGCCAAATTGAGACCATTGCCTACGTGCCCGCCTCACCCCAAGAGATGGCAACCTATAGTAACTCACCTATCGGCCAGCCCAATCGACAGGGCGAGGCGTACTACAAAGTGATGGTGGCTTTAACGGAAACTCACTTTCGCCATCAGAATAAAACCTTGGCGCTTTCGAGCGGCATGAAGGCCGAATCCACCCTGTTTCTAGAGAAGAGGCCGCTTTATCAATGGATGTTTTCGCCCTTTTACGGTATTCGAAAAAGCGTAGCTGGGCCGGTAAATGGATAAAAGCTTTTTTAACGATCTCACTGCAAAACTGAATCTATCCTGGCGACGCAAAGTCCCACAGATATTACAGACCGAGTCCGCGGAGTGCGGGTTAGCAAGCTTGGCAATGGTGTGCCACTACTACGGCGCGAGTATCGATCTCTTCAATCTTCGCCAGCAGTTTGGGCTATCTTCTCGCGGTGCCACGATGTCGATGCTGATAGACGCAGCCAGCAGCTTAAAAATGAAAAGCCGGGCTTTGTCCCTTGATCTTGAAGAGCTTAATGCCCTGAAAACCCCCTGTATTTTACATTGGGATATGAACCATTTTGTGGTGCTTATCGCCGCGCGTCGCGGGCGGGTGGTCATTCATGACCCGGCGTTTGGTCGCAGAGTCTTGGGTATTCAGGAGGTGTCGAAACACTTCACCGGCATGGCATTAGAACTGTGGCCAGATAGCGAATTCACGCCCGTCACCAAGCGTAGCAAACTGAGTTTTCGCCTTCTGTTATCCAATATTGGCGGCTTGAAAGGCGCATTGATCAAGATTTTCGCGCTGTCGGTAGTGATTGAAAGTATTAATTTGCTCATGCCGGTCGGCACCCAGCTCATTATGGATCACGTGATTCTGGCGAGTGACCACAACCTGCTGTCTCTGATTTGCATCGGGCTGCTATTTTTTATTTTGTTCCGAACGGCTATCTCAATGCTGAGGTCGTGGACATCAATAGTGATGGATGCGGTTATTGACATCCAATGGGTAGCCGGTGTTTTTGACCATTTGATCAAGCTTCCCCTCTCCTATTTCGAGAAACGCAAACTTGGGGATATTCATTCTCGGTTTGGCTCTTTAGAAATTATTAGAACCACTTTCACCACCAGCATAGTAAATAGCATTATCGATACTATCATGACCGTTGGCGTATTTATCATGATGCTGTTATATGGCGGCTGGTTAGTGTGGGTGGTACTGGGTTTCACGACCCTCTATATCATTTTACGTTTATCAACCTATAACTATTATCGCCAACTCTCTGAGGAGCAGTTAGTCAAAGGAGCCAAGACTGACTCTCATTTTATGGAAACCTTATATAGCATCAGCACCATTAAATCTCTGGATCTGGCGGGTTCGCGCTCTCAAATTTGGATGAATCTAAACGCCGATACGGTGAATGCCGACATCAAACTCACCAAAATGAATATGCTTTTTGGTGGCATAAGCTCACTGATAGCCACTCTCGATCAGGTGGTTATTCTGTGGCTAGGGGCCTCTCTGGTGATTGAAAATCAGATGACATTAGGCATGTTTGTGGCCTTCAACGCCTACCGTGGTCAGTTCTCTGAGCGCGCCTCAAGCCTCATCGATATGCTGCTGGCCCTGCGAATGCTCAGCTTGCATAACGAAAGGGTCTCAGACATCGTGCTCTCTGATAAAGAAAAACAGATGCCCAGCCAGGCTGTATTTCATGCCGGAAAAGCGCTCTCTTTCGATGTCCACCAGTTGTCTTACCAATATGACGACATTTCAAAGCCATTAATTAGGGATATGAGTTTTCATATTCATTCCGGCGAAAGCGTGGCAATAATCGGCCCGTCGGGCATAGGCAAGACAACATTAATGAAATTGATGTGCGGATTATTAGTACCGACATCAGGAACGCTGCGGGTTGATAGTGTAGATATACATGCCATAGGTATTAATAATTATCGAAAATGCATCGCCTGTGTGTTGCAAGACGATAAACTTTTGGCCGGTTCAATTGCGGAAAATATCGCCGGATTTACGTCGTCTGCTGATATACGGTGGATTGAAGAGTGCGCGCAGCACGCCAATATTCACGAAGAGATCATTGCCATGCCGATGGGTTATGAAACCTTAATTGGCGAGCTGGGAGGAAGTTTGTCCGGAGGCCAGAAACAGAGATTGCTGATTGCCCGAGCCTTGCATCGCCGCCCGAGCATCCTCTTTATGGACGAAGCCACCAGCCATCTCGATCTTGATAACGAAGCCTGTATTAACGCGGCGATCTCAGCGCTGCACATTACCCGAATCATTATTGCCCATCGCCCATCAACCATAGCTTCAGCAGGAAGAGTCATCAGGCTTGAACCTCCCGCCTTTTGACCCTCACTTTCGCCTTTAACCGCCATGCTTTACGGCGTATGAATTGCGCCATTCGGCAAACGGCTTTGGGTCCATTCATGTGGGCGATAGACCACCGGGAATTCCTCTGCGGCTTTAGCATCGAAGCCGACGCCGATCCCTGCCTTTTCAATTGGATAGAAGTAGCCACCTTCGGGTTTCACTGCGTCCGGGAACACGCGCTGGGTGTTAGCGGGATAGGCCACGAACTCCTGAATCGCCGCGTTGTGCAGATGAATGTTCAGATGGGTATTCACCGCCGCGCCGATCGGCGTCATGTCCGGCGGGCAATGCCAGGCAAGGCGCACGCCGAAGCTTTGGCAGAAGCTCCCCAGCTTGAGGGCCGGGGTGATACCGCCAATCTGTGAAACGTGGCAGCGGATAAAATCAATGCGGCGATTGATCACCAAATCTTTCCACTCGGCCGGGTTGTTGAACAGTTCACCGGTCGCCAGCGGCACGGCGGTTTGATTGCGGATCTGCTCCAGCCACTCGTTTTGGTGCGGCGGCAGGATGTCCTCGATGAAGTATGGGCGGTAAGCTTCCACCTGTTTGGCGAACTGCAACGCCTGCTGCGGGAACAGACGCTCGTGGACGTCGTGCAAGATATGGAAGCGATTGCCGTATTTCTCGCGCAGCGCTTTGAACATCGCCAGCGTGTTGTCCATGTACTGATCTTGGTCGTAGTACGCGCCCTCGGTCGGATTTTTGGTACCGTGGAAGTCCTGCGCGTTGCCGCCGTAAAACCCCAGCTGGCAGCGAATATGGCGATAGCCTTCCGCCAGCAGGCGATCTACTTCAGCATACAATCCTTCCAGCGTGTCACTGGCCGCGTGGCTGTAAGCGGTGATAGCGTCTTTAGATTTCCCGCCAAACAGTTGGTAGAGCGGCATATCCGCCAGTTGGCCTTTAATGTCCCACAGCGCCATATCTATTCCCGCCACAGCGTTGTTCATCACCGGGCCATTGCGCCAGTAAGCGTTGACCATCATCATCTGCCATAGGTCTTCAATATGGTTGGCGTCGCGGCCTATCAGCAGCGGCTTAAGGTACTCATCCACCATCAGTTTTACCGCCAGCGGGCGCTGCTGGAAGGTCGCGCAACCCAGTCCGCGAATGCCTTTATCTGTCTCAATCGTCACCACCACCAGATTATGGCGATCGGGGCGAGTTATCTGGCATTCAATATTTGTAATAAAGGTGGGCTGCATAATTTATTCCTCGGTGGCTCACATAAAACTGCTCTTAAAAAGCTATTTATCGAGTAACCATGATGGATGGAAATAATCTGATTTCATCAATTTCACCCTATTTTAAACCCTGTTGTAAACCTTAAATTTAATTCATTTTAAATGGTTTGGCATTCAGCATCGAAGACCAGTAAAAACCATACCAATTTGCTATAACCTCCACAAATCACCGCCGTTCAGGGTGGTTTTGTAAGTTGTATCATGTTTTATTGGTTTGTTTTTGTCGGCATGGAACATTAGTATTCCATGCTATTCACGTCATTATTTTCGACTTCATAATAATAACTGTTCGCAGTGGGGTTTTTATGGCAAAAACAGAAGCAATGCAGAAAATTATCCAGCTTGTGGGTGGGCCAGAAAATATTAATAAAGTCTGGCACTGCATGACTCGGCTGCGTTTTGATCTGATTGATGAAAATAAAGTGGCGTGGCAGGAAATAAAAGCCCTGCCCGGCGTATTAGGTGCGCAAAGCCAAAGTGAGCAGGTGCAAATCATCATCGGCCCGAAGGTGAATGAGTGGTATGAGGAGATAGTCAGCCATCTTAAGCCAGTGACGCTGGAAAAAGCCGATAAACCGAAAGCGCGTAAAGGGCTGGTGTCGCTGTTTATGGATACCGTCTCCGGCGTTTTTGGCCCAATCGTTCCGGCCATCGCGGGCGCGGGTATGATCAAAGGTCTGCTGGCCGGGCTGATCGCGCTGAAAGTGATTTCAGCCAAGAGCGACACGGTGATGGTTATCGACCTGATCGCCAGCGGGGTGTTTTACTTCCTGCCCTTCTTCCTCGCGGTGTCTGCGGCGAAAATCTTTAAAACCAATGAATATTTAGCCGCGGCGGTAGCAGCCTGCCTGATGTACCCAACGCTTATCGACGCCGCCAAGGCACTGGCCAGCCACACGCCGGGCGCCGCCAGCGCGATTTACTTTATGGATGTCATTCCGGTCTCGGTGTTTAACTACTCGGCAAGCGTGATCCCGGTGATTTTCTCGGTTCTGGCGCTCAGCTACATTCACCGCTGGGTAGACAGGTTTATGCCGGACGTGCTGAAGACCGTGTTCACCCCAACGCTGACGCTGTTTATCGCCGCGCTGGTGTCGCTGTCCGTGATTGGACCGGCGGGCATTTACCTCGGCAAGCTGCTGGCGTTCTTCATTCAGGGGCTGTTTGACGTCTCGTCGGTGTTCGCGGGCTTTATTGTCGGTGCCATCCGGCCAGTGGCAATTTTGACCGGCATGCACCATGCCATGACGCCGATTGCCTTGCAGAACTTCACCGATCAGGGCTGGGATATGTTGATGCCAATGATGTTCATGGCCAACATGGCGATTGCCGGTTCCACCTTCGCCATCTACTTCCACGTGAAAACCCGCGAGGAGAAAACGCTGGTGGTTTCCGCCGCCGTCTCTGGCTTACTGGGCATTACCGAGCCAGCGCTGTTTGGCGTGCTGACCCGCTATAAGAAAGCCTTTATCGCTACCACCATCAGCAGTTCGATTGCCTCGGCTTTCATCGCTTTCTTCGGCGTGCGTCTGTATGGCTATATCCTGTCGAGCATTTTCAGCCTGCCGGCCTACATTGGCCCTTACTTTATCTACATCCTGATGGGGGTGACTATCGCGCTAGTGCTGTCATTTACCCTGACTTATATGCTGGTGGTAAGAGGCGATAAAATCTCAGAATCACAAAATCCTGAGATTATAGCATCCCAGGATTCACACTAAGTGACAGGCCACTCGATGCCCCGCTTCGCCAATGGCGCGCAGCAGGGGCACTTCCTGGCGACAACGCTCGGTGGCTAGCGGGCAGCGCGTGTTGAAGCGACAGCCTGACGGCGGCTGCGACGGGTCGGGGATCTCACCCTTGGCCATCGCCACCGGCACGCTGCCCGGGTCCAAGGTCGGCACCGCAGCCAGCAGAGCCTGAGTGTAAGGATGTAGCGGCTGGCGGAACAGCGTGTCGCGATCGGCCGTTTCGACAATCTGCCCAAGGTACATCACCGCCACGTCATCACACAGGTGCTCCACCACCCCAAGGTCGTGGGAGATGAACAGGAAGGTGACACCGTGGTCATCGCGCAAATCCGAAAAAAGATTGATGATTTGCGCCTGAATCGACACGTCCAGCGCCGAGATAGGTTCATCGGCAATGATAAAGTCTGGTTGCAGGATAAGCGCCCGGGCGATACCAATGCGCTGACGCTGCCCGCCGGAAAACTCGTGTGGGAAACGGTTGTAGTGCAGCTCGGATAAGCCGCAAATCTTCATCACCTCCAGCACTTTGCCGCGCAGCTCGCCCGGCGCGCACAGCTTGTGCTCCAGCAACGCTTCGCCGATGGCATCACCCACGCGAATTCGCGGATTCAGCGAGCTATAGGGATCCTGAAATACCAGCTGGATTTTTGGCCGCAGGGCTTTCAGCTGTTTGGGCTTCAATGCCGAAAGGTCTTCGCCGCGAAACTTCACGCTGCCCGCCGTCTTGTCATATAAGCCGAGCAGGGTTCTGCCGACCGTGGTTTTGCCACTCCCCGACTCCCCCACCAGCCCAAAGATAGAGCCTTTGCGGATGTTGAAACTCACACCATCCACCGCGCGAAGCTGGCCGGTCACCTGCCCGAACACGCCATTTTGGATTGGAAAATGCTTTTTCAGGTCTTTCACTTCGACCAAATATTCTGTCTTCACGGCTGTACCTCTAATGGCGACGCGGTGGCAAGCCCGCTGGCGGGCAAACCACTGTAGAAACAGGCGGCCTGACGGATCTCCCCCACCAAAGCCGGAATGCCCTGACGGCAACGTTCGGTGGCTTTGGCGCAGCGCTCGGTAAATGCGCAATATGGCGGCAGCGCGGTAAGGCTCGGCACCTGACCGGGGATGGAATATAAGCGGCGGCGGCGTTCGCCGGGCACTGGCCTTGAGGCAATCAGCCCCTGCGTATAAGGGTGCCGCGGGTTGCGCAGCACGTCGGCGGTCGGCCCCTGCTCGACGATTTTCCCGGCGTACATCACCACCACGTGGTCAGCCATTTGGGCGATAACGCCGAGGTCGTGGGTGATGAGCATCAGCGCCATGTGCTGGCGCTGGGCCTGTTCGCGTAGCAAGGTGAGGATCTGCGCCTGCACGGTGACATCCAGCGCGGTGGTCGGCTCGTCGGCAATCAGCAATTTAGGTTTGCAGCTCAGCGCCATGGCTATCATCACGCGTTGCAACATGCCGCCGGAAAGTTGGTGCGGGTAGCTTTCCATCAGGCTTGCGGCGCGGGCTAAGCCGACTTCCGTCAGCAAAGCCGTGGCCTTAGCCCATGCGGCTTTGGGTTTATCCCCGAGATGGCGAATCAAGGGTTCTACCAGCTGCTCGCCGATGGTCAGCACCGGGTTCAGCGCGCTCATTGGCTCCTGGAAAATCATCGCCAGCTCGTTGCCGCGCAGATCCGCCATGCGGGAAGGCCGCAGGGTCAGCAGATTGGTGCCCTCGAACCAGATCTCGCCGGAGTCGATGCGTGCCGACTGCGGCGGCAGTAGCCCCATCAACGACATGGCGGTGACGCTTTTGCCGCAGCCGGACTCACCGACCACGCCGACCGTCTGGCCTGGCATCACGTCGAAACTCACGCCTTGCACCGCGCGCACTCTGCCCTGCTCGCTGGAAAACGACAGCGACAGGTTGTTAAAACTGACTAAAGGTTGCGTCATGGCGTTAACCCCGCTTCATTTTTGGGTCTAAGGCGTCACGCAGCCCGTCGCCCAGCACGTTAATCGCAATCACGGTGAGGAAGATGGCAATGCCCGGCGGCATCCACAGCCACGGACGGCGCTGGAAGTCGATCAGGCTGTTGGCAGCATCCATCATGTTGCCCCAGGAGGCCATCGGCGGCACCACGCCCAAGCCGAGGTAGCTCAGCGCGGACTCCATCAAAATAGCGTTGGCAACGGCCATGGTGGCCATTACTACCAGAATCGGTACCGTGTTCGGCAGTAAGTGACGGAACACGCGACGGCGGGAAGAGAGCCCCAGCACCTGCGTCGCCAGCATAAATTCGCGCTCGCGCAATGAGAGGATCTGCCCGCGCACCAGACGCGCCAGTTTCGGGCATTCGATCAGGCTCAGCATCACGATCACCATATAGATGCGCGAGTCCGGCGAGAAATCCAGCTCGGACAGCATCGCGCCCATTACCAACAGCAAAGGCAAAGTGGGAATGGTCATCATTAGGTCGGCAAGGCGCATGACGATTTTGTCGGTCAACCCGCCGACATAGCCGGAAAGCGCCCCGAGCAGATAGCCCAGCGTCACCGAGAGCAGCATGGTCAGCAGGCCGATAACCAGCGAGATGCGCCCGGCCAGTAGCAGGCGGGTATAGATATCGCGGCCCAAAAAGTCGGTCCCTAGCCAGTGCTGGGCATTAGGGGCTTTGTTGATCATCAGGGCGTCAGTGGCTTCATCGCGCCACGGGGAAAACATCGGGCCAAACACGCACCACAGCGCCATAACCGTCAGCAGAATGAGGCTAAACATTGCCAGCGGATTGCTGCGTAATGCCTTCCACGCCTGATGCAGTGGTGAAGGCGTGGCCTGCGCCAGCGCGGGGATTTGCGCCTTACGCAGCCGACGCTGGCTGGAGAACAGAGAAATTAACATTATGACTTCACCCGAATACGTGGATCAGCCCAGGCATAAAGCACGTCAGCGATCAGGTTGCCTAGGATGGTGAGCACCGCCAAAAACAGCGTGAATCCCATTAATACCGGGTAATCGCGGGCGGCCAGTGAGTCGATATTGATATGCCCGGCTCCCGGCCAGTTAAAGACCTTCTCGGTGATGATCGCGCCAGAAAAGAGCCCCGGCAGCTCAAAGCCCATCAAGGTAATGAGCGGCAACAGCGCGTTGCGTAGGGCATGCTTGAAGATAACCGTTCTTTCGCGCAGCCCTTTGGCGCGGGCGGTACGGATGAAGTCCATCCGAATGACATCCAGCATGCTGGCGCGGAAATAGCGTGTCAGGCTTCCTGCTTGCAACATGACCAACGCGAGCACCGGCAGGATCAGGTGTGCCGCAACCTGCATCACCCAGGGCCACCCTGTCGCATCGCTGCCGGTATTGGTCATGCCGCCAACCGGCAACCAATGTAAGTCCACGGCAAACCATTTGATGAGCAGCAAACAGAGGAAGAAGGTGGGGAAAGACATGGCGGCGAAGATCACCACGCTGACCACGTGATCAAACAGCGAATAAGGTTTCAACGCCGAAACGATGCCCACTGCCAGCGCGATGCCCCAATAGAGCACCATGGAGATCCCGGCCAGCAGGAAGGAGTTCCAGATATATTGATTGAGCAGCTGGCTGACGGGAATTTGGTATTGCAGCGAAAAGCCGAGGTTGCCCTGCAGCAGCTGGCCCAGCCAGCGGAAATAGCGGGTAAACACCGGCTGATCGAGGCCGTAAAGCGCTTTGAGTTCGGCGGCACGTTGCGCCGTCAGCGTCACGTTGCCATCAATGAAATCGCCGGGAGTTAACGCAAACAGCATGAAGATCAACAGCGAGGCGAGGAACAGCATCGGGATGGTTTGCAGCAATCGCCGCAGAATGAAATTTCTCATGACGTTCTCATTGCCACTGCCAATCAAAGACCGGCAGTGGCGTTATTTCTGATTATTTAACCACTTTCACATCTGGCAGGCTTCCCGTCAGACCGTTGTAGATATCCGGTTTGAAGCCTGTGACCCGTGCGCTACTGGCCGAGAGAATTTTACGGTTTGCCAACAGAATGACTGGCGGATCGTTGGCCAGCACCTGATACAACTTATGATAAATCGGCTTACGTTTTTCAATGTCCAGTTCAGCATTGGCCTGATGGATCAGTTCATCCACCTGCGGGTTGTTGTACCCACCCTGAGTGGCGGCTTCTTTGCTATAGAAATCCCACACGCCGTCGTGCGGATCGTTCAGCGTACTGGTGCTAAAGGAGGCCAGATCGTAGTTGCCCGCCTTGCGTTGGGACATCAGCGCGTTGAAGTCCAATACCTGTGGTTTGAGCAGCACGCCAATCTGGCGGTAGTTCTCTTTGGCAATCGGGATCAGCGCGTCGTTCAGCACTTTCTTGCTGACCAGCAGCGTCAGTTCAAGGCGCTTGCCATCTTTCTCACGGATGCCGTCAGAGCCAACTTTCCAACCTGCTTCGTCCAGCAGTTTCTTAGCCTGGGCCGCGTCGTATTTGTATTGATTCACGCCCTCGGCGTTGTAAGCCCAAGAGATTGGCGAGATCGGCTCATTGGCTACGGTACCGTAGCCCTGATAGACCACGTCGACCAATTTTTGGCGATCAAGACCGTAGATCAGCGCCTGACGGACTTTGACATCTTGCAGGGCCGGGCGGCGGAAGTTGAACTCAATCTTGCTGTAATCGCTGGAACCATAAAGGTTGATGTTGGCGAAGCCCAGTAGCTTGAGCTGCTCGATATCGTCTGGGCGCGAAGTAAAGGCGTCGTAGTCGGTGTCACCGGTCTGGAACAGCTGGAAGTTAGTCGACGGGTTGGTCACGCGATAGATAAAGCGCGGCGTTGGCGGCACGCCTTTATAGTAATGGGTGTTGGCGTGGAAACGTATCTCCTGTCCCGGAATGTATTTTTCGTAAACATACGGGCCATTGCCTAGCGGCTTGCCGTGCAGGGTTCTCAATTCATCGAGATTGCCGCGGGAATAGCCTTTGCCGTAATAGGCTTTTGACAGAACCGGGCCGCCGATTTTTTGCAGCGTCGTGGCGCCCGCCTCTGTGGTGGTCACTTGCAGGGTCTGCGGGTCGATCACCTTCAGGCCAGATACGCTATCTGCTTTACCGGCTTTGTAGTCATCACCGCCGACGATATGGGCTAATGAAATGTCGGTGTCGCCATCATATTTCGGGTCATAAAGTACGGTCAGCGTGAACGCCACGTCTTCAGCGGTTAACGGCGATCCGTCGCTGAAAGTCAGGTTAGGATGAAGCTTGATGGTGTAGGTTTTTCCATCGGGGGATACGGTCCAGCTTTCAGCTAAACCTGGGACAGATTCGCCGTGACTGTTTAAATCGATCAGTCGGGCAAAAATCACGTTAGTGACGTTTTCGTCCCAACCGTTGACGAAGAAGTAAGGGTTAAAAATACCCTGAGGTTCAGAGATACCCGCGATCACGGTATCTTTGCGTAACTTAGCCGCAGCGGGGATCTGGCTGGCATCGGTGGCAGGCGTAATGCCTTCTTTTAGCTGCTCGTCAGCAATAGACAGAGAGGAGAATAAAAGAGAGCCACAGAGCACTGCCAGCTTCAGTGGCGTAAAGCGCGGCAGGCCGCGGGTTTTAGAATCGTGCAGAGACTTTGCCAAAAGACGTTCCTCATCAAGGTATTTGCATTAAATTTTACAAAACGTGACAAAGAGTAAGGTCGGGTTTTCGGCTTGTCTAACAACGAAAAAGTATGGCTTATAGCAATTTTGTACTGGCACTCTGCTAGTAAGGGTGAACCAGACAGCAGCTTATACTTACGCCTAAAACGACTATTAATGAAGAATGTAACGGAGGAGTGTCCCGATGATGATTTACAACGTGTTCGGCCGCCTGCTGGGCGTCAAGAAAATCGACGGTCGCTGGCAGGTTTTCAACGTGACGCTGCCAGAGAGGAAGTACTCACTTAATCATCAGGTCGCTATTCCTGACTTTATAGAAGAGCATGAGATAGCCATTTACCTTGGTGACATCTTCCACGAGGCGGCCACAGAAAAGCACCCGGATGTGCTAAAGGTGGAATGATTTCCTGCCCTCACCCAGTAAGCGCTTACTAACTTACAAGGCCATATTACAAACGCCCTCCCCTGAGGGCGAGCGCCAAAATAAGGTGTTATTCAGAAGTTAATTACGCGTAATTACATTGATATTAGAAGACGTTGTGTGTTCGCTACGATATCACTTAGCGGCGGCTTTTTTACTGCGGGAACCCACTTCTGCCATCACTTCTTTCTGTTTGTTTTTATCGCCAATGATCTTGTACCAGCCAGCCAGCTTGCGAAGATCCGGCACTGCTGATTTCTCGTCAGCATCATAAGCGGCTAATTTAATTCGATAATCTTCGAAAATAGCTATGCAGCGACGCGCCCACTCCCCCTCTAACTGTGAACCTGCCACGGCGCGAGGACGGCGCGGTAAGCGTGGTCGCATAGGCTTGGTGGCCTCTGGCGTGGACTCGTCCATGTAGGCAAATTTGATTGAAACCACGGTTCTGCCGCTTTTTACCGGCTCCCATACCACTGAGATATCGGTATTGGCGTTGATCCGATTGATGGTCGGTTCCAGCAGCTTCTGGCGGAAATCGCGGTAATCCTCGTATTTACCGGCCAGCCCGGCCTTCTCACGCATCCAGTTAAGATCCAGCGTCACCTCAATGGCTTTACCGGGACGGCGGCCGTAAAGGTTTTTAGCTTTGATCAACCAGCCATACAGCCGCACTGAGAATGGCGTATCTAGCTTGGCGATGTTGGCGAAATTAAGTTTGGTAAAAGACTCTTTTAATTCATAGAGATAGGGTGCAACGTCTTGGCCGAAACGCAGCACGACGGCGCTATGATCGTCGCTGCTAACATACTCAAGTCGTGAGAACCAGGAGAGCTGAACCGTGCGGATCTTGCCGGTTTTAGCATCAGGTTTGTAGATAGTGACCGGCTTTTTCATCAGGCTTTCAGCGGCTTCGCGCAGCTGCCTGTGGCTGCTGGTGGGGTTCACGCCATAGATCCGCTGATAATCCTGAGGGAAAAGCCGGTAAAGAGTGTCTGGCTGTGGTTTCCTGCTATCGATTTGGGCTAAAGCCAAATTGAGTAACCGCATCTCATCAAGGGTTACGCTATACGCCCCCTCGAGAAGATCATTTCCCTGAACAACGGTTAGTTTATTGAGTTCCATGTCGCAGGATCCATAGGTGGAATGTAGACAAATTATTCCACATATAAATTGCTGCCGTAAAGCAAAAATACTAACTAATTAATTCTTTTATATCATTGTGTTATGTGGCTTCCAAAAAAGTGCGATCAGGAAATTTCTCCACATAAGATTTTTCGAGATGTCTCGCAAGATAAGATCCTTGGCGATTCGTGACGCAGAGCGAACAGGAAATTCTTCCACATTAAGCGATAAGGATCGCACTTCGCCGCGCAACCCAATGTGAGATTTCTTTCGGTTTGGATCAGGAAATCTCTCCACATATGAACTTTCGACAGGGTTATTGGGTTGTGTGATCAAGCTCTCATCTCGCAATTTACCGGTTTTTAGCTGTGCCGATGCCCATTACAGGAAATCTTTCCACATTAGCCTCCACCAAACAGCATGAAAAGTTTCCACATATGGACTGATGCGAGGCAACAGGAAATTTCTCCACATATCGCCCTCCCCTTGTTAGAGAAACGGCTACCAACAAGGGATCCAGACAATCGAACAGGAAATCTTTCCACGTATGCAGAGATGTTAAATGATCAGATAATCTTTCCACATATAACAATGTGACGCTGTCACAAAGGACATAAGTGGATGATTTAGTGAAAAGTATAAGGCAGACGTTTTAAGAAAATTTCAGAGCTGGAACATGAAAAGTCTCCACATGAAGTTACGACAACGCGTACAGGAAATCTTTCCACATTTAGTCGTTCAAGTAAGGGATTCATGTGTGACGCGGTAACAGGAAAAATCTCCACATATGAGGCGTCAACACCAACAGGAAATTCCTCCACCTTTGATGTTCTGCCCTGCTAATGCAGTAGTTAAACCCTTTACACATAACGCTTAGTCCCGGTGATCCTGCTAGAATACTAAAAGTCTCAAACAGTCCAGAGTTATCAACAGGAAATTGCTCCACATAAGTAAGATCATGATATCCCTAAAGTTATCCACAGGAAATTACTCCACATGGAACAGGAAAAGGATCCACATTCAACAGGAATGATCTCCACATGAAGCATGAAATCACTCCACATATAGGCGCGTAACTGGTTGATACTAAAAGTGAAAAAGGCGCTCTAAAGAGAAAGGTTTAAAGTTAAAAAGAAACAAAAGAGTTATTAGATCTTTGGATCCTTCCCTTAAAACAGGCGCCTGGCGGGGGTTTGGCAAAAAGCGGGAAGATCATGCTGACCATCGCTGATCAGCATGCAGACCGAAGATTAAACGCGTTCGTTGTGGATCAACCAGCCTTCGATAAGCTCGGTTAGAACATCTTTCATTTCACGATCCTGCAAAAAGCAGCTGGTCTTAAAGCGCTTATGCAGATCTTCGTCGATATTGGTTTGCAGTTTTTTGACGCTTGATGGCGGTTTAGATACAGCTTCCAGAGCCGTATTGAGTTGTCGATGCTGGCCTAATTTCATTTTCATTTCAGCAACTCCATGATCTCTTTGGTCATAATCTCAATCTCCCCTTTCGCATTGCCGTCTGTAGTATCAAATACAGTGCCGCCATCCATCATGGTGCGGACATAAACTTGACGCTGAGAGGTGCCTGTTCTGAGTGCTGGAACGCCAGTATCTGCAATCGACTCTTTCAACACTTCTAACATTTTAGCGGAAGCGACCTTCTTGGTGATCAGAAAACGCGCAATCACGGGTTGCAGGTTTTCACGCGCTTCTACGACCGCCAGGATAGCGCCACAGGCCGCAAAGTCCAAAGGTGAGGGAGTAACCGGAATTAACACCAAATCGCTTACCATGACCGCTGCGGAGGAAATAGCCGATATGGCGGCAGCTCCGTCGATCACTACGTAGTCATATTCCTTCAGCTGTTTTCTGACGGTGTAGACTTCTTTCTCCGACGCCGCTTCTGCAAGGTCGAACTGGCACTTGCTTTCGTCATACCAGTTGCTGATGCTGCCCTGAGGGTCTGTATCGACCATCACAACTTTGTGTCCTTGTCTGGCGAGACAGGTTGCGATGTTAATGGACGTTGTGGTCTTCCCTACCCCGCCCTTCCCGTTCAGGAAGGAAATTATTTTCGCTGCCATTGCAACCTCTTAGTGATGGATTATGGAATCATAAGATTTCACCATCTTTGAATCCTAGGATTCAAAGATTATCCAAGTCTGACATCGTATAATCTCAGGATTCTGTGATTATAAAATCCACGAATCTCATGAGTATGGGATACTATAATGTCCAACACCAAGGATTTCAATATCTCAGGATTTGTAAATCATATAATTCCCTAATCCTAGGATTCTGAGATTACCATATCTGATGTTCCCATTATCTTAGGATTGTGGAATCTCGAGATGACTGAATCTTTGAATCTTGGGTGGTTAGGATTTGAGGATTGCATCATCATGTTCACCACGCAGTGCTAGGATTCTATAATCTCAAAATCTCATAATTCCACTATTACTTGGATAGTGAATGGAGTTTTCCATTTGAGGAAAGCCAAGAGACGTGGCACTGTTGCTGCGGCGTTATATTCATAATCCTAGGATTTAAAAATCCTGAAATCCTAAGATATAATTTGTTAGAATCCTGAGATTTTATGATTACAGGATGCTGAAATCTCCAACCTTAACTTGCCAAATCCTATCATCACAAAATCCTGAGATTTCATAATCCCATAATCATAATAGTTTAATCAATGAGTTACATATTATGATGAGACCCCTCAGCGACGGGGGAGGGGAGTGCTAGATTTTATCTAAAGGGGATTCTAATCCTAGAATCCTATGATTTTGTGCACCTGATGTCTCGGGATTCTATAATCTTATAATCCCATAATCTTTAAATCAGAGGATCCTAAAACGCGTAGTTAGAAGATTAAAATCATGGGATTCTGCAATCCTGGGATTGTGGGATTTCTAAATCTCAGGATTTCCACTGACGCAGCTTATTTATTTCTCTGCATAAAGATTATCCATTAACTGCCGATAAGTTGTTCTCTGGGCCGTGACATCATGGGGGGTTCACGATGTCGATAGCCTGCGGATTCATTGCTTTTATCTTTGGTTATGGAGTGAGTTATGCGATTCACCATTCGCGCGCGACTGATAGGCATCGTCGGTTTGTTGTGCATTTTGCTAGCAATCACCACAGGTTGGGGGATCATCGGATTACGCGCAGCCGACCAGAGAGCCATATCTACTTACCGCACTGAACTGCTTCCTCTACAGCACTCCGCCAAACTTTATCGACTGGCCCAACTTCAGTCAGCTACGCTTTTTGAAACATTGCGCTATTGGACTGACAGCGACGAAGTGAGCCAGCGGATGCAGCAAATCGACACTTACCGCAAACAAATCGTCGCTGAACAACAAGCCTATCAGGCGACGTCCATAGTTTCAGGCAGTGCTGCTTTGCGCCAGAATTTCCTCAATGATTTAGCAAAATATCAGGTCGCGCTGCGTGACGCCGGTTCTTTACTGGCATCGGGTAACCCTTCAGGAGCCTTAGTCATTATTGAAACTCGCCTTCGTTCCGGCAGTCTTGCTCTACAAAAAGATATCGACGCCTTGGATAACCTGATGCGTCAGCAGGCTGAAGCCAACTACAGCGCCAGTTCTAATGCTTTTAATATTATGCGTAACAGCATGTTAGGCATTCTCGCCGCCGGCATTTTCATCGCGCTGATTGCCGGGGGCCTGCTTATTCGCTCTTTAACTGCGGCTATCAGTCGGGCAAAACGTCTGGCCGAATCCATATCAGCGGGTGGCTTGAATCATCACATCGGCGATATTCCAGGGGATGAGATGGGGGGACTGATGCAGGCGCTGGCCCAAATGGACGCGCGGCTGTCATCCATCGTTCGCGATGTTGGCGAAAGCGCCAAGGCTTTAAGCCAGGCGGCGGAGCAAATGGCAGAGGGCAATAATGATTTAGCTGCGCGCACTCACTCTCAGGCAAGCTCCCTCGAACAGACCGCCGCCAGCATGGAACAGATGACGGCCACCGTGAAATTTAATGCGGACAACGCCTCGCAGGCCAGCCAACTGGTGCAAACCGTGCGACAGCATGCGCAAAAGGGAAGTTCAGTGCTAAGTGACGCTGTCACGGCAATGCAAGATATTGAACAGTCGAGTAAGAAGATTGGCGATATCAACCGCGTCATTGATGAGATTGCCTTCCAGACAAACCTACTAGCGCTCAATGCGGCGGTCGAAGCGGCTCGCGCAGGCGAGCAGGGCAGGGGGTTTGCCGTGGTCGCTGCTGAAGTTCGACAGTTGGCGCAGCGCTCAGCTAAAGCGGCGCAGGAGATCAAGACCCTAATTCAGGCTAGCGTCAGCAAGGTAGATGTGGGCAGCAAACTGGTTCTGCGTTCCGGTGAAACCCTCAATGTAATCAACGAGGGTTTGGTGAAAGTGGTGGATTTTGTGGCTGAGATAGCTGTTGCCAGCAACCAGCAGTCGAGCGGTATTACTCAGGTTAATGCTGCAATCGTGCAGATGGAGAGCGCGATTCAGCAAAACGAGGGGTTGGTTGAAGAAGCCACCGCTGCCAGCCAGACGGTAAATGCCCACGCCGGTAAATTGGTGGAGAAAATGGCCTTCTTCCATTTGAAAAAAATACCGCCTGCCGCTCCTGACAAAGTCACTAAGCACCCCGTGGCAGAAGCCTATCAGCCCGCGACGGCTTCAACGCTGGAGCCGGTTAATGTCTGATTTAAAAGGGCTAAAATGGCTTTTTCCTGCGGCGATGGCGGCGTTAAGCCTGAATGCTCATGCCGTGACTACCTTGAAGATTGCTACCATCGCGAATGGCGATATGACCATTATGCAGCAGCTTTCAAGCAGTTATGAACAGGCTCACCCTGATATCAAGCTTGAGTGGTACGTAATGGATGATGGCGAACTGCGCAAGCAGGTTCTCAGTGATATGAGCAGCGGCAAGGCCAACTTCGACGTGATAACCGTAGGCACTTATGAAGTCCCGCTGTGGGGCCAAAAAGGCTGGCTCACGCCGCTGGATAATCTGCCGGCTAACTATCAGGTTGATGACTTGCTGAAACCCATTCGTAGTGCTCTTTCCTGGCAGAATAAGCTCTATGCTTTACCTTTCTATGGTGAAAGCAGCATGACTTATTATCGCAAAGACCTGTTCGCGGCTAAGCACCTGACAATGCCAGAAAACCCAAGCTGGGATGAAATCAAAAATCTTGCCGCTGAACTGACTGATAAGTCGCAGGGGATTTACGGTCTCTGCCTGCGTGGGTTAGCTGGCTGGGGTGACAACGTCGCGTTAGTCACCACCATGGCCAATGCCTATGGGGCCGAATGGTTCGACGCCGACTGGAAGCCTCATTTGGACAGCGACGAATGGCGTAACGTCTTAAAAGATTATGTGTTTATGCTGCAAAACTATGGTCCGCCGGATGCAAAATCGAACAGTTTTGGGCAAAACCTCAAGCTCTTCTCCCAAGGTAAATGTGCAATGTGGGTCGATAGCACGGTGGCGGCTGGGATGGTGACTAATCCGCAAATCTCGATGGTGGCGGACAAGGTTGACTTTGCGCCAGCACCGGTGGCCATTTCCTCTAACGGATCGCACTGGCTTTGGGCCTGGTCGCTGGCCGTGCCGCAAAGCAGCAGTCAAAAGGCTCAGGCACAGGCTTTTATCACCTGGGCGACGTCGCCGGCCTATATCCAGCAAGTTGCGCAGACAGTGGGCTGGGGCGCAATTCCTCCCGGCAGCCGCTATTCCTCTTATGCTGAACCTCATTATCAGAAGCTGGCGCCTTACGCGGCGCGGGTGAAACAGGCTTTAGAAACCGCCACGCCCGAGCAGCCAACGCTTTTCCCTGTGCCTTATCAGGGCGTGCAGTATGTCAGTATTCCGGGTTTTGACCAGATGGGTGACGCCGTGGGTAAAAATATCTCTGCACTTCTGGACGGTAAGATGACGTTGGAGGAGGTGCTGAGTGCTAACCAGCAGGCCGTGACGACCCTGTATCAGTCGGGGAATCATTGAATCTTGAAGTTTTATGATTCAGTGATTTCATGATTTTGAAATCCCATAATCCTGTGATTATATAATTCTTGGATTATGGGATTAATTGATATGTTTTTAGCTATCAGCGACTTGCAGAATAACTTGCCAGTCCAGAGCTAATTTTAACAACAAGCAGGCGGAGCAAACGAAGATGATGGTTTTGAACATTGGTGTTTCATAAGTGTGATGGATGTCTCATTTTATCAGTCAGCTAAAAATTTAGAACAACCATTTTCTGATTTTTATCCTGCTTTGGTTAAAAGCGCATTTATTGCTTTCCAGCCTGTCGCCAGTGCCAACTTGTTCGGCACAGGAAAATGCAAACTCAGCGAATCCCCACCCCTGCAACAACCTTAGCCGTAGTAAGCCATTTGTGCGTTTATCGCTCGATGCCACGAAAGCGCCAACTTGTCATCCTTTAGCCTGAATTAACAATGACTACTGTATAGAAGTTATGCGTGCCTTTGGGGTGAAAACGTCTGAAACATAGTCTATCTGTGCGCTCCGAGGGTGCTGAACTTCAATATTGCAGCAGTGTTTGTTATATTATTGTCCAATTGACGTTCAGGATTTTGGCGTATTTCACTAAAGCCAATATACTTTTAGAACTTCGTCGCTCAGGACAATGACATGTTAGATTTTCGCTTTCCGACTGCAATGCAAATGGTACTCAGCGTCGCCGTGGCCGAAAAAACCGGCGTACGTGCAACCAGTGCGGTTTTGGCTAAGGTTCTGGAAGCTAACCCAAGTTTTATTCGCAAGTTGATGGTTCCGCTGACGCGTAACGGCATTATTGTGTCTACGCTTGGCCGAACAGGCTGCATTACGCTCGGCCGCCCGACAGATCAAATCACGCTGCGTGACATTTACACCGCGGTGATTGATGACAAACGCATTTGGGCGTCGCGCCCCGAGGTGGAAGCCAAGTGTCTGGTCAGCGCCAACGCCTGCTGGTATTTCAAATCGGTCGTTAGCGAAGCTGAAGAAGCCTCGCTGGCCGTGCTCGCTCGCCACACCGTGGCTGATGCGTTGAGTGAGTTTGAATGTAATGACACCCGCACCTGGTGCAGCGATAAGAAAAACGCCTGCACGGAACAGGATGAAGAAGCTTCCGCCGAGAAATAAGCACAAGACAGCTTTCATTTAGCACCAGTGCTCAGTGTTGATTGAAACTGAGCCATAAAAAAGGCCGGGTTATTCACCCGGCCTTTTTGCTTTCCGCTACTTACGGTTAGACCGCCACGGTTTCCTGACGTTCTTTACGCGTCACCAGTCGGCGCAACGCCACGTAGAACACCGGCGTGAGGAACAGGCCGAACAGCGTTACCCCCAGCATGCCGGAGAACACGGTAATACCGGTGACGCCGCGTACTTCGGCACCCGCGCCGTGGCCTAAAATCAGCGGGATAGTCCCGGCGATAAAGGCAATCGACGTCATAACGATAGGGCGCAGACGCAGGCGACATGCCTCGAGCGCGGCTTCAACAATCCCTCTGCCTTGCATTTCCAGTTCACGAGCGAACTCGACGATAAGAATGGCGTTCTTACAAGCCAGCCCCATCAGCACCACCAGCCCGACCTGCACGAAGACGTTGTTGTCCCCGCCAGTGAGCCACACCCCGAACAGCGCGGAGAGCATGGTCATCGGCACGATAAGAATGACCGCCAG
The DNA here is from genome assembly GCF_052375995.1 of Ewingella sp. AOP9-I1-14. NCBI lineage: Bacteria > Pseudomonadati > Pseudomonadota > Gammaproteobacteria > Enterobacterales > Yersiniaceae > Ewingella > Ewingella sp. AOP9-I1-14. The sequence continues at coordinate 122,742 of NZ_JBQSVA010000007.1, forward strand.
TGGCAATGTCCAGCTTTCATACAGCGCCGCCAGCACCAGGAATGCCAACAGAATAGCCACCGGGAAGACGATCAGCGCCGCGTGGCCCTGCGTTGATTGCTGATAGCTCAGGTCAGTCCATTGGATATTCATGCCGTTCGGCAAGACTTTATCCGCCAGCTCGCTCACCTTGGTCATAGCCTCGGTCGAAGACAATACGCGCGGATCGGCATCACCAATGATGTCCGCCGCCGGGAAGCCGTTATAACGAATTACCGGGTCTGGACCGTAGGTGGTGGTGATGTTCACCATACTGCCAATCGGCACCATCTCGCCTTTATCGTTGCGGGTGCGCAGGTTGGAGATATCTTCAATGGTTTGACGATAGGGACCATCGGCCTGCGCCATGACTTTATAAGTACGGCCGTAACGGTTGAAATCGTTAACGTAGGTCGAACCGAGATAGGTCTGCAGCGTGCTGAATAAATCATCCAGCGACACGCCCTGGGCCTTGGCTTTATCGCGATCGATCTTGGCATCAAGCTGTGGCACGTTGGCCTGATAAGATGAAATCGGGAAGCCCATGCCCGGGGTCTGCATGATGCCGCCGGACATGGTGTTGATCGCGGTTTGCAATGCGCCGTAACCCAGACCCGCGCGGTCCTGAATATACAGCGAATAGCCCGAACCCTGACCTAAACCAAGGATTGGCGGCGGCATAATAGAGAAGGCAAAACCTTCCTGCAGCTGTGAAATCTTGGCGTTGATTTCCGCATTGATCGCCGCCGCGGTGCGGGTACGCTCATTCAGCGGTTTTAGGGCAAAGAACACCGTGCCGGTATTCGGCGTGTTGGTGAATTGCAGCGCATTCAGGCCGGGGAAGGCGACTGAATCACTCACGCCGTCCACGCTCAACCCAATCTCACTCATCTTGCGGATCATGGCATCCGTACGCTCAAGGGAGGCACCTTCTGGCATCTTCACGCCGCCAATCAGGTACATCTTATCTTGGGTCGGAATAAAACCACCCGGCACCAGTTTGAACATAAAGGCTGCGCCACAAAGCAGCAGCAGATAGACCACGAACACTGACCCACGGCGGTGGAGCGTGCGTGAAACTGCGCCCTGATAGCGTTCAGAACTTTTGTGGAAGAAACGGTTAAACGGGCGGAACAGCCAGCCGAACAGTCGATCGATGATTCGCGTCGGAATATCTTTCTTCGCGCCGTGCGGTTTGAGCAACAGCGCCGCCAACGCCGGGGAGAGCGTCAGGGAGTTGATAGCTGAAATCACGGTTGAAATGGCAATGGTGACCGCAAACTGCTTGTAGAACTGGCCGGTTACGCCGGACAAGAAGGCCATCGGCACGAACACCGCGCAGAGCACCAGAGCAATGGCGATAATCGGCCCAGACACTTCGCGCATCGCCTGATGGGCAGCCGCCAGCGGGGTGAGGCCCTCCTCGATATTCCTCTCGACGTTTTCCACCACCACAATGGCATCATCCACCACGATCCCTATCGCCAACACCAGTCCGAATAGACTCAAGGTGTTGAGCGAAAAACCGAGTAAATAGAGCACGCTGAAAGTACCAACCACTGAAATCGGCACCGCCAACAGTGGGATGATCGACGCACGCCAGGTTTGCAGGAACAGAATAACCACCAGCACGACCAGCAGAACGGCTTCCAGCAGCGTATGGACGACGGCACTGATGGAGTCACGCACGAACACGGTTGGGTCGTAAGGCGCTTTCCAGGTCATACCTTCCGGGAAACGGGTCGCCAGCTCGGCCATTTTGTCGCGAACGGCGTCAGACAGGTTGATCGCATTGGCGCCCGGCGCCTGGAAGATACCAATACCTACCGCGTCTTTGTTGTTCAACTGGGAACGCAGCGCGTAGTTACCTGACCCCATCTCGATACGGGCCACGTCGCGCAGGCGCACCACGGTGCCGTCATCGCTGGTTTTCAGGATGATATTGCCAAACTCTTCTTCGTTTTGCAGACGCCCTTGGGCGTTAATCGACAGCAGATAGTCGCTTTTGGTCGGCATCGGCTCTGCGCCAAGCTGACCGGCAGAGACCTGAACGTTCTGCTCGCGCATTGCGTTGACCACGTCAGACGCCGTTAAGCCGCGCGACGCCACTTTGTTCGGGTCAAGCCAGACGCGCATCGCGTACTCACCGGCACCGAAAATTTGCACCTGACCGACGCCCGGCAAACGCGCCAGCTCGTCTTTCACTTTCAGCGTGGCGTAGTTACTCAGATACAGCGAGTCGTACTTGCCGGAAGGGGAGAACAGATGCACCACCAGCGTCAGCGTTGGAGACTGTTTCTGGGTGGTGATCCCTTGGCGAATTACGTCCTGCGGCAATCTGGCTTGCGCCTGAGACACGCGGTTTTGCACCTGAACCTGCGCCTGATCCGGGTCAGTACCCGGGCGGAAAGTCACGGTGGTGACCAGCACGCCGTCAGAACCAGCCACAGATTTCATGTACATCATGTTCTCAACGCCGTTGATCGACTCTTCCAGCGGTGTAGCCACGGTGTCGGCGATCACTTTCGGGTTGGCACCCGGATACACGGCGCGTACCTGCACGCTCGGCGGTACCACGTCCGGGTATTCGCTGATCGGCAGAAGCGGGATGGAGATTAAACCACCAACAAAAATCAGGATCGACAGCACCGCGGCAAAAATCGGTCTGTCGATGAAAAAGCGGGAAAAGTCCATAATTCAGGATTCTCTTTCAGGGCTTAGTTAGAAGCGACAGTTGAAGCCATATCAATCGTCTTGGCATTCACCGGCATGCCCGGCATAAATACCTTCTGCACACCATCGACGATGACTTTGTCACCGCTGACTAAACCTTTTTGCACAATACGCAGACCTGAATATTGACGGCCTAATTCGACATCGCGACGCTGCGCCTTGCCTTCTTTATCGAGCACATAGACAAACTTGCGGTCTTGGTCAGTCAGCACGGCTTTATCGTTGATCAGCACCGCGTCGAAGCGTGGGCTGCCCGGCATTTGCACGCGAGCAAACAGGCCTGGCGTGAAGCGGCGTTCGCTGTTATCGAGCACGGCGCGCATACGAATAGTCCCGGTACCGGAGTTCAGCTGGTTGTCGGTGAAATCGACATAGCCGGTGTGCGGATAACCTTGCTCACCCGCCAAACCGACGTTGACCTGCAACTTGGTGCCAGGCGCGGCAATGTGCTGGCCATCGCGAGCAAGTGACTGATAACGCAGGAAAGTGGCTTCATCTACATCAAAGTAAACGTAGACTTTGTCGAGAGACACCAGCGTGGTGAGAACACTCGCGCTGTCACCGGCTGTCACCAGATTACCCACGGTTATCATGGCGCGGCTGGCGCGACCGTCGATGGGCGCCGTGACCTGAGTGAAGTCGAGGTTTAACTGAGCCACATCCAGCTGAGCCTGCGCGGCAAGAACGTCGGACTGCGCTTGCGACGCGGCGGCTTTACGCTGTTCCCAGATCTCGGTTGAGACGGCCTGAGTGCCAATCAATTTCTCAGTACGGCCTGACTCGCTGCGGGTCAGATTCGCCTGATTGCGTGCATGAACCAGCTCGGCCTGAGCCTGCTCGCGGGCGGCGCGATAGGTGCGGTCATCGATGGTGAACAGAATCTGGCCTTTTTTAACTTCCTGACCTTCGGTGTAGTTCACTTTATCGATATAACCGGAAACGCGCGGGCGCAGTTGCACGCTCTGCACGGCTTCAATGCGGCCGTTAAAATCATCCCATTGGTTAATCTGTTTGACGACGACATCCGCTACGCTGACGCCCGGAGGCGGTGGCGGGCCATTTTTTGCTGCGCTGTTGTCGCAAGCACTGAGCACGGTGACCAAGATCGCAACCAAAGAGAGTTGCAAAGCGAGTAGAGGCGCGCGAAGTGAGCGGCCCCGTTTAACCATTGGGTTTTGCAGACTTGCCATTATTTTTATTTCCAGTGAGTAAGCTCAGTCAGGCAATACAACCGGATCCTGTCATCCGGGTAACGTCCTTTGCCTGAGCGGGCTTTTGTCCGATTTGCGTCGTTCAATGACACAATTTTGTAGCGAGAAAAGAGGTGTTGCTAAATTTAAAGTATCAATGAAAGATACATTAATTCGGGGGGATTGTAGGGAGGTCCCTAACAAAGAGCAAGAATTACTGTTGCACTTTATGTGCTGTTTTCAAAACCGCATTACTGTGAAGTAGGTCACGGAGTAAAACCTAAGATTTAATGCAACAATAATACTTGCATTTATCCGCAAATCCCGTCAGTCTAAAAACAGACCAGAAACTACATTTCGTCAGAGAGACGGGAGAAATAACATGAAAACGGCTGATTTTATTCACGATTTAACTGACTGGATCGACAAGAATCTGGAAGAGCGACTGGATATCAACACCGTCGCCGAGCGAGCAGGGTACTCAAAATGGTATCTGCAACGGATGTTTAAAGAGCATACCGGCTCGGCGTTGGGCGAATATATTCGTGCGAAAAAATTAAATATTTCTGCCGAGCGACTGGCAAACAGCGGCGAGCCAATCGTCAATGTTGCGATCTCCCTGGGCTTTGATTCCCAGCAGTCTTTCAACCGCAGTTTCAAGCGCCAATTTGGCCAAACTCCGGGCGACTGGCGCAAAACACTCCACAACCAGCCAGAACGCAGCGGCTGCATGTGTAGCTAAGTTTTCTGCGTAGATAAGACCCTAGATTAAGACTCCGCGTAACGACGCCCGGCCATCAATGACCGGGCGTGTTGTTTTTTATAGGGCGAGGATATGGCAGGAATTACTTCAAAAGCGTACTTAACAGCTGTTTGGAGACCGGCACCAACCCAACTTGCAGGCCAAACGGCTTGAACAATTTGTTGATGATGTCCGAGGTATAATTCCCTTTGTCGTTCTCGACGTCTGACAAGGTTTTCCTTGAGACAGCAACCAATTTTGCATAAGCATCCTGCTTCAGGTTCAACACCTCGATCCGCAACTTTTTCAACGCACCTCCCTGTGTTAACTCGCCCAATAGCAGCTGTTTAATGATGCCATGCATCACGGCTTGCCGGTCCTGAGTGCTTACAGCTGTAGAGCTTTTAGATACTCTTTGCCGAGAAGGCGTACGCGAGGAACTCTCTGCCATCGTTGCTGGCTTTTCGACTGGAGAATCTGCGGCATTTTGCAACAGCTTCTGCCTTTCCCGAATTTTGCGGATGGTCTCTTTCGCTGAGATCGGGGCTGATTCATGACCTTTCATAGCAGCCCCCAGCGACGCAGTTTTTCAGCGATAAAGTCAAAGCCGATCCCCGGCATGTTAATAATCTGTTCCGGCACGCCCCTGTCCACCAACCTTGCTTTAAGGCCGAGGAGCTGTTGAGCCGTTTCCCTCAAAGCCTCTAACAGCGTTTCCGCTGGAACAAGGTCATTAAGCGCTGCCGCTATACCCGTAAAATCATACTCACCACCGATTTCTAATGGGGCGGTCCATTTAGTGGTTCGGGCTATTCCTTCGGGGTCAGCTTTCATCGGGGCGAAATCGTATATCGGCGCCAGACCAATCCTGTGTTCATCCTTGAGCAGCGACGTGTTACGCCCATGGTTATCACTATTGCCAAAGATAATATTGAGCAAATCGCGGCGCACCCATTCAATCACAAAGGCTGGAATATCAAAGTCAAATCCCTGTTCAATCACGGTGTCGCCGTGGGTGATTTTATTGATAAGCACCCTGATGGCTTCCTCATGATACAGCGTCGTGCCGGGTGCTTTTCTTAATGCTGAATAGACTGATTCCATGCCAAAGCGTTTGATCTGGTTATCATCTACGAAACAAATATCAAATCTTGGTAGCCATAAAGAAGGGTAGGTTAGACCTTCCTCAAGACGCATATGTTGAGTTGGGATGGTATCAAAACCCATTGCCGCGAGTTCGTGATAGAAATGGAATTCAGCCCGCAGAATATTGCAGTCAACCTCACTGCGGCCTCCGCGCGGGAACTTCACCAGATAGTGGGTATCTCGATTGAGTGAATCGTTCTGGTAGGTATCAATCCAAATTCGCCCTTGCTGGCTGCATCTTAGTAATAGTTTTGGTGCTTCGCCGCCCGCGCCTGTCGCCCCCCCGGCGGCAGCTCCGCGCTGCTGGGCGTAATCCAGAAAATCCGAAGCTCTATTTTTCACATCGTCGAGGGTAAAAAATAGCTGTTCAGCCAGAGGGTGATATTCGGGGAGTGACTCTTTAATCCTTAAATTGCCGACCGGCGACATGGTGCCGTGGCGCAGTAATACAAAATCCTGCTGGTCGGCCGCCATACCCTCAAGATCCAGATAGTTTGCCCAATAGCGCCTGCTGGCCCCGCTTGGAATAATATCATCAAGGAATTTCAGCCAGCCGCGTGGGCCTTCGTTCTCAAAAAATAGAGAAACAGGGTGATTCAGTGACACCGCGTGATTATCATCGCGGCCGAGATTTTCAACGGCATAGTCTGAATCATAATGGAGTTCAGTGATTCGAAAAGCGTTGTTTTCACTTTCTGGGAAGGTGATGTGCGCCATATCCACCCATTGATTTTGCAGGAAAGCTTGTAGTGTTAAATATTCCATACGGATCTCCAGAAAGTCTTATGAGTAGTATAGTGCTCTTTAACTGAGGAAAATTCAATTTTTGTCACTTATAAGACTCATTAATTGTAATGTAGGGTTATATTGTTACCTATACCACTCATTGTCTTTCTTCAAGGATCGGCCAATACGTATGTAAGCTCGGTTATCAACGTCAGAGCCAGCAGGTGATCATGTCACTCGCGTTAATAATGAAAAAGGCCTGCTGGAGAAAGCAGGCCTTTTGTCTATCTTGGGTAAGGTTACTCGTCGCGTATCTGCTGCAAAATCTCTCCCAACCTCTCGCGCTGTGCTAGCGGAATTTCGCGCCCGGCGGAGTATCCGGCGTTTTGGATAATCACGTCATTCAGCGCCACTAACCAGTCGTAAATGTAGAACGCGGTGTTATTAGCGGGTGCCAGCGTCAGCTTGGTTAGACGTTGGGAGGTGCTCCAGTTTTTCGCTGGCTTGGCGAAGATCTTGTGCCCACGGTTAATGCGGCTGTCCGGACGCTGTGACTCCTCAATCTGCAAGAAGCCCAGCCAGGCCACAAAGTCACCCATCACCGTCAGCACGCGTGACACCTGACGATCGGCCTGACTTTCGCTGGCGGCGGCGGATTGCTGAGTCTCTTCCAGCACGCCAGATAGCATGCCCGCGACGTCCATCCGCACCCCGGCGGTGATCACCTCTTCCACCAGCATTTCGACCCCCGGCTTGCCTATGCCGAGCAAATCCACCAGCGGCGCATTGTCCGGCAGGCCGCGCAGGTGGTTAATCCAGTAATGCTGGGTTTGGCGCGCAAAGTCGGTTTCGGCCACAGGCGGCTGGGCGGCGTGCTGATCCTCGACCGGCGCATCCAGCGGTTCGTCGCTGAACAGGTCGATGCTGATCCCAATACCAAAGGTTTCCGTCAGAACAGGAGCAGTCGCGCCGCCGCCGGTGATGTTGGCGGCGGGCTGAATGTCGAACTGCTGCAAGTAGAGGCGGCGCAGATCCTCGCGGGCGGGCAGCAGGCGCTCGAGCAGTTCGCCATGAACGCCCGCGCGGGTTTGCAGCGCTTTGAGTAAGCTTTCGGCAATTTTCTGCTTCTGCGCTAACTCTTGCTCATTGGAAGAGGGCAGCCAGCTTCCCAGCAGGTTGTCGGTCAGCACGCGGCGCAGTTCGTCGCGCTGCTCGCCTAGGCGCGCCAGTTTGTTGGCCGGAGTCACCTCGGCGGTGAGCCAGCTCGCCATGCGCTCAATGCCTCGTTTGTCCATCGCCAGCATGGTGCCCCAGGCATCGCCGGGGGTGCCAACGTGGCGCTGCACTGTTTCATCGAAATGCTCGCTGTGAGTGATGCGCTGGTCGAATGGCGTCAGCGCCCAAATCAGGCCCGGCTTGCGCTGGCTGCGGATCTGCGCGTTTTCGCCTTGGGTCTGTTTCACCCAATTATCCAGCGCCTTGCTGACGCTTTTCACCGCGCCACGGTTCCCGGCGGCGGTGCAGACTAATAGCGAATTGACCTGCTGATTTTCCGTATATCGCTCCAGCAGTCCGGCGTTTTTGGCGTGCAACAGGCCCGGCGACAGCAGACTGTGGGTGGTTCCCAACTCACGGGCATCGGCCTGAGTGGGGAAAAGCAGCAGGTCAACCTGTTCAAACAGCGCTTCCTGCGGCGCCGACAGTAACGGCAGCAGCAGTTCGGCGGTCAACACCGTTACTTCCACCAGAGAAATCTCAACCGGCTGCCCGGCCACGCCCTGGTGCACCGGGCGAACCGACAGGCTCTGACCTCGCGATTCCGTCTCAAAGTCGGCGGTTAGGGTGATCGGACTCATTATCCCATCGGCGGGCAGCAGGTGGTCATCCACCAGCACGTTGAGAGGCGCCAGAACCTGCGTCGCACCCTCCAGTTGTTGCAAAACGTGGGCGAAATGGCGGTAAAACGCCGTGGCGTGGCTGGCTTCATTCCACAGAATGGAAAACAGGCGGGCGCGATCGTCAATGCCCAGATAAGGCGCCAGTTCCACCGCCGCAGGCCAGAAGTGCAGGGCGCGCAGCCGGTCGGCTTTAGCATCCGTGCGCGCCAACATGTCCCAGATAGCCACCACGTCATCGCCGGTCAGGCCGTCAATGGCGTCGGGCTGGCGATGCAAAGAGAGGCTGTGCAGGTGAGTCAGGATCTGTTGCTGATCCCACTCGGCGTGCGGGCCTTGGGTCGCGGCATCCAGCGCGGCGATTTTTATCAGCTCGGCTTCGCTAAGCAGCGTTAGTTGCACCGGCCACTGCGAGTCCGCGCTCTCTGACAGACGCGTAAAGCGAGTGACCAACGTGGTGGCCTGACTGCTGGGGTTGATATGGCTGAAATAGTCGAGAACGCGATCGCCCAGCAGCGTTTCCAGCGTGCCGTTTTCCCCGGCAGTGAGGGCATTCAGCAGATAAGATTTACCCGCCTGGGAGTAGCCATAAAGCCCAATCCCAGGATTCTGTGATGCTGAGATGGCAAGATTCTCGGCCTTGTGGCGTTGGCGGCGCAGCTTCAGCTTCAGGCGGTCGGCTTCCATATTCAGGCGCGGCGACTGCTGGCGGTTACTCTCAATCCACTGTATGGCCTGAGTGACGCCGCTGGCGATCTGGGTCAGCTGGCTGTTGAGAAGTTCGGTGTGGGTTGAAGTCATTTCTTAAATACGCTCCCGCTGTCGATCCAGTAGTGAGTGGCACCTGAGCCACTGGCCGCCAGGGTATTCAATTTCAGTCGCAGATGGTCGGTCGGCACCGGCGTGCCGTCCTGAAGTGCCGCTTGGGCGATTTCCACTTGCTCGGGGCTGTCGCCATCGCCTTGCTTGCTCACTTTTAGCTTCAGGGTCAGCACGTTATCTCCGGCGATGCGTCGCGCCAGTTTGTGATCGTTAATCGACAAGGTATAGAGCGGCGACGCGGGCCAGCGGTCATTGTCCAACTGGCGGAAACCCAGGCACAGCGGGCCGCGCATCTGGAAACTCACCTCTTGGCTGAGTTGGAAATCCGGCTGGTCGAGGTCGATATCGCTGTAATAGACGTTCTCCCCGGTCAGCGCGTTATTGCTGTCGAGCATACCGAGATAGCGAATAGTCGAGTACGGCTGGAAGTCGCCCGCCTTGAAATAGAAGCTGTTCAGGCGCAGGTCCAGCGATAGCAGGCAGAGCATCGCGCCGACGGCGGCGGTGGATTTCGGGTTATCGATTCGGCCTAACTTGTTAAACGGATACCAATCGCTGGTATGATAACCATCAAGGGACAAAATGCGGTTGGCCGGTAAAGGCTGGAGCAGGCGGAACAGCGCCTGAATGCCCGGGAAGCGGGAAGGGCGGCCGGTCAGCAGCAGCACGTCGCAAGAGTAGAGCGCCACTACTTCGCACAGCGAGCGCAGCTGCTGGGTGATGTGCATGCGCGGCGACAAAAACTCGGCGTGCAGCTTGCTCAGATTGAGGATTAACGGCACTTGTAGAATGTCGAATGGCGCGGCGTCGTTGCGCAGTTCGCGCTGCACTTCGCTGTTAATGTGATCGCGAACTTTTTGCGTCGGCAGCTGCTCGAGCAGATCGCTAAAGCGCGTTTCGATTTCGGCGCTGGTGTCTAACGGGTCGAAGCTTTCATAGGCTTCGAGGATCGCGCGGCCGACCGGCATGAAGATCTGTAAAGTGACCTGCTGGCGCAGAATCGACAGGCCGTCCATCCGGCCTTCATGACCAAACAGCTTGTCCATTAGCGGCTCGGGGTTGGCGATGCCGGCCTTCTTTAGTGCGCCTTGCAACGCAGGCAGCACGTAGAGCTGGATCACGTCGAGCAGGATGTCATCTCCCGCCACCTTAAAGCCCTCGCGGAACAGCAAACGTGGAAGGATTTTCACGTTATTGCCCACGCCGTCGTCCAGCCAATACTGGGTGATAGCCAAGTCCGTGGTGCCGCCGCCAATATCTATCGAGGCGATGCGCAGGGTTTTGCCTACGGTTTCTCCTTCGGCCAACTCTTTGTCCGGGCGCGCCATGCTGGCAAAGAATGCCTCGGTACGCCCGGCAAAATTCACCTGAGATTCATTATACAGGTAGACCATTTGGCCGCAGGTGGCTTCGTCCCACTCCATCTGAACCTCTGGCACCGGAACCTGGCTTAACGCGCGTTGAGCCGCCGTGGTGAACTCTTCATCAGCCGGGTGCCAGCCCATGGCTTTCCACACCACGCCTATCGCCTCAAGCATGCGGCGACGGAAAATTTCGCGTTCGGGTTTCGGCATCGCCGAAGGCAGCGTCAGGATGATATTGCGCAGCCGACGCGGCGCGGCAGAGTGGATCATCTTCATACGCTGCGCGGCGCTGTTGATTTGCATCAGCGCCTGCGCCAGCAGCTCGGAAAGCATAAAGGTCATGATCGAGCTGCGGCTGTAGTGCGGCGAGAACACTGGCAGGCGCTCGTCCACCGGCACGGTGAACAGCGGCTGGCCTTCGTCATTGAACAGGAAAGTTTGCGGCAGCGCGGTGGCCGCCGGTTCCTGCGCGGAACGACCGCTACTCTGGCTGAATCGCCAGCCCGGCGCGTAGCTCTCTTCATCCCACAGGTAGCGGCGCGGGCTGGAAAGCCCGGTGGAGCCGTCGGTGCCCTGACGCGTCAGCGCCATGCGGCTGGCTTCGCGCCCGACGCGGACGATAGAAGGCCAGATGAAGGCGTCGTCGCGGCCACTTTCCACCGAGAAGTTTTGCTTGCCGAAATGCGCCTCCGCGAACTCAATCCGGCTTTCAAACAGTTCGTTATATTGTAGATGCGGCTGACTTAAATCGCGGATTTGCAGCTCGTAAGTCTGCTTCAGACCGTTGCTTTCGTCAGGGCTTTCTTCCACTAAAATACCGCAGGTGTGGGAGTTGCCGACATCCAGAATCAGATCCACGTTGATCGCCGGCTCTTGCAGCGTGCTGGTGCTGATTTTGATTTCAGGGATCGACAGCTGGGTACCCAGCATTTCCAACAAATTCAGGTAGTGCGCCTGATATTCAAATTCGCGCAGGGCGGTTTTGATATCACGCGGATTGCGGTTTTCGCGCTGAATCGCCTGCTGGCTGAATGCTTCGCGCAACCAGCCGTCCACCCAGGTCAGGTCGAGGAAGTCACTCAGCTCATCATTGTAAAAAGCCAAGGCGAAACTGGCGCCGGTCTTGATGTCATTGTCATTTGGCGTCAGCTGCTCGGGCTGTTGGCCCTCTTCCAATTCAGCGGTGTCAGTATAAACCTTGGTATCAAATGCCAAAATAATGCGATGGGTGTAGCCTTCGTTATCCGGCTTATCCAGCGCAATCACCTGCATCCGCGCCCAGTTATCCGGCCCGCCGGAGAAGTTGCGCGGCGGCGTAAAACGCAGGAACGGCAACGGCAGCCAGATTTTCTCCAGCAGCGCGAGGGACTGGGCCAGCGAAATACTGGATTCAGGGCGCACCACTTCAACCTGCGCACCCGGCACCGGCAGGGAGTATTTGCCGGTCAGCGGATCGTGGTCGAGGCGCAGCAGCGGGCCGTTGGCGCTTTTGCGGACGAATTTGGACGGCAGATCTTCATCAATCTGCGGCGTCAGGGCGAAGTCCAGAAACTGGATGCCGCTGTTCTTAATCAGCGTAATACGCTGTTTATAATCAGGAATAGATGCCAGCATCGGTTATTTACTCTCGCGCTTCATGGTCATCGGGATGACGGTGTTGGCGTCGTAGCGGCCTTTACAATCGGCGGTGCCGTTCAGAGGTTGGGTACAGACGATCTCTGGCATTTGATACCTCGAACCATCGCTGCATTTGGCTTTAAATCGACTGTTAATCACCAGATTTCCTGAACTCATCAGCCCGGCGCTGATGTCTGCTTTGCAGCTCATGCCGTCGCCATATTGGATTTTTGCCGTGCCTTTACCGTTTTTGATTTGGTATTTCAGGCTCGGCGGCTTGCCGGTGACCGGAGTTTTAATGTCCAGCACCACGCGCCAGTTGCCATTAAGGAACTTGGTAGAGCCGACTTTGACGGCGTCCGGCGGCATGGTCAGCGCGGTTTTATCTTCCGGTGCTGTCGGCGTGGCTGCCACTGGGGCAGGAGCCGGAGCGGGTTCCGCCACTGGCGGCGTGGCGACGGCGGGAGCCAATGGCAGCTCGGCGGTTTTAGCAGGAATGACTTCCGGCGCGGGCGTCGCGGCCACGGCAGCCGATTTATCTTCCACTTTATCTTCCACTACAGGTTTTGGCTCGATGGCCTTGGCCGTGACCACCGGGGCATCGCTGGCAGGCAGGGCGCGCTTCTCGGCAACTGCCGGTGCCACCGGGGCCGCGTGCTTGGCTGAGGAAAATGCGCCGGTAAATTGCATCACCAGCGTGGCGGCCAGCGCCGCGCCGGGGATCAGCCACCAAAAACGCAGCCAGCCGCGATTGGCCGGGCTTTTCACGGCGGCGGCAGGCGCGGTTTCTGGCTGCGGTTTGACTTCAACCTGAGGTTTAGGCTCCACCAACGGTGGCAGTGGCTCAGTGCGTTTGACGGTCGGTAACGGCAGATCAACTAGCGAGCTTTCCGGTTTAAACACCGGCGGGCGCAGGCAATCAAGGGCATCAATACGGGATTTTTTATCCAGATGAACAAAGCCCCAGAAGGTCAGAACGGGCCTGCCATTCACCAGATAAACGTGGTTTTGGTCAGGAAACTGGATGGCTTTCGCCAACAAGGTGCCAAACAGCTGCTGGCCCGGCTTGCTAGATTTCAGCGCCGCCTGACACAGCGTCTGCACCACGGCGCGGCACTGTTCGAGCTGGGTAATGGCCGAGGCGCGCTCGCTGTCGCTGGCGGATAACCACGAGGTGACTTTGCCCGCGATAGGGGAATACCAGTCAATGCGGTCGCCCGCTTCGTTGGGTTGGGGAATGGCCAGCACGTCGGCAATCGACTGCTGCTTGCGAAGACGTAATGTTTCGCGGATTTGCAGCGCAGAGGCGTAAACCGGCTGGCCGTTTTCACCAAGTGCCTGAATATCGTCCAAACTTCCACTGCGTAAAAATGATTTTGCCACGCAAAAATTGCCCCGTATTGGAGGTGCTTGAAGAGGTGCCAGCGGCAGAAAATAATGCTCTATCGGCGATTGTGGTGATTTTACCGTCAGCCGCTGGCAATCAAACGCAGGAATAAGGGGGTAAAGCGGGTTTTGTTTAAGGCAAATGAGCCATTATGCGCACAGTGATTCGGCGTGCTGGTGGGTGGCGACCACTTTCTGACCAAGCTTTTTGGCTAAGGCTAAGTTTGCCTCGAAATCTGCAGGGTTGGCCGTGTGAATCAGTTCAGAGGTCAGAACCGGCGCGCCGCAATAGTCAAAAATCCCGTGGTCAATCTGGGTTTTCATCGCGCCAAAGTAGCCGTGCCGCGCGAAAGTGCGCATATCCGCGCCGCCCAACGCCACCAAATGCACCTTCAGGTGAAGCAACTTTTTCACCACTTTGCCCGAGCCATCGTCTTCGTAGGCCCAGCCGTTGGCAAAGACCCGATCGATCCAACCTTTCAGCTGGCCTGGCATTGACCACCAGTAAATCGGATAAACCAAGATGAGCGCATCTGCCCGGTCAACGCGGGCTTGTTCATCCAGCACGTCCTGGGGCAAAGCGGATTTGCCATTGAAAGCATTCATATCAGTCGCGGTGAAGCGAGGATCAAAATCTTCAGCGGCAAGGTCGGCGATTTCGACGCTGTGACCTCCCTCTGCGCCAGTGATCCCCTCGGCAATCTGCTTGGCGAGGGTGTGGGTTAGCGAGTCGGTAATCGGGTGTGAAACAACAATAAGAGTGTGCATGGTGCAAATTCCTTCTTGTAGAGGGTCTGGGTGAGCTGTAAAATAATATACTATTGGTAAGTTACCTTTGGTATATAAGCATGTCAAGCGACGAAAACAGGAAAGAAGTGGCCTCATCACGCCCACGCATTCGGCTGTCCAGAGAGGACCGCTATCTGCAATTGGTCAGCGTGGCATGGGCAATTATTCGTGAAGAGGGTACCGAGGCACTGACTCTCGGCTATCTGGCAGAGCGAGCGGGCGTGACCAAACCGGTAGTTTATGACCATTTTGGCACCCGCTCCGGCCTGCTGGCGGTGCTGTATCAGGATTACGACAACCGCCAAACGCTGGTGATGGACAAGGCATTGGAGGAAAGCGGCGAGCAGCTGGCAGATAAAGCGGCGGTGATTGCCAACTCTTATGTGGAGTGCGTGTTGAATCAAGGACGGGAAATTTCAGGCATCGTTTCTGCCCTGAGCGGCACGCCCGAGCTGGAAAAGATCAAATGTGAATACGAGTGCGGCTTTATCGAGAAGTGCCGGGGGATTTTAAGCCCCTACGTTACGCAAGGCGCGATCTCCATCGCCGGACTCTGGGCAATGCTCGGCGCCGCCGAAGCCCTGTCCAACGCCGCAGTGCGCCAACAAATCAGCGCCGAAGAAGCTAAGAATGAGTTAGTGGAGACGATTTTGGGGCTGGTGGGTCGGGCAGGGTAAGGAGAGAGCGGTGCACAGCGCACATGAGTGAAAACAAGGAGAAATATAATGCGCACTTTATTGGTTTCCAAAAAAGGTAATAACCTCGAGACTGAGTTAAAAAATGGACCAAATGATGAGGTCCTGATCCCGCAACCTGCTAAGCCAAGCTGGACCTCACTTTTAAAGCATGAAAAGACAGAAGAGGATTTTCTGATTGAGCGCCAAGATGTGATTGAGTGACTGGCATTAAGTCTACAAGAAAGACGCATTTTTAAGTCCTTCCTGTAGAGATAACTCCTCTTTATCCCCATCTTGAAGTCAGGCCGCATCCCTGCGGCCTTCCGCTTACGCCAAATCTAACAACTGATTCAACTGCTCGATTTGCTGTTGCCATTCCCGCTGTAGGGCGGGTTTTTGATGCTTAGGTTTGCGGGCCAAGTCCTCGGCCAGCTTGGTTTCGAGTTCGACTAGGGTGGCGAGCAGGCGCTCTTCCTCGCTGTCTGCTTTGAGAGGTGTCGCCTCTGGTTTTTCATCACAGCTCGCACTTGTCACTGGCACCTGTTTGTCTGCCAAGATGGCGTAGACGGGGGCCAGATCGTGCCACTCCTCTAAACACTGCTGGTGGATAAGCCAGAATCGGTTGCAGCTCTGCTCAATCAAGGTGCGATCGTGGGAAACCAGTAACACCGCGCCCGCGAAGGTTTTCAGGGTTTCGGCCAGCTCCTCTTTGCCTTCCATATCCAGATGGTTGGTCGGCTCATCCAGTAATAACAGCGAGTAATTTGCCAGCGTCAGGCCGATAAACAGCAGGCGCGAACGCTCGCCGCCGCTGAGGGTACTGACCTTTTGCTGGTGACGCAGATAGGGGAAACCCGCGCCAATCAGCGCCATTTTTCGCTGATCCTCGGTCAATGGGGCGAAAGGAGCCAGAGCGTCGCTCAGCGAGTCGTCGTCACGCAGCTGATGCAGACTCTGGTCGTAATAACCCATCTGCACCTTGGGGTGGAAGACCATCCCCGGCTGCGGACTTTCGGGCTGCTCGAAAGCGCGCCATAAGCTGTGCAGCAATGAAGATTTGCCACAGCCGTTGCGGCCCACCAGCGCCACGCGATCGCCACTTTTTACGCGGATTTCGTCCAGTTCGAACAGCACCGGCGCATCGTGGTCCGGGCGAACTTTCAGGTCGGTTAGCGCCAAAACCCGGTCGGCGGGCAGGGCTTCACCCGTCAACTTCAACTGCCACTGGTTGCCCGCGGTGAGCTGAGTCTGCTCATCCTTCATCCGGTCCACCTGCTTCTCCATTTGCTTGGCCTTGCGCGCCAGCTTCTCGTTGTCATACACGCTGCCCCAGATGGCTAACCGTTTGGCGCTTTTCGCCACCCGGTCAATTTCCTTCTGTTCAGCCTGATGGCGATGAGCATCGGCGGCGTCCTTCTCTTCAAGAGCCTGACGTGCCTGAGTGCAGGGTAAGCGTATGAATTGCAGCGTTTTGTCGCGCAGGATCCATGTACAGTTGGTGACGCTATCCAGCAGGCTGCGGTCATGGGAAACCAGCACAAAGCTGCCCCCCCAGTTTTGCAGAAACTGCTCGAGCCACAGCAGCGTGGGCAGGTCCAAGTGGTTGCTCGGTTCATCCAGCAGCAGTAAATCCGGCTGGCGGATCAGCGCGCGGGCCAGCAGCAGGCGAGTATGCTGCCCGCCGCTGAGGGTTCCCGCCGTCAGTTCCCACGCCGATTCATCAAAACCTAAGGTGGCGAGCAGCACTTCGGCCTGCCAGCTCTCGGGCTGATGCAGGCTGTCCGGCAAATGGTTAAGTACCGCCTCAAGCAGTGTGGAGTGCTGCAAGGTGGCGGGCAAGTGCTGCTCGACGGTGGCCATCAAACAGTGATTGGCAAGGGTGATGCTGCCGGAGCTGGCGGATAACGCGCCGCTGAGGATCTTCAGCAGGGTGCTTTTGCCGCAGCCGTTGTGACCAATCAGGCCGATGCGGTCGCCTTTTTTTAGGCTAAAGGTGATCTCAGCCAGCAATGGGCCGAAGGAATTGTCGTAGCCGACAGATTGTGCGGAAAGTAGTGTGCTCATGATGCTTACTCAGATTTTTAGGCATAGAAATGCCTATCGTCAAAAATCGCTGACGATAACCGGTAAGCCGGAGGGAAGTTCTCAGGTTGTTAGTTAGCTTCGCTCAAGCAGGTTATCGCAGCACGATACCGGTAACGCTTGAGCAGTGACGATCGCTAAGGACGAGCGAAATGAAAAACATTTCACGGGTCAGCATGGCAATCCTCCTTATATTTCGTTGGTGAATGAATAATCTGATTATATTGAAGAATCTTCGAATTAGTCTAACCTTTTATATCCCCTTCAATTTTCTAAACTTTCACTCAACCCCGCTTTTACTGGAGGAGTCCATGAGTTTTCTAGGATGGACAGCGGCCGTGGGTGGACTGCTGTTGCTAATGTCATTGGCATCGGGCTGGATCCATCGCAGCCCGGTGACCACCTTTGGTCTGTACCTTGCCGCTGGCGTGGCCTGTGGCCCGTGGGTGCTGGATTTGCTGCACATTGATATGGTGGCGCATTCAGAACTCACCGGCCGATTGACCGAAATCGCCATGGCGGCCTCTCTGTTTATCACCGGCTTGAAGCTGCGGATGCCGTTTCGCAATCACGGTTGGCGAATGGGCGTCAGGCTGGCGTTCCCCGGTATGCTGATAACCGTTGCGGGCGTGATGCTGGTGGCGCACTACCTGTTTGGCCTGTCTTGGCCGATAGCTCTGGCGCTCGGGGCCATCGTCGCGCCTACTGACCCGGTGCTGGCGAGCCTGATTTCAGTCAATAACGCCAGCGATGACGACAATCTGCGCGTTTCGTTGTCCAGCGAGGCGGGCATGAATGACGGTTCAGCCCTGCCGATTTTGATGCTGGCGCTACTCATTATGAATTCCCCCGAGCCGCTGAGCTGGTTGCAAATCGGCCACTGGGCCTTGGTGGACGTACTGTGGGCGCTGCTCGGCGGCTTGGGTATTGGCTATCTGCTGGGCCGCTTGATTGGCCTGCTCGCTACGCGCCTGAGAAGCGTGCAGGGCGATATCGCGCCGAGTGACTTTATCGCGCTGTCTTTAATTGCCCTGAGCTATGCGGCGGCGCAAAGCGTGGACGCCTCAGGCTTCCTCGCCGCCTTCGCCGCCGGGGTCGGGCTGCGCGCCGCCGAGCTGCGGATTGTGAACCTGCATCCGCCGGAAAATATGGATGAAGACCAGCGTTATCGCCCGGCCGAAGAGTTGGTGAACCCGCACATCCGCCACGCCTTCTCTGACAGTGGCCCGGCCAAGTCAGTGGGGCTGATGGTGGGCGACGCGCTCTCCTTCGGCGATACCATTGAGCGGCTGTTCGCCGCCGCGATTATCGTGGTGCTGGGCATTACCCTTTCACAGCATTGGGACCCGGCGGGCCTGCTGATGGCGGCGATCCTGTTTGTGGTCATCCGCCCACTGTCGGTCTATCTGGCGACCATCGGCAGCGGCGCGCCGCGCGCCCGACGGCTGATGATTGGCTGGCTGGGGATCCGCGGTATTGGCAGTATCAACTACATCGCCTATGCCTACACCCACGGCATTGGTGGCCTGGAGGCGGAGCGCATGGGTGATATCGCCTTCACCCTGATTGTCGCCAGCGTGCTGGTACACGGGTTGACCGTCACCCCGCTGCTGAACTGGCGTCATGGGCGACAGCTCGCCCGAGCCGAACGTGCTAAACAGCAGGATGAGCAATAGCGTCGGCGAGTACATGTGATAATTTATCAGGCTGAATTTCCCGCAGGGCGCGGGCTAGCTTCCACAGGTACATAAGGCATGATGGTGATTAAATGGGTTCCCCTGTGTATTGTCTGCATCCTCTTTCTGTCGTTGGGGTGCAGTTACGTTAAAAGCTCGCAGGGCAAAGAGCAGCAGGCGGTGGGCGGCGATTGGTCTACCGCGCGCCGCGATTCTGCGGGTATTGCCCCCAACCCGGTACAGCTGAAAAGCACCGCGATTATCCAGATTTACGCCGCGCCGACCTATGGCTGGCGCGGGCTGGTGGCGGTGCATCCGTGGATCATCTATAAACGGGCGGGCGACACCCAGTTCACCCGTTATGACGTGGTGAGCTGGGGTAGCAGCAACGTGGTTCGCCGCGATTACGCGATCCCCGACGGCTACTGGTTTGGTTCTAAGCCTAAACTGCTGGCCGATCGCCGTGGCGAACTGGCTGAAACGCTGATCCCACAGATTGAAGCGGCGATAAAAAGCTACCCTTATCCGCACACTTATCACGCCTGGCCGGGACCAAACAGCAACACCTTCATGGCGCACATTGGCCGCGAAGTCCCGGCGCTCAAGCTAGATATGCCGTCGAATGCCATCGGCAAAGACTACCGTGGTCTGACTAACCCGATCGGCTTGCCGCCGTCGGGGCGTGGCTTGCAGGTATCAGTGCTCGGCGTTCTCGGCTTTACGCTGGGGGTAGAAGAGGGGGTTGAAGTCAATCTGCTAGGGCTGAACCTTGGCGTTGATATCAAATCTCCAGCGCTGCGCCTGCCTTTTGTTGGGCGTGTAGGCTTTGATAACCCCGGCGCGGCTGAATTATAAAATCACAAAACTGACCGGGAGATTTGACAGCGGAAAACCGCCTGTTTTATAGTCACCCGGTCTTTTCACATCTCAATGAGGTATTCGTCCAATGCGCAATTAATGCCCACCGCCACCCTCGGCGGCTCTCTTGCAACTCCCCCGTGGCGTTGTTTTGGTGCATTAATTTTAAGGTTATCGCATGACGAACTCTCTTCTGACGCTGGAACGCGTCTCTTTGGTATTGCCTAACGGCACGCCGCTTTTCACCGACATCACCGAGCAATTTGATCACCGCCACACTGGGCTGGTGGGGCGCAATGGTGTGGGTAAAAGCCTGCTGGCGCAGCTGTTGGCCGGGCTGCTCGCGCCTTCTTCCGGCCAGTGCCACTGTTCCGGTAAAGTCAGGTATCTGGCGCAGCACCTTACCCCTGAAAAATATGCCAATGTCGCGGCGCTGGCGGGCTTTGAGAACACCCTTGCCGCGTTACTGCGTATTGAGACGGGAAGCGTCGATCCAGCCGATTTCGAGCAGGTCGGCGATGACTGGGATATCCGCCAGCGGCTACATACCCAGCTGGAATCCGCCGGATTGGGCTATCTTTCGCCAGAGTCGCCGGTCAGCCAACTTAGCGGCGGCGAAGCGATGCGCGTAGCGCTGATTGGGGCGACGCTCTCAGACGCCGATTTCCTCATTCTTGATGAGCCGACCAACCACCTCGACGGCCCTAGCCGAGGGGCACTGATGCAGCAGTTGCAGCGCTGGACCGGCGGCTTAGTGGTGATAAGCCACGATCGCGCGTTGCTGCAACAGATGGCGCGGATTGTGGAATTGTCCTCACTGGGTTTGCGCAGCTATGGTGGTAATTATGCCTTCTACCAGCAGGCAAAGACGCAAGAAACCACCGCCGCAGCCCAGAAGTTGGAAAGGCTCAAAGTCGAGCGTAAACGTGAAGAGCAGGCATTGCGCGAGCAGCGCGAAAAACTCGAAAAGCGGCAGTCTCGCGGCGAACGTCGTGGTAAAGAGGCTAATCAAGCCAATATATTGCTGGGGCGGCAAAAAGGGCGCAGCGAAGCTTCGGCGGGTAAGTTGCAAAAGCAGCAACTTGAAGCGCGGGCGCAGCTCAGCCAGCAGGTCCAAGAGGCGGCGAAACACCTCGAGGCGGCGGCGCATATCGCCATGCACTCCGGCTCACTCACGACCAATACTGCTCAAAAGGTGGCGGCGCTGAAGGATGTCACGCTGCCCTTTGTTGCGCCGCCTTTCAACCAGATAACCTTGAACATTAGCGGCGGTCAGCGAATTGGCGTGGTTGGCCCGAATGGCTGTGGTAAATCGACCCTGCTGAAAGTATTAGCAGGCCTGCTGCCGCCGATATCCGGCCTGCGCGAAGCATGGGTCAACATGGCTTATCTTGACCAGCGGCTCTCCTGCCTTGATCCACATCGAACGATCCTCGAGCAGTTACTTGAGGTGAATAGCATCGCCGGGGAATCTCAGCTGCGTATGCAGCTCGCCCAGCTAGGGCTAGACGCTAGCCGGGTGCTACTGCCCTGCGCGCAACTCAGCGGCGGCGAGCAGCTCAAAGCCGCGCTGGCTAAGGTGATTTATGCCGATCCATCCGCCGATTGCCTGCTGCTCGACGAGCCAAGCAACCATCTGGATCTTCCCTCTCTGGCTGCACTTGAGGCGCTGCTCAATCAGTATCAGGGAACGCTGCTGGTGGTGTCGCACGACGAGGCGTTTCTGGCGCAGCTTGGGCTTACCCATTGGCTGGTGGCGTGGGAGAAGGGTTGGGAACTTCTTCATCATCGAAATCCCGTATGACATTCATATTTATACGCAATTTGACTGATACATTTATGGCGAGATAGTTTTTAATGATAACCAAACCAAAATCTATTGGAGTCGTGAATGAGCAATATCAGCGTTGAGTATGTCGATTATCAGGTTGCAGGGCAGGATTTTCAGGGCTGTCTGGTGTTCCCAAAAGGGGCCAAAAACCAGCCGGGCGTTCTGCTCGCGCCAAACTGGATGGGCGTGGCCGACGTGGCTATCGACGCCGCGAAATCCGTGGCTGAAAAAGGCTATGTGGTGTTTGTCGCTGACCTGTACGGCGCGAAAGTTCGCCCGACTAATGGTGATGAAGCCGCCGCGGCGATGATGGTAGTAAAAGACCAGCCCGCCGAGCGCCAACGCATGCAAGGGGCGCTGGACGCACTGCTGGCGCAACAACATGCACCAGTGAACGTGGCGAAAGTAGCCGCGATCGGGTTCTGCTTCGGCGGTCACTGCGTGCTCGAACTGGCCCGTAGCGGCGCAAAACTCAACGCCTTCGTGACCTTCCACGGCGGGTTAGACACCAAGGACACCGACGGCGCGAA
This sequence comes from Ewingella sp. AOP9-I1-14, assembly GCF_052375995.1. NCBI lineage: Bacteria > Pseudomonadati > Pseudomonadota > Gammaproteobacteria > Enterobacterales > Yersiniaceae > Ewingella > Ewingella sp. AOP9-I1-14. The sequence goes on from NZ_JBQSVA010000007.1 coordinate 144,824, forward strand.
GAACATCAGCGGCTCCGTACTGGTGTTGAACGGCGCAGAAGATCCATTGATCCCAGCAGAGCAAATTTCTGGCTTTGTCGAAGAGATGAAAGGTCACAACATTGATTGGCAGCTCATTAACTACGGCGGCGCGGTTCACTCCTTCACCGATCCAACCGCCAACGTTCCCGGCATGAGCCAGTACAATGAGAAAGTCACCCACCGCGCCTTCGCTCAAATGTACCAACTGTTTGCTGATGTGCTGTAAGGTTTGATGCCTAACTCATTTCCCAGTCTTATTGGGAATGGGTTAAATATCAGCAATATAACTCCAGTTATTGCCTCGTAATTCTGCTTTCCCACCTAAATCGCATTTCAAGTATCGTCTATTTACTATGCTGTGGAAGATTGATGTTATAAGTTGTAGCTTATATTTTGCTTTTGAATGTGAGCGTTAGCCCTGTGCTGACCGCCACATAGCTCTCGCTGAGGTGAAAAAATGAAAACATTACGTGAAGCTATCGCTGCCCGTTCGCCAGAGAGCCAGGCTCGCATTAAAGATATGGCGGATGAAATGATTCTGGAAACCGGTTTGCAGTTGCTGCGTGAAGAGATGCAGGTCTCACAGAAGAAACTGGCGGAATTAATGGGCGTCAGTCAGCCCGCCATAACCCAGATAGAGCAAAGAGGTAATGACGTAAAACTGGCTACTCTCAAACGATATATTGAGGCGATGGGCGGAAAGCTGAGCCTAAACGTTGAGTTGCCTGAAGGCGTGGGGCGGGTATTTCATATCTGATAGTTATCACTCAAACCATTAATTTTCATACTCTCCATACATTTGATATAGCTCCTGCAACCTATTAATTCACAAAAAAACCCGCCGAAGCGGGTTTTTACTTTTAAGACTCAGTACAACCTACTTGCCAATTTCTGACATGACTTTCACGTCGGTCTGGGCGATTTGGCGCTCTTTCCCCCAGGCATCCTTGTACTTGATTAGCCCGGTATCCCGGTCAACTCTTGGTTTGCCTTCGCTGACTATCGTTCGCCCATCGTTGGTTTGAATGGCGTAATTGCTAGAACAGCCTGCGAGTAAGGCGGTAAGAACTAACGCTGATGCAACTAGATAACGTCTCTTCATAACTCACTCCTTGTTGTTAAGTCTGTATAAGGTTTAGCACAGCTTAAGAAATGAGCCAGATAATCGGGCGATTTATCCTGAAGTTTTCGACACCGCGCCAGAGAACTGGCTAAACGCCGAGGGTGGCTGACCGAGCATTTTGCGGAACATGGTTGAGAAAGCCGCCGGGCTGTCATAACCCATGTCTAGCGCAATAGTGGTAATGGGTACTCCCGCGGCGAGCCTGGAGAGTGCCAGCACCACGCAAACCCTCTGTCGCCATTGCAGGAAAGACATACCGGTTTCGGCCCGAAACTGGCGGCTGAAGGTTCGCTCGCTGATATGCAGCAACTGCGCCCAGCCGTCCGGATATGTATGGATATTGGGCTGCTGCATAAATCCCTGACACAGCTTCGCCAGAGCCGGATGGCTGGGGAAAGGGATATGCAGCGGCAGGGTGGGCGCACGAGTGATCTCATGCATCATCAGGTTGACCAGCGCACCGTCCCGGCCAGAGGTGGCGTATTCCAACGGCATATCCACGGCATCCAATAGCAGCTGGCGCAAAAGCGGGGGAATGGCGATCACTTCGCACTGCTCGCCGTTTCTGGGGGTGGCGGAAGGTTCGATATACAGACTCCGCGTGCTGACGCCGAGCATCACCACTTTGTGTGGTGTTTCGGCGGGTATCCACACCGCGCTTTGCTGCGGCACCACCCAGCTACCGTGCTGCGTAGACACCTCCATCACGCCCGGCGCGCCGTAGAGCAGCTGAGCCCGCCTATGGCTGTGCCAGGCCAGTTGAGTGCCGTAGGCGTAGTCTGTGCGGATGGCAACCACCGGGCGCGGAGTGGCATCCAGCTGATTAATCGAAACGTTGTGCACGCAGAGTTCTCATATTGGCTGTAACACAAACATTATTGACTGAGTAACGAAAGCAGGACAAGACTCGACTGCTTAAAGTAAGGCCTGTTTATCAACTTCGGGCTTATCCTCATGTTCACCTTGTACTTCACGCTGGCGCTGTTCGGCTTTCTGGCCGGGATCACCACGCTATTATTTGGTTTTGGCGGTGGCTTCATCATCGTGCCGCTGCTGTATCGCACCTTGCTTACCCTCTACGGCGCAGATAGCCCGATAGGCCACGCAGCAATGCACATTGCGGTGGCGACCTCGACCTGCGTGATGATTGTCACCTCGGCGATGGCAACCCGCCGCCACTGGCGCAGGGGCAATTTGATTCTCGGCCTGGCGTGGCCGCTGGCGGGCTATATCGCCCTTGGCGCGGTGGCCGGGTCTTTACTGGCCAATGCCACCCACGGCGGGGTGATTCGCTGGCTCTTTGTGGCCTATCTGGCGCTGACTATTGCCGACGGTTTGTTGCGAAAAGGGTTTATTTCTCAACAAGCTAGGACAGCTCTCCATCAGCCAACTGCGGGGAAAACTGCGCTAATCGGCGTGGTCATTGGCGCGATCGCCACTTTTCTTGGCGTGGGGGGAAGCGTGATGACGGTGCCAATGATGCGTCGCCGAGGACTAAGTATGAATATCGCGACGGCAATGGCGAACCCTCTGAGTATGCCGGTGGCGATAGTCGGCACCTTGACCTACATGATGGCCGCGCCGGGCGCTGCTTCGCTGCCGGGACACTGGTATTGGGGTTATGTCGACATGCTGGCGTTTCTGGTGCTACTCGCGGGGTCATGGCTGGGAATGCAGACGGCGACGCCGTGGGTGGGGCGCATTCCCGACAAGCTGCACGCCAGAATTTATCTGGTGCTGTTGACGCTGGTTTTGCTCACCATGGCATTTTAACAATGAAAAAGAGAGGATATTGCTATCCTCTCTCTGGGTTGGTTTACCAGCGATGTAAAGCCATTATCTCAATGGACGTTGATCGCTAAACACGGCGCGTGGCTGAGTGCGGCGTCCCAGGGCACCCATGGCACCGGCAAGCACGGCCTCAACAATCAGTAAGAAGAAGGCGAACCAGCTGGCTTTCGCGGTGGCAGCAGCGGCTTTATCGGCTGCTTCACGGGCTTTTTGCTCGGCTTGCTGTTTCAACTCTTCATATTTCGCACGGGCTTGTTGATAGCTTTTCTCGGTCTGAGCGACAATCTGTTCAACTTCCTGATCGCTTTTCCCTGTACGCGCTTTAATGATATTTTTCAACGCCTCACGGTCAGCGGCCTGGAATGTACTTTCGTTGCGCTGAACTAAACCTTTAATAAAGTTTACGACGTCTGTGTCGGCGGTTTGTGGATGATTAGCCGTATTTGCAGCTTGATTTTGGGCATTGTTAACTTCTCCCTCAGCTTTATTTTGCAAATTCTCAGGTTGTAATTCCGGCTTGCCGGTTTGGCGCAGGGTCGTCTCCAGTTCATTCTGCAAACTGTCGAGATTAATATTATTTTCTCCCAGTTTGTCTTTCACCATCTGAGTGACCGGCGGGGCGGCGGCGGATATTCCACTGCCCAAGGTTTGCAGCCCACTGCCTACCACGCTGGCTGCGCCGCTCACTGCGCTATTAACCACAACAACCAGGAACCAGAGGCTGATTAATGTATTGACCCCAAACATTAATACCCCGTGCAAAGCACCTTCGCGCTGCGCCAGTCGGCCACTGGCGTAACCCCCGGCAGCAATGGAAATCAGCATGCTGAGGCCGGTCCAAATAAGGGCTCCGGTACCAATGCCGTCCAACGGATTTTGCTCTTTCAGTGGGTCAATGGTGCTGGCCCCAACTGCAGTACCTAAAATAGATAACAGTAAATAAACCACAATAGAAATAATGACGCCGGCGAAAATAGCGCTCCACGAAATACGTTTTAATGGCACACCATTTACCGGTTCTACATAAGCTTCGTTGTAATGAGCCGATGTAGGAGCAGAATGATCGTTCATAGACTCTCTCCCTTTATTGCCGTACTTTTCATCTTTGAATGTTCGAGCGCGCATTCACTGTTCGTGCGCCACGTCACTAATTCCACGTCAAGCGATCACGTTGTATTAGCTGACTTAATGTTAGTCAGAGATTGAGAATTGCACCAACAAATCTTTACTTAAGCAAAATTAGCAGAATATGTTTCGATAACCCTATGAATTCACGCCCAATTAGAACCAACAGATAAAGTGTGGATATCAATGAAATCCTGCTGCTGGCTAATTAGGACAATAAAATTCAATAAATAAAGTCTGTTTTGCTGAGTTGGGATTTTTGTTATTGCAAGGCATAATCGCGACATTCTCAGCAAAGGAGTGCGGTAAACATGAGGGAGAAAGTCAGGACACTCAGCCTGATATTTTGTAGCGCGCTGATATTCAGCGGCTGCACGCCGCCGCCTTTTTCTCAGGCACTGCGCGATTTCTCTCGCCTATTGGACAATGCCCCTGTTCTGGGGCAGGTTTCGCTCAACCCGCTGCGCCAGCTCGATCCTCTACTATTGCGGCCTGCCTCCCTGTATCCGCAATTCAGCGAGATGCCCGTGCCAGCGCTCTCGACGCTTTACCAATACAGCCAGCACTGTTCGGGCACTCTCGCAGGGATTTCGCCATCTTTTCAACAGTTTGAACGGGCGCAGTGCCAGCAAACCGAATTGCCGGAGCAGTGGTTTGCGGCTCACCCGATCTATCCGCTGGGGGGCAGCACGGCGTGGCATTATCTCCAGCGCCATCCTGCCGAGGCGGGGCGATTGCAGGCTTACTTGCATGTGCGGGAAAGGCCGCAGGCGCTGGGCGGCGTCGGCCAGCTATCGGATGACAACCTTGATGCGCTAGCGAATGGGCAAACCTGGCTGATGCAGGATGGCATTTTATGGCGGCAGCAGCCCCAGCGCTGGGTGCGCTATGCGCCTGAGGTCTGGCAGCCGCTAGCCAAGCGCGCGGGAGTTGAGCTGGTGGCAGCCGGAGGGCGATGCGACGTCGCGCTGGGTACCCTGTGCGCCATTCCCGCCACCAGCTATGCCAATAGTTGGCGGGTGTTGCTGGCCGTGGCGCTGCTGGCGGCCCTGTTGGCCTTAGGTTGGACAGGCTGGCAGCGGCGGCGTTTACAGCAGCGTCAGCGGTTTATTGTGCAAATGCTCACCCACGAATTACGCACCCCGATCAGCCAATTAGGCAATGTGGTGGAGCACTTCCGCCGCGACTTTGACACCCTGTCACCCGATGCGCAGGCCAGATTCGGCGAGCTGGCCGATAGCGTACAGCGCATGCGCCAGATGGCCGAAGCCAGCCGGCATTATCTTGCCGGGGACGGCGTGCGCGACCTGCTGGAAGCGCCATCAAAAATAGCCTTAAGCGACTGGCTGTGGCATGTCGCTCAGGCACATCCTGACCTGACATTTTGTCTTGATAGCGACCTTGAGGTTGAACTGCCGCTGTATTGGTCCAGCCTGTGCCTGAACAACTTGCTCGATAACGCATTTCGCCACGGCAAACCGCCGGTGCGCCTTTGCGCCAGTTGCCGCAACGGGCGGCTGATTTTAGAGATCAGCGATGGCGGGGATCTGGGTGTCAAAGCTCTGCCCCAGCTGCCCCAGCTGCGCCGCGAGCTCTCTTCCCGCGCCGGGATGGGGCTTGGCCTGAGTATTGTCCAGCGAGTAACCCGCAGATTGGGGGGTAAACTGACTCTTAGCGGCCCGCCGACCACTTTCACTTTGGAGCTGCCTTGTGAACATTAAAACCCAACATAGCCTGCTGCTTATTGAAGACGACGCCGCGCTGGGGCAAGGATTGCAGCTGTTTTTGCAGCAGGAAGGCTTTAGCTGCCAGTGGCTGAGCGAGCTGAGTCAAGTGGAGCGCCATTGGCATCTGGCGGACTTGGTTATCCTCGACCGGCAATTTCCCGACGGCGACAGCTTGAAGTTGTTACCCAACTGGCTGGCGAGAAAGGCGCTGCCGGTAATTGTGCTGACTGCCTGCGTCAATGTGGAAGACCGGGTTGCCGGTCTGGAAGCCGGGGCGCGGGATTACCTCAGTAAACCTTTTGCTCACGTCGAGCTGCTGGCCCGCATTCGCGCGCAGCTGCGGCCGCTGGGGGAAGGGCAATTGGGCAGCGGCGAGCTGCTACTGTTCCCTTCGCGCCAGTCGGCCAGTTGGCAGCAAAAAGAGGTGGCGCTGACCGCCACCGAGTTCGCCCTGCTGGCGATGCTGGTGCAGATGGCCGGGCGGGTGTTTACTCGCGATGAGCTGCTCAATCAGGTGTGGGGCTACCAGCATTTCCCCTCGACGCGCACGGTAGATACTCATATTTTGCAACTGCGCCAAAAGCTGCCCGGCATTGCTATCAGCAGCGTGCGCGGCGTGGGTTATCGTCTGGATAAAACATCATGACGTCGAAAATTCTCACTGCCCTGTTTTTTACATTGGCGATGACATCTCCCGCAAAGAGCGCGCTGCCCGTGACGCCCCTCGAGCCGGTTTATCACGCATTATTCAGCCAGCAGGATGCTCAGGCGTGGCAGCAGTTAATCAACCTTTGGCCGCAGATGAGCAGCGCCGCGCAGCGCGACGCGTGGCGGCAGGCGCTGGACGCCGTGGTATCCCGCCAATGCGGCAATGACCTGCCGATAGCCGCGCCCGCGTGGTTAGATCACCCGACACTGGTGCTGATACAGCGCGATATTCCTCTCAGTCGTATTTACCGCGTGCAGTTCAGTGGCAAAAGTTTGCGACACGACCTGCAAATCTCACTGACTTTGCCCAATGGTGAGGAGGTAATGAACCAAGCCAATGCTGAATATGACCCAGACCAGCAATTTCGGCTGGACAGTCAGGAGCGCGGCGAGCCATTGCCCGCCGGAATTTATAAGTTAACCGTCCGTTCGGGTAGTGAGGTGTGGCAGCAAACGCTGGCCTTACAGGGCAGCGGCGGGCTGAACTGGGTCCAGCGACAGGGGCAAAAAATCACCCTGAGGCCACCGACGGTGCCAGCGGCCTGCCCGCCGGTATGGCTGGAACAAACGTTGCTGCGCCGCAGCGACTTCCAACAAATCTGGTGGCAGCGCAGCGATAATCTTCAGCCCAAGACGTGGCCGCAGCGCGCGGACGCCGACGCCATCTGGGCTAATATGTCGGTCATTCGGGTGGAGGCGCGGGGTGGCTTGACCCTGCGGCTGGAGCATCGCTTCGCCGGGCCGCTGCTGAGCCTGCAAAATTAGTTTTACATCCTGACATTGCTCTGACAATTCACCTCGGGGCTATCGCCATACTGTTATTCCTATCTCAGTGGAAATAAGGTTTCAGGTATGCGATTCATCATTATGTTTATTCTGTTTGCCCTGTTATTTGCCAGCGCGGTACAGGCCGCCACGCCACAAAATTATCTTTTTACCGAGTCCGACGAATTAGAAAATATTCGCCCGCTGTTGCAGCGCGATGATATTCAGGGCGTGCAGATTGTCTATTCCTGGAAGCAGTTAGAGAAAGCAAAGGGGCAGTATGATTTTTCGGCCATCGAAAAGGATTTAGCCTTCACCCATAAACTGCATAAGAAACTGTTTATTCAACTGCAAGATCGCTTCTTTGAGCCGCAACATAAAAATATCCCGAGTTATCTCCAGCAAGAGCCGCAGTATCTCGGCGGCTTATTAGAACAGACGGATAACCCAGGAGAAGGCAAACCGGTGGGTTCTGGCTGGGTAGCGATGCAGTGGAATCCTGCACTAAGACAGCAATATCAACAGCTTTTGGCTGCGCTAGCCAAGAGCTTTGATGGCAGAATTGCCGGGATCAACTTGCCGGAAACCTCTATAGATATTGATGAGAAACAGGCCGCAAAACGCGGTTTTACCTGTGAGCGTTATTTCGCCGCTACGCAGGAAAATATGCTGTTTGCCAAGTCGGTGTTTAAGAAATCCTACGTGGTGCAGTATGTCAATTTTTGGCCCTGCGAATGGAATAACGACCATGGATATATGTCGCGGCTATTTGAGACGGCTCAGGCTAATAATATTGGGCTAGGTGGCCCGGATATTGTGCCTTATAAAAAGGGCCAGATGAAAAATGCTTACCCGTTTTTTCATCACTATAAAGGCAAGCTGAATCTGGTGGCGATGGCGGTGCAACAACCCACGCTGACCTATACCAATCCTAAAACCCATAAGAAATTCACCGAGCAGGAATTTATCCAGTTCGCCGAGAACTACCTTGGGGTGAATATTATATTCTGGACCACCGCCGCCCCTTGGCTGCGCCAGTAAGCGCTCTGATTATCTTATATTGTAGAAAGCTCATGCCTTTTTCTTGGTAGCCAATAAAAAGCCCCGCGCCCTATTTTATAGGTTTGGCTTAGCAAAGAAGGGAATACCGTGGCTGGAAACAACAGAAGACGCTTAAAAACGCTGGTAGGGGCGGGGAGTTACCTCTATGCCGCCAACGATCTGCGGCCATTACCGGGCATAAAACGCGCCGTTGAACTGGCGCGTAAAGCCGAAGCGCAAAAAATTACCGGGCTGTTCACCGCCGATCTATTGCAAGCCGATCCGGCCGGTTTGGCGGGCACGACGGGCAGTCAGGACCCGCTGATCACGCTGGCGGCGCTCAGTCAGGTGACTGAGCGTATTGGTCTGGTTGCCACGGTATCGACCACCTATCAGCACCCCTATAATCTGGCCCGGCTGGTGGCGACGCTGGACCACGTGAGCGGTGGCCGTGCCGCGTGGAACGCCGTGACCTCCTCGGTGGGCGAAGAGAATTTCGGCGGGGCGAACCTGCCAGACCCATCCCAGCGTTATGCCCGCGCGGCAGAGTTTATTGCCGTGCTGAACGCGCTGTTTGACGCCAACGAGACCAGCGCGGTGCAGCGCACGGCGTCCGGCGGCACCAAAATTGACCCGTTAAAGCTGCATCCGGTGAATTTCCACGGCGATTTCTTCCGCGTGCAAGGGCCGCTAAACGTGCCGGTTCCGCCCCAGCGGCGGCCAGTGCAGTTTCAGGCCGGCCAGTCGGAAGAGGGGGTTTCCGTCGGCGCGCGCTATGCCGAAGTGATTTATACCTCGCAGCCAACCTTCGAGGATGCCGTGGCCTTCGTCGAGCAGTTACACCAGCGGGCGCGGGCCTATGGCCGACACGAAAATCTGCCGTTTGTGATGAACTCCTTCCATTCGGTGATTGGCGAAAGCGATGCCGACGTGGCGCGCCGACTGCGCGAAAAGCATGAACGCATCGACTACCAGCAGGGGCGGCTCAAGCTGGCCGATATGCTGGGAGGCGAGATTGATTTGAGCGACGTGTTGCTCGACCAGCCTCTGCCCGCCAGCCTGTTGCCCGACGTGGCGCAGGTCAATCGCCGTCGCGGCCGCGCCGAGATTTTCAAACGCTTCGCCCAGCAGGGGTTAACCGTGCGTGAGTTGATTATTCAGGCGCAGGAAACCGGCCACTGGTTCAACGCCGGGACGCCGGAAAAGCTGGCCGATGCCATTGAAAAACGCTATCACGCGGGCGTGCTGGATGTGATTTCACTCCACGGCTTGGGCCAGCCCGATCAGGAAGATTTGCTGCTCAACGGCCTGCTGCCCGAGTTGCGAAAACGCCATCTGCTTGACGAAGATTACCTCGGCGATACCTTCCGCGAGAACCTCGAACTGCCGCCGCTTACGCTTTCTTAGCACTTGGCGCAGAGTTCTCGCGGTTGATTGCTGAAACTTTACATTCCAAATAATTTGCAAATATTCCCCGATAATGGCGCGCGACAGATTAGTGGTACAGTCGCGCGATAATCACCCAGCCTGCCATTGCAGAGGGTGACACCATGAAGGGAATACCATGAAAAAATTCATTATCGCTGGGCTATTGGCAACCTTACTGGCGGGCTGCGCCACCAACTCTCCGTGCCCGCCGATGTACGACTCCGAAGGCCGCTTGGTTCACACCAATACCTGTATGAAAGGCACCACGCAGGACAACTGGGATACCGCAGGCGCTGTCGCCGGTGGTGTTGCCGCCGTCGCCGCCGTGACCTTGGGTATTGTTGCCTTAACCAAGTAACCCGAGATCCCGCTCTGCATCACGCCCGCTTATTGCGGGCGTTTTTGTTGGTGCTAAAACAGTCATTTTCGGTCTGGCAATAATGAGAGTAAAAGCGCTAAGCTTGTCAAAAGGACTTAGGAGGAAGTTGCTATGGCTCGCTTAGTGATTGATCTATCAGAAGAGGAACTTCAACGGTTAGATGAGCTGGGAACCTTGTTACAGGTTCCCCGAGATAAGGTTATTCGAAATGCCATCACTGCATTGGCGCGCACCAGCGGCCTGATTCAGAATGACTCAACTTTTGGACTCTGGGCAAACCAGTCGGTCGAAAGCGTTGCCTTTGAAAACCAGAGTCGTGACGAGTGGCGATAATCACTTTGTCTGAATAGGTTAACCAAAACTCCCCGCTACCAAAGAATCTCTACTGATATCGGCGATGGTCTTCGCGCCGGTCAGGGTCATGGCGACGCGCATCTCTTTTTCGATCAATTCCAATAAGTTTATCACCCCGGCTTCGCCCGCGGCGGCGAGGGCGTAGACGAAAGCGCGGCCCAGCAGCACGCTGTCGGCACCGAGGGCAATCATGCGCACCACGTCCAGACCCGTGCGGATACCGGAGTCGGCCAAAATCGTGATATCCCCTTTGACCGCGTCGGCGATGGCAGGCAGGGCGCGAGTGGTGGAGAGCACGCCGTCCAGCTGGCGGCCGCCGTGGTTAGATACGATGATGCCGTCTGCGCCAAATCTCACCGCGTCTTTTGCGTCTTCTGGGTCAAGAATGCCTTTGATGATCATTGGCCCTTTCCAAAATTCGCGGATCCACTCCAAATCCTTCCATGAAATCGACGGGTCGAAGTTGGCGCCTAACCAGCCGATATAGTCCTCAAGGGTGGTGGGTTTGCCGCGATACGCCGAGACATTGCCCAAGTCGTGCGGCTTGCCGTTCAGGCCGACATCCCACGCCCACTGCGGGTGCGTCACGGCTTGCAGAATGCGGCGTGCGGCGGCGTTGGGGCCACTCATGCCGGAATGGGCGTCACGGTAGCGCGCCCCCGGCACCGGCATATCGACGGTGAACACCAGCGTTTTGACCCCCGCCGCCTGCGCGCGCTCCAGCGCATTGCGCATGAATCCACGGTCCTTCAACACATACAGCTGGAACCACATCGGGCGATCGATGGCCGGTGCCACTTCCTCAATCGGGCAAACTGACACGGTGGAGAGAGTGAAAGGGATGCCTTTCTTGGCGGCGGCGCGCGCGGCCTGCACTTCCCCACGCCGGGCGTACATGCCGGTTAACCCCACCGGGGCGAGGATCACCGGCATCGCCAACTGCTCGCCGAACAGCGTGGTAGCGGTGCTCAGTTCCGACATATTGTTAAGGATGCGCTGGCGTAGCGCGATGTCCGCTAGGTCGGCGGTGTTACGGCGTAACGTATGCTCGTTGTAGGCACCACCATCAATATAGTGGAACAGGAAGGGCGGCAGCCTGCGCTGCGCGGCCGCCCGATAGTCAGTTGAAGCAGAAATAATCATAATGGTTCAGCATTCCTTTGGTTTTCCCGGCAAGCCGATGCGCTTAACGCGCTCTCTGACGTAAACCATAGACCAGCACCACGGCAAAACAAGCCAGCGGCAGGAGATAGGAGACCGCCGTGTCGTAATGGTCAGCGACCGCGCCCATTAGGTAAGGCATGATTGCCCCGCCGACAATCGCCATGATCATCACCGAGCTGGCGCGTTTGGTCTGCTTACCCATGTCCTTGACGCCCATGGCGAAGATGGTTGGGAACATGATCGACATAAAGAAGAACACCGCCACCAGCGCGATCACCGAGACATTATCAATCCCCGCCACCACGATGCCGCACAGCACAATATTAATGATGGCGTAAATCACCAGCAGGGTGGCCGGGCGCACAAAGCCCATCAGCCAGGTGCTGAAGAAGCGGCCGATCATGAAGCTCACCAGACCGATAGACAGCAGATAAGAGGCATTCTGGTTCGACAGCGTGTGCCAGTGCTCGGTGGTGTAGTTGATGAAGAACGCGCCGACGCCAACCTGTGCCGCCACGTAGAAGAACTGTGCAATTACGCCGCCGGTGAAGTGGCCGTGCTGCCACAGACCTTTTTCCACGCCTCTGGCCTGCTCAGATGCAGAGCCACTCTCGCGAATATCCGGCAGCTTGGTGCGGCCAAACAGCAGGGCAATCAGCAGCACCAGTACGGCGATGGCGACATAGGTTATTTTTACCGAATCGAGGCTTTCCGACGCCGGGCCTTGGGTGGCACTAAAGAACAGCGAACCGCCGATGATTGGCCCAACGAACTGGCCCAAGCCATTAAAGGATTGCGCTAAATTCAGGCGGCGTTCGGCCCCCGCAGGCTCACCCAGCACGGTGGCATAAGGGTTGGCGGCGGTTTCCAGACAGCCCAGGCCTAATGCGATCACGAACAGCGCCAGCAGGAACATGGTGAAACTGCTGGCACCGGCGGCAGGCACAAACAGCAGCGCGCCGAGGGCATAGAGGCACAGACCCACTAAGATGCCCGCCTTGTAGCCATATCTGTCCATAAAGAAACCGGCGGGCAGGGCGATGACGAAGTAAGCGCCGAAGTAAGCCGCCTGTAGCAGACCGGACTGGGCTTTATTGACGTGCAGCACTTCCTGAAAATGCTTATTCAGCACGTCGAGCAGGCCGTAGGACAAGCCCCAGAGGAAGAACAGCGTGGTGACCAGCATAAAGGCCAGCCGGAATCCGGAGGCCGCTTTTTGCCCTGCATAAGCAGGGTTTTCGGTTTTATTGGCGAGCATGGTTAATTCCTTGATATCTGGTTGCAGGGTTTGTTTCAGCACGGGGCTGGTTTTTTATGTCAGATAACTTGAAAAACAATCTCTTAGGTTACGAGCTAGGGCTGGTCTGAAAGCGCAAAAATTCGCTTCAGCTCGACCCACTTTTCACCTGCGGGCGTCCATGGCGTGGGGCGCTGATACTTCCACATCAGCTGTTCCCATTCGCAGATTTTTGGGTTCTCCTGACTGCGAAGGGCGAACTGCTCGCCGTCGAAGTCATCCGTGGTGTCCATCACCATAAATAGCCGGTTGCCCAGCTGGTAAATCTCCATCTCTACAATGCCGTGCTGGCGCAGATGTTCGGCGATCTCCGGCCAGATGCGCTGATGGTGCTGCTGATATTCGGCAATTAGCTGGGGGTCATCGACCAGATCCAGGGCCTGACAGAAGCGGCGGCTCATGTCAGCGCCCGATCAAGGTGGGTGTAGCCGCCGTCGACCGACAGCCACTGGCCGGTGGTGTGCGAGGCGCGGGACGAGAGCAGGAACACCACGGTATTGGCGATTTCCTGCGGCGTGGTCATGCGCTGGCCGAGGGGGATATGCGACGTAATTTGGCTCAGCTTTTCTTCAGGTTTATCAAAGCTTTTAATCCAGCGCTCATACAGCGGAGTCATCACCTCGGCGGGGATCACCGCGTTGACGCGAATGCCGTCTTTGAGCAGCGCGGCCGCCCATTCGCGGGTCAGCCCCAGCACCCCGCCCTTGGCAGAGGCATAACCGCTGGTGTTGCCTTGCCCGGTCAGCGCCGTTTTGGAGCTGATATTGACGATGGCTCCGCGACTGGCGCGCAGCGCCTCAAGGCTGAGGTGGGCCATCAGGTAGTAGTGGATCAGGTTCTGCTCCAGCGAGCGCACAAAGGCTTCGCGCCCGGCTTCTAGCCCCACGCTGTCATTGGCTCCGGCGTTGTTCACCAGGCCGTCGATGCTGCCATAGCGGGTCAACACCTCTTTTACCGCCTTCGTGCAGCTAGCTTCGTCGCGCAGCTCGGTGAGTACAAAGCCTGCCCGCGGCTGAAGCTGTTGCAGCTGGTGCATCAGCTCGTTGGCCGGTTCGGTATTGCTGATGATCACCGGAATGGCCCCTTCTTCGGCCAGAGTCAGCGAAATGGCGGCCCCAATGCCGGAGCCACCGCCGGTGACGATCACCACTTTGTTGTCGAGATGCAGGTTCATGGTTACTCCAAAAATGCGTTTTGCAGGTTGTACAGGCGGTAAGCGTTACCACCGAAAATGGCGTCCTGCTGGTCACGACTTAGCGCGGCGGTGGCCCGTTGGCACAGGGTTAGCGCATCTTCGTAGCTCCCCGCGAGCAGGCAGACCGGCCAGTCGGAGCCAAACAGCAGGCGCTCGGGGCCGAAGGCGTCCAGCGCCACCTCAAAATAGGGCAGTAGGTCGTTGGCCGTCATGCCCGCCGGGCGCGGCTCGGTTAACAGGCCGGAGAGCTTACAGCTGACGTGCTCCAGCTTGGCAAAGGGCGCTATCTGTTGCGCCCAGTGGCCCACGCCTCGGCTGAGATCAGGCTTACCGAAATGGTCCAGAATCACTGGGTGCTGGTCATGGCGCGCCGCGAATTGCGCGCCTTCGTGCAGATGGCGATGGGTCACCAGCAGCTCATACACATAGCCGTGCTGTTGCAGCTGGCGAATCCCGCGATTCACCGCGCCGTCGCGCAGCCACGCCGCCGGGTCGGCTTCGTCCTGCACCTGATGGCGAATGCCGCGCAGCAGCGGATGGGCCAGCTGTTCGAGCTGTACTCCAAGCTCTGGCGAAGCCACGTCCACCCACCCAACCACGCCTTTCACGAAAGCCGCGTGCTCGGCAACCTCCAGCAGCCAGCGCGTTTCCTCGAGGCTTGAACAGGCTTGAACCACCACAGAACCATGAATATCGTGACGTTGTAACGCCGATGCCAGCTGCTCAGGCAATAAATCCTGCTTCAGCTCCGCCATGTCGTCGCTTATCCAGCGATAATCTCGCGGCGTGTAGCGCCAAAAGTGCTGGTGGACATCGATTTTCGGCTGGCTCATCGCGTCTGCTCCTAAAGCTATGCCATCAGGCGTGGTGGCGATATTGGTCGATAGACGCCTGATGCATCTCGATAGAGAAGCCCGGCGCTTGCGGCGGCATATAGGCCGCGCCCCTGATGTCGCAAGGGTGGACAAAGTGCTCGTGCAGGTGATCAACGTACTCAATCACCCGGCCTTCGTGGGTACCGGCGATGCAGAGATAGTCGATCATCGATAAATGCTGCACGTATTCGCACAGTCCGACGCCGCCCGCGTGTGGGCATACCGGCAGGTTGTACTTGGCGGCCATCAGCATCACCGCCAGCACCTCGTTGACGCCGCCCATGCGGCAGGCGTCAATCTGCACCACGTCGATGGCTTCGCGCATAATGAACTGTTTAAACATGATGCGGTTCTGACACATTTCGCCGGTGGCGACTTTCACCGGAGCCACGCCTTGGCGAATTTTGCGATGTCCCTCGATGTCATCCGGACTGGTGGGTTCTTCGATAAACCACGGCTTGGCGAAGGCCAGCGCGTTGACCCACGGAATGGCGTCGTTGGTTTCCCACACCTGATTGGCGTCAATCATCAGCTTGCGGTCTGGGCCGATCACTTCACGGGCGATGCGCACGCGGCGAATGTCGTCTTCTAAATCGCGGCCGACTTTCAGCTTCAAATAATCAAAACCGGCGTCCACCGCTTCTTGGCACAGGCGGCGCAGCTTGTCGTCGGGATAGCCCAGCCAGCCTGCCGACGTGGTGTAGCACGGGTAGCCTTCGGCCAGCAGCTTCTCGACGCGCTGCGCCTTGTTGTCGGCGCGCTGTTGCAGCAGCGTTAGGGCCTCCTGCGGCGTGATGCAGTCGGTGATGTAGCGGAAGTCGATGCAGCGCACCAGCTCCTCAGGCGACATGTCGGCCACCAATTTCCACAGCGGTTTGCCTTCGGCTTTGCTCCACAGATCCCACACCGCGTTGACCACCGCGCCGGTCGCCAGATGAATCGCACCCTTGTCCGGCCCAATCCAGCGCAGTTGGCTGTCACTGGTGAATTCCCGCCAGAAAGCACCCATATTGGCAGTAATGGCAGCCAGATCGCGGCCAATCACCAAATGCTGCAACGCGTTAATGGCAGCGCAGCAGATCTCATTGCCGCGCCCGATAGTAAAGGTCAGGCCGTGTCCTGACAGCGACGGATTATCTGTTTCTAAAATGACATAAGCCGCCGAGTAGTCCGGGTCCGGATTCATGGCGTCCGAGCCGTCGAGTGCCAGCGAAGTCGGGAAGCGAATATCTTCAACACGTAATGCCGTGATGGTGGTCATGAGTGACAACTCCTTAAAATTTACGCTTGCACCGTTTTCTGGCGCTGCTCGCCGAGGCCTTCAATCCCCAGATGCATCACTTGTCCGGCTTTCAGGTAGACCGGTGGCTTTTGCCCTAACCCGACGCCCGGCGGGGTGCCGGTAGAGATAATGTCGCCCGGCTGTAAGCTCATGAAACGGCTGAGGTAACTGACGATTTCCGGCACTTTGAAAATCATGGTGCGAGTGTTGCCGTTCTGATATCGCTTTCCGTCCACTTCCAGCCAAAGGTTAAGCTGGTGCGGATCGGGGATCTCGTCGGCGGTCACCAGCCATGGGCCAATAGGGCCAAAGGTGTCGCAGCCTTTACCTTTGTCCCAGGTGCCGCCGCGCTCGATTTGGAATTCACGCTCTGAGACATCGTTAATTACGCAATAGCCCGCCACGTGGGACAGGGCGTCGGCCTCGCTGATGTAGCGGCCGCCTTTACCAATCACCACGCCCAGCTCCACTTCCCAGTCGGTTTTTACCGAGTCGCGGGGGATTTCTACATCGTCGTTTGGCCCAACAATCGAGCTGGTCCACTTGTTGAAAATCACCGGCTCTTTGGGGATCTCAGCGCCGGTTTCTGCCGCGTGGTCGGCGTAGTTAAGGCCAATACAGATGAACTTGCCGACGCTGCCAATGCAGGCGCCGAGCCGCGGATTGCCGTCAACCAAGGGCAGGCTGTTGATGTCCAGATGGCGCAACTTATTGAGTGAAGCGGGCAACAGGGCGTCGCCGCCGATGTCGCTCACCTGAGCCGATAAATCGCGGATCTTGCCGTTGTTGTCCAGAATGGCCGGGCGCTCTTTGCCTGCCGGGCCGTAGCGTAATAATTTCATGCCAAAATCCCTCTAATTGAATGTGTTACCAAGGCGCGAAGATCAGTTGCTCCAGCCGCCATCAATGATTTGCACTGTGCCAGTGGTGTAGGAGCTGGCGTCTGAGGCCAGATACAGCGCCAGTTGGGCGATTTCTTCGGTTTTGCCGATGCGGCCAATTGGCTGGCGCGCCACAAAGGCTTTGTAAACTTCTTCCTCGCTGCGCCCTTCGGCTTCGGCCTGAGCGGCAATGCGCTGGCGCAGAGAAGGGGATTCGACGGTTCCAGGGCAGATAGCGTTACAGCGAATGCCCTGCGTGACGTAGTCGGCGGCGACCGAGCGCGTCAGGCCAATCACCGCGGCCTTGGTGGCGCTGTAGGCGAAACGGTTTGGCACGCCCTTGATGCTTGAGGCCACGGAAGACATGTTGATGATTGAGCCGGTTTGGCGCTCGAGCATGGCAGGCAGGAAGGCGCGGATCATGTGGAACATGGCGCTGACGTTGAGATCCAACGCGAACTGCCAATCGCGCTCGGTGCAGCTGAGAATGTCGCCGCTGTGTACCACGCCCGCGCAGTTGAACAGCACGTCCACCGGCCCGATTTTCTCGGCAATCTGGCTGATAGCCTGTGGGTTGGTCACGTCGAGGAGGTGTGGCTGAATCCCATTGATGCCGTGAAGCTGGTCGATATTGATGTCGGTGGCGAAAACCTGCGCCCCCTGCTTGGCAAAAAGGTTGGCGGTGGTGAAGCCAATACCTTGTCCCGCTGCGGTGATCAGCACTTTTTTCCCGGTCAGATCCATGATTTCTCCGAAGACGATGTGGTGAATTTAGGTCTAATGGTCAGGCCATTGAAAGCGAAAAAAACGGGTCAAGTCAGGCTCTTTTTGCTATCTTTTTGCTAAAATACCAGCCAGAGTGCAACTTAAAACGCCTTTTCATTTAACTAGTTTTTTACATGCATAAAACAATTCAGCAAGATTTTTGTCCCATAAATGTTAGCTGAATCACTTAATTTAAAATGACTTCAGGTGTCCGATGCCGATAAAAAAATTAGAAAATCCTCGTATTTACAGGCAGATAGCTGATCAACTGAAAACCTTAATCGACAAGAAAGAATTTCCACCCGGCAGCCGCCTGCCCGCCGAGCGCGAACTGGCCAGCCAGTTACAGGTCAGCCGCGCTTCGGTGCGTGAAGCTCTGATTGCTTTAGAAGTGATCGGACTGGTGGACGTTAAGGTGGGAAATGGCGTGATCGTCCGCGAACAGCCAGCAACTGTGCAGCAACCTACCCAAGAACCGGTGATGGCTCAGGCAGGGCGCAACCAGTGGGCGGATGTCGACGATGAGCTGAATATTGAGCTGGATTTCACCGCCGAGCTGCCGCCGTTCTCGCTGTTACAGACCAGAAGATTGATCGAACCTGAAACAGCCGCGCTGGCGGCAAGATACGCGTCTGATGAGGAGTTGGCGGGTATCAGGCAGGCATATGAGCAGAACTGCCGCGATAATCGCCAAGGTTCAGCGACCCATCCCGGTGACCGTTTGTTTCATATTCGCATCGCACAGGCTAGCGGAAACCCGGCCTATGCTTTTATCATTGCTCATCTGCTCGGACATCGTTATGGCACCATGTTCCGCGGGCTACAGTTGCACTATACGCCGCAGGATATGCCGCATCGTTCGGAAGTCGAGCACCTGGCTATTCTGACTGCCCTTGAAGCGCGCGATACTCGCGCCGCGAAAAAGGCGATGAAAGAACATCTGGACGCGGTGATCGCCATTTTTGGTCGCGGCTGACAGACTTACTGGAGCACAGTATGCGCGGCAATCCCCCTTATATTCAGCCCGGTGACCGGATAGTGATTTTCGACGGCACCTGCAAATTGTGCATCGGCTGGGTCAATTTCCTGATTCGCCATGACCGACACCATACGGTGCGCATGGTGCCGGTGCAGTCGGAAAAGGGCAAAGCGCTGTTTGTCTGGTCCGGGCTGCCAGCCGACAAGATCAACACCATCGTGTTGATTGATAAGGGGGAAGTGTTCCTGCGCTCTGAGGCAATTTTCCGCGCCATGAGTGGTTTACCCGCGCCCTGGCGCTGGATGGGAATATTGCGCATTTTCCCGCAATCCTTCCGCGACATGTGTTACAACCGCATTGCTATCAACCGTTACCGGCTGTTTGGCCGTTACGATGCAGTACAGAAACTCGATGCTGACCACGCTCAGCGCTTTTTGGATTAGGGATACCGGCGGTTCTACATGGCGGGTTATCAGCCACCCGCGTGAAATGTCGGTACAAATGTCGGTAGAAAAGTCGCCGTACCGTCGAACGTAATGTTAGAGTCCTGCAAGAAAAGGGGCTGTTGACCCGCGTTGGCCCCACCAAGAACGGCGTGTGGCGCGTGGTGTAATCCCTTTCGGCTCAATGAATTAACTTCTATCCTGCTCACTCCCAGTCTATGAGGCGTTATGAATACCCCAGTTACCCGCACAACTCGCGAAATCAAAAAGCACAACGTGGTGCTGGTGATTAATGCCTTAAAAGCGCTGACGTCAGCGACCAAGGCCGAGTTGGCGGCGCACACCGGGTTGAGCATTGCCACCTGTGGCACGGTGCTCAATGAACTCTGCCTGACGGGAGAGGTGATGGCGCTGGCGCAGGACGTTTCCAGCGGCGGGCGTCCGGCCCAGCGTTTCGCCTGTGACCCAAGCTTCTTCTCATTGCTCAGCCTGTACGTCGAAGGCACGACCGAGCAGAGCCGCATCGTGGTGTCGGTTTGCTCGGCTTTGGGCGAGGTGCTGGAGCAGTGGGATAAGCACTTTGAATTCCTCACATTGGCGCAGTTCACTGACACCATTAGCGAGGCGATTGGCCGCCACCCGGCGATCCGCGCGATGGGCATTGGCCTGCCCGGCGTCGTCTCCCAAGGCGAAGTATTAGCCTGCGATATTCCGCTGTTCGAAGGGGTGAAGCTGACCGAGCAGCTGCGCCAGCAGTTCGGCATTTTTGTCGAGGCGGCAAATGACATGAACTACAGCGCCTGGGGCTTTTACCGCAACAGTTGCCCGCATGAGCAAGCGCCGCTGGCCTATATTCTGCAACCTGAGCAGCACTGTACCGGCTGCGGGGTGGTGATTAATGGACAGGTGTTGCAGGGTGCCAGCCACTTTGCCGGAGAAGTTTCATTCTTGCCGGTGCCGCAGGGCAATGACGTGCCGATTATCACCAAAATGGTCAATCTGGTCAGGTCGCTGGTGGCGGTGATTAACCCCGCAACGATTGCGATTTCCGGCGCGCAAATCTCTCCCGAGGTGATTACTGAAGTCGGCCGCCAATGCCTGCTAACTATCCCTCCACAGCACATGCCCCAGCTGGTGTATCGCCAATCGATTCAGTCAGATTACCTAACCGGCATTGCCGAACTGACGCTGGCGAACTTTCAGCGGCAGCGCATCTTCGCTGACTAATTTCACTTCTTTACCTTTCCGCTAGTTGACTTTATTTCTGCATCACCTGTAGATTAACCACTTATTAAAAGACTTTTAATAAGTGGTGGTGATTTCTTTTTCGCGCCCTATTTTCCCTCTGAATACACGTGAGTAACGCTTGATGTCACTGCAAATTGCGACTTCCATTACTGACTCTCCCGTTAATCGTCTGGCGACGCGGGCTATCTTCTTTGTTACCGGTTTGGCGATGGGCCTGTGGGCCGCGCTGGTGCCTTATGCCCAAGTGCGCACGCAAGCGGAGGCGGGAGATCTCGGCCTGCTGCTGCTCTGTTTGGGCAGTGGTTCCCTGCTGGCGATGTTCGGCTCCGGGCGACTGATTGGCCGTTTTGGCTGCCGTTCGATGATTGTGATTGGCATTGCGCTGTTTTGCCTGATGCTGCCGCCGCTGGCGGTTCTGAGCGACATCCGCTTGCTGGCGCTGTCGCTGTTTATCTTCGGCATGGGCATCGGCTTAACCGACGTGGCAATGAACGTGCAGGGCACGCTGATTGAGCAAGCGTCCGACAAACCTCTGATGTCGGGTTTCCACTGTTTGTACAGCGTCGGCGGCATTGCCGGGGCGGGCGGCGGCGCGCTATTGCTCAGTGCCGGGCTGCCGCCGTTACACAGCACCGGCTACGCCGTGGCGCTGGTGGTGCTTATCACCGCCTTGTTCTTTAACCGACTGTTGCCCACCGGCGGCAACGAAGACGCCTCTCATGAACCGGGGCGCAAGGCGCGACCTAACTTCCGCCTGATCCTGATGGCGCTGATGGCGATGATCTGCTTTATGGGCGAAGGCGCGGTGCTCGACTGGGGCGGAGTGTTTCTGACTCAGGACCGCGCGCTGGCGCTGGAACACGCGGGCTGGGGCTACGCCATTTTCGCTATCACCATGTCGATTATGCGTTTAACCGGCGACGCGGTGGTGAAGAAGCTGGGCCGCAAAAAGGTGCTGGTGTTTGGCGCACTGCTGGGCATTGCGGGCTACCTGCTGGTGGTGCTCGCGCCGGGCTGGAGTAACGCGCTGATTGGCTTCGCGCTGGTAGGGATTGGCGTCGCTAACATTGTACCAGTGCTTATCACGCTGGCCGGGCAAGAGAAGGTGATGCCGGTCAATATGTCGGTCGCAATGGTTGCTACGCTGGGCTATCTCGGCGTGTTAGCCGGACCAGCCTTTATCGGCTTCGTGGCCCATCTTTCCAGCCTGACCGCGGCTTTCGCCATGATGGCGGCACTGTTTATCGTCATCAGCCTTGGGGCTTATAAACTGAAATACTGATTTTTTCTGAGTGGCATGGTGCCAGCCAGTACGAGGGTACTGGCTTTTTTTTCACAAACTTGGGGAGTTAACATGGCAGTTAAGCTTATCGCCGTCGATATGGACGGGACCTTTTTGAATGAACATGGCGACTACAATCGCCCGCGCTTTGCCCAGCAGTACGCCGAGTTGCAGAGCAGGGGGATCAAGTTTGTGGTCGCCAGCGGCAACCAGTATTACCAGTTAAAAACCTTCTTCGATGAGCTGGACAAAGATATCGCCTATGTCGCCGAAAACGGTGCCTACGTGGTGGACAAACAGCAGCAGATTTATTGCGGGCAAATGCCGCAAGAGCAGATAAAGCGGGTGCTGGCGTTCATCAGCCAAATTGATTATCTGCAGGTGGTGGTGTGCGGCAAAAACGGCGCGTACATGCTCAATTCCTTTGGCGATGCCTTCTTCAAGAAGATGAACCGTTACTACTTCCGCCTGAACCGCATCAGCGATTATGGACAGATTGACGACGTGATTTTCAAATTCGCCTTGGAAATGTCGCAAGACCATTTGCCGCAGTTGATGAAAGAGGTGCAGCAAGCTCTGGGCGACATCGTCACTCCGGTTTCCAGCGGCCACGACTCGGTGGATTTGATTATTCCGGGCAACCACAAGGCCAACGGTTTGAAGAAGATCCAGGCGATTTATGGCGTGGAAGATGCGGAAGTGATGGCCTTCGGCGACGGCGGCAATGATTTAGAAATGCTGAAAACCGCCGGTTATGGCTTCGCGATGCAAAACGGCCAGCCTGCGGTGTTTACTCACGCCAAATTTCGCGCGGGTTTGAATAGCGAGGAAGCCGTGTTGCAGGTGATTGATGATTGTCTGGAAGGACGTGGGGTGTTTGCCGGTTAATCGGCAGGGTTGGGCGGTTGATGAAATATTCTGTAGTAATCAAGTCAGAATTAGCCTCTTGTTTCCAAGCTAATTTTGTTGATATACAACGGGCTCCTTTCGTACCAATAAGGTAGTTCAGGTGAAAATTTCAAAATATAAAACCGCAGACGACATCGCTGTTACGCTTCATGCACCCCAAACCGGTGAAAATGTACCCGCCATTCTTCTTTGCCACGGCTTTTGCGGTATTCAGGAAATCCTCTTGCCTGCATTCGTGAAAGCCTTTGTTGACGCGGGCTTTGCCGCCGTCACCTTCGACTATCGCGGCTTTGGTGCCAGCGGCGGCGAGAAAGGCCGTTTAGTGCCTGAAATGCAGATCGCGGATATCCTCACCGTACTCGGCACGCTGCAAGATGAAAGTATCATCGACAGCCAGCGCATTGGCCTGTGGGGCACCAGCTTCGGCGGCTGTCACGTGATGGCTGCTGCCGCGCAGGCGGGTGAGCGCGTGAAAGCCGTGGTGAGCCAGCTGGGCTTCGCCGACGGTGAAAACGTGGTGACCGGCGCGATGTCGCCGGAAGATAAGGCGGGCTTTATCGCCACGCTGGAAAAAATGAATGATAAGAAGTTGGCCACCGGCAAAGAGATGATGGTTTCCATCACTAAAGTGCTGAGCGACGACGAGTCCAAAGCCTTCTTCGAAGAGAATAAAACCCAGTATCCAGCGATGGATATCAAGATCCCATTCCTCACCGTGCGCGAAACCCTGCGCTACAAACCCGCCGTTCACGCCGCCAAAGTTACCTGTCCGGTGCTGGTGATGGTTGCCGAGCAGGACAAGGTTAACCCGCCGGAGCAGGGAATCGACCTGTACCACGCGCTGACCACCGCCGAGAAAAAGCTCTACGTAGAGCAAGGCGCGAAGCACTACGACTTCTACTCTGGCGAGCACTTCACGCCGGTAGTCGCCGAGCAAACCGCGTGGTTTAAACGCTGGCTATAAGGCTGCCGTGGTTAAGCATTTAGCAATAAAAAACCGCCGATAAAGGCGGTTTTTTATTGCCGACAGCAGACCGCTTTTTAGCGATATATCGGCAGCCAGTTGAGGCTGGAGAGAATATGCACCGTGGCGTTGAGCACGCCAAACAGCAGCACTAAAGCAATCATCGCCTTGCCACCCCAGACGCGATAACGCGGGCTGCCAAAACGCAGGCGCGAGGCGCGAGCCATCAGCGCCGGGACAATCACCGCCCAGACGGTTGCCGCTAAACCGGCGAATCCTATGGCGTAGATAAAGCCGTCAGGGTAGATCACGCCGCCAATGATTGGCGGGACGAAGGTGATAAGCGCAGTTTTGAAGCGTCCGGTTTTGCTGTCATCAAACTTGAACAGGTCGGCCAAATAGTCAAACAGCCCCAGCGTCACCCCAAGGAAGGAACAGGCCACGGCGAAGTTGGAGAAGATGGTCAGCAGTAAATCCAGCCCGGCGCTGTTCAGCACTTGGCTCAGCGACTGCACCAACACGTCAATATTGCCGCCGCGCTCGGCGATGCCGATAAACTCAGGGCGGGGGATATTGCCCATGGTGCCAAGCATCCAAATCACGTACAGACCCAGCGCCATCAGGGTGCCGAGCAGCACGCACCTCTGGATGGTTTTCGGGTCCTTACCGTAGTACTTCATCAGGCTCGGCACATTGCCGTGATAGCCAAACGACGCCAGACAGAACGGCAGCGTGGCTAAAAGGTAAGGCATGTAGCTCGGGTTTACTTCCACACTATTGAGCAGGTTCACTGGCTTGACGTGCCACAGCAAACTGCCAAAGGTCAGGAAGAAGGCGATGATTTTGGCACCCAGCACGATGGCCGTCATGCGGCTTACCGCGCGAGTACTCAGCCAGACAATAAAGGCCACTGCCAGCGCGGCGAGCAGGCCGCCCAGACGCGGGGAGAAGCTGACGGACATTTCGCGCAGGGTGTGCTGGATCACCGAGCCGCTGGCCGAGATATAGGCGTAGGTCAGAATGTACAGCACGAAGGCGATGGTGATGCCGTTGATGCGATTCCACGCGTTGCCCAGCAGGTCTTTGGTCACGGTATTGAAACTGGAGCCGATGGGGTAATTCAGGTTGGCTTCAAGGATCATCAAACCCGAGTGCAGCATGCAGAACCAGGTGAAAACCAGCGCGGCCACTGACCAGAAAAACCAGGCACCGGACATCACGACGGGAAGAGAAAACATGCCTGCGCCAATGATGGTGCCGCCAATAATCATTGCGCCACCCATCACAGAACGGGAGGAAGTGTCGACGGACTGCGTCGCCATGGTGCGGTTCCTTATGCAAAAACAGAGCGCTATAAAATGTTATTTCCACGGCAATTCGCCGGTGGAATATCGCGTTAAGCGCCGCAATATAGTGCATAACTCACCAAATGTACATTGTGAACTAGTTCAGTGATACGGCATTTCACCAGAACTTTTCATAGATTTTCCTATGGACTGCGCCAATGTGTATGTCTAAATTCATTGGGTGAATTTATTTTTTCAAACCTTGAGTCTTTTATAATGAAAATCAAACTATTGCTCGTCGCTTCTCTGGCTACTTTCGCACTGACTGCCTGTCAAAACCACGCGGAAACCGCAAAGCAGGAGGACGCTGTACAACAGCCGGACACCTGTAACGCGGCATCTTTTAAATATTTAATCGGCAAACCTTCCTCTACGCTGGACGGCATGCGCTTCGCCAAACCTATGCGCCTCATCACACCGGGCACGGCGGTAACCATGGACTTCAACCCTGAGCGTTTGAATATCATGGCTAATGAGAAGGGCGTGATCACCAGCCTGCACTGCTCTTAACAGCAAAAAACCTCCCCCTGAACGGCGGGGAGGTTATTGACTACTGAATCAGGCGGAGGGCTTATTCTCCGCCAACCAGCCTTTGACATCGGTCACCGCAATGCCATGGCGTGCGTTGAAAGTCTGCGACTTGTCCCACGACACCCCGTCGGCTCGAGCGAAGGCCAGACTGTAAGCCGCCGACACGTCTTCTGGCGACGCCTGCGTTTTGGCTCGCAAGCTGGCAATATCCTCCACGTGCAGCACAAACTCCCTACCATAATGCTCGCTCAGTATCTCAGCGATTTGGCGATACGTGACGGTGTCACCGGCAATATACACCACCTGATTAGCCAGGGCCGGCTGGTGGAAGAAGATTGCCGCCGTCAGCAGGCCGATATCCTCCGGCGTGGTCAGGGTCAGTGCGAAGCTGGCATCGCCCAGCGCGCGAACTTTACCGCCGGGGATATCCACCAGACCAAAACTCTCCTCGAACAGAAAACTGGTGAACATGCCGGTCGAGACAATCACCCACTCGGTCCTCTGCTGCTGGCGCAAAAGCTCGCGGACCGCCAACTGCTCGTCCCACACCGGCTGCCCGCTGCCAACGCCAATCTGGTCGTAATCTACGCCAAACTGCCACGGAAAATAGCGTGCGACCTCTGCCTGTAACACGGCGCGGCTGATTTTCAACTGGGTTCCCGCGCCGCCGACAAAGCCGCTACAGTTAACAATGGCGTCATAAGACGCGAAAATCTGCGCCAGTTCATCTTCCGACTGAGTGCTGAAATCGGCGGCGAGGGTGGCGACACCCCATTCGGCGAACTGCTGTACTCTACGCTTCTGCCCAGCAGAGGCATTTTCTGCCAGTGAGGCGAGACGAAGCAGCACGGTCAGTTGAAGCTCGGGATGGCTTTCGCGCTGCTTGATAAAACCTGCCAGCATCGCCATGCCCAGCTCGCCTGCGCCCAGAATTAAAATGTTATGTGGTTGACGCATCATAGTATTTTCCATACTTTTCTCCTCTAGTTGCGCCTATCCTGCCTAGGTCAAACAGGGCTAGCAATTAGGCACACAGATGATACTGGAGGGCGTGATGAAGCTAGACGAGCAGCAAATTATTGAGTTTTCCGCGATTTGCGATGCATTAAGCGATGAAGACGACACGCTGAAAAGAGAGGTGCTCAGCCATGCGGGAAACCGCTGGTCGCTGGGCGTGGTTTATACCCTTGGCGTGCGCGGCACCCTTCGACACGCCGAGCTGGCGAAAGCCTTACCCGGCGTGACCCAGCGCATGCTGACCCGAACCCTGCGCCAGCTAGAGCGCGACGGGCTGATCAGCCGCTATGACCATCAGCAGAAAATCCCCCATCCCAGAGTCGATTACCAGCTCACCGAACTTGGCAAAGGCATACTGCTCAACATGATGCCGCTCTGGGGCTGGGTAATTGAAAATGCCGCTGATTTTCGCAAGGCGCGTGAAGGGTTTTATGGGGAATGAGTGGGTTAGGAACTAAAGAGACAAATAAGGCCAAATCGTAAAAATCAGCAATAACGTGCCGCCGCCGATGTCGATCACTTTCTTCAGTTTACGGGTGCTGATTTTGGCTGCGGAGCGAATCAGCATCTGTCCGGCGAAGAGTAACCACAGGGCCATCACCGCGACGTGAATCGACGCCAACACCAGATAACTCCACGGGGTTGCGCCACCGCCCGCGAAGGCGGGCACCACGGTGAGATACAGCATTATGGCTTTAATATTCAGCACGTTGGCTAAATAGGCCTCTTTGATGCCGGTTGCACGGCTGCCGGAGGTGAAAGCCAAATCCTTGGCGTTCAGGCCACTGCGGATCAGCCGAATTCCCAAATAGAGAAGATATGCCGTGCCAGCAATTTTGATGGCATTCATCAAAGCAGGATAAGCCACGATAAGTCGCGTGATGCCAAGTCCGGCCAACAGGGCGTGGGTGTAGATCCCCAGCAGCGTGCCAAGAATAATTCGCCCGGTGCCGCGCATTCCCTGTTGAACAGCGTTGTTCATCGCTAAGGTAAAACTGGCCCCCGGCGAGAGAGCCACCGGCAGGATCGCCAGCGCGAAGCCGAGCAGATTCATCCGCCAACCGCGCCAAAACTCTGCAATTTGCTGTGCAGATTGCTGCGCACCTCAGGCCATTCCTCATCAATAATGCTAAATCGCACCGAGTTACGTTTACGGTCGTTTGGCATAATGCGCTCGTGGCGCACAATCCCTTCCTGCTTAGCACCTAAGCGCAAAATGGCATTGCGCGACTTCTCATTCAGCTCATCGGTGGTGAACTGCACCCGCACGCAGTTCATCTCCTCGAAGGCGTGGGTGAGCAGCAGCAGTTTGGCCTCGGTATTGGCGTAGGTTCGCTGCCACGAGGCCGACAGCCAGGTGTGGCCGATTTCCAACTTGCGATTTTGAGGATCAATCTTCCACAGGCGGGTCGAGCCTATCGGCTTACCGCTGGCAATCTCTTCAATCACGAACGGCAGCACCGTGCCCGCATTGCGACCGGTTATCGCGGTATTGATGTACTGCGCGACAGTGTCTGGCGACGGAATATGGGTCAATTGCATATTCCACAATTCACCGTCAGAGGCGGCAAGCATCAGGGCATCGGTATCTTGTTCTGTCAGGGGGCGAAGGCGGATTTTCTGACCGATCAGCGAAACGGGATTATTCATCTACGCAGGTTGCCTCATTTGATTAGCTGGGGGAGTGCTTGATTTCACTCTAAAAGATACGCGCTGGGCAGGCATTTCTCCAGCACGTATAATTAAAATGAATTTATGAAGAGAAATCATTAATGCTGCGAGCAAATATTAACGACCTGATTGCGTTTTCCGTGGTGGCTAAAGAGCAGAGCTTCACCCGCGCTGCGGCAAAGTTGGGCGTTTCGCAATCGGCCCTGAGTCATGCTATTCGCGGTTTGGAAGAGCGCTTGGGCGTTCGCCTGCTCACTCGCACCACGCGCAGCGTTGCGCCCACCGAGGCGGGCCAGCAGCTTTTAGAGAGAGTCGCGCCGCGCCTTGCGGAAATCGAAGACGAGCTGACGGCTATCACCGAGCTAAAAGATAAGCCCGCCGGCACTATTCGCATCACGGCGGCAGAACACGCGGCGAATACTGTGCTGTGGCCGAAGCTGGAAAAATTTCTGCCGGATTACCCGGACATCAAGGTGGAAGTTACCATCGATTATGGCCTGCGGGACATTGTCAGCGATCGCTTTGACGCCGGAATTCGCCTTGGCGAGCAGGTCGCCAAAGATATGATTGCCGTGCGCATTGGGCCAGATTTCCGCATGGCGGTGGTCGCCACGCCATCTTATATCGCTGGGAAAACTGCGCCACTGACGCCCCATGATCTGCAGCAGCATAGCTGCATCAATTTGCGCCTGCCCACGCTGGGCGGGATTTACGCCTGGGAGTTTGAAAAAGCAGGGCGGCCGCTGCGCGTCAGGGTTGATGGGCAGCTGATCCTCAATTCCAATGCGCAAATCAAGAAGGCGGTGCTAGCAGGATTTGGCATGGCGCTAGTGCCGGAAGACAATGTGCGAGAAGAGCTGAAAAGCGGTGAGCTGGTGGAGTTTTTGCAGGACTGGTGCCCGGAGTTTCCCGGCTATTATCTCTACTACCCGAGCCGTCGGCAGCACACCTCGGCCTTCGCGCTGCTGGTGGACGCGCTGCGTTATAAAGCCTAAAGCAGCAGGGA
This sequence comes from Ewingella sp. AOP9-I1-14, assembly GCF_052375995.1. Classification (NCBI taxonomy): domain Bacteria; kingdom Pseudomonadati; phylum Pseudomonadota; class Gammaproteobacteria; order Enterobacterales; family Yersiniaceae; genus Ewingella; species Ewingella sp. AOP9-I1-14. Next base: position 174,141 of record NZ_JBQSVA010000007.1, read on the forward strand.
AAGCGCCCGCTGCGGCACTCTCCCTCTGATGATAGCAATCGGCTTAATTGCCGACGCGTTTCTGCAAATGCTCAGGGTAACGCGCCCCTTCTACCGTCACGCTTGCCAGCACTTTCTCAATATTACCCAGCTCTTCCTGAGTCAGTTCAATGTCCGCGCTGGCTAAATTCTCGTGCAGACGAGAGAGCTTGGTGGTCCCCGGAATAGGGACAATCCACGGCTTTTGCGCCAGTAGCCACGACAGGGCGATTTGCGCCGGCGTTGCCCCTTTTTGTTGAGCGATTTGCTCGAGCAGAGCCACCAGCGCCTGATTGGCCTTGCGCGCTTCTACAGAAAAGCGCGGCACAATATTGCGAAAATCGCTGCTATCGAAGGTGGTGTCCTGATTTATTGCACCCGTCAGGAAGCCCTTGCCCAGCGGGCTGAAGGGAATAAAGCCAATGCCCAGCTCTTCCAGAGTTGGCAAGATTTCCGCCTCCGGTTCGCGCCACCATAGCGAATACTCACTTTGCAACGCGGCCACTGGTTGAACGGCGTGAGCACGGCGAATGGTCTGCGCGCTGGCTTCGGACAGGCCAAAATGCTTCACCTTACCTTCCTGAATGAGCTCTTTTACCGTTCCGGCGACCTCTTCAATCGGCACCTGCGGGTCGACGCGGTGCTGGTAAAAGAGGTCGATAACATCGGTATTCAACCGTTTTAACGCCGCCTCGGCCACGGCCCGAATATGCTCAGGGCGGCTGTTCATGCCGCTTTGCCCGCCTTTGCCGTCAAACTCAAACCCAAACTTAGTGGCGATAGCAACTTTATGGCGAAACGGCGCGACGGCTTCTCCCAACAGTTGTTCATTAATGTAGGGGCCATAGGCCTCCGCCGTATCAAACAGCGTCACGCCTTGCTCGAAGGCTGAGCGAATAAGGGCAATAGCGTGATTTTTTTCAGTGGCCGGGCCATAGCCGTAGCTTAATCCCATGCAGCCAAGGCCAATGGATGAAACTTCAAGTTGGCTATTACCTAGTTTACGTGTTTTCACTGTGCTCACTCCTTAGGGGGGATAACAGCAGTGTAGAGGTGGAGTGATTATTTGATTAGTTGCCATAATCGGTATGAGCTTATGAGTTTTCCTCATTAATCCGCGCCAACGGCCTGTGCGATATTGATGAATTAGGCTCATAGCCGTTTGCTGATTTGCGGCCTAGTCGCGGGCAATGAATCTCTGTAACGTTGATTAATGGCAGCACGGCCTTTTTTAGCAGATACTTTTCAGGAGCAAAGCATGAAGATCTTACGCAACGGTTCACAGCCATCGAAGGCCGGTCCGGCAGACTATTTCACCGGCAAAGTGCGGATTGACGCCCCTTTTCAGGCGACCGAACCGGCGCGGGTTGGCGGGGCGACGGTGACTTTTGAACCCGGCGCACGCACCGCGTGGCATACCCATCCCTTAGGCCAGACGCTGATTGTCACCCAAGGCCGTGGCTGGGTTCAAAAATGGGGTCACGAGGTGGAAGAGATACATCCGGGGGATATTGTCTGGATACCTGAAGGGGTGAAACACTGGCACGGCGCAACCAGTGAGACAGCAATGACGCACATCGCCATTGCTGAATCACTTAACGGCAGCCCGGTCGAGTGGCTGGAGAAAGTCACTGACGAGCAGTACCCGGCGAAATCGGCCTAATTAACGGGCGGCGGTTCTCACTTTCTCATTGATGGCCGCGACCAGCGCCTGCGGGTCAACATAAAGGGGTTTGCCGCTGATCTGCTCATAACGATCGCCCGCCTGCACCAGCAACAGCGGTACGCCTCTGACTGCCAATTTATCCATCAGCGCCTGGGTGGTCTGGGTTCGCCGATGAGTTTGTTCAGCCAGCGCTTCGTCGTGAGCCAGACGCAGGGCAAAGTCGCTGGCATCTAGCTCATAACCCGCCGCCTGCACGTGCTGCGCGGCAATGTTGGCAACCACTTGGGGAGCCGAAGTGTCTTGCCCGTTCACATAACGCTCGTGCTGTAAGTGATGCAAAACTTGTGTTTCTAATGTGGCGTCGAGCTGGCGAATGGCCGTCAGCGCGCGGTTCATCGCCTGAGAATCAAAACGCCTATCCGTGCTCATCAGGATCTGATTAAAGTATTTTTCGCTAAATACCTGACCCGTCAGTGACTCAATGCGCTGATCGTTGGTCCACGCATGGGTGGCCAATGACGGTGACATCTCTCGCGCCCCGGTATCTGAGAACAGGCCGCTTGGCATCAACTCTAACTGCTGTGGAAAGGCCGCCGCGAGGCTGGCTAATGCCGGCGCGCTGGCGTAACACCAGCCGCAAAGTGGGTCAAAAATATACAGTAATTTAAAGTCTTGCATCGCGCCTTTCTCTCGTCATCCGTCATATGCGCACTTTATTAGATTCAAAATGCGAGATAAACCCTCATCTGGTTGACGATTTGTTGCATAAATCGAACAAATACAGCCAATGAATAGGGCTGATAAAGTGGCATTTTTACTCTTCTTCGGCATTTAAATCGAATTTCTGCCGGGCTTTTTCCACCTCGGGCAGATAGCTGATCGTCCAGTTGAAGAGCGCGCCGAACGGCTCTTTCAATGTGCGTCCCAAGGGGGTGATGTGGTATTCCACCGCGATAGGCGAGGCGGTGATCACCTTGCGATCCACAATCCCGTTGCGCTGAAGTCTGCGCAGGCTTTGCGTCAGCGCCTTCTGAGTAATGCCATCTAACTGGCGCTTAATTGTATTAAATCGTAACGGCTGCTCGCACAGGGCGCTGAGGATCAGCACGGACCATTTATCCGCAATCTGGTCCAACAGCAGTCGGTGCGGGCAATCCTTGGTTGCACTGGGGGCTTTTTGAATCGACACAGTGGTTTCCTTAACGATACCTGGTAGCGTTTTGGTGCCTGATTGACACTAGGTATACATAATATACCCTCAGCTTTGCTAACCACATAGAGAGAATTCAATCATGAGCCAAGCGAATGTAGATGCCCTATTTCAGCCTTTCCAGTTAAAAAATCTGACGTTAAAAAACCGTATTGTGATGGCGCCGATGACCCGCTCTTTCTCGCCCAACGGCGTGCCGGGCGATAACGTGGCGGCTTACTATCAGCGCCGCGCGGCGGCGGATGTCGGATTAATTCTGTCCGAAGGGACGGTGATTGACCGCCCGGCGTCGCGCAATGATGCCAATATCCCTTTCTTCCACGGCGAAGAGGCGCTGGCAGGCTGGAAAAAGGTGATTGACGAGGTTCACGCCGCCGGAGGCAAGATGGGGCCGCAGCTGTGGCATACCGGCTCCGTTGCCAGCTTTATGACCGAATGGGTACCCGACGCGCCGGTAGAAAGCCCTTCAGGGCTGATTGGGCCGGGCCAGCCGCGCGGAGAGATCATGAGCGAAGAGGCGATTGCCGATACCATCGCTGCTTTCGCTAAGGCCGCCGCAGACGCCAAACGCTTAGGTTTTGACGTCGCCGAAATCCACGGCGCGCACGGCTATCTCATCGACCAATTCTTCTGGGCGGCGACCAACCTGCGCACCGACAGCTTCGGCGGCGCGACGCTAAAACAGCGTTCTCGCTTCGCCGCCGAGGTGGTGAAAGCCATGCGCGAGGCCGTAGGGCCAGACTTCCCGCTGATCCTGCGCGTCAGCCAGTGGAAGCAGCAGGACTATTCCTTCCGCCTGACGACTACCCCTGATGAAATGACCGACTGGCTGCTGCCGCTGGTCGAGGCGGGCGTGGATATATTGCACTGCTCGCAGCGCCGATTCTGGGAGCCAGAGTTCCCTGAGATTGATGGGGAGTCCGGTCTGAACTTCGCTGGTTGGGCCAAGAAATTGACAGGCGCTGCGACCATCAGCGTCGGCTCGGTCGGCCTGTCGAATGACTTTATGGGCTCCTTCACTGGCGAAGGCGCGCAGCCCGCCAGCCTCGACAACCTGCTACAACGCCTGGAACGCGACGAGTTCGACTTAATCGCCGTCGGCCGCGCGCTGCTCAGCGACCCGCACTGGGTCAGCAAAATCCGCAACGGCAATCAGGACCAACTGCACGACTTTGACGCCGCGAGTTTGGGTGTGCTGGTTTAAGTAAAATCGAGCAAAAAGGGTTAGTTCTAGCTTATCTTAAACCAGCCTAAGTCCAGAGTTTGCCGACATTCCAGCCAGAGAATATAGGATATATTCTCTGGCCTTCATCTTGCTTAATCGACGCGGCGCTATGTCATCCTCCCACCCGCCAGCTTCTTGCCGCCGGGCCAGATATTGCGGCGCGCTGACAGGAAATCTTAGTGGGGAAACCCCTGTAACTCAATAATGAAAAGTAACCTTTGGCGAAACGCTAGCCATGGGTAAAATGAGCGCGGAATAACCATATAAAAAAGGAAATTAATATGGATACGCTGCGTCACAGCAGGAGCACGCCTGCACATTGGCTGAAAATCGTTCAATCTGGCCCTTCAATTTATCAGCCTCTTTCTCATAGCCTGCGGCTCAACGACCCCAATTCGGCGGCAAAAAACCTTGTTTCAAGCTTCACTCCGCCTTGGAGGATGCGCTAATGACAATAGGTTATTATCTGGTCGTCGAGGACGAAACTACCTGTGGCGGTATCATTCTGGAGGGGGATTTTACCCACACGCTGTTTGGCAGAGCGGTGGCAAGGGAAGAGGATAGGGTTAGCTGCGGCAAGCACCCCGGCACTTACATCATTGTGGGGCACATTCCCCATGACACCATTAACGGCCGCAAATTTGCCGGTACGCTGCACAGTAGAAGTAGCTGCCCGTGCAATGCAGAATTCATTCCATCAATGGTGAATGACACCTATGAATTCATCGGTGAAGAAACGGCGGCAAAAAGCTCAAGCACAGAGCCGGAGCAGCGCGGGCAGGCGGCAAAGAAACCGAAACGCGAAATTACCCTCACCCTCGGCGTATTCTTTGATGGTACGGGGAATAATGCCAATAATACCGACGCGCGCCTCAAGGCATGTAATGCCGAGCATTATGAGATGAGCAGTGCCGATGCGATATCCTCAGTACAGCAGTGTGTCAAAATTACGCATGGGCTAAGTGGTATCTCGGCTGGTAGCCATCTTGGGTATTACACTAATGTGCACTGGTTGAGAACCCTATATAAATTGGATCTACCTATTAACGAAGGGTTTGGACAAGAGACTATCTATATCGAAGGGATCGGTACAGAAACGGGGCTTGGTGATAATTCTTATGGCATGGGCACCGGTGGGGGTGATACTGGGGTAATTAAAAAAACAGATAAGGCAATTATTCAAATTGTTGATGCGATTAACCGTTATTTAGACAGTGCCCAAGAAGCAAGTAACAGTATTATCAAAGAGCTGCAATTCGATATCTTTGGTTTTAGCCGTGGTGCAGCTGCCGCTCGGCATTTTGCCAATCGCGTGTTCTCTCAAGACCCTCAAGTTATTGCCGCAATAAAAGCGGGATTAGGCAATGTTGAATTCAGCGGCACTCCGGGAGGTAAAACCCGGTTTATTGGCATTTTTGATACCGTAGCCGCCATCGGCACGCCCGAAAATGGTTTTAACCCTCATACAGCGGATACAGGCGATGTGAATATTGCACTGCGCCCCGGTGTAGCAGAAAAAGTCTTCCACATTACTGCCCAGCACGAGTGCCGATTTAACTTCGCCCTCAACAGTGTGAAACCCGCATGGCCAGAAGTGGAGTTACCCGGAGCCCATTCCGATATAGGAGGGGGTTATAATCCGGTGGAACATGAAGCCTATTTTCTGACTCGACCGCAGTTTGAAACTGTTCCCTTCTCAACTGACGATACTCATACAAGGGTTTATCAGCAAACAGTTCAACAGCTCAAAGAGATGAATCAGTTTCCGGCCATTAATTCAATTTGCCAGAATGTCGAAATCGACGTTAAAACTTGGCATGACGACAGGATGCCTGCTGACCATTACGGTAGATTGCAAAAACGAAGCGCCGCGGCGCTGATTCTCGACCGAACTACCTACAATGACTGGTCAAAAGTATCTCTGCGAGTGATGCTGGATGCTGCACAAGAGGCGGGGGTGAAATTTGATCCAATTGATGAAAGCGTGCCCGATTTCGCCTTACCGGAAGAGCTGAATTATCTTAGTGAAAAAGCGCTTCGCCTTGGTAGAGCTGTACGCAGTGGTGACACTAAATATGTTTTTGTATCTCCGGAACTCAAAGTATTTGCTAAAAAGTATCTCCACTGTTCCGCTAACTGGAATAGCGTAATTAAAGATGAGCAAGGTCTACCTATTGGTGCTGTTAAACCCGCGAAAATAGTGACTTTTACCAACCGGCCAGATGAACAGTGGCGCAGGACGGTCTATGATATGGAAGGGAAGAAAATATGGAAATAACACGTCTGGCCGCAAGTTTATTGGCTTTGACATTAGTAGGTTGCCAAGCTACTGCTGGTAATACTCGTCCTGATGCCTCCAACCCGTTCTCGCTGCCGTACGGCGAGTGGAGATTTAGTTTTGTTACCCCAAAGGCATTGCCCTCGCTAGTGACTTTCGCGTCCATTCTTGATACCGACGATATTGTTTATCAATTCAACACGCTCGATGGAACTCAGGATAACCCAGACAGTGTAGGTAAATGGAGTCAGCATATTCGTCGTTCGTCGGTGACATGGAATAAAGCCAAGCATCCGCCTAAAGCTATGGTGTTTTGCTGGGACTCAGTTATCGATATGAAGGTATATGAAACATCGATAAGCTTCCCACAATCTGTTTGGGAAAAAATGATCACCCCTGCGGATCATAAAAATCGGCGTGGAACAGAGGTCTATTACGACACCATGATTATAGGTTTGGCACCTGAAGGAAAAGTGACGGTCTGGCTGCAAGATGTGGGTAATTATCCCAATTACCGCGTTACACCTTCATCTATAAAAACACTCTCCGGCGAGCAGCTAGATATCTGTAAAGGCATTACCAAGCATCCAAATGGCTACAAATATTACGGTGAGACGCCAGATTTTATCAAAGGCAAAACCTACCCCTACGGGAACTGGTGAGACGTAATTGCGGCCAAGAAGATCGCTAAAAATGGATGGTTTTACAGTTAGCAAAAGGCCCGCACAATGGCGGGCCAGAACTGTTCTTCACGCTGGATTACAAACCTCGCTGGTCCATCAGCACGGCTAAATCCACCAGACGGTTTGAGAAGGCCCATTCGTTGTCATACCACGCGAGGATCTTCACCAGATTGCCGCCAATCACCAGCGTGGACAGCCCGTCGATAATCGACGAACGCGCATCACCCTGATAATCGCTCGACACCAGCGGCTCATCGCTGTAGCCCAAAATCCCTTTCAGTGGCCCGGATTCTGCGGCTTTGCGGAAGGCGTTATTCACTTCTTCAGCAGTTACATCGCGTTTTAGCGTCACGGTCAGGTCAACGATGGAAACCACTGGCACCGGCACGCGCAGTGAGTAGCCGGTCAGGCGTCCGTCCAGCTCAGGAATGACTTTACCCAAGGCTTTGGCCGCGCCGCTGGAGTAAGGAACAATCGACAGCGCCGCCGCACGTGCGCCGCGCAGGTCTTTCTCCGGCTGGTCATGCAGTGCCTGACTGTTGGTGTAGGCATGAGTGGTGTTCATCAGGCCGTGCTCAATGCCGAAGCTTTGATGCAGGACCTGCGCCGCCGGGGCCAGACCGTTGGTAGTGCAGCTGCCGTTGCTGACAATTTTGTGCTGCGCCGGGTCATATTTTTCATGGTTAACGCCCATTACCACGGTGATGTCATCGTCTTTGCCCGGCGCGGAGAGGATCACGCGCTTGGCGCCGCCTTTGGTGATGTGCACTTGGGCTTTGGCTTTTTCGGTGAAGAAGCCGGTGGATTCAATGACCAGTTCGACGCCAACGCTGCTCCATGGTATTGCACCCGGATCGCGCTCAGAGAAAACGCGGATCGCGTTGCCATTCACTTTCAGCTGGCCTTCGGAAGCTTCGACATCGGCCGCGAGGGTGCCCTGCAGTGAGTCATATTTAAGAAGGTGCGCGAGGGTTTTGCTGTCGGTCAGGTCGTTGATGGCCACGACTTGAAAATCGCTGCGGCCGAGCGCGGCGCGCAGAACGTTTCTACCAATACGACCAAAACCGTTAATGCCTACTTTGACCATGATGTACTCCTTGGTGAGTTGTCTGGTTTCAAAATAGTGCTTTGGCAAGTTGGCGTAAATGACAAATAAGAATCAATTTAAGCCATGTTACGCGCGTAGAAGCGTTCGCGGTAATCAGACGGCGTGAGTTGCAGATTGCGTTCGAATACCCGGCGCAGGTTCAGGCTATTGCCAAATCCGGTTATGGCGGCGATCTGTTCTATTTTGTCTGAGCTTTGCTCTAGGTGCTGACGGGCCACGTCAAGACGCACTTCCTCGACGTATTTCGCCGGGCTGCTGCCGGTTTCTCGGGTGAAGACGCGGGTAAAGTTGCGCGGACTCATGGCGACGCGCTCGGCCAGTTTTTCCACCGACAGGTCGCCGGAAAGATTTTGCAGGATCCAGCTTTGCAGGTCGCGGATAGGGCCGGGGGTATTGGACTGGCTGAGCAGGAAACGGCTGAACTGCGACTGCCCGCCGGGACGACGCAGGAACATCACCAGATCCTGTGCGACGTCGCGCGCCAGGGTGAAGCTGTGGTCATCTTCCACCAGTGCCAGTGTGAGATCAAAGCCCGAGCTGACGCCCGCCGAGGTCCAGACATTGCCGTCTTGCAGATAAATCGGCCCTTTCTCGACCAGCACTTTGGGATAGCTATTTTGCAGGTTATCCAGCTGCCGCCAGTGGGTGGTGGCGCGACGTCCGTCGAGCAGGCCCGCCTCTGCCAGCAGCAGCGCGCCGCCGCAAATCGATACCACTCTTTTGGCATGAGGCGCGGCGCGGCTGATCCAGTTGGCGACCAGTGCGGATTCTTCAGGAGTCGAGCCTTTGCCGGTGATCATTACGGTGTCGCGCGGCAATGCGGGGTCAAGATCTGCCAGCCGATGGTCGGCCAACAGATTCAAACCCGACATGCCGTGAATGACGCGATGCGACTGGGTGGTGGCAATTTCGACCTGATAGGGCGGATGAGGAGAATCCTTGGGCCTCAAGCGATTAGCTTGCATCAGGATGTCGGCGATGCCGGTCGGTTCGAACAGCATGCCCCCTTCGGGGACAATGATCAGGAATGTATGCATGTCCTTAAAATACAAAAAAGGACAAAATAGGTCAAGAAAGGCCCAAATCAATGGGCCTTAATTTTTATGGCCATGGAGTTAGGATCTCATGCCCGTCTTTAGTGACCAGCACCATGTGTTCCCACTGCGCCGAGAGGGAGTGGTCTTTAGTCACTACGGTCCATCCGTCTTTTAACAATTTTGAGTAGCGCTGGCCGGCGTTGATCATCGGCTCGATGGTGAACAGCATGCCTTCTTTCAGCACCAGGCCTTGGCCTTTCTGGCCGTAGTGCAGCACCTGCGGGTCTTCATGGTAGCCCTGCCCGATGCCGTGGCCACAATACTCTTCCACCACGCTAAATCCTTCACGTCTGGCAACGGCGGCAATCGCAAAACCAACGTCACCCAGCGTCGCGCCCGGCCGGACGACGTCAATACCGGCGTGCATGGCTTCGAGCGTGGTATCCACCAAGCGGCGGGCGAGGATCGAAGGTTCACCGGCGTAGAACATCCGGCTGGTGTCGCCATACCAACCGTCTTTGATCAGCGCCACGTCCACGTTGACGATATCGCCCTTTTTCAACACTTTATCTGAAGGAATACCGTGGCAAATCACGTGATTCACCGAAATGCAGGTGGTTTTGGTATAGCCCTGATAACCAATGTTGGCCGGGATCGCGCCCAGCTCGTTGACGATAAAGTCATGACACAGGGCATCCAGATAGTCGGTGGTGACGCCGGGCTGAACATGGGGTTCAATCATTTGCAGCACGCGCGCGGCCAGATGCCCGGCGGCGCGCGCCTTGGCGATGCCTTCAGGAGATTTTATAAACGAATTATTGCTCATTGGTGCTCTTCCTTGTTGTCACGCCATCATTAAGTAGTGTCTTTATGCCATCGAACTGCTCGTTCGATTCCGTGCTGGCTTTTACCAATAGCTGGCAGATATCACGGTGAGAAAGGTCTGGATGCATCTCCATCAGCATGCCGACTTTCATCCAATGCTCGGCCTGAGCATTCATTGAACGGGTAAAGGCCATGCTGGCGATACGCAGGTTCTCATGCATCATTTCTGAGATTTTGATAATGCCCATCGGGATTCTCGCAATATATGGTTTATATATGAATCGTATATGTTCTGTATCTTAGCCGACTTGTGCGCAACGTTGCAACTCAGACGTTATTTTTGGTGAAAGCGGCGGGCCTGATTGGCAAACCCCTCGCTGAGAACTATGTTGGAGGTGAAAAAATGGCGACCAGCAAAGCGAAGTTAACGGAGATAAATGATGAGTTTAATGCCCAGAATCGGCGTCGGCGTACTGATTTTCCGTGAGGGGAAATTGTTGCTGGGCCGCCGAAAAGGTAGTCACGGTGCCGGTTTTTGGTCTGCTCCCGGCGGCCATTTAGAGTTTGGCGAAACGCCAGAACTGTGCGCCCGGAGAGAAGCTTTAGAAGAAACAGGCTTGCAACTCGAGGTAGTGCATCCCGGCCCTTGGGTTAACGATATTTTCACTCTCGAGCAAAAACACTATGTGACGCTGTTTTGTGTTGCGCAATCCAAACCTGAGCAGGGCGAGCCGATTAACACCGAGCCAGAGAAGTGCGAAGGCTGGCACTGGTTTAATTGTGACCAATTACCACAGCCGCTTTTTCAACCTATTGATGACTTGATTGAAAAGGTGGGAAATATCAAAAATTTCATCAAAATATTGGGTATGACTGAGAATAAAAACATGTTCTTAAATACAGTGTTGACACCCCGCTAAGAACGAGTAAATTAGGACTCAACGGTGAAGCGAAGTTTGAAGTAACAAGTATTTCTTACCCCTCCTTCATCGTTATATAGAGAGTTTTAAATACTCTATAAAGCAGAGTGCGATACGGGCCACGAAATACTGTTGTATGGGAGATTCACTGCGGAGAGGAATGAAAACCAATTCGAGTGATGAAGATTTCAAGCCACGTAGTTAATTTGTACAATCGCACGCATGGGAATGCGCGATGATGTAAGGCCTTGTTGTTAAAAGTAATGTTCGCGATTTGGGTACGAAAGTATGAGATCGAGAATGTCGCGATGAAAGTAAGGCAACGCATCAAAGAGTATATATCGCGTGGGCGATGTACTTATCGGATCCTCTATTTCGAACAGAGAAACCGGTAAATGACACAGGATTGATGCTTTATTCCATTTTATTATAGGAGGACGGCAGTACAAGAGTGACCAATATATCCTGTGAAGCTATGTACATCATTTGAAGTAGTATTAAGTTATAAGTTGATTAATGTTAATTACTAACACTGTAGTACCATAAAAGCCCCGGCAAATATCGCTGGGGCTTTTTCATTTCTGTTGCAAAATTCCTTCATTTTTTCTTATCAGTCCAGCCATGAGTTGCCTCTGTGGACGCCGCACCGCAATTTAACTTTTCTCTCACTCATCTGTTCTTCTCCGCTACTGACTTTTGCTATTGTTATGCCGCCGAACGAACTGCAAATAGCCGCCAAGGGACCTAGATGAACGAATTTATTGCGCCAGTAGAATTAGAAAAATCATACCGCTTACTCAATCATGGACCGACGGTGTTGGTGTCTGGCAGCCACGGCGGGGTGGATAACGTGATGACCGCCGCCTGGTCGTGCGCGCTGGACTTCACCCCGTCAAAAGTGATGGTGGTGCTGGATAAAATCACTAAAACCCGTGAGCTGATCGAAAAGAGCGGCACCTTTGTGTTGCAGGTTCCTACCGTGGCTCAGTTGCAACTGACTTATGATTTAGGCCGCAGCAGCCTGTTTACCGAGCCGGATAAATTGGTAAAAACCGGCGTGCAGCTGTTCAGCATTGAAGGCCACGACGGCCCCTTTGTTGAAGGTTGCTCGGCGTGGTTATCGTGCCGGTTAATCAATGAGCCGCACAACCAGCAGGCCCACGACCTGTTTATTGGCGAAGTGATTGGCGCATGGGCCGACACGCGGGTATTCAAAAACGGCCACTGGGCGTTTGGTAGCTCCGATCCGGACTTCCGCAGTTTGCACTACATCGCTGGCGGCAACTTCTATGCCATTGGCGAGTCCCTGCAAGTCGACAAAGAGTAACTGTTTTAAGCGAAAAGCCCTGCGTCTTGCTTACTCATTGCCGAACTCCGCCACCATGGCATCCACAAAGCTGCGGAGTTTGGCCGTTGGTCGGCGAGTGGGCGGATAGACGATATGCATCGGGCGGGCCGGGCCTTGGTACTGGGTTAACACCTGAACCAGTCGGCCTGCTTTGACTTCACTCTCCAGCACGATTTCCGGGCCGAGCGTAATGCCAAAGCCGCTGATCGCCGCGTGCAGTAAGGCATTCCAATTATTGCAGTGAAAACGCCCTTCGATATGTACTTCCTGCGTTTTCCCGTCGCGGCTAAACAGCCAGCGGCAGGGCTGCGAGGCAGGGGAAGAGCCATAGTGCAGGCAGTCGTGATGAGCCAAATCGTCCAGCGTTTCCGGCGTGCCGCGCTTTGCCAGATAGTCCGGCGAGGCGCAGGCGATGAGCCTGTAAGGCCTGAGCCGGCGGGCAATCAGCGACGAATCCACCAAATCTCCCAGCCGAATAATTACTTCAATGCCTTCTTCCAAAGGATCCACGTAGCGATCGTCAAGGGAGAGGTCTATCTGCATGTCCGGGTGCTGGGCCAGAAAACGGGTGACAAAGGCGGGCATGGTAAAAGCGCCGAAGGTGATGGGCGCGCTGACTTTCAAAATGCCTTTCGGATGAGTTTGCATATCCAGCGCCAGCGAGTCTGCGGCTTCCACCTCGGACAGCACGCGCTTGCAGCGTTCATAGTAGGCGCGGCCCACGTCGGTCAGCTGCTGGCGGCGGGTGGTGCGGTTGAGCAATGTAATGCCGAGCTGCGCCTCCAACGCGGCGATGTGCTTCGCCACCATCTGCGGCGACATGTCCAGCGCGTCCGCCGTCGCGGCGAAAGAGCCTAAATCGGCTGATTTCACAAACACGCTCATGCTGGTCAGTCTGTCCATGATTCACCACTCTGGGTTGTTAGTTATCAATTTAAACGGCCATTTATCTTCGAATCTATATCAATCATGCTCACTCTGTCATCAACCTTGGAGAGAAGAACATGAAGATAGGCATTATTGGGGCAGGGTTTGTGGGTCGGGCTATCAGCAAGCTGGCCTTAGCGGCGGGACATCAGGTGATGTTGAGCAATTCGCGGGATCCCAAAACATTATTTACCTTAACCCGCACCACCCAGTGCGAGGCAGGAACCCCGCAGCAGGCGGCCGAGTTCGGCGACGTGGTGGTGATCGCCATTCCATTAGAGGCCTATCGCAGCGTGCCCGCCGCGCCGCTGGTGGGCAAAGTGGTGATTGATGCCAACAACTACTATCCGGATCGCGATGGGCGCATCCCTGCACTTGACCAGCACCAGACCACCACCAGCGAAATGTTGGCAAAGCATTTGCCCGAGTCGCGGGTGATCAAAGCCTTTAACGCCATCAGAATGGATGATTTGCTGAGTGACGGTCTGCCTGCTTCCGCTGCCGAACGCCGCGCTTTGCCGATTGCCGGTGATGATGCGCAGGGCAAGGTCATTGTTACGGCGCTGCTCGACGAGTTCGGTTTTGACGTGGTGGACGCCGGTGGGTTGGCGGAAGGTTGGCGTTTCGAAGCCGGAACGCCAGTCTATTGCGTGCCGCTCAACAAAGAGCAGCTGAAAGCGGGGTTACAGGCTGCCGCCACTAACCATCTTGCGTAAAAAGGTCAGGCAGAGTTCCAGCTGAGTTAGCTCAATGTATTCGTCGGCCTTGTGCGCCTGAGTAATGGAGCCGGGGCCGCAAATCACGGTAGTGATGCCAGCCTGCTGGAACAACCCGGCTTCGGTGCCAAAAGCCACGGATTCGAAGTCGTGCTGGGGCAGCGCGCTGGCGCATTGCTGCTTGAGGGCGTCCATCGACTCATCGTCTTGCAGTCCCGGATAGGCGACTTGCTGCGACAGGCGGATATCCGTGTCCGGGCTGACGCGGCGCATATCGGGGATCAACTGTTGGCTCGCCCACTGCTGCAAGGTTTGGGGCAGCTGCTGGTGGGGAGAGCCGGGCAGGGCGCGAATTTCAAAGTCGAATTCGCAGTGGTCCGGCACCACGTTGACGGCGGTTCCGCCTTTAATGGTGCCGACTTGCACCGTGGACCACGGCGGATCGTAGCGCGCGTCGCCCGCCTCCTGCTGCCAGCCTTTGCCCTGCTGGCGCAAAAAAGTCACCAGTTCGGCGGCAATTTCAATCGCATTCACCCCCAAATCGGGCTGAGAGGAGTGGGCTGCCTGCCCGTGCACCGCGCAGCGCCACGCGCTTTTGCCTTTATGCGCCGTGGCGACTTTCATCAGGGTCGGCTCACCGACGATGCAACCACTCGGGCGCACGGCGTCGCGCGATAACTCATCCAGCAGGCCGCGTACGCCGACGCAGCCGATCTCTTCATCGTAGCTGACCGCAATGTGTACCGGCGCGGCGTCCGGATGGCGCGTGGCTTCAATAAATTCGGGCACCAGCGCCAGCACGCAGGCCAAGTAGCCTTTCATGTCGGCGCTGCCGCGACCATAGAGGCGGCCATCGCGGGCCGTCAGCACAAAGGGGTCTTGCGACCAGGGCTGGCCTTCAACGGGAACCACATCGGAGTGACCCGAAAAGCAGATCCCCCCACGATGAGGATTGCCAATGGTGGCGTAAAGGTTGGCACGCAGACCGTCTTCGCTATAAACCCGGCGAGCCGCAATGCCATAATCGGCCAGATAGGTGTCGATATAGTCAATCATCGCCAGATTAGACTGCAGGCTAATGGTGTTAAAACTCACCAATTTAGACAGGATATCTATTACGGTCTGCATCACGCTTTCCTTATGATTTTACAGCGATAACGTCAATCTCAACCCACCACTCTGGGCGCGCCAGCGAGGTGATCATCAGGCCGGTAGAGACCGGGAACACCCCTTTCAACCAGCGACCCATGATGTTGTAAACCGTCTCGCGGTAACGTACATCGGTAAGGTACACGGTGATTTTGCAGATGTCTTCCAGCTTGCTGCCCGACTCTTCTAACAGCATGTTAATGTTGTACATCGCTTGTTCGGTTTGTGCCGCGACGTCGCCCTTGCCGACCGATTCGCGGGTATCGAGGTCTTGACCAATCTGACCGCGCAAAAACACCATATTTCCGGCGACCACGGCCTGACATAAATCATTATCCAGATTCTGTTCAGGGTAGGTGACTTTGGTGTTAAACGGGCGAATACGGGTATGTGCCATGATGCTTTTCTCCTGGTTTACTGAATTAAGGTGTTGGACTCAAGGTGGGGGAATGCCCCGTAAAATTGCGTAACGCTGCTGCTGAAGTTAGGCAAGGAACTGCTTAAGCTCCGGCGTCTGAGGTGCGTTGAAAATTTGGGCAGGGGTGCCCACTTCGTGGACTTTCCCCTGATGCATAAAGACGATGCGATCGCTGACTTTGCGCGCAAAGTTCATTTCATGAGTCACCATGATGATGGTCATGCCCTCTTCGGCGAGGGTTTCAATCACTTGTAGCACTTCGCCCACCAGCTCGGGATCGAGCGCCGAGGTGATTTCGTCACACAGTAGTACCTCCGGGTTCATCGCCAGCGCACGGGCAATCGCCACGCGCTGCTGCTGGCCCCCGGAGAGGCTGGCGGGCCACATATCAAATTTTTCCTCCAGACCGACGCGGGCCAGCAGTGTTCGCGCGGCGCGCTCCGCCGACTCTTTTTGCAGTTTTTTGACCAGCGTCGGGGCCAGCATGATGTTGCGACCCACGGTGAGATGCGGGAACAGGTTGAAGCTCTGGAAAATCATGCCGACGTTTTGGCGCAGCTCGCGCATGGCGGCCGGGTCGTCATGGCGCAAGGCCTGGCCGTCGACGGTTAACGTGCCCTGGTGAAAGCTCTCCAGCCCGTTAATGCAGCGCAGCAGGGTGCTTTTGCCCGAGCCGCTTTTGCCCAAAATGCACACCACTTCTTTGCGTTTGATCTTCAGATCAATGCCCTTCAGCACCTCATTGTCGCCAAAGCGTTTGTGCAAACCGGTGATATCAACGACCGCAAACCCGGCCTCGGTGTGGTTAATTTCGGTCATGGTTATCAGCTCCACGCATTACTTGTTTTTCGAGATACCGGCTCCACAGCGAGAGCGGAAAACAGAGGATGAAATAGAGCAGCGCCACGCTGCCGTATACCAAAAATGGTGAGAAGGTGGCGTTGGCAATAATCTGCCCAGAGCGTGTTAGCTCGACAAAGCCAATCACCGAGGCCAGCGCCGTGGCTTTTACCGCCTGCACCATAAAGCCCACGGTCGGGGCGATAGCCACGCGCACCGCCTGCGGCAAAATCACGTAGCGCAGCTGCTCGCCGAAAGAGAGCGCAAGACTGGCGGAGGCCTCCCACTGCTGCTTGGAAATGCTCTCCACGCTGCCGCGCCAGATATCGGTCAGATAGGCGCTGGCGTAGAGGGTTAAACAGAGGCTGGCGGCCACCAGCGGGGTGGTATCAATGCCAAACAGCGCCAGTCCAAAGTAGGTCAAAAACAGCTGCATCAGCAGTGGTGTGCCCTGAAACAGGTTGACGTAAATCACCACGAGGATTTGCAGCCAGCGGCGATGGGACAGGCGCATGACCAGCAGGATGGCGCCGACAAGGCCGCCGCCAATAAAGGCAATCAGCGACAGCCCGACAGTCCAGCGCAGCGCCAGCAGCAGGTTGCGATAGATGTCCCACAGTGAGAAATCACTCATGATCTTTTTCCTGTTTGTGGACCAAAGATGAAGCGCGGGCCGAACCAGCCAAGAAACTGACGCACCGCGATGGCAAGCAGCAGGTAGATCGCCGTCGCCACGATGTAAGACTCAAAGTTGCGGAAAGAGCGGCTGGCAATCAGGTTGGCGGCGTAAGACAGCTCCTCGGTAGAGATTTGGCTACAGACCGCCGACCCCAGCATGATGATAACCACCTGACTGATCATGCTGGGCCAGACGCGCCCAAGGGCCGGGGGTAACACCACGCGGGTGAAGATTTGCCAAGGGTTGAGCGCCAGACTTTGCGCCGCTTCAATCTGGCTGCGCGGGGTGTTTTGGATCCCCGCGCGGACGATCTCTGAGCTATACGCCCCCAGGTTGAGCACCAGAGACAGGGTGCTGGCCTCGATGGCTGACAAGTGAATGCCCAGCACCGGCAGGCCGAAAAAGATAAAGAACAACTGCACCACGTAAGGCGTGTTGCGCAGCAGTTCGACATAGCAGGCCACCAATAGCCGTAATACCCCGCGGCCGTTAGCGCGCGCCCAGCCGCTGGCGATCCCAAGACAAATACCCAAGAAGGTCGATATCAGCGTCATGACTAGCGTGATCAGGGTGCCACTGAGCAATAGCGGCCACTGCTGCAGCACGGAAGTAAAATCAAACATAGAGACTCGGCTCCTCAAGTGGCATAAATGCCCGATAGTGGCGTTTCACTCCCCCGCCAGCGCAGTGCGGCAGGGGGAATTACTGCGGGTTATTCCGGTAAGTTGCCTGCCGGACCGCCCAGCCATTTCTCAGAAAGCTTATCCAGCGTGCCGTCTGCCTTGGCGGCGCGGATAATGTCATTCACCTTAGCAACCAGCTGTGGCTGGTCCTTGGGCATGCCGACGTAGCACGGCGAGTTGGCCAACATCACTTTCATATGCAGGTCGAGCTTCGGGTCCTTTTTCATCATGGCGCCCGCCACCGGGGTGCCAATCGCCATAAACTGCGTCTGCCCGGAGAGATAAGCCGCCACTGTGCTGTTGTTATCTTCAAAACGCTGAGGAATGGCGTTTGGCGACTGGCTGGTCAGCTCTTGGTCTTCCATTGAGCCGCGCGTCACCCCGACCTTTTTGCCCGATAACTGGGCGAAAGTGGTGATGTCCTGCTTGCTGCTGCCGAACACCGCGTCGAAGAACGGCGCATAGGCAATACTGAAATCAATCACTTTGGCGCGTTCTGCGGTTTTGCCTAATGAGGAGATAGTCATATCGGCCTTGCCGGTTTGCAGATAAGGCACGCGGTTCGGCGCGGTGACCGGAATTAAGGTGACTTTTACTCCTAGCTTTTGACCAATCAGCTTAGCGACGTCGACGTCAATGCCTTCCGGCTCCATGGAAGCGCCGACATAGCCGTACGGCGGGTAGTCCACCGGAATGGCGACGCGCAGGTTTTTAGCCGCCATCACTTTATCCAGCACGTTTTCGGCGCTGGCGGTCAGGCTAAACATGGCGCTGGCCGCGCCGAGTAAGACAGGTAGGACATAAGCAGCAAGTACACGACGAGTTTTCATTGCGGTTATCCTGTGTAGTGAAGTGATGAATGGTTTTATTGCGCAGTCGGCTGCGCTTATAAGTTGGGCCGATGAAGGCTCTCTGGTGTTGACGCTTTACTCTTTATTGGCACTTAATTTATTGAAGTATCCGGCCCGCACGGCCATGCCAATCAGGTTGACGAAGAACCGGCAGGCGGTGATGGCGGTAATACCGTTGAGGTCTTTTTTCGGTGTGATTTCAACGATATCCATTCCCACCACGCGGCCCTTCTTCACCAATCCGTGGATCAGTTTGCGCGCTTCGCTGTAGGTCACGCCGCCCAGCGCCGGGCCAGCCACGGCGGGCATGATGGTCGGGTCGATGCCATCGGCATCCATGGTCAGGTAGTAATTGCCGCCGTCGGGAATGCGCCTGAGAATAGCCTCGACGCCTTCGTCATGCAGCTCATGGGCGGTGATCAGGTGGGCGCCGTAGGCCAGCGCGGCGTCCACTTCTTCCTGGCGGGCGGAGCCGTTGGCACGCAGGCCAATCTGGAAGATTTCGCCGACGTGAGCCATTTCAGAGGCGCGGCGGATAGGACTGGAGTAGCCGTCGGTCACGCCATTCACCTCCTGACGCCAGTCCAGGTGGGAATCGATTTGAATCAGGGTAATAGGGCCGATGCCGTCCAGTGCGCGCAGTACCGGGATCGGCACGCCGTGGTCGCCGCCGATAATCAGCGGCATGCCGCCGAGGGAGAGGATTTTGCGCACCACGGTTTCTGCCGCGTCGTAATGGCCGTTGAGCTGGCGGGCGTCACCGGCGATGTCGCCGCAATCGACCATGCGGATAGGCTGGTTGTCCATCAGCGGGCCGCCGATATCAAAGTCATAACGCTCAATGCTGCGCACGGCGCGGTCGGTCGCCTGACGCACGGCGGTCGGGGCGTTGGTCTGATCGTTGGTCACTTCATCAATCGAATACGGCGAGCCATAAGGAATGCCGAGCACGGCGATATCCACGGAATCCAGAGTATTCAGGTCGCTAACGACTTCTGAATAGAGCAGGCTTTTGTGGCCATGTTTCGGGGCGGTGGTCAGTTCTGGTTTGTAAACGCTCATCTTTATTTCCTATCAATTAGGGTCGCTAAGGGCCGGGTAAGATCTATTTGTGACTCCACCATTCGCCCATCAGCCACAGCTTCTCTTCGGTGTCGGTCACGCAGGCGCGGACATCGACTTTCGCCGTGGCCGCCATCAGCGTGGATAAGAGTTCGCTGACTAAAAAAGCCGGCGTCATGGCGTCGAAAAACGAGGTGGTCTGCTTCTGGACCAAAATGGTGTCACTCGCCAAACGCGCGACGGGCGAACTGGCGTCATCCGTGATGGCGACGATTTTGGCCTTTTGCTGCGCCATATAGCGGGTCAACACCACGGCGCGGCGCGAATAGGGTGAAAGACTGCAAACCAGCAGTACGTCTTTCGGGCCGATGCTGTGCATCAGGGTCATCAGGCCGCTTTCACCGGCCCCTTCCACCAAAATCAGGTTGTTCTGGAAGTAGGACGCCACGTGATAAAAATGAAAGGCGATGGAGAAAGAGGCGCGCATGCCCACGCAATAAATATTGCGCGCCTGCGACAGAGTCTTGGCCGCGCTGACAATGGAGGCCAGATTGCTGGCCTGACACAGCGACTGAATGTGGGAGATGGTGGTGTTCGCCAAATCCAGCACCAGTGAGCTTTCGCCGACCTTCTGTTTCATTTCGACCAGCGCCGACACTCTGGAGCTGTATTCATTACCTTTATTGCGCAAGGCATTGATAAAAATCTCGCGAACGTCGTCATAGCCGGAAAAGCCCAATCGCTTGGCGAAACGCGTCATGGTCGAAGGAGGAAGCCCGGCCAGCTTGGCCTGTTCACGCATCGACATCACCGCCACTTCCTGCGGGTAATTCAGCACAAAGCTTGCCACCAGCTTTACCTGCTTGGGTAAAGACTCATACTGATCTTTGATTATCTGAACCAATGCTTGCTGTTCCATAGGGCCTCGCCATCGATGTCTCTCTCATGATGGTTGCAACGGCCATGCCAAATTTTTTCCAGAGTGAAACAGTTGAATCAAAATCGGCTGGATATTTTTTGTGCGGAAAGCCTAAAAAGTGGCAGGGGGATTAGGTGGGTGATTTAAATGATTCACCAGAGGCGAAAAATAGTTCTGAGTGTTTTGCTGTTTGCCATATTGGGGGGAGTGCGAGGCATTTACCCCTGCGCCAGATTGGTGCGCAGGGGCGATCATCAAGGCGCATTTGCCACTTTTGTTGCACCTTTTGCGACATTTAGCGTCAAGCGTGCAGCCTAGCCGTGAGGCCGCCCGAAGGTGGTGCCTTCCCCTTGCCAGCCGGTGGTTTTCAGAAATTGTTCCCACGTCAGGCTGGCGGGATTGATGCGCCTGCTCCACTCAAGGTCGCGGTCCGAGCGATAATAGCCATACTCCACGGCGTATTCGGCCATGCCCACCACTTCATCAACCAGCGCATTCATTCCGGCGAATGACGGGAAATGTTGCACCAACTCTTCACGGGTAAAGGCCGAGGTGTAGGCCGCCTTGATACCGGTCACGCGGCTAAAGGTGTCGACAATCTCCCTGGGCGAGAGGAATTCGCCAATCACCGGCAACGACTGGCCAGCGTATTTCTCGCGATGATCCAAGATCTCTAGCACCGCTGGCCCGGTGGCGGTCAGGGGATCGACAAAGGGCGCGCGGTGATTTTCGGGTAAATACAGGGGGAAAATCAGGGTGTCGCCCTGAAGGCGCGGCTGGTAATACTCCAAAATATTGGTGTAAAAGAATGCCATATAGATGAAGGAGCTGGTGACCGGCAGGGCGCGGATATACTCCTCGACCCGGCCTTTATCGGTGAAGTGCGGCACCCACTTTTTGCCTGCGGTAATACTTTCGACATTTTCCAGCGCGGTGAAAACGATGTGCTCCACGCCCGCTTCGACGGCAGCGTCGGCCAGCTCTTTGCCCAGCGGGGCTTCGTCGCTTTCAGCATAATCAGCATCCGGCGCAATGGGCGGCGTCATCAGAAAGGCGGCCCGCGCGCCTTTAAACGCCTCAACAAACTGCGTTTTGTGGCCTAACTCGAGGGGCACAGCTACCAACTCGGCACCTTGACGGGCCAGCTCCTGCGCCTCGGGGGAGTCCACGCGGCGGGTTAACGCTCGCACCTGATAACGCTGACTTTGCAGCAGGGTTTGCACCACGCTGCGGCCCTGCTTACTCAGCGCACCGACTACGGTAACAAGGGGTTTATGAGAAGAGTTCATCGACTTTTCCTGCCTGATAATGGGGGTGAACTTGCATTATCAGCAGAACTCAGCGATAACAGAAATCGATTAATTTATATTAAGGAATCCATCTGATGGATACCACGCGCATTGATCTCAACCTGCTGGTTACCTTTGAAGCCCTGCTTGCCGAACAGAACGTCACTAAGGCGGCGGCGCGGCTCAACCTCAGCCAGCCCGCGGTCAGCGCGCAGCTCAATCGCCTGCGCGAGATGTTTGATGACCCACTGCTGGTGCCTGCCCGGCGCGGCATGACACCCACCGCCAAGGCGCTCGAGCTGCTGGGGCCACTGCGTGATGCTTTGGATCAGCTGCGGCGCACGCTGCAAACTCATAAAGACTTTCATCCGCAGAGCGCGCAGCTGACCCTGACCATCGCCTGCACCGACTACATTCAGGCCGCCGTGGTGATGCCGCTGGTGCTGGCTCTGCGCCAACGGGCGCCGGGCGTGCGCATTGCGCTGCGCCACTATATCCCCGACCAGCTGGAGCCACAGCTGGCCAGCGGTGAGATTGATCTGGCAATTGTCACGCCGGAGAGCCGCCACGCCCAGCTGCGAACCCGCCATTTATTTGATGAAGACTATGTGCTGGTGGGGCGGCGCGGGCATCCGGCACTCAGTGCCGAGTTGAGCATGGAGGCATTTGCCCAGCTGGAGCAGGTGATTGTTTCCCCCTCCGGCGGCGGTTTTACTACTCCAATCGACGAAGCGCTGGCGACCTTTGGTCTTGAGCGCCGGGTGGTGATGTCGGCGGCGTCCTTCCTTTTCGTGCCGCAAATCGTCGCCATCAGCGATCTGGTTGCGCTGGTTCCCCGGCGGCTGCTACAGCAGGTGATGACGGAACGGCTCGCGCAGGCCGAAGTCCCCTGGCTGGCGGAACAGTTCGAGGTCAGCATGATTTGGCACGAGCGCAACCACGGCCACGCCGGGCAGCGCTGGGTGCGAGAGGTGATTTTAGGATGGGTGAAAGAGAAAACGGCGGCCAGTTAAAGCAGCTTGGTCACCCCGTCACCACATTCTTGCCCACTAACTCTTCCTTCGAGCCATTCGTTATGCTACCGAGATTCCCCTGTTTGATCCAAGCGTCGGTAAGCTGCGCCCCGCTATTTGATATAACCCCCAACGCCATCCCAGAGTAATTTTAGGGCCGACACCACCAACAGCCCATAGCAGGCGCGGTACATTTGCTGCTGGTTGAGTCTGGATTGCAACTTCCACCCTAGCCAGACGCCGGAGGGGATGGCGAGTAGGCCGATGAGGGTCAGAGTCAGCACATTACCCGTGGGGCGGGCGATGAGCAGCCAGGGCGCGGCCTTGAGAATATTGCCCACGGTGAAGAACATGCTGGTGGTCCCGGCATACATCTGTTTGCTCAGCCCAAGGGGTAATAGATAAATCGCCAATGGCGGGCCACCGGAGTGGGCAACCATCGTGGTGATGCCGGAGGTGACGCCCGCCACGACCGCTTTGGGGGAAGAGCGCGGGCGTACGCTGACCTCTCCACCAGACTTCAACCACAGCCCGACAAACAGCAGCGTCACGGCGGCCATGGCGATGGCAATCGCGCGGTGGTCGAGCAGGCGGAAAAACCCATATCCGACAACAATCCCTGCCACTAAGCCGGGTACCAACAGGCGTAAATCCGGCTTCGACCACGTGGAAGGTTTCCAATAGCGCAGGCTAAACAGATCCATAGCGACAAACAGCGGTGCGAGCATCCCGCCGGCCGTGACGGGGTCCATCACCAGCGATAGGAGCGGAATGCCGACGATGGCAAAGCCTCCGCCAAACGCGCCCTTCATAAAGCAGATCGGGAAGACGGCGGCGAAGGTAATGAGCAGCGTTGTGGCGGTGAGTTCCAGTGGGATTGGCGGCATCGGGGATTGGTTTCTCATCAGCAAAAAGGCTAATATCGGCCACAACCAGTATGATAAAAAGTGCCAGTTTTGAGGTTTTTACATGGGCCAGTTTGTTGCTAAATCGAAGGTTACTTTACGAGGTGTGGAGCGGCGCATCTATGCCAGTTTGCGGGGGCAAATCGAGGACGGCTTATTGGAGGCAGGCGCGAAGCTGGTGTCTACGCGCGCCATGGCCGCCGAGCTGGGCGTGTCTCGCACCTCGGTGACGGCGGCTTATGAGCAACTGGCTGCCGAAGGTTTCGTGATCACTTCCGCTGGCAAGGCCGCCAGAGTTGCCCCCCTGATTAACAGCCCATCAGCCACAAGCCCACCGCCATCGGAGCAGAAGCTTTCGACCCGGCTCTCGGATTACGGTCAGCGAGTCGCCGCCATGGCGTCTTACCGAACAACCTCACCTCGGGCGCAGATTGATTTCAAATACGGCTCGGTTGCCTCGCAGGATTTCCCCGCGCAGAGCTGGCAACGCGCCTACCGCCGAGAGCTGGTTAAACGTCAGTCCAGTCTCTATTACAGCCAGCCGGAGGGGGAGGCTCGCCTGCGGCTGGCCTTACAAGGCTATTTGCGCCGCGCCCGAGGATTAATGTGTGATGCCGAGCAGATCGTTATTGTCCATGGTTCGCAGCAGGGGCTGGACCTGTGCGCCAGACTGTTGCTCAACCCCGGTGATAAATTTGTTTTCGAGAATCCGGGTTATCGCATGGCGAGATACTGTTTCGAAGCCACCGGCGCGACGGCCTTGCCCATCAACGTGGATGCCGCAGGGCTAAAGGCCGATCTGCTGCCGGAAAACGCGGCCGCGCGACTGGCCTATGTGACACCGTCACACCAGTTCCCTACGGGCGCGGTGCTGCCCATCGTCCGGCGGCAGGCACTGCTGCAATGGGCAAGCCGGCAAAGGGCGTGGATCATTGAAGATGATTATGGCGGTGAGTTTCGTTACGGCCAGCGTCCTATCGATGCGCTGCAATCCATTGACGGCGAGGGGCGGGTGATCTATGTCGGCACCTTCTCCAAGGCACTTTCCCCACAGCTGCGGCTTGGATATCTGGTCGTACCGCGCGAGCTGGTGGCCGTGTTCCGCCAAGCCAAACTGATCGCTGATCGCCATTCGGCACGCTGGGAGCAAAACGTTCTCGCCGCGTTGATTGAGGAGGGAACCTATGAGCGCCATATCCGCCGCCTGCGCCGGGAGAATGAGCGCCGCCGCAAGGCGCTGATGGAAGCCGTCGATCAATATTTACCGGAGCAAGGCTTCCTGACGGGCATGGCCGCAGGGTTGCACGGTGTCCTCCTGCTGCCGCACTTTCGCCCACAGGATGAGCGCGCACTGCAAGCGGCGGCCCTTGAGTGCGGGGTCGGCGTTTATCCTCTCTCACCGCTATTTGCCGAGTCAGCACAGTCAGAAGACTCAAACCCTGCCGGGCTAATTTTGGGTTACGCGGGGTTAAGCGTTGAGCAGATCCATGATGGCGTAAGGATTTTGGGCGAGGTGCTGGGCTATCCGTGTTGGGCTGCCCCCCGCCCACAAGAGACACCTACGCAGGTCCTCTAACGTTTTGATGAACACCGCTATCTGGAGTTAGGGGATGATTAACTTCCCCAGCGTGTACGCAGATAATTGACGGCTTGCTGGGTTTGCGGCTGGTTGAGGTAATCCTCGCGGAACAGAATGGTGCCGGAGATTTGCGGCACGGCGTCGTTGAGATCAAGCTGTTTTTTCAGCTCTGGCACGCCGCCGCTGACCATCCAGTCTGGCTCGTTTTTCGAGGGTTCGCCGACTTTGTACAGCGCAATACCTATGTAGAGGCGGGTATGGGTCGGCTTCACCACGTCGGCCCACCATTTTGCCAACACGTCATAACGCGCCGCGTCGCGCGCGAAGGGCCAATAGAGCTGTGGCGCGATGTAATCCAGCAATCCTTCTTGCACCCAGAGGCGAGTGTCAGCATAGGATTCATCATAGGCCGCCGCGCCGCGGGTGTTGGAACCCGCCGGATCCTGTGAGCGATTTCGCCACACGCCCGCCGGGCTGATACCAAACTCCACGTTAGGTTTCAATTGCTTAATGGTGCGCGACACCTGCTCAACCAGCAGTTGGGTATTGTGGCGACGCCAGTCGGCTTTCGAGCTGAACCCCTGACCATATTTGCTAAAAGTTTGGCTATCGTCGAGCGTCGAGCCCGGCGACTCGTTGTAGAAATAATCGTCAAACTGCACGCCGTCGACCGGATAGCGCGACACGACTTCCGCCACGATGCTGGTTATCCAGTCGCGCGCTTCGGGAATGCCGGGGTCGAGCACAAAACGGTCACCGGCGGTGCGGATCCAGTCGCGGTGCAGCACAAAGACGCTGGCCGGATGCATTGACAGGGTGCGGTTAAGCTCCGCCACGGTTCTCGGCTTGGTATTGACCGACACGCGATAAGGGTTGAACCAGGCGTGGACTTTCATGCCGCGTTTGTGTGCTTCATCCAGCATAAACTGCAGTGGGTCATAGCCCGGATCCTGACCTATATGCCCCGTCATCACGTCCGACCAAGGCAGAATCTTCGAAGACCAGAGGGCCGTACCGTCGGGCTTAACCTGGAAAAACACTGTGTTGATACCCAGACTTTTCAGCTTATCCAGTTTGTCGGTCAGCGCTTTTTGCTGCTGGTTAATGCGAACTGCCGGATTGCTCACATTCACCGAAGAGATTGGCGGCCAGTCGAGGCGAGACACCGTGGTCAGCCAGACGCCGCGCATTGGCTCTTGCACATGCGAAGATTTATCCGGTAAAGGCTGTTTCGCCACCGGCGGCAGTGGGGTGACTAGAGATTTTGGCGGCGTGGAGGAACAGCTAGCCAGCCACAGGGCACCGGCAAAAATTGCACCTAAGCGTAGAACCTTAGTTAGCCTGGAAAAGCGGCGAAGAGGGGCGATGATAATCTCCAGTGTTTTCGGGTAGTCACGTGGGAATCGCCATTCTCTTATGAATCAGGTTGAAGCGGCAAGTTTTTGCGGCGCCTTAGCTATTTTAACCCACCTCGTGGGAGCCGCTGCGGGGGCATGTTGGCGAATGATCATCACATCAAGTTCAATGTGGTTCTTTTGTTAAATTTATGAAAAAATAAATCTCTAATACGAAATGTCTCAAGGAGTGAAAATGAATCCACAATATAATTTGTACGTGATTATCGTACCTATTTTAATCATCGCCCTGACCTGGTGGGATTGGCGTCGCAAGAAAAATGCCCTTCTCAAAGACAGACAACACGCTAATAGCCCTGATTTTCATGAGCCTTACGCTGAATCTCAATCTGAAGCCAAAGATAAATCATTATCAGAAGTAAACCACAGAGAACAGGCATTATCTAAAACGCTAAAATATAGAATCGCGGTCACCATTATCTTTATTCTGCCGATTTTAATGTATATAAGATTGTATTTTTTACATAAGTAATGCATTCAGCATAGAAATAGGGTGGATGTATAAGTGGGGAAGACACTTTACATCCATCCAAATTAATTAATTGATAGAGACATTTAGGTTGGCGTCGCGCAGCCTGCTCCAGCCGATTATCAAAACAATAAGCATAATTAAGCCAGCCAAGGTGCCAAGCACCAATCCCGCCCGTGCGCCGTAACCGTCTACCACCGCGCCTGCCGACGCCGCGCCAATGGCCACGCCGACGCTGATCCCCGTCATCATCCAGGTTAACCCTTCGGTTATTTTACCCGGCGCAATAATTTTTGAGCCAATATTAAGCGCGACAATCATGGTCGGGGCGTATGAGATGCCCGCCACAAACAGCGTCAACACCAGCGTGAGGACATTAGGCGAAAACAGGGTAGGGACCATGGTCAACGCCGTGAGCAATGTGCCGATGAAAAACTGCTTTGGCATCGGCATCGAGAGGCGCAGCCCGCCAAACATCAGGCCGGATAAGATGGAGCTTAGCGCGTAGGCGGCGAGCATGATGCTGGCCGAGGTCGGCCAATCATGCTCATTGGCAAAGGCCACCGCCGACACGTCGATGGTGCCGCCCATCACCCCCATGGTTAACAGCACCAATACAATGGTGGCGAGGCCCGGTGTTTTTAATACCGAGCTGCCGTCGAGAGTGCCTCCAGCCACCACCTTCGGCTCCGTCCTTCTCTGCATCAGAAAAGCCGTAATCCCCAGAATTTGCAGCAGCACGGCGATCAGAGGCCCGGCTTCGGCAAACAGCCCCGAGCTGAGGGCAATGGCTAAAGGGGCACCGACAATAAAGGTTATTTCAGCCAGCACGGTGTCGAGAGAGAAGGCGGTGTGCAGATGGTGGCTATCGCGAAACATTGCCGCCCAGCGGGCTCTGATCATGGCCGACATGCTAGGCATGGTGCCGGCAAGGATGGCCAGAAGATACAAAACCGGTGCCGGAAAACCCATAGAAGCCGCCGCAATCAGCGAGAGCAGCATCAGCGTGCTGAACACCGTCACCCAGGGCAGGACGCGGCGCTGCCCGTGTTATCGACAAACTTTGCCACCTGGGGGGCGATCAGCGCGCTGGAAAGGGTGAATATTCCCGCTACTGTGCCAGCCAGGCCGTAGTGCCCGGTTTGCATCACCAGCATGGTAATAATGCCAATACCCATCATGGCGTATGTCAGGCGAGCGATGGTCCCAGAGATAACCAATCCCAAAACGCCAGGAACGGCAAAAATCTCACGATAATGCTGAGTCATTATATTCATCCCTTAATTATTTGAGAGAAGCAGTGGGGATCTCTCATTATTTTTAGGCACCACTAGCCCGTGGTGTAATGTATTTCACGGCGCAAGGTTAAATAGTATGCAAGTATTTATTGGTGCTTTATTGAAGTCAATGGTTATTTCTTCGCCTGTTTTACATCGCATTATTTCTGCGTTTAAAAAGAGAAAATTAAAAGCATCGTTAATGAATAAAATGAAGTTAGTTTTATTACGCTATGAAAAATCTTATTCATTTGGCCTTAAAACCTAGGATAAACCCCATAATTTTGCTTTGTGCCTGAATTGAAGACCGATCATTGATTACGCGTGATTGAGTGTCGCCATGGAATGAACCTAGCACTTAATTTACAAAGGAATTACTTGGAATATCGATTTTCTGGCTTTACAGTAAGCATTTACACCCTAGTTTTATCCAGAGTATCGGGAGACCCCATGTCACAGCCAAGCTCATCAAAACTGGTCCATATCAATCCTAAAGGTCTGCATGATCCTACGCCGAGCTGTTACACCCATGTAGTGACTGCGCCACTGGCGGGGCGGACAATTTTTGCCTCTGGCCAGTGTGGAGACATTCACCACAATGGCCAGCCCCTTGATTTTTCGGCACAATTAGCCGGCGCGCTGGCTGGCATGAAAACGGTGATTCAGGCCGGTGGGGGAACCGTGCATGACATTGTGCGCATCAATCTCTATATCGTGAACCACACCGAGGCGCTGCTGCCGATTTGGTCTGCCGCCGCCAAGCGCATTTGGGGTGAGGGGCCTTATCCGGCCAGCACGTTGGTGCCCGTGCCAAGACTGGCGCTCGACGGGCTGCTGGTGGAGATAGAAGCCACTGCGGTGGTGCTGGCGTAGTGGGGTTTAGCGCCAGATCTTAAAGTGTATTGGGCGTGATGCCGACGTAACGCGCTCGCGGCCTGATCAGCCGACTGGCGGCGACCTGCTCCAGCGCGTGGGCTAGCCAGCCGGAACAGCGGCTGACGGCGAACAGTATAAAGGGCGCTTCCACTGGCAAGTTGTAAGTGTCCGCCAGCAGGGCGAGGGCGAAGTCTATGCTCGGGCGCTCGCCCGCCGCCTGTGCCACATACTCCATCAGTTCGCCGTAAGGCCCGCCGCTCGGCAACATCGCCATGATGGCATTGGCTCGCACGTCACCGTCGGGGTAGAGCGGATGCCCAAAGCCCGGCAGTGTCCGCCCCTGCGCCAACCACTCCCTCACGGCCTTCTGCGCGCCAACTCGCCGGGTCGAGTCAACCAGCACGTTGAGCGAGTGCGAAGCACCACCGTGCAGAGGCCCGGTCAAGGATGCCAGCCCGGAGAGCACTCCGGCGGCCAGTGATGCGCCGGTTGAGATAGTCACCCGCACGGCGAACGCCGAGGCATTCAACTCATGTTCGGCCAGCAGCACCAGCGTGCGGCGCAGCACGTTTTCCGCCTCGGGGCATTGCCATGTCTGGGCCAAACTCTTGCTGAGCGTGCTTCCACCGAGGGTTATGTCGATACCAAGCATGGCTTCGGTAAGCGTAGCGAACACGCCTGCCGCCTCGGCGCGAAGTACCGAAAGAGCGCGCCCCGTTGAGGGTAAATCACTGCCGCTGCGCTTGGCCAGAGCCACCAGTCCGGCTGCCGAAGCCTGAGCAAAGCCTTTGAAATGGCGAGTAGGGCGGCCGCCGCCAACCAGCGCCTGCTGGAAGTCCGCCTGCGGATACTCCCACAGCAGCGCCGCGACCTGCTCCAACGACGCTGTACGTGATAGCGCCACCGCGTCCTGCCCGCGATACCAAAGCCGCCCGTCAATCACCGTCGAAATCGCCGAAGGCAGCACCGGATCACCCCATTCAATGGCCTGCGCGGCCACCACTTCTAGCGTGCGGCGACCGTTGGTGCGCTTCGTCATGCGTATCACATCTTCGCGGTGATAAAGGCTGCGACGACTGTCTTTGCTGTACGGCCGCGCGCGGATTTTTCCCCGGCTGACATTGGCATAAAGCGTTTGCGGGCGGACATTCAAAATGCTCAGGGCTTCTGCGGCCGTTATCCACACCATGGCGATCCTCAGGTTAATGTTGATGATTCGAGTCAAGATTGACGTCAACATTAGCAAGATTATTCTGGGGTTAAAAGATGGCCCACTGCTCCCTCAAATCCAGTTTACTCAGGCGGACATATGACGAATGTAACCATGACTTTTTTTGATCAAGCTCGGCAGGCGCTGCATCTCCCTCAAGAAGCGTTAACTCAGTTCGATGTGCAAGGCACGGCGCAATTGGCTTCTGAGTTCCCGGTCACTGATTTTGCCGTTGCGGCGATTGGCGCGGCGGGAATGGCGCTGGCTGAACTCATCAAAGTGCAATTTGGGCACAAGCCGCAGGTGGAGGTTGACCGTAAACTGGCTTCGCTGTGGTTTAGTTGGTCAATACGGCCTATTGGCTGGCAGATGCCCGCCTTATGGGATTCCATTGCCGGAGACTATAAAAACCAAGATGGCTGGATCCGTCTGCACACCAACGCGCCGCACCACAAAGCCGCCGCGCTAAAGGTTTTGCAGTGTGCCGACGACCGGGAGGCGGTGATGAAAGAGGTGGCGAAATGGCCCGGCGAGGCACTGGAAACAGCGATTGTGGAGCAAAAGGGCTGCGCGGCGGTTATGCGCAGTTTGGCCGAGTGGCAGGTCCATCCGCAGGGCAAAGCCGTGGCGGCAGAGCCACTGATTGCCTGGTCATCCGCTGAGGCGGAATCTCCTTACTCAACTTGGCAACCTGAAGAAAAAAGGCCACTGGCGGGTCTAAAAGTGCTGGATTTGACCCGCGTACTGGCAGGCCCGATAGCCACCCGATTCCTCGCCGGTTATGGGGCAGAAGTGCTGCGGCTAGACCCGCCGGAGTGGGATGAACCCTCGGTGATCCCCGAGGTGACACTGGGCAAACGCTGCGCGCGACTGGATATTAAAACGTCCGCCGGGCGAGCTACCTTCGAGCGATTACTGGCCGAAGCCGACGTGCTGGTGCACGGCTATCGCCCCGATGCTCTTGTCCGACTGGGCTATGGCGAAGCCGAGCGGCGCAGCATCAATCCGGGTCTGATTGATGTTTCTCTCAATGCCTATGGCTGGTGTGGTCCGTGGGCCGGGCGGCGCGGCTTTGATAGCCTGGTGCAAATGAACTCCGGGATCGCTCACTGCGGCATGCAAGGAACGCATTCGGACCGGCCTGTGCCGCTGCCGGTGCAGGCGCTCGACCACGCTACGGGCTATTTAATGGCGGCGGCGGTGATCCGCGCTCTGGTTTGGCGATTGACTGACAATCGCGCATCAACGGCGCGCTTGTCTCTGGCGCGTGTAGCGCACTCGCTGGCTGAGCTGCCGCGTGCCCCCGTCGCCGCGCAGGGTTTGGAAATCAGCCCCGACGATTTGTCTCTGGAAATAGAAAAAACGCCGTGGGGCGAGGCCAAACGATGTAAATCTCCACTGTTAGTCGGCGGCTTACCTTTGGTTTGGCAACGTCCGGCGTCGCGACTTGGGTCGGCTGAAGCGGGTTGGGTGGAGTCAAGTTTAGGTTAAACAGGGACTAATATGTGTAAGATTGCCGGTGCTCCGCCGCTTTTTGCAGCAACTGCATAGCGCTTTGCGTTGATAATTTTGGTGCGTATAACATTGATTATGTTAAATATGGCGAATTAAGTTATAAATCTTACATTTTAATCACTCAATAGATAAGGGACTTTTGTGAAGTCTCCGTCCTGATTTTGAAAACCTGCGGCCCCTCTGATTATTTACATATATTAGATAAAGTGGCAATTTCAACGTCGAGCTATTTCTAGTTAGAGGATTCCGATATGACTACCTTTTATCAACTTACCGCCACCAGTCTGGACGGCAAGCTTATCTCTATGGGCGACTTCGCCGGTAAGGTGGTTTTGGTCGTGAATACTGCAAGCCAATGTGGCTTCACGCCACAGTACGGCGGTCTTGAAACGCTCTACAATAAATACGCCTCCCAAGGTTTGGTGGTGCTGGGTTTCCCCTGCAACCAGTTCGGGAAACAGGAGCCAGGCGACGCCGACGAAATCGCGCGGACCTGTTATATTAACTACGGAGTGAGCTTCCCTATCTTCGAGAAGGTACAGGTCAACGGAACGGCAGCGCACCCGGTATTTCGCCATCTAAAAAATGAACTACCCGGCGTGCTGGGTGGCAAAATCAAGTGGAACTTCACTAAATTTCTGATTGGACGCGACGGTAAACCGCTCAAGCGTTTTGCTCCGATCGCTACCCCGGAGAAAATGGAAGCCGCAATCCTTGCTGCACTTGCAATTTAAGTGTGTCTAGAGGATATTTTATTAAGGTTATCAATGGATGAGCTCTGTATTATTTTTTTAAATACCGAGTATGTTGATTATAAGAAATCATATCCTTTTTCCTTTAATAAATAGTCATAAGGTGGAAATTCCTCTCCATTATTAATAGATAATTAAAATGTCTTTGTCTAAATGACTCATCTTGTAAGCATAGGTTAATTAAAGGGGTTGTAAGCCTGTTAACTCAAGTTATACATAAGCTTACGTATGCATAATTAGCTGTTTCGTCGCATTTAAATAAAATCTCATGGAGTAAGATAAATCTTAATTGAGTTTTTTATTTTCTCACCCGACTATTCTTTAGAGGTGTTATTTTTTTAATGAGAGGAAGTTTCGATGCCTATTACTACTTTAAAAGAGTTGTTTAATCATGATTTATCTGACGTTTACAGCGCAGAAAAACAAATTACCAAAGCACTTCCAAAAATGGCGCGTGCAGCAACGGATCCTCAATTAGTTGATGCGTTTAAACTTCACCTGGAAGAAACTCAGGGTCAAATTGAGCGCCTTGATAAAGTGGCTGAGTCACATGCTGATATTCGCATTAAGCGTATGAAATGCCACGCGCTTGAAGGTCTGGTAGAAGAAGCGCAGGAACTTATCGAATCAGTAGAAAAAGGCGAAGTGCTAGATGCCGGTCTAATCGGCGCCGCGCAAAAAGTGGAGCACTATGAAATTGCCACCTATGGCACGCTCGCGGCGCTGGCGAAAAAACTCGGTTATACCGAGGCAGCAAAACTCCTGCTCGAAACGCTGGAAGAAGAGAAAAATACGGATGTGAAACTAACCTCTATTGCCGAAGCCAGCTCTCCGAAATCTAAAAAAAGCACCCCCGTTCGTTGACTTATTGCAGATGGCCCATGAGCAATATAGGCCATCTGCTTTCCATCAAGATTGGTTATATATTCCGCATACCTCTTAGGGATATTACTTGTGCAACGATCCCAAGACGACCTTATTATTTGCCTTTAAAAAACGCTAAATTTCCTTGATCAAAAACAATTTTCATTCGGGAAGTTATTCCACTCGCCTCTATTTCAACGCAGGAGTGAGCATGTCCCGATATTAAAAATGGCATTCTGATGAAGAGATACTGCAATGAGTTTGAACTTCTCCATAAGTCCCGAAGTAGAGTTTGATTCTCGCTACAGTGAAATTGATTTTGCTTTAGTAAAGTTAGATGCTGAACTCCAGGGCGCTATTTCTTGGTTGCAAATCAATGATCAATGTCAGCACCGACTACTTATTGGTTCGACTGGCGCGTTGTGATGTGGCAGCTGCGTGCCAAGCTGAATATAAAAGGTTGATCGGCACTGTGTTATTGCTTAGAAACCTTAGAGCAGGCCTTTGGCCTGCTAGCCGCCGTCCCTCGCTTAGGGGGTGATATGAATAATTTTTCTTGTCGTGTTCAGCGCCGAATCAAAAGGCCCGGTATTTCGAACAATCTTAACCATGACGCTTGCGCCTACCCAAAGCTGGTAGAGACTTTCTGCCACGATGCGGGGCGTATCGTCAATCGTCAGAGATCCTTCGTCTATTCCCTTTTCTAAGGCTTCCGCCAGACGTGAGATTATCCCTGAAGTACCAGCCTCAAGGGTTAAGCGCATTGTGTCCGACAGATCGGCCACTTCAGCACCCAGTTTCACGGCAAGACACTTACCCTGACAGTCAGAGAGTACCCTATCGTCATTTTCAACAGACACAGGCTCATCGGCGAGGATGGCGGGGCCATTGCTGGCAATCCAGTCAAGCGTGGCAGCGCACTTCTTGACTTCAGCGCGGGCCGCCGTCAGGGCTTTTCCCATTTCAGGGGTAATGATCCCGGCTAAACTCTCTGAGCGTTCGCGCAAAATTAACCCATCAGGCTCATCGGTTTAGCCGGTGAGCCTGTATCACCTGTTAACTCACAGCCATTACCCTGCGGCGTACTGGCCGCGCAGCGGCAGGCCATGTTCATGGCGGATGCCATTCTCAGAAAGCGCCTCATTGGCGAACTTGCCAATGCCCACCGCGCGCGCCTCCTCCTGCCCGGCCGGAGAGCTATTATCGTAACGGTCCGAAGTCCCGCCGGTGTATGTCCCCTTCAGCATGCGATAGCCGTGTACTAACTCATGGGCCAAAGATACAAACGCCAGCGAGGTATCGTCCATCAGGCTTGGACGCCCATAAGCGTCAATCGCCACGGATTGGCGCGGGTTCCAGTCCACGCTGGCGCTCGTTCCCTCACCTTTCATACCCAGCGTCTGCTTCTGCGCTAGCTGGGTAGCTTTCTTATTATGGGCTTGGTCATACTCGCTGCTGGACAGCTTAAAGCGGCTGACCTGAGATTGCGTTAGCACCGGGCGGGCCACGGTGTTAGCCATTGCCGTCACCTTGACTTTAACGTAGCGGCCATTGCTGCTTAGATCACGCAGTTCATTCAGCAGGCTGCGGCCATTTGGGCGACTATTCAGCTTTTGTAATGCGCTTTCAGCGGCAAAATAGTCCTCCTGACGATGGTATTCAATCGCGATATGCGGTGCTATTTGACTGGCAGAAATCGTACTCATTTTCTCTCCTACGTGCTGTTTTAACGTTGCGACATCAGGGCTTCAACCTGACGGCGCTGAAGTAAAAGCTTTTCTTCATCTTTGGTGACCGAACGGGCTTGTGGGACGGCAGGTTGACACCAGCGACCAATTACCGACAGCGTCCAGACGAGGCGTTCAAATAAGGAGATAAGCGTATCGTGAAGAAGATCTTTTAGCGGCAAGGCGGCCCATATCACCAGTTGTGCGCCCTCTTTATCAGCCGCAACGGTAATGACAGGCTGCTCCTCGATATTCAGGTTGGCCTGAAGCAATTCAAGCAGCAGCGTCTCACTTGGGTTTTCAGGCAACGGCAACATCCCCATGATAATCAAGGACATGTTTTCCGTAAGTTCCAGAAAGACCTCTTGGCCACTCTCGAGCGGCAACGCATAGTATCCATGCGGATTGCACTCAATCGCAGGCACGTTCAGCTGTTTAAACAGCGGTTGAAGTTTTTGATAGAACTGTTCAGCAATCACCATAGCTACACCTATTTCGCGGACCAATATGACGAGTTATGTGGTTAGCGTTCGAGGCTGGTTCCTGCGGGAGTTTGTAACAAGGTGCAATCGATATTGCATATACAAAGCTGATTTTTCAGATGAAAGGTATGCGAATTAATTGATTAGATTTTCAAATGGCAGGCGAAGACCGCACAGCCAGTCTCCAAGCTTTGGGGGACAGACCGGTCTCTCGTTCAAAAATGGTATTGAAAGCACTCACCAAAGCATAACCCAGTGAGTGAGCCACCACGGCAATCTGTTCTTCTCCTTCGGACAATGTCCGTTCGGTAAGACGCACGCGCCACTGTGTCAAATAGGCAATTGGGGTCATGCCCGCAATAAGCTTGAAATTTTGCGCAAAGGTGGTGCGTGACATGGCGCGGGCCGCCGCCGATAAAAATCCGGTCATGCTGGGGATGGTCAAACTGCTGAGTGTAGATATGAATGTGACTAACGCGAAGGCTAGAAGTTTATTAGGCTGGGCGCCTCGCTCGCCTGAACAGGCGATTATCGCCACGGCTAAAAGCTTAATTGAACTGGGACTTGTCGATAACAAGTAACTTTCTTTTGACTGAAGCGTCTTCACGACGCTTCATCAACTTTCCGCTAAATTGCCCAATTAGATCTCATTTTTTACCCGGCAATTTTACTTAATCCTTGGCTCTCACCCTGCATTCTCTGATAGGGTCTTACCCTGAATTACTAATCCAAGGTCCCCTACATGCTCCTGACCCTCGTCTACCGCAGCCAAATCAGCAGCAACACCCAGCTTGATGATTTGGACAATATGGTCGCTAAAGCCAGCATGACCAACAGCCAATCCTCGGTCACCGGCATCCTGTTGCACGATGACACCCACTTTTTCCAACTGCTGGAAGGTCCAGAGGACGCCGTTGACAGTATCTTTGCTAAAATTGCCATGGATAAACGCCATAACAACGTGGTGGAACTGATGCGCGACCACGCGCCTTCGCGCCGATTCGGCAAGGTGGGAATGGAGCTTTTCGACCTCAGAACCTATAGCGAGGACGTGGTATTTCAGGCCGTGTTGGATAAAGGGACGTCGAAGTATCGCTTAACCTACGATGACCGCGCATTGCAGTTTCTTTCCACCTTTGTGCAGGCGCGCGAGAAAGAAAACTATCTTGATATTCCCTCGCCGGACACCTGGTCCTTTGTGGTCGATCACTCTCAGTCCTACCCGGTTCAGGCATCCCCCTCTGCGGAGTGCAGTTACGCCTTCCAGCCCGTTGTCGATCCACTCAAAAAACAGATTGTTTCGTTTGTCTCCACACTCTGCGACCCGGAAGGCGGCTCGCCGCTGGGGTATTACGCGCGGTCTGAACATAAGAATATCTACAGCGCCGATCTCGAGTCCAAGCGGCACGCTTTTGCGATGGCGAGTGAATTCGGCATTGGTGACAAAAGCCTGACTATCTCACTGCTGCCTATGACCCTGTCCAATGCGCCGAACGCGGTGGAGTTTCTCCTTCAGGAGATAGCCGCCAGCGGGCTGGTGCCGGAACAGGTGGTTATCGCGTTAAGTGAAAACGGCTCAATCACGGCGGAAGAGCCGTTCTACTTGGCAATGAAAAAGCTCAAGGCTTCCGGCATGCGACTGGCGGTGGAGAACTTCGGCGCAGGCTCGGCGGGCTTGCTACAGCTGACTCAGATGCAGCCCGACAAGCTAATGATTGAACCGAGCCTGATCCAAGACGTGCATAAAAGCGGGCCGAAACAGGCGATTATTCTTTCGATCATTAAGTTCTGTTCGTCACTTGAGATCTCATTGACGGCGACCGGCGTAGAGCAGGTCGAGGAGTGGATGTGGCTCGAAGCGGCGGGGATTTGCCATTTTCAGGGCAGCCTGTTTGCCAAGCCGGGGGTGAATCGCCTGCCCCTTATTGCCTGGCCTGAAATCGGGGACGAGTTTGGTCCGCGTGAAAAGGCGGTGTAAGGCTATCTGTGAATAACAGATAATTCATGAGGGATCTTCATGAAGCAGATCCCTCATTTCCTATTCTGCTGGGGCAGTGCCTTAAGTCAACCTGAAGCGCGTCATGCTCATCAGCCTAGCGCGCCGCTAAGAAATTCAGCATTGCCTCTGCCAAATGACCAGTCTGCATCGCTGTTTTCGATAAAAGATACCATTAGATCATCTTCCGATAACCCGCACTCTTCGTGAAGGCTTCGCGCGAGTTGGCGATAGAACTGCTGCTTTTTTTGGCTATCCCGTGGCCTGGAAATAACGGTCAGCAAGACAATCTGGTGGCTACGCGCGTAGCCGAGACCGGTATCCTGCACAATAAGCTCTCCGAGACTGTGCTGAGTCACACACTGATAGCGGTCCCGTAGCGGAATATCCAATGCGGCTACCAGCACCCGATGGGTGACATCCAGCAGTTTTTTCACTGCCAGCTCATCGCGGCCTTTGATCAGATCAAATTTTAATAACGGCATAAGTCTATGCCTCCCGTGTCTGAATAACAGTTTAGAAAGAGAAGCACGAACAGCCGAGCGCGCCCCAGAAGGCATGGTCGTCTGAGACCGGGACATCGGAACGTCGCGCCGTGTCGTGTGAGTGCAGGTGAATACCACAGGGACCGCTGCACTGGTGCACTTGTTGGCTCATGCCCACTCTGATGGACTCCGGCGGTGCTGAACGATAATGGCCGGGTACCCGAGTTACCGGTGACCAGTCAGGTAAAACCGGTAGCGCGGGTGGAGACATCTGCGAGAAGCTGCCTGCGGCGTAAACCACTTTGCCATCCACGACCGTCATCACTGATTCGATCCCCTTGATACGCTCTTCGGCGACGCTGAAGAAATCTTCGGAAAGCACCGCCATGTCGGCCAGCTGACCTACCTTGATTTGCCCTTTTTTCCCCTGTTCGCTGGAGAACCATGAGCTACCCTTGGTCCACAGCATCAGCGCGGTTTCACGATCGAGACGGCTGCTGTCGTCATACATTTTCATGCCGCCGACGGTGCGGCCGGAAACCAGCCAGTAGAGCGCGGTCCATGGGTTGTAACTGGCCACGCGCGTCGCGTCGGTGCCAAGGCCAACGGGGAGTTCAGCCGCCAGCATTTTACTGACTGGTGGGGTATGCTTGGTGGCTTCAAGGCCATAGCGCTCGGCGAAATACTCGCCCTGAAACGCCATGCGGTGTTGGACTGCAATGCCGCCCCCCAAGGCTTTAACGCGCTCAATGTTTTTCTCGGTAATAGTTTCTGCATGGTCGAAGAACCAGTGTAGCCCGTTGAAGGGAATATCCTGATTAACCTTCTCAAAGACGTCGAGCATGCGACTGATAGATTCGTCATAGGTCGCATGCAGGCGGAACGGCCAGCGATGCTCGACAAGGTGGCGCACCACGCGCTCAAGCTCGGCTTCGGTGCCCGGCGGCAGGTCCGGGCGCGGTTGCAGGAAATCTTCGAAGTCCGCAGCAGAAAATACCAACATTTCACCGGCGCCGTTATGGCGATAGAAATCCGTGCCCTGCCCCGGTTTGAGCATGTCAGTCCACAGTGTGAAATCATCAATTTCCTGCTTTGGACGCTGAGTAAACAGGTTGTAGGCGATGCGCACAGTGAGCTGCTTTGTCTGATGCAGTTGGTCAATAATTTGATAATCCTCGGGGTAATTCTGGAAACCACCCCCAGCATCAATCGCGCTGGTGACGCCAAGACGGTTTAGCTCCCGCATAAACTGGCGCGTTGAATTCACCTGCAATTCAAGGGGCAGCTTAGGGCCTTTGGCGAGCGTCGCGTAGAGGATCATGGCATTAGGCTTAGCTATCAGCATGCCGGTCGGATTACCTTTGCTGTCACGCTGGATCTCCCCGCCCGGCGGATTTGGGGTGTCTTTGGTGTACCCGACCACTTTGAGCGCGGCGCGGTTGAGTAGTGCGCGGTCGTAGAGATGGAGGATAAACACCGGCGTATCCGGGGCGGCCTGATTAATCTCATCCAGCGTCGGCATACGGCGTTCGGCAAATTGAAATTCAGTCCAGCCGCCCACCACCCGAACCCACTGCGGGTTCGGCGTACGCTGGGCCTGCTCCTTCAGCATATGCAGTGCGTCGGCCAGTGAGGGGACGCCTTCCCAGCGTAGCTCAAGATTATAGTTAAGTCCGCCACGGATGAGGTGCAGATGCGAGTCATTCAGGCCCGGAATGGCGCTATGACCTTGTAAATCAATGACTGTCGTTTGCGGGTCGGCAAAGGTCATGACTTCACTTTCGCTACCCACTGCCAGAAACTTACCGTCCTTAATAGCAACTGCCTGTGCTAAGGGCTTATCACTGTCTACCGTATGAAATTGACCATTAATAAAAATCAGAGAAGCGGTATGAGTATTAGACATAGGATGGACTCCTGAGGATGAGAGGACTAGCGAGCAAGCCAACGGTGAAATAAACGAGTAATGAGTGGCATCCACAGGAACACCACCAAAGCGACCACGGTGGCATCATTGAGCAGATGCCCGATGTTGGAGCCTTTCAGCTGCGGGAGGAATATCCCCCAGAACCAAGGCACCAGATTTGTTGACGGATAAATAACCAGCAGAGTCATTAGATACTGTTTCCAGCGTGGCGGAGAACGCCGGGTGTCGTTTACGGGGGTAAACCAAAACTCAGCGCCGGGATAAATCTCGGTCAGGTCGCTTTTTAGTAGAAGCGGAGCGACTTCGGCGATCAAGCTTTTACGCTCCGCTGAACTGCACCAGTAAAGAAGATCTTTCACCGTTTCGAACCTAACCAGTATGGTGTATGGCTCATCGTTGTGCGTTGGTCGAATAACATTGACCCCTAGATGCCCGGGGAAACTCGCAGCCAGCGGTATGATGGTTTTTAACCACTTCTCATATTCGACCCGATCTTTCTCGTTGATAGAATGCGTTATCGCGAGTGTGGCACGCTGATGATGGGGCATGATTTTCCTCGAAGAGTAGTAGCATCGAAACGTCGAATAGCCCGTAATTTTTACCCAGCGGGGATCCTGAGTTGAAAATCACTCTTGTAAAAAATATTTAATAATCAGGTATATGACAGAAATAATTTAGTTGCTATACCATACAGTTTCATAATGAAATTATTTGCATGAATAATAGCGAGTGATTATTTTCAAAGATAGAATGGTTTTTTTGGGTAGTTGTTAAATATTTTCTTTGCATCGAGAATCTAAATGAAAATTAACCTTGAAGTGCTGATTATTCTTGATGCATTAGACCGCCAGGGCTCGTTTGCAGCGGCGGCCGCAGAGCTTTATAAAACGCCGCCCGCACTCAGTTACATGGTGCAAAAACTGGAAAATGATTTGAATGTGGTCCTGCTCGACCGCAGCGGGCACCGGGCAAAATTTACCGCCACGGGCCGACTGATGCTGGAGAAAGGTCGCAAGCTGTTACGAGCAGC
Source organism: Ewingella sp. AOP9-I1-14 (assembly GCF_052375995.1). Classification (NCBI taxonomy): domain Bacteria; kingdom Pseudomonadati; phylum Pseudomonadota; class Gammaproteobacteria; order Enterobacterales; family Yersiniaceae; genus Ewingella; species Ewingella sp. AOP9-I1-14. Next base: position 215,514 of record NZ_JBQSVA010000007.1, read on the forward strand.
GCAATCCCTTGAGCAGCAGGCTCACTATGTGGAAAAAGGCTGGGAAAGTGAGCTGACGTTAGGTTTGGATGCGTTATTTCCCTTCGAGCTTCTCCTGCCGCTTATCGAAGAGTTTTACCAAGACCATCATCTTACCCGCCTACGGTTCAGCCATGAGGTGTTGGCCGGAAGCTGGGAGTCACTGGTTCAGGGCTGCGCGGATATCGTGATTGGTGCCGTCGCGCTGCCATTAACCCACTCGGGTTTCTCCTTTAGCCCAATGGGGTCCCTGCATTATCGCTTCTGCATCGCGCCACACCATCCGTTAGCGCAGGCGGAAGAACCCCTTTCAGCCGATGTTATTCGGCCACACCGTGCCGTCGTCGTGCGTGATACGTCGAGAATCAATCTGCCGCAGAACTTGCACGTTCTGGAAGATCAGGACACGCTAACGGTGTTTGATTTCCGCAGTAAATTACAGGTTCAGCTTGCCGGGCTGGCCTGTGGATATTTGCCAGATTATCTGGCTGCGCCTTATCTTGCCTCCGGCAAACTTGTGACGAAGAAAGTCGAGAACAAATCAAACTTTGATACGGCGTATTTGGGCTGGAATGATAGTGCGAATGGTCTCGCCGCCCTGTGGTGGCGAGAAAAACTGCTGTCTTGTGATAACTGGGGTGCTATTTATCTAACGAAAACAGGTGATGTCGCTCTGACAAACAAGTCATGATCGCCGCCCCACTACATATCCGTCTCCACCCGATTCAAGCTCGGCCAGTGCGAGCGCGAGAACAGTACCAGCCGGATGTTAAACAGTGACAGCATGGGGGCGTAGTAGCGGGCGTCTTTGCTGGAGAGCGTCTCAAGCTTTATCAGCAAGAGGTCTATTTCGCGGAGCAATTTCGGGTGCGGCGAAGCATGGAACGATTTTAGGCGTGCTTTCAGGTAATGTTTTAATTCATAGAATATGCGGTCAGTGGCGTTGATGTGATCGGCCAATAATTCCTGATTCTTCATATGGAAATCGTAATAGTTCGCGCCAAGCCACACTTCGGTGATCAAGTCCCCGCCTGCGGCTAATTCATCCGTTACGTCACTCTTTTTTCTCGGCAAAATCACATTCACTTTATCGAGCATTCTCGCCACAAACTGTTGGCGTGAGTGAGGAGAGGCGCGTTGCAGTTTGATCTCCGCCAGAAAGTGAATCAGCTCTTTTATCCCCTTGAGCAATGCACGTTTCGCCGTCCATGAGGGCCGTTTACTGCGAATAATTGCTGTCACCACCACGCCAATCACCACGCCGACCAGACTTGAAACTGCGCCGTTTAACGTCGCCAGCAGATCGGGTTTATAGTAATGGCTCAGGCTGATTAAGCCCGGAATTTGGGTGGCAATAATTAAGCCGAGTAAGTTGGTGACAGGATTGGCGATGAGCACGCCGAGCGCAAATAGGCCGGGGAATAGGCAAATCAGCAGAGCTTCAAAGGTGGTGGTGAGCGGGATGAGCGTTGAGACATAAAAGATGCTGATCGCCGTAGCGACCACCACGCCGGTCAAAAATACCTTCATCGGGGCTACCGGGTTGTCCATCGCCGCGAAGAAAGAGCAGAGTATTGCCGCCATCATCGGCGCGGTTGCCCCGTCCTTCCAGCCAGAGCCAATCCAGAACAAGCAGCAGAGGAAAGTCACCAAAAACGCGGTAAATGACGAGAGCAGCAGCATCCCTTTATCGATATGCCAGTGGGCCGTGGAGCGTCTGGCCTTGCTTTCATCAAAGTTATCGACGCGCTTACCCACGCTAAAGTGCGCATCGGCCACTCTGACAAAATCCCCTAGCCTGTCGAGTAAGCCGTTCAGCAGCAAACTCTCTTCCACGTTCATCGCCTTAGCTTGGTGAGCCTGCTGCAACTCAGCCTGTGTCTGGGCGATATTTTGTTGAATGGTATGGGTGTTTTCGACGGCGTCGCTGTTATTCAGCCAGAGTAAAAAGTGACGAAAAGTGTTTTGCACGTTTTCCGGGAAAGCAATCTGACGCTTCGCCAACATAGTCAGGCGCAGCTCAATGGATGTCAGCGTGGGCACCAGATAAGACAGATGCTGATATTGCACCGTCACCAGGCGAATTAGCTTTCTCGCCGCATTACCTTCAAAGATGCAGTGGGTGATCAGAACTTCGACATTGGCGGGATAACCGGCCATCTGGATCAGAATATTTTCGTGATCCGGCGACTTCTCCGGCGTCGGCGCGGTGAGCAGCGCGTTACACAGCTTCTTGGCACTGTCGTACCAATTGGTGATGCTTTTTTCCAGAATATTGCTCATCGAAACCGGCAAAATCAGGCTGTGAATCAGGCTGCTACAGACAATCGCAACACCAATTTCCTCAATGCGTGATAACACCGTATAGGTGATGGCCAGAGGGGAAGTCACGTCAGGGAATCCCATAATCGCGGCACTATAACCGGCCAGCATAAAGACATAGCTTTTCGGGGTACGGTCGTGCAGCGAGAGATACAAACAGAGGGCGACCCAGGCAGAAACACACAGGCTGAACAGCAGCGGGTTCTGGACCGTGATGGGGTAAATCAGCAGAATAAACAGCCCTCCCAGCAGGGTTCCGAGCATGCGGAACACGGATTTTGAGAGCGTAGAAGCAGAATATAATTGAGAAGCAATAAAAACCGAGGCAACTGACCAGGCGGGCTTATCTAAATTAAGAGCCAGTGCGATGTATAGAGCAAGAAACGCGGCAAAACAGGTTTTAAGCGAGAACAATACTGCGCTTTTTGAGAACCATTTCATAGGTGGAGACTAACTCACAAGAACTGCATTTTATCGTTATCCGCGCATAATATCCGAAGCCGATCACGCCAGCATTTTTAAATTTCCTACAATTTATTTCCGCGATAAGCTATTTTTTAACCTCACTGACTTTAGTAATTAAAAATAGCATTTGGCTTTTTTAAACAGCCCGATTTTTTAATTTTACATTGTGCTTAGAGGCTAAGATTTATAAAAGGTGTTACCCAAACAAGTCGAGTAACACCATGACTTCTCCTTTAGCGACTCATCAACCGTTAGAAATCAACATTCACGCCCAACTGGAAATTGCGGCCCGGCATGACGGCCAGTGCCTTGTTGTAAGTATCCTGATTGCTGGTGTCGGTCAGGGTGCGGCTGCTGAGATAATCCCAGTATTTACGGTCGGTGATGTTATACACGCCGCCGCTGAGTTTGACGTTTTTGGCGACCTGCCAGTAGGCCGTGGCATCAAGCATGCCGAAGCCCGGCACGTTCATGTAATCCGTGGTGGAGTCAGTGATTGGTGCCCCGCTATTGCTATAACTTTGGCGATTAGTGGCCTCGGCTTTCTTACCTTTGACGAACGTCGCGATCAGCGCGGTACCGTAAATGCCTGATGGATCATCCCACGCCACGCCCGCTACCAGTTTCATTGGTGGGACGCTATCGAGATCGACGTATTTATCCCCGGCATAGCTGGACTTGGATTCGCCCTGCGCGTAACCCAGCGCGAAGCTGGTGCTCAGTCCATTTACCGCGCTAAACCACGAGCCGTAGCTGATTTTCGTGGTTAGGTCTGCGCCATAGATGAAGGCGTCATCGCGGTTTTCGGCCTGATAAATGGTGTAAATATTGGATGGCACGTCCGCAAACATGCCCGGATTCGCTTTGCGGGTGTAGCGCGTATTGGCGATGAAGTTCTTGTAAGTGTTGTAGAACGCCGAGGTTTTAAAGGTCACCCCTTCACTCAGCTCGCCCTTCATTCCCCACTCAAAGTTATTGCTGGTCTCGGTTTTTAGGTTGGTATTCCCAATCAAGGCATATTGGGCAGATCCGGCGTAGGAAGAGCCAAGGTTCCAGGAGCCGTACAATTGGCTGGCGTCGGGGAACTGTGCTCCGCGCTGATATTGCAGGTAAGTCATCAGCTTAGGCGTGATGTCGTAGGTAAAGGCCAGTGAGGGCAGAGCCTGAGTGTCCGAGTTCGCCTTACTGTATAAAGTGGAAACCTGCCCGGTTGACACCACGCCGTTGGCCAAGTCCGACAAGTCTCGCGCTTCGGTGTTCTGATGAGCAATGCGCACTGCGGGGACAATGCTAAAGTTATGACCGTCGAGGTCAAACTTCATAGTGTCCTGCACGAAGCCGCCCAGAATATAGGCCCGGCTGTCAGCCTCGGGCTGCATCAGGGTGTTGAAAATGTCCTGCGTCGGACTTTGGCGGAACGGGCGCTTGGTATTGGACACCCGGCCATTCAGCCCGGCGCTCAGCTCGTGGCGCCCTACCGTTTTCAGCCAGCTGGTTTCAGCGCCGTAGGTTTCAACGTCATAGTTGGAATAGACGTTGATCATCTGATCGCTGGAGTTAGGCAGGTAGGTATTATCGTGCGCCTGGGTGTACTGGTAATAGACTTTCGACACCACGGCATCGACGTAATCGTTGAACGGCGTCCACTCATCCTTCAGGCTTATCCCCCAGCGGCGGGTATTACTTTGCTGCTGGGCGGTGCCCAAAATGGTGTCACCAGAACCGTCCCACGCGTCGTAATGAGTGTGGTTTACCTTCTCGTAGTAATCGAGCGTGCCGGTGAACTTGTGCGCATCGGTGGGCTGCCAGATTACGGATGACATGACCGCATCAGAGTGCCAGTTCTCAGGATAGGCGTCACGAGTGCCGCTGTTATTGCTGGTTTCCTGACCATCGCGACGGCTGATAGCTATCAGGCCGCGTAAGGTGTCGTCTCCGGCGGCGGCGGTGATACCGTTGTGCCATGAGCGATCGGCAGAATCATAATCTGACTGATAACCAAAGTAGGTCTCTTTTCCGGGATGCAGGTAATCATCGGCAGATTTCGGCAAGAAGGAAACCTCGCCGCCGATAGAGGTGTTGGCGCGCTCGGCCGAGGTCGCACCGGATTGAATATCCACCTGGCCGTACATGTAAGGGTCAATATAGTCACGGCCGATGCCGAAGGTGCCTAGTCCGGCGCGGCTGACATAGCTGCGCCCGGTGGCGTTGGGTTGCGGAATGCCATCGACGTCAATGCCGACGCGGTTGCTTTCCAGCCCGCGAATGTTGTAGCCGGTATAGCCGCTGCGGTCGAAGCCGCTTTTGCCATTTCCAGAACCGCCGCTGGAGCCGGTGGCAGAAATTAATGGCTGATAGCGCATAATCGTGCCGAAATCGTTTCCGCCGTTTTTCTGCATATCTGCCGCAGAAATCGAGGTTTTCGAGCCCGGTTTCTTATCAGGCAGCGTCTCGGTGATGGTCATCACGTCTTCATTGTTCTGCAACGGCGCCTGAGTTCTGCGAGCTGCGGGTTTCTTTTTGCCAGAAGGCGCTGCCTGAGCTTCCCCGATGTTTGATAGATTATTGTCTTTAACAGTTTCCGCTGCGTTAGCCTGCAAAGTGGCACTGAGGACAATCCCCGGTAAAATAACGTTCCTAATAATTCCCTGCACTTTAAAAGGTTTGAGCATTTTAATTTTATTCCGTACTGATTGTTAAAATATGCTCATCAATTGCTGCCTTACCCATCACCGAAGAATCAATAAGGCTGGGTAAAAATGATGTAAAATAGTGGCTTCTATAAGTATTCTCAATCCTGAGTTAGCCATTTATCCTTATAATTTATGATATTATTACGGCGTTTCATTTTGGCTTGCTGCCGATAATAATCATTATCGAGAAAATAACAAATAAAAGTCGCTTCCTTGACGATATTTTCCCAAAAAAGGCTTTAACTCCACATGGAATATATAACTATAAAAATAACGGATTCTACTAATAATAGAAGAAAGAGGTTTAACACCTTCTAACCCATATTAATTAAAAGGTGTTGTTATTGTGCAGCCACCTAAGATGGCTGGCCTGGTTACTTCACCGCCGCGCTTTTTACCGAAACTGCCTGTTTCCCCGGGCTAACTATCATCCACACGGCGATGCCGACAATGATGGCGCCGATGATGAAACCTTTAGTGATGGTCTCACCCAGCGCGAGGTATCCCCAGAGCACGCCAAAGGGTGGGATCAGGAAGGTGACTGTCAGTGAGCGTAATGGGCCGATGTCGGCAATTAGCCGGAAATAGAGAATATAGGCCAAGGCAGTGCAGACAAGGCCGACGGCAAGAACGCTAGCCCACACGTCAATTTGCCCCCAGTTGACTGCCGGGCCAGTGCCCATCGACCAGCCAAAGAAAGGCAGAAGAAACAGTGTCGCGCCCATTTGGCTACCAAAGGCGACCGTTTTAGGATCAAGCCCGCCGCGGTTGGATATCCACCGACGGGTCAGGAAGCCCGCCACGCCATAACAGCTGGTTGCCACTAAGCAGGCCAGAATGCCGTACAACATACCGCTGGCTGAATTTATATCTCCAATAGTGGTGATGACGATTATTCCTAACAATCCTAATATCACCCCACCCCACTTTCTGGCACTCAATTTCTCACTGAAAAAAGCAAAGCCTATAATGGCTCCCATGAGTGGCGTCGTGGCATTGAATATTGCCGAATAACCGGCGGGCAACCACTGGGCGGCAAAACAATACATTAAGAAGGGTAATCCTGAATTAATAACCCCGAGAAATAATGATAATTTGAATTTATTCTCAAAATTGAATGAGGACCTCAGCATTAAAAGAATCACGCCAAGGCCAACAAATCCGAAAAACACCCGTAAAAATGCAGTATTAATCGCGCCAAACTGCGGTGAGGCAATTCTCATGAAAATAAAGCTGGCCCCCCAAATTGCGGCAAGTAGGAGTAATCGTAGATAATCTGCAACACGCATGTTTTAGGCCCCTTTAGATACTTTTGCATATTTTTATAAGATTTAATTATTACCACTGCGTCATGAACCCCTAACGCCCAGCTAGAATATATTCTAGCCGATTAAAATAGCACTCCGCTTCTTGCTTTTGAATTCAGTGATGTAGTTTATCAGCCTATGAGAGCATTGAATGGGCGGGTTATTGGGGCAGAAGCGGCGGGGGAATGGTGATTTGTGACTTCCCTTCCCCTACCACTCAAAAACGATCGACTCAGACAGTGATATTAATGTTGCGCCCGATGGCAGGATTTGCAGGCAGTTGTGGAATAGCGTCGAGCAGGCTGGCAGCCGTTGATGCTTGATTATCCAGCGTTTTTTTCAGCAGCAGGGTATTCACCTTACTGCCGAGATCCAGGTTATCCAGCCCGGTCGCGACTGAAGCAATCTGCGATACATCCATTCTATTCTCCTTTTCAAAACAAAAATTGCTCACGGCTTGGACCCAAGCCTGAAGATGTTATCGGCAATTTATGGGGATTCTTTAGGTCGACTTTTAAGGGAGTATTGTTCAGTTGGGATATAAGGGTTTGATCAAAATAGTAGTGGGTAAAATATCTCATCAATTTGTCCACAGTCGGGAGCGAGTGCTATACTGATAGACATTGAGCTAAGAGTTTCCCAAACTCTTTGAAAAGTGAGGAAGTTATGTCTAACACCATGTCACAGCGTGCCGCCCGAGAAGGTCTGGGTTCTCCAGAACTCTTTACTGGCGGGGTATACATCACCAAAAATGGCGTCTCCGAATTGTTCATTCAGACAGCAGCTGAACGTGAGGCAGACATTCAAGCTCAAGCCCTTGAGCGTCAGGCGAATGCACTGCTTAAATTTTCTATGCTGGCAAAACAAGAAGTTCGCCAAGGCCGGGCTATGACTGCTGAAGAAGCACGTCAGAAGCTGCGTGACGCGCGTAAATAGAAGGTAAAAGGATGTTTAACGTCGTTGTTACTCCGGCAGCCCTAAACTGTCTGCTTGAAATCGAATCTCTCAAAAGTTTAACGATGGGTGCCAAGGATGCGGCGCAATATGTAGACGCAATGTTTGACAGCTCTCTTGCCGCAGTAGCTGAGGATCCTGTGCGATATCGCTACAACGGCCTTCTTGCAGACAAAGGGTTGTTATTACGGGAAAGGCTAGATATCGAGAGTGACTACCGTCTAATCTACGATTTCGATGGTGAGACGATTGAGATCTTACTGTTTGTCAGCATGAAGCAGGACCTTGAAAAAGCCTTATATCGCTATTTGATCACTCAATAATTATTAGAGTCGCTAGCACAGCAGCATTGTCCCACGCAGTGAAAAGATAGCACGAACCCAAAACAACTCAGCCCAGAAGGCAATCTATTCGATTGCACATTCCGGGCTGAGTTTTCATCATGTAAGAGTGTTTGGCGGAGTTATTTAGCCAGCAGCTCTTTACGCACGATTTCTGCACCTGCACTCAGTGCATCCAACTTGCCGCGCGCGATGCCGCGAGGAAGTGGGATCATGCCGCAGTTGGTGCATGGATAGAGTTTGTCGGCGTCAACGAATTGCAGCGCTTTGCGCAGGGTCGCGGCGACTTCCTCTGGTGTCTCAACGGTACTGCTCGCCACGTCAATGGCACCCACCATCACCTTCTTACCGCGAATCAGCTCCATCAGCTCCATTGGAACGTGGGAGTTGTGGCATTCCAGAGAGATGATGTCGATATTCGATTTTTGCAGTTTCGGGAAAATCTCTTCGTACTGTCGCCACTCGGTGCCCAGCGTCTTTTTCCAGTCGGTGTTGGCTTTGATGCCGTAACCGTAGCAGATGTGCACGGCGGTTTCGCATTTCAGGCCTTCGATGGCGCGCTCTAGGGTAGCAATACCCCAATCATTTACTTCATCGAAGAACACGTTAAAGGCTGGCTCGTCAAACTGGATGATATCCACACCGGCGGCTTCCAACTCTTTGGCTTCTTCATTGAGGATTTTTGCAAATTCCCACGCCAGTTTTTCGCGACTTTTGTAGTGGTTGTCATACAGGGTGTCGATCATGGTCATAGGACCTGGCAGCGCCCACTTGATTGGCTGGTCAGTCTGCTTACGCAAGAACTTCGCGTCTTCAACAAATACGGACTTCTGACGGCTCACTGGACCAACCACGGTCGGTACGCTGGCTTCATAACGGTCACGGATTTTGACGATTTCGCGTTTCTCAAAATCAACGCCGTTAAGGTGCTCGATAAAGGTGGTGACGAAGTGCTGACGCGTTTGCTCGCCGTCGCTGACGATATCAATACCGGCCTGCTGTTGATCTTCCAGACACAGACGCAAAGCATCTAGCTTGCCGTCGACGAGTTCTTGATCTTGCAATTTCCAAGGTGACCAAAGTTGCTCAGGCTGTGCCAGCCAAGAAGGTTTAGGTAAGCTGCCAGCAGTTGAAGTCGGTAATAACTTTTTCATAATGGATGACCCTGTGTTTTGGTTAATCAAAGAACGGAATTAGCAGACCATTGCTCAAGAATAGTTTGGTGAGGCTTAATGAATTCTTCTTCAGTAAACTTCCCCTGCTCAACGGCTAATTGGCTACGTTCTTCACGATCATAAACAATGCGAGTTAATGAATAATCTTGTTGGTTCAAACTTGGCTGATAGCAGCGACCCGCCGGAGAGTTCGCATTGTAAATCTCTGGGCGATAAATCTTCTGGAAGGTTTCCATGGTGCTGATGGTGCTAATCAGTTCCAGATTGGTGTAATCGCTGAGTAAATCACCGGCGAAATAGAAGGCCAAAGGCGCGACGCTACCGGCAGGCATGAAGTAACGAGCCTGCAAACCCATTCTGCCGAAATAGAGATCGGTCAAAGAAGATTGATCATCTTGCTCATATTCAATGCCCAATACCGGGTGCACATTGCCAGTACGGTTATAGACATTCTTGCTCGAGACGCTCAGGCAGATAACCGGTGTCTTGTTGAAATTCTGTTTGTAAGCTTCTGAATTAATGAAGCATTTGAAGATATTGCCATGCAATTCACCAAAGTTTTCTGGGATGGTGAATTGGTTCTTGCCCTTATTGTGCTCGGACAGCAACACGCTGAAGTCGTAATCACGCACATAAGAGGAGAAGTTATTGCCGACAATACCTTCAATGCGCTCGTTGGTTTTTTTATCAACGATATTGGTTTTCAAAATTTCAATAACCGGGAAGGACGTGCCTGCACTTTCAATCTTCAACTCAACGGAAATGATGTCCAGTTCGACGGTATAGCGATCTGACTTCGGGTTATCCCAGTTCGCCAGAGAGTTAAAACGATTATCGATCATCACTAAGGCGTTGTGCAGGTTCTCTTGACGTTTCTCACCGCGAGCCAAATTAGCAAAGTTAGTTGTAATGCGCGTGCTAGTAGACGGATTGTAATTCTCGTCAAAGCGCAAACTTTTCGTCGTAAATGTGAAATTATTATTCATTGTAATTTGGTTCCTAACTTCCGGTATAAAATATGGTTAATTGCTCTTTACTCAGGACTTCCTAATTTTCTGTTCTAGTTTTGTCATTAAGTCGCCCTTATGTGATCTACAGCAAATCTCTGAAGACAATTTATGCCTTAGTCGTTGGATGAGGAAAAGTGATTTAATTTCATTGAACATGAGCTATTTTCATGTCCAGACGTATAGACGTCTTTAACGCTATCTCAAACCCTTTGCCACTAAGGGATTACAGCTGGGATCAAGGGGATTTAACGAAGGGGGCAGAAGGGGAATGTTTTGGTAAACCCATGTTTCAAGATGAATTTAAAGCGCCCCGAAGGGCGCTTGATTCACTTTAGGTTAGAGAAAGAACCACCGTTTTACGCAATGATGGCTATCAGAAGCTGACTTTAACGCCCATCAACGCGCTGGTATCTGAATAACCACTGCTGCCCATCTGCTGAGCCACGTTGCCCCACAGATTTACGCCCGGCTTAATCTGGCCTTCAACCCCCACTTTGAGTTCGCCAAGGTTGCGCGCGCCCTTTTGGGTCACGTTAACGCCGTTGAGCTGGCTACCAAACGAATGGGTGTTGCTGATCAGGTTTGCCTCAACAAAGGGTTCGAACGAACGATTTTTACCTTCATCAATCTGGCTATGACCTTTGATGAAGGCACGAACACCAAGGCGAGCCTGAAGGTTGCCGTCACCTAAACCTTCTACGCGAGTGCCATTGTCTTCGCGAATACTGTCCGCTTCGACGCCCATCCAGGTTAGCTGGGCTTTAGGCTGCAGGTAGTAGCTCTCGTGATCGTTTTTCTCGCCCACTTTCCAGGTGTAACCACTTTCAACCGATGCTACTATCCCTTTCGATTTGTAGGACTCTGCCGCGAGAGAATCCCCTTTTACAGTGTTGTTAAACCAGCTGTACTGCGCCCATGTATCCACATAAGCCCCGGTTTTCTCAATATTGTCCTGTAGCCAGGTTCCATACACGCCGAGACTATAACCGTTGATGCTGCCGTCGGCTTTCTCACCGGTAAGGCGATTGCGGCTGTTGCTGCTCTGGTTTGCATAACCCGCCATGACGCCGAGGTGATAACGGTCAGCGCCGTCTGAGCTCCACTGGGCTATATCGCCGCCCATTTGCATCACATAGCGATTAGCCTGCGTTTTCATCTGGCCGCTGCTGTCCGCCGAGCGCGTATGCCCGCCCACGTTGCGCAGCCACATGCTGGTTACTTTCTCTTCACCGGTTATCGCATCGACATAATGGGTTTCCCCCAGACGGTCATGAAGTCGGGTATTAAACAGCGTATTGGCTGCTGCCATGTTCGAGGCGTAAGCACTGGATTCCGGGCGATACACTTCCACCACTTCGGGATCGGGTTTGTTACCGCCGCCGCCACCTTCATTCAAGGTGTTGGAAAGATACCAGTGATTAGCATTGCCCTCCTCACCGCGCTGTAAGTGATAATCGTAGGCACCGGCAACAATACGCCCCTCCTGCACAAATTCGCCGTCGGACTGACCGTTAACACGGATAAGCTCGATGCCGTTGAGGGTTTTGGCCCCGCTGCCGCCCGTATTATTGACGCTGACCCGCGTGCTGCCCTGAGTGTCGCCCTCGACCACCATTTTGTCGGTGACTGAACTGTCGTCGCCTAACACAGTGTTAAACGTCATATGCCCATTATTGCCCGCGTAGTTGCCCGCAACGTGCAGCAGATTACCCGCCGTGCCACCTGCTCGCCCGATGGAGGCTTCGCCATCGTTGTTCAGATTGCCTGCAATATTAAAGGTCTGTGCTTCGCCCGTTGCTCTGGTCAAAGGGGTCAGCGCACCTAACAATAGCGTACCCTGATTGTTCACATTACCCGCGGTACCGCCAAAACCTCCGGCAGTTGCGCCAGACGCGATGTTGAGTTCACCCGAAGCCAGCGTTACGTCACTGCCCGCGCTGCCCAGTTGCAGGCCACCCGCGTTAACATGGGTGTCGCCGGTGAATTGCGCCGCTGCCTGAGTTAGCGTGACCACGCCGCTGCCATTTTGATTCAGAATGCCACTACCTGTAACGCGATTGCCAAGCGTCCAACTCTCCACAGAAGCCAGATTCAGGGCACCTTCATTGCTGACTGCCGCTGTACCGAGGCTGTTTTGACCCGTAACCGTCAGCGCGGAGTCTTTATCCGTGGTGAAGGTGCCGGAGAAATGTTGATTATCGCCCATCAGTTTGACGTCGCTGGCATTGGCGATTTGCGTTTCACCCTTGCCGCTCAGGCTGTTAAACAGGCTGCCTGCGGCATTTTTGATGGCCAGCAAGCCGTCGTTCGAGATGCTTCCCATCCCCAAGCCCGAAGTGTTATTGAGCTGTACGTCAGCAGCGGAGGCGATGGACGTCGCCGCCGTAAGCCCGGTGTTACTGCCGTTTATCGCCAGCGTGCCGCCATTGACGTTGAGTGCGCCACTGCCTTGCAGCACGCCATCGACAGTACCGCCATGGGTGATATCTAGCGCGCCGTTGGCAACATTCACCATCGAGCCGGACTGGGTGTTCAGCATGCCCACTGCCTGATGATGGCCATTCATGTCGAAGCCGGTGCCCGAAGCCAGTGCCAACTCAGATGTTTGGCCCAGCACATTGTCGTTATTCATCAACAAGGTGCCGCTGCGCACATCGGTTTTCCCCTGATAATCATTGTCCAAGTTGGAAAGCGAAACCACTTGGCCCACGCCAGTATCAATTGCCAGATCTCCAGCGCCGGTTAACTTCGCGCTCATATCAGCCGAGTTACCGGTCTGGCCATAAGCATTCAATATCAAGGCATTACTGCCTGAGGTTAACAGTTCGAGTTCGGTTAAGCCGTAGCTGGTATAAAGGCCGTCATCCGCCTCGCCGCTGGTCAATCTATAGTCATAGGTAGCGTTGGCGACGGTTTCTCCGCCCTGAATGACGCCGCGCTCCAGCGCCGCGGTGATCAGATCACCGAACTGGTCGCGCAATGCTAAGTTGCCGCCGCTGCCTGTGACAGGCACATCACTGCCCGCCAGTTTAATGCCCAGCTGGCCTTCATCCTGCTGGAGTAGTGAGAGGGTCGCTGGTGGCAAGGTTGGCGTGTTACTCACCGAGCCGGCGTTAATCCCAACCGTACCGCGTCCATCAATATCCAGTAAGTTCGCGGTTTGCACCATGCCTTTAGCCATGGTTTCACCCGGCGTCCCAGTGTCAAACGACAGAGTTCCGCCATCAAAACGTAATCCACCGATATTTTGCATCCCGTCGCCGACGGTGGTGTGGCTACCACTGCTTGCCTGCAAAGTGGCGTTAGTCAGTGCCTGAGTGTTTAAACCTTCGAGGCTGAATGTGGTATCACTCAGCGCCAGCGTCCCGCTGAAACTGTTCATGGCATTGTTGGCCGTGAAGTCGAAAGCGTTACCCGCCGTGCTGGCAGCGATTGTGCCCGCGCCACTGATATGGCTGGCAAATTGGGTATCACTGCTCTGCTTCAACACCAGAGTGCTGTCGCCATCAATGCTAAAACCGGTCCCCGCGCCATCGTCATTTGCATCGCCTAACGGCAGCAGGATGTTATCCAGCGTGAGAGTCGAGTTATTGGCCAGATTAACTTCTTCGAAGCCAGCGACGGTTTTCCCGGTTTGTGCCAGCGTCATCAGGCTGTTCAAAAGATTCAGCTTGTCATGGCCCGCGCCCGCATTCAGTGAGCTGAATAAATTGCTATCAGTGACGTCGATATTGACCAGATTAAAGGTGTCATTGCCGCCCGCGCTCGTCACATCCGTCGCGGTGCTGCCGTGCTGTAAATCAACCGTATGGTTGTTGGCCGTGGTGAGATTCACCTGCCCGATAATATTGCCGCCCTGCGCGTTCACGAAGTGCACGCCTGACAGGCCACTGGTAATTTCCAGTGCGACCTGCGCGGCTGAGTTAGCGATAATGTCACCACGGTTGATGAAGCTGCCGAGGTAGCCATTGTTGACGTCCACCACCGGGTTGGTGGTGGATTTCGACACCAGACGGCCGCTCTGCTCAACCACTGAAGTCGTTCCGCCTACTTTAAGGGCCGGACCGCCAGCGGCATCATTAACGTTAACGCTCGCGCCGGACTTCACCTCCCCCTTGAGGTTCGTGACGATACCGCTGCCGGAAGCCTGATTAACATTGATAACCAAATTACGCGAGTTGGACATATCCATGTCGCCATCGGCTATCGAGCCATCAGCGTGCTGTAAAAGCAGGCCGGTGCCGCTGCCATTGACCGTAATGATGCCACTGTTGTTCGCATCCATGCTGGCGGCAGTACGTACACCGGCGCCGTTATCGACCGTAATGTGAGTGTTGTCGAGTTTGATTCCGGCGATTTCTGCCTTGTTTTCGATGGCATTGCCGTTGGCTACGGGATCCATGATGATGCTGGCGTCCTTCACCGTCAGGCCATGCGCGCCGGTATCCAGCAGAATGCCGTGTGCGCTGCCGCTGGCTTTTACAATACCCAGCCCGTCGAGAGCCAGATCCGCGCCATTGCCAACCTTGATCGCCGCTTCGCCATCACCGGCTTCAATGGTGCCGGTATTGGTTACGGTTGAGGTACTGCCCTGAATATTTACGGCAACGCCGTTGACGTGAATGTCGCCGCTGTTATCCAGTGCCCCGCCATCAACCAATACGCCAGTGGTGCCCGCGGTGGTGAAGTTGATACTGCCTTTGTGGTCGAGCGTTCCGCCGTTGCGGGCAATAAAGCCCACGGCATTCGCCGCCGTTGCCACGCTGTTATCTAGCATGGCATAGCTGGTCAACGTGGCGTTGCCACGATAGCTAGGATCGCCCGCGCCGGTGATATCGCTATAGCTGCCGTCAACAATGCCTGCGGTGCTGCCTGCGCCGGTCAGCGAAAGCGTCGTGTCACTGGATAATGTGCCTTGCGCATCCCCCATCACCTTAATACCCGTCGCGCCTTCGCCGCTGGCGGTAATACTCATATTGCCGGTGTTAAGTTGGCTCGCCTGGCCGTTACTAGTGACCAGAAGCGCGGTTGAGTTCTTACCACTGCTTTCAAGGGATGACGTGCTACCCGCGCCGTCAAAGCTGGCACCGCCATCAATACGGTAAAGCGTGGAGCCTTCTGTGGTCACGTTTTGGCTGCCGGTGCTCTTATCCACCACTTTCGACCCGGCCCCCAAGACGAAGTAACCCGTTTGGTTAAGACCGTCGAATTTCATTTCACCAGCACCGTCCACCTCAATGGTGCCGCCATTGCGAGCGTGGGCACCAACGGCACCGTCGCCCTTCAAATCGATCAAGCCGGCGTTGGCAACCGTCGCGCGCGCGCCGTCGGCCCACAGACCGTAGTTGGCTGTTTTGGTCGTAGGATCCACCCCACGGTTAACCGTTATAGTGCCCGCATTGCGCACGGCACTGTCTAGCGCATCGGCAACGGACGATTTTGCCATCATCGCAACGGAGTTAATGCCATTAAGGAGGATATTACCCGTGCTAGCGTTAACGACGTTGGACGCGCCTAGAGCCGCCATGATGCCAACGTTTTGCAATGGCGCGGCCCCTGCGACGCCGTCAGCGGCGCCATTAATCGTAATAAAGCCGCTATTTTCGACATTGCTGGTCGCGCCTTCTGCGACAACGCCATAGCTGCCTTGTGTCTTGCTACCGAGAGTAAGCAGACCGTTTTCTTTATTGGTGAACAGGCCCTGCTTAACATAGACCAGCCTGCTCCCCGGAGCCGCAGAGGAGATATCAACCGAAGCAGAGCTGAGATCGCGCTGTGCTTCGCGGCCCAAATAGAGTTCAGCGTCGGCTTCATTGATCAATTTGGAGCCGACGTCGTTCAGCTGCACGCCAACGGTAAATTTCCCGCTGTATTGTGGCGAAGTGGCCCTTTCTACCGCTGAAACATTCAGGTTTCCAGTGTTGGTCATCACGGCGTTGTTGAACAGGTAGACGCCAACGTTGGAGACATAGCTGCCGTTGGGCGCGACGTTGATCACGCCCTGGTTATTCACCGTCGCGTTGTTGGCCGCAATACCTTCATTGTGCCCCTGGAAAACGATAGCGTTGGCGCCGTTGACCGTATATCCGGCCATTTCGGCATTGGTACCCGCATCAATTACGCCATAGTTATTAACGACCGCGCCATTTCTGGCGCTGACAACCATTGACCCTGCGCTGGTACTATTAAACATCCCCAAGCTGCCGTAGTTATTCAGCACGCCACCATTATCAAGCCTGACAATGGAACTATCGGTTGAATAGCCTTGAATAGAAGCGTCGCTGGCAATATTCACCGTACCGCCGTCACCGTGAATATAAGCTACGCGTTGATAATTAACGTACTGGCTCGCTGCGTCATGTTGATCAATAACCGCATCGACATAGACCATTCGGCCCGAGGTTGGAATAGCTTTATTAAACTCTTCAACATATTTTTCAGGTGCGAGAGTGCCGCTTTGGATCGCGGCGATAAGTGCGCTGTTATAATTTTTTAGATCATCAATGGTATTAACCGTCTGCGGACCTAATACGCTATCAAAGCTGCCATTAAACCCAGTTCTTACGCTGAGAATAGATTCGCCAATATTTTTAGCCTGATTATTAAAGTTACCAAGGTGCACAACCGTTTTACTGTTGTAATCAATGGTTGAAGCTACGGCAACTTTAAATACTGAAGAGACAGCAGAAGAGCTGGCATCACCTTTCATGTAGAGTTTAAGGCGGTTATTAGGATCATTAAACCAGTCGCTACCTGAACTATCACCGACTGACACATCAAGCGTTCCACCTCCGGTAACCTGAATTAAATTACGATCGACATACTGGCCATCTACCCCTACGGCATAAGCCAAAGGAATCGACTGGTCCAGCACGTTCGCCATCTTCAACTCATTGTTATTGTAGCCCTGAAATGTCGCGACATTGCCAATGTTGGCGTCGTAGTAGTCATATCCCACCATCTGGCCGGTGACCAAATTGCCTTTATCCAGGTCCGCTAGGGTTGCACCGCTATCCAAATCACGTAATTTTCCTTGAAGGATCGCCTCGCGTACGGACATACGAATGTAACCCGGATCGCCCGCGGCAATATTGTTCCAAGAGCTGCTAATTAATTTATCGTTACCAGTAATCGATTGAACATGCCCGCCGTCTTTAGAGTCAAACGCATCCACTTCTATCTCTGCTGCCATTGCGGGTGCAGTAAGTCCCATCGCTAATGCAGCCATGGATAATATTCCCGCGTGACGCAATTGCACGCCGGTTTTTTTAGAATTGCCACTTGAGCATTTGCTTTTTCCCTTGGTCAATTCTGAGGTGATATTAAAACGTTGCAAGGAGCTATTCCATTTAACTTTAAAGACTTTGTTCATATTGATTCCTGATTTCTTTAAGGCGAGCAATACCCCACCGAGTATTCGGTGTAATATTTATCTGAGTGGAATTAAAAATAAGAACGAGTTCGCTGATACATAGCCAGACGCTGCGAAAGAACGTTTATAAAATCAGCTAAATTATTGGCCTTATACTGCAAGTACACCTAATAATTAGACTTCAGATAACAGGTTCGTGTTATTTCCACTGTAAAAGTGCTTAACGTTATGACGGCGGCGATATTCGATGCACCCACCGCCATTTCAGAACGAAGAGATATTGTCATTTTTTAGATGTGTCGGTAATAAGACGATCCTACAAAGGATGTAGGAAATGGCTTACATATGGCCTTTTTCTTATAAATTACATTCACTTTGTTGGATTAAGAAATATCTTTCCCCTAACTCTCCTCATGCCGCGTAAGCCACTCCTCCAGCCTTTTCAATGTGGCTTCTTTCGGGCTGTCTTCATTCCACACCAGATAATAGGTCAGGGAACCACAGTCCAGCTGATGGTTTTCCATGGCAATCAGGGTGCCTGAACGCAGCTCATCTTCAACCAGCACGCGCTGCGCCAGCGCGATACCCTGCCCCTCCAATGCTGCTTGATAGGCCAGTGCCGAACTCTCCATATCCCGCCGGTGCGGTAGCTGGTTCATATCGACATTAAAAGCCCGGCACCACAGCTGCCAATCATCCGGACGCCCACGCACCATCAGCAGCGTGTGCTGTGACAAACCTTCAAGTGCCATATTTGCCTTGCGCCCCTCGGTCGGGCGGCACACCGGCACCAAGACGTTTTTCACCAGCGGCGCGGCATGGCGCTGCGGCCAGACGCCGTTACCCAGCCGGATCGCCGCGTCGCAGTCCGTGCCGTCATCCCACTCAGATGCCGTGGTTAGGCGGACGTCGATATCCGGATACGCCATTTGGAACTTCGCCAGTCGCGGGATAAGCCAGCGAGTGGCAAAGGTAGTGAAGGAGTGTAGGCGGATCACCGCCCGCCCGGCGTTACGGTGCAGCACCTGACCCGCGCGGCGCAGCCCCTCAAAGTGTTCGCTGATTTGCTGAAAATAGGCGTTGCCGGGGTGTGTGAGGATTAACCCGCGCCCCTGCCGCTGAAAAAGTGCGGTCCCGAAGTGGTCTTCAAGCAGCCGAATTTGTCGGCTAACCGCGCCCGGCGTCACTGACATGCTTTCCGCCGCCGCGCGCACGCTGCCGGTTTTGGCAACGAATTCAAAAGCTAATAAAGCATTTAAGGGAGGGAGTTCACGCATTGGGTTCAACCGTTTAGTTTTTCTCAACAATCGAGCAATTTTAATCGATTGTTGAGAAATTGCTACCGCCGCATTATCAGCCTCGTTAGAACGCACCGGACAAAAATATTTGCCGGTGCACCTCCGCTGAGGCTCAGCGTCACCTGCTTAGGAATATCTCTCGATGATTAAAGTCACTAACCCTGCTGATGGCAGCATTGTCGGCCAAATCCCCTTCCTTGATGCCACCGAAGTGGCGTCCGCGATTAACCGCACCTGTGATGCTTTCCCAGCCTGGGCGCGCAGAACTGCCAAAGAGCGCGGCGACTTGTTGCGCGGCTGGTACGACCTAGTTCGCGCCGACAAACACGTTTTTGCCGAGCTGCTAGTAAAAGAAAACGGCAAATGCCTGAGCGAAGCGCTGGGTGAAATCGAATATGGACTGGGCTTTATCGAATGGTACGCCGAAGAAGCCAAGCGCCTGAACGGCGACACCCTGCCGTCGCACGATCCCAACGCCTCGGTGCTGGTGGTCAAAGAGCCGGTTGGGCCTACTGCGGCTATTACTCCGTGGAACTTCCCGTTCATGATGATCACCCGCAAAATCGCTACCGCGTTGGCGGCGGGATGCACCATGATCATTAAACCTGCCGAAGAGACGCCGCTGACCGCCTATAAATTGCTGGAATATGCGCGTCAGGCCGGTATTCCAAAAGGCGTGTTTGAGGTGGTGAGTGGCGATGCAAAATCCATTGGGGAAGCCTTCACCAAGGATGAGCGGATCCACAAAATCTCCTTCACCGGCTCTACTCGCGTGGGCAAGCTGCTGGCACAAAGCTGCGGCGAAACCCTGAAGAAAATGACCATGGAGCTGGGCGGTAACGCACCTTTTATCGTCTTCAATGACAGCCCGATTGAAGAGACCGTTGCCGGTTTGGTGAGCGCCAAGCTGCGTAACTCCGGTCAGGTGTGTATCTCTCCTAACCGTATCTTCTTGCAGGACGGCATCTACGATGAGTTCGTCAAACAACTGGTCGCCGCGGTCGCCAAAATCCCAGTCGATCAGGGAATGCAAAAGGACTTCGTGGTTGGCCCGCTGATTAACCAGATGGCGATTGATAAAGTCGCTTCGCTGGTCAACGAGGCGGTATTGAATGGTGCTACCGTGCGTCTGGGCGGTAAACCGCATCAGAAAGGTGGCCTGTTCTATGAGCCGACCATTCTTTGCGATTTGGACGACACCTTTGCAATTCATAACACTGAAATCTTCGGACCGGTATTTGCTATCTATCGCTTCAGCACGGAAGAAGAAGCGATCCGCTGCGCTAATAACACCGAATACGGTCTGGTGGCCTACGCCTGGACCAAGGATTTGGGCCGCGCTTTCCGCCTTTCCAAGCAGTTGGAAGCCGGGATGGTTATCCTCAATTCCGGTTCAGTGGGCACAGCCTCAGTGCCGTTCGGCGGTATCAAGCACTCCGGTTATGGTCGTGAAGGCGGTCATTACGGTATCGAAGAGTACGTGCATGTGAAATACGTGCTGATGGCGGGTCAAAACCGCTAATTCCCCTAAGGGAGAGCGACGCAACGTGGCTCTCCCTGCCTACTCCTTTTGGCACAACGCCATCACTTCGTGAAGTGATGAGAACTGCTGCATTCTAATTTTGAGGCACGACAGCATGGCGCTACATCCCCGCGTTCTCCCGGTTGCCACGCCGTGGCAAATCATCGTGATGTCGATGATGGCCGGCGTAACCATCGCGAATATCTACTACTGCCAACCCATTCTGGCGCTTATCGCCGCATCGCTAACTATCTCTGCGCATCAGACCGGCATGTTACCCGTCTGGACTCAGGTAGGTTACGGCATTGGGCTGTTTTTCATTGCGCCGCTAGGGGATATGTTTGACCGCAAAAAGCTGATTATTCTGTTGCAGTTACTGATGCTAGCGATCCTATTTGCAGCAACTCAGGTACATTCGATGATCGGCCTGTCGCTGGTCTGCTTCGGCATAGGTTTACTGGGCGTTTCGGTGCAAATTGTTGTGCCGATGGCCGCCTCGCTGGCACTGCCGACGGGCAAAGGCCGAGTGGTGGGGATGGTGTTTACCGGCACGCTGACGGGAATTTTAGCCGCGCGGGTGGTCAGTGGATACATAGCCGAATGGCTCGGCTGGCGCTGGGTTTTTGGTTTCTCAATGCTGCTGGTTCTGCTGGTCACACTGCTGTTTATCGTGTTTTTGCCGAATACAAAATCGACCCATAGCAGCCACTATCTGCCTCTGCTGCGCTCAACGCTGCAACAGGGTAAACGCTTTAGCCAGTTGCGCCGTTTATCCCTGCTTGGCGCGCTGATCTTCGGCGCTTTCTGCTCATTCTGGACCACCCTGACATTAAAACTCTCCGCCGAGCCTTTCCACTTTTCCAGTGGCACCATTGGCCTGTTCGGGCTGATTGCGGTTGTCGGCACGCTATTAGCCCCGTGGTTCGGGAAAATATCGGACAGAGCCGACCCGCGCCGCACGCAAATCTACAGCGTGCTGTTGATGGTCTTGGGGGCGTTAACGCTGCAACTTTGGCACAGCGCCATTACTGCTATTGTGGTTGCTACCCTGCTGCTGGACATCGGCATGCAAATCACCCAAGTGAACAACCTCTCGCAAATCTACCGGCTGGATGAATCGGCGCACAGTCGCATCAACACGTTCTTTATGACCAGCCTGTTCTGGGGAGGCGCGATTGGCACGGGGGCGGGAGTGGCCGCCTGGAACTACGGCGGCTGGACGCTGGTCTGCTGGCAACTGCTGCTATGGACGGGGCTTGCGCTAGCCGTGACCTTAAAGGCCGGGAAGGCGACTAAGGCTTAACAGCCTCGGGCCAGGCGCTGATCGCCACGTCCACCACGCCGAGCAGGTCCTCACGCGTTGCGCCGTGCTGGGCCTGCAAAGCCAGACCGTGAATGACCACGGTGTAAAAACCGGCGAGCCGGGAAATCTCTGTGCTTTCCGGCAATTCTCCCTTCTCCACTGCCTGCTGGACATGGCGTTGCAGCAGCACCTCGAGCGTCTCACGGTGGTGTGCAAAGGCGAGACGAGATTCCTGCGCAACGCTCAGTTTATCCAAGGGGCCTTGGGTCATAAAACAGACGCCATTCACCTCTTGAGAGGTGAATCGCTCAACGCAGTCGGTCAGTAAAGTGAGTAAGCCCTGTTTGGCATTACCATTGGCTAAACAGCGCGCGCCATCCTCTTCGGCTAATTGGGTGTAGCGGGCAAAAGCGCGTAAAAACAGCGCCTCCTTGTTGCCAAAAGTGGCATACATGCTGACGCGATTGATGCCCATCGCCTCCGTCAAGGCCGTCAGCGACGCAGCCTCAAAACCATAGGCAGCAAACACCTCCATCGCCGCGTCTAGGGCTTGATCTTCGTTAAAAGCCTTAGGCCGCCCAACTCGGGAAACCGCGTTTTTTTCCTGACTGACTTTTGACATAAAAACTCTTTGCTCGAAATGGTTGCTTGACTACCCGTATATTATGCGCAAATATTTCTTACCGGTCGGTAAGAAACTGGCTGAAAAGTCGTTGCGAAGCCATAAGTGTGAGCCAACAAGCTTTGAGATAGTGTGCCGACCGTGGAACAAGGGTGTTTTTCACTCTTCCGCATTTCGCAAAAAACAGTCAGTGGAGCAGTCAACATGAGCCAAATTTTACATGCCAAAGTGGCCGTTGTTACGGGAGGCTCCAAAGGTATTGGCGCTGCAATCGCTCGCGACTTAGCGCTGAATGGTGCTTACGTGGTGGTGAACTACGCGTCGAGCAAAGCGGGAGCCAATGCCGTGGTGGCGGACATTGAGTCTCACGGCGGCAAAGCCGTTGCCGTGCAGGGTGACGTGTCACTGGCAGCAGACGCGCAGCGTGTGGTTGAGGCAGCAGTGGCAACCTATGGCCGCCTCGACATTTTGGTCAACAATGCAGGTATCTATGAGTTCAATCCTTTGGACGCCATTACCGAGGAGCATTTCCATCGCACCTTCAATATCAACGTCTTGTCCCCGATCCTGATGATTCAGGCCGCCGCTAAACACCTTAAAGCAGGTGGCTCAATCATTAACATTGGCTCCAATATCACCAGCATGGCACCGCCGTCGTCCACTGTGTATGCCGCCAGCAAAAAAGCCGCAGAGGGCATTACCGTGGTGCTGGCTAAAGAGCTAGGCGTAAGACAAATCAGAGTAAACAGCGTCAGCCCCGGCCCAACGCAGACTGAAGGCACCGCCGCATTTATGTCGCAGCCCAATGAGATGACGCAGGCCATCATTGCGCAGACCCCGCTGGGCCGCATGGGGCTGCCAGAAGACATTGCCCCCGCCGTCACCTTCTTGGCTTCAGACCATGCCCGATGGATAACAGGCGAAGTCATCACCGTCAGCGGCGGTCACAAGTGATTGCGCTGGCGCGTTTATACGCTTTCGACCCTACCTACCCCATCCCTATGAGTTTGTAACAGATGCAATCCAAATCGTTTATTAAAATGGCCATCGTGCTTGGCCTGCTGTCGGCCATCGGCCCTTTCGCCGTCGACATGTATTTACCTGCCCTGCCTTCCATTGGCACCAGCCTGCACGCGGATATTGGCACGGTGCAGATGAGTCTGACCTCATTCTTCCTCGCCCTTGGCGCGGGCCAGTTGCTTTATGGCCCGCTGTCGGACATGTATGGCCGTAAACCGCCGCTGTATGTGGGGTTAGTGCTCTTCACCCTCGCCAGCATTGGCTGTGCGCTGGCTAAAGACATGCATATGCTTATCTTGCTGCGCTTTTTACAAGGGCTGGGGGCTGCTGCTGGATTGGCTATTCCACGAGCCATCGTGCGAGATTTGCATACCGGCGTCGACGCCGCGCGGCTGATGTCTTTGCTTATGCTGGTGTTTAGCGTGTCACCGATTTTGGCGCCGCTGGTGGGAAGTGCTGTTATCACCTTTGTGGGCTGGCGCGGGGTATTCTGGGCTGTGACTCTTGCGGCAATGATTGCTTTGGTGATGATGTCTAGGATGCTGCATGAGACGCGCCCGGCCTCCGAACGCATTCATAGCAGCCTGACAAGTGGGCTTTCCGCTTACGGGCGCTTGCTGCGTGACCGTCATTTCTTGTTATTGGTATTTATTGGCAGCTTTACTATGGCAGGGTTCTTCACCTTTTTGGCCAACTCATCCTTTGTGATGATTGACCACTATGGCCTTTCACCCACGGTTTACAGCGTATGCTTCGCCGCCAACGCCGTGTTTTTCATCGGCAGCGCGCAGTTCACCGCAGTCTTGAGTAAACGTTTTGGCATGGTGAGATTGGTTAAAATTGCCGTTTGCGGGTGCACCGTGGCCACACTGACCATGCTTGCCTACTTCGCCAGCGGCGGTAATAACATGTGGATGTTGATCTTGCCCTATTTCGTGGCTTCTGCATTTATGGGGTTGGTTATTCCGAGCACCAGCGTATTGGCCCTCGACCAGCACGGTGCTAACGCAGGCACTGCCTCGGCACTCATGGGAACACTGCAAATGCTGACCGGTGCAGTCATGGTTGCCGTGATCGGCGTTTTCACCAACGGACGCCCGCTTCCCATGGTGGCAGGAATGGCCGCTGGGTCGTTTATCGCCCTGATACTGGCATCAGCCAATCTCACCACGCAATCTGATCAAGAGCATTAATGTGATGGGCCGTTACTTCTGATTCTCACTCCGGGTGTAGATATCAGGGCGGGTAATGGTCCACGCATAATTTTCTCTATTGACGGGTTTATAGCCTAACTTTTCATAAAGCCATGGGGCAGTGGTGGTGAACAACATGATCCGGCGCAGTTTCTCAAACACCGGATGAGCATGAACACATTCCATCAGCCATCGCCCAAGTCCCTCCCCCTGATATTCCTCAAGAACGTAGACATCGCATAGGTAAGCGAAGGTCGCATAGTCGGTTATCAGACGTGCAAAACCTATTTGCGAGCCATCATGGTAAACGCCAAAGTTAAGGCTGTTCTCTATGGACGCCGTGACGGTCTCCAGACTGATGCCCTGCGCCCACGTGGATCGCGTCAAATACTGATGGATCGCCTGCACATCCAACTTTTCATTATCTGTGCTGACCAGATAGTTATTCTCACGCCATTCATGGTTCGCTGAAATATTCACTTTGCTACCTGCTCACGGGATTGTGTGGGGATTAACCCTATCATTGCATAGAGAAAACCATGCTGCTCGACCCAATATTTTCAGCGGTTTCTATATGCTTCGCTGATTCACTCTGGCCGACAGCTGCTCGGCGCTTTCCTTTCTCTCGCTATAGCGATCGGTGAGATAGTCGGCGTTCCCGCGCGTCAGCACGGTGAACTTCATCAACTCCTCCATAACGTCGACAATACGATCATAATAGGCTGAAGGCTTCATCCGTCCTTCCTCATCGAACTCTGCCCAGGCTTTGGCCACCGATGATTGATTGGGGATGGTGATCATCCGCATCCAGCGCCCCAGAATGCGCATCTGATTGACCGCGTTAAACGACTGAGAGCCGCCGCTGACCTGCATGACCGCCAGCGTTTTTCCTTGCGACGGGCGCACCGCGCCCATTGATAGCGGGATCCAGTCGATCTGCGCCTTCATCACGCCAGTCATCGCGCCGTGACGTTCCGGCGAGCACCACACCATGCCTTCGGACCACATTACCAGCTCGCGCAACTCGGCGACTTTAGGGTGGGTTTCAGGGGTATCGTCTGGCAAAGGCAGGCCGGACGGATTAAAAATTTTGACCTCGGCGCCCATAGCGCTCAGCAGTCGGGCTGCCTCTTCAGTGGCAAACCGGCTGAATGAGCGCTCACGCACTGAACCATACAGCAGCAGTATGCGCGGTGGGTGTGCTGGCTGGGCTGCCGTCAGCTTCTCTGCGGTGATCGGCGCGTCAAAAAGTTGTTTATCCAAATTATTCATCAGCATGCCCATTGGATTTTCCTCCTGGCTGTGTTGGCAAATTAATGTCACATCCCCCTTCCCCCGAACAGCACTCCTCGACCAGAAACACCAATAGTTGTTCAAGTCGCTGATACTGTGGCAGGCAAAAAAGCGTGCGGCCTTGTCGCTCTTGGCGAATAAGCCCGACGGTTAACAGCGCCGAGAGATGGTGACTCAGAGTCGAAGCCGGAATATCCAGCTGCGCCTGCAACTCGCCAACCGGCAACCCGCCGTGCCCCGCCTTGACCAGCGCCTTGTAGACAGCCAGTCGTGTAGGATGACCAAGCTCTTTTAACGCACTGGCCGCTGTGTTGAGATCCATAACGCCTCCTTTTAAACTATATTTCTAGAATAGTCGAAATATAGAGTGAGTCAACAGGAGTTTCAGATGCGACTTGTTGTCCCTCAGAATTTACCCCTAAACCTGTTTTAACTTGATGAAAGGCGAGTGCGTAGCAGGTCAATCCGCCCCTTGAGCATTACTTTATCCCCCGAGGCAAGTCTGGCCAGCCGGTGCGGTTCTGCTCTTTATTTAGCTCATCTCTGGATAAGCCAATATCACGCAGCTGGCTGTCGGAAAGGCTTTCAATGGTTGGGTGCGAGAGGTTTTTAACTTTCCCCGCTTTTTGCTGCCGTAAAGCCATTTTAAGCCTGCTTAACCACGACTGTTTTTGAGGTTTCATCACTGCCGCAGGTTGTTTTGTTGTACTCAACGAGCCCGCGCTGCCTCCACAGATATGGTCACAATATTGGCGCTCTTTCATCATCTTTTTCATCTTGCTTACCCCATTTACCCTGTGGCAATAATATGGAAGAAAGCTGATCGGCAATACAGACTCAGTTTTTGAAAATTTAATCAATACGCCGCCCGTTTTTGTGACAGATATCGTGAAAAAGTTGAAAAATCTGTACTGTTTTAATCTTCAAAAAATGGAGAGTAATGAATGAAGCGTTACGACTATCTGGTCAACGTATTGAGCGAACGCATCGAGCAAGGTTTTTATCCGGCGGGCGACCGGCTTCCCTCTATTCGGAATATGAGTAGCGAGCACGGTGTGAGCATCAGTACCGTGCAACAGGCGTACCGCGTGCTGGAAGACAAAATGCTGGTGGAAGTCCGCCCAAAATCCGGATATTTCGTGACATTCCCGGCCGACGGCGACGGGCAACCGGCGACTAAGCGTCGAGCTCAGGCAGCGTTACCCGCCGTCTGCCGGCCGGCACAGCGGCCTGTAGATATTTCTCAGTGGGATCAAGTTTTAGACTTAATCACCTCGCCGAGGATGTCTGACGCCATTCAGTTTTACAGGGGGACGCCGGATATCTCTCCGCCGACGCTTAAACCCCTTAATTTGGCGTTATCACGCGTTAGCCGTCATCAAAATCTCGAGGCTTTTCAAAGTGACAGCATTTTTGGCGTGCAGGAGTTACGAGAAGAAATTGCCCGGCTGATGATTGATAGCGGCAATTATATCAATGCCAGCAATATCATTATCACGACGGGGTGCCATGAGGCGCTGTCGATTGCTATTCGTTCAGTCTGTCAGGCGGGGGATATCGTCGCTGTAGATTCCCCAAGCTTCCATGGTGTGATGCAAACCTTAAGGGGCAATGGCATAAAAGCGCTGGAAATCGCCACGGATCCCGTGACGGGTATCAGTATTGAAGCTCTCGAAATGGCCCTGAATCAGTGGCCAATCAAAGCCATCCAGCTCACGGCAAACTGCAATAGCCCCTTGGGGTTTAATATGCCAGATGAGCGCAAAAAGGCGTTATTGCGTCTCGCGCAGTCCCATGACATCGCCATCATTGAGGATGATGTCTATGGCGACCTGTCCTATCAGTACCCTCGCCCCAGCACCATTAGCTCATTTGATGAAGATGGCCGCGTTTTACTCTGCAGCTCGTTTTCTAAAACAATCGCGCCGGGGCTACGCATCGGCTGGCTGGCCCCCGGTCGTTATTACGATCGCTGCCTTTACATGAAATATATCAGCACGGGCCGAACCACCTCTTTGACCCAAATTGCAGTGACTGATTTTATTAAGCAGGGCCACTATTCACAGCACCTGCGGCGTATGCGTAACCAATATCAAAAGAATCTGAGGATCATGACCGGCTGGGTCAATCAATACTTTCCTTGTGATGCACGGGTAAGTCGGCCACAGGGCGGGTTTATGCTGTGGATTGAACTGGATAAGCAGCTTGATACTCAGCGGCTGAATAAGTTGCTTGAGGAACACAATATACGTGTCGCGGTGGGCAGCATCTTCTCGGCATCGGGTAAATACCGTAATTGTCTGCGACTCAATTACTCGCAGCCTTTGACGGAGATTCATCAGCAAGCGATGCAACTCATTGGGCGAACAATAAAAGAGATGGTTCTGGTGAAGTGATTGGCATCGACTTCACCTTCACCTTGCTGTGTCGGTCCTCTACACCCCGCCGCACAGGTCAGTAAAACTGCCGGTCACAAAGGAGGCCTCGTCGCTCAGCAGCCAAAGAATGGCGTTGGCGACTTCTTCCGGCGTGCCGCCGCGCTGCATCGGGAAGTTCTTAGCGATGCGGTCAACCCGTGCCGCCTCGCCGCCGTCGGCGTGGATATCGGTATAAATGCCTCCGGGGCGCACGCAGTTGACGCGAATGCCTTCAGCCGCCACCTCTTTCGACAGCCCGACGGTGAAGGTGTCCACCGCGCCTTTGGAGGCGGCGTAATCCACATATTCAAACGGCGAGCCGCTGCGCGATGCGCCAGATGAAACATTAACAATGGCCCCGCCAGCGCCGCCTCTGGACCGCGCCATGCGCTTTATCGCTTCACGTGAACAGTAAAAGTGGCTCATCACGTTAGTCAGCAGCACCTGCTGGAAACGCTCTCCGTCCATCTCAATCATCGGCATTTTTTGCTTTAGGATCCCGACGTTATTCACCAAATGAGTAATGGCCCCAAGCTGGCTGTCGATGGTGGCGAAGACTTCTTTGACCTGCTGCTCGTTAGAGACGTCGCCGCGTACCGCGATGCACTGAGCGCCAAGGCTTAAAATCTCATCGCGAACGTGAAAGGCGGCCTGCTGGTCATTGACGTAATTTACACAGACGGCGTAACCCCGTTTTGCCGCCAATATCGCCGTGGCGGCCCCTATGCCCCGGCTGGAGCCGGTGACTAACAACACCTTTGGATTCATCATTATTCTGCTGAGTAACCTGTGGATTTACAGGATTTAACATAGCCCAAATAATCCGATGAAGTAAAAATAAGCTGGCCTAACTGATCGCGATTCGCCTTGTTGTCATTCTTTTGTCATTTTCTCGTCAGCCTTTTGTTGGCCCCTGCTTGCTAGAGTGTCATCACACACTGCCAAGGGGATTTATAATGAAATTACGCAATCTGTCACTTATCGCTTCACTGGTTCTGGCCGGCATGTCTCTGTCTACAGCTCAGGCTGACACCAGCAAGCCTGCCGCTGCTCAACCCGAAGTGACCAACATCGTGCTGGTTCACGGCCTGTTCGCGGACGCATCGAGCTGGGGTAAAGTTATTCCGCTGCTACAAGCTAAAGGTCTGCACGTCACTGCGGTGCAGAACCCAACTACCTCTTTGGATAACGACGTTGCCGCCGTGAAACGCGCGCTGGCGCTGCAAAACGGCCCGGTGATCCTGGTCGCCCACTCCTACGGCGGTATGGTCATTAGCCAAGCGGGCAACGAGCCAGAAGTGAAAGGCCTGGTGTATATCGCCGCGCGCGCTCCGGCTGCGGGTGAAGACTATCCGGCGCTGACCAAAAAATTCCCGGCCGCGCCAGCCTCTGCCGGTATTCAGTGGAACAGCGATTTTGGTGCCCTGAGCGAATCTGCCTTTGTGCATGATTTCGCTGGCGACCTGCCGGAGAAAGAGGCTAAAGCTTACTACGCCGTGCAGCAGCCTATGGGCCGCGCCATCACCATGGCGAAGACCAGCGTCGCGGCTTGGGAATTTAAACCAACTTACTATGCTGTCTCGACCGAAGACCGCACCATCAACCCCGATCTCGAACGCTTCATGGCGAAACGTATGCACGCGCAGACGATCGAGCTAAAATCTAGCCATGTATCACTGATTTCCCAGCCGGAAGCCGTGGCGAACCTGATTATGAAAGCCGCGCACGTGCCGGGTTACTGAGTTTTACTCCATCATCATGATGAGAACTGGGCGCCGCGTGCGCCCTTTGCTCCTGTATTCGAGGTTTGACGCTGCTTGAAAATTCTCATCGTTGAAGACGAAGAAAAAACCGCCGAGTATCTGCGCAATGGCCTTAACGAAGCGGGCTACACCGCAGACTGGGCGGCGAATGGCATCGACGGCCTGCACATGGCGCGGGAAAATGCTTATGACCTGATCCTGCTGGACGTCATGCTGCCAGAGATGGACGGCTGGACGGTGATGGAGCGTCTGCGCATCCACAGCCAGACGCCGGTGCTGTTTCTCAGCGCCCGTGGTGCGCTGGAAGACCGCCTGCGCGGCTTGGGGCTGGGTGCTGATGAGTATCTGGTGAAGCCTTTCTCCTACGCCGAGCTGCTGGCGCGCATTCGCATCATTCTGCGTCGCGGCCAGCCGCAGTCCGGTGACGTGCTGACGCTGGCGGATCTGGTGGTGGATATTGAAAAATTCCGCTGTGAGCGTGGCGGCAAACGCATCACCTTGACCAACAAAGAGTTCAAGCTGTTGGTCTGCTTCCTGCAACATCCGGGACAGGTTCTGTCGCGCACCTTTTTGGCTTCCCGCGTGTGGGACATGAATTTTGACAGCGACACCAACGTGGTGGATGTGGCGGTGAGAAGATTACGGCAGAAAATCGATGAGCCTTTCGACACCCAGTTAATACACACCATACACGGCGTTGGCTATCGCTGTGAGGCTGAGCCATGAGACGCATCTCCCTCACTTTTCGCCTGGCGGTGCTGCTGGCGGCCTTCTCTTTTGTGGCCTTTACCGTCATGGGCGGCGCGCTGTATTACGCGTTGCGCTATCAGCTGACGCTCAGGGACGACGCGGCGCTGGTGTCGCGTGTCGACCAGATAGGCACCCTTTTGAGGGATCTGGACGCCCGTCAGCTGATCCATGAGAAGCCGCACCTGTTCGCCAATATGCTGGGTAACACCGAGTCGCTGCTGGTGATACGCTATGTCGGCGGCCCGACCTTGTTAGAGGTCAACCCGCTCAAACGCCCGATCCCGCAGGTCACGCCGATTTCCGCCGAGCAGCGGCTGTCGCTGAATGCGGTGCATCACTCCCAGACCGCCGACGGCACGCCGATGATTTATATGGCCGCCACCAGCCCCTCTTCCAACGATTTAGTGCCGCTGGAGATCATCTCCAGCCGGGTATTGACCGACAGGACCCACATTCTGGATGTGTACCGTAATTACATCATTCTGTTTGCTTCGATGATGGCTGCCATCTCTGTGGTTCTGGCGTTTATTTTTGCCCGTCGCGGCGTCTCGCCGTTGCGCAGGCTGGCGGAGAGAACCGCCAAGATTGGGACGCGCACCCTGTCATCACGCCTGACTAAAGATGACGCCCCGACCGAGCTCGATACCTTGATTGACCAGATTAACGCCATGCTGGAAAGGCTCGAGCGCGGCTTTAAGCAGTTGAAGCAGGTGAGCGCCGACATGGCCCACGACTTGCGCACGCCGATCACCATTTTGCTGGGGCAGACTGAGGTGGGCCTCGGCGCGCCGCGCGAAAATGAGTATTACCGGCGGCTGCTGGGGTCCAATTTTGAAGAGCTTCAGCGTATGTCGCGAATGATCGACAATATGCTGTTCTTGGCGCAGGCCGAGCAACCCGACCTTGAGATTGAGCGTACGCTGCTGGACGCCACGCAGGACATGCGTCGGCTTTGTGACTATTTCGAGGACTTGGCCGCCGACCGGGACATTCAAATCCAAGTCAGTGGCGAAGGCACGCTGTTCGCCGACGCCATGCTGTTACGCCGAGCGCTGGCTAACCTGCTGTCCAATGCGGTGCGCCACGCCGCGCCGGGCAGCCTGATTGAAATCAACGCCATCCCTTCGGCCGAAGGCATGACCATTCAGGTGGTGAATCAGGGCGACACCCTTTCCAAATCGCATCAGGAGAGGATTTTCGACCGATTCTATCGTGCGGACTCCGCGCGGCAGAACTCGTCAAACTCCAGCGGGCTGGGCCTGTCGATTGTCACCTCAATCATGCAACTGCACCAAGGCCGCTGCTGGGTGCAGAGCAACCAAGGCACCACTACGTTTGGGCTGTTTTTTCCGAATGCACAGGTGTAAATCCAAAATATGGAGTGTTATCCGCCAAAAAGCGGTTTAACACCCAAAATAATGGAATTAACTCGGTTTACTTAGTTGCCAGCTTCAATAGCACCACGCCGGAGAAAATCAGCAGTACGGCGATGACGCGCATGGGGTTGAGGCTCTCGCCAAACATGGTGACGCCGAGGATGAATGCGCCGATAGCGCCGATGCCGACCCACACGGTGTAGGAGGTGCCTAAAGGGAGGGTTTTCATGGAGATAGCCAGTAGCGCGAAGCTGAGCAGCATGAAGACTAAGGTGACAATACTCGGAACCAGCTTGGTAAAGCCGTGCGACTCTTTCATCGCCGTCGACCATACCACTTCAAACAAACCTGCTAACAACAGATATACCCAAGCCATATTCTGACCTTATTTAATCGCAGGGTCGTCCCTATTCAATGAAGCCGAGTCTCTGGTCGTCCAGTCAGCATAAAACGGTGAGAGAAGAGTATAGATCAAGATGAAGCCGGAGAAAATTGCGAGCCGCATCGCACGGCCCGCAGAGGGAAGTTAGACTTTTTGCACGCTGCCGAACACCAGACGGCCCTGATGGAAGGTGGCTTTGACGTCGGAAACCCGCGCCACGGCTTCAGCGGAGCAGCTGGCGTCAACCAGAATCATCTCGGCATTGTCGTTCACCGCCGGCCATTGGCGAGTGCCGTTGTTGTCCAGCGGCAGCACGTTGCCGGTGGCGATAGCCAGCGAGCGTGTCAGGCCGAACTCGTCTGAATTGCCATAAAGCTGGGCATAAAGGTTGGCTTTTTCCAGCATGCTGCCGGTGCCAAACGGCGACCAGTGGTCAATCACGCTGTCCGTTCCGGTCATCACAAACACGCCCTTCTCGCTCAACTGCGGCAGCGGCATTGCCAGCTTGCCAATCGGCACGGTGGAAGCCACGGTAAACTGCTGGCGAGCCAGCCCGTCAATCACTTCATCCAGCTCTGCATCTTTCAGCGTTGAGAGAGCAAAGCCGTGACTGAGCGTCACTTTGCCTTTTAACTGAGGGTTCTGCTCGACGGTTTTAATCATATATTTCACCGCCGCGACGCCCGCCGGTGAAGTCTCATGCAGATGGATATCCACGCCGGTGTGGGTATCGAGGGCAATCTGGAACATGGCGTCGAGTGATTTTTCCATCGCGCCGTCAACATTGGTTGGGTCCAGCCCGCCAACGTATTGCACGCCCATTTGCATCGCTTCGCGCATCAAGCCGTCCACTTTCGAGTGCAACAGCCCGTGCTGCGGGAAGGCGACAATTTCACAGCTGAAGTCGTTTTTATGTTTTTCCAGCGCGATTTGCAGATGTTCGAGGCTTTTCAAGCCGCTAACCGGGTCGATGTTGCAGTGGCTACGCGCCACCGTGGTGCCTTTCGAGTGCAGCAGGCCAATAATGGCTTCCGCGCGTTGAACCGAGGTCGGCAGAAGCTGTGGGATCAGCACCTGCTCGCGAGCAATCATATCCATAATGGTCTTGCCTTTACGCGGCCTTGGCGCTTCCCACGAGCCGCCGTAGAAGGTCTTGTCGAGGTGAATATGCATGTCGCGGGTGGCGGGCAGGAGCAATAATCCTTGGGCGTCAAAAGCAGTTAGCGTGCTGGCGGCCGCACCGCTGGCGGGTTGAATCGCCATAATTTTGCCGTCTTTTATCTCAAGATGATAAAGGGCCGTCCGGGTGCCGATAATCATCTCCCCTTCGCGCTTGAAACCCTCTTCCAGTCGGACATTGCGCAGCTGGTAGTGGGCGGCGGGCAGAGAGGTGACTGCGTTACTCTCTTCGCATTTAGCCATCGCGTTTTGAGTTGCTGCCTGAGCCGAAGCCATGCCGGTCGCCAGCAGCGCGCCTCCGGCGGTCAATTTCGCGGTGTTTGAGAGAAAATTTCTGCGGCTTTGTTGTTGAGTGTTCTGCACGTCGATTTCCTTAATCCAGAGAACAAAAATGACATTACCGTTTCACCATAAAATAAGGCGCTTTCGCTGGCTGCGATATTTGCCACTGGTGGTCAGTGGCAAACGCAATAGTCAGCTCAGCTGGCAGAACTGGCGCAGCTTCTCGGCCAGCGCCAGCTGCGCCGGGGTGGCGTCAGGGCGATAAAACAGTGCCAGCTCGACATTATCAATTTGCGGCAACCCACTCTCCGCGCCCAACACGCGGTGCTCCGGCAGGCGACAGCTGGCGGGCAGCAGCGTCACGCCCAGCCCCGCCGCGCTGGCGGCGACCAGAGCTGCAAGGCTGGCGCTACTGTAACTGATGCGCCAGGGGCGGCCGATAGCATCCAACGCCTGACACAGTTCCTCGCGATACAACCCGTTGAGTGGAAACAGCACCAGCGGCACCGGGTTATTTTCAAACGCTGGGTAAGCCGCGCTGTCCAGCCACAGCATAGGCTCAGGGCGCGCCGCGTTGGGTTTGTCGCCCTTAATCTGCTTCACCAGAATGATATCCAACTCGTCCTGCTGCCAGGATTTACGCAGTTCATAGCTCAGGCCGCTGGTGACGTCGAGACGCAAATGGGGATGAGTGCGGCTGAACTCGGCCAGCAGCCCGGTGGTGGCCGCCGCAAAGTCCTCCGGTACGCCAAGACGCACCACGCCGT
Source organism: Ewingella sp. AOP9-I1-14 (assembly GCF_052375995.1). Taxonomy (NCBI): domain Bacteria; kingdom Pseudomonadati; phylum Pseudomonadota; class Gammaproteobacteria; order Enterobacterales; family Yersiniaceae; genus Ewingella; species Ewingella sp. AOP9-I1-14. Next base: position 250,338 of record NZ_JBQSVA010000007.1, read on the forward strand.
CGCGCCACTGGTCGGAAAGCGCGTCATGCGCCTCGCCGTTCAGCGCAATGATTCGCCGCGCATAGCCGAGAAATCTCTCCCCCTCTTCGGTGAGCAAAACCTGATGAGAAGTGCGTTCCAGCAGGGCTTTGCCCAACATCTCTTCAAGGCGGCGCACCTGCTGGCTGACGGTGGATTGAGAAAGGAACACCCGTTCGGCGGCACGGGTAAAACTGCCGCTATCGCAAACTGCCACGAAACTCAGTAATTGCTGAGGGCTAAACATCGGGTAGCGATTCATTTTATCAATACATATTCGTCTGGCATTCGATTAACCAATAGTATCAATCTGGACGAGGCTGACAACCTGGGGTTGGGTAATAAAGTGCCCCCTCGTTGCGCGATTAGCCGACCGCGAGCCCCGCAAGCCCTGTTGATATTCCCTAACTATCTTCCAAATTGGGGTTCATAAGGCCCCTAATCCAGATGAGTAAGACGAGCCAGAGTTCATTGTTTACTTATAATTAGCAAAATCTTTGGATTAGAATCCTTTGTTAACCAATGCCATACTTTGTGTTAAGTCTTGCTCATCTGCATAAGGGAACGATTTTGAATAATGCTTATTCCGCAACCCAATTGAACGCCACCGACGCGCTGGATCGGCTGGAGGCACTGTACAACGGTGCCGTAGTAGCACTGCGAAAAGCCATCGGTGACTTTATTCTCGATGGTACACTGCCTGATAACGACGTGCGTTTGGCAGGACTTTTCACCTACCCTGAGCTGAGCGTTAGCTGGGACGGGGCTGCGCAGAATCAATTTAAGTCTCGCGCCTATGGCCGCTTCCCGCGCGCCGGGAAATACACCACTACCATCACCCGCCCGGAGCTGTTCCGTGGCTATCTGGCGGACCAACTGAGCCTGCTGGAAAGCGAATATAACGCCAGTTTTGTGGTGAAACCTTCCCAGCTCGAGATCCCCTTCCCGTTTGTTATCGACGGCTCTGACCTGAACCTCGATCGCACTATGAGCGCGGCGCTGGCGCAACACTTCCCGACCACCGAGCTGTCGCAAATCGGCGACCAGATCACCGACGGTTTATCCACCTCCACCACCGAGTTCCCGCTGTCGCACTTCGACGCGCTGCGCACCGACTTCTCACTGGCGCGCTTGAAACACTACACCGGCACCCCGGCGGAGCACGTGCAGCCTTACGTGCTGTTCACCAACTACACCCGTTACGTGGATGAGTTTGTTAGCTGGGCCTGCGCGCAAATCGTCGATCCGGCCACTCCTTACGTGGCGCTCTCCTGCGCTGGCGGGGCCTACGTCACGGCGGAAACCGTCAATCTGGAGCAGACGGTCTCTGACTTGGCGTGGAAAAAACACCAGATGCCGGCCTATCACCTGATTGCCGAAGACGGCAAAGGCATTACGCTGGTGAATATCGGCGTCGGCCCGTCTAACGCCAAAACCATTTGCGACCATCTGGCTGTGCTGCGCCCGCACGCCTGGCTGATGATTGGCCACTGCGGCGGTCTGCGCGAAAGCCAGCAAATTGGCGACTACGTGCTGGCCCACGCCTACCTGCGCGACGACCACGTGCTGGACGCCGTGCTGCCGCCGGATATCCCAATTCCAAGCATTGCCGAAGTGCAGCGCGCGCTGTATGACGCCACCAAGGCCATCAGCAATATGCCGGGGGAAGAAGTTAAGCAGCGCCTGCGTACCGGCACCGTGGTGACTACCGACGACCGTAACTGGGAGCTGCGCTATTCTGCTTCGGCCATGCGGTTCAACCTGAGTCGCGCCGTGGCTGTGGATATGGAGAGTGCGACCATTGCGGCGCAGGGCTATCGCTTCCGCGTGCCTTACGGCACTTTGCTCTGTGTCTCCGACAAGCCGCTGCACGGCGAAATCAAGCTGCCGGGGCAGGCGAACCACTTCTACGAAGGGGCGATTTCCGAGCATTTACAGATTGGTATCCACGCCATTGGCCTGCTGCGACAGGAAGGCGACAAGCTGCATTCGCGTAAATTACGTACCTTCAATGAACCGCCATTCCGCTAAAAACGCCTCTACCGGGGAGGTTTGTCCTCCTCGGTAAATTTCACAATATTTCCACACAATTACTGCCGATCCCTTAGCGCATTCCACCTGATTTGCCGTGTAAAAAAACGGCGGATAGCGCGTATATTCTTGCTCATCGACCGGGAACCTTTCGGCGATAAATGGGCGGTTTAAACGGATGTCGAGGTGGTTATGAAAAGGCTATTGCTGCTGTTGCTGGCCGCAGGTGCAATGATGTCGGTGGCACAAACTTCTTACGCCTATGGCTATTATGGCCACGGGTATTATGGTCATGGTTATTATCACGGCTGGTACGGCCCGAGGGTGATCATTGGCGCACCTTGGGGGCCTCCGCCGCCGGTCTATTACGGGCCGCCTCCGGTGGTCTATGTGACACCGTCACCTCCGCAAACCTACGTGGAGAAAACCCCTAATTACGCTTACTACTGCCAGAATCCAGCGGGTTACTATCCGCACGTTCAGCGCTGCGCGCCGGGCTGGATGAAAGTGGTGGTTGGCGATTCTGCACCGCGCTAAGCCTGAGTGAATCAATCATGAAACGTCTCTATCAATTAGCCCCTCTGGCGCTGGTGATGGCACTGGCGGGCTGCGTGGCGCCCCCTTCGGCGCCGGAAGTTCAGGTTTTACCAGGCAGCACCAAGAGCTACGGGCAGTTTAGGCAGGATGATATGTTATGTCGCAACGCGGCGCAGAATAGCGTGAGCGGCGGCGCGCAGGCGGCATCTAACAGTGCAGCTGGCACGGCGGCAGCGGGAACGGTGGTAGGTGCAGCGGCGGGCGCTTTGATTGGCGCGGCATCGGGCCATGCCGGGCCGGGGGCGCTGATCGGCGCAGGCAGCGGCCTGCTGGTGGGAAGCGCCATGGGCAGTAATACGGCGGGAATGAGCAGCGACGATTTACAAGATCAGTACGACGTTATCTACACCCAATGTATGTACGCCAAGGGCAATAAAGTGCCGGTGGCCTATAGCTACGATGAACCAAGATCGGGGCAGTCAGAGGTTCCCCCTGATTACCACCCCGCTTCTGATCCAAGCAGCGTGCCACCGGATTACAACGGGGACGTACCTGACAGCAACGCGCCGCCAGACTATCGTCCATAAATAATTGATTGCTCGGTAAAAAAAATTAAAACTTCACCATGGCGCCAAGTTCAATAACGCGGTTAGGCGGGAGCTGGAACTGATCCGGCGCCCGCAGCGCGTTACGCTGTAACACTTGGAACAGCTTGCCGCGGATCTGCAAATACCATGGGCGTTTGTCCAATACCAGCGTGTCGCGCGACATAAAGAATGAGGTGTCGCTCATGGTGCAGCGCAGCCCATCCTGCCCGCAACGATAGAACACATCTTCCAGATTTGGCGTCTCGCGCCAGCCATAGCTCGCCACCACGCGCCAGAAGGATGGCGACAGATGCTCAATGGTCACGCGCTTCAGATTATGCACATAAGGCACGTCGGCACTGCTGATGGTCAGCAAAATGATGCGCTCGTGCAGCACTTTGTTGTGCTTTAAATTGTGCAAAAGCACTAGAGGCACGGCATCCGGCGCGCGGGCCATAAACACCGCGGTGCCCGGCACGCGGCGCGGCGGGGATTTTTCGAGGGAGGTGATCAGCGCGCTCAAGGCGTCCGGGTCTTCACGCAGGCGACGCAACAGGCGCGAACGCTCGGTGTGCCAGGTGATCATGACAAGCAGAATGCTCAGCCCCAGCGCCACCGGCAGCCAGCCGCCGGAGAACAGCTTGGTAAGGTTGGCGGCAAACAGCGGGATATCAATCATCATCAGGAATGCCAGCAGCAGCAGGCCCCAGCGCTTCTTCCAGCCCCAGTTTTTAATCGCAACAATGCACAGCAGGATGGAGGTCAGCAGCATGGTTCCCGTCACCACGATGCCGTAGGCCGACGCCAAGTCGCTGGAGTGTTTGAAGCTGATGATCACAATCAGCACCGCCACGTACAGCAGCCAGTTCACCACCGGAATATAGATTTGCCCGGATTCGACGTCGGAGGTGTACACAATGCGCATCGGTGGCAGATAGCCTAAACGCATCGCCTGACGAGTCAGTGAAAACACGCCAGAAATGACGGCCTGGGAGGCGATAACCGTTGCCAGAGTGGCAATAATCAGTAGCGGAACCAGCGCCCAGTCAGGCGCCAGAAGGAAGAACGGGTTTTTGATGGCGTCCGGGTTACTCATCAACAACGCGCCCTGCCCGAAGTAGTTCAGCACCAGCGAAGGTGCGACCAGCAGGAACCACGCGATGCGAATAGGCTTTTTGCCGAAGTGGCCCATGTCGGCATACAGCGCCTCGGCCCCGGTCACTGCCAGCACCACCATACCCAGCGCGAAGAAGGAAATGCCTTTGAATTCAATAAAGAAGTGCAGCGCCCAGTAAGGATTCAAGGCTTGCAGCACGCCCGGATTATGCAGAATGCCGCCGATGCCCATCACGCCCAGCGAGACAAACCACAGCACCATCACCGGCGCGAACAGCTTACCGACGCTGCCCGTGCCCTTCTTCTGGATAACAAACAGCAGGGTCAGCACGGCAATGGAGATGGGGATGATAAATTTATCCAGCGAAGGCTCGATGATCTCCAGCCCTTCAATGGCCGAAAGCACCGAAATGGCCGGAGTGATCACCCCGTCCCCATAGAAAAAGCTGCCGCCAACCAGCCCGAGGAACACCACGGTGGCGTACCAGCGCGGGTTGATATCGCGCACCGCCAGCGACATCAGGGTCAAAATCCCCCCTTCGCCGCCGTTATCGGCACGCATCACGTAGCCGATATATTTGAATGACACCACCAGCATCAGCAGCCAGAAAATCAGCGACAAAAAGCCGAAAATAGACCCTTGGGTCATGGTGATCCCGGCCTGGCCGGTCAGACATTCGCGCAAGGTATAGAGCGGACTGGTACCAATATCACCGTACACTACGCCGATGGCCGCCAGCGTGACGGCAGGCAAGGGCTGCTTCTTTTGTGCATGCATAGATGAGTGATTCGCAAAGTAAAAGGACCGGAAACACCGGCTAATGTTGGGAGTATAGTACCGACATGGGTCGGTACTGTTAATGATATGTTTCTTTGATGGTTATTTGCGAGCTAAGAAGCAAAAGCGAAGCCGATCATACGGTCCGCAGTTGGGGGTATCGGCGCAGGATAAACAGGCACCACGCCAGTGAAATGCAGCCCATCGCCCCGCCGACATAGCCCACGTCCGACAGTTCAAGATGCATAATCACCTGATTGCCCAGCAGTGCACCCGCGCCAATCCCCAGATTGAAAATACCTGAGAACAGCGACATGGCGACGTCGGTGGCATCCGGCGCTAGCGCCAGCACGCGAATTTGCATCGCCAGCGCGATAGCCATCATCCCAATGCCCCACAAAACGGTCAGCGCAGAGATGCTGAAAGCACTGGTCGAGGAGACCAGCAGCAACAGCATCGAAACCGCGATGATAGTGATGGCGCCGACAAAGAACGCCGTCGGGAATTTGCTGCCCATCACGCTAAATAGCGCACTGCCCAAAATGCCTGCTCCGCCGAAAATCAGCAGTAAGAAGGTAGTGAAATCTTCACTCATTTTAGCGACATTCTGCACGAACGGCTCAATGTAGCTATACGCCGTGTAATGCGAAGTGACGATCAGCGCGATCAGCAGGTACATCGACACCAGCGCCGGTCGTTTGAACAGCATCGGCACGCTGCTCAGGGAGCCGCTGTGTTCGCTTGGCAGTTTCGGCAGCAGGCGACTCAGGCTGATTAAGGTGATCAGCGCCACGACGCCAATCACCCCAAAGGTAATGCGCCAGCCAAGATATTGACCAATCACCCGCCCGAGCGGCAGGCCGAGCACCATCGCCAGCGCGGTGCCGGTCGCCAGCATACTCAGAGCCTGCGTTTTCTTGCCCGCCGGGGCGACGCGAATGGCCAGCGATGAAGTTATTGACCAGAAAATCGCGTGCGCCAGTGCAATCCCAATGCGCGATACCACCAGCGAGCCGAAGTCCCAGGCCACCACCGACAGCACGTGGCTGAGGATAAACAGGCCAAACACCGCCATCAGCAGCAGGCGGCGCTCGACGTTGCGGGTAAGCAGCATCAGCGGCAGCGACATCAGGGCGACCACCCAGGCGTAAATGGTCAGCATCAGGCCGACCTGCGCGGTTTCCATCGAGAAAGAGCTGGCGATGTCTGATAACAGGCCTACGGGGACAAATTCGGTGGTATTAAAAATAAACGCGGCGATAGCTAGCATGATGACGCGTAGCCACTCGGTTTTGCGCGAAACGTTATGTGATTGCATTGAGATGTTGGCTTGTAAGTGATGGGTTAACTGCTTGTTTAATGACGGCGAGAAATGTCATTTTTTGTGACGAGTATTGTGTTTTATTTCGGCCGGAATGAAAACCGCTAAATCCGGGCTGCGGAGAATTTATGCTCCCTCAGAGCAGAAATTCAAGGTAAACCCAGCCAGCGGGCCAGTGCGGTGACCGCGGCGGCGGAGAGGATCACCGCAATCAGCGGCACTTTGCGCCACGCCAGCACCGCCGCCACCCCTACTCCCAGCAAACGCGCCAACCCGGCGAAGTGTTCACCTTCCAGCAGCGTGGCAATCACCGCCACTGAGAGCAAAAGCGTGGTCGCGGCGTCGGCAATCAGTGCGCGGGTATTCTCAGTGAAGGTCATCCGCGATCCGAGCTTGAAGCCGACAAAGCGAAATGCATAGGTGCCCACGGCCAAAAGCGCGATGCCGCAAATGATCAATGTGTGTTGGTTCATGATTTTTTCTTCCTGATAGCCAATCCGAGCAGGGAAAACAGCACCGGCATACCAACAGGCACAAAAGGCACTGCCGCGAGTGAAATCAGCGCGCCCGAGCAGGCGGAGATGATGGTTTTGGCATTTTTCAGCGCTGGAAGGGTCAACGCCAGCAGGATGGCTGGGAAAACGGCATCAAGGCCGATAGCCTGCGGATCCGGGATAATTTGCCCAATCGAGCCGCCGATAATCACCCCCAGCGGCCAGCAGAGGGCAATGCCCAAGCCGCACAGCCAAAAGGCAGCTTTGCACTCTGCCTTGGTTGGCTGAGACACGCCGAATACTACGCTTTCATCATTGACGATGTGGCAGCCCAGCAGGCTCTTGGATTTAGTGCCGACCAAATCTTTCACCGCAATGCCGAACGGCAGATGGCGCGCATTCACCAATAAACCTGCTGCTGCGGCGGCGAACGGGCTCCCGCCACTCGAGACAATGCCGATAAAGAGAAACTCAGAGGCCCCGGCCAGCACGAAAACGGAGAGCGCCATCGGCACCCAGAAAGGGAAGCCAACGCCGGTAGCCAGCGAGCCGTAGGATATGCCGACAATGCCATCAGCCAGACAGACCAGAATGATGGCTTTGATGGTCCCCGATTTCAGTGCGGAAAATTGATGAAAATGCATTTTTCAATCTCATAACGAACAAACAGGCTGTTATAATGAACATATTAAAATCGTTTTACAAGTCGAACGATTGTTCGTTATAACGGTTATCGCTATCTTTATTTAGGCTAAATCTATGATCCAACCCATCGACATTATTGCCAGCTCTCTGGTCAGGGAGCGCCAGCGCGCAGGCTTATCACTGGCGGAAGTCGCCAGACGCGCGGGAATTGCCAAATCTACCCTCTCGCAACTCGAGGCGGCCAATGGTAACCCCAGCATTGAAACCCTGTGGGCGCTATGCGTCGCGCTGGAGATCCCCTTTGCGCGCCTGATGGAGCCGCAGGTCAACAAGTCGCAGCTGATTCGACGCGGCGAAGGCCCTGCGGTCATTGCCGAATTAGCCAATTATAAGGCCGTGCTGCTGGCAACCTGCCCGCCGGGATCGCGACGGGATATCTATCTGCTGAGCGCCGAGCCGGGCGCCGATCGCGTATCAAAACCCCATTCGCCGGGATCGGTGGAGCACATTATTGTCACTCAGGGTCAGGCGTTGGTCGGGCTGACGGAGGAGCCCTATGTGCTAAACGCGGGGGATTACATCAGCTATCCGGCAGATCAGGAGCATATTTTCCGCGCGCTGGTACCGGATACGCTGGCTGTGTTGGTGTCTGAGCAAAACTAAACGTTGGACATAAAAAAGCCCGCCATGGCGGCGGGCTTGGGGTAACGCGTTTTCAGGCTGAGGTTTAGAACTGATAAACCAGACCCACGGCGACCACGTCGTCCGTTGAGATGCCGTTGTCTTTGTAGTAGGGCGGGGAAAGGAAGTTAACCTATTGTTTTAAATTAAAATCCACAGCTTGCGAGCGCTAATTTTAGGTAAAAAAGGCAGGTTGTAACTATATGAATTTTCAATGAATAAATTTTGTTTTGCAGAAGCGATTTGGCATCGATTTAGTCTGAAACGAGGTTTTTTAAATCCTGCGCGTTTTTTAGGTTGTCCATGTAGTTAGCCAATAATTTCATAATATCCCAACCTAATTTATTCTCAACAAGTCAATGAGTTACAATTGGCAGCGACTTGAAATTATGAAGTTTTACTTATTGATTGGCGGGGGAGTAAATCCTCCCTCCTCCATCTGTCAAAAAAACTCTACCACCAGCGGAGTTTTTTCGGCTTATCCTGTCTACGAGAATTGAAAGTCACATTTGCACCAAGCTGCTTCAACCTCTGATTAGCACTACACCCTGATTTATCCCCAGTATTTGTGTTGCCCAATCATTAGTCTATGATGCCTGTAAAATTTTGTTTCAATGACCAGCAGCGAAGTTCAGGTAGATATCGATGAGTGTGAAACGTCGTTGATGTTGTTGTGCTTCGCTCTGGCTGCCAGGCTCACCTTTTGACTAAGTACATTTATCGGGTTATCAGAGTTCGAATGAGGTCGCAAAGATGCTGCCTGCACTGGGAGGAAGATAACTACCGTTAGGCATCTAAATGATATTATTAAAATATCCATAGTGCCTTAATAACTTCCTAGAATATATAATTTCGCCAGATCAGTTTACTAGTTGGCTATGAGGATTAATTTTGACAGAACCCACAACTCAATTATGGAATGAAATGGGTGTGATCCCTCCAATGGATGAGTCGGACCCAACTAGTTTTAACAGGTCGCCATATGAAATGAACATTGTCCAATTTGTCAGCGCATTTGCATTTACCCCAACTAGAAGAAAAATTTTAAAGGGTTTCCTGAATTTCAGGGACGCGCTTTCACATGCTGGGCTAACAGATGGGTTTCAGTGGGTTGATGGAAGTTTCACTGAAAATGTTGAGCTAAATTTAAAGAGACCACCAAATGATGTTGACGTAGTGACATTTTTTAACTTTCAACCAGGTGACTCTGATGAAATTGTTATCGCAAGAAACGAATTGATTTTTCATCAAGAATTTGTTAAGGAAACTTTCTTAGTTGACTCCTACTTTGAAAGCCTCCAAACCTCTGGCGCGGACCTTGTCTCAAAGACTGTATATTGGTACAGTATGTGGGCGCATAAGCGTGATTTATCATGGAAAGGTTTTGTCCAAATACCTTTATCACCACAGTTAGATCCGATTGCCATGACTATACTTGGCGCAGCAGAAGCTGAGGAGGCTGACCATGAATCGTTCTGATTATGTTTTCGCTCTCAGTGAACGTGAGCAAGTTTGCAAACTTCTAGAATCTATGCCTGCCGGTAAATCTATAAGCCGTTTAAGCTTAGAGTCGCGCCTAAAGAATATCGAAAAAATAATCGCCCAAGCTGATCCTCGTGAAAATGAGCCAACTAAGGCGATTCTTACCTTCAAAGGCCCACCAGTCATCGGTACCCAAGGAATTTCGGCTTCATTTGGAACAAAAGCATTATCATTTTTTGATGATGCTATTTCCTATGTCGCGAGCGCATTCACCGGCGCACTGCCGTCAGCTGGTAAAATACCCAACAATGACAATAATCATCTCATGATTACAGCAACAGCTAGGGGTTCATTTGGATTTGTTCTGGAAGAGTTTCGACCTGACGCACCGCTAGGCTTTGATGAAAAGACTTTGGTATCCAAGGCTCTGGCGAGAACTCAGACAATATTGCAGGCCAGTTTGGATGACAATGATGAAGCCCTTTCTGAGGCTTTAGAAGATTTAGACATTAGGGCAAGAGACAAAATCAGATCGTTCGTCAATTTTTTATATGAAAACAAGACAGTTTTTTCATTAAAAAACAATGAGTTCAGTTTAATTTTCCGTGACCCAAAACAACTCGAACAGGCATACGAGAAACTAGGTAGTGAAAACGTACTGGAAGAAGAGTTTGATGCCGATGTATATTTTTTAGGTACATTGCCTAATAAGCGCCAATGTGAATTCTTTGTTTTAGGCGAAACTGAGATTAAATCGGCGAAAATCCATAAAGCCGTTGAGAACCCAGATGACATTAATAAACATCTTGGGACGGTTGGGCGAGCAAAATTCATCAAAAAAACAGTTGGTAAAGGTAAGCCGCGGTATACGCTTATCACTCAACCTACTTGGAATAATTAATCTTAACAACTCATCCACCAAAATGGGCTATCCCTAACAATAATAATTTCTAAGTAGCAATCCGATTTCACCGGC
>NZ_JBQSVA010000008.1:0-191998 GCF_052375995.1 Ewingella sp. AOP9-I1-14
GGATGATTATGTCGGTGCGTATCATCGGCTCTTCATTTGCTTCTTCACCGCTCGAGGTGGTGGTACTGAAAACGCTGCATATGTTTGAAATACCTTTCCTGATTGTGGGCTGTTTCAAATACATCACGTCGGTGTTTGAGGTGCGTTTCTCGGCAACGATTTATCTGGTCACCTTCTGCTTCTTCAAGCAGCTGGCAATCATGTTTATGTCCGTCTTTGCCGGGAACATGTATGACCGTATCGGTTTCCACGGAACGTATCTGATCCTTGGGTTGATCGCACTGACCTTCACGATAATCTCAGCCTTCACGCTGAGTGGTCGCGGGCCACTGCAGGCCTTTAAATCTCCTGAACCGCTGAAAAACAACCATGCAAATTCCTAATTTTACTGAAGTCTTTCCCGCAGGGTTGGCACTTCAACGCATTGTTAGTTACCCTTAAAAGCTTGAGGAGTCCATCCGCTGGTTTTTTCAGCGTGGTTTTTCTGGTTACCCGCGTGGGTACTTTTAGGGGTGTTTCGAATGGAAGATTTGAACGTTGTAGGCAGCATTAACAATGCTGGAAATTGGCTAGTGCGCAATCAGGAATTATTGCTGCACTATGCCGTGAATATTGTCGCCGCGATCTTTATCCTGATTGTCGGTTTAATTATCGCTCGCGTGCTGTCAGGTGCAGTGAGCCGTGTGATGAAACTGCGTGGCATTGATCTGACGGTGTCAGACTTCCTTGCTGCGCTGGTGCGTTACGCCATCATCGCCTTCACGCTGATTGCCGTGCTGGGCCGTATTGGCGTGCAAACCACCTCCGTCATCGCGGTTATCGGTGCCGCCGGTTTAGCCGTAGGTTTGGCGCTGCAAGGCTCGCTGTCGAACTTCGCTGCGGGCGTGCTGCTGGTTATCTTCCGTCCCTTCCGCGCCGGTGAGTATGTCGATTTAGGCGGCGTTGCGGGTACCGTGACGCAGGTGCAGATCTTCTCCACCACGCTGCGTACCGTTGACGACAAAGTGATTGTGGTGCCGAACGGCAAAATTATCGCGGGTAACATCATCAACACCTCTCGCGAGCCAAACCGCCGTACCGAGATCATCGTTGGCGTCGGTTATGACTCCGATATCGACACGGTGAAGAAGGTGCTGGGCGACATTATTGCGGCCGACAAGCGCATTCAACACGACAAAGGCGTAACCGTTCGTCTGAACGAAATGGCGGCTTCCACGCTGAATTTCGTAGTGCGCGTATGGACCACTAACGGCGATGCGCAGGAAGTGAACTGGGATCTGCTGGAAGCTTTCAAGCGCGCGCTGGACAAAAACAACATCAATATTGCTTACCCGCAGATGGATGTTCATCTCTATCACGTGGCCGATGCCGCGGCGAGCCAGCAGGAAGAACAGCGTTCAATCGAGCAAAAAGGCGTGGCGGAATAAGCCTCCTTCAGCTCGAATCCAACAGGCGCCTGCGGGCGCCTTTTTTATGCCTGTGACTCAGGCAACTAGGTAATTAGCGGAGCTTATGAAGGATTAGAATTATCAATTTCCGCTAATGACCAAGCTCGCATAAACTGCGCGTCATTCCACTTTGGATTTTTAAGGATTTCGACGTGCTGGCAATATTCTTTCAAGGGTTAGCGATGAGCGCGGCCATGATCTTACCCATCGGGCCGCAAAACGCTTTTGTAATGAATCAGGGGATCCGTAAGCAATATCACCTGATGATCGCCTCGCTCTGCGCCATCAGCGACGCCCTGCTGATTTGCGCCGGCATCTTCGGCGGCAGCGCGCTGCTCAGCCAGTCACCGACTATTCTGGCGCTGGTGAGCTGGGGCGGGGTGGCCTTCCTGCTGTGGTACGGCTGGGGCGCGTTTCGCACCGCCTTTGCCAAAAATCCTGAACTCGCACAGGCGGAAGTGGCGAAGCAGAGCCGCTGGAAAATCGTGGTCAGCATGCTGGCCGTCACCTGGCTCAATCCGCACGTCTATCTCGATACCTTCGTGGTGCTGGGCAGCCTCGGCGGCAGCCTGAGCAGCGACGAGCGCTCGTGGTTTGCGCTGGGTGCCGTGATGGCGTCGGGTATCTGGTTCTTCGGCTTGGCCATACTGGCCGCGATGCTCTCCCCTTGGCTCAACAGTGGCAAAGTGCAGCGAGTGATTAACTTCGTGGTCGGCGCGATCATGTGGGGAATTGCCGTTCAACTGGCTCGTCAAACGCTGCACATGTAAACTTTCCCGCCGGGCATTTTTAAGATTTTGTCCCTAATCTTCCCCTGTTAATTGCTCTACTATGCTAGGGTTTTGAGGTTAGTGAACGAGTTTAATGCCAAATCTGGAATGATTAATGGAGGCACTGTGAAATTAAAAGCATTGGCGATGGCTGCAATGTTGGGATTAGGGACGTTACCTGCTGCACTTCAGGCTGCTGAGGTACCTGCGGGTCCCCACGTAGTAACGTCAGGGACTGCCAGCGTGGACGCAACGCCGGATATTGCGACACTGGCGATTGAAGTCAATGTATCGGCCAAGGACGCCGCGTCAGCGAAGAAACAGGCTGACCAGCGCGTGGCAGAGTATTTTGCATTCCTACAGAAGAACGGTATTGAGAAGAAAGATATCAACGCCGCTAACCTGAGCACACAACCCGAATATAACTACCTGAAAGATGGCGGCACAGAGCTGAAAGGCTATCGCGCCGTGCGTCAGGTTCAGGTGACTTTGCGTCAATTGGATAAGCTGAATGACCTGCTGGACGGTGCGCTAAGCTCCGGCCTAAATGAGATTCGCTCGGTAGAGCTTGGGGTGGCGAACCCAGCAAGCTTCCGCGATCAGGCTCGTCAGAAAGCGATTGATAACGCAACAGAGCAGGCTAAATCATTGGCCGAAGGCTTCCACGCCAAGCTCGGCCCGGTTTACAGCATTCGCTACCACGTCGCCAACTACCAGCCAATGCCGGTAGCGCGTATGTATAAAGCGGCTGAAGCCTCTGCCCAGAGCGACGCGGCGCAAACGTACGAGCAGCAAAGCATCCACTTTGACGATCAGGTCGACGTGGTATTTGAGCTGCAACGCTAAGTCGTTGATTGCTTGAGCTGATTGTTTAAGTTTAATGCTTAAAAAGAAAAACCCGCCTCGGCGGGTTTTTTATTGGCTAGAATGCCAATCAATCCTGACGCAGCACCTGACGGCCGTGGGCCAGCAGGGCGTCAGTGACTTTACGCATCATGCGGCTTTCTGGCGCGAAACGGTGCCAGAACAGCATCCGGCGCTGGAACAGGCCCGGCGTCAGGTCGATCAGTTCGCCGCTTTCCAGCTCTTTCTCGATTTGCAGATGTGGGATCATACAGCAGGTGGTTCCCTGACGAGCCAACTGCACAAAGGCTTCTGACGAGTTAACGATGTGGCACGGCACGCTGCCCGGCGATAAATCGAAGTTCTGCTGCAAGAAGGCTTGATGCATATCGTCGAGATGGTCAAAGGCCACGGCCGGAGCTTTGAGCAGCGCCGAGCGGGTCACGCCGTTGGGGAAATAGCGATCGGCAAAGGGCTTGGAGGCGACAAACAGATAGTCCAGCGCGCCCAGTTGGTCTACCAGACAGCTCGGTAAAGGCTGCGGTTGAATACTCACTGCGCCCACCACTTCGCCGCGACGCAGGCGCTCTTGGGTGCGGGTTTCGTCTTCCACCTGCAAGTTCAGGCGAATGGGCGAGTCGACCAGCACGGATTTCAGCGCGGGCAGCAGCCAGGTCGCCAGACTGTCGGCGTTGACCGCCAGCGACAGCAGCAGCGGCGTGTCATTGCTGTCGGTGCCGCTGTCATTGCCCAGCCACTCCTCCTCCAGCAGTTCCACCTGATGTAACAGCGCCAGCAATTTTTGCCCTTGCTCAGTTGGGCGCGGCGGTACGGTTCTCACCAGCAGAGGCTGGCCGAACAAATTCTCGAGCTGCTTGATACGTTGAGATACCGCCGATTGAGTGATGCAAAGCTTCTGCGCGGCGCGCTCAAAACCGCGCTCGCGGATCACAGCGTCCAGCGCCTGAAGCGTTCTATAGTCTGGGCGTTTCATCGGAGTTCTGTCCCTTGGATTTAATTTATTCAAACACTATGCCACAGATTTAGCGCATTTGGGGTGGACTAAAACGGCACTCCCCGCAAGTTATTGCCAGCCGACGCTGCGCCATAACTTGACCTGCCGACTTATATAAGTGTGATCTGGCTCGGAAGGCGACTGCCCAATTTGCGGGGACATGCTTTATAATCATTGGCGTCGTTCCCCGTATGCAAAACAGCAGAGAAGCCATGATGACTCAGGAAGAATTAAAAAAAGCAGTTGGTTGGGCCGCGCTTGATTACGTGACTCCAGGCACCATTGTTGGCGTTGGCACCGGCTCTACCGCCGCCCATTTTATTGACGCATTAGGCTCCATCAAACATCAAATCGAAGGTGCGGTTTCCAGCTCAGACGCCTCCACCGCCAAACTCAAAAGCTTGGGTATCCACGTTTTCGATAGCAACGAAGTGGATGAACTGGCGGTGTACGTTGACGGTGCCGATGAAATTAACCACCAGATGCAGATGATCAAAGGCGGCGGCGCGGCACTGACGCGTGAAAAGATTATCGCAGCGATCAGTAAGAAGTTTGTTTGTATCGTTGACGCGTCCAAACAGGTCGACGTGTTGGGCAAATTCCCACTGCCGGTCGAAGTGATCCCGATGGCGCGTTCTTACGTGGCGCGCGAATTGGTCAAGCTGGGCGGCCTGCCTGAGTATCGCCAAAATGTGATCACTGATAATGGCAATGTGATTCTGGACGTGCACAACTTGTCGATTCTCGATGCCATCGCGCTGGAAAATAAGATCAACAGCATCGCGGGCGTGGTTACCGTCGGTCTGTTTGCTAACCGCGGCGCAGATATCGCGCTAGTCGGCACCGCAGACGGGGTCAAAACCGTCACGCTAAAATGATCTGACTGCCTGAGCGATAAGTAGAAGATCTGGCTGCGCGAGTTTCGTCGCAGCCAGTCATGCTGCGGTCATAATGCAATGTTATGAAGATGATAATTTACCGCCTGAATCATCTTTTCTTCGCAAGGCCGAATTTGGTGACTTATGTCACATTCCTGCCCCATACCTCGGTAACATCCGGCTGCAAATTTCTTCCTCAGCATTAAATTCTGTAAAGCCCTCGGCTGACTGAGGCTTCTGCTAGCCACGAGGCAATCGTTTGTATTGATGATGGCGAATTTTTTGTTATGTTGGCTATGTTGCTGCCTCACGGCCGCCACGTCAGCTTTAAAAACACCATCGGTTGCACACGTCGTCAGTCAGAATAATCAGTCAGAACAAATAGGGTCGGGAAATGGCAAAAGTATCACTTGAGAAAGACAAGATTAAATTTTTGTTAGTGGAAGGCGTCCACCAAAGTGCGGTTGATACACTCCGCGCCGCGGGTTACACCAATATTGAATTTCACAAAGGTGCTTTAGATAACGAATCGCTGAAAGAGTCGATCCGTGATGCGCACTTTGTTGGACTCCGATCGCGTACTCAACTGACTGAAGAAGTATTCGCCGCCGCTGAAAAGCTGGTTGCCGTAGGCTGTTTCTGCATCGGGACCAACCAGGTTGACCTGAATGCAGCCACTAAGCGCGGTATTCCGGTCTTCAACGCGCCGTTCTCTAACACTCGCTCAGTGGCTGAAATGGTGCTGGGCGAAATGCTGCTGATGATGCGCGGTATTCCAGCTGCCAACGCCAAAGCACACCGCGGCGTGTGGCACAAACTGGCCGTCGGATCGTTTGAAGCGCGCGGTAAGCGTCTGGGTATCATTGGTTACGGCCATATCGGTACACAGCTGGGTATTCTGGCCGAAGGGCTGGGGATGCGCGTCTTCTTCTACGATATCGAAAGCAAACTGCCACTGGGCAATGCGCAACAGATCGCCAGCCTGAACGAACTGCTGCAAACCAGCGACGTCGTCACGCTGCACGTACCAGAAACCCTGAACACCAAAGATATGATCGGTGCCGATCAACTGGCACAGATGAAGCCGGGCGCACTGCTGATTAACGCCTCGCGCGGCACGGTGATTGACATTCCGGCGCTGTGCGACGCTCTGCGCAGCAAGCATCTGTCCGGCGCGGCTATCGACGTTTTCCCGGAAGAACCAGCCACCAACAGCGACCCGTTCGAGTCTCCGCTGTGCGAGTTTGATAACGTGATCCTGACTCCGCACATCGGTGGTTCAACCATGGAAGCGCAGGAAGGTATCGGCCTGGAAGTGGCGGGCAAACTGGCGAAATACTCTGACAATGGTTCCACCCTGTCAGCCGTTAACTTCCCAGAAGCCTCTCTGCCAGCACATGGCGCAAACGTCAGCCGTTTGCTGCATATCCATGAAAACCGTCCGGGCGTGCTGACCAGCATCAACCAGATCTTCGCCGAGCAGGGTATCAACATTGCCGCGCAGTACTTGCAGACCAGCCCACAGATTGGCTACGTGGTTATCGATGTTGAAACCGATACCGCGACGCTATCGACTGCGCTTCAGCTGATGAAGGCCATTCCAGGCACCATTCGCGCGCGTCTTTTGTACTGATTTGATTGGCTGAAATGAATAACAAAGCCGCCGCAAGGCGGTTTTTTTATGTCTAAAATTTGGCGAGTTTTGGGTTTGGAGAGAGGGGAATTGCGGGAAAAGCGAAAGCTGAGTATTAGAGCACTTCGAACTGCATCAGGAAGGAGAGGGTGATTAGACCGCAGAGGATCAAAGAACTGAGTGTGATTTCAAAAAGGTAGCGGCGCAGCATCATTATCAGCCCCTCAAGATAGTAAACCAGAGAAAAAAACACCCGGCGAACCGGGTGTTGAATAATCAGTCTTACTAACAGTGAGTGAATACTCTCACCAAGACTTCTTACTTATTTAGCTGCTGGAGCAGCTTTTTTAGCATGTTTCACGTGTTTTTTAGCAGCCTGAGCTTTCTGTGCTGGAGCAGCTTTTTTAGCGTGTTTTACGTGCTTTTTAGCAGCCTGGGCTTTCTGCGCTGGTGCGGCTTTCTTCGCTTTTTTGTGTTTCTTAGCAGCCTGGGCTTTCTGGGCAGCTTTCTTGTGTGCTTTCTTATGCTTAACAGCATGCTTAGTTGGTGCTTTTGCAGCTGGAGCAGCAGCCGCTGGAGCAGCGGTAGTTGCAGCTGGCGCAGCAGCAGGAGCTGGTGCAGCAGTAGTGTCAGCAGCGAAAGCTACAGAAGACAGACCCATTGCAGCGGCAACAACCAGAGCTAATACTTTTTTCATGTTTAATTCCTCAAGAATTTCGGTTTAAGTGTCTACCCCACTGCGGGGCCGATGGAAGAATAATAGGCGTGTCGAACCGCGTTGTCCGTGAGTGATTGGTTTCGGCGTGTAACGCTCTGTACAAGTCTAAAAAAACATTAATATCAATAAATTAAAGTTTTCATGTGACTTCGGTAATGTACAAAATACTAGCTTAGTTACAACATACTGAACTTATTGCATACATAAGGAGAACATAAAGGGTTAGAACCAGGGGGAGGGGGCGAAAAGATGAAGGTTAAACCGCGGGATTAGACGAGGCTTACCACTGCCACACTTTGCCAGGGGTGATCACTTCAGGCAGAGGCACGTCCCAATGCTCTACCGGCAGGTTGTCGACCTGCTGGCAATCGTGCGCCAGCCCGATGGGATAGGGACCGCCGTCCTGCCAGTTTTCCAACGTGCGGTCGTAGAAGCCGCCGCCCATGCCTAAACGCTGCCCGTGGCTATCAAAGGCGACCAGCGGCGTAAGGATAATGTCCAATTCGGATAAAGGCACAATCTGCGTGGCGTCGAGGGCCGGCTCGAGGATCTTCAGCTTATTGCGTACCAGAGTGGTGTCGGGGTCATAGCGCAGAAAAAGTAAGTTGCCGGGTGTGAAAGGGTGCAGCACCGGCAGGCAGAGCTGTTTGCCATCTGCCCACAGTCGCTGAATCAGCGGCGCGGTATCCAATTCGCCATCAAAAGAGAGAAACACCGAAATCGTACTGGCACCTTGAATACGCGAATGTGTCACCACGCGATCTGCGGCTTGAAGCGCAAAAAGACTTTGCTGTTCGGACGTGAGATTGTTTCTGCGTTGACGGACTTCAGTGCGAATTTGTTGGCGGATTGATGCGTGCTGGGGAGTGTTCGACATAGATACAACAACCAAAATGGGGTGTACCGGCTAGAAAGGGGAATCTCCGAGATGCCGTCGCAGGCTGTAACCCTTGAACCCATGGTTCAAGGTGAACGTGCTGTCGCAATCTTTAGGCTTCTCGGACGGACCGAGCATGCGCACCGATTACGGATCATCACATTCTGTTGGTACTAATTATCGGCTCAGGGGACGGGCCCGCTGGCGAACATCTCAGAGAAATTTTTTTACTCATTGCTGACTGCCTGTGACGAGCAAATCAACAACTTAGTATGAGTCATCGAACTTATTCGAAAGGAGCCCCTTCGCGTTCCGATATCTTACCTTGTTCGAGCAAAGCTTGCTCGATGGTTTGTTGCAGCATCCGAATACGTTGTTCCATATTGGAGGCATAGTCACGGGTTTTCAACCGTTCTTGAGCAAGTTCGTGACACACATTCAGTGCCGCGATGAAAACTAACTGCTCTGTATTGGTGACTCTAGTGCGAACTTTAAGATCTTGCAACCGCTGATTAAGATCCTCAGCAGCCATGTTCAATGCTTCTTGTTGTTCTGGCGGACAATTCACTCTTAACGAGCGGCCAAAAATTTGAATATCTACCGGTTGTGCAGACATGCCACCTTCCTGCCTTCTTTGAACGCCGCGCCAACACAAGCACTGTAACTCGTACAGGTCGTTGGAAGCGGCCTCACTATAACTATCTCAATACCAGGTTACAACCCCATGACGAACTGATTGCTGGATGTTTGTCCAGTGCATTTGCCGGCCAAAGAGAGGCTCAACAACTGCCATTCGCTGGTCTGCTAATCTGGTACTACGACTGACCTTGGTGGTAGCATAACACGAACTTAACCGACCAACGATGGCGAATACGCATGTCTATTGAGAATACTTATCCTACTTATGATTCGTTGGATCACGCGCTGAAACAGCAATCTGTCGCGCTGACCGCGGCGGAAATGCACGGACTTATCAGCGGCCTGCTGTGCGGCGGTAATCGTGACGGCAGCTGGCTGACGCTGGTGCATGACCTGACCAATGAAGGCATGGCTTTCCCCCACACGCTAGCGGACCTGCTGCAACAGCTGCGCAAAGCCACGGCTGACACGCTGGAAGATGACAGTTTTGAATTCAACATGTTAATGCCGGACGACGAAAAGCACATTTTCGAACGCGCTGACGCCTTAGCTGGTTGGGTAAATCACTTCTTGCTGGGTCTGGGCATGATGCAGCCGAAGCTCGCCAAAGTGAAAGGCGAAGTGGGCGAAGCCATTGACGACCTGCGCAGCATAGCCCAGCTCGGTTATGAAGAAGATGAAGACCAAGAGCAGCTGGCTTCTTCTTTGGAAGAGGTGGTCGAATACGTTCGCGTGGCGGCTATCTTATGCTTCGGCGAATTTGGTCACAGCCACCCGCTGGCACCGGAAAGCCCGCGCACGCTGCACTAATTAGTCATATAACAATAAATTAAAACCGTTTCGGGAGATGAAGTGATGACTCAGCAGGAATTCGAAAATCGCCGTCAGGCTCTGTTAGCCAAGATGGCACCGGGCAGCGCGGCAATTATCTTCGCTGCCCCAGAAGCATTGCGCAGTGCTGACAGTGATTATCCTTTCCGTCAAAACAGTGACTTCTGGTATCTCACCGGGTTTAACGAGCCGGAAGCCGCGCTGGTGCTGGTGAAAAGCGATGAGAATCACAACCACAGCGTGCTGTTTAACCGCGTGCGTGATTTGACTGCTGAGATCTGGTTCGGTCGCCGTCTGGGTCAGGACGCGGCACCCGCTAAGTTGGGCATCGACCGCGCACTGCCGTTTGATGACATCAACACGCAACTTCATCTTCTCTTTAACGGTCTTGACGCGCTGTATCACGCGCAGGGCGAATATGCCTATGCTGACGAGATCGTCAATCGCGCTATGGACAAGCTGCGCAAAGGCTCACGCCAGAGCCTGAGTGCGCCGGATACCGTCATCGACTGGCGTCCTATCGTGCATGAAATGCGCCTGTTCAAATCGCCGGAAGAGATTGCCGTGATGCGCCGCGCCGGTGAAATCACCGCCATGGCCCATACTCGCGCCATGGAAAAATGCCGCGCTGGCCTGTTTGAATACCACCTTGAGGGCGAAATTCATCACGAATTTAACCGCCACGGCGCGCGTTTCCCTTCCTATAACACTATCGTTGGCAGCGGCGAAAACGGCTGCATCCTGCACTACACCGAAAATGAATCCCAGCTGCGCGACGGCGACTTAGTGCTGATTGACGCGGGCTGTGAGTTCCAAGGCTACGCAGGTGATATCACCCGCACCTTCCCGGTTAGCGGCAAGTTCAGCGAAGCGCAGCGCGAAATCTATGACATCGTGCTGGCTTCAGAATACAAAGCGCTGGAAGTGTTACGTCCGGGCAGCAGCATCCAAGAAGCCAACGAAGCCGCCGTCCGTGTGATGCTGGAAGGTTTGGTCAAGCTCGGCATCCTGCACGGCGACGTCGACACCCTTTATAGCGAGCAGGCGCACCGCCCGTTCTTTATGCACGGCCTGTCCCACTGGCTGGGGCTGGATGTGCATGACGTCGGCAACTACGGTAGTCCTGAGCGCACCCGTACTCTTGAGCCGGGCATGGTGCTGACCGTCGAGCCGGGTCTGTATATCGCGCCAGATGCCGATGTGCCCGAGCAGTATCGCGGCATTGGTATCCGCATTGAAGATGACATCCTGATCACCGCCGACGGCATTGAAATCTTTACCGGCGACGTGGTGAAAGAGGCCGATGAGATAGAAGCCCTGATGGCGGCGGCCCGTAAATAATATGAGCATTATTATTGTTGGCGGCGGAATGACCGGCGCCACGCTGGCACTGGCTATCTCCTCGCTGACCCAAGGCCAACTGCCGGTGCATCTGATTGAGGCTTCTTCGCTGGGTGGCAGTGGCCATCCGGGGTTCGACGCCCGATCTATCGCGCTGGCCCAAGGTACTTGCCAGCAACTGGCGCGCATCGGTTTATGGTCTGCTTTAGCGGATATCGCTACGCCGATCAGCGACATTCATGTTAGTGATCGCGGCCATGCAGCCTTTGTGAATCTCAATGCCGGACATTACGGCGTGGAAGCGCTGGGGCAGGTGGTTGAGCTGCACGGCGTGGGCCAACGGCTGTTTGCCCGGCTGAAAGAGGCACCCGGCGTCACGCTGCACTGCCCGGCGAAAGTCACCGACGTGCAGCGCACGGCTGACGGTGCCAGCGTCACGCTCAACAACGGCGACGTGCTCGACGGCAAGCTGCTGGTGGCGGCGGACGGCTCTCATTCTATGCTCGGTAAAGCTTGCAATATTCGCTGGCAGCGCGAGGATTACGGCCAGATCGCGGTGATCGCTAACGTGGTCACCAGCGAACCTCATCGCGGCCGGGCTTTTGAGCGTTTTACCGAGCACGGCCCGCTGGCTCTGCTCCCAATGTCGAAAGGGCGCAGCTCTTTGGTCTGGTGCCATCCGCGCGAGGCGCAGGCTGATATTGATAGCTGGAGTGAAGAGAAATTCCTCGCCGAGCTGCAAAAAGCCTTTGGCTGGCGCTTGGGGAAAATGCAGCAGGCGGGCACGCGATTCAGCTATCCGCTGCAATTGCAGACCGCCAGCAGCCACATTAGCCATCGGCTGGCGCTGGTCGGCAACGCCTCGCAAACCCTGCATCCGATAGCCGGTCAGGGCTTTAACCTTGGCCTGCGTGACGTCATGACCTTGGCCGAAACCGTGGCGACGGCGCATTTGGCCGGTAATGACATTGGCAGCTACCGCGTGTTAAGTGGCTATCAGCAGCGTCGCCAGCCGGACCAGCAGGCGACGGTCGGCGTGACCGACGGCCTGATCCACCTTTTCGCCAATCGCTATGTTCCCTTGATGGTCGGGCGTAATCTCGGCCTGATGGCGATGGAAGGCATTTCCCCCCTGCGTGATGCCTTTACACGCCGGACGCTAGGTTGGGCGAGCCGCTGAACCTCTTCCCACAGGAAAATTTATGCAATCTTTTGATGTAGTTATCGCCGGTGGCGGCATGGTTGGACTCGCGCTGGCCTGTGGGTTACAGGGCAGTGGCCTGCGCGTTGCCGTGGTGGACAGCCACCAACCCGACCTCGACTCTCCTCTGCCAGCAGCGCCGGGTCTGCGCGTTTCGGCCATTAATGCCGCCAGTGAGCGCCTGCTGCAATATATCGGCGTGTGGGACAACATCACCGCCCAGCGCGTCAATGCTTATCAAGGCATGGAAGTGTGGGACCGCGACAGCTTCGGCAAAATCGCTTTCCGTGGTGAAGAGTACGGTTTCAGCCACTTGGGTCACATCATCGAAAACGAGGTGATCCTGCGCGCGCTGTGGCAAAAGGCCGAACAATCTTCTGACATCACTTTGCTCTGCCCGGCGACCTTGAAAAACGTGGCTTGGGGCGAAAACGACGCCTTTATTACCTTGAACGATGACCGCCAGCTCAGCGCCCGCCTAGTGGTTGGCGCGGACGGCGCGCAGTCCTGGCTGCGCCAGCATGCGGATATCCCGCTGACCTTCTGGGACTACCGCCACCATGCGCTGGTCGCCACTATTCGCACCGCCGAGCCTCACCAGTCGGTGGCGCGGCAGGTGTTTCATGGCGAAGGCATTCTGGCATTCCTGCCGCTGGCTGACCCGCACTTGTGTTCCATCGTGTGGTCGGTTTCTCCGGAAGAGGCCCAGCGTCTGTCGGCGTTGTCCAAGGAAGCCTTTAATAAAGTGCTCGCCAGCACTTTCGACCTGCGTCTGGGGCTGTGTTCCGTTGAAAGCGAACGTTTGACCTTCCCACTGACCGGCCGCTACGCGCGCAGCTTTGCCGCCCAGCGTCTGGCGCTGGTGGGCGACGCTGCGCACACCGTACATCCGCTGGCCGGGCAGGGGGTGAACCTTGGCTTTATGGACGCCGCCGAATTGGCATCTGAAATCAGACGCTTGCAGCGCGCGGGCAAAGACTTCGGCCAGCATATGTATCTGCGCCGCTACGAGCGCCGCCGCAAACACAGCGCCGCGCTGATGCTGGCGGGTATGCAGGGCTTCCGTGAACTGTTCAATGGCGATAACCCGGCGAAAAAATTGCTGCGCGACATCGGCCTGACGCTGGCGGACTCCCTGCCTGGCGTGAAGCCAAAACTGGTGCGTCAGGCAATGGGATTGAATGATTTACCCGAATGGCTGGAGCAGGATCCCGTTCGATTGAAATAATCTAATTTCAGCGCCTTTTTCCCATTACTTTTTATAATGCGAGGCCGGATATCTCATTCTGCAAATGGTGAGATATCCGGCCTCTTCGTTATATAACATCGAGATTTTTGTGGTTCATTTGTAGATTTTGCGCCATAAACCCCATTTTTCTAGTCAGAAACTCTGCACAATACTCCTCGCTTATCCCTGATGTTTCTCCAGATACTGATATTTTAACTTATGGTTAGCAGGGGGATTCGGTGATAAGTTCGACCTATAGGATAACGTTTGCGTCACCCTGTGATCCTTCACGCTATTTTGGCGTTGGCTGCTCTTATACGGCCCAGTCACATACTTGAGTAAGCTTCTAAGACTCGCTCAGTTGCCGCCTTGATACAGCGCGAATGATTTAGGGGAAACGAGAGCAATTTATATTCCGATATTCCGACTTCGTTTTTGCATTCGCAGGTTAATGAGGATCAAGATGGTTAAGCAGACTCAGCTTTATGAACAACACGTGGCGTGCGGTGCGCGCATGGTGGATTTCCACGGTTGGATGATGCCGTTGCACTACGGCTCACAGCTTGATGAGCACCACGCGGTGCGTCAGGACGCTGGCATGTTCGACGTCTCCCACATGACGATTGTTGATCTGCACGGCGCCCGCACTCGTGAATTCTTGCGCTATCTGGTGGCCAACGACGTCGCCAAACTGACCGTCCCCGGCAAAGCGCTTTATACCGGCATGCTTAACGCCTCCGGCGGCGTGATTGACGACCTGATTATCTACTTCTTCACTGAAGACTATTTCCGCCTGGTGGTGAACTCTGCCACGCGCGACAAAGATCTGGCATGGATTTCGCAGCATGCAGAAGCCTATGGCGTTGAAGTCACCGTGCGCGATGACTTGGCGCTGATCGCCGTCCAAGGCCCGCAGGCCAAAGAACGCGCTGGCACGCTGTTCACTGAAGAGCAAAAACAAGCCGTCGCTGGAATGAAACCTTTCTTTGGCGTGCAAGCCGGTGACCTGTTTATCGCCACCACCGGCTACACCGGCGAAGCGGGCTACGAAATTGCCGTGAAGCAAGAACAAGCCGCCGACCTGTGGCAGAAACTGCTCAAGGCTGGCGTCAAACCTGCCGGGCTGGGGGCGCGCGACACCCTGCGTCTGGAAGCAGGCATGAACTTATACGGTCAGGAGATGGATGAGGGCGTTTCTCCATTGGCGGCCAACATGGGCTGGACCATAGCCTGGGCGCCGGAAGATCGCGATTTCATCGGCCGCGCCGCGTTGGAAAAACAGCGTGAGCAGGGGACCGAAGAACTGGTCGGATTGATCATGACCGAAAAAGGCGTATTACGTAATGAGCTGCCGGTGCGTTTCACCGACGCTGCGGGCAACCAGCAGGAAGGCGTTATCACCAGCGGCTCATTCTCACCGACTTTGGGTTACAGCATCGCGCTGGCTCGCGTTCCGGCTGGCATCGGCGAAAACGCCATCGTGCAGATCCGTAACCGCGAAATGCCAGTAAAAGTAACCAAACCTGGTTTTGTTCGTAACGGTAAGCCGTTGGTTTAATAACGAATTCATTAATATCTGAAAATTTTTGGAGATTCTTTCATGAGCAATGTTCCATCAGAATTGAAATACGCCGCGTCGCACGAATGGGTTCGTTCAGAGGGTAACGGCGTTTACACCGTAGGCATTACCGAACACGCGCAAGAATTGCTGGGCGACATGGTTTTCGTCGACCTGCCAGAAGTGGGCCGCGAAG
The DNA here is from genome assembly GCF_052375995.1 of Ewingella sp. AOP9-I1-14. NCBI lineage: Bacteria > Pseudomonadati > Pseudomonadota > Gammaproteobacteria > Enterobacterales > Yersiniaceae > Ewingella > Ewingella sp. AOP9-I1-14. The sequence goes on from NZ_JBQSVA010000008.1 coordinate 15,177, forward strand.
TGACGGCCGGTGAAGACTGCGCAGTTGCCGAGTCGGTTAAGGCGGCGTCTGACATCTATTCCCCAATCAGCGGCGAAATTATTGCCATTAACTCTGAGCTGGAAGGCTCACCTGAACTGGTGAATAGCGCGCCCTACGGCGACGGTTTCCTGTTCCAGATTAAAGCCTCTGACGAAAGCGAAATCGCTAAGTTACTCAGCGCTGACGCCTATCTTTCAGGTATCGACGAGTAATGATGTGCTGCCCCGTAAGCCGTTTACGGGGCAGGTTTAGTCCCCGCTTGCCCGTTATCGGTTGTCCTTCGACACCACCATGCAGATTCAGGAATGCGTAGCAAATGACTCAGACTCTCAGCCAACTTGAACACAGTGAATCCTTTATCGGCCGTCACATTGGCCCGTCTTCCCAGCAGCAACAACAGATGCTGGAGACGGTCGGTGCCGACTCGTTAAATGCCCTGGTCCAGCAAATCGTGCCGGTGGACATCCAATTGCCGGGCCCGCCAGCCGTGGGTGATTCCGTTACCGAACATCAGGCACTGGCTGAGCTGAAAGCTATCGCCAGCCAGAATCAGCGCTACAAATCTTACATTGGTATGGGCTACAGCGCGGTGCTCACCCCGCCGGTTATCCTGCGCAACATGCTGGAAAATCCGGGCTGGTACACGGCGTATACCCCTTATCAACCAGAAGTTTCTCAGGGCCGTCTTGAAGCCTTGCTGAACTTCCAACAGTTGACCCTCGACCTGACGGGTCTGGACCTCGCGTCTGCTTCTCTGCTTGACGAAGCGACCGCCGCTGCCGAAGCCATGGCTCTTGCCAAACGCGCCAGCAAACTGAAGAACGCCAATCGCTTCTTCGTGGCTGACGACGTGCATCCGCAAACGCTGGACGTGGTTCGCACCCGCGCTGAAACCTTTGGTTTCGACATCATCGTGGATAAAGCCGAGAAAGTGCTCGAGCTGGAAGGCGTGTTCGGCGTGCTGCTGCAACAGGTGGGCACCACCGGGCAGGTTCACGACTATCGCGCACTGCTGGCAGAGCTGAAATCACGCAAAATCATCACCAGCGTTGCCGCCGACATTATGGCGTTAGTGCTGCTGGCCGCGCCGGGCGCGCAGGGCGCGGACGTGGTGTTCGGTTCCGCCCAGCGCTTCGGCGTGCCAATGGGCTACGGCGGCCCGCACGCGGCATTCTTTGCCTGCGTTGACGAATTCAAACGCTCCATGCCGGGCCGTATTATCGGCGTATCGCGCGACGCCGCGGGCAACACCGCGCTACGCATGGCGATGCAGACCCGCGAGCAGCATATTCGCCGCGAGAAAGCCAACTCCAACATCTGTACTTCGCAGGTTCTGTTGGCGAACATTGCCAGCCTGTACGCGGTATTCCACGGCCCGGTTGGCCTGAAACGTATTGCCAGCCGTATTCACCGTCTGACCGACATTCTGGCCGCTGGCCTGAAAAAAGGTGGCCTGACGCTGCGCCATGACACCTGGTTTGACACCTTAACGGTTGAAGTGAAAGACAAAGCCGCGACGCTGGAACGCGCCCTGAGCTTCGGCCTGAACCTGCGCACCGACATCCACGGCGCCGTGGGCATCACGCTGGACGAAGCTACTTCACGTGAAGATGTGCAAGTGCTGTTCGCCGCCCTGCTGGGTGACGATAACGGCCTGGACATCGATCAGCTTGATAAAGCCGTGAGCAGCGATAATGCCTCGATCCCTGCCGCTATGCAGCGCGTAGAGCCGATCCTGACTCACCCGGTGTTCAACCAATACCACAGCGAAACCGAGATGATGCGCTACATGCACCGTCTGGAGAAAAAGGATCTGGCGCTGAATCAGGCGATGATCCCGCTGGGTTCTTGCACCATGAAACTCAACGCCGCTGCCGAGATGATCCCAATCACCTGGCCTGAATTCTCCGAGCTGCACCCGTTCTGCCCGGTTGAACAAGCTGCGGGCTACCAGCAGATGATCGGTCAGCTCTCTCAGTGGCTGGTGCAGCTGACGGGCTACGACGCGGTTTGTATCCAACCAAACTCCGGCGCGCAGGGCGAATATGCGGGCCTGCTGGCTATCCGCCGTTACCACGAAAGCCGTAACGAAGTCGGCCGCCACATCTGTCTGATCCCAAGTTCTGCTCACGGCACCAACCCGGCATCGGCGCAAATGGCCAGCATGAGCGTGGTAGTGGTAGCTTGTGACAAGCAGGGCAACATTGATTTAAGCGACCTGCGCGAGAAAGCCGCTCAGGCCGGCGATGAGCTGTCGTGTATCATGGTGACCTACCCGTCAACCCACGGCGTGTATGAAGAAACCATCCGCGAAGTGTGCCAGATTGTTCACCAGTACGGCGGTCAGGTCTACCTCGACGGCGCGAACATGAACGCACAGGTGGGGATCACCACGCCGGGCTACATCGGCGCGGACGTGTCGCACCTCAACTTGCACAAAACCTTCTGTATCCCACACGGCGGTGGCGGTCCGGGCATGGGCCCAATCGGCGTGAAATCGCACCTGGCTCCGTTCGTTCCGGGTCACAGCGTGGTGCAGATTGACGGCGTACTGACTCAGAATGGCGCGGTTTCTGCGGCTCCGTTCGGTAGCGCTTCTATCCTGCCAATCAGCTGGATGTACATCCGCATGATGGGTGCGCAGGGGCTGAAGCAGGCAAGTCAGGTAGCGATTCTGAATGCCAACTACATCGCCACTCGCCTTAAAGATGCTTACCCAGTGCTGTACACCGGCCGCGACGGTCGCGTGGCGCACGAATGCATTCTGGATATCCGCCCGCTGAAAGAAAGCGTCGGTATCAGTGAAATGGATATTGCTAAGCGCTTGATTGACTTCGGTTTCCACGCGCCAACCATGTCATTCCCAGTGGCGGGTACGCTGATGGTTGAGCCAACCGAGTCTGAAAGCAAAGTGGAAATCGACCGTTTTGTTGATGCTCTGCTGGCGATCCGCGCTGAAATCGACCGCGTAGCTAAAGGCGAATGGCCGCTGGAAGACAACCCGCTGGTCAACGCGCCACACGTACAAGCCGAGCTGGTCAGCGAGTGGTCCCACCCGTACAGCCGCGAGCTGGCGGTATTCCCGGCGGGCAGCGACAACAAATACTGGCCGAGCGTGAAGCGTCTTGATGACGTTTACGGCGACAGAAACCTGTTCTGCTCCTGTGTACCGATGAGTGAATATGAGTAATTAGCCAAAAGCCGTTTTGCTCCTCTCCGGATAAAGGGGGGGAGCAAAAAAGCAATCAAAACAACGCCCTTCAACCCCGCAGCAAAGCATCCCTAAACGACAAAATATGCGCCTCGGCGGCAGCTGCGGCGGCGGCGGGATCTTGCGTTTCCAGCGCGGAAATAATGGCGCGATGCTCCTCGATAACCTCAATCATATGCCCCTCTTTCGACAGCGAACTGGCCCAGAAGCGTTGCGCTCTGGCGTGTAGCACGCTGAGGATATCCTTGAGCATCAGGTTTCCGGCGATCTCGGCCAGAAGCTGGTGAAAATGGTGGTCCAGCGACACCATGCGGTTGCGATCTCGCGCCTGCACGGCGATATTCATCTCTTCATTCACCGCCGTTAACGCCGCAATGTCCTGCTGGGAAACGTGCTTACAGGCCAACTTCATGCACAGCATCTCATTCGCGAGACGCACTTCGATCAGCTCCAGCGCATCATCAATCGACAGAGGGGAAACCATCACCCCTTTGCGCGGGATTATCTGCAATAAACCTTCATTGGCCAGCCGGTGGATCGCCTGATTAATCGGCGTGCGGCCCATTTCAAGCTCCGCCATCACCTGCGCGGTATTCAAATATTCACCCGGCTTATAGCTCAGAGTGACCAGCGCCTGCTTAAAACGACGATAAGCCAGCTCATTTTGCGATAAACCCGCGTCATCCAACGCCGGCTGTGGGCGGCTTTCTGCTGCAACAGATTTCACGCATAACTCCTGCGATGGAAATTTTTAGACATTCTACACAAAATCATGGCACGGAAATCGCTTATTTAATAACTGAAGCTATAGTGAAATTTCACTGTGCTTTCTAATAAAACAGTTAATAAGCGAGCCTTAAAAGATGAAATTAACCTTTACTTTACCTGCAAACACTGGCGAAACCTCACTAAACGTTCAGATTGATCAACTGGTGATCGCTGGCTGGACCGGGCGCGATCACGATGCCATCTTGCACCATATCAGTGAACTTGAGGCGCTGGGCGTGCCCCGTCCGAGTGCAGTTCCCCTGTTTTATCGCGTCGCGACTAATCAGCTCACGCAAAGCGAAACTATCGAAGTGGTGGGCAGCGCCACGTCTGGCGAAGCCGAACCTTTTATTTTCACTCACCAGGGCGAGCAGTTTGTTTCGCTGGCCTCCGACCACACCGATCGCGAGCTTGAAGCCCATAGCGTGGCGCTTTCCAAACAGATTTGCGTCAAGCCCGTCGCCCGCCAGGCATGGAAAATGGCCGATGTCGCCGATCACTGGGATCAACTGATCCTGCGCTCGTGGATCAAAGAAGAGGGCGAATTCCGCCTGTACCAAGAAGGCCGCTTGTCTAGCCTGCGTAAGCCCGATGACCTGCTGGGCCGCTATCTCGACGGCAGCGCCCAGCCGGAAAATGGGCTGGCGATGACCTGTGGCACGGTGGCGGCGATAGGTGGCATCCGTCCTGCAACGGAATTCCGCATGGAGCTGGTGGATGAAGTGCTGGGCCGCACCATCAGCCATGCCTATCAAAGTGCTGAATTGCCGGTGGTGGCGTAATGACTAAGGAGTTGACGATGAAACAGCTCATCCTGAGTCAGGCGCTGCAACAGCTGGCGGCGCAGGAGACTTCCTCGCTGGCTCTGACCGAGGCGGCGTTAGCGCGCAGTGAAGACCCGCAGGGGGAAGGCGCGAAGGTCTTCACCCACGTTTATCATCAGCAAGCCTTGCAGCAGGCGGCGGCGTCCGACGCGCGTCGCAAAGCGGGCAAGCCGCTGTCCGCGCTGGATGGCATTCCCGTCTCTATTAAAGACCTGTTCGACGTCGCGGGTGAAAGCACTACGGCGGGCTCGAAAGTGCTGCGCGATGCCCCGGCAGCCAAAACGCATTCGGCAGTAGTCCAGAAGCTATTGGACGCGGGCGTGGTGATCATCGGCAAAACCAATATGACCGAATTCGCCTACTCGGGGCTGGGCATCAACCCGCACTACGGCACCCCGGCTAACCCCTTTGATCGCGCGACGCGCCGCATTCCCGGCGGATCTTCTTCCGGCGCGGCGGTGTCGGTCAGCGACGGCATGTCGCTGGGGGCGATTGGCAGCGACACCGGCGGCTCGGTACGTATTCCGGCGGCCTTCTGCGGTTTGACCGGCTACAAGCCGACGGCGCGACGCATCTCGCAACAAGGCGTGCTGCCGCTGTCGGCGGCGTTGGACTCTATTGGCGTCATCGCCCATGACCTCGCCTCCTGCCTGGCGCTGGATGGCGTGATTGCCAACTCGCCGGTGAAAACCAGTGAAAAATCTCTGGCGCGGGGGCGTTTTGCGATCCCACAAACGCTGGTATTAGACGGCGTCGACGCCGACGTGCAGCGCGCTTTTACCCGCGCGGTTGAGAAGCTAAAGCAGGCGGGGGCGCAGGTTGAGGAGATCCCCTGCCATGAGTTCGCCGAGCTGGCGGAGATCAACGCCACCGGCGGCTTTACCGCGCTGGAGTCATGGGCGTGGCATCAGAAATATATCGAACAGCAGGGCGAGCAGTATGACCCGCGCGTGGTGTCGCGCATTCGCCGCGGCGCGGCGCTGGGGCTGGCGGACAGAGAGCGTCTGGAGCAGCAGCGCGCCGACTGGCAGCAGCGGGTGGCAAAAACCATCGGCCAGTTTGATGCCCTGCTGATGCCCACCGTGCCGATGATCGCCCCGAGCATCGCCGAACTGGCCGCCGACGATGAGACCTATTTCAAAGCTAACGGCGCGGCGCTGCGCAACCCTTCGGTGATCAACTTCCTCGATGGCTGCGCGGTTTCACTGCCTTGCCATCAGGCGGGAGAGGCGCCGGTAGGACTGATGGTGGCCGCGCTGTCCCAGCAGGATGACGCCTTGCTGAGCTGGTCACTGCAAATCGAACGCTGCCTCAAAGCCCAATAACAGGAGAAAAATCATGAGCACTTTACCTAATGGCATGCTGTTTGTGGCGACCAACGTCGCCGAGCAAGACGAAGCGGATTTCAACCAGTGGTATGACCGCGAGCACGTGGAAGAGCGCGTACGCATTGACGGTTTTTTGTCCGGCACGCGATATCAATTGATCGGTACTGCGGGACAAGGGCGCAAGTATCTGGGGCTGTATCAGACTGAATCTCTCAACAGCTTCTCAACCGACGCTTATCGCGCGGCTTTCACCCGCCAGACGCCTTGGTCCGTCGCCAGTCTGGATAAAATGGTTAACCCGATGCGCCGAGTTTGCGCCGTCGAAGCGGTGACTGGTTTTGGCAGCGGCCGCCATCTGGCGATCATCCCGCTGGCGTCTCATGTCGCGGGAGAAGCCCTAACGGCGCGCATTGCCCATCTGGGCGAAACCCTGTTTGCTCAGCCCGGTTTTATCCGCTCACGGCTGTTAACGCCGGATGTTTCACTCAGTTCCCCTTTACCCAAAGAGTCCGCAGAAGACCGCCCGATGATCCCCATGATGTTGATTGACAGCAGCAGCGCCGAGTCCTGCCAGAAACTGACTGAACTGGCATGTCAGGCTTTGCATATTCCCAATACTGAGGCGCTGCACTTCGGTCTCAGCTGGCAACTTACCGCGCAGGAGTTGAAATCATGAGCCTTTCCACCACTGAAAATGCAGGAATCAAGGGCAGCACGCATCAGGCCGATACCACTCACAGCCCGCCGAAAACCGGACGTTTGGCGGCTGCCAGCTCAATCGGCACCGCCCTGGAGTGGTATGACTTCACGGTCTACAACATCATGGCGGCGCTGATTTTCAACCACGTCTTCTTCCCGTCGTTTGACCCGCTGGTCGGCACGATTTTGGCGTTTTCCACCTATGCCGTGGGCTATGTGTCGCGGCCGATTGGCGGCATGGTGTTCGGCCATCTCGGCGATGTGCTTGGACGGCGTTTCGTGCTGGTTACCACTCTGGTCATTATGGGCGTGACTACCGCGCTGATGGGCCTATTGCCGGGCTATGCGAGCTGGGGGATTTGGAGCCCGCTGCTGCTGGTGACGCTGCGTTTTGTGCAGGGTATTGCGCTCGGCGGCGAGTGGGCAGGGGCAGTATTGCTGTCGATGGAGCACGGCAAGCCGCACCAGCGCGGGCGCAACGCCTCTTTCGCGCAGGTCGGTCCCTCTTGCGGCACCTTAATCGGCACCGGGGTAATTACCCTGATCACCGTGCTGCTCTCTGCCGATGATTTCCAGAGCTGGGGCTGGCGTATTCCTTTCCTGCTGAGTCTGGTGCTGGTGTTCTTCGGCCTGTGGCTGCGTCGCGGTATTGGCGAAACGCCGGCATTTCTCAAGCTGGAGCAGAGTAAAAACACCACCCATACGCCGCTGAAAGAGGTGTTCACCCAGCATCCGCGTGCTCTGCTGATTGCCGGTGGTTCGCGCATTGGTTCTGACGTGCTTTACGCGCTGGTGGTGGTGTTTACCCTGACCTACGTCACCACGGTTCTGCATTTACCTCGCCCGCTAGCGTTGACCGCGACCATGCTCGGTGCGCTGGGGAATGCCGTGACGGTGCCGATGTTTGGCGCGCTGTCTGACCGTTTCGGCCGTCGCCCGGTGTATATCTTCGGCGCCGTGGCGGCGATGATCTGGGCGTTTGTGTTCTTCGTATTGCTCGACAGCACCCAGCCAGTATTGATCTGTCTGGCGGTCATTGGCGGATTGTTGATTCACGCCATCATGTATGGCCCGCAGGCGGCGTTCGTGACTGAACAGTTCCCAACCCGCGTGCGCTACGCCGGTTCCTCTTTAGCCTACACGCTGGCAGGTATTCTCGGCGGCGGCTTTGCTCCACTTATCATCACCACGTTGTTTAAAGAGTACAACAGCACGTTGGCAATCTCGCTCTACGTCGCGCTGGCTCTGCTCATCACGCTGGTTTCAGTTTTCGCCGCCAAAGAGACGGCACACAAACCGCTATAAAATGAAAACACATCAATTGATCGACAGAACGGGGAAGGATCCCCGCACTGCTTTTTGCTCCTTCTTCTAAGACTTCCCCAAAGACGCTGCGTCACCGACACCCTTTTGTTAGCCATACCCTCCCCAAAACGGTCATCCCCACACAAACGGTCACACTCGGTCATTTTTTATCACGAGGATTTGTGACCGTTTGCTGAAATCTTTTTGTCCGTTTGCAAACCCAAACGCGATTTATTGCCGTGAGCGCCACAGATCTGAAATTTAACATTTCATCTTTTCATCGATTTTTTTGACAACTATCACATGGTCAGCGCAGCGCAAAGAGTGCGCGGCCGCTTTTGAGGAAGCCCGCATTCCACATGCCGTGGTCTGCGTATCCTATTGAACATCGGGAAGAGGAAAAAACCATGCTGCCTGTAGAACGTCACCGCTTTATTACCGAAGTCCTTGCGCAGCGAGGGCGCGTGCTGGTTCAGGAAGTGGCTGAGCTTTGTCATATCTCGCTGGAAACCGCGCGTCGTGATTTGGCTCTGTTGGAAAAGCGTGGGTTATTGGTTCGCAGTCACGGCGGCGCGGTGTTTGTTGAACACCCTCATGGCGAGAAGCAGTACGTTCCGTCGCAGATTGAGCAAGGTGAGTCATTCCGCGACCGCAGTAATCAGGCTCCAGATAGCAAAACGCGGATCGCCAAACGCGCCTTGCAGTTCATCAATCCGGGGGACTGTTTGCTGCTCGACAGTAGCTCGACCAGCTGGTTTTTGGCGCGCCAACTGCCGGATATTCCGCTGGTGGTGCTGACCAACTCGCTGCACATCATTCAGGCGCTGGCGGCGAAAGCCAACGTCAGAACCATCGGCTTAGGCGGCGAATACTCGGCCAAGTATGAAGATTTTATTGGTGTTTACGCCGAACAGATGTTGAAAGAGTTCGTGATTAACAAATTGTTTTTCTCCTGTCACAGCGTCAGCCATGACGGGGGGATCAGGGAAAGTAATGAGCACCATGCGCGATTAAAACAGCAAATGCTGCTCTCCTCAGAACACAAAATTTTGCTGGCGGATGCCAGCAAATTCGGCCGCAGCTCGTTTGCGCGGATATGCCACTACCGGGAAATAGACACACTGATCACCGACCATCTGGATGATGAAGAGTTTCGGCAGGAGCTGGCCTGGAGCAACGTCAATGTCATTGAAGTCGCCCCTTTACCCCTACAAAAGAAAACCAAAAAACAACCGTAGCGACTGGGCATGTTGCTCAACGACTGCGGCATAAATTGAACATCTGTGGAGAAACATCATGAAAAAGTCTGTACTGGCCTGTTTGTTTGCTTCAGCTCTGTTATCCGTTTCAGCCGCGCACGCTGCGGACAAAATTCGCATGGGCGTGGTGGTCAAAGTGGGCGGCAACGCCTGGTTCAACGCCATGGAAGTGGGTATCAAAAACGAAGCTGCTAAAGAGGGTATCGACGCATGGCAGGTCGGCCCAACCAGCGATGACCCGGCGTTGCAGGTGCGTGCGATTGAAGACCTGATCGCGCAGAAGGTGGACATCATCGGCGTGGTGCCAAATGACGCCAAAGTGCTGGAGCCGGTACTGAAACGCGCCCGCGATGCCGGTATTAAAGTCATCACCCACGAGTCACCAGATCAGAAATACGCTAACTGGGACTTCGAAATGGTCGATGCCACCCAGCTCGGCGTGAGCCACATGGTGGCGCTGGCGAAATGCATGAAAGAGACCGGCGATTACGCGGTTTACGTCGGCAGCCTGACCGTGCCTCTGCACCAGAAATGGGCCGATGCGGCGGTCAATTACCAGAAAGAGCACTATCCGAATATGCATCAGGTCGGCGACAAGTTTGGCGTCGGCGAATCCCTCGATGACACCATCCGCACCACCAATGACCTGATGTCCAAAGACCAGAACCTGAAAGGCATTCTGGCGATTGGCTCCCAAGGTCCAATCGGTGCCGGACGCGCGGTGCAAAACCGTGGCAAAAACGGCGACATCTGCGTCTTCGGCCCGTTCAGCCCAGGTCAGGGTGCATCACTGGTTAAAAGCGGTGCCATTAACGGCGGCTACATCTGGAACCCAATGGTGGCCGGTGAAGTCTTCGTGCGCGTCGCGGGCATGATCTCCAAAGGCACGCCGATCACTGACGGCATGGAAATCGACGGCATGGGCAAAGTGAAGGTAGATGAAGCCACTCACACCATCCTCGGCAACAAAACCGAAAGTCTCGACAAGGCGAACCTGCCAAAACTGGTGAAAATGGGGCTGTAATTATGGCGATCTCCGAGACATTTGATACCCAAACGATGCCGCTGATTGATGTGCAGAATCTGTCGGTGACCTTTGGCGGTCAGCGCGCATTGAATGATATTTCTCTACAGCTGATGCCCGGCGAAGTTCACTGTCTGGCGGGTACCAATGGCTGTGGCAAAAGCACGTTGATCAAGATTATCTCGGGGGTCTACCAGCCGGACAACGGTTGCAGCATTACCCTCGCGGATAAAAATTTTAACCCGCAAACCTTCAGCCGCCTTAGCCCGGAGCAGGCGCGCAGCTTCGGGGTTCAGGTGATTTACCAGGACCTGTCGCTGTTTCCCAATCTGAGCGTGGCCGAGAACATTGCCTTCGACCACAACCTGCACGGGCTGATGGGCTGGTATCGCCCGTCACGCCTGCGCGACACCGCCAAGCGCATTCTCAGCGAGCTGAATTATCAGCTGGATGTCGATGCTAAAGTGGCGTCGCTGCCGATTGCCCAGCGCCAGCAGGTGGCTATCTGCCGCGCGCTGGTGGCCGATGCGCGGCTGGTGATTATGGATGAGCCGACGGCGTCTTTGACGCGCACCGAGGTCAACCAGCTGCTGCGCACCGTGCATTACCTGAAAAGTAAAGGCATCAGCGTGGTGTTCGTCAGCCACCGATTGGACGAAGTGCTGGAGATTTCCGACAGCGTGACGGTCATTCGCGACGGCAAGCGCGTCGGCACTTACCCGGCATCTGAAGTCAGCAGCGAACGCCTGACCGAACTGATGACCGGCCTCAAACTCGACTATCGCCTGAAGGCCGCTAACCAGAATGACCAGCGCATCATGCTCGAGCTGGATAAGCTGAGCCGCGAAGGCCAGTACCACGACGTCAGCCTCAAGCTGCACGCCGGGGAAGTGCTCGGCCTGTGCGGGCTGCTTGGCTCCGGGCGTACCGAGCTGGCGTTAAGCCTGTTTGGCATGACCAAGCCGGACAGCGGCAAAATCTATCTCGACAGCAAACCGGTGCGTTTTCGCGGCCATGAAGATGCCATTAAATCCGGCATCGGTTATGTCTCGGAAGACCGCCTGACGCTGGGGCTGATTCAGCAGCAGTCGGTGGGGGACAACACCGTGCTGGCGATCATGGATCAGCTGCGCAGCCGTTTTCATCTGATCGACGAATACCGCAAAAACAAAATCATCCAACAGTGGATCGAAAAGCTGGGGGTCAAGGTCGCCAGTCCGGATCAGGCCATTTCCACGCTGTCAGGCGGCAACCAGCAAAAGATCGTTCTGGCGAAATGGGTGCTGACTCAGCCGAAGATCCTGATCCTCGATTCGCCCACCGTTGGCGTCGATGTCGGGGCCAAAGCCAGCATCTATCAGTTGATCCACCAACTGGCGGAAGAGGGGATCTCTATCCTGCTGATTTCCGACGAAGTGCCGGAAGTCTATTTCAACTGTGACCGGGTGCTGCACTTCAGCGAAGGCACGGTGAAAGGCGAGTACCTGCCCGCCAATATCAGCCAACAACAACTTGCGGAGGCGGTGAATGCTTAATCTCAACCGTTTACGCCCGTCCACCAACGAAGGCTATCTGGCCTGGGTGCTGGTCGTGGTGATCGTCACCTTCTCGCTGCTGACTAACCAGTTTTTGACCCTGCAAAACCTGCTGGACCTGTCTGAAAGCTACGCCGTCAGCGGCATTTTCGCCCTCGGGCTGTTTGTGGTGCTGGTTACCGGCGGTATCGACATCTCCTTCGCCGCCGTGGCCTCGGTGGTGCAATACGCTATCGCCACGCTGGCGATCCACTACGGCCTCGCCAGCCCAACCGGCACGATTTTGCTGGCGATCGCCATCGGCTCCGTCTTCGGCATGATCAACGCCATTCTGATCTACTGCCTACGCATCGTGTCGATCATCGTCACCATCAGCATGCAGTCGCTGCTGTTCGGCATGCTGATGTGGCTGACCAATGGCACCAGCCTGTATGACCTGCCGGACTGGCTGGTGACGCCGCTCAAGGTGCTGCCGTTCAGCGTCGGCACGCAACACTATCAGATTGGTTTGCCGCTGGTAGTGATGCTGGCGGTCGCGGCGCTGACTTGGGTGCTGCTGAATAAAACCCATCTTGGTCGCCAGCTGTTTGCCGTCGGCGGCGATCAGGAATCTGCGCGGCGCATTGGTATTCGCGTCGGTGTACTGCACCTGTTCGCTTACGGCTATCTCGGCGCAATGGCGGCGATTGGCGGACTGGTTCAGGTTTATCGCGTGGGGGAAGTGGTGCCTAACGCGCTGGTCGGCGGCGAGCTGGACGTTTTGGCGGCGGCCGTTCTTGGCGGAGCCAGCCTGAATGGCGGCAAAGGCAGCGTGGTCGGAACCTTGATGGGCGTGTTCCTGATTGGAATTCTAAAGAACGGCCTGAATCTGATTGGCGTCTCCAACTACTTCATGAACATCGTTATCGGCGTGGTGATCGTGGTGGCTATCACCGTCACTCACTACAAAAAACGCAAAGAAACCGATGTCGGCTTCGCGTAAGGAATCTGCAATGTTAACCAAAACCAAGAGCCTAAAAATGAAGTCCGGCGGCGCGGGCCCGCGCTTCAAATTTGATAACACCACGCTGGGCCTGAGCCTGCTGCTGGTGGTGGTGATTGTCGGTTTCAGTCTGGCGATGCCCGGCCGTTTTTTCAGCAACTCTACCTTTATGAGTGTGGCTTTCCAGTTGCCGGAGCTGGGCCTGCTGACGCTGGCGATGTTCATCCCAATCCTCAGCGGCGGCCTTAATCTGTGCATTATCGCCACTTCCAACCTGACCAGCTTACTGATGGCGTGGGTGTTTCTGACCTACCTGCCGCCGGACGCTAGCCTCGGCCTGCAAGCCGTCTGGCTGACGCTGGCGCTGGTCGGCGCGATGGTGCTGGCGATCGCCATCGGCATGTTGACCGGCGCGCTGGTGGCCTATGTTGGCGCGCACCCGATTTTAGTGACGCTGGCGACCATGACCATGGTTAACGGCATTGGCATCTATCTGTCACGCGGCGCGGCGATCAGCGGCATGCCGGACATCGTGCGCTACATCGGCGCGGATACCCTGCTGGGCATTCCGGTGCCGCTGATCATCTTCTTAGTCACGGCGGTGCTGATCGCGGTGTTTCTCGAACGCACTCGTCTGGGCAAATACATCTACATGAGCGGCAGTAACATCAACGCCACCCACTTCAGCGGCGTCAATACCCACCGCGTGCTGATCGCCATCTACGTGCTGTCGAGCATGCTCTGCGTGATTGCCGGGTTAGTGATGATGGCGCGCTTCAACTCGGCGCGCATGGGCTACGGCGACTCCTACCTGCTGCTCACCGTGCTGGCGATTATTTTGGGTGGCACCGACCCCTTCGGCGGCTTCGGGCGAGTGACCGGCGTGGTGCTGTCACTGGTTGTGCTACAGGTGATTTCCACCGGCCTCAATCTGTTGAACGTCAGCCCGCACTTCAGTCTGGCGATGTGGGGCGCGGTGCTGATTGTGGTGCTCGGCCTGAAGTTCTTCCGCAATCGCTATATGCAGAAAAGAGCAGGGCGGATGAGCGCCGCGAAGGCCCGAGCCGCCGCGCCTTAGACCTTATTTTTAATGACTTAACGACACGCATTTTCAATCTCTCTGAACCCAGGAACAGACTATGGAATACAAAATCTCCCCGTCGCTGATGTGCATGAGCCTGATCGACATTAAGCAGCAACTGGCGGTGCTGAACCGCCGCGCTGACATGCTGCACATCGACATCATGGATGGTCACTATGTGAAAAATATCACCCTGTCGCCGTTCTTTATCGAGCAGATCCGCCCGCACACGCCGCTGGTGCTCGACGTACACATGATGGTGGAAAACCCGACCGATTTTATTGAGCCGATTGCTAAAGCCGGAGCGGATTACATCTGCCCGCATGCCGAAACCATCAACCGCGACGCCTTCCGGGTGATCAATCAGATTCGCTCGCTGGGTAAAAAAGTGGGCGTGGTGCTTAACCCGGCCACCCCGGTGGAGTTTATCCAGCACTATATTCACCTGCTGGACAAAATCACCGTAATGACCGTGGATCCGGGCTATGCGGGCCAGCCGTTCATCCCTGAAATGCTGCATAAAATTGCTCAACTGCGCGATCTCAAGCAGCAGAAGAACTACCGCTATCTGATCGAAATCGACGGATCTTGCAATGTGAATACCTATCAGGATCTGATGGGCGCGGGGGCGGAAGTGCTGATCGTCGGCAGCTCCGGTCTGTTCAATCTGGATAAGGATTTGGACAGTGCGTGGGACAAAATGCTCGACCAGATGCGTCAGGCGCGTCAAGCGGCCTAAGGGCGGGAGAGGCTATGGAGCATTTTCTCGGCGTAGACATTGGCGGCACCAACACGCGGCTAATGCTGATGAACGACCAACAGGTTTTTCAGGGATATCAGAAAGTGCCGACCCGCTCTTGGGCCGAACTGGCTGACCCACTCGGCGGGCTTGAGCAACTGCTTGCCGCGTACCTGCAAGGCACTGCTGCACAGGTGTCTGGGGTGATGCTCGGATTGCCGGGGATTTTGTCCCGCGACCGCAATACCGTGTTATCGCTGCCTTTTATTCCGGCGCTCGATAACCAGCCGGTGGCGAAGCAGCTTTCGGCGCGTCTCGGCCTGCCGGTGAGTATGGATAAAGACGTTAACCACTTGATGTGGTGGGACTTAACCCGTCTCGATGTGCTGCCCGACGTCGCCGTTGGAGTCTACCTCGGTACCGGGTTTGGCAACAGCCTGTGGCTGAATAATGACTTTTATCACGGGGCCCACGGCGGCGCGGGGGAGATTGGTCATATCCCCTTAAAAGACAACCATTTGCTGTGCCCTTGCGGTAAGACGGGCTGTGTCGAAACCCTGACTTCCGGCAACTGGCTTAGCGGTTGGGCCAGACATCACGCGCCGCAAACCGCGATGTCAGACTTGTTCGTCAAACACGGCGAACACCCGGATTTGCTGGAGTTTATTGAGCGTCTGGCGCGTACCGTCGCCAGCGAAATGAACATCCTCGATCCGCAATATTTGGTGCTGGGCGGCGGCGTGCTGTCGATGACGGCTTTTCCCATTGAGAAGCTACAGCAGCTGATTCGCTCACATTTGCGCAGTCCGCATCCGGCCAACGGCTTAACTATCGCTATCAGCGGCGTCTCGGACGAAACGGGCTGTCGCGGAGCCTGTCTGGCGGCGCAGCGGCGTTTTGAGCAACAGCGGCCATCACCGCGACATTTTTCACTCAGGAGAGAGGCATGAACAGAGGCAAGGTATGTGTATTTGGATCATTCAACCTCGACATTGTCGCCGGAATGACCCGTTTTCCTCAGCCGGGTGAGTCGCTGATTGCCCGCAACAGCATGATGGGCGCGGGCGGCAAAGGGGCCAATCAGGCCGTCGCCGCGCTGCGCGCCGGTGCGCGAGTTCACTACATTGGTAAAGTCGGGCGAGATGACTTTGGCACCTTTGCGCGTCGCCATCTCGACAGCGCCGGGTTTGATGCCGTGACCCTGTTTTCCACCGCCGAATGTCCCACCGGCAACGCGCTGATTTACGTGGCAGGGGCCGATGCGGAGAACATGATTGCCGTCGACCCCGGTGCGAATCTCACCGTGACCGATGACGAAGTGGAACAGTGCCGCCCGGCCATTGCCGCCGCCGACATTCTGCTGACCCAGCTGGAAAACAACCTGTCGGCGATTGAGAAGCTGATTGGCATCGCCAAAGATAACGGCACCTTTATCATTCTTAACCCCGCGCCTTTCCAGCCAGTACCTGACAGCCTGCTGTCGCAGGTCGATTTACTGACGCCGAATGCCACCGAATGCACTTTGCTGACTGGCATTGAAGTGCACGACGTGGCCTCCGCCAAAGTGGCCGCAAAAGCATTGCACGCCAAAGGTATTAAGGCGCTGATCATCACCCTCGGCACCCAAGGTGCGCTGCTCTCGGTGGCGGGGAAAACGGACTTGGTTGCCGCGTTTCCTGCTGTTCCGGTCGACACCACGGGTGCAGGCGACGCCTTCAACGGCGCGCTCGCCTCCCAACTCGCCGCCGGAGCCGACCTCGCCGACGCCGCACAATTCGCCTCAGCCTACGCCTCAGTCTGTGTCGAACGAGCCGGCGCCGCCTCATCAATGCCAACTTACGCCGAAGCCAAAGAGCGGCAGATGGTGGTGGTTTGAGTTAACTGCCGGTTTCCTGATTTGTCGCCTTTGGGGCGACAGATTAGGGAAGTTTAACACTTAGGTTTCCCCCACTTCGTTCAGTAACATTCGCTCGATTTTCATACAAAAAAGTATCATCTGACTGACACATGGCTGAAACACAGAAAGCTTAGCGTAACGGCTTATTTGACTGCCCGGTAATGAGAAATGCGCCGTTCGCTGTTCCCCTGGTTGGTGCTGATGCCCACCTTGATCTTCCTGTTTTTATTCACCTATTTCCCTTTATTCCGTTCTGCGGCCGACAGTCTGTATGACAGCCGGATGAACTCCGATAACCCGCCGTTTGTTGGTTTGCAGAACTATGTTCGCCTGCTGCAAGACGACGTGTTCTGGCGCGCGCTGCTTAATAACCTGTCTTACATTCTGATGACGGTGATCCCCGGTATCGTGCTGGCGCTGCTGCTGGCGGTGGCGCTATGGGAAAACACCGTGCTCAATCGCTGGCTGCGCACGGCCTTTTTCTTCCCGATGATTATCCCGCTGGTTAGCGCCGCCACCCTGTGGCTGTTTATCTTTATGCCGGGGCTGGGGCTTATCGACTATTACCTGGCGAAGTTTTTCGGGCCGATGAACAACAACTACCTCGGCGCGAGCGACAGCGCGCTGATTGCGCTGAGCGTGATTGGCGTGTGGAAATTCGCGGGTTACTACATGCTGTTTTTCCTCGCCGGATTGCAGTCGATTCCCGCTTCGGCGCGCGAAGCGGCGATGATGGAAGGGGCATCTCGCATCCAAACCTTCTTCTATGTCACCTTGCCACTGCTGCGCCCGACCATCAGTTTTGTGGTCACCATCGCGCTGATTTACGCCATCACCCAAATCGATCACGTGCCGGTGATGACGCAGGGCGGGCCGAATAACGCCACCACCGTGATGCTCTATTACATCCAAAGTTTAGCTAACGACACCCACGATTTAGGCAAAGCTTCGGCCGCGACCTTCCTGACGCTGATTTTACTGTTTGGTTTCTCGGTGATGAACCTGCGAGTGCTGGAGAGAGGGGCGCACTATGAGCGTTGAAACGTCTGACAACCTGCTGGTGACCAGCGCGAAGAGCCGCAGCCGCCAGCCTTCCCTGCTACTGCGCGGCGCGCGCCGTTCTACGCTGCCGCTTCTGCTGGTGTGCGGCGCGCTGCTGTGGGTCGCGCCCTTTATCTGGATGCTGTCGGCCTCCTTTAGCGAAAGCAGTTTCGGGCCGGGGATGGCGTCGCTGCTGCCGCGCTTCCCGCTGACGCTGCAAAACTTCCGCGACGCGTGGGACAGTGCCGACTGGCTGCGGCTCTACGCCAACACCATCTTCTTCTCCTTCGGCACCTTCTTGGTCCAGCTGGTGACCATCACCACGGCGGGCTACGTCTTCGCCTACCACGAGTTTCGTGGCAAACAGACGCTGTTCTACCTGCTGCTGATCCAACTGATGATCATGCCGGTGGTGATGATGGTGCCGAACATGATGATCCTCAAACAGTTCGGCCTGCTCAATACATTGACCGGCGTGATGATGCCGTACTTCGCTTCGGCGTTCGGCGTGTTCTTGATGCGTCAGGCGTTTCTGAGCATTCCGCGCGAAATCGAAGAGGCGGCGCTGATGGAAGGCTGCCGCTGGTGGCAAGTGGTGTTCCGCGTGCTGATCCCGATGTCGTGGCCAGCCATTTTGGCCTTCGCCACTGTCAGCATCACCTATCACTGGAATGAATACCTGTGGCCGCTGATGGTGCTCAACGACCCGGATAAACAGGTGCTCACCGTCGGGCTGGTCTCCTTTGCCATGGGCGCGGAGTCGGGCGGGCAGTGGGGGCTTATCACCGCAGGCACGCTGATGGTGTGCTTGCCGCTAATGCTGGCATTCGTGCTGTTCCAGAAACAATTTCTTAAAAGCTTTGGCTTTTCAGGCATTAAATAAACTGCCGTTAAATAAAGGGGTTACCGATGTTTCTCGCTCAAATTTCCGATATGCATTTCCGTAGTCAGGGCCGCAAGCTGTATGACTTTATCGACGTCAACGCCTGCAATGCCGAGGTGGTAAACCAGCTAAATGCGCTGGAAGAGCGCCCTGACGCGGTAGTGATCACCGGTGACATCGTCAACTGTGGACTGCCCGCCGAGTATCTGGTGGCGCGCCGCACGCTGCAAAACCTGCATTACCCGCTGTACATCATACCGGGCAATCATGACGACAAAGCGCAGTTCCTCGAAGCACTGCACCCGCTGTGCCCTGAACTGGGCCACGACCCGCAAAACATGCGCTACGCGGTGGACGATTTCGACATGCGTTTGCTGTTTATCGACAGCAGCCTGGCGGGCGAGTCCAAAGGCTTTTTGACACCAGAAACCCTGTCATGGCTGGAAGAGCAGTTGAAAGCAGGCGGCGACAAGCCAACGGCGGTGTTTATGCATCATCCGCCAGTTAAGGTCGGTTCGGCGCAGATGGACTCTATTTCTTGCGAGAACGGCGACGAACTGCTGGCGCTGATTGACCGTTTTCCGTCGCTGTGTCGTGTATTCTGCGGTCACACGCACCGCCTGATTTTCACTCAGTATCGCCAGGCCATCATCACCACTATTCCGGGTACCGTGCATCAAGTGCCTTACTATCACCACAACCCAGCGCCTTTCTATAACCTCGAACCTGCGGCCTGCGTGATGCACCGTCTGGTGGAGAAAACTGGCTTAGTCAGCTACTTGCACCCACTTTCGCAATATCCGGGGCCGTACCTGTATGACGCTACCATCAGCTGCCCGGTGGATGACGAATAATGTCGCGAATTCGTCTTGAGAATATCTGCAAGCAGTTTGAAGGCAGCATGGCGGTGAACAACCTGTCGCTGGAGATCGCCGACGGCGAGTTTCTGGTGCTGGTGGGGCCGTCCGGCTGTGGCAAAAGCACCTTGCTGCGCCTGTTGGCGGGGCTGGAAAACGTCAGTAGTGGGCGAATTTTGCAGGATGGCGAAGACATTACCGCGCGGGAGCCGCGCGAGCGCAACTTCTCGATGATTTTCCAGAACTACGCGCTGTTCCCGCATATGACCGTTGAGCAGAACATCACCTTTGGCATGCGGATGCGCAATGAGCCGAAGTCGCAGCATCGAGCGCGCGTCGATCGCGTGGCTGCGCTGTTGCAGCTTGAGCCGCTGCTGGATCGCAAACCGGGGAAACTTTCCGGCGGCCAGCGCCAGCGCGTGGCAATGGCGCGCGCGATTGTGCGCGATCCCAAGCTGTTTTTGATGGATGAGCCGCTGTCGAACCTTGATGCGCGTCTGCGTACCGAGGTCCGAGATGGCATCATGGCGCTGCATAAGCAGTTGAAAACTAGCACAGTTTACGTGACTCATGACCAGATGGAAGCCATGACCATGGCCGACCGCATTGCAGTGTTGGACAAAGGCCACTTGCAGCAAATCGGCGCGCCGGAAACCCTTTATGCCCAGCCCGCCAATCTGTTTGTTGCCGGATTTATCGGCACGCCGTCGATGAACATCTTCAAACTGCCTTGCCAGCAGGGCGTGGTGCAGTTTGGCGATCACGCTATTGCCTTACCAGAGAGCGAGCACGCGCATGGCTTGAACGAAGTCTATTTGGGCATTCGCCCTGAGCACTTGAGCGACCAGCCGAATGAAGAACGCACTTTAGCCCTTAGCGTCACGCTGAATCATCGTGAGTTGCTGGGTGCTGAGTACCTGTGCCATGCCGACACGGGCTATGGACACATTCGTTATTTATTGAAAAATCAGAATGTTAAAAATCTGCGGCGTATTCAGGCCGAGGGAGAATCCACTTTGGTTATCCCACAACCGGGCGACCGCGTGACCTTGTACTTCTCTTTGCACGACCTTCATCTTTTTTCGGGCCAAAACCAGCAAAATCTTCACCAGGAGATCCAACATGCGTTGCACTATGCCTAAACTCCACGCGCTGACACTCGCCATCGGGCTGCTGTCGGCTGGCGCGGCGTCAGCAAAACAAAATATTGATTTCATGTTCCCGGCGCCGGTAGACGGCAAGCTGACCATGGAAATGACCCGTGTAATCAAAGAGTTCAACGATTCTCAAACCGATGTCGAAGTGCGCGGTATCTTCACTGGCAACTACGACACCACCAAAGTGAAAGCGGAAGCGGCGGCTAAATCAGGCCAGCCTCCGGCGCTGGTGATTATGTCTGCCAACTTCACGGCGGATTTAGCCATCAAAAATGAAATTCTGCCGATGGACGACCTGTTCAAATACGGCAACCAAAAAGCCACGCCTTTCCTGACTGAAAACTTCTGGCCCGCCATGCGCCAAAACGCGCAGGTTAACGGCGTGACTTATGCGATCCCATTCCACAACTCGACGCCAATTCTCTATTACAACAAAGACTTGTTCGCTAAAGCGGGCATTTCTGCGCCGCCGAAGAACTGGGATGAACTGCTGGAAGATGCCAAAAAGCTGACGGATAAAGCCAAAGGGCAGTGGGGCATTATGTTGCCATCGACCAACGATGACTACGGCGGCTGGATCCTCTCTGCGCTGACCCGGGCCAACGGCGGCCAATACTTCAACGCCGATTATCCGGGCGAGGTGTATTACAACACTGCCTCGACCGTGGGTGCATTACAGTTCTGGCAGAACCTGATTTATCGCGACAACGTGATGCCATCCGGCGTGTTGAACTCCAAGCAGATCAGCGCGGCGTTCTTCTCCGGCAAGCTGGGGATGACCATGCTGAGTACCGGCGCGCTGGGCTTTATGCGGGAAAACACCAAAGATTTCGAGCTGGGCGTGGCGATGATGCCGCAGAAGGTGCGTAATGGCGTAAGCATCGGCGGGGCAAGTCTGGTGAGCTTTAAAGGCATCACTGACGACCAGAAAAAGGCGGCTTATACCTTCCTGCAATATCTGGTTAGCCCGAAAGTGAATGGCGCGTGGAGCCGTTTCACCGGCTATTTCTCGCCGCGTATTGCCTCTTATGATTTGCCGGAAATGAAGGATTATTTGGCGAAAGACCCGCGTGCCGAAATTGCTCTGCAACAGTTGAAATACGCCTATCCGTGGTATTCAACTTATGAGACGGTAGCCGTGCGTCAGGCGATGGAAAACCAGCTCGGGGCCTTGGTCAATGACCAGAAAGTCACGCCACAGGCTGCTGCTGCCGCTGCGCAGGAAAAAGCGGATGCCATCATGAAGCCGTATGTAGACCAGACGGCGCTCAGCGTGCCGAAATAAGTGCTAAACACGCCTCCCTCTTCGCTAGGGAGGCGTAAACATTACTTCAACCAGCCCTGGGCATGAGCATGGTCCAGATGGCCGCGAATGTGTTGCCACAGCTCTGGATTGATGTCGCCAATGAAAGAATTGCGCGCCAGAACCTGCTCCAGACGGATATTGTTCTCCACCCAGCTTTGACCTTTATTGTTCAGGTTCATCACCACCGGCAGAATACGGTCAATCACCAGCGCAAAGCGCGCTTCCGGGGTTTCACCAGCTTCGTACTCATTCCACAAATCAAGGAACTGCTGATCGAGTGGCGCAGGCAGCATGCCGAACAGGCGTTTAGCCGCCAACACTTCTTGGTCATGCACGGCTTCGCGGGCGGCAAGGTCATACACCAGCACGTCGCCGGCGTCGATCTCCACGATGTCGTGTACCAGAGCCATGCGGATCACTTTCTGAATATCGACATCTTTAGGCGCGTAGGGCGCGAGGGACATAGCCGCCACAGCGAAATGCCAGCTGTGCTCTGCTGAGTTTTCCTGACGCTGAGTGCCAAGCACCTTAGTGCGGCGTTGTACGCTTTTCAGTTTGTCGATTTCCATCAGGAACTGAAAAACGTCGGTCATTGAGCCGAAATTCAGCGCGGGAGAAGCTACAGACATAATCAAACCTCAGTCATTGGCAGGGAATTCCCCCTACGATAATCCGATGAGGCCAAAAAATCATGTCTTTACATAAATCAGCCGAGATTTTTCTCGAATGATAATTCACCGGAATTATTAATAACTTGAACGATTAGAAGGGCTTCAGACTCGGGTTGTTCCGAAATGCTTACCAAGCTAAGAGTATGTTACAACAGTTAATACTAATTTTTGGCTTACACGTGTACACTGGAATTATTCTCAGTTACCCTACTGAGTAGGTAAATTTTTGACCAATTTTTCTTCTCAATCTTTTATCAAAATTACCTCGAGGGTTAGTAATTTATGACTAAATCGTTGCCTCAGGCTTATCCCTGGGCCGAAGAGATAGCCAACAGCCTGAGCCATGGCGTCGGGTTAGTGTTGGGTATCGTAGGACTGGTTTTACTTCTTGTTCAAGCTATGGCGACCAATGCTGGCGTGATAGCAATCACTAGCTATAGCCTCTACGGCGGCAGCATGATCCTGCTGTTTTTGGCTTCCACGCTGTACCATGCCATTCCGCATGAAAAAGCCAAATACTGGCTGAAAAAGCTCGATCACTGCGCCATTTATATCTTAATCGCCGGCACCTATACGCCATTCCTGCTGGTGGGGTTGAACTCGCCGCTGGCAAGAGGCCTGATGGCGGTCATTTGGGGACTGGCGCTGTTTGGCGTGATTTTTAAAATGGCCTTTGCACATCGGTTTGAAGTGTTGTCGCTGATCACTTATCTCACCATGGGCTGGCTGTCACTGATTGTTATTTATCAGCTGGCGGTACGTCTTTCTGCGGGCGGCGTAGCGCTGCTGGCTATCGGCGGGTTGCTATATACGCTGGGGGTGATTTTCTACGCCTCTAAGCGAATTCGCTTCGGGCATGCTATCTGGCACGGCTTTGTGCTGGGCGGGTGCGCCTGCCATTTCTTCGCCGTCTACTTCTATATCTGATTTACCGTCATCCTTCGCACTGTCTCAGCGTTGGCTGCGGGGACTCACCCTGGTCACTTACCAGTGTAAGCTCTCAGGGATTCATCCCCTTGCCGCCTTGATACAGTGCGAATGATTTAGGTAAATCCAGCGTCTGCTATTGGTGGAGAGAGATCTTTTTCAATTACGTCATCCTTCGCACTGTCTCTGCGTTGGCTTCGGGGACTCACCCTGGTCACTTACCAGTGTAAGCTCTCAGGGATTCATCCCCTTGCCGCCTTGATACAGTGCAAATGATTTAGGTAAATCCAGCGTCTGCTATTGGTGGAGAGAGATCTTTTTCAATTACGTCATCCTTCGCACTGTCTCTGCGTTGGCTTCGGGGACTCACTCTGGTCACTAACCAGTGTAAGCTCTCAGGGATTCATCCCCTTGCCGCCTTGATACAGTGCGAATGATTTAGGTAAATCCAGCGTCTGCTATTGAGGGAGAGAAATCCTTTTCAATTACGTCATCCTTCGCACTGTCTCTGCGTTGGCTTCGGGGACTCACTCTGGTTACTAACCAGTGTAAGCTCTCAGGGATTCATCCCCTTGCCGCCTTGATACAGTGCGAATGATTTAGGTAAATCCAGCGTCTGCTATTGAGGGAGAGAAATCCTTTTCAATTACTTCATCCTTCGCACTGTCTCAGCGTTGGCTGCGGGGACTCACCCAGGTCACTTACCAGTGTAAGCTCTCAGGGATTCATCCCCTTGCCGCCTTGATACAGTGCGAATGATATAGGTAAATTCAGCGTCTGCTATTGAGGGAGGAAAATATCTTTCCTCCATTATTTCAATTACTTCTCTTCCACCAACGAATACGGCAGCGGCTGGATGCTCAGCTGGCTTGCGGCGTCGTCGCGTACGCGCAGGTTGGCGTCGGCGTCGAGGTCATTGTTGAGCACGGCTTGTACCCACAGTGAACCGTCGTTGAGCTGGCTGGCGGCCAGAATGGTGCCGGTACGACGCCAGTTCTCACCCAGTTGTAACTCTAAATCATCCCCGGCAGCTGGAACCTTGCTGGCTTTACCCGCTAGCCAGTACAACGCGCGTTTATTGGCTCCGCGGTATTTGGCGCGCGCCACCATCTCCTGACCGGCGTAGCAGCCTTTACTGAAGCTGATGCCGTCCAGCGCCTGAATATTGGTGGCCTGCGGGATGAACTGCACGGTGTTGACGGTATCAATAACCGGATAGCCAGCTTCAATATCCAGCGCCAGCCACTGTTGGCTGTCATTCAACTGGGCCTGATCGCCAATCTCCGTTACCACTTGTTCCGCCTTTTCAGGGCTGGTGACAATCAGATAGCGCTCGGCCGGCAGCGGCAGGTACAGCAGGGTGCTTTCATCTTGCTGAACCACCGGCTGTTCGGCAGTAGGCAAGCTGGAGAATACGCCTTTCAGCGCGGCGTTGGCCTGGAAACCGGCCACGCCCAGCAGCACCACGTCGTCGTCTTCAGTGAACGTCACTTTCGAGAACACGGCGTACTTTTTCATTTCGGTCATCTGCTGGTTTCGCAGGTTGCGGCGCTCGATGAAAGCCATGCCGTCACCGCGCTTGAACAGACGCATATTGCTCCACATTTTGCCTTTCGCATCGCAGTGAGCACACAGGATGTGTTGGTCTGGAGAGAGCGCCTCGACGTCGGCCGTGACCTGACCTTGCAAATATTTCACTGTATCTGCGCCGGTCATGGTGACCATCGCCCAGTCTTCCAGTGAAATTAAAGTCAGCGGCAGATGTGATGAAGCTGAAGGTTTTTGCGGTGGAAACGGAAACTTGTACGCCATGATGCAATCCTAGGCTGAGGTAAATGGACAATAACTTCATGGTAAAAGAGCTAGCCTGCTTTGCAAACTCAATTTATGCCATTTCCAAGACACCTCGCAGGAGAATGGCGCGTTACATCACCGTTGCTTGTCTTTATGCGAGGCGTGATGGAGATATGAACATTGAGGCATGTAAAGGTTACGCCTGAGGTGTGCAGGCTGGTAGAATCTTCCCAGACCGATAAAATAATCATTAATGTACTCCAATAAAGAGCCAGCCTATGGAAAGCAAAGCCCCACTGGATATTCATAACAAGTCCCGCATTCACTGGGCTTGTCGTCGCGGTATGCGCGAGCTTGATATCTCCATCATGCCTTTTTTTGAATATGAGTATGACAGCCTTGATGATACCGATAAGGCGCTATTTGCCCGTCTGTTGACCTGTGATGACCCTGATTTATTCAACTGGTTGATGAATCACGGCGAACCAAAAGATGCCGAGTTACAACGGATGGTGGCCCTCATTCAGACGCGAAATAAAGACCGTGGCCCTGTGGCAATGTGATTTACGGGTTTCATGGCGCTCGCAGCTCATCTCACTGGGGATCCACGGTGCGATAATGCTGCTTATTCTGCTGGCGCCTTGGTCTGCGGGCTATTGGCCAGTGTGGATGACGCTACTGCTGGTGGTCATTTTCGAATGTATTCGCAGCCAGCGGCGCATTACGTCGCGTCACGGTGAGATAAGCCTGCTCGATAACCAGCGGGTTATTTGGCAGCAGCAAGAGTGGGTTATCATCAAACCGGCGTGGATGCTGAAAAGCGGCATGCTTTTGTCATTGCAGCGCGAAAAGCGCAAAGGTGGCTTAAGGCAGGCGATGAAGAGTTCACGGCAGAAGCTGTGGCTTTCATCAGACAGCATGAGTCAGGAAGAGTGGCGGCGTTTGCGCCAGCTATTGCTGAGTGCTCAGCAGCCGGAAAACGGCCAGCAGTAACCCGCTTCGGATGTGCGCAAAGGGTATAGCCCAAGAGACTCGAGTGCTGAGCCTCCTGTGGCGGGCGGCATTAGCCGAGTAGCGCGTCCATCTCGATCAGGATTTGGTCACACCAGTCTTGCAGGCGTTCTTCGCTCAGGTCGTACTGGTTGACTTCATCAAGCGCCAGGCCGACGAAGTGCTTGCCGTCGGCACTCAGCGGTTTTGGACTGGTGAATTCAAAACCGTCAATCGGCCAGAAGCCAATAAACTGCACGCCCAGTGGCAGTAAGCGATCATAAAGCATGCCGAGTGCGTCGAGGAACCATTCCCCGTAGCCCAGCTGGTCTCCCATGCCGTACATGGCGATAATTTTTCCGTTGAGATCCAGCGTCGGAAGTTTGTCCCAAATGGCTTCCCAATCTTCCTGTATTTCGCCGAAATCCCACGTCGGAATGCCGAGGATCAGAATGTCATACTCTTCCATTTTGACCGGATCGACATCTTTCAAATTGTGCAAATCGACCAGCTCTTCACCCAGAATTTCGCGAATTTTCTCCGCGGCCATTTCGGTGTAACAGGTGCTTGAGCCGTAAAAAAGACCAATCTTCATGCTTGTTGCCGTAACGTCATAAGAATGTGAATGGCAGATAGTGTAACAGATTTGCTCAGCACTCCGTCACAATGGCAGGCATAATGAGGGCTAATCGCCGGACGCTGAAACCCTCGTTGAGGGCGCAGCCGAATGAAATTAAGGAGTCAACGTGCCGAATGCTGACCATGATCAGGCTCTTTGCGAGCAGTTTTTGGATACGCTATGGATAGAGCGTAATCTCGCGGAAAATACGCTGGCGTCTTATCGTCTGGATTTGAAATCCCTGCTCGGCTGGCTGAGTCACCATGAAACCGACCTGACGAACGTGCAGGCTGCCGATCTCCAGGCTTTTCTGGCTGAACGCGTCGAGGGCGGCTATAAGGCCACCAGTTCGGCTCGCCTGCTCAGCGCGATGCGTCGCCTGTTTCAATATATGAACCGCGAATCGCTGCGCTACGATGACCCGACGGCGCTGCTCTCCTCGCCAAAACTGCCTCAGCGTTTGCCAAAGGATCTTAGCGAGGCGCAGGTCGACGCGCTGCTGGCCGCCCCCAACGTTGATATTCCATTGGAGCTGCGCGACAAGGCAATGCTGGAGTTGCTCTATGCCACCGGCCTGCGCGTCTCGGAGCTGGTCGGTTTAACGCTCAGCGATATCAGCCTGCGCCAAGGCGTGGTGCGTGTCATCGGTAAAGGCGACAAAGAGCGGCTGGTGCCGATGGGCGAAGAGGCGGTGTATTGGATTGAAAACTACTTCGAACATGGTCGCCCGTGGATGCTCAACGGGGCTTCGGTAGATGTGGTATTCCCGAGCAACCGCGCGCAGAAAATGACCCGCCAGACTTTCTGGCATCGCATCAAACACTATGCGATCCTTGCGGGTATTGATGCCGAGCGGCTCTCTCCGCACGTCTTACGTCACGCTTTTGCCACCCATTTACTGAACCACGGGGCTGACTTGCGTGTCGTACAAATGCTATTAGGTCACAGCGATCTGTCGACCACTCAAATTTATACCCATGTAGCGACTGAACGACTTAAACAGCTACATCAACAACATCACCCTCGCGGCTAACGCGCGAGGAGATAAAGGACGAAATGATGAAAAAAGGTTTAATGCTGTTAACGTTACTGGCTGCCTGTATTACTGGCGCGGCCCAGGCTGACGATGCGGCAGTCCAGGGAACCCTGAACAAGCTCGGAATGAAAAACGTTGAAGTTCAGCCCTCGCCGGTCGCCGGTTTGAGAGCGGTAACGACTGACAGCGGCGTGATTTATGTCACCGAAGACGGTAAACACGTTCTGCAAGGCCCGATGTTTGATGTCAGTGGCACCCAGCCTGTGAACGTTACTAACCAGATGCTTATCAAAAAGTTAGATTCGCTGAAAAGCGAAATGATC
This sequence comes from Ewingella sp. AOP9-I1-14, assembly GCF_052375995.1. NCBI lineage: Bacteria > Pseudomonadati > Pseudomonadota > Gammaproteobacteria > Enterobacterales > Yersiniaceae > Ewingella > Ewingella sp. AOP9-I1-14. The sequence continues at coordinate 43,454 of NZ_JBQSVA010000008.1, forward strand.
ATCTATAAAGCGGCGAAAGAAAAACATGTGATCACGGTGTTTACCGACATTACCTGCGGCTATTGCCACAAGCTGCACCAGCAGATGCAGGACTATAACGATCTCGGCATTACCGTGCGTTATCTGGCTTTCCCTCGTCAGGGTCTGAATTCCAAAGCGGAAAAAGACATGCAGTCCATCTGGTGCACCGGCAACCGCAAACAGTCCTTTGATGCGGCGATGCGTGGCGACGATATTTCTCCAGCGAGCTGTAAAACCGACATCTCCAAACATTTCCAATTGGGCGTTCAGTTCGGCGTATCGGGAACTCCGGCGATTGTGCTTGAAAACGGCATGATGATCCCAGGTTACCAGCCGCCAAAAGAGATGGCCGCCATGCTCGACGCGCAGGAACCTTCACAAAAAACCGGTGGTTGATTTTAAGTGACTTTGCAGACCCAACTTCGTCGTCGTCAGGCAGCTGACGGCGCTAATCTCCCTGCCGAGCTTTCACCTTTACTGCGCCGCTTATACAGTGCGCGCGGTATTAAAGGTGCGCAGGAGCTTGAGCGCAGTGTTAAAGGATTGCTGGGATATCAGCAACTTGATGGCATTGATGCTGCCGTAGAATTATTGCAGAAAGCCCTGCGCGACCGCCTGCGCATTATGGTGGTGGGCGACTTCGACGCCGATGGCGCGACCAGCACCGCGCTAACCGTACTCTCGCTGCGCAGCATGGGATGCAGTGAGATAAAGTATCTGGTGCCTAACCGTTTTGAAGATGGTTACGGGCTTAGCCCTGAGGTGGTTGAACAAGCCGCCGCGCGGGGGGCCGAACTGATTCTGACAGTTGATAACGGCATTTCATCTCACGCGGGCGTCGACTTAGCCCACGAGAAAGGCATTCAAGTGCTGGTCACCGATCACCACTTGCCGGGCGACACCCTGCCTGCCGCTGAAGCCATTATTAACCCCAATCTGCACGGTTGCGAATTCCCCTCCAAATCCTTGGCGGGCGTTGGCGTAGCCTTCTACTTGATGCTGGCCCTTCGCGCCGCGCTCAATAAAAGCGGCTGGTTCGAAGAGCAGGGCCTTACCGCGCCAAATCTTGCCGAATGGTTAGATTTAGTGGCGTTAGGCACCGTGGCTGACGTGGTACCTCTTGATGCCAATAACCGAATTTTGGTTTATCAGGGGCTGAACCGCATTCGCGCAGGTAAGTGCCGTCCAGGCATTCGAGCCTTGTTAGAAGTGGCAAATCGCGAAGCGCGCACGCTGGCGGCCAGTGACCTCGGCTTTGCCCTCGGCCCGCGTTTAAATGCGGCGGGGCGCTTAGATGATATGTCGGTGGGCGTGGCGTTGCTGCTCAGTGATGACATTGCGCAGGCGCGGGCGCTGGCCAGTGATTTAGACGCTTTGAACCAAACCCGTCGAGAAATCGAGCAGGGGATGCAAGTCGAGGCGCTGGCGCTGTGCGACAAGCTGGAAAGCAGCAGCGACGCGCTGCCCTATGGTCTGGCAATGTATCACCCAGAGTGGCATCAGGGCGTGGTGGGCATTTTGGCTTCACGCCTCAAAGAGCGTTTCAATCGGCCGGTCATTGCTTTTGCTCCGGCTGGCGACGGCGTATTGAAAGGCTCCGGCCGTTCCATTGCCGGTTTACATATGCGCGACGCTCTCGAGCGTATTGATACCTTGCATCCGGGTCTCATGATGAAGTTTGGCGGGCACGCAATGGCGGCAGGCTTGTCGCTGGAAGAAGCCAAATTTGATGAGTTCCGCGATCGGTTTGCAGAATTGGTCGGCGAATGGCTGGATCCCTCGCATCTGGAAGGCGTGATTTGGTCTGACGGCGAGCTGGCGGGTCAGGAGCTGACCATTGATACCGCCGAGCTGTTGCGCGACGGCGGCCCTTGGGGGCAGTCCTTCCCCGAGCCAACCTTCGACGGGCGTTTCCGCATCTTGCAACAAAAGCTGCTGAAAGAGCGCCACCTAAAACTGATGATTGAGCCTATTGGCGGCGGGCCGCTGCTCGACGGCATTGCGTTCAACATCGATCCGACTTTTTGGCCGGACAGCAGCGTGCGAGAAGTTGAACTGGCCTATCGGCTGGATATTAATGAATATCGCGGAAATCGCAGCGTTCAGCTGATTATTCAGCATTTGTGGCCGAAATAAGCCTTTTCCACCCTCTCGGATAGCCTTGGCGTCGTCTTACAGACGGCGCTAAAAAAACAGCAACTTGCTATAAAAGAGCCGCTAATTCCGCTAGAATCAGCGGTTCGAATGGCATTGGGCCAACTCCGAATCAACGTAAGACGCGAAAATCATGTTTGAAATTAATCCGGTAAAAAACCGAATTCAGGACCTGTCCGAGCGGACAAACGTCCTTAGGGGGTATCTTTGACTATGATGCCAAGAAAGAGCGCCTAGAAGAAGTTAACGCCGAGCTGGAACAGCCGGACGTTTGGAACGAGCCAGAACGCGCACAGGCGCTGGGCAAAGAGCGTTCCGCACTGGAAGCTATCGTTGAAACCATCGACCAGTTAACTCAGGGCCGTGACGATGTGTCAGGCTTGCTGGAACTGGCGGTTGAGGCTGACGACGAAGAGACTTTCCACGAAGCCGTTGAAGAACTCGACCAACTGACCGCGAAGCTGGAGCAGTTGGAATTCCGACGCATGTTCTCCGGTGAATACGACAGCGCAAGCTGCTATCTGGATATCCAAGCCGGTTCCGGCGGTACAGAAGCTCAGGACTGGGCCAGCATGCTGGTGCGTATGTACCTGCGCTGGGCCGAAGCCAAAGGCTTTAAAACTGAGATGATTGAAGAGTCCGACGGCGACGTCGCGGGCCTGAAATCAGCCACCATCAAGATCACCGGTGACTACGCTTTCGGCTGGCTGCGCACTGAAACCGGCGTTCATCGTCTGGTTCGTAAAAGCCCGTTCGATTCCGGCGGCCGTCGTCATACCTCCTTCAGCTCGGCCTTCGTTTACCCAGAAGTGGATGACGATATCGAGATTGAAATTAACCCTGCCGACCTGCGTATCGACGTATACCGCGCGTCAGGTGCGGGTGGTCAGCACGTTAACAAAACGGAATCTGCGGTACGTATTACCCACCTTCCGACCAACATTGTGACCCAATGCCAGAACGACCGTTCTCAGCATAAGAACAAAGATCAGGCCATGAAGCAGATGAAAGCCAAGCTTTATGAGTTTGAGATGCAAAAGAAAAATGCTGATAAACAGCAGATGGAAGACAACAAGTCAGACATCGGCTGGGGCAGCCAGATTCGTTCTTACGTGCTCGATGATGCACGTATCAAAGATCTGCGCACTGGCGTTGAGACACGAAACACGCAGGCCGTTTTGGATGGCGACCTGGATAAATTCATTGAAGCAAGTTTGAAAGCCGGGTTATGAGGAACCAAAATGTCTGAGCAACAACCGTCCGCTGAACAGCAATCAAAAGCGCAGGGCGCTGAGCAAGTACCAGATCTGAACAACGAGCTGAAGGCGCGTCGTGAGAAGCTGGCTGCACTGCGTGAAACCGGCATCGCTTTCCCGAACGATTTCCGTCGTGACAGCATTTCTGACGAAATCCACGCTAAATACGACAGCAAAGAGAACGAAGAGCTGGAAGATTTAGGCGTTGAAGTGACCGTCGCTGGCCGCATGATGACGCGTCGTATTATGGGTAAAGCCTCTTTCGTTACCTTGCAGGACGTGGGCGGTCGTATTCAGCTTTACGTTGCTCGCGATGATCTGGCTGAAGGCATTTATAACGAACAATTCAAGAAGTGGGACTTGGGCGATATCCTGGGTGCTCGCGGTAAGTTGTTCAAAACTAAGACCGGTGAGTTGTCTATCCACTGTTCTGAACTGCGTCTGTTGACCAAAGCGCTGCGTCCGTTGCCGGACAAGTTCCACGGTCTGGCGGATCAGGAAACGCGTTACCGTCAGCGTTACCTCGACCTGATTGCTAATGACGAATCGCGCAAAACCTTCAAAGTGCGTTCACAAATCATGGCTGCGATCCGTACCTTTATGGTCAATCAGGGCTTTATGGAAGTAGAAACGCCTATGATGCAAGTGATCCCTGGCGGCGCTGCGGCTCGTCCGTTCATCACTCACCATAACGCGCTTGATATCGACATGTACCTGCGTATCGCGCCGGAACTGTACCTGAAGCGTTTAGTGGTTGGCGGCTTTGATCGCGTATTTGAGATCAACCGTAACTTCCGTAACGAAGGCGTTTCTCCGCGTCATAACCCAGAGTTCACTATGATGGAACTCTATATGGCGTACGCGGATTACAAAGACCTGATCATCCTGACCGAGAGCCTGTTCCGTACGCTGGCTGAGCAAGTCAACGACGGCAACCCGCAGATCGTTTATGGCGACCAGACCTTCGACTTCGGCAAGCCTTTTGCCAAGCTGACGATGAAAGAAGCCATCTGCAAATACCGTCCTGAAACCAACGTGGCTGATCTCGACGATATGGCGAAAGCCACGGCGATCGCTGAATCCATCGGTATCAAGATTGAGAAGAACTGGGGCCTTGGCCGCATCGTGACTGAGATCTTCGAAGAAACTGCCGAAGCGCAGCTGATCCAGCCGACCTTCATCACTGAATACCCGGCAGAGGTTTCTCCGCTGGCGCGCCGTAACGACGAGAACCCAGAAGTGACAGATCGCTTCGAGTTCTTCATCGGCGGTCGTGAAATCGGTAACGGCTTCTCCGAGCTGAACGATGCAGAAGATCAGGCACAGCGTTTCGCCGATCAGGTTGCAGCGAAAGACGCAGGCGACGATGAAGCGATGTTTTACGACGAAGACTACGTCACCGCGCTGGAGCACGGTCTGCCGCCGACGGCTGGCTTGGGTATCGGTATCGACCGTATGGTTATGCTGTTCACCAACAGCCATACCATCCGCGACGTTATTCTGTTCCCGGCGCTGCGCCCAACGAAATAAGTTCGCAACGGCGAGTGTGATAAAAGGGAGCTTCGGCTCCCTTTTTCATGCCCGAAGCAGTCCGCAAGGCTAATTGCTTAAATCTCAAGCGCATATCGCAAAACACGCCTTGCTCGCCGCACGTAACGGGTTATAATGCCCACGCACACCAAAGCGGGTGTAGTTCAATGGTAGAACGGTAGCTTCCCAAGCTGCATACGAGGGTTCGATTCCCTTCACCCGCTCCAAGTACTCTCTTTTATCCCTCTCGCCTTTCACAACGTTCGATAAAGCGTATGGCAATGTGTCCATCTCTTTTTGTACTCCATCGTGGGTTTACCGAGATTCACGCGCATCGCTTTTTGCGCAGTCTGCGCCACAGTCTTGGCCTCTTGGATATTCAGCCACATGAGTATGCTGCCCAGACTGAGGTGTTTGTATTTAGGATCCAGCCCGCCATTCACAACATCAAAATATAACCATTCGGGGGAGTCGGTTTTAACAATATAATCAATGGCGCACGGCTGGTTATCAATCAGCAGGACGTGTCCAAAAAGCATTTTCTGAAATCTATTTGAAAATAATTTGAGAGAGTTAAAATAATCATCTCTAAAGCTTTTCCCCCATCGCATAGCGAAGAGTTTCTTATAAATATGACAGATTTCATCGGGTGTGAAATCTTTTATGGAGCGAATTTCCCCGCCACTACGTTGAAAACTATGTATTTCATTTCTTCTGTTCTTTTGCGTCTTTGAACAGAATTTATCTTTTACCAGGCAAACGCTGCGTTTATTAAAAACGTTAGGCAGCAAATTGATAATATTTTCTTTATTAACGTCAGAGATGATTTTCGATTTGAAAGGTAAGATAAACCGCGAACTCGGTTTGGCAGGAAAAATCGTCTCATCGAAGTTAACATGCTGGTGTGATGACGCGGTTGGCGGCTGGCACAGGTCCATGTTGTCGTTAGTAAAGATGGCAGCGACCTTCTCGCCGTGTTCCTGTTTAGCAAAATAGCGCAGTTTATGGCGGTTTTCCGAATTAATGAAATCAATAATCTCTGGATGAGTATTACTACTACCACCATAGAGCATATAGATATTGGCATAATCAGAAGCTGTACATTCTTTCCATCCACAAACGGATAATAATGATTCCCTGAGCATATATTCATTCCTTGAATAATGATTTTTAATATTATTTATATTTTATATGTATTTTGATGGCTATGATTTTATCTATTCGTCGAGTACTCCTTGCGCTAAAAGGTTGGGTTATTCCTAATTGGTTATAGAGTGAGAGAGTATAATTCTGCGAAACTAAATTAAAGGTAAATGAAATAGCGAGTATTTATCTCAGATGAATAAAGGGTAAATAAATCATTGGTATGAGTTTTTTTGTTTTTTTTGGTTTTACTTAATCGTTTAGTTATTAAAACTAAAAGTTATTTAGCGATTCTCTTACTTAAAGAGGGGAGATATCCATTTATCTAGTATTCAGCACTTCACTTTCCCAATCGCAAAAAAGAACGCTATAGCCGTTTACGCTTTAGCGCGGGGCGAAGGCCAAACTTTCTTTTCATAAAAATGATGGAGTTACTCTTTAGGTGCTGCAAAAGTTATCCAATGGAGAACTTTAGGCCTATTCTTACAGCGTATGCGGTAAAACGGGTTCATGCTGTTATCAGGTTGAAATAAACGTATCTGTCCAATGAGGGAATATTATGAAAAAGGCAATTATTGCTCTGTCCGCGATTTTACTGGCTTCACCTGTGTTTGCTGCCGATACCGTCAGCCACGCAACTGATGAGACTGTCGCTGAAGCGCACAAAGGTGCAGATACCGCTAAAGAAAAACTGCACAAAGAGCAGAATAAAGGCGAAGAGCAAAAGCAGAAAGCTAAGCACGCCGCTGAAGGTAAGCGCGACTCTACCACCAGCAAAGTGTCAGAAGGCACTAAAAAAGGCTGGGATAAAACCAAAGAAGGTTCGGAAAAAGCCTGGGACAAAACCAAGCAGGGTAGCGAAGACCTGAAGAATAAAGTCACTAACTAATCGACTTATTCTCCACACTGAAGGCCGGTTATCCGGCCTTTTTTATGGGCGTGGCGCTTGAATTTTCTTGCTGCAGACCATAAAAAAGCCCGCCATGTTCGGCGGGCTTTTTGCATTTCAGCTTCTCGCTAACGAGCTTATTTCACAACGCACTTGGCGCACTGGTTGATGCGGATTTGCTCGAAGAAGTCGTTACCTTTGTCATCCACCAGAATGAACGCCGGGAAGTTTTCCACTTCGATTTTCCAGATAGCTTCCATCCCCAGTTCAGGGTACTCGACGCATTCGAGGCTCTTAATGCTTTGCTGAGCCAGCACTGCCGCCGGGCCGCCGATACTGCCGAGGTAGAAACCACCGTGCTTGTGGCAGGCGTCGGTCACTTGCTGGCTACGGTTGCCTTTCGCCAGCATGATCATGCTACCGCCGTTGGATTGCAGCAGGTCCACGTAGGAGTCCATGCGGCCTGCGGTGGTTGGGCCGAGGGAGCCGGAAGCATAACCTTCAGGGGTTTTGGCCGGACCCGCGTAGTAAATCGGGTGATCCTTCACATACTGTGGCAGGCCTTCGCCGTTATCCAGACGCTCTTTCAGCTTGGCGTGCGCAATGTCGCGGCCAACGATGATGGTGCCGCTCAGAGAGAGGCGAGTTGAGACCGGATACTCAGACAACTGCGCGAGGATCTCTTTCATCGGACGGTTCAGGTCAACTTCAACCACCCCGGTTTCACCCTGCTGGCGCAAGGCTTCAGGGATGTATTTGCCCGGATTGTCTTCCAGTTTCTCAATCCAGATACCGTCACGGTTGATTTTAGCTTTGATGTTACGGTCGGCGGAGCAGGAAACGCCCATGCCGACTGGGCAAGATGCGCCGTGGCGTGGCAGACGAACAACGCGGATATCGTGCGCGAAATATTTGCCGCCGAACTGTGCGCCGAGGCCGAGATTATTGGCTTCCACCAGCAGCTCTTTTTCCAGCTGTACGTCGCGGAACGCCTGACCGTGCTCATTACCTTCGGTCGGTAGACCGTCGTAATAGTGGGTAGAGGCCAGTTTAACGGTTTTCAGCGTGGCTTCTGCTGACGTCCCGCCAATCACGAAGGCGATATGGTACGGCGGGCAGGCAGCCGTTCCCAAAGTACGCATTTTATCGACCAGATAATCTTTCAGCTTGGCCGGAGTGATCAGCGCCTTAGTTTCTTGATACAGATAGGTTTTGTTCGCCGAGCCGCCGCCTTTGGCGACGCAGAGGAATTTGTATTCGTCGCCATCTACGCTGTAGAGGTCGATCTGCGCTGGCAGGTTGGTGCCAGTGTTCACCTCTTTATACATATCCAACGGGGCGTTTTGCGAGTAGCGCAGGTTATCTTCGATAAAGGTGTTGTACACGCCTTTGGAAAGCGCGGCTTCGTCGCCACCGCCGGTCCAGACGCGTTGACCTTTTTTACCCATGATGATCGCCGTGCCGGTGTCCTGACAGGTTGGCAACACGCCTTTGGCGGCGATTTCGGAGTTTCTGAGGAATTGCAGCGCGACGTAACGGTCGTTCTCGCTGGCTTCCGGGTCATCAAGAATGGCCGCCACTTGTTTCTGGTGAGCCGGGCGCAGCATGAAAGAGGCGTCGTGGAAGGCTTGCTGTGCCAGCAAAGTCAGACCTTCTGGCGCGACTTTCAGCACTTCTTCGCCATCAAACTGGCTAACGGAAACGTGGTCACGGGTTAACAGATAATATTCGGTGTCCTCTTTGGCGAGAGGGAATGGATCTTGATAATGGAAAGTTTTATTCGACATTGTTTTCTCACTTAATCCGTTATTGCCGCCATGGGTACAGCGATTTCCTGGAGTGATCTTCGGGTAGATCGGGGGCGACGTTTTTATTCGTGTGTATGTTGCCAGCCAAGGTGATTGGCTGGCAACAGGCTGGGGATGTTTTATTTGAGTAAAAGCTCTGTTAATGGCTTGAGTGTCAAATTAATCCTCCTTTAGAACAGCATGGCCATCCAAGGGTAGCCGATAAACAGCAGGGCGGCTAAGAACAGTGCGCCGAAGATGGTGCCTAGGCGCCAGTAGTCTTTGGTTGGCAGATAACCGCTGCCGTAGTAAATCGGGCTTGGGCCAGTACCGTATGGAGTAATGATCCCCATCACACCCAGAGACGTCACCATCAGCAGGCAGAAGACTTGCAGGTTGATGCCTGGAATAGCGGCACCGATGGTCAGCATCGCAGGCAGCAGCGCCGTGGTGTGCGCGGTGGTGCTGGCAAACAGGTAGTGCAGCAGGTAGAACGCCAGCAGCAGCACGATGGTCGCTGTTCCCGGAGAGATGCCGCCCATCATCACCGCGCCTTCTTTACCTAACCAAGAGATGAAGCCGGTGCGAGATAAGCCGTCGGCCAGAGCCACCAATGTGGCGAACCACGCGAAGGTGTTCCACGCCGGTTTGTTGCTGGTGATGTCGTTCCAGTTCAATACGCCGGTCCACAGCATCAGCACCACTACCAACAGGGCAGCCATCGCAGGTTCAATGAAGCTGGCGGCGAAAATCCACATCATCAGGGCGCAGCATACAAAGACCAGCAGCAGGATTTCATGACGGGACATTTTGCCCAGTTTGGCCAGCTCGGCGGTGGCCCAGCGCGGCACTTCATCATTCACTTTGACTTCCGGCGGGTAGAGCCAGTAAGCCAGCAGCGGCATGGTCAGCAGTAACAACAGACCCACTGGCAGGAAGGCGAAGAACCACATTCCCCAAGAGATATTGATGCCGGTGATGCTGTTAACGATGCCCAGTGCCAGCAAGTTAGGTGCCAGCGCGGAGAGGAACATGGAGCTGGTGATACAGGCTGCGGTGATAGCGACCCACATCAGATAAGAGCCGATTTTACGCGCACTTGGGTCATTCGGTTTTGAACCGTACAGCGGCGGTAAGTTAGCAATGATTGGGTAAATAGTCCCGCCGCTGCGCGCCGTGTTTGACGGAGTGAAAGGCGCCAGAAGCAGATCCGCGAAGGCGATGGCGTAACCCAGCGTCAGGCTGCGGCGGCCAAGATATTTCACCAGAATCAGTGCCAGACGGCGACCGAACTGGGTTTTATCGTAGCCCGCGGCAAACATGAATGCGCCGAAGATAAGCCACACGGTGGAGTTGCCGAAGCCGCTCACTGCCCATTTAAAGGACTGCGCCGCCATTTTGAATTTCGGGTCAGCCAGCTCAGCCGGGCTAAACAGCAGCCACTGGCTGAACAGCGCAATCACCACCACGCCGGTCAGGCCAATCACCGCGCCAGGCAGAGGCTCAAAAATCAGACCTACAATGACACCGACGAACACGGCGAAGAAGTGCCATGCGTGAGGCTGCAAGCCTTCAGGGACTGGGATAAACAACAGAATTACGGTTACCAGAATGGGCATAAGCATCATCATCAGGCGGTTTTTTTTACCGCCTGAAACTTTGCTAACCGGAGGTGTCACCATCGTTTTAGAGATATCAGTCATAGGTTTGACCTAACAAGTAGTTGAGAATTCTGAGTACCCAAGATCTCGCGAGCGGCAGGGAGGTCACTGCGGGCTCTTAACGGCTCTGTTGGGTTGATGTGCGTAATAAAGTCAGCGTATTTTTGATTTTTTTAGTTACTTAACTTTCTTAAGCTATTTAATGGCGGCATTTACGTTGCTCCATTATTGATATTCATTATTTGGTAGGGTTATCCCCCTTAATGGGGAGAAGTTATTTATATAATGCGATTTTCCTGTTTATTACTTTTGATCTGGATCAAGAAAAGCTATTTATATTTTTCTTTTTAATCATGCACAAAAATAAAGGTTAATTTTGGTGGGAGTGATACTAAGTGAAATTAAGATAGGAATTTTAGTATGAAATGCTTGCTCCCGTAATCATTGGTCATACTCTGGGGAAGGGTGGTTGATTTTAGTTTTATGATTTTAAAGGGTTATTTTAATTGATGGCTTGTGTCGGGTTATTGCGTCTCATTCTTGATAAAGCATTTTTTCCTAATTAAATATAAAGCTGGTGAGTGTTTGATTAAATGTGATCATTCTATTTGTCATTTAACAATGCATTAATAAATGCAGCGGGATATTAATAGGTAAATAGTTAAATAACTAAGGTTAGAGATTATGAAACTAAAGAAAGTAATATATTAATACTATGAGAACGGAGACTAACTAAAAAGAATTAATTAATCCGATACCGAATTCACAAAATATTAAACACTTTAGGTTGGAGTTAATTATTATGAAAAATCGCGATCGGTTATTGAGTCCTATTACTCTGCCAAACGGCACCGCGTTGAAAAACCGTTTGCTGATGGCACCGATGACCACCTGCACCGGCTTTTACGACGGCTCAGTCAACAGCGAGCTGGTGGAATACTACCGCGCCCGTGCTGGTAGCATCGGCACGGTTATCGTCGAGTGCTGCTTTATCGACGACAAAGGTCTGGCCTTCCCCGGCGCCATTGGTATCGACACCGACAGCAAAGTGCCGGGGCTGGCTAAAATTGCGCAAGCAATCAAAGAGAAAGGCTCAAAAGCCGTATTGCAGATTTATCACGGCGGCCGCATGACCGAGCCAAAACTGATTGGCGGCCAGTCTCCGGTCGCGCCAAGTGCATTGGCCGCGCCGCGTGAAGGTGCCGCAACGCCGATTGCGCTGACCAGCGAAGAAGTGGACGGCATGATTGCTAAGTTTGGCGAAGGCGTGCGTCGCGCCATTGAAGCCGGTTTCGACGGCGTGGAGATCCACGGCGCCAACACCTACCTGATTCAGCAGTTCTTCTCACCAAACTCCAACCAGCGCACCGACCAATGGGGCGGCAGCCGCGAAAACCGCGCCAAATTCCCGCTAGCGGTGCTGGAAATCACCCACCAGATGGCGCAGCAATACGCCGATCCTTCTTTCATTATCGGCTACCGCTTCTCACCAGAAGAGATTGAAGAGCCGGGCATTCGCTTCGCTGACACCATGTACCTGCTGGAAAAGTTGGCGGCGCGCGGTGTGGATTACCTGCACTTCTCCGTCGGTTACACCCTGCGTCCGTCGATTGTTGATAGCCAAGATCCAACGCCGCTTATCGACAAATATGTCGCGATGCGCTCTGAGACGCTGGCTAAAGTGCCGGTGATGGGCGTCGGTGGCGTGGTGAATATGGAAGATGCCGAGCTGGCGCTGGAGCACGGTTATGACATGGTGGCGGTCGGCAAAGCCTGCATCGCTTATCCAGATTGGGCGGATCGCATCACCCAAGATAAGAAACTCGAGCTATTTATCGACAGCACCCAGCGCGAAGCTTTGACCATCCCCGAGCCGCTGTGGCGCTTCTCGCTGGTCGACGCGATGATCCGCGACATGAGCATGACGTCGAAAAAATTCAAAGCCGGCGTCTTTAATGAAAAAGTGCAGGACGATACCCATCAGCTGGCGATTAACGTCAGTCTGGAAACCGACCGCATTGCTGATATCGAGCTGGATGCCGAGTCAGAGTTAGACGTAGCTTTCACCACCAGCTTCGACATCATTCGTAGCCGCATTCTGGATGCTAACAGCCCGCACGTGGACGCCGTCACTGGCGCGACCACGCAAAGCGAAGCCGTGAAGAAAGCCGTTTCAAAAGCTATTGCTAAATCCTGCAAAGCCCAGCTGCTGGAAGAGGGCGGCAGCCTGTCAGCGCCGCAAAGCTATGACGTGGTGGTGGTCGGCAGCGGCGGTGCGGGTTTGGCCGCGGCGATCCAAGCCTGTGATGAAGGGGCGAAAGTGCTGGTGGTGGAGAAAATGTCCACCATCGGCGGCAACACCATCAAAGCCTCTGTCGGCATGAACGCGGCAGAAACGCGCTTCCAGAAACTCAAAGGCATTGAAGACAGCAAAGAGCTGTTCTACCAAGAGAGCCTGAAGGGCGGCCAGTTCAAGAACAATCAGGTCTTGCTGAGAGAGTTCGTCGAGCGCGCGCCGCAGGCCGTGGAGTGGCTAGCCGAGCACGACATCGAGCTGAGTGATATCACCATCACCGGCGGGATGAGCATCGACCGTACTCACCGCCCGGCGGACCGCAGCGCGGTGGGTGGCTTCCTGATTAGCGGCCTGGTGAAGAACCTCAATAAACGCAATATTGACGTGATGCTCGATACCTCGGTGACCCAGATTCGTTATGAGCAGGGCGCAGTGCAAGGCGTCGAGCTGTTAAACGATGAAAACGAAGTGCTGACTATCAATGCTAAAAGCGTAATTGTGGCTACCGGCGGTTTTAGCGCCAACCGCGACATGGTGGTGAAATATCGCCCTGAGCTGGACGGCTTCGTCACCACCAACCACAAAGGCGCAACCGGCGGCGGCATCGCAATTTTGCAGAACATCGGCGCGGATACCGTGGATATGGGCGAAATTCAAATCCACCCGACGGTTGAGCAAACCACCTCTTACCTGATTTCCGAAGCCATTCGCGGCGGCGGGGCGATTCTGGTTAATCAGGCTGGCAAACGCTTCTTTAATGAGATGGAAACCCGCGACAAGGTGTCGGCGCAAATCATCGCCCAGCCGGAAAAATACGCCTACGTGGTGTTTGATGAGCAAGTTCGACTGAACAACAAGGCCGCCGATGAGTATATCGCGCGCGGTTTTGTGATTAGCGCCGAGTCTCCGCGCGAGCTGGCGAACAAGCTGGAGATGGATTTCCACGCCTTCCTCGCCACCCTCGAGACTTACAATGTCGCAGTGGATAAGCAGCACGACGCGGAATTCGGTCGCACCACGGCGATGCGCCATCCGATTAATCAGGGGCCGTTCTACGCCATTCGCATCGCGCCGGGGGTTCACCACACCATGGGCGGCGTGACCATTAACACCGAAACCTGCGTGCTGGACAGCCAGAAACAGACCCTGAACGGCGCATTCGCCGCCGGTGAAGTGGTCGGCGGCATCCACGGCGGCAACCGAATTGGCGGTAATGCCGTTGCGGATATCATCATCTTCGGTATTCTTGCAGGACGCAACGCCGCTCGTTTCTCGATGAAATAACGGCGAATAGCCTGCGTCACCTCCCCGGCGCGCAGGCTTTATCCACTTGATTGACGAGATAAATCTATGACGCCAGACGATCGAATTTATGCTTACTCCGCCGTGCTGATGGGCTCTCCCATTCTGCTCAAGCTGTTTGAACATAATGAGAGTCTGGCGTCACGCGTTTTCCGGCTGATCAAACAGCAAGAGAACATCTTCACGGTCAATCGCCCGCACTCTGAAGTGATGGCGGTAAACCACGCGGCGGGCAGCCACCCGGTGGTGGTTAGCCCGCCGGTTTACGAGCTGATAAAACGCGCCAAGGCCGTGAGTTTGCTCGAAGACAGCCTGTTCAACTTCACTATCGGCCCTGTGGTAAAACGCTGGAAAATTGGCTTTAGCGGCCACAGCGTGCCCGCCGCCAGCGATCTGCAAAGCCTGCTCGCCCTGACCAATCCCCATGACGTGGTGCTCGATGACACCGCGCGCTCCGTCTTCCTGCAATACGCCGGAATGGAGATCGACTTAGGCGCGATAGCCAAAGGTTATATTGCTGACGTGGTGAGGGATTTCCTGCTGTCCGAGCAGGTGCCGCACGGGCTGATTAACCTCGGCGGCAATGTCCAGACGCTGGGCGCCAGTGGGGAACAGGGGTGGGGGATTGGGCTGAAAAAGCCGTTTGCCGCCGAAGATGCGCTGCTGGGGGTGATCCATGTCAGCAACAAATCTGTGGTTACGTCGGGCATCTACGAACGTTATTTCGAGCTGGACGGCCGCCGCTACCACCATATTCTCGACCCGAAAACCGGGTATCCGCTGGATAACGAGTTACAGAGCGTGACGGTGATTTCTGAGGATTCCATCGACGGCGATATCTACACCACGCTGTTGTATGGCATGGGGGTAGAAAAAAGCCTCGAGTATCTGCAAGACCTTGCACATATCGAGGCGATTTTTGTCACTAAACAGCAGCAGATTGTCTGCTCGTCACAGCGCCAGTTTGGCTTCACGCTGCTGGATAATAGCTACCAGCTGCTGCGCTAATTCCCCAAATACTACTGGCAATACTGTTTTAGCAGGGCGTGATGATCTTCTTGCAGCCGATAGCGATAGACCGGCCTTCCCGTCACCCCGTAGTGAATGCTGGTGAACAGGATATGGCTGTCAGCTAGCCAAATCAGGTACTTACGGCAGGAAACGCGCGAGATATTCACCGAGTGCGCCAGCTCGTCGGTGGAGAACTCGGTGTCAGGATGGGCGTCAATCCACTGGCACAGGGTGCGCAGGGTCTGCGGCGTTAAGCCCTTCGGCAGCTTTTTGTTGTCAGACGTGGTCTGCGGCTCGCCGTGTATCAGCCGATCCACGTCAGACTGCTCATAATACTGATGGTGATCCATCAGCGTTTTCTTCTGCTGCCAGTGGGTCAGCGCCTCTTCAAAACGCGGGAACTGGAAAGGCTTGATCAGGTAATCCACCACGCCGTAGTTCAGCGACTTCTTAATGGTGGCGGCATCGGCGGCGGAGGAGATCACAATCACGTCGATTGGCCGACCGGCATCGCGCAGTACGGGGAGCAAATCCAGCCCGTTCTCCTGCTGCATATAGACATCAAGCAAAATAAGGTCGATAGGATGTTGAGGATTCAACACCAGATCTTTGGCTTGTTGTAAGGTTGAGGCCACGCCAGTGCAGGTAAACCCTTCAATCTGAGTCACATAACAGCGGTTAAGCTCTGCAACCATGGCATCATCATCGACTATCAGCACATTGATCATGCCGGTTTCCTCTCACTATCCCACGGGAGTTGTACAAAAAATTGGGTGTATACGTCAGGTTCTGACTCAACGCTTATGCTTCCGCCAAGGTTCTCAATTTGCTGTTTCGCCAGGGATAACCCGACGCCGCGCTCTTCACCTTTCGACGAAAACCCTTTCTCAAAAATAGCATCAATATGCTCAGGCGGAATGCCGGGGCCGTCATCGCTGACCACGCCAGCGAGCCAGCCATTCTGGTAATGCAGCAACACGCTTATCTCTCCGTTCGGCTGCTGGCCCAGAGCGTCCAGCGCATTCTCAATCAAATTACCTAGCGCGGTGATCAGCGCCGCCACCTGATCTTCATTGGCATTGTCGGGCAGCAGGCTATCATCGCTGAGCGTCAGCTGATGGTGCATATCCGTGGCGCGTTTCATCTTGCTTAACAAGAAACCGGCAATAACAGGCGATTTGATTTTTAACAGCAACGAGCCAATTTCTGTCTGATAGTTATTGGCCGTTTTGAGAATGTAATCCTCAAGCTGCGTGTAGCTCTTCATGTGCAGTAACCCGAGGATCACGTGCAGCTTGTTCATAAACTCGTGCGAGCGCTCACGCAGCGAATCGGCGTAGTTTACCATGCCGCTCAGGCGCTGCATCAACTGGCTGACTTCGGTCTTATCCCTGAAGGTACAGATAGCGCCGATAATCACCCCATTGCTGCGCACCGGCACGGTATTACTCAGCAATAAACGGCCTTTGACATTGATCTCTTCATCCTGACGCGGCACGCCAGTTTGCAGCACGTCGTTAAGATTATGGATCAGTGGCTGGGAGCCGCCGATGTTTTCGACATTAATGGAAAACTCGGGGGCGGTTTCGCCAAACAGGTGGCGCGCTTCCTGATTAATCAGCGTCACCCGCGCGTCTTGGTCTACGGCAATCACCCCCTCTTTGATCGACTGTAACATCGCCTGCCGCTGTTCAAAAAGCGTCGATATTTCATAAGGTTCCAGCCCGAACAAGATGCGTTTGAGCATCTTCACCAAGGCGAAGGTCCCCAGTGCGCCGACCAGCGTACCAAACAGCACGGTCCACAAAATGCTCCAGCGGCTCTTATTGATTTGCTCGGTCACTTTGCTGAGGGAAATGCCAATCGCCACCACGCCAATTTGCTTGTGCTGGTCATCATAAACTGGCGTGAACACCCGCAGCGCCTCCACCAACACCCCGTGATTGATCGCCACATTCTCTTTGCCCTGCAAGGCTGGATTGATGTCGTCACCAATAAAGCGGCGGCTAATCACCTCTTTATTCGGATGCGAGAAGCGAATGCCGCTCATGTTGGTCACCACCACGAACAGCAGGTCATTTCTCTTCTGCGCCGCGTCGGCAATCGGCTGAATGATGCCGCTGTCCGAAGGCTGAGTCAGCCCGCGCCTGATTTCCGGCAGGTCAGCCAGCGTGCGGGCCACCGCCAGCGCCTTCTCTTTCACGCCGTCGCGGGTGGTATCGCTGACCTGAATAAGATAGAGCAGATGTACAACCAGCAGGACGGAGAGGATCACTGCGCCAATCATCAAAATGACCGAGGTCATCAGTTTCATGGGGCGTTTGCGCGTGGCAAAAGGTTGTTTGGTGTCTCTCATTGAAGTCTCAAGGAAAAGTGTCGTTAACCATAGGGGGTAGCTTATGGTCCACGTTTGTCAGCCGAGAGTCTAGCTTGTTACTCTATTGCCGCAAACTGAACGCGAAGCTTTCTCGCCTGATGGCTAAACGATTATTTTTTGCTCAACTCCCGTGTCGAGGGCGCGCAATTTATGTTAAAACGTTCGCTCTCAAAATTCGCACCCGCTCGACTCTCTCCACCAAAGGTTTCATGACATATGACAGATAATCTTCTCGAACGCATTTCGACAGCGTTAGAAGCAGAATATACGCTCGAAGGACTGGTTCGGCAGTTGCTGGAGATGCTCGAGCTGGTGACCAATATGGAGTCCACCTACCTGACTCGTATTGACGAAGATGGCGGGCAGCAGCACATTCTGTTTTCCCGCAATGGCAGCAATATGCATATCCCCGAGGGGCTGTCGGTGCCTTGGGGAGACACCCTGTGCAAGCGCGCGCTGGACGAAGGCCGCCGCTACACCTGCGACGTTGCTGGGATTTGGGGGGATTCAGAAGCCGCGAGGGCGCTGGGGATCACCACCTATGTCAGCACGCCGGTAACGCTGGCCGACGGCTCGCTGTACGGCACGCTGTGCGCCGCCAGCTCTGAACACCGCGAATTGTCCGAGCGCAGCGAGCAGGTGCTTCAGCTGTTCGCCAACCTGATTGCTCAACAGATCCAGAGCGAGCAGTTGTTGAAGAAATTACAGCTCGCCAACGACGCGCTGACCACCGCCAGCTATACCGATGAGCTGACCGGCTTGCCGAACCGCCGTTCGCTGTTCAACCAGCTGCCGACCCTGTTTTCTCAGGCCCACGCCACTTCGCGCTATGTGCTGATTGCCTTTGCCGATCTGGATGATTTTAAAGAGATCAATGACCTCCACGGCCATGAAGTGGGGGATGATTTTCTGGTGGCGGTGGGAGAGAGGCTGAAAGAGGGCGTGCGCGGCGATGAAGTGATGGCCCGCGTGGGCGGCGATGAGTTTGTGGTCGCGGGGGCCGGGCCGATGGAGTTTAGCGAAGCTCAACAGGCGGCGCAGGCTTTCAAAAAGCGCCTGTCCGAACTGCTGACCGGCGAATATCAGCTGCAATCTTGTCTGATTGATTACGCCGGGCCGAGCATCGGCGCGGTGGCCATCAACCCGACGGACAGCACGCCGGACATGGCGCTGCGCGAAGCCGACGCCCAGATGTATGAAGAGAAAAACCGCCGCAGAAGATGGCGCGTGGCCTGACTTTTTCCTTTCGCCCGGCAAAATCCCCCAAACCTCCCCAGTAAACGGGGAGGCATTGTTGATTCAATCAGTCGTTTTTCTTCTGGGGAATAAAGCCCGGCACGCCCGTCTCCACCACCGAGTTCAGGCGAATGCGGGTAGTAATCTCCTGCTTCATTCTGCTCAGCGCGCTCTCCGGCAGGGTCGAAATATCCCAGTTTTCTTCAATGTGGCTGCGGCGGGTAGACGTGGTCAGGAACGCTGTGCCGCGCTGCGCCGCCCAAGCCAAGGCCACCTGCGCCGGGGTTTTCTCCACCTGCTGAGCGATTGTGGTGATCACGTTATTCTCCAACACTCGCGGCTCCATGCCGTGCCCCAGCGGGGCGAATGCCAGCAGGATAATGCCCTGCTGTTGGCAAAACTCCAGCAGCTCCCACTCGGGCAGGTAAGGGTGGGACTCCACCTGCACCACCGCCGGTTTGATGCGCGCGTCGGCGACAATCTGTTTTAACGCGGGCAGGGTGATGTCGGACAAACCGATAGCCCTGCAGCGCCCGTCGTCCACCAGCTTCTCCATCGCCCGCCATGTCTCGAGTAAGGTCACGCCAGAGTCATAAATCACTTTCCCCTCGGCGTCGCGCGGGTCGAGATTGTCTCCCGGCTGGAAAGCAAATGGCGTGTGAATCAAATAACAATCCACATAGTCCACCTGCAAACGGCGGCAGCTGGCCTCCAAAGCCGGGGCGACATATTCCGGGCGATGGTGGGTATTCCACAGCTTAGTGGTGACAAACAGCTGCTCGCGGCTAACCTTTCCAGAGGCTAATGCCTGCTGAAACGCCGCGCCAACCTGAGCTTCATTTTGGTAGCGCTCGGCGCAGTCGAAGTGGCGGAAACCGGCCTCCAGCGCCTCTGTTACTGCCTGCGTGGTGACGCTAAGATCCTTAAATAGCGTGCCAAACCCTGCCGCTGGCATCGCGCCGCTGCCGTGTTGAATCGGGAATCTTGTCTCGCGGAGCCTGTCTTGGGTACTCATATTCTGACCTCTTGGGTTCTATTTACGGGCTGGGTTTTCGTAACAGCAGCACCAGTGGACTCACCACCAGCATCACCACCATTAACGTTTTGAACTGGCCGATCAGGGCGATAAACGCCGCCTGGCCGGTGATGGCTTCATTCAGCGCCGCCAGCTGTGGCAGATTGGCGGCGGGGATGCGATCAGCCGCGAAGTAATACGGCGTCAGGTGGCTGGCGAAAGCCAGGTGCAGCGCCTGCGTATGGTTGAAAAACAGCGCCTGCACCACGGCGACCCCCAGAGTGCTGCCATAGGTGCGGGCTAAATTAAACAGCCCGGCCCCTTCTGGGCGAAGCTGCGGGGCAAGGGTGCTAAAGGCGACATGGCTCAGAGCTGGCATTAACACCCCCAGCCCAAGGCCCTGAATCGCTCCGGCAATCGCCACCGGCGGCCAATCCATTAACGGCGAGTAATCGAGCATCGTGGCATTGGCATAAATCACCGTGGCGGTTCCCGCCGCTACCGCCAGCCGACGGTCAATCCCCCTCGGCGCGCGGCTCATCAATACAAACCCACCGACAATGCCGATGCCGCGAGGAAGGGTCAGCAGGCCGGTCGTCATGGGCGGGTAGCCCAGCAGCTCGTCGAGCATCGGCGAAGTCAGCGCCATGGTCGGCAGCAGCACAAAACCGGCGGCGAAAAACAGCAGTGTGCACAAGACAAAATTGCGATCGCGAAACAGCGCTTTGCTGAGGAAATGGCTTGGTGAAGTCAGCACGTGCACCACCAACCAACAGAACCCAAGCAGCGCCGTGGCGGCTTCCAGCCAAATCTCTGGCGAGTCCCACCACTCCAGCCGTTCGCCTCGATCCAGCACCATTTGCAGGCCGATAATGGCGGCGGTAAAACTGATAAAGCCAAAGAAATCAAAGCGTGCGGGCTGCGCGGATTTTTTCTCCAGCAGATCCAGACTGGTCACTAAGGCGATAAACGCCACCAAGGGAATGCTGGTGAGAAACAGCGACGGCCAGCCAAAGTCGTCGGCCAGCCAGCCGCCAATCGCCGGGCCGCTGACAATGCCGAGCAGCACGATGGCGGTCCAGCTCGCTGCAAAATGGGGGCGACGCTCCGGGGGCAGGGTTTCCAACGCAATCGCCATGGAAAGGGGCGCAATAATGCCGCTGGCCGCGCCCTGAACAATACGCGTGGCGATAAATCCCAGTGGGGTATTGGCCGTGGCCGCCAGCCATAGGCCGCAAGCAAAGGTTGCTAAGGCCGCCAGATAGGTCCTCTTCAAGCCAAAACGGCCCGCGAGCCACTGGGCAATCGGCAGGGTAATGCCGCTGGCGGCCAGATAAGAGGTGAAAATCCAGCCCGCCTGATCGTCCGCCATCGACAGGCCACCCTGAATAAAACGCAGTGCCGAGTTGGGGATGGACAGGTTCATCGCCTGAAGATAGGTCGCCAGCAGGGCGGCAAAACGCAGCGCGCGGCGACTCATTTTGCTATCAGCCCGCTTAAGGCTTGCCACCAACTATGCTTGCCGGTTTCCACTTGTACGCTGGCGCTGGTGCCGGAAAACAGTGGGATTTGCGTCGCTATCTCCTCCAGTTCCAGGCGCACCGGCACGCGCTGCACCACTTTGACCCAGTTACCCGTGGCATTTTCCGGCGGCAGCAGGGAAAAGTCAGACCCAGCTCCCGGACTCATGCTGACCACGCGGGCCTTAAAAGCCCGGTCTGGGTAGCTGTCGAGATGCACGGTCGCCGACTGCCCGGCGCGCATCTGGCTGATTTGGGTTTCGCGGAAATTGGCCTCAATCCACACGTGTTTCTTTGACAGCAGGGCAAAGGCCGGCGCGCCGCTATTGATAAAGTTGCCGACCTGTAAGTCGTCAACCTTGGTGACAATGCCATCTTCTGGCGCGCTGACGGTGGCGTAAGAGAGGTAAAGCTGGGCCTCGTCGAGCTGGCTCTGGGCCTCGCGTACCGCCGGGTGGCTGTCGACGTGGATATTTGGATCGCCATTCAGGGACACCAGAATATTCGCCACCTGCTGTTCAATGGAGGCGATGCGCTGGCGGGCGACTTTCAGGTCGGTATCGGCGCGCTCGTACATCGACTGCGACACAAACTGATTCGCCAATAAGGCTTTTTTACGGGCAAAATCCTTTTGCTCGAAATCGGCCTGTTCGCGGGCTGATTGCAGCTCCGCCAGCTGTTCGCGGTAGCTGGTTTTCAGCCCTTCAATCCGCAGGCGAGCCACGCTGAGCTGGGCCTGCGCCCGGTTTACTGCGATTTGTAATGGCTCTGGGTTTATCTGGAACAGCACCTGACCCTTGCGCACCGGCTCATTGTCCACCACGGCAATATTGACCACCTGCCCCGACACTCTGGCGTTAATGGCGGTTTTCGCCACTCGCGCATACGCGTTATCAGTGGAAACCGAATTTAGCGTTGCCAGAAAGTAGCCGCCGCCCACCAGCGTGAGCAGCACGGGCAATCCCACCAGCAGTATCGGGCGTGTAAAGTGGAGGCGTTGCCGGGTTTGAGTGGCAGTGTTATCAGCGGCTTGGGTCATGGTAACTATCACTTTTCTCAGAGTGCGTGGTGAAAACCTGGAGCGATTTCAGCTCAGACAGGCACAGTTTTTATTTTTGTGCGACAATGTAAGAATATCGATCCGCTAACCGAATTCAAGGAATTTTGTACAACATGGCACAAAATAAAGCGAAGGAGTCAAAAGGCCGTGGGCGTCCTCGCGCCTATAACCCTGAGGAAGCCTTAGGGCAGGCGTTGGGCGTATTTTGGAATACCGGCTTTTCAGCGGCGTCGCTGGACAGCATCGCCAGCGCGGCGGGCATGAATCGCCCAAGTTTGTATGCTGCATTTGGCGATAAGCACGCGCTCTACCTCAAGGCGCTGGGCCATTATTGGTCGCAGGCCGCCGCCGCCATGGACGCCGCGCTGGGCGATGACGGCCTCACGCTGCGGCAGGCGCTGATACAGTTCTACCAAGGCCAACTGGAGATCTATTTCTCGGGCGAGGGACAGCCTCGCGGCTGCTTTATGATTGGCACCGCCGCCACGGAAGCCATTGAAGATGCTGAGATTAAAGCTTTTCTGCTCGAGGGGATGGGCAAACTGGATGCTTTTCTTACCGGGCGAATTCAGGCTGCCATTGACGCCGGAGAGCTAGGCCAAGAGGCCAGCGCCGCGACCTTGGCGATGCTGGCTTCATCGGTTTTACACAGTATTTCGATACGGGCGCGGGCCGGGCAATCTCGCGCAGAACTGACCGAGATTGCCGATGGCGCGGTGAAGATGATTTGCGGTTAGGAAGGCTTAAACCCGCCAGAACTTCTTCTTACTGGTTTTGCCGACCCCGGCGTTGAAACTGTTGGTTGGGTCAAGCTGGTGCATATGCCGCTCGTAGTCCGGCGAGGCGTGGTACTGGTTGCCGACATTGTGCTCGGCGGGGTATTTCGCCCCGCGCGTTTCGACATACTCCAGCACGCCGTGCTTGAAGGCAGTCGGGTCATAGCCGGGTTTGAGGATATAATCCTGATGATTGACGAAACAGAAGAAGTGGCCGCAGCAGGACTCCAGCAGCACCTGCTGTTGTAAATGAGCCGGTAGTTTCAGCCGCCATTCGGGGTCGTTGGAGCGCAGCGCTACGTCGAACGCCACCAGACGCTGGTTGATATCCAGCCCCTTGCCTTCGCAATAGTAGACGGTACAGGCCCCGACGCCGAAGCGAATCAAAAACGCATTCTTCTCTTCGGCGCTGCTGCACTCAAAGAATTTACCCTGCCGGCTGGCAAAGAAACTCTGCAAAAGTTCTTTCAGCTCCGGCGCGTCTTTTTGCTCGGTTTTCAGCATCAGGTGATGCTCAAACTGGTGGTGGAAATCCATGATGCGCGGCTCCACGCCGTCTGCCGTGACGCGATTGTAAAGCTGGATCAGGCTGTCAAACGCGTGGTTTGGCAGGATCGGGATGGCGCGAACGATTTTATCAATCTGGTTTTTCTGCGCGAACATTTCAGGGATCTTTGCCGCGCCCTGTTTGCCAATGGCCTTATACACGTGTTTGGCATAGCGAATAGTTAAATCAAAGGCCTGACGGTGAATGTATTCAGCCTGCAACGGCGAGGCTTTAAGGCTTTTTAGCAAAAAGCGGCGCAGCTCCACCAGTTCGGTTTCGTCATTGGCGCCGATGTAAAACGTGGTGGTGCCACGGCTGCTTTCAAAGGTCGGCAGGCGCACCGAGAATACCGCCAGCTTGCCGCTGGAGCCGGCACTTTCGTGCAGATATTCAGGGTTGCCGTTGTAGCGCGTCGGCTGGTCAGAATCGACATCGCGCAGCTTTTTCTCATAATCATCGGCCCAAATCCGCCCCTGCCAGTCCGCCGCGTTGCCGGTGGTGTATTTTTGGCTGACCAGATTGGCGAGGATCTCTTCGGGCGTTTCGCCCAGCTCAATGCCCAAATGGTTAATCAGCTGCAGCTGGCCCTGCTCATCAATGGCGGCATAGAGCGATTTTTCAGTGAAGGCAGGCCCACGGCGGATCAGCGAACCGCCAGAGTTATTGCAGATGCCACCAATCACCGACGCCCCGATGCAGGAGGAGCCAATCACCGAGTGCGGCTCGCGTTGGTAAGGCTTCAGGGCATTTTCCAGCTCGGTGAGGGTCGTGCCGGGGAAGGCCAGCACCTGATTGGCATTATCCAGCAGATGCAAACCGTTAATTTTGCGAGTGCTGATAATCACGATATCGCGGTCATAATCATTGCCGTCCGGGGTGGAACCGCCGGTGACGCCGGTGTTGGAGGCTTGCATCAAAATGATGACATCATGGGCGACGCAGACTTTCAGCAGCTGCCACATCTCTATCAGTGAATTCGGCAGCGCGACGGCCAGCGCCTCGCCCTTGCCGACGCGAAAACCTTTGGTGTAGGGCACTTTGTCGTTGGCTTTGGTCAGCACGTGGCTATGCCCAACCACGTCTTTTAACTGGTTAATCAGAGAGGTAGTCATGATAAATGCTCGTTTTAGTTGATTTTCTTCCTACTGTATCAATTTATGACCAGATTGCATGTGAAAGTCAGCCAAGAAAATGCGCATAAAAAAGAGGCTCGGGGAGCCTCTTGTCGAAGGGAGTTAGCCAGCGATTATTGGAAATCGGTTGAGCGCGAAACGGCTTCCCACTCGCTGAACTCCTGCTGCAAAAACGTCAGCTTTTCGCCAACCAGTTTCACCGCGTCGCTGCCCAGCAGCAGGTGCATCGGCGGGTTTTCCGTGGCGATCAGCTTCAGCATCACCTGCGCGGCCTTGACTGGGTCGCCCAGTTGCTTGCCGCTGTACTCCTGACGGCGCTGGCGCAGCGGCTCGAACACGACATCGTAGTCGCCGATGCTGCGCTCGCCGCGAGTCATCGAGCGACCCGCCCAGTCGGTGCGAAAACCGCCCGGTTCCACGGCGGTGACGTGAATGCCCAAGCCTTTGACCTCTTTCGCCAGACTTTCCGAGATGCCCTCCAGCGCAAATTTGCTGCCGTGATAGATGCCCAGGCCCGCCATGGTGATAATGCCACCCATCGAGGTGACGTTGAGAATGTGCCCCGCGCGGCGCTGGCGCATATAAGGCAGCACGCCCTGAATCATCGCCACCGCGCCAAATACGTTGACTTCAAACTGCTGGCGCACGGCGTCCAGCGAAGCTTCTTCCACCACGCCCTCGTAGCCGTAACCGGCGTTGTTCACCAGCACGTCAATCGGCCCGACCTCGGCTTCGATATCAGCAAGAGTGGCGGGGATCAGTTCATTGTGAGTGACATCAAGCACATAGCCGAAGGCGCTGCCCGGCTTGAGTTGTTCGAACGCCTTGGCGTCCTGCATATTGCGCAGCGTGCCTGCCACTTTGTGTCCCTCTTTGAGCGCCTGCTCGGCCAAGGCGCGGCCAAATCCAGAGGAAACACCGGTGATCAGAAGCGTTTTTGCGGAAGATGAATCTGTCATTTTGCGACCTTATTTATCAGAAGGGATGCCTGTAGAACTCGCTACAGGCTACTCCTCAGGTCGCGGGGCGATAATCCGTATAATGGTTGTCGAGTCATGAAGAAAAACTTCACAATTAGAACTGATGGGCGAAGCTATCTTTGGCGATGGTCGAGCCGGAGGTGGCCAGCTCCTGCTTTAAGAAGTCGATAAACACGCGCAGTTTCAACGACATTTGGCGGCGGTCGGGATAATAGAGGCAAAAACCCGGCACCTGCGGGCACCAGTCGGGAAGGATCGAAATCAGCCGCCCCTCGGCGATCAGGTTTTCCACGTAGCCGCTGATCATCCATGAAACACCCACGCCGTCGAGGGTGGCCTGCATCATCGCCAGCGAGTCGTTGATAATAAAGCGACCATTGACTGGCAGAGTTAGCTCTTCGCCATCTTTGCTCAGGCTCCAGCGTTCGCGCTGGCCGCTGGTGTTGTGGCGGAAAACGATGCAGTCGTGATGCAGTAGATCGGTAGGTTTTTCGGGCATGCCGTGGCGCTCAAGATACTCGGGCGTCGCGACAATATAGGTTTTCAGCGGCGGCCCGAGCGGCACGGCCACCATGTCTTTATCCACCATCGTGCCGAAACGGATCCCGGCATCGAAGGCGCGACCGACAATGTCTACCAGCGCATTTTCGATCATCACTTCCAGCTGGATCCCCGGCCACGCGTCAAGAAAACGGCGCAAAATCGGCTGGAGAAGAATCAGATGGGCACTGCGGGGAATGTTAATGCGCAGCAGCCCGGTGGGGGTTTCGCCAGACTGGCCAAGTTCTTCGCTGGCTGACACCAACTCCTGCACACAGGGCAGGGCGCGCTCCATAAACTGCTTACCGGCGTCGGTCAGCGACACGCTGCGCGTGGTGCGGTTGAACAGCGTGGCGCCCAGCCGCTGCTCCAAGGTGCGGATTGACTGACTAACGGCAGAAGGGGAAACACCAAGACGCGCCGCCGCCGCAGAGAAGCTGTACTCTTCCGCCACCACGATAAATGACACTATGCCGTCCAACTGATTTTGCCGCATATTTGTTCCTCTGACGCTCTTGCCCGGCGGCTACTATATCGCTGGCGCAGGCGTCATTACAGCCCCCGATTGAGCATATTGCGCAACACTGCCCGCTTGCCCACCATCGCGTGAAAACGGGCAGAACGCGCGCTGCGATTTTGCCGCTAAATCCCGGTTTTTAGTGATCCTTTTCACAGATTAGCCGCGCAATCACCCGATGAGGCGGGATGCCTCTTTCCAATCTTCCGCGAAGTGATAACCATCCCTACAGAGGATGCGCCGAGGTGAGGGGAAAAGATGCAAAAAAAGATCGTGATTGTTCTGGACTGTGGAGCCACCAATATTCGCGCGATGGCCATCGATAGCCAAGGCAATGTGTTGGCCAGCGCACATGAGCAAAATTTTACGCTGAACTCGGCAGAAAATCCGCTGTGGCACATTTGGCCGCTGGCGAGAATTATGCAAAGCCTCGAAAGCTGCTGCCAGTCGTTGGTGGCCAAGCTGCCCGACCATCCGGTGCGCGCCCTGACCGTCACGGCCTTTGGCGTCGACGGCGCGCTGGTGGACCGTCAGGGCGAGCTGCTTTACCCGGTGATCAGCTGGAAATGCCCGCGCACCGAAGCCGTGATGAACAACATCGATAAATACCTTCCCGCCGCCGAGCTTAAGGCCATTACCGGCATCGCGCCTTACAGCTTCAACACGCTGTATAAGCTGATTTGGCTGCGCGAAAATGCTCCAGACTTGCTCGACCGCGCCCACGCGTGGCTGTTTATGTCGTCGCTGATTAGCTTCCAGCTGACCGGCGAAATGACCACCGAAAGAACCATGGCGGGCACCAGCCAGCTGCTGGACGTCACTCAGGAAGTGTTCAGCCAGCGGCTGCTGAAACTGGTGGGCATCGACGCTTCGCTGTTCCCGCGCATGATTAATGCCGGAGATAAAATTGGCGAATTGCAGCCGCAGATGGCGGCGCGGCTGGGTTTGACGCCGGGCATTCCGGTGATTTCTACCGGCCACGACACCCAATTTGCCCTTTACGGCTCGGGCGTGGGCATCAACCAGCCGGTGCTGTCATCCGGCACTTGGGAGATTTTGATGGTCCGCTCGGCCAGCATCAATACGGATCTGCTGCAATCTCACCACGCGGCGACCTGTGAGCTGGACAGCGCCCATGGCTACTTTAATCCCGGTTGCCAATATCTGGCTTCCGGCGTGCTGGAGTGGATCCGCAAACTCTATTGGCCTGAGGTGCCCGCGCCGCAGGTTTATGAACAGATGCTGCTGGAGGCCGGGCGTATTCCGGCGGGGAGTGAAGGGGTGACCATGCGCAGCGACCTGATGGGTGATAAGCAGGCCGGGTGGCAGGGCGTCACGCTTTCCACCCAGCGCGGCCATCTCTATCGCTCGGCGCTGGAGGCGCTGTCTGTGCGCCTGCGCGAGCAGTTGGCGATGCTGGAGCAGGTGGCCGGATTTAACACTCAGGAGCTGGTCTTAGTCGGCGGTGGCAGCCGCAATGCCCTGTGGAATCAGATAAAGGCTGATACTTTGCAACTGCCGGTGAAGGTGCTGGCAAAGGCGGAAACCACGGTGTCGGGCGCGGCGATGTTTGCCTGGGCGGGAATTGGTGTTTATGGCTCAGCCGACGAGGCGCGCCAGCAGGTCAGCTTCGATTACGATACCTATTATCCCCGTTAAATTATTGGCGGATAACCGTCGTCACGGCCGAAACCTGGCCGATAATCACCTCACCGCTGCGCTCAATTTTGCTGGAATCCACCAGCAAAATGCTTTGCAGGCTCTTCTTCAGCATAAATTTTTTAAACAGCGTGTTGCCGTTATCCGTGTCCCAGATATTGCCGTCGGCATCCACGCCGTCGCAGGAGAAAATGAATAAATCGATGTCGATATTGCGCACCATGTGCAGCGGCGAATCATTAATATAACTGGCGTATTTCCTGTCCAGCGTGCCGCCAGAGCATAAAATCTCAATCTGCGCTTTTTTCTCTAACTCGTGGCAAATTCGGTAGCTGTTGGTGTACACCGTCAGCGGCTGGTCGCGCAGTTTCTTCGCCAAGTGCCAGCAGGTTGAACTGGCATCCAACGCGATGCACATCCCCGGCGTTATCCACTCAATACCTTTATCCGCCAGTAGGCTTTTGCGCTGGGCGTGGCTTTTCGAGCGCGACTCGAAGGCCACGCTCGGGTCGTCGGAGGGGCGTTTCAGGCTTTTGGCTTTACCATACTCCCTCACCAGCAGGCCTTTGAGTTGCAGATATTTGAGATCCCGGCGCAGCGTCTCTTTGCTGACATTCAGTGACTCGGCGAGATCATTGACCCGCAGAGAGGCATTGCCTTTGAGTAAGGCAACAATTTCATCCAGCCGTGCCTGCTTGTTCATCTTCACTGCAACCCCTTATTCGACATTCGGCGGCTCAATAAATGGCACTTTTCGGCCCGCCAAGTCAAGGATGCGCCAACTGCCCGTTTGTCGCAAAGGCGCTGAAAACGGGCGCTGGAGAGGTTTTTCGGCGTGGGTGAAATCGCGCTTTTTTCAGCGATATTTTGAAGACGGTCACACATCCACGCGGCCAACTGTTGCCAGCCGGCATCGCACCAGAAGATAGGCGCAACGTCACCACACCGCAGTTTGCCGCGCCGAGGAAATCACCATGGAAAGAAACGTTATTGCACGCCAGATAATCGACACCTGTCTGGAAATGAGCCGCATGGGCCTGAACCAAGGCACCTCTGGGAATATCAGCGTTCGCTTTGGCGACGGCATGCTTATCACGCCGACCAGCGTGCCCTACGAGCAGTTGAGCGAAGACGACATCGTGTTTGTCGATGGTCAGGGCAATGCCGAAAGGGGTAAAACCCCCTCCAGCGAATGGCGTTTTCATCTGGCGATTCTGCAAGCCAAACCGGCGGAAAACGTGGTGTTGCATAACCACGCGGTACACGCCACGGCGGTGGCGATTCTGAATAGTGAGATCCCGGCGATCCACTACATGGTGGCAGCGGCGGGTGGCAAAAAGATCCCCTGCGCGGGGTATGCGACCTATGGCACTCAGGCGCTGTCGGACCATGCGGTGACGGCGTTGACCGGCTATAAAGCCACGCTGTTGCAGCATCACGGCATGATAACCTGCGGGAAAACCTTAGAAAAAGCGCTGTGGCTGGCGCAAGAGGTCGAGGTGCTGGCGAGGCTCTATCTGCTGACGCTGGCCGTCACGCCGGAAGTGCCGTTGCTGAGTGATGAAGCCATTGATGAAGTGCTGCGCAAATTCCACGGCTATGGCCTGAGCGACGTGGCCTAAACAGCCATAAAAAAGGGCACGCGAGGTGCCCTTTTCCACTATCGGCCGTTATTACAACACCTTACTCAAGAACGACTTGGTGCGCGGATTGGTTGGATTGGTAAACAACTGCTCCGGCGTGCCTTGCTCTTGGATCACGCCCTGATCGATAAACACCACGCGGTCGGCCACTTCGCGGGCAAAGCCCATTTCGTGGGTAACGATCACCATCGTCATGCCTTCCAGCGCCAGCTGTTTCATCACCGCCAGCACTTCGCCAACCAACTCCGGGTCCAGCGCCGAAGTCGGCTCATCAAACAGAATCAACGCCGGTTCCATCGCCAGTGCGCGAGCAATCGCTACGCGCTGCTGCTGACCACCGGACAGGCTGGAAGGCCAGGCGTCGATTTTGTCGATCAGACCGACCTTTTGCAGCAGCTTTTCAGCGCGCGACACGGCTTCGGCTTTCGACAACCCTTTCAAAGACATAGGCGCCATGATCAGATTTTCCAGCACCGTCATGTGCGGGAACAGGTTGAAGCGCTGGAACACCATGCCCACGCCGGAACGCAGCGTGTTCAGGTTGGTTTTCGGGTCGTGCACCGCAAAACCGTTGACCACTACTTCGCCGCCGTTTGGCTTCTCCAGCGCGTTTAAGCAGCGCAGGAAGGTACTTTTGCCAGAGCCTGACGGGCCAATCACGCAGACCACTTCCTGCTCCGCGATATCGCAAGAGATGCCGCGCAAGACGTGAGTTTCGCCAAACTGCTTCTGTAAATCCTTAACGTGAATCACTTTTGCCGAACCTCTTTTCCATGTGTTGAACCAGCAGCGACAGCAGGAACGTCAGTACCCAATAGACTAAGGAGATAGTCAGGTAGGGTTCCCAATAGGTGGCATAAGCGCCGGAAACGGTACGCGCGGCGTAGGCCAGGTCGGCCAGCCCGATAGCCGAGGCCAGCGAGGAATCTTTAACGATGGCGATGGCGTTGTTGCCCAGCGGCGGCAGAATGCGGCGAAACGCCTGCGGCAAAATCACTTTGCGCATGGTTTTGCCCCAGCCCATGCCGAGCGCGCGGGACGCTTCCATCTGGCCGTTGTCGATTGACTGAATACCGGCGCGGAAAATCTCCGACACGTAGGCACCGGCGTTCAGGGTGATCGCCACTACACAGGAGAGGAACGCGCCGTAGTCCGATCGCAGAGAGCGAGCGAAGTCCGAGGACATCAGGCCGTTGGCGACTAAAATGCCGTCACGCGGGTTAATAAATAATGGCACCAGTGCGAAGTGCACCACCATGATTTGCACAAACAGCGGCGTACCGCGGAAGGCGCTGACGTAAACGCGCACCGGCCACTGGACCGCGAAGCGCAAAATGAGTTTCCACGGACCATCATCGGCGCGGGCCATGCGACCCAGACCCAATAACAGCCCCCAGGCGGTGCCCAAAATAACGCAAATAATGGTGCATTTGATGGTCATCAACGCGCCCTGAACAAACAGCGGGGCATATTCGGAGATGATCTCCCAACGAAATCCGGTCATGCTTTTCCTTGATTGGGGGCCGATGAAGCCCCCCTTTTTATGCGTAATTACTTAGTTGGCAGGGTAGGAACGTTGCTATCGAACCAGTTGGCGTAAATCTTGGCGTAGGTACCGTCGGCAATAATGGTTTTCAGACCGGCGTTGATTTTGCCCAGCAGCTCGGTGTTACCTTTCGCCACCGCGATGCCGAAGTACTGGCGCTGGAATTTGCTGTCCGGAACCAGCTTCAGCGCTTTCTCAGGATGGGATTTGATGTAGTACTTCACCACGCCCACGTCGCCAACCGCCGCGCCGATACCGTCTTCAGACAGCTCTTGCAGCATCAGCGGGGTGTTGTCGAAACGTTTGATATCTGTGCTGTTTTTGCCCAGCTCGTCAGACACCACGATGTCGCCGGTACTGGAGTTAACTACGCCCACTTTCTGGCCTTTCAAGGCCGCGACGGAGTCTACTTTTGAATCCGCTGGCACCACGATGGACTGCTCGGCCGGGAAGTAAGGAGTAGAAAAATCAACCATTTGCTGACGTTTGTCAGTGATAGTGATACCGGAAATGATGATGTCGCGGTCGCCAGAGTTCAGCGTCGCGAAGATACCTTCCCACGGCGTATTCACCAGTTTCACGTTGAAGTTCTCGGCTTTGGCGATGGCTTTAATGATATCAATATCAAAACCTTCCAGCTCTTTCTGGTTGTTTTCATATTCGAACGGACGGTATGTACCACCTGAGCCAACCACGTAGGTTTGCTGTGCCGCGAAAGCAGAAGTGGCGAGAGAGGAAAGCAGGCACCCGGCGAGAATAAAGGACTTAAACATGGTAACTCCTGTTGTGTTTGTTGTTTTATGCACTTAACTTGCATAAAAATACATAAGTTGACGAATAGCTTCAACTAAAAACAACGGAGTTTTGTGTATTACATGGCGGGCAAGCGAGGTGGATTAAGGGTTCCAGCACCAATGCCAGGGTTCGTAAATGAAGCCCCAAGGGTTATTCGGCGGGAAGGAGAGGGTGAAACCAAAACGCGTCGCGTTGCCGCTAAGCCAGCGGAAAGCCTCGGTTTCGCCGAAAACGCCGGTGACTTCGTCACAATCGGGGGTATTGATGTCCACCGCACGGCCGGTGTGGTGTTCGCTACAACCTGGAGGGGCCAGCGAGCTGAAAATCTTCTCGGGCGAAAGCCCGGCTTGCAGCTTCTGCTCAATCAGCCCGGATTGATAAGCCACATCGCGCCATGCCGAAATCAGCACAATCTCCACGCCATCCAGCTCGGCGGCGCGCTTCATCGTCAGCCAGGCATCGGCAGCGGGGGCCGTCAGCCGATGGGCTTTGCCGGTTTGGTCCGTCTCGGCAATGACCAGCAGGCTGGGATCGATATCCTCGAAAAACGGCAACGCGCGGTGAGCAATCACCTGTGGGTCAATGCCCAACGCGCGTAAGGCCTGTTCGGTGGTCGCAGCCAGTGGGCGACTCATTCTTCAGCCTTGCCCAGACGGTTCATCGCCAAGGCCATGGCCCGGCCGCTGCTACGCATGTTCTGCTGATAATGGGTGGCGGCGCTGACGAAGGCGGCTAACAGCTGCTGGTCCTGCTCATGCTGCTGATATTCAGGATGCCACTGCACGCCAAGGCAAAAATCGTAGCCTTCGCACTCAATCCCTTCGATCACCCCGTCCGGCGCGACGGCGTTGACGCGGCAACCTTCGCCGACGCTTTTCACCGCCTGGTGGTGGGAGCTGTTGACCTCATAACGAGCAGCCTTCACGCAGCGAGCAAGCAGGGTATCAGCCACAATGTCGACCTGATGGCGGGCGCGCTTTTTGCCGCCAGCGTTCTCGGTATCGACCGTGGTGCTGTGCTCGAGGGCGTCAGGCAGGGCGTCGGGAATGTGCTGATGCAGAGTGCCGCCGGTCAATACCGCCAGCAGCTGTTGCCCACCGCAAATACCCAGCAAGGGCATGTTGCGGCGCATTGCCCCTTGGATAATGGCGATTTCGAACTCAGTTCTGGCAGGTTTCAGGCGAATCTGGTCGCTCGACTGCTGCTCGTTAAACAGGGCGGGGGAAACATCAAACGCGCCGCCCGTGACTACGATGGCGTCGCAGAGTGACAAATACTCTTCAGCCAACTCGCCGTGATGAGGGAGCGCCAGCGGCACCGCGCCGAGCGAAGCCAGACTCGTCATATAATTTTGCCGTAACGCATACCATGGAAAATCGGCATAGCCTCCAGCCTCTTCACTATCAAGTGTCACACCAATAACCGGTTTAGAGGGAAAATTCGCGCTCATAGCTCTCCGCCGAGTTCTGTTATTAACTCAAATTAAAATGATGAGAAAAACACTTTCCCTCAACATATCAACAGGGCGGCGCGTGAAACAATACAAATTATCAATGTTTTTGTTATTTGATATTTGGCTCTGTAATGGGTTCGTTACGCTGGCTGGAAAGGTTGGTTTAGAGTGGGGAAGTGGCGTGCGTGCCAACTTTACTGATCCCACGGCGCTGGGGTATTCAGTAAAGCATGCAGACGATCATTGCTCAGGGCTGGTTTTTCAATACGAGTGACCAATTCGATGTAAGTCTCTGGACTAACCGTTATCACACCTTGGTCCAGCAATATAGCTTGTGCGCTTTGCTCTGGTTCTAGTTTCATTTTCTAACACTCTGGAAGGTGGAGGTTATTAATTTGGCGCCAGATAGCGCCAATGTTGCGAGTTTCAGATTAAATACTCATATTTCTTCAACACCAACTGGGTGCCCTCATTGAGCAAATCATTAATCGAGTGCCCCGTGGCCTGTGAAGCTATAACCAGCGCTTCATGGTAGGCCGGAGACAGTCGGGTGGTGACTTTGCCACTGAAGGATTTAAACGGATTTATCTCTTTCTCTTTGCAGACGTCGAAAAACACCTTCAGGGAAATAGCCCCTTCTTTCTTCAGCTGCTCAACACTGTCGGCGTAAAAATCGGCACCGCCGTTAAGGTTTAAAAACTCGCCGCGAAACATTTCAATGTCCGGGTCAAAAGTGATAACAGCCGTGACTCCGTCAATTTTAAGGGTATTGCGCATCATGGTTTAAACCCTAATTTTTGGCATGATTTTCATACAATGATGATACCAAAAAATGACACTACGACAAGCTGTTTTAGTGTCACAAAATGGTGTCATTGGTTGGTAATCTTTCTCACTTACGCTCAATTCAATGTTAGAATTCCACCCATTCACCCGAAATATACTTTCTTAATTGTTAACGCAATCTTTGCGTAGTCCTAAAACCGCCGCAGGTATTTTTCGGGATAATAAATGCCGGGTAACGGAACTCTCTGGTTGAAGGATCGTTTTCAGCTGCTTTCTTCTCATAATTAGTGCGAAGCCAATAACTTTATGCTGCCAAATACCTCTTCTCGTCCTAAGAACCGCAATAGATTGTGGTTAGTCATCGCGGTGATTATCGCGGCTATTCTGGTTTGGTATTTTGCCTTCCATCACAGCAGTTCGAGCGCGCCAGAAAAGCATGCCGGGCAGGGCCGTGGCGGTATGCGCGGTGCGGCCATGGCGGGGATGCAAACGCCAGTGCAGGCGGGGAAAGCGGAACAGGCCGACGTGCCGGTTTATTTGCGCGCGCTGGGGACCGTGGTCGCCAATGCCACGGTGACCGTCACCAGCCGGGTGGACGGTCAACTGATGAAGGTCTACTTCACCGAAGGGCAGAAAGTGGAGCAGGGGCAGCTGTTGGCGCAGATTGACCCACGCAGTTATCAGGCGACGTTGGAGCAGTATCAGGGCGAATTAGCCCAGAATCAGGCGCTGGCGAAAAGCGCCGAGCTGACCCTGGCGCGCTATAAGAAACTCTACGCGCAAGACTCCTTAGCCCGACAAGATTTAGAAAGCCAGATGGCGACCGCCGGTCAGTACGCCGGTGCGGTGAAGGCCGATCAGGCGCAGATCGCCGCCGCCAAGTTGAACCTCGAATTTGCCAAAATAACCGCGCCGGTCAGCGGCCACGTCGGCCTGCGTCTGGTCGATCCGGGCAATATGGTGACTAGCGGCAGCACCACGGGCATCGTCACCATCACCCAAACTCAGCCGATTGCCGTCACCTTTAGCGTGCCGCAAAGCAATCTGCAAACCCTGCTCAAAGCCCTGCGTGGCGGGCAACAGTTGCCGACCACCGCCTTTGACCAAGACGGCAGCGAGGTGCTCGGGCAGGGCAAGTTACAGTTCATCAGCAATGAAATCGACACCAGTACTGGCAGCATCAAGCTAAAAGCCCTGTTCGACAATCAGGATGAAAAGCTCTATCCGAATCAGTTTGTAAACGCGCGTCTGCAAGTTGGCACGCTGGAAAAAGCCACGGTGATTCCGGCGGCGGCCTTGCAGCTCAGTGGCAACGGCGACTTCGTCTATGTGGTGAAAGCCGACAACTCCGTCGAGCGCCGCGAAGTGAAATCTGGCCCAGCCTTTGGCGATGACAAAGTGGCGATTCTGTCCGGCATTCAGCTGGGTGAGCAGGTGGTGACGACCGGCATTGACCACCTGAATAATGGCAGCAAGGTGCAGGTGGTAACCGCCAGCGCCGAGGATGAAGCCACCGCCAGCAAGGCCGGAAGCTCGAAACAGCGCGCCGAGCAAGGCGGCGTTGATAAGGCCACCACCGGCAAAGACAGCGGGTCGAAATGAATCCATCACGCCTCTTTATCCAAAGGCCGGTCGCTACCATCCTGCTGATGGTGGCGGTGATGCTGTCGGGCATTTTCGCCTACAACATGCTCTCTACCTCGGCCTTGCCGCAGGTGGATTACCCGACCATTCAGGTGACCACGCTCTATCCGGGCGCCAGTCCTGACGTCATGGCGTCGGGCATTACCGCGCCGCTCGAGCGCCAGCTTGGGCAGATGGCCGGGCTGAGCCAGATGTATTCCACCAGCGCCAGCGGCTCGTCGATTATCACCCTGAAGTTCTCGCTAGACCTCTCTCTCGACGTCGCCGAGCAGGAAGTGCAGGCGGCGATCAACGCGGCGGACAACCTGCTGCCAAAGGACTTGCCGAACCCGCCAACCTACAAAAAGGTTAACCCGGCTGACAGCGCGGTGCTGACCATGGCAGTCACCTCTGAGTCGCTGCCGCTGACCAAAGTGCAGGATCTGGTGAACACCCGCGTGGCGCTGAAGCTGTCGCAGATTTCCGGCGTCGGCATGGTGACGCTGGCCGGCGGCAACCAACCGGCGATCCGCGTGCAGGTCAATCCGCGCGCGCTGGCGGCCCACAATCTGACGCTGGAAGACATCAACACGCTGATTGGCAACAGTAATGTTAACGGCTCGAAGGGCGGTTTCGACGGCAAGCACCACTCCATCACCATTGACGCCAACGACCAGCTGCGCACCGCGGCGGAGTACGGCAACCTGATTGTCACCTACCAAAACGGCGCTGCGCTGCGTCTGCGGGACCTCGCCACGCTCTCCGAAGCGCCGGAAAACCAATATTTATCTGCCTGGGCCAACAAGCAGCCAGCGATTATCATCAGCGTTCAGCGCCAGCCGGGGGCCAACGTGATTGCGGTGGTCGACGGTATCAAGCGCCAGTTGCCGACGCTTCAGGCCGCGCTGCCAGACTCGGTCAAAGTCACTATTTTGTCCGACCGCACCCAGACCATTCGCGCTTCAATCAGCGATGTGCAGTTCGAGCTGATGCTCTCCATCGCGCTGGTGGTGATGGTCACTTTCCTGTTCCTGCGCAACGTGGCGGCGACGCTTATCCCGAGCGTCGCGGTGCCGCTGTCGCTGATTGGCACCTTTGGCGTGATGTATCTCTGCGGTTTCAGCCTCAACAACCTGTCGCTGATGGCGCTCACCGTCGCCACCGGCTTTGTTATTGATGACGCCATCGTGGTGGTGGAAAACATTACCCGGCGGCTGGAAGAGGGCGAAACGCCGATGCAGGCGGCGCTCAAAGGCTCGGCGCAAATCGGCTTCACCATCATCTCTCTGACCTTCTCACTGATCGCGGTGCTGATCCCGCTGCTGTTTATGGGGGACGTGGTCGGGCGGCTGTTCCGCGAATTTGCTATCACGCTGGCGGTGTCGATATTGGTGTCGATGGTGGTCTCCTTGACCCTAACGCCAATGCTCTGCGCCTATTTGCTGCGCCACATTCCCGAAGAGAAACAGAGCTGGTTCTACCGCAAAGGCGGCCAAATTTTTGACCGACTGATAGCCGGTTATGACCGTCTGCTGATCGTGGTACTGAATCATCAGCGCATCACTCTGCTAGTGGCGGCGGCGACCTTGGTATTCACCGCGCTGCTCTATGTGATGGTGCCGAAGGGCTTCTTCCCGTCGCAAGATACCGGCATGATTCAGGGGATCACCCAGGCCTCGCAGGACGTCTCTTTCGGCGAAATGGGCCGTCGCCAGCAGATGCTGACTGCCGCTATTTTGCAAGATCCGGCGGTGGACAGCGTCTCCTCCACCATCGGCGTGGACGGCAATAACACCAGCCTGAACAGCGGCCGTCTGCAAATTAACCTTAAATCCTTCGACCAGCGCGACGAGCGCGCTCCGGCGATTATTGCCCGCCTGAAGCAAGAAACCGCCTCGGTGCCGGGCATTTCGCTCTATATGCAGGCGTCGCAGGATTTAACCGTGGACGATCAGGTCACGCCAAGCCAGTACCAGTTCACCCTCGACGATGCCGATAGTGAAAATCTGGTGACCTGGACGCCGAAACTGACTGAAAAGCTCAGCCAGCTGCCGGAATTCAGCGACGTGGTGAGCAACCTGCAAAATCAGGGGCAGGTGGCCTATGTCGAGCTGGACCGCGACGCCGCGGCGCGTTTTGGCATTACCGCGTCGGATGTCGATACCGCGCTGTATAACGCCTTTGGCCAGCGTCTGGTGTCCACCATCTTTACCCAGTCGAACCAGTACCGCGTGGTGCTGGAAGTCGCGCCGCAATATCAGCAGTCTCCGGCGT
Source organism: Ewingella sp. AOP9-I1-14 (assembly GCF_052375995.1). Taxonomy (NCBI): domain Bacteria; kingdom Pseudomonadati; phylum Pseudomonadota; class Gammaproteobacteria; order Enterobacterales; family Yersiniaceae; genus Ewingella; species Ewingella sp. AOP9-I1-14. The sequence goes on from NZ_JBQSVA010000008.1 coordinate 81,984, forward strand.
CGTTCGACGATATCTATCTGGCGACCAGCAATACCAATTCGTCTTCGTCGGCCTCTACCGATGCCAACAGCACCACCACCACCAGTGCCTCGGGCTCGACCACCTCGACGTCCGACACCGGCACTTCCACCAGCTCGGCGACGGGCATGGTCAAGCTGACCTCGATTGCCAAAATCCATATGCGCACCGGCGCGCTGTTGCAGGCGCGATTAAACCAGTTCCCGACGGTGACGGTTTCCTTCAACGTCAAAGACGGTTATTCGCTGGAGCAGGCGCAGGCCGCCGTCAAGCAGAGCATGGCCGAGCTGAAGGTGCCGGACAGTATCACGTTGCGCTATCAGGGGGCCGCTGCCTCGTTTGAAAGCGCCACCGGCAACACCCTGTGGCTGATCCTCGCCGCGCTGCTGACCATGTACGTGGTGCTGGGCATTCTGTACGAAAGCTTTATTCACCCGGTGACTATCCTGTCGACGCTGCCGTCGGCGGCGGTGGGGGCGCTGCTTTCGCTGCTGTTTGCCGATACGGAGTTCAGCCTGATCGCACTAATTGGCGTTATCTTGCTGATTGGTATCGTGAAAAAGAACGCGATTATGATGATCGACTTCGCGCTGGAGGCCGAAACCAAGCACGGCATGTCGCCGCGCGAAGCCATTCATCAGGCCTGTTTGCTGCGATTCCGCCCGATCTTGATGACCACCATGGCGGCGCTGCTCGGCGCACTGCCGCTGATGCTCGCCAGTGGATCGGGTGCTGAACTGCGCCAGCCGCTGGGCTTGGTGATTGTCGGCGGGCTGATCTTCAGTCAGGTGCTGACCCTGTTCTCCACGCCGGTGATTTACCTGATGTTTGACCGTCTGGCGACCCGCTGGAACCCGCGGCTGAAACGCAAACGCGCCGCTAAGCTGAACCAACAGCAGGCTGGCGAATAGATGAATATCTCGCGCTTTTTCATCTTCCGGCCCGTCACCACGCTGCTGCTAACCAGCGCGGTGCTGCTGCTCGGGCTGCTTGGCTATCGCCTGCTGCCGGTGGCCCCGCTGCCGCAGTTGGACCTGCCGGTGATTCTGGTGAGCGCCAGCCTGCCGGGAGCCAGCCCGGAAACCATGGCGGCCACGGTGGCGACGCCGCTGGAGCGCGCGCTGGGACAGATTGCGGGCGTCACTGAGATGACCTCCAGCAGCTCGCAGGGCACCACCAGCGTGGTGCTGCAGTTCGACCTCGACCGTGAAATCAACGGCGCGGCGCGCGACGTGCAGGCGGCGATTAACGCCTCGCGGGCGCTGCTGCCGAGCAGCATGCCGTCGCTGCCGACCTATCGCAAAGCCAACCCGTCCGACGCGCCGATCATCATGCTCTCTCTGACTTCGGCCACGCGCAGCAAGGGCGAGCTGTACGACATTGCCTCCAGCCAGTTGCAGCAAAAAATCGCGCAGGTGAACGGCGTGGGGCAGGTTTCGATTGTCGGCTCGGCGCTGCCCGGCGTGCGTATTGACCTGCGCCCGGAGGCGATCAGCCATTACGGCATTTCCCTCGACACCATTCGCGCCGCCATCGCTAACAGCACCACTAACTTGCCGAAGGGCGTGCTGCAAGGCTCGAACCAGTCGTGGATGATTGAAGGTAACGGCCAGCAGAGCACGGCGGCGCAGTACAAAACCCTGATTGTGACTTATATCAAGGGCGCGGCCATTCGCCTGAGCGACGTCGCCAATGTCTATGATTCGGTTGAAGATAAATACAACGTAGGCTACTACAACAGCACACCGTCGGTGATGCTGGGCGTGACGCGGCAGGCCGGGGCCAACATGCTGGAAACCATTCAGGCAATTAAAAATGCGTTGCCGCAGATGGAAGAGAACCTGCCGGGCGACGTTGAGCTGCACATCGCGCTGGACCGTTCCGGCACCATTTCTGGCTCGCTGCGCGCCACCGAAGTGACCCTGCTGGAAGCCACGGTGCTGGTGATCGCCGTGGTGTTCGTCTTCCTGCGCAACCTGCAGGCGGTGATCATTCCGGCGCTGGCGCTGCCCGTCTCGCTGATTGGCACCTGCTCGGTGATGTACCTGCTGGGCTACAGCCTGGATAACCTATCGCTGATGGCGCTGATCATCGCCACCGGCTTCGTGGTGGATGACGCCATCGTGGTGCTGGAGAACATTACCCGGCATATCGAAGAGGGGCTGGGGCCAGTGCGCGCGGCAATCAAAGGCGCGCAGGAAGTCAGCTTTACCGTGCTGTCGATGACCCTTTCGCTGGTGGCGGTGTTTATTCCGCTGCTGCTGATGGGCGGCATCCTCGGGCGGCTGTTCCGCGAGTTCGCCGTCACGCTCACCGTGTCGCTGGTGATTTCGATGCTGGTGTCCCTCAGCCTGACCCCGATGCTGTGCGCCCGTTTTCTGCGGCGTAAACCGGCGGTGGAAAAGCGCCAGCCGCGCATTTATCGCCTGATTGAACATTGGCTTAATCGCCTGCTGGCGGGCTATGCGGCGGCCCTCGGCTGGGTGATGCGCCACCAGTTGATCACCATGTTCGGCCTGCTGCTGACCATCATGCTTAACTTCTACCTGTACACCGTGGTGGAGAAGGGCTTCTTCCCCGAGCAGGATACCGGCATGCTGATGGGGATGATGCGCGCGGATCAAAACACCTCATTCCAGACGATTCAGCCGAAGCTGCTGGAGTACAGCAAGATCATTCAAGACGATCCGGCGGTGGACGCGGTAATGAGTTCGGCGGGCAGCGGCGGCTTTGGTTCGCGCAACACCGCGCTGTTCTTCGTTCGCCTGAAAGACATTAAAGACCGTACCGCCACCGCCAGCCAAGTGGCCAACCGGCTGATGGCGAAAACCAGCAAACTGGCCGGGGCGCAGCTGTTTATGCAAGCCGCGCAGGATCTGCGAGTCGGCGCGCGCAGTGCTAACGCGCAATACCAGTACAGCCTGCAAGCCGATGACCTTTCGCTGCTGCGCGAGTGGGGGCCGAAGGTCAAAGCCGCGCTGGAGAAGCTGCCGCAGCTGACCGGCGTGGATTCTGACTCGCAAACCGGCGGGCAGGAAGTGATGTTGAACATTGACCGCGACAAGGCCACGCGGCTGGGGGTTAACATCAAGATGATCGACACGCTGCTCAATAACGCCTTCAGCCAGCGGCAGATCGCCACCATCTACAAGACGCTGAACCAGTACCACGTGGTGATGAATCTGACCGACGACTACACCAGCAATCCTGACGTGCTAAACCAGCTTTACGTGGTCACGGACAGTGGCGAGCAGGTGCCGCTGTCGGCCTTCACCACCTTTAGCGGAGCCAACGCGCCGCTGTCGGTGGCGCATCAGGGGCAGTCGGCAACCACCACGCTGGCCTTTAACTTGTCCGACGGCGTGGCGCTGGGGGATGCCCAACAGCTGATTAAAACCACCATGGCGAAAATCGGCCTGCCGGACACGGTTCAGGCCGGATTTGCCGGCACGGCGCAGGCTTTTGACTCGTCGGTGAGCATGATGCCGTGGCTGATTCTGGCGGCGCTGGCGGCGGTGTATATCGTGCTCGGCATGCTCTATGAGAGTTACATTCACCCGCTGACCATTCTGTCCACGCTGCCCTCCGCCGGGCTGGGCGCGCTGCTGCTGATGCTGCTGACCAATACCCAGCTGACGGTGATCGCGCTGATCGGCATCTTGCTGCTGATTGGTATCGTGAAGAAGAATGCGATCATGATGATCGACTTCGCGCTCGACGCCGAGCGCCGCCTCGGGCTGACGCCGCAGCAGGCGATCACCCAGGCCTGCCTGATGCGTTTTCGCCCGATCTTGATGACCACGTTGGCGGCCTTCTTCGGTGCCTTGCCTCTGGCGCTGGGCAGCGGCGGCGACGCCGACCTGCGCAGCCCGCTAGGCTTGGCGATCGCCGGTGGTCTGGCCCTGAGCCAGATTCTGACCCTGTTCACCACGCCGGTGGTCTATCTCTATATGGACCGTTCGAGCCGGGCGACGCGCCGTTTATGGCATCGCCTGCGCCCGCACCATGAGCCATCGCCACCGGCAGGTTCACATGACTAATTCATTGAAAAGCGAAACGACTTTGATGACATTGCGTAATTCCGGCTCCGCCGTTTTCCGTCTCGCCCCGCTGGCGTTGGCATTGCTGCTGGTGGGTTGTACCGTCGGGCCTGACTATCAGCGGCCTTCGGCCCCTCTCTCTTTGGAGTTTAAAGAGGCTAAGGGCTGGACGGCGGCCATCCCGAAGGATACCCAAACCAAGGGCGACTGGTGGGCGGTGTATCAGGACCCTGAGCTGTCGTCTTTGCTGAGTCAGGTACAGATTTCCAACCAAAACGTAGCCCAGTACGCCGCGCAGTATCGCCAGGCGCAGGCGCTGGTTTCCGAGGCGCGCGCCGGGCTGTTCCCGACGATTAGTGCTACCGGCGACAGCACGCGCAGCGGCACGGCGCAGGCGGTGACCAAGCAGCAGTCGGCCAAGCTTGGCGCCAGCTGGGAGCTCGACCTGTGGGGCAAACTGCGTCGCACCGAGGAGCAGGACCGGGCCAGCGCGCAGGCCAGCAAGGCCGAGCTGGCAAACGCCACGCTGAGCGCCCAGTCTGAGCTGGCGCAGGATTACTTCCAACTGCGGGTGATGGATGAACAAATCGCGCTCTATCAGCGCAGCATTGCCGCCTACGAGCGCTACCTGACGGTGATCCAGAACCAGTATGAAGGCGGTAATACCTCGCGCGCCACGCTGGCTCAGGCACAAACTCAGCTGGAAAGCACCCGCGCCTCGGCGCTGGAGGCCCAGTGGCAGCGCGCCCAGTTGGAGCACGCCATCGCGGTGCTGATTGGCAAGCCTCCGGCACAGTTCACCCTGACCGCGCGGGAGATCAAATTCACCCTGCCGTCGATCCCGCCGGGCCTGCCGTCACAGCTGTTGCAGCGCCGCCCTGATATCGCTATTGCCGAACGCAACATGGCCTCGGCCAATGCGGCGGTGGGCGTGGCGACTGCGGCCTATTATCCGGATCTGACCCTCAGCGCCAGCGGCGGTTTTGCCAGCGACGCCTTCCACAACCTGTTCTCCCTGCCGAACCGCGTCTGGTCGTTGGGGCCGGAACTGAGCCAGACGGTGCTCGACTTCGGCGCGACCAGCAGCCGCGTAGCGCAGGCCGAGGCGGCCTATGACGCGCAGGTGGCCGCCTATCGCCAGAGCGTGTTAGGGGCGTTGCAGGAAGTGGAGGATTATCTGGTCGAGCTGCGCACGTTGGATGCCCAGACGCTGGCCCAGCAGCGCGCCGCCGACGCTGCCAAGGAGTCGGCGCGGGTGACTTACAACCAATATCAGGCGGGGATGATTGACTATCTCGACGTCGCCACCACTGAGAACACCAGCCTCAGCCAGCAGCAAAACGTCCTGTCCCTGCTCAGCACCCAGATGGTCACCAGCGTTAAGCTGATTGCCGCGCTGGGCGGCGGCTGGAATGGCGATGTAGGTCAGTAAGGTTTTAGATTCAGCTAAAGAAAAGGCCAGCGCTGAGCTGGCCTTTTTGCTTTGGTTTTGGGCCTATTTTGAGGCGTCGCGTGCCGCTTTCACCTGTTCGGCGGTGACGGCTTCGGCCTGATTTCCCCAGCTGTCGCGCAGCGTGTTAGTCAGCTCCGCCACTTGCTGATCGTTCAGCGCCCAGCCGTATCCCGGCATGGTTTTCGACATATGCTCGGCGGTGACTGGCGTCTGCCCGCCACTCAGGATAACCCGCAGCAGGGTTTGTGGATTTGGCGAGGTGACCGTCACATTGCCCGCCAGCGCCGGAATGTTGAAGTCCTGACCTTCGCCCTGAGTGCCGTGACAGGTCGAGCAGTAGCGCGCGTAGGTCTGCTGGCCGCTGGCGGTGACAGTTGCCGGTTTCGCCGGGGACCCGGCTGGCTCCGCTTTCAGACTCAACAGATAAACCGCCATGCTGTTGAGGTCGGCGTCGGTCATGAACTGCGTGCTGTTGGTGATCACTTCGCCCATCGGCCCGCTGACCGCCGCGTGGGTGTTGCGGCCCGTTTTCAGCAGGGTAACCAGCTCTTGCTGGCTGCCTTTTATGCCGCGCAGGGAAGGGGCGTACCAGCCGTCCAGCTCGCCACCGCTGAGGAATTTAGCGTCGCTTTCATCCTCGGCTTTCTCCTGCTGCGCCCAGCCCCGTGGCGTATGGCAGGCACCGCAGTGCCCCGCGCCTTGCACCAAGTACGCGCCGCGATTCCACTCCTCGCTTTGATCGGCCCGTGGCTTAAATTCGCCGGAGGAGAGGAACAGCGAGTTCCACACCCGCAGCGGCCAGCGCATTGACAGTGGCCAGCTGATGGGGTTTTCGCGATTGGCTTCTGGCTGGGGTTTCACCTCATTCATCAGATAGGCGTAGAGCGCGCGCATGTCCCTGTCGCTCATTTTGGCGTAAGACGTATAAGGCATGGCCGGGTAGAGCGGATGGCCGTCTTTGGCGATGCCTTGGCGCATGGCTTTGTCGAAATCGTCAAAGCTGTAATTACCGATTCCGGCGGTTTTGTCTGGTGTGATATTGGTGGAGTAGATGTCGCCAATCGGCGTGGCAAAGCGCAGCCCGCCCGCCATGTCGCGGCCCTGCGGCGCAGTGTGGCAGGCGGCGCAGTCGGCAGCTTTGGCGACATATTCCCCTTCGGACATCGCCAGCGCCGAGGAGCTGGCCACCATCAGCACGGTAAACATCATCAACTTTTTCATGCGTTCACCTTCTTCATGGCGGTCAGTTCGTTGACGGCGCGCCACGCCTGATCGATGGCCGAGTTGGCGTACGGGCTCCAGTCTGCGTCGGAGTTGGCAATGGTGATACGTCCGACCGGCTGGCGGGCGCGCTGAATGATTTTCTGCGCTTCGGCTTCATCATCGAACATGCCGCTGAGGAAGTAGGAGTAGCCGTGGGACCAACGATTGACGGTGATCGCCATGATGTCGCGCTGATGGTCAAAACCGGCTTCGCCAAACATGCCTTGCAGCTGCTCGCGGATCATCTTCTCGTGGGCGTCAAACGAGGTGCCCAGCAATAAAGCCCGTCCCTTGCGCGACTGCTCGCGCGGGCTGAGGCCGCTGCCCGGCAGGGTCGGCACGTAAACCATATGCAGACCAATGGGCTGGTTAGGGTCGCGCGGGTGCTGGTAGCCGCCCATGTTGACCGGATAGTCGAGCTTGACGCGGCTGTAGGGCGCGGCGGGGGAGTAAATCTCATGCACACCAAGCTTGATGAACGGCTGCCAGTTGCGGATCACCACTTTGGAATAAACCAGCGGCGCTTTGACGTTCTCTTTCAGCGCGGCTTTCTGCTCTTCCGCCATCTCCGGCACCAGATAGGGGATCATCATGTTGTAACCCGCCATCACCGCCTGCCCGGCGCGCACGCGGTGCAGCTTGCTGCCGGTCATGTAGGTGACTTCCACCGCAGGCTTGCCCTGATGCTCAATGTTTTCGACGTGCATGCCGGTGCTGTTAAGGCGCAGGCGCACCGGCGCGCCGTCGCGGTCGAGCTGGCTGTAATCGAATTTCGCCAGCACCACGTCGTCCATGGTGCTGCCCGGCGCCACTTCGGGGATCAGATGGCGCACCATCAGCCGCGCCAGACCGGCGTTGCCGTCCGGGAAGTGGAAGATGTAAGGCTCGTCGAGGTCGGCGAGGGATTCGGCATCCAGCGGCGGCAAGCCCATGCCTTCCAGACCCGGCAGGGCGCAGATCCGCGCGTCGCTGCACGAGGTGGCGTCAATGCCCACGGCCTGGAAATCGTTGGTCCGCTGCTGGAAGTAGCGAATGGCGATTTCGCTCAAGCCCACTTTTTCGCGCAGGAACTGGGTGTAGCTGTGGCTATCGACCCACTCGATTTTCTGCTCTTTACTCATGCCTGCCAGATAATCTTTTGACTCCGTATGTAGCGCAATCAGCGCCTTACGGTCGGCGTCCGACAGCGGGAAATCGCTGATAAAGTCGCTGATGTCGCGGCCGTTGAGGCGCTCTGGCGGGATGTCATCGGCCACGGCGCGGCCCGGATCGCCACTGACGATTTTATCCACGCCGAAGTTTTTGCGGTCGAAATAGACGCCGCGGCTGAGGTGCAGGTCCGGATAGAAGGTCTGGTCGAAGTCTTTCGCCATGCGCTCGATATCGACATCCAGCGTCTTCAGCAGGCCCATCGCCACCGGGCTGAAATTGGTGCGCGGTGACTGAAAAGACTCACTGCCGCCGTAGCCGAGAATAGTTTTATCTTCGACGTGAAATTCATTGCGCTTGGCGTGACCGCCAAAGTCGTCGTGGTTATCCAGCAGCAGGATACGTTGCTGCTTGCCATGCTGCTCCTGCCAGAAGCACGCCGCCGCCAGCCCGCTGATGCCCGCGCCGACAATCACCAGATCAAATTCACCCTCAATCGGCAGGCTGGAAGGATCGACTTTTTTGCCTTCACGCCCAAGCAGGTGCGCCGCCTCATAAGAGCCCTGATGGTTGCCGCGCAGCCCGGTGAGCGAAGGCGGATAATAGAGCGTTTGCGTCGCGGTTTGCGGCGAGGCCTGCAGCGCCTGCCACGGCGTCATGCCGGCAGTGACGGTAATAGCCACACCGTTGAGAAAATCGCGGCGAGAGATAGCCATAGTGCTTCCTTAAAGAGTCTTGATTAACCCGCGCTTGGAGTGACGCGGTAAAAGTAGGGCTTTTATGGGGTAGTAATATTTTTAACAATTTTAACATAAGGAGATGTTTTGTAGGAAGTTGGTGGTACAGCTGCCCTTTATTAAACAAGCAAACGCTTGTTTAATTGCGTGGGGATAGGGTATGGTGGCCGGGTGAATTTCCAGCAATAGGATGCTAAATATGGCTATTTTGACGACTCCCCATGCAGTGATTGATTATCAGGACAGCGGCGTTGGCGAGACGGCGCTGCTGCTCATGCCGGGATGGTGCCAGCCAAAAACCGTTTTTGCCGAGTTCTCCACGTTGGCTGCTCCTCACTTTCGCATCATCAGTATCGACTGGCGCGGACACGGCCTGTCCACCACGGATGGCGAAGATTTTGCTGGCGAAGCCTTGGTTGAAGACGCGCTGGCGCTGGTGGATCATCTGGAATTGAAACGCGTGGTGCCGGTGTCCGTGGCGCACGCCAGCTGGGCGGCGGTAGATCTGGTGGAGCGTTTGCAGGATCGCGCTCCTGCTGTAGTTTTTCTCGACTGGATCATGAACCACCCCGCGCCGGGCTTTTTTGCGTCAATCAGCCAAATGCAGCAAGAGCACAGTTGGCTGCAGGCGCGCGACGCGCTGTTTGAGTTTTGGCTAGCGGGGGATACTTCGTCAAAGATGACGCAGCATATGTATCGCGATATGGCCGAATCCAGCTTTCAACTCTGGCGCCTTGCCGGGCAGGTGATCGCCGATGCCTACCACCAATACGGCTCCCCGCTACAGCGCCTCGCCGGGCTGAAAAAACCGCCAAAATCCCTGCACATCTACTCCCTTGACCGAGACGACGAGTATCTCGCCCTCCAGCAGCGTTTCGCGGCAGAGCATGATTTCTTTAAGGTGAAACGCCTGCAAAATGCCAAAACGCATTTGGCGGTGCTGGAAAATCCGGAGGAGGTGTTGCAAGGGATTCGCGGAGTTTTAGCTTTAGTCTAGTGGCATACGATATACCCCAAACTGTGATCCCATTCATACTCTCGGTCATTATGTCTATACAACTATACATTATGGTCTTTACTCAATAGGTGGTTCTTTTTTCGCCAACTTATTGAGGGGAAACGGATGATCAAACTAGGCAGCAAAATCCACGATCTGGGTAAAGCGCTGATGACGCCGATCTCAGTGATCGCGGCAGCCGGTATTTTTCTGGGTCTGGCGGCGGCATTGCAGAACCCGGCGGTAACGGGCGAAGCGTTCGCTGAGATAAAATCCTTACAACTGGTGATCGGCTTTATTCGTCAGGTTTCCGGCGCGCTGTTCGCCAACCTGCCGCTTTTCTTTGCCGTTGCGACGGCAATGGGGCTGGCCAATGCAGAGAAAGCCACGGCGGCTTTCTCTGCAGTGATCGGCTTTGTGGGGCTGCACGTTGGGGTTAATTATAGCTTACTGGCGCAGAATATTACGCCAGACACCATCAGCGTGGCGCACCTTACCGCGCAGGGCATGTCGCAAAGTGAGGCGATGATTTACGCCGCCGAGTTCACCCAAACGCTGGGTATTTTCACCTATAACATGAGCGTGCTGGGCGGGGTCTTGGTCGGTTTGATCACCATGTGGCTACACAATCGCTTCTACACCATCACCTTACCGACGGCCATCGCCTTCTTCGGCGGTCGGCGCTTTGTACCGATTATTACCGTGCTGGTGCTGCCAATTGTCGGCGTGCTGATGTCGCTGGTTTGGCCAACGGTGGCCGAAGGCATTCAGTGGGTGGGAGAGTTAATCGGGCGCACCGGCGAGATAGGCACCTTTATTTACGCCACCTCTGAGCGTTTACTGATCCCCACCGGTTTGCATCACATCATCAACGAAACCGTGCGTTTCACGCCAATCGGCGGGGTGACGACGGTGGACAATCAGAGCATCGTCGGCGCGCTGAATATCTTCAACGCCTCGCTGGCTAACCCCGGCGCTATTACCGATACCGTCACCCAGCAGGCCACGCGCTTTCTGGCTCAAGGGAAAATCCCGGTGATGATGTTTGGTCTGCCTGCGGCGGCGCTGGCGATGTATCACTGCGCGCGGCCCGAGCACAAAGGGCGGGTGAAAGCCTTGATGCTGGCCGGGGCGCTGGCCTCCTTCACCACTGGGATCACCGAGCCGCTGGAGTTCTGCTTTATCTTTGTTTCGCCGGTACTCTACGTGCTGCACGCCGTGCTGACCGGGATCTCCTTTGTGCTGATGCAGATGTTCCACGTGATGATCGGTAACGTGCAGGGTGGGGCGATCGACTTCCTGATCTTTGGGGTGCTGGGCGGGGCGAAAACCCACTGGTGGTATCCGCTGATCCTTGGGATCATCTACGCGCCAATCTACTACTTCAGCTTCCGCTGGGTGATCTTACGCATGCAGATCAAAACGCCGGGGCGCGAAGATGAGAATGATGCCGAAGAGCGCGCCAAGCCTGCCGAAGGCAACCAGAAGACCAAAGACATCATTCTGGGGCTGGGCGGCGAAGGCAATATCTCTCAGGTGGATTGCTGCTTTACCCGCCTGCGCGTGAAGGTGAAGGACATGTCGCAGGTGCAAGATGACAAGCTGCTGAGAACCGGGGCGATGGGCGTGAAGCGCGTGACTGACAATGACGTGCACGTGATTTATGGTCCGCAGGTCGAGCAGGTGGCGAATCTGGTGAAAGCCGAGCTTTCCGGTATTAGCTAATGCGTGTTGAAGAAGAGTAAGAAGTAAGAAGGCTGGCCCTGGGGTCAGCCTTTATTTTTGCTCTTGCCTTTGACTCTGGCCCGAATGCTGAAGCTGTAGTGCTTCTGGTTGTAATACACGTCTGAGACTTCAAACAGCGTACCGTCGGTGAATTCCGAGATGGCGTGGGCGTGTAGCACCGGCTCATCGCGCGACAGGTGCAGGGCCAGACGGATTTCATTGGCGGGAAGTTCTGCCGATATCTGCTTATTGCTGCCTGCCGGTTCATAACCTCTAGAGCGCAGATAGGCGTATTTCGAGGTTTCCAGATGCCGTGGTGTCAGGTCGGGGAACAGATCCGCCAGTAGCCAGCACTGCTCATAAACAAAAGGCTCTTCCCCCAGCAGGCGTAGGCGCACCATAAAGTGCAGGGCCGTGCCGACCGGGACTTGCAGCGCGTTGGCGATGTCGGGCGTGGCCGACACGCGCTCGAAAGCCAGCACGCGGTTTTCAATCGGCGCGTTGATTTCAACCGCCAGCTCGCTGGAGGTCAGGTGGCGGTCGAGAGGCAGGTTCACTTTGCGCGTCAGGGCCTTTTTCACCACAAAGGTGCCGCGCCCGCGAAAACGTTCGACCCGACCTTGGCGCACCAGATAGTCCACCGCCTTGCGCGCTGTCATGCGCGAGACGCCATAAATGTCACACAGCGCGGCTTCGGTGGGGATCGGATCGCCTGGTTTGATCTCTCCGGCGCTGATCCGTTCAGTAAGCTGCTGTTCTATTTGTAGATAAAGCGGTACGAACGAGGTTTTGTCGATTTTCATCAGCCCTCCGGTTGTCAAAATTAATTGTATAGCGGGGTATACAATTGAACAAATTTGAGGCGGAGAATTGTGCGCTAGGATGGGTTTTAGCTTGCCTCTCCCTGCGCAGGGGCGAGAAGAGGCAAGAAAGGCGAGTGTTAAAGCTTACTCAGGTAATAGCGCGGACGCCGAGAAGTGGCTGCCGCCCTCTTCGCTGCGTTTGAAGCGCCAGCAGTGCTGGTGGTACTTGGCGACGCTATTGCGGTGCGCCACGCTTATCACCGAAGTGCCAGGCAATTCGCTGACTAACAGGCTGTACATGCGCTGCTCGGTTTCGTCATCCAGCGCGCTGGTGGCTTCGTCGAGGAACAGAATGGCAGGCTTAATCAGCAGTGCACGAGCAAACGACAGGCGCTGTTGCTCACCCGGCGACAGGCGCTGGCTCCAGTTGGCATAGTCATCCAGCACGCTTTGCAGATGCGGCAGGCAGCACTGTTCCAACACGGTATTCAGCTGGTCGTCAGTGTATTCACGATCTGACTGCGGGTAGCTTAGCGCTTCGCGCAAAGTGCCAATCGGAATATAACTGCGCTGTGGCAGGAACAAATAATTTTTGCCCGCGGCAAGGTGAATACTGCCCGCCCCGTAAGGCCAGATACCGGCGATAGCGCGCAGCAGGGTGGACTTACCGCAGCCAGACGGGCCGGCGATCAGCACGCGCTCACCGGCCTGCAGGCTGGCGGAGACATTGCTGAACAGCGCGGTGCCGTTCGGCAGCTTGAGGGTTAAATCGTCGAGTTGTAGATCCAGTTTGTCGGATTCGCGCACGTCAATGCCGCGCGGCTGGGCGTTCACCTGTTCAATGGCGGCGTTAAAACCGGCCAGACGGTTAACACAGGCTTTCCAGCTGGCTAAATCGGTGAAGGCGCCGATAAACCACGACAATGCGCCCTGCACCTGACCAAAGGCCGAGGAGATTTGCATCAAGGAACCCATCTGGATGGCGCCGGAGAAGTAACGCGGCGAAGCCACCAGAATCGGGAAGATGTTAGCGAACTGGGCATAGAAAGTGGACGCCACGTTGAGGCGACGGGTCACTTTCATAATCGACCACCAGTTGGTTTTGATGGATTCAAACTTGCTGCTCAGCTGGTCGCGTTCACTCTTCTCACCGTGATAAAGGGCGATGGCGTCGCTGTTCTCACGGATACGGATCAGGCCAAAACGGAAGTTTGCTTCGAACCATTCTTGGTTGAATCCTAAACGAACCAATGGCTTACCCACCCACCAGACAATCACCGAGCCGACCACCGCGTAGAGCAGGGCGAACCACACCATGTAGCCCGGAATGGTGAATTCATGGGAGGAAAACATAAAGGTCAGCGGGCCGCTGATCGACCACAGAATAAAGACAAAGGAGAACAGCGTGACCACGCTGGATAGCAGGCCAAGCACCAGCGAAAGGGTGCCGCTGGTCAGCGCGTTGAGGTCCTCAGCAATACGCTGGTCGGGGTTATCGACCTGATGCTGATACTCCGTGTAATAATAGGCGTGATTGCCCAGCCACTTGTCCATATACTCTTCGGTCATCCAGCGACGCCAGCTCATTTGCAGGCCCTGGGTCAGATAGACTTTGTAGATGGCAATGACGATAAAGATCAGTGCAAGCCAGGTGAATTTCAACAGCTGGGCTTTGAATACGGGGTAATTACGATTTTGCAGCGCATCGTAAAAGACTCTGTTCCATTCATTTAGCTGGACGCTCAAATAGACGCCGGCCAATGAGAGGATAATGATGGCGGATAACATGCCCCAGGCACGCCACTTCTCTTCGGAAAGCCAATAAGGCTTAATCAACTGCCAGACAGCACGCCAAGGTGCCGATTTCCCAGGTTTGTTAGTCATAAATAGCCATGTTTCAATATATTCATGTTGTGAATGCGTAATCATCCCAGAATGGGTCAGCCAGCGCGAGAGGGCAATGGCACACATGTAAGGATGTTTTTCCTGCAAAAAGTTCCATTTGGTTATAAGAAAAAGGTGTTCGATGAAATTGGGGTTGAATTTGCTGCTGGTGGCGGGCTGTTCTGTCAGTCTTCAGGCGTTGGCGAAAATCGATGAGCCTGATATTGAAAAGGATTGTCTGAAGGCGGGGATTTACGCGGCGGCGGGGAAAGTCTCTTATCAGCAAGGCGCTTATGACAAAGCGCGCGAGCTATTCCGCGATCAGGTGGCCTGGAGCGAGTTTTGCCACAAGCCGCAGGACACTATCGCCACGGCCTACAACAACATCGCGCTGACCTATATCCGTCAGGGGCAATATCGCAAAGCTAAAGCCTGGCTGATGCTGGCGCCGGATGATAAAAAATCACAATTTAATCTTAGCCAAATCCAACCCCAGCTCGATGCCTTGCCTGCGGCACCCAGCGTGGCCGGGCAGTATTGGCAATATGCCGGTTACGGCAGTTGGAACGAAGTGGATGTCAAAGCGGAAGAAGCCCAGTTTAAAATCGATTTCAGCGGCATGTACATGGGGCTGATGTCGCTCTATTACGGGCCGAATACCGGCGAATTCTCGGTGGTAACGGCCGTGAAAGACGGCAAAGCGGTTTACAATCAGGCAGATGACCAGAACGCGGGCGGCGGAGAGTGCAAAGTAAGCATGGAATTCGCGCCAGAAACTGTCAAATTGCATACCGACGGTGACTGTGGCTTTGGCATGAACGTGCAGGCTGCGGGGACATTTGTTCGCGTACAGCCTTAATCAGTCGATACTCACTCTGCTTTGCAGATTATGTTGGAATCTGGCAGGCCATAAATAACCCTGCATCCCCTTGATATTCAGTGATTTTAAACCTCTGAGCTGCTCGGAGGTTTCCACCCCTTCGACAATAACGCCCTGACAGCTGCGGCCTAGCTGCTGAATCACCGACTTCAGCTCCTCGCTGCCCTGATGCTGCCAAAAGAAATGTTTATCCACTTTAATGCACTCAAACTGGTTGAGCATGACGGGCGATAAGCGTTGATGATCGGCGCTGAAGTCGTCGAGCCAAAGTGGGCAGCAGGCGGCTAACTTGCTGAGCAGAGGCTGGGGGCTTGGGTGGAAGAGTTCTGGGAAGTGCTCGTTGATCTCCAAACGAATAAAACCCATAGATTTGAGTCTATTGGTTAATGCCACGGAGCGAACGATGCCCTCGGCAATCTCCGTATCCACATTTAAAGAGACGCTAAACCGGTGCTCTAAGAAGAACTCCGCTTGATGGCTCAGCGTATTCAATTGGGTGTAAAAAATATCGAACTTGTGTTCAGGATGCAGCTGAGAAAATAGATGTTCAATGCTTCGGCATGGCCCATTGAGCGAATTTTGCCGCGTGAGCATTTCAAAACCCAGCACATTGCCTGCCGGGTCGACGATGGGCTCGAAAACAAAATAGAATTCTGACGCCGAAGCTGGGTCCATTCTTCTTTCTCTATATTTATCGCGGCTGGTATTTGCAACATCGCCAGACTATCGCTCTAGAGCGCAGTCATATCCGCAACGCTGTGGTTAAAGAGAAAGAATAGTTCCTGATTATTCGTTATGCCTATTTTTTTAAATAGATTGCATTTATGTGCACTGACCGTTTTGATGCTTCTTTTTAATATCATTGAGATATCGCGGATAGAAACGCCTGATACCAGCATAGAAAGAATCTTTATTTCCATTTTGGTGATCACCAGAAAGTGCTGATCGCATAAGTCTGAAATATCTTTTAGCAGGATAAACTTGGTAATGAGGCTGGTCGTCTCTTGTAAGTTGTTGTTTTTAGAAAAAGAACGAATTCCTCTTTTCAGCAGCGTGGACATGATGGTAGCGTCCAGCGACTCAGAGTAAAAAATCATCCGGTTATCATCCATTCTCTCATGATGCGCTAATAAAAACTCATAGCATCGAGAGAAGCTTTTATGTGAAGGGTCAAGGATAAAATAGTCAGAAGAGTCGAAAATAATATTATTTTTATTTTGTGGGAAATTTAAAACATCAACGTGGAAAGGCAACTTTAGAATAAGTGTCTCAAGCGCCAGTTGAGTGAATTGACATTCACTCCATATAATAACTCTTGGCATGATAGCCTTCCATGTAACACAAATAATCCAGTCAAAAAGGCGATTCACACAGAGAAAAAAACCACCCAAAAGCATAAAGCATAAGCCCAGAAAAGAATTTTCTGCGCAAAAGGTTGGTGAGTTTTTTATGAATAATTAACAATCAATATAAATTATATAAAGTTCGAAACAAATCGTTTAACCCGATGTTTGGGATTACTTTTAATAGGTTTTGACGATTGAAATGCTTTCACTGATCGTTTGAAGTGATTGGTTATTAAGATAATACTGAACATAATTAATTAAATAGTTAGAATAAACAATAAGATAATTATAGTTTGGTTATTTGAGGGTTGGAAGTAAGAGTTTTCTGAAGATACTGCTGGAAGAACCGACAACGCCGCTAAAAAGCCAATTTTCTCTATTTAGAGAGCACTATTTGCCTTACTGGCGGAAATTTATGGAGAAATAGTCCCGTAAAAACTATTTATTCGAAAGTTGAAGATTTATCGATTGGCGTTAATAGTGTGAGGAAATTCTTAAGAAGGAGATTGGGACAGGATTATTGAGTATTTTTCGAGGTGTATTCTTATCAGTCTGCTAATTATTGCTCATTAACCTGGTTTTGTTATGACGTTAAAAAATGGGTCCACTTTTAAGGACCCATCAAATCGTTTTATGCATAAATTGACTTATTTTACTGCGGCCACTTCATTTCGCCTTTCAGCACTTTGGCGCTCATTTCTAATGACTCATCGCCTTTCAGTGCCGGGTAATGTCCTTTCATGGCTTTCACCAGCGCCTCCGCATTCTTAGCTTTTGGCAGTTCTTTCTCCAGCGTCTGTAAATACTGCTTGGTGAACTCGACCGACTTCAGCGTCTGTGCCGCACCGGGCAGGAAGTGGCCCGGCACCACCGTAGTTGGCTGCAACGCCGTGATCTGGTCCAGCGTGGCAATCCAGGCTTGGCGTGATTCAGGCGTTTGTGTATCTGCGACCCACAAATGCTGGGTATTACCATCAACAATAACGCCGCCGACTACGGCTTTCAGCGCCGGTATCCATACAAAGGTGCGGGCGGGAGTTTGCCCTTTAATTTCAAACTTTTTGCCTTCCAGCTCGAAAGAATTGCCTTTCAGCGGCTCAGGGACAATCATCGTTTTTGGCGCGTTGTCTTTCAACTGCGGGCCCCAAAACGCCACTTTGCCGTCTTTGGTGGCGTTGATTTCATCAATTGTCGCCTGAGTGGCGACGATTTTGGCCTTAGGGAAGGCGGCGTGCAGGGTGTCCAGGCCGAAGTAGAAATCAGGATCTGCCTGGCTGATGTAAATAGTGGTGAGGTTCTTGCCACTGGCTTTGATCATCTCCACCAGCTTCTGCGCATCGTTGCGCTGGAACTGGGCATCAATCAGCACGGCGTCTTTCTCGCCAGAGACAATTTCTGAGGAAACGGCAAAAATGCTGTTTTGACCCGGATTGTAAACGTCCATTTTCATGTCGGCAGCGCGAGCCGTCAGGCTAGTGCCCAGAAGCAGCGCGGCGGTAAGAGCCAATTTTTTCAGGCGCATAATGTGTCCTCGGAGGTTGGGCGTTGTCGCCAAATAATGTGGGTTAATGCCGCTACTTTACGTTGCATAAATCGAGAGAAAAACCGGATAATGCGCAACTGTTTATTGCATAAATCGGATGAATAATATGGACAGGATCACCGCAGCCGAAGTCTTTGTCGCCATTGTTGAACGGGGAAGCATGGTCAGCGCCGCCGAATCGCTGGATATGTCCCGTGCGATGGTCACGCGCTATTTATCTGAAATGGAGAAGTGGTCCGGCGCGCGCCTGCTGCACCGCACCACGCGCAAACTCAGCCTGACCGATGCCGGGGAGAACACGCTGGCGCGCTGCCGGAAAATGCTGTCGGTGGCGGCTGAAATGGCCTGCGCGGGGGAGAGCGAAGATGACGCGCTGCGCGGCCTGCTGCGCCTGAGCTGCTCTCAGTCCTTCGGGCAGGGGGCGGTGGCGATCGCCGTGACCGAGTTCTTGCGGCTACACCCGCAGGTGAGTATTGATCTGCAACTGGAGAGTAAGGCGATCAATCTGGTGGAAGATCGAATCGATCTGGCGCTGCGCATTACCAATGATCTCGATCCGAACCTGATTGCCCGGCCGCTGGCCGAGTGTGCCTCGGTGATCTGCGCCTCTCCTGCCTATCTGGCGGCCCACGGCACCCCGCAAAAGCCGGAGGATTTGGCGCTGCATAACTGCCTGACCTACAGCTATTTCGGCAAAAGCCTGTGGCAGTTGGAGCGCCAAGGCGAAAAGCTGGCGATACCGGTGAGTGGCAATCTTAGCGCCAACGAGTCGCAGGTATTGCTGAGCGGGGCAGTAGAGGGGGCAGGGATTGTGATGCAACCCTACTACTCCGCCGCGCCGCTAATTTCCAGCGGGCAGTTGGTGGCGCTGCTGCCGCAATGGCAACCGCAAACCTTGGGGATTTACGCCATCTATGCGTCGCGCCGCCAAATGCCAGCCGCATTGCGCGCCTTGCTGGATTTTCTGGTGGCATGGTTTGCCGGAAATCCTCGCTGGGTCATGGCCGGGGCCTAAACTCCATTTTTCGAAATATTTGCACACATCTTCTAACTGATTATTTATCAGTGAGTTATCACTTATTCCCTAACAATTTGTGCCGTTGATTCGGCCGCTAACTGGTCAAAAGTGTGATCTGCGTGGTATTTCTGTTGGCAAGATACAACATTGCGCTAACAAATGAATTAACGCAGCAATGTACTTTGCGACGGGTTTTAGCGGCCCGTTTCACCATCCTGATATCTTGATCTCTTGCTTACTTTTCGCGGACTGACTGCACGAGTCAGCCCGCTTTAGTGGTGTTCGTTGGGTAAATAATTAATTAATGGGGAGTTTCCTATGCCTGTTTCGTTACTGGCACTGGCGCTGAGCGCATTTGCGATCGGCACGACTGAGTTTGTCATCATGGGGCTGTTGCCCAATGTGGCCAATGATTTACAGGTGAGTATTCCGCTGGCGGGTTGGCTTATCAGTGGCTACGCGCTGGGCGTGGCCATCGGCGCGCCTATCATGGCCGTGCTGACCGCCAAACTGCCGCGTAAAAAAACGCTGTTGCTGCTGATGACTATCTTCATCTTCGGCAACCTGATGTGTGCGCTCTCTTACAGCTACGGCTTCCTCATGCTGGCGCGGGTTATCACGGCGCTGTGTCACGGCGCCTTCTTCGGCATTGGTGCCGTGGTGGCGGCCAATTTGGTGGCGCCGAACCGCCGCGCGTCTGCCGTGGCCCTGATGTTTACCGGCCTGACGCTGGCGAACGTGCTGGGCGTACCTTTAGGTACCGCGCTGGGCCAGGCGCTCGGCTGGCGTTCTACCTTCTGGGCGGTGGCAATTATCGGCGTGGCGTCGCTATTTGCACTCTATAAAAAACTGCCGGACACCAAAGACGAAGAGCCGACGGACCTGCGCAAAGAGATGGGCGCGCTGCGTGGTTTGGGCCTGTGGCTGTCGCTGTCGATCACCGTGTTCTTCTCCGCCGCGATGTTTGCCCTGTTCACCTATATTGCGCCGATGCTGACGGAAATCACCGGCGTGTCCGAGCACGGCGTGAGCTGGACTCTGCTGCTGATCGGCCTGGGGCTGACTATCGGTAACGTGCTTGGCGGACGTCTGGCTGACTGGCGTTTAGGCGCTACGCTGACCCTGATCTTCTTGCTGATTGCCATCTTCTCGGCACTGTTTAGCTGGACCAGCGTGAACCTGCTGGCGGCGGAAGTGACGCTGTTCTTCTGGGCGATGGTCAGCTTTGTCGCCGTGCCTGCGCTGCAAATTAACGTGGTGACTTATGGCAAGAATGCGCCGAATCTGGTGTCGACTCTCAACATCGCCGCCTTTAACGTCGGTAATGCCTTGGGGGCCTGGGTAGGCGGCGCGGTTATCGCTCGTGGCCTGGGTCTGACGGCGGTTCCGCTGGCGGCCGGGGCGTTGGGGCTGGTTGGCTTTGTGCTCTGTATTATCACTTTCCGCCGCGCGGCGAAGAAAGCTGAAAAAGCGCTGGCTTAAGACATTCACCGCCCTCTGGCTCTGGCCGGGGGCGGCTTCTTTCTTCTTATTATTATTGCTTTTTACCCGCCGCCGGGGTTATCCACACATAATCCGCCTGCTGGTTATCCACTTCCGCCCCCTGTTCCGCCAGCATGACTACCGTCACCTGCGCCTTAGGCTGTAAATCGCGAAGATGCACCGGCACCCCGACATTACGTTTGGCATGATAGCCACCGACGATCAGCAAAGCCGGCGTTGGCGCGGCTAGCAGCCGTTCAGCCATGCGGCGGTCGCGCTGTTGCTGGATTGCCAACATGGCGTGAAGCTGCTTCGGCTCGATATTCTGCTGATGCGAAACGCGAATGGTGTCGGCGATGGCCTCTCTAACTTTAGGGTCCGCACTGTTGGCTCCCGCCGGGAAGGCCGGTTTCTGGTAGAAAGCCATGATTTCGCTGCGATCCAGATTCGCCGCCAGCAGCGGATAAGGGGCTTTGATTGCTGGCATTACCACTTGGCCGTACATCGACCAATCCCAGCCTTTCTGCCATTTAAGCAGTTCCGCTACCTTCGTCGCCGACAGGTCCGGCTGGGTTTGCAACAGCCGCTTGGTGCTCTCGACGGCGGGTTGCTGGCTCGGCGTTAGCATCTCCATCAGCACGCTGCCCTGCGGGCGCTGGTCGGGCAGGTTTTCCACCAGCCAGGCTTCAATCTGGTGATGCGCCGGGTTGTCGTGCTTCTCGCCGACAATCACCCGTGGGTGTTTCGCCAGTCGCGCCAACAGCTGCTGCGGCGTGAGGGTTTCCCCGGTATGCAGGTCTTTAATGCTGCTGGAGGCCAAATTGGGCGACACCGGGTGCTGGGCGCAGGCGACCAGCAGCAAGGTGGCTAAAAACAGTAACTTTTTCATGACGATCCTCATCATCCCATAACCGGGTAAATCACAAGTTGCCAGCATGTTATGGATAATGATTATCATTTACAAGTCAAGGTTGCGCCTTATTCATGCGCCATTACCGCCTGTAAACGCTGAGGAAAACGCAGGGCCTGCTGATGACAGTGCTCGATAAAGGTTGAAACCAGCGCCGAGGCGGGGCGGTGCAGCGGACGGATCAGGCTGACGGTGAAGGGCACCGGCAGGCTGAACGCTCTGATCACCATGCCGCTGTTGCCACGCTCCACATAGTCCAGCGCGGTGAGTGGGTTGACTATCGATACCCCAACCCCTTCGCGCACCATGCTGCACACCGAGGCGGCGCTGTGGGTTTCCAGCACCAGACGGCGCGCCACCTGATGCTCGCCAAACAGCGCGTCCAGCAGCTGGCGGTAGCTGTCAGTCGCCGACAGGCTGATGAAGTTCTGCCCGGCGAAATCCTGCGGCGTCAGTCGCTTTTTCGCCGCCAGCGGGTGGTCGGCGGGCAGCACGCACACTTCGTTTAAGGTCAGCAAAGGCTGGCGCTCGGTGCCCGCGGGCGTATGGGTATTCTCCGTCAACCCAAGGTCGTGGCGCTGCGCGGAAAGCCATTCTTCCAGCAGCGGCGACTCCTGCGGCACGATGTTGAAACTGACGTCAGGGTAGCGATCCAGAAAAGGCTTACACACGGCGGGCAGCAGCGACTGGCTGAACACCGGCAGGCAGGCAATGGAGAGCTGCGCCTGCTCGAACTGGCGAATGCCCTCCGCCGCGCTGACGATACGATCCAGCCCGTAATAGGAACGCTGAACCTCCTCAAACAGCCGCAGCCCCTGCACCGTCGGGTAGAGGCGGCCGCGCAACCGTTCGAAAAGTTGGAGATTGAGCAGCTTTTCGCAGCGTGCCAATTCTCGGCTCACCGTCGGCTGCGAGGTGTTGAGCAGCGCGGCGGCCTCGGTCAAATTGCCGGTGGTCATCACGGCGTGGAAAATTTCGATATGGCGCAGGGAAATGGCGGGCATTGGCTTCTCCGTGGGAGAGGAATATCCATATCATAAATGAATAGAATGGTGCGAAATAGATATTTTTAAGCAGTCGCTGAGTGCGGGATACTCAGGTTAACTTTCGCTTCTTCAGACTTCAGGATCTTGTATGCCACGCGCCTTAAACGACACTTCTACTGCTCTGAACGCCGCTAATTTACTGGCACTGACCCAACAATTTGGCTGCCCGGTATGGGCTTATGATGCCGAGATCATCACTCAGCGTATCAGCCAGCTGCGCCAGTTCGACGTGATCCGTTTTGCTCAGAAGGCGTGCTCCAATATCCATATTCTGCGCCTGATGCGCGAGCAGGGCGTGAAAGTTGACTCAGTTTCTCTGGGGGAAATCGAGCGCGCGCTGCTGGCCGGTTTTAAGCCGGGCCGCGAAGCCAGCGAAATTGTCTTTACCGCCGATGTGCTGGACCAGCCGACGCTAGACCGCGTCACCGAGCTGGATATTCCGGTTAACGCCGGTTCTATTGATATGCTGGGGCAGATTGGCCGCCAGAAAGCCGGGCACCCGGTTTGGCTGCGCGTTAACCCGGGCTTTGGTCACGGCCATAGCCAGAAAACCAACACCGGCGGCGAGAACAGTAAACACGGTATCTGGTTCGGCGATTTGCCGCAGGCGCTGGCGGAGATTCAACGTTATGACCTGAAGCTGGTGGGCATTCATATGCACATTGGCTCCGGCGTGGACTACGGCCATCTGGAGCAAGTGTGCGACGCCATGGTGCGTCAGGTGATTGAAACCGGGCATGATATTGACGCCATTTCTGCCGGTGGCGGCCTGTCGATTCCTTACCGTTTCGGCGAAGAAGCCATCAATACCGAGCATTATTACGGCTTATGGAACCGCGCCCGCGAGCAGATTGCTGCACATCTGGGCCATGCCGTTCATCTGGAAATTGAGCCGGGCCGCTTCCTGGTGGCCGAATCCGGCGTGCTGGTGGCGCAGGTGCGTGCCGCCAAAAATATGGGCAGCCGCCACTTCGTGCTGTGCGATGCCGGTTTCAACGATTTAATGCGCCCGGCGATGTACGGCAGCTACCACCATATTTCCCTGCTGCCCGCCGATGGCCGCGACATCAGCAATGCGCCACTGATTGACTCAGTGATCGCCGGTCCGCTGTGTGAATCCGGCGACGTGTTCACCCAGCAGGCGGGGGGTGGGGTAGAAACCTTCGCGCTGCCACAGGTGGAAATTGGCGATTATTTGGTGTTCCACGACACTGGCGCTTACGGCGCGTCCATGTCTTCCAACTACAACAGCCGCCCGCTGTTACCAGAAGTGTTGTTTGAAAATGGCGTACCGCGCCTGATCCGCCGCCGCCAGACCATTGAGGAACTGCTGGCGCTGGAGCTGATTTAAGGCTTAGCTCGCCGGGCTGGTGACGGAATGACGGCGCACCAGCGTCGGGCTAAACATGTGGGTGGTTTCCGGCAGCGGCTGGTTGTTCGCTAAGGCTAATGCCAGCTGCGCCGCCTGATTGGCCATCGCCACTACCGGATATCTCACCGTGGTTAAACGCGGGCGCAGGTAGCGGGAAATCAGCACGTCATCGAAGCCGACCAGTGAAATATCGGTCGGCACATCAATGCTGTTGTCGCTCAGCACCGACAGCGCCCCTGCCGCCATCGAGTCATTGTAGCAAGTCACCGCCGTGAAGCTGCGCCCCAGCCCCAGTAAGTCCGCCATCGCCTGCTCGCCGCCAATCTCGTCCGGCTCGGCGTAGGCAATCAGTTTGTCGTCCACCGGAATATTGTGTTCTTGCAGCGCGTCCAGATAGCCCTGTAGGCGATCGCTGGCGTCCGAAATTCCGTGGTTGGAGCATAAAATCGCAATCCGCTGATGGCCGCTTTGAATCAGATGGCGGGTCGCCAGCCATGCCCCGTAGCGGTCGTCGAGCGCCACGCAGCGCTGCTCGAAACCTGCCAGAGTTCGATTAATCAGCACCATGCCGGGGATCTGTTTCATTAAGCTTTGCAGCTCGTCGTCCGGCAGCATCTTGGCGTGAACCACCAATGCCGCGCAGCGATGGCGAATCAGTTGCTCAATCGCCTGACGCTCTTTATCCACATTATGGTAACCGTTACCAATCAGCAGGAAGTTGCCGGTGGCGTAAGCCACCTGCTCGACGGCTTTCACCATCGCGCCAAAGAAGGGGTCAGAAACATCGGCCACGATCAGACCAAGGGTTTCCGTAGACTGCTGTGCGAGGGCGCGTGCATTGGCATTCGGATGATATTGCAAATGTTGCATGGCGCTAAGCACCGCCTCCCGCGAGCTGTCACTCGCCTTTGGCGAATGATTTATTACGCGAGAAACCGTGGCGACGGAAACACCCGCCAGTCTTGCAACATCTTTGATGGTAGCCATTACACGTCCAAAATTTGTGTGAGGGTAAACGCTTACACTATCAGTTTTACGGAAAATGACTCGGGCCGCAAGGCCATGGGATGGTAAGCATGTGATCTGGGTCAAAGGTTGACGGGGCAAATTCAACTTCAAGGTCAAGACCGTGGGCGGCGAGCCCACGGTCTTGACCTTAAGGCGGGCTTGGGCAGCCGCCCAAAAAAGTTCTCGGCGTTGAACTGAACGCCAAACTAGTGCATGTTTCCCCTGAAACTCCTACTCCCGAGACAGAAACCCTTAATGACTATTCGCCGATTCCCACAGTTGGCCCACTGGGGGGCTTACACCGCCGTTGTTGAAGATGGACGCCTGATCCGCTGTGAACCCCACATCGCAGACAGCGATCCCTCGCCAATGCTGGACTCCATCATCCCTCTGGTCTATTCCGACAAACGCATTCGCAAACCGGCGGTGCGGCGCTCTTGGCTGCAAAAGCGTGAGCACAGCAACCGGGCGCTGCGGGGCAAGGAGGACTTTGTCGAAGTGGATTGGGATCTGGCGCTGGATCTGGTGGCGGAAGAGAACCGCCGGGTGCGGGAAAAATATGGCGCGGCGGGGATCTTCACTGGCTCCTACGGCTGGTCGTCGGCGGGGCGTTTGCACCACGCGCGTTCGCTGGTGCGGCGCTTCTACTTTACCGGCGGCGGCGGGGTGGATCAGGAGGGGAACTACAGCTGGGGGACGGCGCAATTCTTCCTGCCTTACATTATCGGCACCTTCACGCCGCTTACTGGCCGGGTGACGACTTGGCCGAGCGTGGTGGATAATGCCGAGATCTTGCTGGCATTTGGCGGCTTAGCGCTGAAAAATGCTCAAGTGGCGTCGGGCGGGGCGGTGGCCCATACTCTCAAACCGGCGC
Source organism: Ewingella sp. AOP9-I1-14 (assembly GCF_052375995.1). NCBI lineage: Bacteria > Pseudomonadati > Pseudomonadota > Gammaproteobacteria > Enterobacterales > Yersiniaceae > Ewingella > Ewingella sp. AOP9-I1-14. Next base: position 107,532 of record NZ_JBQSVA010000008.1, read on the forward strand.
TGGAACAGTTGGCGAAGAAAAGCACGCCGATCGTTAATATCAGCCCAATGCGCGACGACTGCCCGGAGTTCGCGAATGCCGAATGGATCCCTATTCGGCCCAACACTGACGCCGCGCTGATGATCGCACTGGCTTTTGAAATTCAAAGAGTTGGCGCACAGGATGATGCCTTCCTTGCCTCTCACTGCGTGGGTTATCCCCAGTTGGCGGCTTATTTACAGGGTAAAAGCGACGGCGTGGAGAAGACGCCGGAGTGGGCCAGCCAGATCACTGGCATCCCCGCTGCGCGCATCGCCAAACTGGCGCAACAGCTGATTGGCGTGCGCAGTTTCATTACCTGTGCCTACTCGGTGCAGCGCGCCCATCGCGGCGAGCAGCCTTATTGGATGATGATTGCCCTGTCGGCGATGCTCGGACAGGTTGGGCTACCGGGCGGCGGTTTCTCCTTTGGTCACGGCTCAATGAACGGCGTAGGCAACCCGCGTTTCGACACGCCGGGGCCTGCCGTCAGCACCGGACCGAACCCCTCGGGCTTATCTATTCCCGTGGCACGCATCAGCGACATGTTGCTTAATCCGGGCCAGCCTTATGAGTTTCAAGGCAAAACCTCTCATTATCCCGACATCCATCTGGTGCACTGGGCGGGCGGCAATCCCTTTCACCATCACCAGCAGCTGAATCGGCTGGTAGAAGGCTGGCAGCGGCCGGATACCATTATCGTGCAGGACAACGTCTGGACCGCGGCGGCGCGCATGGCCGATATTGTCCTTCCCGCCACCACTTCCCTTGAGCGTAATGACATTGGCGGCTCTTCGCGCGATCGCTACGTGCTGGCGATGCATCAGGCGATTGCGCCACGGCATCAGGCGCGCAATGACATCGACATTTTTGCCGATTTGGCTGAGCGCTTGGGCTATCGCGAGCAATTTACATTGGGGCGCGATGAGAATGCTTGGCTGAGGCAGATTTACCAGCAGTGCGGCGCGGCGCAGCAGGGGACGGGAGCGCAATGGCCGGATTTCGACACCTTTTGGCAGCGCGGCTCGGTCGAACTGCCCATGCCGCAGCAGGATTATGTGTTTTTCGAAGAATTTCGCAAAAGCCCGCGCGCCAACCCGCTGGCGACGCAAAGCGGCAAGATTGAGCTCTTCTCCGAGAAAATCGCCGGTTACGGCTATGACGACTTCGCGGGCCATCCTGAATGGCGGCCGCCGGTGGAGTGGCTGGGGTCGGAGACGGCAAAAACCTGGCCGCTGCACCTGATTTCCATTCAGCCTAAAGATCGTCTGCACAGCCAGATGGATCAATCCCCTCTGGCGCAGAGCAACAAGACTGCAGGCAAAGAGACGCTGCTGATGCACCCCGCCGATGCCGCCGCGAGGCAGTTGAAAAAGGGTCATCAGGTCAAAATTTTCAACGCGCGGGGCAGCTGTCTGGCGGGCGTGGAGCTGAATGAAGGTATTGCGCGCGGCGTGGTGCTGATGGCGACCGGAGCCTGGTTCGATCCGGGATTTGGCGGCCCGTGGCAGGAGACGGAGCAGGCGGGAAACCCCAACGTGCTGACCTTAGACATCGGCACCTCGCGGCTGACACAGGGGCCAAACGCCATGAGCTGTCTGGTGGAAGTAGCGCGGCATAAGTGAGGTCGAAATGACGGATTTCTGCACTGAAATGGTGAGATAAATGTTCAAAAAATGAGGTAACTGCCTGATGTTTCATGAATGGCTAAACTCAGGCAGTTTTTCACCACTGGTTACACTTTGCGTGATTATGTTGCGATTGGCTGCTGGCTGTTGATCGGCCAAAGCGGATAAATTGAACGTCCCAGAGGTATTGATTGGTGAATCATCAACGTACACTGTATGTTGATACCGATTAAATTTGCACCAACCTACGCGGATGCGTAGGTTTTTTTTTGCCAAAATTCGGTTGTAATATGGGCACACCTCGCAAAGTCTTAAACTTCTTCCCTTCCTTCGTCAAATCTCCGTCTCCTATAGTATGCTGTTTCTATAACCTTTTTTTTCTTAGACTCAGGGATGGCTCATAAGGAGATGGCACTGATGTATCGATTTCTTTTCGCTCTTTTCCGTATCGTATTCCGCCTGGCGTTTCGCGTGACGGTGACCCCGGCTCACCCCAATTTCAATTACCCTAAGCTGCTGATAACACCCAACCATGTGTCATTTATCGATGGCGTGCTGCTGGTGCTGTTTCTGCCCGTTAAGCCGGTGTTTGCGGTCTATTCGGATATTACCGACAGCTGGTATATGCAGTGGTTGAAGCAGTATGTGGACTTCGTGCCGCTGGACCCGACCAAGCCGATGGCAATCAAACGGCTGGTGCGGGAAGTGGAGAAAGGTCGCCCGGTGGTGGTATTCCCCGAGGGGCGCATTACGGTGACCGGCTCATTGATGAAAATTTATGACGGCGCGGCCTTTGTGGCGGCGAAGTCGCAGGCCACGGTGCTGCCGGTGCGCATTGATGGCGCGGAGTACACGCCGTTTGGCCGCCTGTTCGGCAGCTTTAAAATCCGCTGGTTCCCAAAAATCACTATCAACGTTTTACCGCCGCAGCAGGTGTCTATGCCTGAAGCCCCGCGCGCCCGCGACCGCCGCGTACTGGCCGGGCAAAAGCTGCACGACATTATGATGGACGCGCGGATGACGACCCGCGAGCCGCAAACGCTCTATCAGGCGCTGCTTTTAGCTCAAACTCGCTACGGCCGCCGAAAACCCTGCATTGCTGATATCGCGTTTAAAGAAGATAGCTATCAGGGGTTGCTGAAGAAATCCCTTGGCGTAAGCCGCATCCTGCAACGCTTTACCCGCGAGGGCGAGCACGTTGGCATGCTTCTGCCCAACGCGACCATTATGGCCGCCGCGCTGTTCGGCGCCTCGATGCGCAACCGTATTCCTGCTTTGCTCAACTACACCTCTGGCGCGAAGGGCATCAAAAGCGCCATGAAAGCGGCAAACATTGAAACCATCATCACCTCGCGCCAGTTTTTGGAAAAGGGCAAGTTGACTCATTTACCGGAGAACGTGCCTGAGGCGAAATGGGTCTATCTCGAAGACTTAAAAGATACCGTCACCAAAGAAGACAAACTGTGGATTTTATTCCACCTGATTTTCCCAAGCCGGGCCATGCTGCCGCAGAAGCCCGACGACGCCGCGCTGGTGCTGTTCACCTCCGGCTCCGAGGGCAATCCGAAAGGCGTGGTGCACTCCCACGCCAGTCTGCTGGCCAACGTCGAGCAGATCCGCACCATTGCAGACTTCACGCCGCGTGACCGTTTTATGTCGTCACTGCCGCTGTTCCACGCCTTTGGCCTGACCGTCGGCCTGTTAACGCCGCTGATGACCGGCGCACGCGTGTTCCTCTACCCAAGTCCGTTGCATTATCGCATCGTGCCGGAGCTGGTTTATGACCAGAACTGCACCGTGCTGTTTGGCACCTCCACCTTCCTCGGTAACTATGCCCGTTTCGCCCATCCTTATGACTTTGCGCGCCTGCGCTATGTGGTGGCGGGGGCTGAGAAGCTGTCTGAAGGCACCAAGCAAATCTGGCAGGACAAGTTCGGCATTCGCATTCTTGAAGGCTACGGCGTGACCGAGTGTGCCCCGGTGGTGTCGATTAACGTGCCGATGGCGACCAAAATTAAAACTGTTGGCCGTATTCTGCCGGGCATGGAGTCGCGACTGATCAAGGTGCCGGGAATTGAAGAGGGCGGCCGCTTGCAGCTGCGCGGGCCAAATATCATGAAAGGCTACCTGCGGGTAGAAAATCCGGGCGTGTTGGAAAAACCGCAGGCCGAGAACGCCGAGGGCGAGATCCAGCCCGGCTGGTATGACACCGGCGATATTGTCACGTTAGATGAGCAGGGCTTCTGCACCATCAAGGGCCGCGTTAAGCGTTTTGCCAAGTTGGCCGGTGAAATGGTCTCTTTGGAAAGTGTGGAGCAGTTGGCGCTGAAGGCGTCACCTGATGGGCAGCATGCGGCGACCTCGCGCACCGATAGCAGTAAGGGCGAGGCGCTGGTGCTGTTCACAACGGATGCAGAATTACGTCGTGACGCCTTATCCAAAGCCGCCCGCGAACTTGGGCTGCCGGAACTTACCGTGCCGCGCGATATTCGCGTGGTGAAAGCCTTGCCGCTGCTTGGCAGCGGTAAACCAGATTTTGTCACTCTGCGAGAGATGGCAGAAAAACCGGAGCCCCAAGAATGAATCAGCCTTTAGCCGCCAAATCTCCGCTGATGTCGCGCAGTATGGTCGCGGTAATTGTCGCCCAGTTTTTGTCAGCCTTTGGCGATAACGCGCTGCTGTTTGCCGCGTTGGCGTTGATTAAACAACAGCTTTACCCCGACTGGAGCCAGCCTATTCTGCAAATGGCTTTCGTCGCCACTTACATCATTCTCGCGCCTTTTGTCGGCCAGTTCGCCGACAGTTTTGCCAAAGGCCGGGTGATGATGTTCGCCAATATCCTCAAATTGGCGGGGGCGGCGGTGATCTGCGTCGGGCTAAATCCTTTCTTGGGTTACACCCTGGTGGGCATCGGCGCGGCGGCCTATTCACCCGCCAAATATGGCATTTTGGGCGAAATCACCGAAGGCGAGCAGTTGGTAAAAGCTAACGGCCTGATGGAAGGTTCGACCATCGCCGCTATCCTGCTGGGTTCCGTGGCGGGTGGGGCATTGGCCGACTGGAACGTGCTGGCCGCCTTGGGCGTTTGTGTGCTGACTTACGGCTTAGCCGTGGTGGCTAACTGGTTCATTCCAAAGCTGGCCGCGGCGCGTCCGGGCCAGTCATGGCGCTTGGCGGCGATGACCGGCACTTTCTTCCGCGCCTGCCGTATTCTGTGGAATGACGCCGAAACGCGATTCTCACTGGTTGGTACCAGCCTGTTCTGGGGCGCTGGCGTGACGCTGCGCTTCCTGCTGGTGCTGTGGGTGCCGGTGGCGCTGGGCATCACGGATAACAAAACCCCGACCCTGCTTAACGCCATGGTGGCGATTGGTATTGTGTTCGGTGCCGGTGCGGCGGCCAAGCTCATCACGCTAAAAACGGTGAAACGCTGTCTGCCTGCGGGTATCGCTATCGGCGTGGCGGTGGTGGTGTTCACGCTGCAAACCAAGATGCTGAATGCGTATATTCTGTTGGTGCTGGTGGGGATATTGGGCGGCTTCTTCGTGGTGCCGCTGAATGCCTTATTGCAGCATCTCGGCAAGGCGTCTGTCGGCGCAGGTAACGCGATTGCGGTGCAGAATCTCGGTGAGAATACCGCGATGCTGCTGATGCTCGGGCTGTATTCGCTGGCGGTGATGGCCGGTGCGCCGGTTCTCGCCATTGGTGTCGGCTTCGGCGTCGTCTTTGCTCTGGCGATTATCGCGCTCTGGGCGTGGCAGATTGCGCAAAAGCGCCGCGCGCCATAATGAGTCACAGATAAAAGAAAAGGGCGCCTCGGCGCCCTTTTTTGTGCCCACCGTTCAGACTTAAGGTGCAGGAATGGTGAAGCGTTTGTGGATCTCTTCCAGCGAGTTCAGCACTTCTTGGTCCAGCGTCAGGTTCTGGCTGTCGATGTTGGTCTTCAGCTGTTCCAGCGTGGTGGCGCCAATCAGGGTGCTGGCAACGAATGGCTGTTGGCGAACAAAGGCCAGCGCCATTTGTGACGGGTCGAGATTGTGCTTCTTAGCCAGCGCGACGTATTCGGCAATCGCCAGTTCAGACTGCGGCGAAGAGTAGCGAGTAAAGCGGCTAAACAGCGTGTTACGCGCGTTGGCAGGCTTAGCGCCGTTGAGATACTTGCCGCTCAGAGTGCCGAACGCCAGGCTGGAATAGGCCAGCAGCTCAACGCCTTCGTGCTGGCTGATTTCCGCCAGACCAATCTCAAAGCTGCGATTCAGCAGGCTGTACGGGTTTTGAATCGACACAATGCGCGGCAGGTCGTGCTTTTCGGCCAATTGCAGATAGCGCATCACGCCCCAAGGTGTTTCATTGGAGACGCCGATATAGCGGATTTTCCCGGCACGAACCTGCTCGTTTAACGCTTCTAACGTTTCCAAAATAGTGACAGGAGTGCTGTCTTCACTGTACTGATAACCCAGTTTGCCGAAGAAGTTCGCTGGGCGCTGCGGCCAGTGCACCTGATACAAATCGATATAGTCGGTGTTCAAACGTTGCAGGCTGGCATCCACTGCGGCGCGGATGTTCTTGCGATCCAGCATCTGTGCCGGGCGAATGGCGTTATCGTTATTGCGTGAAGGCCCGGACACTTTGCTGGCGAGAATGATTTTCTCGCGATTGCCGCGCGCTTTCAGCCAGCTACCAATATAAGACTCGGTCAGCCCCTGAGTTTCAGGGCGCGGTGGCACGGGGTACATTTCTGCAGTATCAATAAAGTTGATACCCGCCGCCACGGCGTAATCCAGTTGTTGGTGGGCATCGGCTTCGCTGTTTTGTTCACCAAAGGTCATGGTGCCGAGTCCCAGTAGACTCACTTCTAAAGAACTATGGGGTATACGGTGATATTGCATTGCCGGTCTTCCTTACTCTCTGAGAATGTCAGGCCGATAAAAGCGCCTCAACTGACTTATCTTCACAAAACGGGTGTTAACTGACTATATACAAGCGGTGCGAGTGGGGGAAGTGCGGCAGCGGAGATAGGCAGAAAATGGCAAGAGCGCCTAAAAGGCCAGCGGAAAGGGCCGCTGGCAATTCATGTTAATTAGCGTTTCATCACCTGACTCACGTTATCGTTGTTGATCTGACGCTCATTGCCTTGATCATCGGTGTAGCTCAGCAGGCCGGTAGATTTATCCAGCTTAGGTTTGCCATCGGTCAGGATCATACTGCCGTCTTTGGTGGAAATGACATAATCGCTGGCACACCCTGCCAAACCGACAACCATCAGCGCAGCGCTGATTATCATTAAGCCTTTTTTCATGATTATTCCTCTAAGTAATGGGCTGTAAATAAAGATAGTCAACAGCCTAGCAAAAGGGCCAGACGACCGTTGAAAAAAAAGCGTTTTATTTCGTATAGATCAATAAGGCTGATTTAAAGCAGGAAATGTCGAGCCAGCAGAGGGCCGGTAAAGCTTTTCTTCAAGTAAAAGCCACGGGGCAGGGTCATGATCGGCTGCCCAAACTCACCAATGGCTTCCGTCAGGGCTTTGCTATTGGCCCCTTTGGGACGAAGTTGTAAGAATTCGCCTTTACGCGCGGTTATGGTTTCGACCTTGCCCAAAACAATCAAATCCATCAGCTCTTCCCAGTCTTCGCGCAGTTGCTGCTCTTCCTCTTCGGAAGGACTCCAGATGAGAGGCGCACCAATGCGGCGCTCTGCCAGCGGGATCTGCCGCTCGCCTTCGACCGGTATCCACAGCACTCGCGCTAATTTATGTCTGACATGGCTATTTTCCCACGTCACGCCGCTGTTGCCGGTCAGGGGCGCGACGCAGACAAAAGTGGTCTCTAAAGGTTTACCCTGTGCGTCGATGGGGATGGTTTTTAGCTCGACGCCGATGTCCGCAAAGTCCTGCTCCGGCTTACTGCCCGCCATCGCCCCTAAATAGACCTCAAGCAGCATGCCGACCCAACCCTTCTCGCGCTTGAGATCAGGAGGAATAGGCAAAGAAGCCCGGGCAGCCAGTTCACCCAGTGAGTAACCAGCCAGGGACTGGGCGCGCGCCAGCAGGCTCTGTTCATCCTTGGGAGGTTCTGTCATAGGAAATGGAATCGACATACAGCAAGTCTCAGATTTATTGGTTAATTTTCATACGCAGGTTTAATCACATCGGGAATTAAAAGTTATACCCGTGGATAGGTCGAATAATAGCATGATTTATTGCGCTTTTTTTTCCGCATAGCCGCGATCGCGCGAGGGATAATATAAAGTTGATCCACAGTTGCGGGTGACAATGAACAGGATCTTCCCCCTAGTTATCCACAGATTTTCTGGATAACCTCAGCTTATTCCGATCACTGGTTCGATTTACAGGCTTGACGGAGGGGGTATTTTGTCTTTTTGTCCCATAATTGGACAAAGTAGCGACTTTCTCTGTGGATAAAAACGGCGTTGATGGATCTTTCGCCAATAGCGATCGCTGTTACTCATTAAGGGCTGAGTAAACCCAGTGAAGAAGCTGTGAATTACTTTTAATTACATGAAATATATATCTTTAATATCACTGTCATCTGAGGGTAAGAAAAAGCTAAAAATAGTTTTACCCCTCTTGCTATGAAGTTCTTCACACATCTATCCACAGAAAAAGTGAATAAAATCGCACGACATGGCGAGCTTCTGTTTATAACTTTGCCATTCTCTGTGAGTTATCCCATTTTTATTCGTGAAGATAGGGGGTAAGCAGTGGTTTACCGCCTGTTGGTAGTATGAAACAATCAAGACATCTATGATTTGAAGTTATTGAGGTAGTCCGGTGATCGATGATGATGGCTACCGCCCGAATGTTGGTATCGTAATCTGCGACAAGCAGGGTCAAGTTTTATGGGCCAGACGATACGGCCAGCACTCCTGGCAGTTTCCGCAAGGGGGCATCAACCCTGGCGAAACCGCCGAACAGGCCATGTACCGTGAACTGTTTGAAGAGGTAGGTCTCAGCAGAAAAGACGTACGTATTCTGGCTTCGACCCGCAACTGGTTGCGCTATAAATTGCCAAAACGTTTGGTGCGTTGGGATACAAAGCCGGTGTGTATCGGCCAAAAGCAAAAATGGTTCTTGCTGCAATTGATGTGTAATGATGCGGACATCAACATGCAGCGCAGCAGTACGCCAGAATTCGATGGCTGGCGCTGGGTGAGTTTCTGGTATCCGGTGCGTCAGGTCGTGTCCTTCAAACGTGATGTTTACCGCCGCGTAATGAAAGAGTTCTCCACGACTGTGATGCCAATACAGGAGATCCCCGTGCCCCGGACATCGCCCGCTTACCGTCGGAAAAGAGGCTAAGTCGCAAAGAGATGCTCACGCGTTTGCGAGAAATTGTTGAAAAGGTAGCAATGGCGTCCAGCCTGAATGATGCGCTGGACGTTTTGGTCAATGAAACCTGCCTGGCGATGGACACAGAAGTGTGTTCCGTTTATCTCGCTGATAATGACCGCCGTTGCTACTACCTGATGGCGACGCGAGGTTTGAAAAAACCTCGCGGGCGCACTATCACGCTAGCCTTTGACGAAGGGATCGTCGGGTTGGTAGGGCGGCTTGCCGAACCCATCAACCTCGCCGACGCTCAGAGCCACCCTAGTTTTAAATATATTCCTCAGGTTAAAGAAGATCTTTTTAGATCCTTCCTCGGCGTCCCGATCATTCATCGTCGTCAGCTGCTTGGCGTGTTGGTTATCCAGCAGCGTGAGCATCGGCAGTTCGACGAAGGTGAAGAGTCCTTTATGGTCACGCTGGCCAACCAGCTGGCAGGGATACTTTCGCAAGCGCAGCTCAACGTTCTCTATGGCCGCTTTCGCCAGACTCGCGTCAAAGCGCTGGCCGCCTCGCCGGGTGTAGCTATCGGCATTGGCTGGCAGGACAGCACCCAGCCTTCGCTTGACCAAGTCTACATGGCGTCCACGCTGGACACCGTGCGTGAACGCGAACGCCTGACCCGCGCACTGGAAGAAGCCGGAGCCGAGTTCCGCCGCTTCAGTAAGCGTTTCACCGCCAGCGCGCAAAAAGAGAGCGCGGCTATTTTCGACCTCTACTCGCATCTGCTCAACGACGCGCGCCTCAAACGTGATTTATTCACTGAGATCGACAAGGGCGCGGTGGCCGAGTGGGCGGTTAAGAAAGTGGTCGAGCAGTTCGCCGCGCAGTTCGCCAGCTTGCAAGACACTTATATGCGCGAGCGCGGCAGCGATTTGCGCGCGCTCGGCCAGCGGCTGGTGTTCCACCTTGATGACACCATTCAGGGCAATACGACGTGGCCAGAGCGTTTCATTCTGGTGGCCGATGAGCTGACGGCAACCCTGCTGGCGGAAATGCCTCAGGATCGCCTTGCTGGCGTGGTGGTACGCGACGGCGCGGCTAACTCGCACGCCGCGATTTTGGTGCGCGCCATGGGTGTGCCGACCATCATGGGGGCCGATATTCAGCCTTCGTTGCTCAGCCAGCGCCAATTAATTGTGGATGGCTATCGCGGCGAGTTGCTGATCGACCCGGAACCCGTGCTGGTCAATGAATATAAGCGCCTGATTAGCGAAGAGATGGAGCTAAGCCAGCGCGCCGAGTATGACGTAGAACAGCCCGCGGCGATGAAAACCGGCGAGCGCGTTCAGGTGATGCTGAATGCCGGTTTGAGCGCCGACCACGAGAAACTGTTTGGCAGCCGTGTCGACGGCGTGGGTCTCTACCGTACTGAAATTCCCTTTATGCTGCAGAGCGGTTTCCCCTCTGAAGAGGAGCAGGTAGCGCAGTATCAGGGCATGCTCCAGCTGTTCCCAAGCAAGCCGGTGACGCTGCGTACGCTGGACATCGGTTCAGACAAACAGCTGCCTTACATGCCAATTAGCGAGGAGAACCCTTGCCTCGGCTGGCGCGGTATCCGCATTACCCTCGACCAGCCTGAAATCTTCCTGATACAGGTACGTGCCATGCTGCGTGCCAATGCCGCCACCGGCAATCTCGGTATTTTGCTGCCGATGATCACCAGCCTGGAAGAGATTGACGAAGCGCGCCGCCTGATCGACCGTGCGGGGCGCGAAGTGCAGGAGCAGTTGGGTTACGATCTTCCAAAAACCCGAATTGGCGTGATGATCGAAGTTCCTTCGATGATTTTCATGCTGCCATCGCTGGCAGGTCGGGTCGACTTTATCTCGGTTGGTACCAACGACCTGACTCAGTACCTGTTAGCCGTCGATCGCAACAACACGCGGGTCGCGGGTCTGTATGACAGTCTGCATCCGGCAATGCTGCGTGTCTTGAAGCAGATTGTGACCGAAGGCGAAGCGGCGGGTTTACAAATCAGCCTCTGTGGAGAAATGGCGGGCGACCCAATGGGCGCGCTGCTGTTGACCGGCATGGGCTACCGCAACCTCAGTATGAACGGCCGCAGTGTGGCAAGAATTAAATATTTATTGCGCAGTATTGAGCTGGCGGATGCTCAAGAGTTGGCGCGCCGGGTGCTTGAAGCCCAGTTCACCACTGATGTGCGACATATGACTGCAGCCTTTATGGAACGCCGAGGTTTAGGCGGTTTGATTCGCGGCGGTAAATAGCCCTAAGGCGCTAAATCACTGCTTTTCCAGCCGTCAGTCAGTATTAAACTGGCGGTAATGAGACGTTTTTTTACAGAACTTTTCCAGCCGTGTTTGCCCGTGGCTCATATTGCCTGTGCTATGATCCGCGACCTGCTGACCCCTAACCGGGCGATATCTGTGTACGTCGTGTTGCAGGAAGGCAACGAGCACACCTGCACCCGAAGTATGAAGGGTATAAAACAATAAACTACTTGTGGTGATAGATGAGCAATAGCTATCTGGCGTTTCCCCAGTTTGATCCGGTCATTTTCTCGCTAGGACCGGTTTCACTTCACTGGTATGGCTTGATGTATCTGGTCGGTTTCGTGTTCGCAATGTGGCTGGCCGTGCGCCGTGCCAACAAGCCGGGCAGTGGCTGGAAAAAAGAAGAAGTTGAGAACCTGCTGTATGCCGGATTCTTAGGCGTCTTCCTCGGCGGCCGCATCGGCTATGTCTTTTTCTACAACTTGCCACTGTTCCTCGAAAACCCGCTTTATCTGTTTAAAGTCTGGGATGGCGGCATGTCCTTCCACGGCGGTTTGATTGGCGTTATCGTGGTGATGCTGTGGTTTGCGCGTCGCACAAAACGCACTTTCTTCCAGGTTTCAGATTTTATTGCTCCGCTGATCCCATTTGGTCTCGGTGCAGGGCGCTTGGGTAACTTCATCAATGGCGAACTGTGGGGCCGCGTGACCACGGTGCCTTGGGCAATGCTGTTCCCTGGCTCGCGTCAGGAAGATATCGCCATTGCCTCCGCTGACCCGCAATGGCAGCCGCTGCTCAACCAATACGGCGTTCTGCCGCGTCACCCTTCGCAGGTTTACGAACTGCTGCTGGAAGGCGTAGTGCTGTTTATTATTCTCAACCTGTTCATCCGTAAGCCACGCCCAATGGGTGCTGTTTCAGGTCTATTCCTGATTGGTTACGGCGCATTCCGCAGCATCGTTGAGCACTTCCGCCAGCCGGACGCTCAGCTGGGGCTGTTCGACGGCTTCATCAGCATGGGACAGATCCTTTCGCTGCCGATGGTTATCGCTGGTGTCATCGTGATGATCTGGGCCTACCGTCGCCCGCAGAAACAATTATCTTGAGGTAACATGAAACAGTATCTGGATTTAATGCAGAAGGTGCTCGATGAGGGCACACCTAAAGCTGACCGTACCGGTACGGGTACGGTGTCAATTTTTGGTCATCAGATGCGTTTCAATCTGCAAGATGGCTTTCCACTGGTAACCACCAAGAAGTGCCATTTGCGCTCTATCATTCATGAGCTGCTGTGGTTCCTGAAAGGCGAAACCAACATTGCTTATCTGCGTGAAAACAACGTCACCATTTGGGACGAGTGGGCAGATGAGAATGGCGATCTTGGCCCGGTTTATGGCAAACAGTGGCGTTCTTGGGGCGCGGCCGATGGCAAGCAGATCGATCAGTTAAGCAACGTCATCAAACAGTTGAAGCAAGATCCTGACTCTCGTCGCATCATTGTTTCCTCTTGGAATGTCGGTGAATTGGATCAGATGGCCTTGGCGCCTTGCCATGCCTTCTTCCAGTTCTACGTGGCTAACGGCAAGCTCTCTTGCCAGCTATACCAGCGCTCATGCGACGTCTTCCTTGGCCTACCATTCAACATTGCCAGTTACGCTCTGCTGGTGCATATGGTGGCTCAGCAGTGTGACCTCGAAGTGGGTGACTTCGTCTGGACAGGCGGTGATACTCACCTCTATAGCAACCACATGGAACAGACTCATTTGCAACTGAGTCGCGAACCCCGTGCCTTGCCGAAACTGGTTATCAAACGTAAGCCGGCCTCACTGTTTGATTACGAGTTCGACGATTTTGCTATTGAGGGTTATGACCCTCACCCACCGATTAAAGCGCCGGTCGCTATCTAACCTCGCGTTATTCCCGCCAGCTCCCCGCTGGCGGGAAACTCACTCTCCCTTTTTTAACTCCCTCCCTTAACGCCATCTTTCCTGAACGCTTTTCTACACTTTTTTTCTGCCGGTATCCGGTATTTTTTCACCCGCTATTCAAGTTTGCGAGGCATCACGCAAAATCCTTGTGATTGATGATTTTTGCAGAATATTTTCTCGAGGTTTCTTGGAGATCAAAGGCTTACCCGTAGCGCAGAGAAAATGGCTGGGTAAACTCGCCGCATGGAAATGACCAACGAAGTAAAAGAGCGGGGCATGACGCTGATTGAAATACTGGTGGTGATCGCGCTTATTGCGATGTGCAGCTTATGGGGGCTACAGGGCTGGCGGGCCTATCAGCAATCGCTGGTACTGGAACAGCATGCCCAAAGATTGCGTTCATACCTGACTGAACTGCAGGCCGAGGCGAATGCTTATAACCGCTCTGCTATTTTATGGGTTATCGGCGGGAGCGGAGGCTGCGTGGGGCAGGGAAACAAGCCCGTGCGCTGTGACGCAGATAGTCCCGCGCCGCACTTTCGCATTATTGATGCCGAGGTGGAAGTTGCCGATTTTACCCACAAGGTGATGGGCTTTTATGGCATCCGCAATGCTGCTCAGGCTGGGCATATTACTCTGCGTAATTCTGCCGGCAGCCTGCGCATTATTCTTTCTGCCAGAGGCAGACTTCGAATATGCAGTGAAGGCAAAGCCATATTGGGAATATCACTATGCGTCTGAAACAGCGCGGTTTTACTTTGCCAGAGGTGCTGATGGCCTTGAGTATCGGCAGCATGCTAATGCTCAGTTCGGCGCAGCTTTATCCTTTGCTGCGCCAGCGCAGCCAAAACCTTAGTCATCACTTCCAATTAGACCAATTACTGAGAAGCGCGGCTTCTAATCTCGAGAAAGATCTGCGTCGCGCCGGCTTTTGTAATGGTGAATGCAGAGGGAGCGCCACGGTTTTTGGGCAAAGCACAGGAGAGCCAGCACATTCCTGCATCATCATCGCCTATGACCTCAATCGTAATGGCCGCTGGGAGCCTGCCGGCAATGACAATGCCGAATACTTTGCCTATCGCTTACGCGCAGGCGCCATTGAAACCCAGCGAGGTGCCGCGAGCTGCCAAGGGAGTGGTTGGGAGAAATTGCTGGATCCCGCCGAAGTCAAAGTGACCGATTTCAACGTCACAAAGCGGCTAACTCCACGTGGCAATTCATTGTTTACTATTAATATTGCTGCACACTGGCGCGAGACGCCGACGGTGCATCGCCGGGTTGAAACCCGGGTGGCAGGGCGGGCGAGATGATGGCATCAGGATGGCGGATTCAGCGGCAGAGAGGCAGCGCCATGATGCTCAGCGTCATGATGATGATGTCTCTGGGGATTATCGTTCTGACTAACCTTGGGCAGCAACTGGCGGATAGCCTGACACTCACTGGCCATGAGCATCGCTATCTAAAAGCGCGCGAGCAGGCCGAATCCTCACTGAACTGGGGACTTAACCAAACATGGCAAGCTTCAGCGAGCAATCAATGGCAGTGCCAGCATGCTGATATCCACATTCCCGGCCAGCCGCCGCAGAGCTTACGTAGCTGTGTTCGTCCCTCCCTGCGCCAAGGCGTTTTTTTGCTCAAGGGGGAGGGCACAACTGATAACCACACGCGACCGCTGGTGGTCTATCAGCAGGCGAGGATGCTGGGTTCGCCGAACGGCAGCCGCAGATTTGCCGCAATTGCGCAGGGCTGGTTAGATTTCTGCCCTGAGTCAGAGCCTGATTATTGTGAAGAAGATGCAAGAGAGGATAACAATGCAAAAGGGATTTAGCCTGCCAGAGGCGCTGATAGCGACTTTGCTACTCGCAGTCTCTTTATTGGCGCTGTTGCAATATTACCAATCACTGAGCAATGGCTTTAGCCGCCAGTGGCAGTTCAGACAGGCAAAGTCTGAGGCACACGCCCAGCTCGAGGTCTTTGCTGTTAGCGGCAAAGGTTATCCACTGGCGGCTGGCTGGCAAAGCCAGATAACTGTGGCAAATCAGCTCGGCGGGTGCCGAAGCGTAGTGACTCAGGTACAAGCCCCTGTTGGATATCTCGCCCGTGCGGCAAGAATATTGTGTGATTCAGATAGCGAACCCGTCTTATGACGCCAATCGGCCTAGGTCACGGGTTTTCATTAGGTTCTAAGCTGGTTAGAGTAGTCTGCTGAATCTTCAAAATGCACATATAAATTCGTCTTTTTTCCTCAAGGAAGCGCCAATGTTTACGGTTTATCACTCAAACCAATTAGATATTCTGAAAACGCTGACCACGGCGCTAATTGAGGGGCGCCCGCTCGCCGATCCTTTCAGCCAAGAAGTGATTCTGGTGCAAAGCCCAGGCATGGCGCAGTGGCTGCAAATGGAGTTGGCGCAGACATTTGGTATCGCAGCGAACATCGCATTCCCGCTGCCCGCGACCTTTATTTGGGACATGTTCACTAAAGTCTTACCGGGCATTCCCAAAGAGAGCGCCTTTAGCAAGGACGCGATGACATGGAAACTCATGTGGCTATTGCCGCAGAAATTGGGTGAAGAGGACTTTGCCTCGCTGCGCCACTATTTAGATGACGACGAAGACAAACGCAAAATACATCAGCTCGCCGCCCGGGTAGCTGACCTTTTTGACCAATATCTGGTTTATCGTCCCGAATGGCTTAAAGCATGGGAAAGCGAGCGACAGGTGGAAGGGCTTGATGAGGCGCAGCGCTGGCAATCCTCCCTGTGGCGCGCGCTGTGTACCTATACTCAAGAATTGCAACAGCCGGAATGGCACCGTGCCAACCTGTATCAGAACTTCATTTCCCAGCTGGAAAACGCCAAAGTCACTCCGGCGGGCTTACCTTCTCGCGTATTTATCTGCGGGATCTCTGCATTGCCTCCGGTCTATTTGCAGGCCTTACAGGCGTTAGGCAAGCACATTGATATTCATCTGATGTTCACCAACCCGTGCAAATATTATTGGGGTGATATCCAGAACTACGCCTTTCTCGCCCGGCTGCAAAGCCGCAAGCGACGCCACTATCTTGAAAAGCTGGAAGATCCCTCTCTGTTCCGTGAGCCGGCACAGGCTGCTCAGCTCTTTAACGATGACGGCATGCAGAACCTGAGTAATCCATTATTGGCTTCATGGGGCAAGCTTGGGCGCGACCACATGTTCTTGTTGTCGCAGGTGGACGATATTCAGGAAGTCCACGCCTTCGTTGATGTGGGAGATGGCTCTCTACTCCATGCCGTTCAGCAAGATATGTTGGAATTAGAGGACCATGCCATCATAGGGATGACGCCGGAAACCCTGCTCAGCAGTGACCAAAAGAGGGTGTTGAATCCAAAAGATCGCTCCCTAAGCTTGCATGTGTGCCACAGTCCGCAGCGCGAAGTTGAGATTCTGTATGACAATCTGCTCGCGCTGATGGCTGAAAACCCGGCGCTTACCCCGCGCGATATTATCGTCATGGTGGCGGATATCGACAGCTACGCGCCTTATATTCAGGCGGTATTTGGTAATGCGCCAGCAGAGCGCTATCTGCCCTTTGCCCTGTCGGATCGTAAAGCAAGTCAGGCTCACCCCGCGCTGCAAGCCTTTATCTCCCTGCTCGATTTACCGCAAAGCCGCTTTACTGCCGAACAAGTTCTCGGGCTGTTGGAAGTCCCCGCGCTGGCTTCGCGCTTCTCCATTGATGAAGATGGACTGCGACTTTTGCGCCAGTGGGTCGGGGAATCTGGGATTCGCTGGGGGCTGGATGACGACAACGTCCGTGAGCTGTCACTGCCCGCGACTGGCCAGCACACCTGGCACTTTGGTTTGACCCGCATGCTGCTGGGCTACGCCATGGATAGCCAGTCGGGAGAGTGGCAGGGCGTCTTACCTTATGATGAATCAACCGGGCTGGCCGCCGAATTGGCCGGGCATTTAGCCGAGTTGCTGATGCAGCTTAGCCAGTGGCGCATAACCTTATCCAAGCCGCGCAGCGTCAGCGAGTGGCTGCCTCTGTGTCAGGAACTGCTTAGCACATTCTTCTCCGCCGAAGGGGAAACCGAAGTGGCATTGGCACTGATTGAGCAGCAGTGGCAAAAAGTTCTCAGCCACGGCGTTGCTGCTCACTATCCAGATCTTGTCCCGTTGTCTATCTTGCGTGACGAACTGACGTCAAAACTCGATCAAGAGCGCATCAGCCAGCGTTTTCTGGCCGGCCCGATTAACTTCTGTACCCTGATGCCAATGCGGTCCATCCCCTTCAAAGTGGTATGCCTGCTGGGAATGAATGATGGCATTTACCCAAGAACGCTGCCGCCGCTGGGTTTTGATCTGATGGCGCAGAAAGTGGAAAGGGGCGATCGCAGCCGCCGCGACGATGACCGTTATCTATTCCTTGAAGCGCTGCTTTCGGCTCAGGATCATCTCTACATTAGCTATATTGGGCGCTCGATTCAGGATAATAGCGAGCGCTACCCTTCGGTGCTGGTGACAGAGCTGTTGGAGTACATCGGCCAAAGTTACTGTCTCGACGGTGATGAAGGCTTAACGGCGGATCAAAGTGCTGAGCGCGTCACAAAGCATCTGCTGTGCTGGCATCCGCGCACGCCTTTTGACGCCACTAATTTCGAGGCCGGTAACGAACATCAAAGCTTTGCGGCAGAATGGCTGCCTGCGGCCAGCCGAAAGGGTGATGACGTTCTGGATTTCAACCAACCTTTAGAGCCAGTGGCAACCACTGAAGTGACGCTAGAAAACTTGCTGCGTTTTTATCGTCACCCTATCAAGGCCTTTTTCCAAATGAGGCTCAATGTGAGTTTCGTGCTGGAAGAGACCGAACTGTCGGATGAAGAGCCTTTCATTCTGGACAATCTTGACCGTTACCAGTTCAACACCCAACTTCTCAACACGCTGATTGAAGAGCGGGATCCTGCACAACTCTTTACCCGAGTTCGCGCGTCCGGCGGCCTGCCGTACGGCCCGTTTGGTGAAATTTACTGGCAGAAGCAGTTGGAAGAAATGACTGAATTAGCCGACACCGTGCGCAGCGAAAGACAGGAGTACGGCAGCGTTGAGCTAGATTTGTCCGTGGGCGATATCAAACTGACGGGTTGGCTACATCAGGTACAAGACAATGGGCTGCTGCGCTGGCGTCCTGCGGCCTTGCTGGCCAGAGACGGTCTGTTATTGTGGATTGAACACTTAGCCTATTGCGCCGCCGGTGGCAAGGGCGACAGTCGGATGTATGGTCGCGGTGCCACGGCATGGCGATTTGCCGCGATGCCAGCTGAGAGAGCAACGCAGCATCTACAGGATTTGATTAACGGGTATCTGGAGGGGATGTCTGAACCTTTGATTTTACTCAACAAAAGTGGCTGGGCATGGTTATCGCAGTGTTTTGATAAAGATACTGGTACGGTAAGTCATGATGAGGAAAAGCTTGAGAAAGCGCGCAACAAGTTACTTCAGGCATGGCAGGGGGATATTCGCGTGCCGGGAGAAGGTGCCGATCCTTATATTCAGCGGGTGTTCCGTCAGTTAGATACGCAAAAATTACAAATTATTATCCGTGAAGCGGAACGCTTCCTTTTGCCCCTAGCCCGACACAATCTGGCATAGTGGCATGAGTTCAAAAATTTACCTTATTGGGGGAGAGTGGCAATGTTAAAACAGCTTACCCGTGTTTCAGGGTTACTGTTGTTATCAGTCTTTTGGATACCGGCAGCATGGTGTGCGACTGACTGGCAGCCGTATGCACAAGCAATCAATAAGAGTCAGAACGACCCGCGTCAGTATCAGGCGATCACGTTGAATAATGGGATGACGGTGCTATTGGTTTCCGACAGCGAAGCCAGTAAATCTCTGGCTGCGTTAGCGATTCCCGTGGGATCTTTAGAAGATCCCGACTCCCAACTCGGTCTGGCACACTACACCGAACATATGCTGCTGATGGGCTCCAAAAAGTATCCCGAGCCGGAAAGCCTGTCTGAGTTTTTGAAAAAGCACGGTGGCAGCCACAATGGCAGCACCGCCTCCTACCGCACGGCTTTTTATCTTGAGGTTGAAAATGACGCGCTACAGCCCGCGGTTGATAGATTAGCGGACGCCATTGCCGAGCCGCTGCTCGACCCATTGAATGCCGACCGTGAACGTAACGCGGTCAATGCCGAGCTGACCATGGCGCGTTCCCGAGACGGCATGCGTATGGCGCAAGTTCGCGCTGAAACCCTGAACCCTGCTCACCCTAGCGCCCGTTTTTCCGGCGGCAACCTTGATACGCTAAAAGATAAGCCAGGGAGTAAATTACACGATGAGCTTACGGCGTTTTATCATCGTTATTACTCGGCTAATCTGATGGTGGCCGTGATTTATAGCAATAAACCCTTGCCCGAACTGGCCCAGCTGGCCGCAGACACCTTTGGTAAAATTGGCAATCACAACGCCAGCGTCCCGGCCATTACTGTTCCGACGCTTACCGAGGCGCAAAAGGGTGAGATTATTCATTTCATTCCGGCCCAGCCGCGTAAACAGCTGCGCATTGAATTTGCCATTGATAACAACAGCGCTGCTTTCCGCAGTAAAACTGACACCTATATCAGTTACTTGATTGGCAACCGTAGCCCTAACACCTTATCGGACTGGTTACAGAAAGAGGGGCTGGCTGATGGAATTAACGCCGGGGCGGATCCTATGGTGGATCGCAATCAGGGCGTGTTCAATATCTCAATTTCCCTTACGGATAAAGGGCTGGCTCAGCGCGACAGAGTGATTGCGGCGGTGTTTAGCTATCTGAATGAGATGCGTCAGCAGGGGATCAAAAAAGAGTATTTCGACGAAATCGCGCACGTCATGGCCTTGGATTATCGTTATCCGGCGTTAACTCGCGATATGGATTATGTCGAGTGGCTGGTTGATACCATGCTCAGAGTGCCTGTCGAGCACGTTTTAGATTCGCCATATTTAACCGACCAGTTTGACCCTGCGGCTATCGCTGCTCGACTTGATCAACTGACACCACAGAATGCTCGTTACTGGTACATCAGCCCTGATGAGCCCCACAATAAAGTGGCCTATTTTGTGAATGCGCCTTATCAGGTTGATAAGCTCCCCGCCGCGACCTTTGAACAATGGAAGCAGCAGAGCCAGCAAATTTCGCTCTCTCTGCCTGCGCTGAACCCCTACATTCCTGACTCATTGGCGTTAGTGAATAAGCAGGGCGACCAGACCAAACCTAAGCTGGTGGTGGAGAAAAACGGCCTGCGCGTTTTCTATATGCCAAGCCGCTACTTCTCGCAAGAGCCTAAAGCCAATGTGATGGTGTCGTTCCGCAACGCCCAGGCGCTGGGTAATGCAAAAAACCAGGTATTGTATGGCCTGACGGACTATCTGACCGGCGTGGCCTTTGACCAACTGAGCTATCAGGCCTCTATTGGCGGCATTAGCTTCTCCACCTCGCCAGACAATGGATTGCAGTTTGCAGCCACTGGCTTTACCGAGCGTTTGCCGGTATTGCTTAGCAAGCTGGTGGACAGCTATCCGGACTTCAAACCGACCCAAGAACAGCTTGATCAGGCTAAGTCCTGGTATCTGGAACGTTTAGCGTCAGCGGATAAAGGCAAGGCCTTTGAGTTGGCCCTGCAACCCGTCCAGCTGGTTTCCCGCATCCCTTATACCGAGCGAGAAGAGCGCGAAAAGCTAGTCAAGGGCATCACCCTTGAGCAAATCAACGCCTATCGCGAGAGCCTTATCCATAACGCCGCAGTGGAGATTATGGTGATTGGCAACATGACTGAGCCCGAAGTGAAGGCCATGTCAGAAGCTATCGTCAATAAAGTGGGAGTACACGGTTCTCAGTGGTGGCGTGGCAGCCATGTTGAAATCAAAAAGCCGCAGAAGGTCAATATTCAGCGTCAGGGTAGCAGCACGGACTGCGCGCTGGCGGCGGTCTATATTCCGACTGGCTATGATGAAGTGCAGAGCATGGCCTACAGCTCGCTGCTCGGCCAGATTATCCAGCCTTGGTTCTACAGCCAATTACGCACTCAGGAGCAGCTGGGGTATGCCGTGTTTGCCTTCCCAATCCCTGTCGGCAAGCAGTGGGGGATTGGCTTCCTGCTGCAAAGCAACAGCAAGCAGCCACATTACCTTTATCAGCGCTATTTGGCATTTTATCCTCAGGCGGAAAAACGGCTGCGTGCGATGAAGCCTGACGAATTTGCGCAGTACAAACAGGCGCTGATTAATGAGATGCAGCAGCGTCCGCAAACGCTTGATGAAGAGGCCGATCGCTTAGGCAATGATTTCAGCCGTGGAGAAAGCGACTTTAATACGCGCGACAAGGTGCTGGCGGTTATTAAGAGCCTGACCCAACAGGAGTTGGCGGATTATTTCCATAAAGCGGTGATCAAAATGAACGGCCTGGCGATGCTTTCGCAAGTGTCAGGCAATGACGCGAAAACGGCTGACTATGCCAAACCGGCCGGGTTTAAAACCTACCCGAACACGTCTTCAATCCAGAAAACATTTCCTCACCAGGTAAACAGTCAATGACAGAGATTATCCCGCAGAAGCTTGAACCGCTGACGCTGCCCCTCACCGGAGCACGGTTGATTGAGGCCTCTGCGGGCACGGGCAAGACCTTCACGCTGGCCGTGCTTTATCTGCGGCTATTGCTCGGGCTGGGCAAGGAGGCCGCTTTTCCCCGCAGTTTGACGGTGGAAGAAATTCTGGTGGTGACCTTTACCGAGGCGGCCACTGAGGAGCTACGTGGCCGTATCCGCAGCAACATTCATGAGCTAAGAATTGCCTGCGTGCGGGGCCAGAGCGACAATCCGATGATGATGTCGCTGATGGCGCAAATCGAGGATTTAGCTTCGGCAGCCCATATTTTGCTGGCGGCAGAACGGCAGATGGATGAAGCCGCGATTTATACTATCCACGGATTTTGCCAGCGAATGCTCACTCACAACGCTTTCGAGTCAGGCATTCTGTTTGAACAGACCTTAGTTCAAGACGAGTTACCTTTGCGCCGTCAGGCCTGCGCCGACTTCTGGCGTCGCCATTGCTATCCGCTGCCACTGGACATCGCGCGCGTGATTTCGCAGGAGTGGAGCGGGCCGGAAGCCTTACTCAGCGACTTATCGCCTTATTTGCATGGTGAAATGCCCCAGCTCCGCCAGCCGCCAGCTGAGGACGAAACTATTGAGACGCGTCACCAGCAGATACTCGAACGCATTAACAGCATCAAGCAGCAATGGCTGGCGGCATCGGCTGATATCGCCGCTATCATCAATGACTCCGGGGTCGATAAACGCAGTTATAGCTCACGATATCTGCCGGTGTGGCTGGAAAACGTCGGGTTATGGGCTGCGCAAGCCACTGAAGACTACCAGTTGCCGAAGGAACTTGAGCGCTTTAGGCAGTCGGTGCTGTTGGAAAAAACCAAGAAAGGCAATGCTCCGCAGCACGGCGTTTTCGACAGCATAGACGCCATCCTCACCGAGCCACTGACGCTGCGCGATTTGATTATTGCGCGAGCATTAAGCGAAATTCGTTTCACCATTCAGAAAGAGAAGCGCCAGCGCGCCGAGCTAGGCTTTGACGATCTCTTGAGCCGCCTTGACGCCGCGCTGCATCAGCCTGGTGGAGAGCTGTTAGCACAGGCTATTCGCAGCCGTTATCCGTTGGCGATGATCGACGAATTCCAGGATACGGACCCCCAGCAGTACCGCATCTTCCAGCGTCTATATGTCAACCAGCCCCAGTGCGGCTTGCTGCTTATCGGCGACCCCAAGCAGGCGATTTATGCGTTTCGCGGCGCTGACATCTTCACCTATATGCGGGCGCGTTCGGAAGTTAGCGCTCACTATACTATGGACACGAACTGGCGTTCATCCGTCAGTATGGTGAAAGGCGTTAATCATCTGTTTTCCCAGCTTAATAACCCGTTCGTGTTCTCCCAGATTCCTTTTATTCAGGTCTCTCCGGCGGAGAAAAATGCTCAGCTCGACTTTGAATTGGATGGGGTGAGCCAACCAGCTTTGCATTTCTGGTTACAGCAGGGGGAAGGGGTTGGAGTAAGTGATTACCAACAGCTTATGGCGCGCCAGTGCGCGGCGCAGATTCGCGACTGGCTGACGGCCGGGCAAAATCAGCAGGCGTGGCTGGTGAATGCCAAGGGTGAACGTAGTCTGGTTCAGGCGTCCGATATTACCGTTTTGGTACGCAGCCGCGCAGAAGCGGCCTTGATCCGCGACGCCCTGAGCGCGCTCGACATTCCTTCTGTGTATCTCTCCAACCGCGACAGCGTTTTCGAAACGGCGGAAGCCAAGGACATTTTGTGGCTGTTGCAGGCGGTGCTGACACCTGAGCACGAGCGCACCCTGCGCAGTGCCATGGCCACCGGCATCATCGGCCTTGATGCCCTGACGCTGGATAACTTGAGCAAAGATGAGCGGGCCTGGGATGCCTTAGTCGACGAGTTTGACGGCTACCGCCAGCGCTGGGCGCGGCGCGGCGTGCTGCCCATGCTTAAGTCATTGATTGCTCATCGTCATTTGGCCGAGAACCTGCTGGCGGCAACCGGGGGAGAGAGAAGACTGACCGATTTACTGCATCTTGGCGAGTTATTGCAGGAAGCCGCCGCCCAGCTTGATAGTGAGCACGCACTGGTGCGCTGGTTGGCGCAGCAAATCGCCTCCCCGGATCGCCAATCGCAGAGCCAACAATTAAGGCTGGAGAGCGATAAACACTTGGTGCAGGTGGTGACCATTCATAAGTCCAAAGGTCTGGAGTATCCGCTGGTCTGGCTGCCGTTTATCAGTAATTTCCGCCAGCAGCAGCAAGGCTTGTACCACGACCGCAGCACCTTTTCGGCCATGCTAGACCTCAATAGTGATGAGCAAAGTAAGGAGTTGGCCGAAGAGGAGCGTCTGGCGGAGGATCTCCGTCTGCTCTATGTGGCGCTGACGCGTTCGGTTTACCACTGTAGCGTGGGCATTGCGCCTTTGATGCAGGGCAACCGCAAAAAGCAGGGCGATACCGATTTACACCTCGGGGCGATGGGCTATTTGGTGCAGAAAGCTCAGGCTGCCGACGCCGCAGGGTTAGTCGCCTGCCTCAGTAGCATTAGCAATGAGGATGTGGTGTTCTCCACTATTGAATCGCCAGAGCAAACGCCGTGGGCCGCACCAAGCGATGAGCTAAAAACACTTTCCGCACGCCAAATGAAACGCCAAATTCAAGACAGCTGGCGCATCACCAGTTACTCCGGCCTACAGCAGCACGGCACGGCGTTGGCGCAAGACCTGCTGCCGAAGCTAGATGTTGAAGCTGCGGGTGAGCAGCAAGAGGCCGTCGAGCCACAAATGAATGCCCACACGTTTCCGCGCGGTGCTTCGCCCGGGACCTTCCTGCACAGCATTTTCGAGGAAATCGCCTTTGACGCAGAGGTTGATGACCAATGGCTGACGGAAAAGCTAACAGCTCAGGGCCTTGATGCTGAGTGGCTACCCGTGCTTAAAGCCTGGATTGAAGCCATTTTAAACACGCCGCTCGGTGAGCCGCAGATGAAACTCAGCGCGATTGACCAAGGCAAATTGCAGTCTGAATTGCAGTTCTACTTGCCTATCGACAGCTTGCTTCAGGCTTCGCAACTCAACGCCGTGGTGAAACATTTCGACAGTTTATCCGCCCGCTGCCCGTCGCTTAACTTCCAGCAGGTGCAGGGCATGCTCAAAGGCTTTATCGACTTAGTATTCTTCTGGGAAGGGCGTTTTTACTTGCTCGATTACAAGTCCAACTGGCTGGGTGATGACAGTAGTGCTTATACCGAAGAAGCAATGGAAAGCGCGATGGCTGAGCACCGCTATGACCTGCAATACCAGCTCTATACGCTGGCGCTCCATCGCTATTTAGGCCATCGGCTGGCCGATTATGACTATGAGCGCCATTTTGGCGGCGTGATTTACCTGTTCCTGCGCGGCGTCGACCCGGAGCATCCGGGTAATGGCGTTTTTCGCCGTCGCCCGTCGCAGGAGTTCATCGAGTGCCTTGACCTGTTATTTAGAGGCGAGTTTGTCCCTGATGAAGCCATGCTTGAACAGGCCAGGATGCTGGAGGGGCAGCTATGAATAGCTCTGCGACATTGAAAATTGGCTCAGCGGTTGATGCCCTGTTCGAACAAGCCTTACTGCAAGGCGCGTTGAGATCACTGGATGTGCAGTTTGCCCGCATGATTGCCGGAGGAACGCAGGCTGAGACTGAATATGCCGCGTTAATGCTGGCGGCCGCCTGCCTGAGCAGTGAAGCGGGGAGTGGTCACGTGTGCCTGCATTTGGACCAGCTCAGCCCAGATTCCCTGTTTGACGGTCGTTATCCGCAGCTAGCTATTGAGCTTTGGAAAACAGCCGGTGAGCCGGATACCGAGCAGTGGCTGACACTATTAAACCGCCACGCAGCTGTCAGCGACGGCAGCCAGCCAACGCCGATGGTCTTGCAGGAAAACCGTCTTTATCTCCAGCGAATGTGGCAGAGCGAGGGCGAGGTCGCCGATTTCTTCAGTGCTGAAAAACGTCTGGATGCCTCGCTCATTTCACCACTGACCGTGGATGAAACGCGGCTTAAAACGATTCTGGATGACCTGTTTGGTCACTCAGACTCAGCCGAGATTGATTGGCAGAAAGTCGCGGCGGCGGTGGCGGCCACGCGGCGGATTTCAATCATTTCCGGCGGGCCTGGTACCGGCAAAACCACCACGGTTGCCAAGCTATTAGCCGCGCTGGTTCAGCTCTATCCGCAGCAGAAACTGCGCATTCAACTCGCCGCGCCCACCGGCAAGGCGGCAGCGCGTTTGACCGACTCTCTGGGGCAGGCCAGTCTGCGTTTACCTCTTAGCGAAGCCGAGCGCGCCGCTTTCCCGGCTGAAGCCTCGACATTACACCGATTGCTGGGCGCACAGCCCGGCAGCCAGCGCATGCGTTACCACCGTGGGAATCCGCTGCACCTTGACGTGCTGGTGGTGGATGAAGCCTCAATGGTTGACCTGCCGATGATGGCGCGGCTGATTGAAGCACTGCCCGCGCAGGCGCGAGTGATTTTCCTTGGCGACCGTGACCAGTTGGCTTCGGTAGAAGCAGGGGCGGTGTTGGGAGATATCTGCCGCTTTGCAGAGCAGGGGTACAGCGCAGAGCGCGCCACCCAACTGAGTTATTTGACCGGCTGCCCTGTCGCGCCAACCGAAGTGGCTAACGCCGCCAGCGTGCGCGATAGCTTGTGCCTCCTGCGCCGCAGCTATCGGTTTGATTCGGCGTCGGGTATTGGTCAGTTGGCGAAAGCCGTCAATGCAGGGGAGAGCGCCGCCGCGTCTGCCGTGCTGGCGCAAGGCTTGCCGGACGTGACGGGCTATCCGCTCAATGAAACTGAGGATTTCCAGCCGCTTCTCGATGCCTGCGTGGCGGGCTATCTTCCTTATCTCCAAGGCGTCAGACACAGCGCATCGCCGGATAGCATTTTGCAGGACTTTGGCCGTTTTCAGGTGTTATGCGCGCTGCGCGAAGGACCGTTTGGCGTAAAAGGGCTGAATGAGCGCATCGAACAACTGCTAAATCGCAAAGGGCTGATCCGCCGACCTGCCGTGCTGGCGGGGAAATGGTATGCCGGCAGGCCGGTGATGATCAGTCGAAATGACAGCGCGCTGGGGTTATTCAACGGTGATATCGGTATCGCCTTGCAAAGCGAAAGTGGCGAGCTGAGGGTCTACTTCCAGCTTCCGGGCGGTGAAGTGAAATCCGTGCAGCCGAGCCGCTTGCCAGCCCATGAAACGGCTTACGCCATGACGGTGCATAAGTCTCAAGGCTCTGAGTTTGACCACACGCTGCTGGTGCTGCCTAACCATTTCCTGCCGGTGCTAACCCGTGAGTTGGTCTATACCGCCATTACCCGAGCTAAAAAGCAGTTGTCGCTTTATGCCAGTGAGAAGGTGTTCAACATCGCGACCCGCACGCGAACTCGCCGCCGCAGCGGGCTGGCGGAACGGCTGAGCGAACAGGGCGAGTCGTCCTCTCTCAATCCTGAGTAGTAAAAACAAAACGGGGCTTCTCTACGCGTGAGAAGCCCCGTTATTTTTTATCACTAACCTAGTGTAAGCCCTGCTTTAAAGCTCGGTCAGCAGAATTTTGGAGCGGCGCTGATAGTTGTACATTTCCTGTTTCTGGATTGGCAGGACGTCTACTTCAGCCGGCTGGAAACCGCGCTCCTGGAACCAGTGGATGCTGCGAGTGGTTAACACAAACAGGCGATCCAGCCCCATTTGCTTCGCCTGACTGGCGACGCGTTTCAGCAGCATTTCGCCGCGTGACGAGCTGCGATAGTCGGGGTGCACCGCCACGCAGGCCATTTCGCCAATACGCTCTTCCGGGAACGGATAGAGCGCGGCGCAGGCGATGGTCAGGTTATCGCGTTCGATAATGGTGAATTTGTCGATTTCCATCTCTAGCTGCTCGCGCGAGCGGCGAACCAAAATACCCTGCTGCTCCAGCGGGCGAATCAGCTCGAGAATGCCGCCGATATCGTTAATTGTCGCACGGCGCACCTGTTCGGCACTTTCCATCACGATTTGCGTACCGATGCCGTCGCGGGAGAACAGCTCCTGAACCAGGGCGCCGTCTTCCTGATAGCTGATCAGATGGCTACGGCGCACGCCGCTGCGGCAGGCTTTGACTGCCCCGCGCAGGAAGCGCACGGTGCCGGACTGATAATCGCCACTGGCTTCCATGGTGTCGATTCGAGCCTGCGCATCGTTCGGGAACAGTTCCGAAATAATATTATCGTCTTCGTCGATCACGCCCTGAGACGAGCAGAAGCCAATCATTTTTTCTGCTTTCAATTTGATTGCAAGCTGGGTCGCCACCTCTTCGGAGGTCAGGTTGAAGCTTTCACCCGTAACGGAAACGGCAACCGGCCCAAGCAGCACAATGGCGTTGCTGTCGAGTTGGCGGTGGATCGCTTCCTCATCAATGCGGCGAATACGGCCGGTATGGCAGTAGTCGATACCGTCGTCGACCCCCAAAGGCTGGGCTATGATGAAGTTACCGCTGACCACATTAATATGCGCACCCTGAAGTGGCGTATTATTCAGGCTCATGGAGAGGCGGGCGGTGATGTCGAGCTGCAATAAACCCGCCGCTTGCTTGACTAATTCGAGGGTACGGGCGTCGGTGACGCGGGTATTCTTATGGTAGATAGGTTCATAATTATGCTCCGCCAGATTTTCATCAATCTGCGGGCGAGCGCCGTAAACCACCACCAAACGAATGCCCAGACTGTGTAACAGCCCGATATCATTGACGATGTTGGTAAAGTTCTCATGCTCAATGGCTTCGCCGCCCAGCATGACAACGAACGTTTTGCCACGGTGTGCATTAATGTAGGGAACCGAGTGGCGAAAACCCTGAAC
Source organism: Ewingella sp. AOP9-I1-14 (assembly GCF_052375995.1). NCBI lineage: Bacteria > Pseudomonadati > Pseudomonadota > Gammaproteobacteria > Enterobacterales > Yersiniaceae > Ewingella > Ewingella sp. AOP9-I1-14. Next base: position 136,160 of record NZ_JBQSVA010000008.1, read on the forward strand.
CAATTCAGTACTACGTTCCTTCACGGCAAAACCTCATTTGAATTTTTATTCGTAATTTCTGTATTTTTATTCTTTTATGTCGATGTGGCAAGTAAGAAATCTCTCTTTTTGTTCACAAACCATCAACAAGCTTAAAATTTAGCCAATCCCGTTTATGAATGACAGGGGGGAGTCGATTCGTTAGAATTTTCCTATTGAGCCTTTTTGGCTGTTTTGTTTTTTGCTCATTTTGAGCCCTTACCTTTGAGACTGCATGACTGACGATAATCACAATTTTGGCCGAAGACGCCTGTTACAAAGCGTAGCTGCTTCGTGGATGCTCAGCGTCAGCCGGGTGGGTTTTGCCGCCAGTTCACAAGTGGTTGCCGTGCGCGTCTGGCCCGCTTCTTCCTATACTCGCCTGACGCTAGAGTCCAGTACCCCGCTGAAATATAAGCATTTCACTCTCACCAATCCTCATCGGCTGGTTATCGATATTGAAGGTGTCCACCTCAATAGCGTGCTTAAGGGCGTAGGTAAGCAGATCCAGCAAAATGATCCTTTTATCAAACAGGCCAGAGTAGGCCAGTTTGATAAAACGACGATTAGGCTGGTGATGGAGCTGAAAAAGCAGATTAACCCGCACGTTTTCACTCTTAAGCCGGTTGCCGGAATTCACAACCGCTTGGTGGTGGATCTCTACCCGCAAGAGGGGGCAGTGAGCGCGGAGGATGATCCTCTATTGGCATTGCTGGAAGATTACAACAGGGGCGATGTGGCGCGAACCCTGCCGCCGGAGACGGCCAAAGATGGCAAAGCGGGGCGCGAGCGGCCGTTGATCATCATGCTCGATCCGGGGCACGGCGGGGAAGACCCCGGTGCCATTGGCAAATATAAGACCCGTGAGAAAGATATCGTTCTGCTGATTGCCCGCAAGTTGCAGAAACTGATTCAGCGCGAGCCGAACATGAAGGTGCACATGACGCGCAACGAAGACGTCTTCATCCCTTTGAAAGTCCGGGTCGCTAAGGCGAGAAAGCTGCGGGCAGACCTTTTTGTGTCGATTCACGCCGATGCCTTTACCAACCGTGCCGCCCGTGGATCTTCGGTTTTCGCTTTATCGACCAAAGGGGCGACCAGCGCCGCGGCGCGTTTTCTGGCGCAGACCCAGAATGAGTCCGATCAAATCGGCGGCGTGAGTAAAAGCGGCGACCGCTATCTCGACCACACCATGTTCGATTTGGTGCAGACCGCCACCATCAGCGACAGCCTGAAGTTTGGTAAAGAGGTGCTGACGCGCATGGGCAAAATCAATCATCTGCATAAGAACAAGGTCGATCAGGCCGGATTTGCAGTACTGAAAGCGCCAGACATTCCTTCCATTCTGGTGGAAACGGCGTTTATCAGTAATGTGGAAGAGGAGCGCAAGCTGAAGACCAGTCACTTCCAGCAGAAGGTGGCGGAGTCCATACTGGCGGGCATCAAGGCCTATTTTGCCGATGGCGGCATGTCGGTCAGAAGGTGATGGGCTAAGGCTTTACGAATAAGAAGGTCAGTGGAGAACATCGCTGGCCTTTTTTGATCGGCTGAAAGAATTTCCAGACGCCAGAAACAAAAAAACACCCGTTAAGGTGTCTGTTGTTCTTTCTTTTATGCTGATTTGTAGTTGGTTGCGGAGGCCGGATTTGAACCGACGACCTTCGGGTTATGAGCCCGACGAGCTACCAGGCTGCTCCACCCCGCGTCCGTCACTACAATGTACTGCTTTTTTTACTTCCCATCCATACTGCAATTGGTTGCGGAGGCCGGATTTGAACCGACGACCTTCGGGTTATGAGCCCGACGAGCTACCAGGCTGCTCCACCCCGCGTCCGTCATTGCTGTACTACTTCATCGGTAAGTCTTTCATTCCACTTAAGCTTTTACATCTGCATTAAGTTGGTTGCGGAGGCCGGATTTGAACCGACGACCTTCGGGTTATGAGCCCGACGAGCTACCAGGCTGCTCCACCCCGCGTCCGATGAGGGCGAACTATACGCTGCGTGAGATTTCGTGCAACCCTTTTTTCCAAATTAATGTGATAAACCGCCTGTTTAACTGCTTTTTATACACTCTGATGGCTTTTTAAACAGCCCGATCGAATTCATTTTTTTCGATGGTGGCAATTCCTTTCTGATAGGGCCTTTGTTATCGTTTTGGCGGTAGTTTCCCCCTGAAAGCAAGAGAGCGCGGCAATAATGAAAGGACGTTGGAGTAAATATCTGCTGAGTGGTCTGGTCATCGCGATATTGGCGGGCTGTTCATCCAGACCGACCGATCGCGGGCAGCAGTATAAAGATGGTCGACTGGAAAATGCGCTCGAGTATGTGAATGAGCCGAACGCCACGGGCAAACCGGTGAATGCCAAAGATTACGCTAGTCAGGTGATGGAAGTGCAATACGCCTCTTCCACGCTATACGGTAGAAATAATACGACTTTTCAGGCCGTGGAGCAGTGGCTCCGCGCCGGTGCTGATACCCGCACGCTGAGCCAATACGGCATCAGCGCTTATCAGATGGAAGGCGCTGACAACTTCGGTAACGTGCAATTGACCGGCTACTACACGCCGGTGCTGCAGGCACGCTACACCCGTCAGGGTGAGTTCCAATATCCTTTATATCGCATGCCGCCAAAACGCGGTCGCCTGCCGGATCGCGCTTCAATTTACTCCGGCGCGCTGAGCGATAACTACGTCATTGCCTATACCAACTCGCTGATGGACAACTTCATGATGGAAGTTCAGGGCAGTGGTTATGTCGATTATGGCGATGGTCGCCCATTGACCTTCTTTGGCTATGCCGGCAAAAACGGTCATGCTTACCGCAGTATCGGCAAAGTGCTGATTGACCGTGGCGAAGTGGCGCGTGAAAACATGTCGATGCAGGCGATTCGTCAATGGGCCGATACTCATAGCGAAGCGCAAGTTCGCGAGCTGCTTGAGCAGAATCCTTCTTTCGTTTTCTTCAAACCAGAACCTTTCACGCCAGTTCGCGGTGCGAGCGGTATCCCGTTGATTGCTAAGGCTTCGGTGGCTTCTGACCGTTCGCTGATCCCGGCAGGTTCCACCTTGTTGGCGGAAGTGCCTGAGTTGGACAACAAAGGCAAATTCACCGGCAAATACCATATGCGCTTGATGGTGGCGCTGGATGTCGGCGGGGCAATTAAAGGCCAGCATTTCGATATGTATCAAGGGATTGGCCCGGATGCAGGCCACTCGGCGGGCTTCTACAATCACTATGGTCGCGTGTGGGTGCTGAAATCAGCACAGAGCGGACAGCCGCTATTTACTGCTTATAACGCCGCAGGCGCGTCATCCGGCCCGGCGACCACCTTGGCTCCGGCTCCGGCGGCGAGCAGCAACGGTGGTTCCTTCTTGTTGAAGTAGCATTATTTCGGCTTCGCGCCTAATTGAGTTAAAATAGTCCATCAAAAGCAGCCTCCGGGCTGCTTTGTTTTTCTGATTCAGAAGCCATTCCCTTGAATTTTAAAGCAAGTACAGAGGTTAATCCGTCATGACAGCAGCTTACTCCGATGCCTATTTACAGCGTTTTGGCGGCACTGCGCGCCTTTACGGCCAGCAGGCATTGACGCTGTTCTCCCAGGCTCACGTCTGTGTGATTGGGATCGGCGGGGTGGGTTCGTGGGCCGCTGAAGCATTGGCGCGTACCGGCATTGGCACTATCACCTTGATTGATATGGACGATGTCTGCGTGACCAACACCAACCGCCAAATTCACGCGCTGCGTGAGAATGTCGGGAAGGCGAAAACCGAAGTCATGGCTGAGCGCATTTTGGCGATTAACCCTGAGTGCAAAGTCACCTGCATTGATGATTTCATTACGCCAGAAAATGTGGCGGAAATGCTGAATCGCGATTTCAGCTATGTCATTGATGCGATTGACAGTGTGCGCCCCAAAGCTGCGCTTTTGGCTTACTGCCGCCGCTACAAAATCCCGGTGGTTACCACCGGCGGGGCGGGCGGACAAATCGACCCAACCCAAATCGCGGTCGTGGATTTAGCGAAAACCATTCAAGACCCGCTGGCGGCAAAACTGCGCGAGCGCCTGAAGAACGATTTTGGCGTGGTGAAAAACAGCAAAGGTAAGCTGGGGATTGACTGCGTGTTCTCTAGTGAGCCGCTGATGTACCCGCAGGCCGACGGCAGCGTGTGTGCATCACGGGCCACGGCAGAAGGGCCGAAGCGGATGGACTGTGCGTCCGGATTTGGTGCCGCCACCATGGTGACCGCCACCTTCGGTTTTGTCGCCGTGTCGCACGTGTTGAAGAAGATGATGGCCAAAGCGCAGCGCCAGCAGGCCGCCGCTTAAGGCTGTGTGATGGCGTAAAGCCGGTCAGTCAGGCGTGTTGGCGAGCCAGTGCCAAGACGCCTTCGGCCAGAGCGGAAAGGCCACTGGCCCGGCTAGTGCTTAACTGTTCGCGCAGCCCCAAGGTGTCGAACAGCGCCAGAGGGTCACTCGCCAGGATCTCCTTTGGCGTCTTGCCTTCCACCGTGGTCAGTATTACCGCCAGCAGGCCTTTGACAATGCGGCCTTCGCTGTCACCGTAGAAATGCATCCCGCCGTTTTCCGCCAGTTCGCCCCCCAGCCATACCCGATTTTCACAACCCGAAAGCTCTATGTCGGCAGTTTTGAGCTGGGGATCCAGCGCGGGGACTCTTTTCGCCAATAAGATCAGCTGGCGATAACGATCCTCCCACTGGCGCAGGCCGGAGAATGTCTCGGACAGCGACTGGGGGGTGATCTCATGTCCAAAAGGATGGGGCGCTAACATGTTAATTCTCTTTATTCGGCTTAATATCAATGGGTTAATCGGCGAGTAGCTCCAAGGCGTACTTCACCGCAGCGATCAGGCGTTCGACATCATTTTGCGTATTATAAGGCGCGAAAGAGACGCGTAATGTGCCACTGACCCCCATGGCATCCATCAACGGCTGTGCGCAGTGCTGCCCAGCGCGCAGCGCGATACCCTGCTCGGCCAGCAGCGCGACCAAGTCGCTGTGGTGTACGCCGGCAATATCAAAAGCTAATATAGACGCGTTTTGGCAGCGGAAACTGCGAAAACCCGGCAATAGCGCCAATTGCTGTTCAGCCAGCGTAGCCAAGTGCTGCGCGTACTTTTCGCCGCCAGCCGTATCAATAGTTTCTAGCCATTCAAGCGCGGCGTCAAAGCCGATAACGCCCGCGATATTCGGCGTGCCTGCTTCAAAACGCTGGGGAACCTTCTGCGGCGTAAAGCCCTGCATGGAGGCCTGAGTGAGCATTTTCCCGCCGCCGTGCCAGGGCTGCATCGCCTCGAGCAGCTCGGTTTTACCATACAGCACGCCAATGCCGGTCGGGCCGTAGAGCTTATGGGCAGAGAAAGCATAGAAGTCGATGTCCATAGCCTGCACGTCCGCCGCGCTGTGAACCACGCCCTGCGCGCCGTCCACCACCACCAGAGCGCCGTTGGCATGGGCCAAACTGATAATGCGCTCGAGCTGGGGCATTCCCCCGGTCACGTTGGACATCTGCCCAATCGCCACCAGACGCGTTTTGCTGTTGAGCAGCGCGGGCAGGGCTTCGGCATCGGGCATAAATTGGGCGTTAAGAGGTAATGTCACCACCTTGGCATGACAGCGTTCTGCCAGCATCAGCCAGGGGATCAGGTTGGCGTGATGCTCGGCCTGACTGACAATAATCTCATCGCCGGGCTGTAGGCGCGGAGCAAAATAGCTCTGCGCCAGCAGATTAATTGACTCGGTGGTGCCTCGGGTCCAGACGATATTTTCTGCTGTCGACGCATTGATCAGACGCGCGACGCGCGACCGCGCTTTTTCATATTTTTCGGTTAAAGACTGAGCAGCGCGGTGCTGACTGCGATGAACCGTCGCGCCTTCTTGAGAATAAAATTTCAAAGTTGCATTTATTACATTTTGCGGCTTCAGCGCGGTTGCAGCGCTATCCAGATAGCATCCTCCGTGCGTAAGTGACGGAAAATTCTCACGAAAAGCGGAAAGGTCGAAATCAGTCATAGTGAAGTAAATCTCTTAAATCGGCTGAAAAACATGAAAATTATCCCCGCTGGTACTCCGCATTTATTCATTTTAGGAATGGTTACCGTGGAAATATACCAGAAGCTTGTTATGCTGAATTACGAAGGCTAGAAGAATTAGTCAGATGACTTATCTGGCAACTAAAGCATTTTAATCTATCCCCTTCGTACTTGGCGCTGTAACGTTGTTTTCAGCAGTGCCAAAAACTTTGGGTATAACAAGGAGTCTATGATGAAAAAGATCGCCGCCGTAGTTTCAGCCGTACTGCTGACTTGTACTCTTGCTGCGTGTTCAAGCAACTATGTTATGCATACCAATGATGGTCGTACAATCGTTGCAGAAGGGAAGCCAAGTACCGATGACGATACAGGTATGATCAGCTATACCGATGCGTATGGCAACAAACAGCAGATCAACAAAGCTGAAGTGAAAGAGATGGCTAAAGGTAACTAATCCTTAGTCGAGTCTTTCCAATACGGGAAGCGCTCTTGCTGAAAGTGGCATGAAAATGCCCATCGACAAAACCGGCCATCTTAGGATGCTGCCGGTTTTGTTATTTTATAGTGTCGGTACTTTTAAAAGGCTAAAACGCAAGGGATCTGTAAAGGTTGCGCGTTGGCGCAGAATGCTATCGACAGGCAAAAAAAAGCACCGCAAAATGCGGTGCTAAAAAATCACTTTGGACAGACAGGGTAATGTACAGGAAGTGAAAATTTGTAGCATTTAAGCTACGCGTCTGGATTGCCAGACAATTGCAAACACAACATCACAACCACAAGCCAAAAGTATTTCAGCATCCTCATACCAATTTACTTTTCGTTCCGGCCTAGGAAGTGGCGCCACTATAGGTTTTTGCCTGTACATCCTCAACGGACAATTTATAATGTCTCGGATTAAAAAAACTAATAGTAAAATCCACGGTGAAGCGCTTTGCTGACCGGCGAATAATAAGTATCCACTCAATGTCAAAACGTTTACCACCTCTCAACTCTCTGCGCGTTTTTGACGCAGCGGCACGCCACCTTAGTTTTACTAAAGCGGCGGAAGAGCTATTTGTGACGCAAGCGGCAGTAAGCCACCAGATCAAGTCACTTGAGGACTTTTTAGGCTTAAAACTGTTTCGTCGCCGCAATCGTTCGCTGCTCTTGACCGAAGAAGGGCAGAGTTATTATCTGGATATCAAAGAGATATTCTCTGCTCTTAACGAAGCTACCCGTAAGCTTCAGGCACGAAGTGCTAAAGGCGCGTTGACCGTCAGTTTGCCGCCAAGTTTTGCTATTCAGTGGCTGGTTCCGCGTTTGTCTGGCTTTAACTCAGCTTATCCGGGAATTGACGTTCGTATTCAAGCCGTTGACCGTGAAGAGGATAAACTGGCCGACGACGTGGATGTGGCGATTTTCCACGGTCGGGGAAACTGGCCGGGGCTGCGCGCCGAACGTTTGTATGCCGAATATCTGCTGCCGGTCTGTGCGCCTTCGCTGCTGCTCGGCGATAAACCGCTGAAGCTGCCGGAAGATTTGGCGCACCACACGCTGCTGCATGATGCTTCTCGTCGCGACTGGCTGGCTTACACCAAACAGCTTGGTTTGCAGCATATTAATGTGCAGCAAGGGCCGATTTTCAGCCATAGCGCCATGGTAGTGCAGGCCGCCGTTCACGGGCAGGGCATTGCGCTGGCTAACAACGTGATGGCGCAAACCGAGATTGAAGCAGGGCGTTTGGTATGCCCCTTCAACGAGGTGTTAATCAGTAAAAATGCTTTTTATCTGGTTTGTCATGACAGTCAGGCAGAACTGGGTAAAATAGCCGCCTTTCGTCAGTGGATACTCGCACGGGCGGCGAGTGAACAAGAAAAACTACGCTTTCGATACGATCAGGCTTGAACGTGAATCACCCACTAACAACGAGAACAGGTAACGTCCCATGACCAGTCGTTCAATGTTGATTTTTGCCGCCATCAGCGGCTTTGTCTATGTTGCCTTTGGTGCGTTTGGCGCACATATATTGAGTAAATCTCTCGGACCGGCCGAAATGGCCTGGATTCAAACCGGTTTAACCTACCAGAGTGTGCACACGCTGGCCGTGTTGGTGCTTGGTGTTGCAATGCAGCGCCAGCGCAACCTGTGGTTTTACTGGAGCAGCGCCTGCCTGGCGCTAGGAACAGTGCTGTTTAGTGGCAGTCTCTACTGTCTGGCGCTGTCGCATTTAAGGTTATTTGTGTTTGTCACTCCGATCGGTGGAACCTTCTTCCTGATCGGCTGGATACTGATGTTGATCGGCGCTTTGCGTCTGAATAATAAGGCAAAACGCCATGAATAAAGTTGCTCTCTACTGCCGCTCTGGTTTCGAAAAAGAGTGTGCGGCCGAAATTACCGCCAAAGCCGCCCAGATGGAAATCTTCGGCTTTGCCCGCGTGAAAGAAGACAGTGGTTATGTGCTGTTCGAATGCTATCAGCCGGAAGACGCCGACCGTCTGGCGCGCGACTTGCCTTTCCGCGAGCTGATTTTCGCTCGCCAGCTGATCGTCGTGGGTGAGCTGCTGAAAGACCTGCCGCCGGAAGATCGCGTATCGCCTATCGTCGGTATGCTGCACGGGGTTATTACTAACGGCGGCGAACTGCGTGTCGAAGTGCCTGACACTAATGAAAGCAAAGAGCTGACCAAGTTCTGCCGTAAGCTTACCGTGCCGCTGCGTTCCGCCATGCGCGAACAGCGCATTTTGGGCAAAAAGGAGAACCCTCTGCGCCCGGTAGTCCACGTATTCTTTATTGCATCGGGCTGCTGCTACGTCGGCTATTCCTACAGTAACAACAACTCGCCATTCTATATGGGCATTCCGCGTCTGAAATTCCCATCCGAGGCACCAAGCCGTTCAACCCTCAAACTGGAGGAGGCGTTCCACGTCTTTATTCCTGCGGATGAGTGGGATGAGCGTCTCGCCAGCGGCATGTACGCGGTAGACCTCGGGGCTTGTCCCGGCGGTTGGACTTACCAGTTAGTGCAGCGCAGCATGATGGTGACGGCGATTGATAACGGCCCGATGGCGCCTAGCCTGATGGACACCGGGCAGGTTATTCACCTGCGTGAAGACGGTTTCCGCTACAAATCGACCAGTACCAAAAACTACTGGCTGGTGTGTGACATGGTTGAGAAGCCAGCGAAAGTCGCGGCTTTGATGTGTGACTGGCTGATTAACGGCTGGTGCCGCGAAACTATTTTCAACCTGAAGCTGCCAATGAAAAAGCGTTATGAGGAAGTGTCAAACATTCTCGAACGTATCAAAGAGCGTCTGGAAGAAAACGGCATCAACGCTGAGATCCACGCCAAGCAGCTCTACCATGACCGTGAAGAAGTGACAGTGCACGTGCGCCGCTTCTGGTCCGCCGTGGGTGGGCGTCGCGATGAGCGCGACCATTAATTAGCTCTCTGGCCTGAGGCCGTTTTCAGGCAATAGTGCGCAAAACGCCGGTGCTGGTGCAGCCCGGCGTTTTTTTATTGGCGCGGCATCAGCCAGGCAAACGCAGCTGTTGCAGGTTGCCGCTGAGAGCTAAATCAGTTTGCAGCGTGGAGACGCGCTTACAGGCATAGGCTAAATCGCGATGCTCGAGCAGTTTGGTCCGCCACTTCTCTGGTACAGCCTCGAGATTGTCATACAGCGCGTCTAAGCTTCCGGCCTGCGATAGCAGCATGACCGCTGCCTTGGGGCCGATACCGGGAACGCCGGGGATCTTACTGCTGCTAATGCCCGCCAGTCCCCAATAGTCGGTGAGCTGTTGCGGCAATACGCCAAACGTCTCTTGCACGAAAGGCATATCAAGCCAGCGCTTTTGGAAGTAATCGCGGATTTGCACATTAGGCGCCAGCAGCTGGCAGTAGCCTTTGTCGGTCGACACGATGGTCACCTGATGCCCACTCCCCGCCACCTTGGCGGTTAGCGTGGCGGCCAAATCATCGGCTTCATTCCCCGCGGAGTGCCAGCAGGCCACACCGCGCGCGGCAAAGCCTTCTTTCAGGCTCGGCATCTCGGCAAACAGGTTCTCCGGCATGGGGGAGCGGCCCGCCTTGTAATCGGGAAGGCACTGGTGACGCCAGCTGTCGTTGCGATCGTCTTCATCAAACACGGCCACGGCGTGGGTGGGCTGCACGTGTTGAATTAGCTGACCCACGGCGTTTTGGCAGGTCAGTAAGCAAGGGGAGCCTTGAACGGCATGGATGCGTCGAATGAGATTCAGCGCGTCAATAATTAGCAGATGTATAGCCATAGTCAGATTGATTCCATCAATAAGTAGGGCGACTCGCGCCGCCCTACGTTTCCCTTAAATCTGCGCGTCACTTAGCGTCAGGCGCAGATTTCATAGCAAGGAATATAGGCGCTGCCCGGCAGCTTCATACGGTGCTGGGCGACGAAACCTTGCAGCAGGCTGTCCATTTTCTTCATTAATGCCGGGTCGCCGTGCAGCTTGAAACGACCATGTTTCTCGATTTCACGGATGCCGAACTCTTTCACGTTACCTGCCACAATCCCCGAGAAGGCTCGGCGCAGCGCGGCGGCCAGCTCTTCGGGTGGCTGGTCCGGGTAGAGATTCAGCGCGGCCATGTTTTCGTGGTTCGGCTCAAACGGCATTTGCAGGTCCGGCGCGATACGAATCGACCAGTTGAAACTGTAAGCATCGCCACTGTTGCGACGATTCTCTTTCACCAATGGCATCGCGCGCTTCATTTGGCGCGCCACTTCCACCGGATCATCAATGATGATGGTGTAGTGTTTGCGGGCTTCTTCACCCAGCGTGTCTTTGATGAAGGCGTCCAGCACGTTGAAGTAGTCGGCGCTCTCTTTCGGCCCGGTCAGAATCAGTGGCAGCACTTGGTCGCTGTTTTCCGGATTCATCAGAATACCCAGCAGATACAGCAACTCTTCGGCCGTGCCCACGCCGCCAGGGAAGATGATGATGCCATGCGCTATACGCACGAACGCCTCAAGGCGTTTTTCGATATCTGGCATGATAATCAGTTCATTAACCAACGGGTTAGGTGGCTCTGCCGCGATGATTGATGGCTCGGTCATGCCGATAAAGCGGCCGAGTTTATAACGCTGCTGCGCGTGGCCTACCGCCGCGCCTTTCATTGGGGCTTCCATCGCGCCCGGCCCACAGCCGGTGCAGATATTCAGTTCGCGCAGGCCTAATTGGCTGCCGACGTTGCGCGCATACTGGTATTCCACTTCATTAATAGAGTGACCGCCCCAGCAAACCACCATGTTAGGGTCTTCATCCAGATGCAGCGCCCGGGCGTTACGCAGGATAGAAAACACCATGTTGGTCAGGTGGACGGAGTTCTCTTTGTCGAAGTTTTCGAAACGATTATTGTTGGCGATCTGCGCGTTTACAAACAGGATATCGCGCAGCACGGCGAACAGGTTGGCTTGCAGAGAACGAATAATTCGGCCATCGACAAAGGCATCTTCTGGCGGATTTACCAGCTCCAGCTTCACGCCGCGCTCGCGCCGTAACACGTTGATATCGAAGCTTTCGTAGCGATCGAGCAGCTCTTTACTGCTGTCAGTCTGGCTGCCGCTGTTGAGCACGGCGAGTGAGCAATTGCGGAACAGGCGGTACAGGTCGCTGCTCGCAGTGCGTTTGAGCATGTCGACTTCCAACTGCGACAACAAATCCATTGAGCCCAACGGGCTGATATGTGTGATCAAAGTTGCTCCTTTACGCCCGATGGGCGGTATTCACTTCTGCCGGCAGAAAGGCTGCACATGATTTTTGGGATCTCGCTTTTTGCGGCGTGCCGGATCCTGATGGCAGGAATATTTAGCTGATTCCGAAGGCGCCGTGGCGATGAGATACGCCGCGTAACGCCTTCAGAATTAACAGTAACCTCGTCCTCCGGCTTTTACCAACTCAAGCTGACTGTTAGGTTAGTTCTTGAGCGGCATCTCGCATTATTGTCTGACAAGGCGAGCCGTTGCAGGAGTGAACGGGAAGTTGGATCGCCACGGGTTAATGTCTAAACCGCCGCGACGCGTGTAACGAGCATAAACCGCTAATGTTTCAGGCGTGCAGAAATGCATGATGTCGTTGAAGATGCGTTCAACACACTGCTCATGAAATTCATTGTGATTGCGGAAAGAAACCAGATAGCGCAGCAAGGCTTCGCGATTGATTTTCGGCCCGCGATAATGAATTTGCACCGAGCCCCAGTCGGGCTGATGGGTGATCAGGCAGTTGGATTTCAGCAAGTGGCTGACCAGCGACTCTTCGACCATCTCATCACCGGCGGCTTGTGCCAGATAATCGGTGCTGAATTCGTAGCTGTTGATGGTGATGTCTTGATTGTCGATGCACTCACCGGCAAAACGGCCAACCGGACTGCCTTCCACGTCTTCAAGGCGAGTGAGGGTGACGCTGACGTCCCCTTCGGCGCAGGCGCTGAGATCACGAGTTAATGTCTCTAACACCACGTCCCAGCTGGCGAATTTGGTCTGGTTGAAACTGTTCAGGTACAGCTTAAAGCTTTTGGATTCGATCAGATTAATGCTGTTGGCATTCAGGCTAATCTCACCTACCGCCACCTGCGGCAAGCCTTTGTCGTTGAGCCAGGACAATTCGTAGAGTGTCCAGATATCCGCGCCGTGAAACGGCAAATTGTCGGGGAACAGCCCCAAAGGCTCGCGGTTCATGCTGCGCGGAACGGCTTGCAGCAGCGACGCGTCATACTGGTCGCGATAAGGCGTTGATTTGCCCAATGTCAGCTGCGAGAGGGCGGGATTATCCTGATATAAGGACATGCTGTCACCTTAGTCTAAGTTCTGGGTACAATAGAATATGAGAAAACCTTTCACGCTAGTTTAACTTAGCCCGGTATGAAGATGAGAGAATTTATGGCTTCAGATGTTTCTGTAGCATTACGTGAGTTTACCCAGCGTTATGTGGATTTTTGGCAGCAAGAGACAGGTTTCCCTCCGTCGAGCGAGGATCTGCTGGGCGTTGACTCCCCCTGCGTAGTGAAAAGCAGCGACACTGCCGTCTACTGGCTGACCCAGGTTTTCAGCCCTGAAGAGACATTAGCCAACGTGGAGCGCGCGCTCGACTTGCAGCTGCGCCCTGAAGCTCACGCGTTTTATACCACGCAGTTTGCCGGGGATATGTCGGCTAAATGGCAGGACCAGCGCCTAACTCTGCTGCAGGTTTGGAGCCCGGAAGACTTCACTCGTCTGCAAGAAAACCTGATTGGCCATCTGGTGACTCAGAAGCGGTTAAAACTCACACCGACCATTTTCTTGGCTACCACTGACTCCGAAATGAGCATGGTTTCGCTGTGCAATGTTAGCGGCGAGGTGGTGCTGGAACAGTTTGGTAGCAAGAAGCGAACTCTGCTGGCACCTACGTTGTCAGAGTTTTTAGCAGGGCTTTCTCCTGCTTTTCCGGATTAAGTCAGACAGTTGATTCAAGCCAATTGGCTCACAAGCGTGTGAGAGATCTCTCACACAGCCTGTAAGATATGTCGTTTAATCGTTCGCGCTATTTCTCCAGTCCATTAGCACAACCTTTAAATAACAATTAGTTAGGTTGTGGTTGCCCATGAGTGATAGTTACTTAGCTATCATTTGTCTCACAAGCTACCTTGTTCGACGTCACAAAATAGACGATTCTAACTGTGTCGAAGGATGACATGAGACAGAACATTAGGATGATGGCTGTTTCATAAAGTAGGGGATAGGCTCAGGACGAGTCAGGACAGCATCGGAGCATGCTAGGATGTTTCAGGACGAAACAAGGGACACCTCCAGGACGGAGATTGAGAGCTCGGAAAGGATAACGAGTGGGTCAGGAAGACTAAAGGATCAATATCAGGAAGATATCAGGAAGACTCGTCAGGATGAAAGTTGGACGATGCAAAGGATGGCTGGTTAGGATAACCAAAGGAAAAGTTTTCAGGGATTGAGCAGGGAGCACTTAGGTAGCTGGATTGCTATAAAACGAACCGGGGGCACTGTGCAAACAGTGCCCCCAACTTTTTGTCTCTATCTTCTGCTTTCAACATCTTCTCGTTTTAGCCGCGCATTTCTCTGCCCAAGCCCTGTTCAGCGGCTCAGGCAGTTGCCTTCTCAGTGCCTATTTGCCAATAACTTACCCAATAGCGCCCAGCGCATCTTCTTTACCTTGGCGCTTTGGCAGCAAGAATAAAGTCGCATAGATATCTAACAGGTAGATGGCTGCCAGCAAGCTGATGGCGGCGGTGAAGGAGACTTGCGACACCAGCATGCCTATCACCAGTGGCCCGAAACCGCCCACGCCCCGCCCGACGTTAAACAAGATATTTTGTGCCGTAGCGCGAACATTTACCGGATAAGTGTCTGATATCAAACCGCCATATCCCCCAATCATGCCATTGACGAACATCCCCATCACGGCACCGGCGAACAGCATCGCCGTAGGATCGGTGAGCTGGGCGTAGCACACTACCATCAGCACCGCGCCGATTTGGTAAATCAGGAAGATTTTCCAGCGCGGGAAACGATCCGCCAGCACGCCGAACAGCCAGATGCCGAACGTCATGCCAATCACCGTCACGGCGGTCCACAGGCCCGATTTGTTCAGCGAGAAGCCGAAGTTCTTCGACAGGTAGCTTGGCATCCAGATCATCAGCCCGTAATAGCCAAAATTCTGCACCGAGCAGAGGATCAGAATGCCAATGCTGGCTTTGGTGGTCGGCAGATCTTTGAACAGCAATTTGACCCGGCTAAACAGCGATTCCGTCGGCGCTTTGCTGGCATGTTTGACGAACTCTTCTGGCTCGCCCATGGTCCGGCGAATTAAGAAGGAGGCAAGGGCAGGCAGTAAGCCGACCAAGAACATGCCGCGCCAGCCAATAACGCCCAGCAGCAGCGGCGTCAGGAAGGCCGCAAGCAAGACACCAAGCTGCCAGCCCATGCCGACGTAAGCCGAAGCCCGGTTACGCTTCTCAGCAGGCCAAGCCTCGGCGATTAACGCCATGCCAATACCAAACTCCCCGCCTAGGCCAACGCCCGCCAAGGTGCGGTAGGCCAGCAAATCCCAGTACCCCTGAGCGATAGCGCACAGGCCGGTAAACAGGGAAAACATCAAAATTGTGAAGGTCAGAACGCGAATGCGGCCAAAGCGATCGCTGATTGGCCCGAAGATCACGCCGCCGAGCACGGCACCTATTAGCGTCCAGGTGACCAGTGAACCGCTTTGAGATGAGGTCAGGCCCAGCTCTGTGGCGATGGCGGGTAGCATAAATCCGAGAATTAATAGGTCGAAACCATCCATGGCGTAGCCAGTGACGGAGGCAATCATCGCTTTGGCCGGGGTGGCGTGGGCTTTTTTGGAGTGTTGGGCAGGCATAGTTAGCGTCAAGTTATGTAAAGTTGGATTATTTTGCCCGCAGAGCACGCTAAGTACCAGTATGAAAAACCTATAGATAAGAATTAGCGATAAGCTTAGAAGGGGCATAGCTGGCAGTTGGGGCCTTACGGCTTCAATGCTATGCTTTGCCACATTGTGAGAGCCTTTGACGCCCACAAATAATGAATGCAGAGAGAGTGCGATGAGTTCAGAAAGTACAGAAAATCAGGTTCGCCATATTTTACACGATATTGAACAGGCTATGCGTCGGCTGGACCTGTGGAGCGAAGTGCCACCCGAGGCGGAAGCCTTTGACAGCGTTGAGCCTTTCTCCGTCGACACCATGAATGCCGAGCAGTGGCTGCAATGGGTGCTGGTACCAAGGATGTTTGCTTTATTGGCCGCCGAAGCCGATTTACCGACCCGCTTTGCGATTACGCCTTATTTCGAAGTCGCCTTGCCTGAGGCTCACTCCCTGCTGGCTGAGCTGCAGCGTCTGGACGATTTGCTGAATATAGAAGACTGACATGCTGGAAATTTTGTATCAGGACGAGCATCTGGTGGCGGTGAACAAGCCCGCTGGCATGTTGGTTCATCGTAGCTGGCTGGACAAACATGAAACCGTTTTTGCGATGCAAACGTTGCGCGATCAAATTGGTCAGCATGTGTTTACCGTGCATCGACTGGATAAGCCGACCTCGGGCGTGCTGCTGTTCGCACTCTCCAGCGAGGTCGCCCGACTGCTGTCGCAGCAGCTCGAAACGCGCCAAATGAATAAGACTTACCACGCGGTGGTGCGCGGCTATGTGGCTGAAGACGCCACGCTGGATTATCCTCTGACCGAAGAGCTGGACAAGATTGCTGACAAGTTCTCCAACCCTGACAAGGCCCCTCAGCCTGCGGTGACCCATTATCGCGTGTTGGCGCAGGTGGAGATGCCCGTGCCGGTTGGGCGTTACGACACGGCGCGCTACAGCTTGGTTGAGCTTAAACCGGAGACCGGCCGCAAGCACCAGCTGCGCCGCCATATGACTCACCTTCGCCATCCGATTTTGGGTGACAGCGCCCACGGCGACCTGAAGCAAAACCGCGGCATGGTCGAGCACTTTGGCTGCCCCGGCTTAATGCTGCATGCCAGCCATCTGCAATTGCCTCATCCGGTGACGGGTGACATGCTGGAGATCACCGCCAAGTGGGACAGTCGCTGGCAAAATCTGGTGGAGCGTTTCGGGTGGCAGGCGCGTGTCCCTGCACTTGAAAGGGTTGAGTTTGCTGCCGACTGCGGTCAGGATAGCTAACCATTTTTCAATGACTTTTAGATTAACGAGGGAATTACACCATGGCTGAGATTGGTATTTTTGTCGGCACCGTTTACGGCAATGCGCTGCTGGTAGCAGAAGAGGCTGAAACTGTTCTTAAGAAGCAAGGGCATCAGGTGAAACTGTTCGAAGAAGGCACATTGGAAGCCTGGCAATATTATCGTCACCATTTTGCCCTGGTCATTACCTCTACCACCGGACAGGGCGACCTGCCGGACAGCATCAAGCCGCTGTTTGAGGCTATCCGCGACACCGTCGGTTATCAGCCTGAACTGCGCTACGGGGTAATTGCTCTGGGCGACAGCAGCTACGATCACTTCTGCGGCGGCGGCCATAAAATGGATGATTTGCTGCAAGAGCAGGGTGCATCGCGTCTTGGCGATTTGCTGGAAATTGATGCCATGGAAACCGCCGAGCCGGAAACCGTGGCGGTTCCTTGGGCTGAAAAATGGGGCCAGCTGCTTAAATAAGCTTTCATGTCGCAGCGGCAATAAAAAAGGTCAGGTTATTCACCTGACCTTTTTTTATATCAACCGAACGCGGCGGGAGTCGAAACTTATCGGCCGCTGGTCAGTTTTTCCAGATCAGATTCGATCTCGGTGATCTTGTTTGCCACCACGGATTCCAAATGACGCAGGTCATCAAGAATTTTACGTTTCAGATCGACTTCAACCTGATCGCGCTGACAGATTTGATCTAACTCATCAATGACATAGCGAAGATTCGGGCTGATTTCGTGAATTTCTTTATAGCCTTGGCCCGCATTGTCGGCCACGATCGTTTTACGCTGGCGTGGGTACTTAAACTTCACGCTTTTAGCAAAAAACTCGCCTTTATCTTTGCGGAAGTAGATCTTCAGAATGTCGTTATTGGCCTCCTGACGCAGGCTGTAACGATCGATGTCGTCAGGATTCGTAATACCCAAGCTTTTCAGGTTGTCATACATAGCGCCACCTTTATTAGATTCTACTAGTAAGTTGTCATAATGAGCGAAACGACGGCCATTATCATTGATTTAAGGCACAGTTTCCCATGATAAAAACGGCCGTCATAAAAGGGAATCACATCAATAAAATAGCGGGTAAATTCACCCGCCAAATTGAGTTTAGTCGATGGAACGCAATAACTCATTAAGACCGGTTTTGCCCAAGGTTTTGGCATCCACTTTCTTAACGATCACCGCACAGTACAGGCTGTATTTGCCATCTTTAGAAGGCAGGTTGCCGGAAACCACGACTGAGCCTGCTGGCACACGGCCGTAATGCACTTCGCCGGTTTCACGGTCATAAATCTTGGTGCTTTGACCGATGTAAACGCCCATGGAAATCACTGAGCCTTCTTCAACGATCACACCTTCCACGATTTCTGAACGCGCGCCGATGAAGCAGTTATCTTCGATGATCGTTGGGTTTGCCTGCAGTGGCTCGAGAACGCCGCCGATGCCCACGCCGCCAGACAGGTGAACGTTTTTACCGATCTGCGCACAAGAGCCTACGGTCGCCCAAGTATCAACCATGGTGCCTTCATCAACGAACGCGCCGATGTTGACGTAAGAAGGCATCAGCACCACGTTACGGGCGATAAATGCACCTTTGCGCACAGCGGCTGGTGGCACGACGCGGAAGCCTTCACGCTTGAAGCGCGCTTCGTCGTATTCGGCGAATTTCATTGGGACTTTGTCGTAGAAGCGGTTTTCCGCGCCTTCCATCACTTCGTTGTCATTGATTCTGAAAGAGAGCAGCACTGCCTTCTTTAGCCACTGATGCGTTACCCACTGACCATCAATTTTTTCTGCAACGCGCAGTTCGCCGCTGTCGATCTTATTGATCACTTGAGTCACGGCATCACGGGTTACGCTGTCTACGTTTGTCGGCGTAATGTCTGCGCGACGTTCGAAGGCTTCTTCAATTAGGGTTTGTAGTTGCTGCATCCTGTTCTCTTTCCTGATAGTGGTGTTAAAAAGTTAATATTCTTTGTATCACATTTTATCGTTAGGGTTGAGCGCCTCGGTAAGACGACGCTGAATTTCCTGACGGGTTTTTTTGTCCAGCGCGCGGCGTTCGCCATTCGCCAGAATGAATAAATCCTCAACGCGCTCGCCGATGGTGGAGATGCGCGCGCCGTGCAGTGACAGCCCCAAATCAGAGAACACTTCCCCCACCCGCGCCAGCAGGCCGGGCTGATCGAGCGCGACCAGTTCCATGTAGCTGCGTCTGTCGGTGTGAGTCGGCAGGAAGCTGACCTCGGTCGGCACGCTGAAGTGGCGCAATTTTGGCGAAGGGCGGCGCGCACGCGGCGGCTGATAAGCCTGCGTCATGGACTGCTCCAAGGCGTGGCGAATCACTTCGTGGCGGTCCAGCGCCAGCGGGCTGCCGTCCGGCTCAAGCACGATAAAGGTGTCCATCGCCATGCCGTCGCGGTTAGTGAAAATCTGCGCGTCGTGAATGCTCAGGTTGCGGCGATCCAGCTCTCCGGCCACGGTAGCAAACAGATAAGGGCGGTCCGGGCTCCAGATGAAAATCTCCGTGCCGCCGCGCGTCGCCTGTCGGCTGACCAGCACCAGTGGCTTGGTGGAGTCGTGCTCCAGCAGGTGACGGGCGTGCCATGCCAGCTGGTTCGGCGAGTGGCGCAGGAAGTAGTCGGCACGGCAGCGGCTCCAGATGCGGTGCAGCGCCTCTTCGTCGATATTGTCCATGCGCAGCAGGGCCAGAGCCTGAAGACGGTGGTGACGGACCCGTTCGCGCAGGTCCGGCGTGTTCTGCATCCCACGGCGCAGCTGCTTCTCGGTAGCAAAATAGAGCTCGCGTATCAGGCTCTGCTTCCAGCTGTTCCACAGGGTTTCGTTGGTGGCGCAAATATCCGCCACGGTCAGGTTTACCAGATAGCGCAGGCGATTTTCGCTCTGCACTTCGGCGGCAAACTGCTGAATTTCAGCCGGATCTTGAATGTCGCGGCGCTGCGCGGTAACCGACATCAGCAGGTGACAGCGCACCAACCAGGCGACCAGCTGGGTTTCGCGCGAATTCAGCCCGTGTAGCTCGGCGAACTCCAAGACATCCTGCGCGCCCAGAATCGAGTGGTCGCCGCCACGGCCCTTGGCGATGTCATGGAACAGCGCCGCCATCAGCAGTAATTCCGGCTGCGGCAGGCGCGGGTAAAGCTCGACGCACAACGGGTGGCGCGGGCGAGTGGCCTCATCGGCGAAGCTTTCCAGCTTTTGCAGCACGCGGATCGTGTGTTCGTCCACGGTGTAGGCGTGGAACAGGTCAAACTGCATTTGGCCGACAATCAGCCCCCACTGCGGCATGTAGGCCCACAGCACGCTGTGGCGATGCATCGGCACCAGCGCGCGGGAGACGGCTCCCGGATGGCGCAGAATCGACATAAAGATGCTGCGCGCTTCGGGGATCATGCATAGCGGCGTTTTCAGATGGCGACGCGCGTGGCGCAGGAGGCGAACGGTGGTGGAGTAAATCCCCTTAATTTCGCGGTGGCGCACCATCAGGTAGAACATGCTGATGATGGTTTCCGGGCGCTGAGTAAACAGCGACTCGTCGCGCAGGTCAATCAGGTCGCCGCGTAATTGGAAATGCTCATCGAGCGGGCGCGGTTTTTCATTCGGCCCGATAGCCAAAATAGCTTCGTCAAACAGCTGAAGCAGCATCTGGTTCAGCTCACCAACCCGGCGCGTCATGCGGTAGAAATCTTTCATCATCCGCTCGACCGGCTCGTTGCCTTCCCCCTGATATTGCAGCAGTTGGGCGACATTTAGCTGGCGGTCGAACAGCAGGCGGTTGTCATAGCGCGGCAGCACCAGATGCAGCGCAAAGCGAATGCGCCACAGGAAGCTCTGGCATTCAATCAGCTCATTGCGCTCGGCTTTGGTGAGGAAGCCGAAGGCCACCATTTCGTCCAGAGAGGTGGCGCCAAAGTGGCGGCGGGCTACCCATAAAATGGTGTGGATATCACGCAGGCCGCCGGGGCTGCTTTTGATGTCCGGCTCGAGGTTGTAACTGGTGCCGTGGTAGCGCTGATGGCGCTCATTTTGCTCGTCAATCTTGGCGCGGAAGAAGGTTGGCGAAGGCCAGAAACCGTCGCTGAAAACGTGTTTTTGCATGCTGAGGAACAGCGCGACGTCGCCGCAAATCAGCCGCGATTCAATCATGTTAGTGGCGACGGTGAGATCGGCCAAGCCTTCCAGCAGGCACTCCTCGAGGGTGCGCACGCTGTGGCCAACTTCCAGCTTTAAGTCCCACAGCAGGGTGATAAGCTCACCGATGCGCTGCGCCTGCTCGTCATTGAGGCGGCGCTGGCTGAGGACTAAAACGTCAATGTCGGAAAGTGGGTGCAGCTCACCGCGCCCATAGCCGCCGACGGCCACCATGGCGGTTTCCGGCACATCGTCGAAGCCGTAAAAGGTCCACAGGCGTTGTAATAGATGGTCGATGAACAGGGATCGCGCGTCGACCAGCTCTTCCGCGCGCTGCCCGGCATTAAAGGCATCGGCCAGCCACAGCTGGAACTGCTCCATGTGCTGCTTCAGGCTCTGGCGAGTTAAATCATCGTCAGGATAGGTAATAGGGGAGGCGGGCTGCGGGGGGATCGCGGGAAGAGATTCCGAAGATGGCGGAGTGGGAAGATCTTGTTCAGCAGGTGAATGTTCAATCATTTTTGCGCAGCCCATTCTTACAGTAAGAGACAAAAAAGCCGACTTGCGTCGGCTTGATAACCAGATTTAAACCGCCTTCTTCAGAAGGGGATCACTGCTGGTCGTGCGTAATGATATTCGGGATGGTGTCATCCTTACGCAGCGTCATAATTTCACAACCGTTCTCGGTGACCACAATAGTATGCTCGTATTGCGCCGACAAGCTGCGATCTTTAGTTTTTACTGTCCAGCCATCTTTCATGGTGCGAATGCGGTAATCACCGGCATTAACCATAGGTTCGATAGTGAATGCCATGCCGGCTTGCAGCACCACGCCGCCGTCATCGGCATCATAGTGAAGTACCTGCGGCTCTTCGTGGAAGACTTCACCAATCCCGTGGCCGCAGTACTCGCGAACCACGGAGAAGTTTTCAGCTTCGACGAATTTCTGGATCTCTTTACCCAGCGTGCGCAGGCGAATGCCCGGCTTAACCATTTTCAGCGCCAGATAGAGGCTTTCCTGAGTGATACGGCACAGGCGCTCGCCCAGAATGGTCGGTTTACCGGCGATGAACATCTTGGAGGTGTCACCGTGGAAGCCATCTTTAATAACGGTCACGTCGATATTCACGATATCGCCGTCTTTCAGAATCTTATCTTCGCTTGGAATTCCGTGGCAAACCACTTCATTAATCGAGATGCAGACAGATTTCGGGAAGCCGTGATAATTCAGACAGGCGGAAACGGCCTGCTGCTTATTATTAATGTGATCAGCACAAATGCGGTCTAATTCGCCAGTGCTCACGCCGGGCTTAACGTAAGGTTCGATCATTTCCAGCACTTCAGCAGCCAGACGGCCAGCAACGCGCATTTTTTCGATGTCTTGAGGGGTTTTGATTGAAATTGCCATGGGTGATCCTGCGGGTATCCTGTGTTGACGCCTTTCATTCTGCTAAAACGTCGTCAATAATTAGCTTAGACTTATGGTATCAGCCCTGATATTGCCTGCCAAACTATCATTTTCCGCGAACTATAGTTCCCAACAAAAGTTGCCGTCAGGTCGTGAATTATGGTATAAAGCGCGCCGGCAATCCGCGACAGCCCTTCGGAGCTTGAGCGTGATTAAAGCCGAACACTCACTCATATGTGTACTTATTAACGTAAGTAATAACACACACGTATCGACACATTCGCCGGGGTGCTCTGGGAATTCGTTCTGCAGGGTCGGCGTTATGGGATACGTGGAGGCATAACCCCAGCATCTACTTATAGAGGTTTTATCATGGCAACTGTTTCCATGCGCGACATGCTCAAGGCCGGTGTTCACTTCGGTCACCAGACCCGTTACTGGAACCCGAAAATGAAGCCATTCATCTTCGGCGCTCGTAACAAGGTTCACATCATCAACCTTGAGAAAACTGTTCCAATGTTCAACGAAGCTCTGGCTGAGTTGCAGAAGATCTCCTCCCGTAAAGGAAAGATCCTGTTCGTTGGTACTAAACGCGCTGCAAGCGAAGCGGTAAAAGAAGCTGCACACAACTGCGACCAGTTCTTCGTGAACCATCGCTGGTTGGGCGGCATGCTGACTAACTGGAAAACCGTTCGTCAGTCAATCAAACGTTTGAAAGACCTGGAAATTCAGTCTCAAGACGGCACTTTCGAAAAGCTGACCAAGAAAGAAGCGCTGATGCGCACTCGTGAGCTTGCGAAGCTGGAAAATAGCCTGGGTGGTATCAAGGATATGGGTGGTCTTCCTGATGCTCTGTTCGTCATCGACGCCGATCACGAACACATTGCAATCAAAGAAGCTAACAACCTGGGTATCCCGGTATTCTCCATTGTTGATACCAACTCCGATCCGGATGGCGTTGACTTTGTTATCCCAGGTAACGATGACGCAATCCGTGCAGTTAATCTGTACCTGAGCGCTGTTGCTGCCACTGTCCGTGAAGGCCGTTCGCAAGATCTGGCTGTTCAGGCAGAAGAAAGCTTCGTAGAAGCTGAATAATAAGACAGGCT
Organism: Ewingella sp. AOP9-I1-14; assembly: GCF_052375995.1. Taxonomy (NCBI): domain Bacteria; kingdom Pseudomonadati; phylum Pseudomonadota; class Gammaproteobacteria; order Enterobacterales; family Yersiniaceae; genus Ewingella; species Ewingella sp. AOP9-I1-14. The sequence continues at coordinate 159,591 of NZ_JBQSVA010000008.1, forward strand.
CCCATATATACCCTAAATAGTTCGAGTTGTAGGAAGGCGGCAAGAGAGAGAATCCCTGGGAGCATAGATAACTATGTGACTAGGGTGAACGAACGTAGCCAACGCACAAACAATTCGAACTATGACGGGTATAGAGCCCTTATTAACCAGGTATTGAATATGTTGGTTAGGGGGCCTTTATTGGCCCCCTTTGCTTATCTTAAATGCGAGAAATATCTCACCGCAAAAGTCCCTTTTGCAGCGAGATAATCGAGGAAAATACAATGGCTGATATTACCGCTGCCCTGGTAAAAGAACTGCGCGAACGTACTGGCGCTGGCATGATGGATTGTAAGAAAGCTCTGGTTGAAGCTAACGGCGACATCGAGCTGGCAATCGAAAACATGCGTAAATCTGGCGCGATCAAAGCTGCTAAGAAAGCAGGCAACGTAGCTGCTGACGGCGTGATCAAAACCAAGATCGAAGGCAACTACGGTGTGATTCTGGAAGTTAACTGCCAGACTGACTTCGTTGCTAAAGATGCTGGTTTCCAAGCGTTTGCTGACAAAGTCCTGGACGCCGCTGTTGCTGGCAAAATCACTGACGTTGACGTTCTGAAAGCTCAGTTCGAAGAAGAGCGTATCGCTCTGGTTGCTAAAATCGGTGAAAACATCAATATTCGCCGTGTTTCTACTCTGGAAGGCGAAGTTCTGGGTAGCTACCTGCACGGTGCTCGCATCGGTGTTCTGGTTGCTGCTAAAGGCGCTGACGAAGAGCTGGTTAAGCAAGTTGCTATGCACATCGCTGCAAGCAAGCCAGAATTCGTTAAACCAGAAGACGTGTCTGCTGAAGTGGTAGAGAAAGAGTACCAAGTTCAGCTCGACATCGCGATGCAGTCTGGCAAGCCGAAAGAAATCGCAGAGAAAATGGTTGAAGGCCGCATGAAGAAATTCACCGGCGAAGTTTCTCTGACTGGTCAGCCTTTCGTTATCGACCCAAGCAAATCTGTTGGCGAAGTGCTGAAAGAGCACAAAGCTGACGTTATCAACTTCATCCGTTTCGAAGTTGGTGAAGGTATCGCTAAAGTTGAGACTGACTTTGCTGCTGAAGTTGCAGCAATGACTAAACAGTCTTAATTCGTAGTTGATGCTCTAAAATGGAACCGCTGAAGATTGGCGGTTCCGTTTTATCCAGCCCCAAATTCCAATAACATTGTGCGCTGTCTCTTTTTAACAACGCTATGATGTATAGATTGATTCCCATTACGACACATTGCTTCTTAGGACAGACACCATGGCTACCAATGCGAAACCCGTTTATCAGCGTATTCTGCTAAAACTCAGTGGCGAAGCCCTGCAGGGCAGCGAAGGTTTTGGTATCGATGCAAGCGTTTTGGATCGCATGGCTCAGGAAGTCAAAGAGCTGGTTGAGCTCGGCATTCAGGTCGGTGTGGTCATTGGCGGTGGGAACCTGTTCCGTGGTGCAGGCCTGGCACAAGCCGGTATGAACCGTGTTGTGGGCGACCACATGGGTATGCTGGCTACAGTGATGAATGGTCTGGCAATGCGGGATGCATTACACCGTGCCTATGTGAACGCTCGCCTGATGTCCGCTATTCCGCTTAACGGCGTGTGTGACAACTACAGCTGGGCCGAGGCTATCAGCCTGCTGCGTCACAATCGCGTGGTCATTTTCTCTGCGGGTACCGGCAATCCTTTCTTCACTACTGACTCAGCAGCATGCCTGCGCGGTATCGAAATCGAAGCCGACGTGGTGTTAAAAGCGACCAAAGTTGATGGCGTTTACTCTGCTGATCCAGTGAAAAACCCAGACGCCACGCTGTACGAACAACTGACTTACCAAGAAGTGCTTGAGCAAGAACTGAAAGTGATGGATTTGGCGGCCTTTACGCTGGCTCGCGATCACAACTTGCCAATTCGCGTCTTCAATATGAATAAGCCGGGCGCACTGCGCCGCGTAGTGATGGGTGAAAACGAAGGTACGCTGATTTCTCGCGGTGAATAATCTTCCCCCTGCCACTGCTGGCAAGAAATCATAAGCAAGTTTGCCAGCCTTGGCTGGCATGAGTATTCACGGACTATACTAATGCTATGGTCTGCCAAGTAACCAGTTCTTAAGGGTTCGCAACGTGATTAACGACATTAAAAAAGATGCTGAAATCCGCATGGAAAAATGCGTCGAAGCATTCAAAAACCATATCAGCAAAATCCGTACTGGCCGTGCTTCACCGGGTATCCTCGACGGCATCATGGTCGACTACTACGGTTCTGCCACGCCACTGCGTCAGTTAGCTCAGGTAACGGTTGAAGATTCCCGTACTCTGGCTATCTCCGTGTTTGACCGTTCAATCAGCGCCGCTGTTGAAAAGGCCATCATGACCTCTGATTTGGGTCTTAACCCATCTTCTGCTGGCGCCACTATCCGCGTTCCACTGCCAGCGTTGACAGAAGAGCGTCGTAAAGACCTGATCAAAGTTGTGCGTTCTGAAGCCGAGCAGGGCCGCGTTTCCGTGCGTAACGTACGCCGCGACGCTAACGATAAGACCAAAGCTTTGCTGAAAGATAAAGAAATCAGTGAAGATGAAGATCGTCGTTCCCAGGATGATATCCAGAAAATGACGGATATGTTCATCAAGAAAATTGACGTCGCACTAGCCGAGAAAGAAACCGAGTTGATGGAGTTCTAATCCACAACTTGTCTTCCTCCAAGCGCCGCCTTTGCGGCGCTTTATTTTTTGTGGTCGCTCTCTTTTTCCACCTGCTGCTTAAATCTCATAGACAAGCCGTCAAAGAGGTTTCAGACTAATGCGCATTGCGATCATGCACTGGTTCTACCGGGTATTTTCATGAAACAACTTACCATCCTTGGTTCGACAGGCTCTGTCGGCAGCAGCACCCTCGCGGTCGTTCGCGCTAACCCACAAGATTTCAAGGTAACTGCACTGGTTGCCGGTAAAAACGTGGACGTCATGGCGCAGCAATGTATTGAATTCCAACCTCGTTTTGCCTCTATGGCCGATGAAACTTCTGCCAAAGCATTGCGAACCATACTTGCTGAGCAGGGGATAAAAACAGAGGTACTCTCTGGCGAAAAGGCGTCCTGTGAGTTGTCGGCGCTGGATGAAGTTGATCAGGTGATGTCCTCCATCGTTGGCGCCGCCGGGCTGTTACCCACGCTTGCGGCGGTAAAAGCGCGCAAGCAGGTATTACTGGCGAATAAAGAGTCGCTGATCACCTGCGGACGCATCTTCATGGATGCCGTTCGCCAAAGCCGCAGCCAGCTTCTGCCAATCGATAGTGAACACAATGCAATTTTCCAGAGCCTGCCTGAGCGCATTCAGCAGCAGCTTGGCTATGCCTCTTTGGAAGAAAATGGCGTATCGCGCATTATCCTTACCGGCTCTGGTGGCCCATTCCGCGAGTTACCTTTGGCAGACTTTGCCCACGTCACCCCAGACCAGGCCTGTGCGCACCCGAACTGGTCTATGGGGCGCAAAATTTCTGTCGACTCCGCCACCATGATGAACAAAGGCCTCGAATATATCGAAGCCCGCTGGCTGTTCAATGCCTCTGCCGAGCAGATGGAAGTCATTATCCATCCGCAATCGGTGATTCACTCTATGGTTCGCTACCACGATGGCAGCGTCTTGGCGCAGCTCGGCTCGCCGGACATGCGCACGCCAATCTCCCACGCGATGGCTTATCCGCATCGTGTCGATTCCGGCGTTGAAGCGTTAGATTTCTGCCGAATCGGTGCGTTGACCTTCTGCGAGCCTGATTTTGACCGCTATCCGTGTTTACAATTGGCCATCGAAGCCAGCCGGACGGGGCAAGCAGCCACCACGGCATTGAACGCTGCTAATGAAGTTTCGGTCGCCGCATTCTTGGCGGGGCACATTCGCTTTACCGACATTGCCAACATAAATCGCGAAGTTATGGAGCAATCTGTCGCGAACGAACCGCAATCTGTTGATGAAGTATTGGAAATTGACCGTGCGGCGCGTGCGTCAGCTCACCAGAAATTACAGACTTTTGCGTTATGATGTTGCGGATAGCGGATTGCGGTAATTTGTTCGCATCACATTGAAATGATATAGTCTGCGCCACCTGACTGCGCCTTCAGTGCCGATACCTGAATGCGATTACTCTATAAAAACGGTAAACAGTCAGGGCAAGCCGTGCCTGAACAGGAACACGGCTTTTTTGCGCACAGAAATACGCTGGCGGTCAGTTAACATAGTTCTGCCCTAATAAGGAAATGAGTACGCGTTATGTCCCTCGAAAAGCAACAGATATCTGACGCGCCTTGCGCAATGCCACGCCATGTTGCCATTATTATGGATGGCAATGGTCGCTGGGCGAAACTTCAGGGGAAAATGCGCGTTTTTGGCCATAAAGCCGGTGTGAAATCCGTCCGTAAAGCAGTCAGTTTTGCGGCCAACCATCAGCTTAATGCGTTGACGCTTTATGCCTTTAGTAGTGAGAACTGGAACCGACCTGCTCAGGAAGTTTCAGCATTGATGGAGCTGTTCGTCCGTGCACTGGACAGCGAAGTTAAAAGTCTGCACAAACATAACGTCAGGCTAAAAATCATCGGTGATGTCAGCCGCTTTAGTGCGCGTCTGCAAGAAAGGATCCGTCGTTCAGAAACACTTACAGAAAATAACGACGGCCTTACGCTTAACATCGCTGCTAATTACGGCGGTCGGTGGGATATTATCCAGGGCGTAAAAAAACTGGCGAGTCAAGTTGAAGCTGGTTCTTTGCAGGTTGAGCAAATTACAGAAGAAGCATTAAATAGCACTATCTGTATGAGCGAGTTGGCACCCGTCGATTTGGTGATCAGAACCGGTGGGGAACACCGTATTAGTAACTTTCTGCTGTGGCAAATCGCCTATGCAGAACTTTACTTTACCGATGTCCTCTGGCCTGATTTTGATGAAAACACCTTTGAAGGCGCGCTGAATGCTTTTGCACAACGCGAGCGTCGCTTCGGGGGCACTACACCTATTGGCGCCAATGCGTCCTAGGGAGAACTTTTGCTGAAGTATCGCATCGCCACAGCGTTGATTTTGATCCCCATTGTTATCGCTGCACTGTTTATGCTGCCGCCTCTTGGTTTTGCCATTGTTGCGTTAGTCATCTGTATGTTGGCCGCGTGGGAGTGGGGGCAACTTTCAGGATTTAAGACTCGCAGTCAGCGCATTTGGCTGGCCGTGCTCTGTGGCTTTGTCCTTATTGCAATGATGCTGAGCATGCCGGCTTATCGTCAGCCAATTAACCTCCCTCAGGTGAGTGGCTCATTATGGGCTTCCCTAATATGGTGGATTGCGGCCTTTGTTCTGGTTATTTTCTACCCTAAATCTGCCTCATTTTGGCGCGGATCGCGCATATTACGTTTAGCCTTCGGTTTATTGACCATTGTTCCTTTCTTTTGGGGTATGGTGGCGCTGCGCCAGTACGGTTACGCTGAAAATCACCACACTGGAGCATGGTGGCTGCTGTATGTCATGCTGCTGGTCTGGGGCGCAGACTCTGGCGCTTACCTGTTTGGCAAGCTGTTCGGTAAGCACAAGTTGGCGCCGAAAGTTTCCCCTGGTAAGACATGGGAAGGCGTCATCGGTGGTCTGGTCACTTCGGCCCTGATTTCCTGGTTGTTCGGGCGTTATGCGCCATTAAATGTTGTTCCTGCTACGCTGTTGGTGTGTTCAGTCATTGCTGCTCTGGCTTCGGTGCTGGGGGATTTAACTGAAAGCATGTTTAAACGTGAAGCGGGTATAAAAGACAGTGGTAACTTGATACCGGGTCATGGTGGGATACTGGATCGTATCGATAGCCTGACTGCGGCTGTGCCGGTGTTTGCATGCTTAATGCTGCTGGTTTATTAATCCGTCCGAGACGGGATGTCTTCTAAGGGATCGTTAGGAATATGATGAACATACTCTGGAGTTTGGCCGCCTTTATCGTTGCACTGGGGGTGCTAATCACCGTGCACGAATTTGGCCATTTCTGGGTTGCTCGTCGTTGTGGCGTTTATGTTCAGCGTTTCTCCGTGGGTTTTGGGCGCACTCTGTGGCGCCGCACGGATAAACACGGGACCGAGTACGTTCTCGCCGTCATTCCCCTTGGCGGTTACGTTAAGATGCTCGACGAGCGTAACGAAACCGTTCCTGACGAAATGCGCCACCAGTCTTTCAATAGTAAAACCGTTTGGCAGCGCGCCGCTATCATCAGCGCTGGGCCAATCGCTAACTTCATTTTCGCCGTTTTTGCCTATTGGCTGGTGTTCATTATCGGCGTCCCAGCCGTGCGTCCGGTTGTTGGTGAAGTCACCCCACAATCCATCGCAGCGCAATCGAATATTTCTCCCGGCATGGAACTTAAGTCAATCGATGGCATCGAAACGCCTGATTGGGATTCAGTTCGTTTGTCTTTAATCGGTGAGATCGGAAACAATCAGACAACTTTAGGTGTCTCACAATTCGGTGGTTCTGAAGTTGTTGAGAAAAAGTTAGATTTAACACAATGGCGGTTTGACCCCGAAAAGCAAGATCCCGTTGTCGCGCTGGGTATTATTCCTCGCGGCCCACAGATAGAATCTGTGCTCGCAGAAGTGCAAACCGATTCGGCAGCTCAGAAAGCCGGTTTGCAAGCTGGTGACAGGATCGTTAAAGTCGATGGTCAAGTTTTGGCGAATTGGCGTACTTTTGCCATGCAGGTTCGTGATAACCCGGGCAAACCTATCGCGTTAGAAGTTGAGCGCGCAGGTTCATCGGTTGATCTCACACTGACACCGGACTCCAAGTCGGTAGGCAAAGGGAAGGAACAAGGATTTGCCGGAGTGGTGCCCAAAGTTATACCACTGCCTGATGAGTACAAAACTATCCGTCAGTATGGGCCGTTTGTTGCATTCTATGAGGCCGGGGATAAAACCTGGCAGCTGATGAAGCTCACGGTAAACATGCTGGGTAAGTTAATAACTGGCGACGTTAAGCTGAATAACCTGAGTGGTCCAATTTCAATCGCACAGGGAGCAGGAATGTCGGCGGAATATGGTTTAGTGTACTACCTGATGTTTTTGGCACTTATCAGTGTCAATCTCGGTATCGTGAACCTTTTTCCGTTGCCAGTGTTAGATGGTGGACACCTGGTGTTTTTAGCTATCGAGAAGCTAAAGGGTGGGCCAGTTTCCGAGCGAGTTCAAAACTTCAGTTACCGTATCGGCGCGATAGTGCTGGTGATGGTAATGGGGCTTGCACTTTTCAATGATTTCTCCCGTCTTTAAGGCTGGGGATTAGGTTAGGAAGAACGCATAACAACGATGGCGATCAAAAAGTTGCTCATAGCGTCGCTGCTGTTTGGCAGCGCCACCGTATACGGTGCAGATGGTTTCGTGGTGAAAGACATTCATTTCGAAGGCCTGCAGCGAGTTGCCGTCGGTGCGGCGTTACTCAATATGCCGGTTCGCGTTGGTGATACCATCACCGACGACGACATCAGTAATACTATTCGCGCATTGTTTGCCACTGGCAACTTTGAGGACGTTCGCGTTCTGCGTGATGGTGATACCTTGATTGTTCAGGTCAAAGAGCGTCCTACAATCGCCAGCATCACTTTCTCAGGTAATAAATCTGTGAAAGACGACATGCTGAAAGAAAACCTGGAGGCCTCTGGTGTCCGGGTTGGCGAAGCGCTTGATCGAACAACATTAACCAGCATCGAGAAAGGTCTCGAAGATTTCTACTACAGCGTCGGTAAATACAGCGCGTCCGTGAAAGCTGTTGTTACGCCTTTGCCGCGTAACCGCGTTGATTTGAAATTGGTCTTCACCGAAGGTGTTTCTGCAAAAATTCAGCAGATCAACATCGTGGGTAACCACGCGTTCAGTACGGATGAGCTTATTGCTCGCTTCCAGCTGCGTGACGAGGTGCCATGGTGGAACGTGGTGGGCGATCGCAAATACCAGAAACAAAAATTGGCGGGTGACCTCGAAACCCTGCGCAGCTTCTATCTGGATCGCGGTTACGCCCGTTTCAACATCGATTCAACTCAGGTCAGCCTGACGCCAGATAAAAAAGGCATTTATATTACCCTTAACATCACTGAAGGCGATCAGTACAAGCTTTCAGGCGTTGAAGTTAACGGCAATATGGCCGGCCACTCTGCCGAAGTTGAAAGCCTGACCAAGATCGACAAAGGCGAGCTGTATAACGGCGCGAAAGTCACCAAAATGGAAAACGACATCAAGCAGATGTTGGGCCGTTATGGTTACGCTTATCCGCGCGTACAGACTCAGCCTGAAATCAATGATGCCGACAAAACCGTTAAGCTGCACGTTAGCGTAGACGCGGGTAACCGTTTCTATGTGCGTCACATTCGCTTCGAAGGCAACGACACCAGTAAAGACAGCGTCTTGCGCCGTGAAATGCGTCAGATGGAAGGTGCGTGGCTTGGTAATGATCTGGTTGATAAAGGCAAAGAGCGTCTTAACCGTCTAGGCTATTTCGATACCGTTGATGTTGATACTCAGCGCGTACCGGGTACCCCAGATCAGGTCGACGTGGTCTATAAAGTTAAAGAGCGTAACACCGGTACCTTTAACTTTGGCGTAGGTTACGGCACCGAGAGTGGCGTGAGCTTCCAGGTCGGTGTTCAACAAGATAACTGGTTAGGTTCTGGTTATTCTGTTGGGATCAGCGGAACTAAAAACGATTATCAGACGTATACAGAATTCACTGTTACCGACCCTTACTTCACCGTAGACGGTGTGAGCTTGGGCGGTCGTATCTTCTATAACGACTTTAAAGCTGATAACGCCGACCTGTCTGACTATACCAACAAGAGTTATGGCATAGGCAGTACGCTCGGCTTCCCAATCAATGAAAATAACTCATTGCGCTTGGGCCTGGATTACGTACATAACGACCTGTCCAATATGGAACCGCAGGTAAGTATGTTCCGCTATCTGAACTCTGTGGGTATCAACCCGCCAGTCACCGTGGGTACAGATACCACGTCTGATGCAGACTTCAGCGCGAACGACTTCTTTGCGAACCTGGGTTGGGGTTATAACGACCTTGACCGTGGGTACTTCCCGACTTCAGGTACCAAAGCTAGCCTGAACGGCAAAGTGACAGTGCCTGGCTCGGATAACGAGTACTACAAGATTACGTTCGACTCAACGACGTACTTCCCTCTGAGCGAAAACCGTCAGTGGGTATTACTGGGTCGTGCTCGCGCGGGTTATGCAGATGGTATCGGCGGGAAAGAAGTACCGTTCTACGATAACTTCTACGCGGGTGGCTCAAGCAGCGTCCGTGGTTTCCGCTCGAATACTATCGGTCCTAAAGCGGCATACTATAACTGTGCTGCGGGTAGCACCTCTTACAGCAACTGTGCTGTAAACAACTCTGACGATGCTGTCGGCGGTAACGCCATGGCCGTGTTAAGTGCTGAGTTGGTCGTGCCTACACCGTTTATCAGTGAGAAATATTCAAACTCAGTGCGTACTTCTGTGTTTGTTGATGGCGGTACTGTTTGGGATACCAATTGGAAGAACACTGCGCAAACTGAAGCTGCAGGCGTTCCTGATTACAGTGATCCGAACAACTTCCGTGTTTCTACAGGTCTGGCGTTGCAATGGCAGTCTCCATTAGGGCCATTGGTGTTCTCTTACGCACGACCTATCAAAGATTACGATGGTGATAAAGCGGAACAGTTCCAATTTAACATCGGTAAAACGTGGTAACACATTCGTGGCTCTCAATGCTATGAGGGCTACAATGTTTGAGTTTTTATCAGCTCACGGGCAAAACGCCCGTGAAGTTGTTTTATAAACTCATTCTTATTGTGTAATTATCGTGCCATATGGCACAACGGGTGATGGAAGGAGTTTATAGTGAAAAAGTGGTTATATGCCGCCGGCCTCGGTTTAGTTATGGCTTCTTCAGTAAGCGTCCAAGCTGCTGACAAAATTGCTGTTGTTAACGTTCAGAGCATCTTCCAACAAATGCCAGCACGTGATGCTGTTGCAAAACAGTTGGAAAACGAGTTCAAAGGCCGTGCAACTCAGTTGCAAGCTCAAGAACGTGATCTGCAGACTAAAATGCAGAGACTACAGCGTGACGGCTCTACCATGAAAGCCAGCGATCGCAGCAAGCTTGAAAAAGACGTTATGGCTCAGCGCGAAGATTTCTCTACAAAAGCTCAGGCTTTTGAACAAGATAACCGTCGCCGCCAGGCTGAAGAACGTAACAAAATCCTGAGCCGTATCCAGGATGCAGTGAAGTCTGTTGCTAGCAAACAAGGTTATGACATCGTTGTTGATGCTAACGCTGTTGCTTACGCAAGCAATGAAAAAGACATTACTGCTGATGTGCTGAAACAGGTTAAATAAACATGTCTTCAATTCGACTGGCTGATCTCGCACAGCAGTTGGATGCACAATTGCACGGTGATGGCGATATCGTCATCACCGGCATTGCTTCAATGCATTCCGCGCACTCTGAGCAAATCACGTTTTTATCAAACAGCCGTTACCGTGAACAGTTAGCTACCTGCGCCGCAGGGGCTGTAGTGTTGACGGAAGCGGATCTGCCGTTTTGCCGCACTGCGGCATTAGTGGTTAAAAACCCATACCTGACTTATGCCCGTATGGCGCAATTGTTAGATACCACGCCAGCGCCGGCCAAAGATATTGCCGCCAGTGCGGTAATCTCCGACACCGCCATCTTGGGCAACAACGTTTCCGTTGGCGCCAATGCGGTGATCGAGTCAGGTGTTGTGCTTGGTGACAATGTTGTCATTGGGGCTGGCTGTTTCATTGGTAAGAATGCAAAATTAGGCGCTGGCACCAAAATTTGGGCCAATGTCTCTATTTACCATCGTGTGGAAATTGGCGAATCGTGCTTGATTCAGTCTGGTACCGTGATTGGTGCTGACGGCTTCGGCTATGCTAACGACCGTGGTAACTGGGTCAAAATTCCTCAGCTGGGTACCGTGCTGATTGGCGATCGCGTAGAGATCGGTGCTTGCACCACGATTGACCGCGGAGCCCTGGACGACACCATCATCGGCAATGGCGTTATCATTGATAACCAATGTCAGATTGCGCACAACGTCGTGATTGGAGACAATACGGCGGTTGCAGGTGGAGTGATTATGGCCGGTAGTCTGAAAATTGGCCGTTACTGCCAAATCGGCGGCGCCAGTGTTATCAACGGCCATATGGAAATTTGTGATAAGGCTGTAGTGACTGGAATGGGAATGGTGATGCGACCAATCACCGAACCTGGGGTATACTCCTCCGGTATTCCGTTACAGCCCAATAAAGTGTGGCGTAAAACCGCTGCGTTGGTAATGAATATCGATGAGATGAATAAGCGCTTAAAAGCTGTCGAGCGTAAAATCGAAGAAGACTAAATTACCGACTACTGTGTTGCTGGAAATTGGCAGTGGATGCCACCTTCCGGCGGCACTCGTTTCTATTTGCGGCCTGCCTAATGATCTTCTTTGGGGATCAAGCAGGCCGTGTTATTGATGCCATCAGTTTTTTAGACAGGAAGAGTATTTTGACAACTGACACTCATACTCTGCGTATTGAAGAGATATTGGATCTGCTGCCGCACCGTTACCCGTTTTTGCTGGTTGATCGCGTGCTGGATTTTGAAAAAGGGAAGTTTTTACGTGCAGTGAAAAACGTTTCTTTCAACGAACCGTTCTTCCAGGGCCACTTCCCGGGTAAGCCTATCTTCCCAGGCGTATTGATTCTTGAAGCGATGGCGCAGGCCACCGGCATTCTTGCCTTCAAAAGCGTAGGTAAATTAGAGCCAGGCGAGCTGTATTATTTTGCTGCTATTGATGACGCACGATTCAAACGTCCTGTGTTGCCAGGCGACCAGATGATTCTGGAAGTTGAATTCATTAAAGAGCGTCGTGGCGTTGCTCGTTTTAAAGGTGTCGCAAAGGTAGATGGCGAGATTGCTTGCGAGGCATCAATGATGTGCGCCCGTCGCCGGGAGTCTTAATTAATGATTGATAAAACCGCCTTTATTCACCCAAGCTCTGTTGTCGAAGACGGTGCCATTATTGGTGCTGGTGTTCGAATCGGTCCTTTTTGTCATGTCGGATCTGACGTTGAGATTGGCGAAGGTACTGAGCTTAAATCACACGTTGTTCTTAATGGCGTGACCAAAATTGGTCGCGACAACCGCATTTTTCAGTTCGTTACTATTGGTGAAATTAACCAAGATTTGAAATATGCGGGAGAACCGACACGCGTTGAAGTTGGCGATCGCAACAGTATTCGTGAGAGCGTGACCATTCACCGTGGTACCGTTCAGGGCGGTGGATTAACAAAAGTGGGTAGCGATAACCTGTTGATGGTTAACGCGCATATTGCCCACGATTGTGTTATCGGCAATCGCGTTATTCTGGCAAATAACGCGACCCTTGGTGGTCACGTTGAGATTGACGACCACGCCATCATTGGCGGTATGACTGCCATTCATCAGTTCTGCGTTATTGGTGCTCACGTGATGGTTGGCGGCTGCTCTGGCGTTGCTCAGGACGTTCCACCTTTCGTGATTGCTCAGGGAAACCACGCCACGCCATTTGGTATTAATATCGAAGGCTTGAAGCGTCGTGGTTTTGACAAATCTTCATTGCACGCTATCCGTAATGCCTACAAGTTATTGTATCGCAGCGGAAAAACGCTGGAAGAAGCGCAACCTGAAATCGCCGAAATTGCAGCAGAGTTCCCGGCGGTTAAACCGTTCAGCGATTTCTTCGCGCGCTCCACGCGCGGCATCATTCGCTGAGGGGCTAACTCTCTGGTAAACCTGTAATTTGGCAAATAAGCGGTAAAAAATGCAAAAGCCTGTTCTGACTATTGGCCTGGTGGCCGGTGAAACATCCGGCGATATTCTTGGTGCTGGTTTAATTCGCGCTCTAAGAAAACACCATCCTGATGCGCGCTTCGTGGGAGTTGCTGGCCCACTGATGCAAGCTGAGGGATGCGAAGCCTGGTACGAAATGGAAGAGCTGGCTGTCATGGGCGTGGTGGAAGTTCTCGAACGTCTGCCACGCCTGTTGAAAATCCGCAAAGACCTGACTCAGCGCTTTAGCGAGTTAAAGCCCGACGTCTTTGTGGGCATTGATGCGCCTGACTTCAACATCACCCTCGAAGGTCGTCTCAAGCAGCGCGGTATTCGCACCATTCACTATGTCAGCCCTTCAGTCTGGGCCTGGCGTCAAAAGCGTGTTTTCAAAATAGGTAAAGCGACCGATATGGTGCTGGCTTTCCTGCCTTTTGAAAAAGCGTTTTACGATAAATTCAACGTTCCTTGTCGGTTTATCGGCCACACCATGGCGGATTCCATGCCGCTGCATCCGGACAAACCGGCGGCGCGCGCCCGCTTGGGCATTCCCGATGGCGTTCATTGTCTGGCTTTGCTGCCGGGCAGTCGCCATGCGGAAGTCGAAATGCTGAGTGCCGATTTCCTGAAAACCGCACTCCAACTGCGACAGACGTACCCTGATTTGCACATCGTGGTTCCCTTGGTCAATGCCAAGCGCCGTGAGCAGTTCGAACGCATCAAGGCGGAGATTGCCCCTGACTTGCCGGCGCACCTGCTCGACGGTCAGGCGCGAGACGCCATGATCGCCAGCGACGCGGCATTGCTGGCTTCAGGCACGGCGGCGCTGGAATGCATGTTGGCGAAATGCCCGATGGTTGTCGGTTATCGCATGAAGCCTTTCACCTACTGGCTGGCTGAGCGTCTGGTTAAAACGCCTTACGTTTCATTGCCAAACCTGCTGGCGGGGCGCGAAATCGTCAAAGAACTGCTGCAGACCGAATGTGTGCCGGAAAAACTCTCTGCCGCTCTCTTGCCTTTATTGGCTGGTGGAGAAGAGAGCCATCAGTTGCAGGAAACTTTCCTGGCGCTGCACGAAAGCATTCGCTGGGATGCCGATGAGCAGGCCGCGCAGGCCGTGATGGAGTTGGCAAATCGATGAGTGATATCTTCGTTTATCCTCAGGCATTGTGTATCGCCGGGGTGGATGAGGTAGGGCGCGGGCCTTTAGTGGGCGCCGTGGTCACTGCCGCCGTGATCCTCGATCCGGCCAAGCCGATTCTCGGGCTGGCGGACTCTAAAAAACTCACTGAAAAACGTCGCGAAGCTCTTTATATTGAGATTAAAGAGAAAGCGCTGTCGTGGAGCCTTGGACGCGCTGAGCCAGACGAAATCGACGAATTAAACATTCTGCACGCCACCATGCTGGCGATGCAGCGCGCGGTGGCCGGGCTACACATCACGCCAGATATGGTGCTGATAGATGGCAATCGCTGCCCCAAATTGCCTATGGCCTCTCAGGCCGTGGTGAAGGGCGACAGCAAAGTCGCGGAAATCAGCGCCGCGTCGATATTAGCCAAAGTGACGCGCGACCGTGAAATGGTTGAGCTGGATCTTCAGTTCCCTGATTATGGCTTTGCCAAACACAAAGGCTACCCGACGCCGGTGCATCTCGAAAGCCTGGCTAAGCTGGGTGCCACGCCGCACCACAGGCGCAGCTTCGCACCCGTCAGGCGGGCGCTGGGGCAGTAAGTCTGTTAGCGTTTTAAGTCAGTTTGTCATTCCGACAAGCGTTCATTCAATCTTCATCTCTGGACTCTGGATATGGCCGAACCTCGTTTTATTCATCTTCGCACTCACAGTGACTACTCCATGGTGGATGGATTAGCCAAGGTGGGGCCGTTGGTGAAGTGCGCGGCGTCCCTCGGCATGCCAGCTTTAGCCATTACCGATTTCACCAACCTATGCGGTCTGGTGAAGTTCTACGGCTCGGCGCACGGTGCCGGTATTAAGCCGATCATCGGTGCCGACTTTAACGTTCAAAGTGAAATTCTGGGTGACGAACTGGCGCAGCTCACCGTGCTGGCGATGAATAATCAGGGCTACCAGAATCTGACGCTACTGATCTCCCGCGCTTATCAGCGAGGCTACGGCGCCGCTGGCCCCATCATCGACCGCGACTGGCTGGCCGAGCTGAATGAAGGGCTGATTTTGCTCTCCGGCGCGAAAATGGGCGATGTAGGTAAGTTCCTGTTACGCGGCAATCAGCTGCAGGTCGAGCAGTGTCTGGAGTTCTACCAGCAGTATTTCCCTGATCGATACTACCTAGAGCTGATCCGCACCGGGCGCGCCGAAGAGGAGAACTACCTTCACGCCGCCGTGGCGCTGGCGGCAGAGCGTGATTTGCCCGTGGTGGCCACCAACGATGTGCGTTTTTTGGTGCAGGGCGACTTCGACGCGCATGAAATCCGCGTGGCTATCCACGACGGTTTCACCCTCGATGACCCGAAACGTCCGCGAAATTACACCGCGCAGCAGTACATGCGCAGCGAAGATGAGATGTGCGAGCTGTTCGAAGATATCCCCGAAGCCCTGCTCAACACGGTGGAAATCGCCAAACGCTGTAACGTGACCATTCGCCTCGGCGAATACTTCCTGCCGCAATTCCCGACCGGCGACATGACCACCGAGGACTTTCTGGTGGCGAAATCGAAGGAAGGGCTTGAGGAGCGTCTGGAGTTCTTATTCCCCGATCCTGAAGTAAGAGCGCAGAAACGCCCGGAATACGACGAGCGTCTTGACGTAGAACTTCGGGTTATCAACCAGATGGGCTTCCCCGGCTACTTCTTGATCGTGATGGAATTTATCCAATGGTCGAAAGATAACGACGTGCCGGTAGGACCAGGGCGTGGTTCCGGTGCTGGCTCATTGGTCGCCTACGCCTTAAAAATTACCGATTTGGATCCATTGGAGTTCGACCTGCTGTTCGAACGCTTCTTGAACCCAGAGCGTGTCTCCATGCCCGACTTCGACGTCGACTTTTGCATGGAAAAACGCGACCTGGTTATCGACCACGTGGCCGAAATGTATGGCCGTGAAGCAGTTTCGCAGATCATCACCTTCGGTACCATGGCGGCCAAAGCGGTTATCCGCGACGTGGGCCGCGTGCTCGGCCACCCTTACGGATTCGTCGATCGTATCTCCAAACTGGTGCCACCCGATCCGGGCATGACGCTCGAAAAGGCCTTTGCTGCCGAACCCCAGCTGCCAGAAATTTATCAAGCAGATGAAGAGGTTAAAGCGCTGATCGACATGGCGCGTAAGCTCGAAGGTGTCACCCGTAACGCCGGTAAACATGCCGGGGGCGTGGTGATCGCGCCGACCAAAATTACTGATTTTGCGCCTTTGTACTGCGACGCCGAGGGTAATCATCCGGTCACCCAATTCGACAAAAACGACGTCGAATATGCCGGTCTGGTGAAGTTTGACTTCCTCGGCCTGCGTACGCTGACCATCATCGACTGGGCGCTGGGTATGATTAACGCCCGTCGTGCGAAATCCGGACTCGAACCTATTGATATCGCTGCCATCCCGCTCGAAGATAAGAAAAGCTTCGACATGCTGCAGCGCTCAGAAACCACGGCGGTATTCCAGCTCGAATCCCGTGGTATGAAAGATTTGATTAAACGCCTGAAGCCCGACTGTTTCGAAGATATGATCGCATTAGTGGCCCTGTTTCGTCCGGGGCCGTTGCAGTCAGGCATGGTAGATAACTTTATCGACCGTAAACACGGCCGCGAAGAGCTGTCTTACCCCGACATTCAGTGGCAGCATGAGTCTCTGAAGCCGGTGCTGGAGCCGACCTATGGCATCATCCTGTACCAAGAACAGGTGATGCAGATTGCACAGGTGCTGGCGGGTTACTCGCTGGGCGGTGCGGACATGCTGCGTCGCGCCATGGGTAAAAAGAACCCGGTCGAAATGGCCAAGCAGCGCGGCGGTTTTGAAGATGGTGCAAAATCTCGTGGCATTGACGGCGAACTGGCAGTTAAAATCTTCGACCTGGTAGAGAAGTTTGCGGGTTATGGTTTCAACAAGTCCCACTCCGCAGCTTATGCGCTGGTTTCCTATCAGACCTTATGGCTGAAAGCGCACTATCCGGCGGAGTTCATGGCGGCGGTAATGACTGCCGATATGGACAACACTGAGAAGGTGGTGGGTCTGGTTGACGAATGCTGGCGCATGGGGTTGAAAATCCTGCCACCAGATATCAACAGCGGCTTGTACCATTTCCACGTCAATGACGAAGGTGAGATTGTTTACGGCATTGGCGCGATAAAAGGCGTGGGCGAAGGCCCCATCGAAGCCATTATTGAAGCGCGAAACGAAGGCGGCTATTTCAAAGAGCTGTTTGACCTGTGCGCCCGCGCCGATGTGAAAAAGCTCAATAAACGCATTCTTGAAAAGCTGATCATGTCCGGTGCCTTTGATCGTCTCGGCCCGCACCGCGCCGCGTTGATGAGCTCTTTAGGCGATGCGCTGAAGGCTGCCGATCAGCACGCGAAAGCCGAGGCTATCGGGCAGGTGGACATGTTCGGCGTACTGGCCGAAGCCCCTGAGCAGGTTGAAAAGTCTTATGCCAACGTCACGCCGTGGCCAGAACAGACGGTGCTGGACGGCGAACGCGAAACGCTCGGGCTGTACCTCACCGGTCACCCGATAACGCAATATCTAAAAGAAATTGAGCGTTACGGCGGCGGCCAGCGTCTAAAAGATATGCACCCGACCGACCGGGGCAAAATGACTATCGCAGTGGGCTTGGTTATCGCTGCGAGGGTAATGGTTACCAAACGGGGAAACCGCATTGGTATCTGTACGTTAGACGACCGTTCCGGTCGTCTGGAAGTAATGTTGTTCACCGAAGCGCTAGAAAAATTCCAGCATTTATTGGAAAAAGACCGTATCCTTATCGCCACTGGACAGGTCAGCTTTGATGACTTCAGCGGCGGGCTTAAAATGATGGCCCGCGACGTTATGGACATCAGTGAAGCACGTGAAAAATATGCTCGCGGTCTTGCTATCTCGCTGACTGACAGGCAAATTGATGACCAGCTTTTAAACCGTCTCCGCCAATCGTTGGAACCTCACCGATCGGGGACGATACCAGTACATCTGTACTACCAACGAGAAAATGCGCGTGCCCGGCTACGATTCGGTGCAACGTGGCGTGTAACGCCGACCGATAAACTGTTGCTGGATCTGCGCACGCTTGTAGGTACCGAGCAGGTGGAACTGGAATTTGACTAAAATAGGAATGCTATGAGTCTGAATTTTCTGGATTTTGAACAGCCGATTGCGGAGCTGGAAGCGAAAATTGACTCGCTGACTGCAGTCAGCCGTCAAGACGAAAAATTGGATATTAATCTGGACGAAGAAGTTGAGCGCCTGCGTGAAAAAAGCGTTGAACTGACTCGAAAGATTTTCTCTGATCTGGGTGCCTGGCAGATTGCCCAACTGGCGCGCCACCCGCGTCGCCCTTACACCCTGGATTACATCAAACATATCTTCACCGATTTTGATGAACTGGCCGGTGACCGTGCTTATGCTGACGATAAAGCTATCGTTGGTGGTATCGCGCGTTTAGGTGAGCGTCCTGTGATGATCATTGGTCATCAAAAAGGTCGTGAAACTAAAGAAAAAATCCGCCGTAACTTCGGTATGCCAGCACCAGAAGGCTATCGCAAAGCATTACGTCTGATGGAAATGGCCGAGCGCTTCAAGCTGCCAATCATCACCTTCATCGACACCCCGGGTGCTTACCCTGGCGTGGGCGCAGAAGAGCGTGGTCAGTCCGAAGCTATCGCCCGCAACCTGCGCGAGATGTCCCGTCTGAACGTGCCGGTTATCTGTACCGTTATTGGTGAAGGCGGCTCCGGTGGCGCATTGGCCATTGGCGTCGGCGACAAAGTTAACATGCTGCAATACAGCACCTACTCAGTGATTTCACCGGAAGGCTGTGCGTCTATCCTGTGGAAAAGCGCCGATAAAGCGCCACTGGCTGCGGAAGCAATGGGTATCATTGCGCCACGCCTGAAAGAGCTGAAGCTGATTGACTCTGTTATCCCTGAGCCTCTGGGCGGCGCGCATCGCGACGTTCCTGCCATGGCCGCGTCCCTGCGTGCCCAGCTGGAAGCTGACCTGAGCGATCTGGATGTTCTGAATAATGAAGAACTGCGCAACCGTCGCTACCAGCGTCTGATGACTTACGGTTACTGCTAAGTCATACAGCTCAATTCGTTTTCAAAGGCCGTGCTTGCACGGCCTTTTTCGTTTCTGCCATCCCGCCTCCGCCGCGAACGCCATCATTCTGATTTTTCATTTCTTATTCGCGAAAAGGTACACATGCGAAGTTAACCATGTTTCTATAATTATCTGAGATATAAAAACCAGAAGGATTTGTCAGATGAATATTATCGCCATCCTGCGCCCCGAAGGCGTCTATTACAAAGATGAGCCGATCCGCGAATTGGATCTCGCCCTGACGAACCTGGGCTTCAAAATCATTTATCCACGGGATCCGAGCGATCTCCTTAAACTGATCGAGCACAATGCGCGGATCTGCGGCGCGATTTTCGATTGGGACCAGCATAGCGAAGCGCTCTGCTTAGAAATCAACGGATTAAACGAATACCTGCCGCTGTACGGCTTCATCAATACCCACTCGTCGCTGGATGTCACCGTCAATGACATGCGCATGGTGATCTACTTCTTCGAATATGCCCTGAACGCCGCCGACGACATTGCCAATCGCATCCGTCAATACACTGACGAATATATTGATGCCATCACGCCGCCGCTGACCAAGGCGCTGTTCCGCTATGTCGAAGAGGGGAAATACACCTTCTGTACACCGGGCCATATGGCCGGGACGGCATTTCTGAAAAGCCCGGTGGGCACGCTGTTTTATGACTTCTTTGGGGCGAAAACCCTGAAGGCGGACGTTTCCATCTCAGTGACCGAGCTAGGCTCGCTGCTCGACCACACCGGCCCGCACCTTGAGGCGGAAGAGTACATCGCCCGCACCTTTGGCTCCGAGCAGAGCTACATCGTGACCAACGGCACCTCGACGGCCAATAAAATTGTCGGCATGTACGCCGCCCCGGCGGGAAGCACCGTGCTGATTGATCGCAACTGCCATAAGTCGCTGGCCCATCTGATGATGATGACCAACGTGATCCCGATTTATCTGCGGCCAAATCGTAATGCCTATGGGATCTTGGGCGGCATTCCGCAGCGTGAGTTCACGCGGGAGAACATTGAGCAGAAGGTGGCTGCCACCCAGAACGCCACATGGCCGGTTCACGCGGTGATCACCAATTCGACCTATGACGGTCTGCTTTACAATACTGATTATATTAAAAAAACCTTGGATGTGCCGTCCATTCACTTCGACTCCGCATGGGTGCCTTACACCAATTTTCACCCGATTTACGACGGTAAAAGCGGCATGAGCGGCGAACGCATCGCGGGGAAAGTGATTTATGAAACTCAGTCGACGCACAAACTCTTGGCGGCGTTTTCTCAGGCTTCGATGATCCACATTAAAGGGGATTATGATGAAAACACCTTTAATGAAGCCTACATGATGCACACCACCACCTCGCCGAATTACGGCATTGTGGCCTCGGCAGAAACCGCCGCCGCCATGCTGCGCGGCAATCCGGGACGGCGATTGATCAACCGTTCGGTGGAAAGGGCGCTGCACTTTCGCAAAGAGATCCAGCGCCTGCGCGAAGAAACCGAGGGTTGGTTCTACGATATTTGGCAGCCTGAAGAGATTGATGAGGCCGAGTGCTGGCCGCTCAATCCAGACCAAAACTGGCACGGCTTTGCCAATGCCGACAGCGACCACATGTATCTGGATCCGATTAAGGTGACTATCCTGACGCCGGGGATGGATGAGCAGGGGCAGCTGGCTGAAGAGGGGATCCCGGCCGCGCTGGTGGCTAAGTTCCTCGACGAGCGCGGCGTGGTGGTAGAGAAGACCGGCCCTTATAATCTGCTATTCCTGTTCAGCATTGGCATCGACAAAACCAAGGCGATGAGCCTGATGCGCGGGCTGACGGACTTCAAACGCTCTTACGATCTCAACCTGCGGGTGAAGAATATGCTGCCGGATCTTTATGCTGAGGATCCGGATTTTTACCGCCATATGCGCATTCAGGATCTGGCTCAGGGCATTCATAAAATGATTCGCCACCACGATCTGCCGAGCTTGATGATCAGAGCCTTTGATGTGTTGCCAGAGATGATGCTGACGCCGTATGAGATGTTCCAGCATCAGGTACGCGGCCATATTGAAGAGTGCGAGATAGAAGAGTTGATCGGCAAAGTCTCGGCCAATATGATCTTGCCTTATCCGCCGGGCGTCCCGGTGGTGATGCCCGGCGAGATGATCACCCAGGAGAGCCGCGCGGTGCTGGATTTCCTGATCATGCTCTGCTCGATTGGTGAACATTATCCGGGCTTTGAAACCGATATTCACGGCGCGAAACTGACGGAAGACGGCCGCTATCTGGTGAAAGTGCTGAAGCTGCCGGCGGAATAATTGCCTTGCCTGGCCCTCATTTGAGGGCTTTTATTGACGAAGCAGGGCAGTCTGAGTAACGTGCTCCCAAAATTTTACAGGACAGTTTTATGCTCAACCTACGCCAGATCCACCATATTGCGATCATCGCTTCCGACTACGCGCGCAGCAAAGCCTTCTATTGCGACGTGCTGGGATTCAGCCTGATGTCCGAGGTTTATCGTGAAGAGCGTGATTCATGGAAAGCGGATTTGGCGCTTAACGGCCACTACACCATCGAGCTATTTAGCTTCCCGAACCCGCCGGCGCGCGGCAGCCGCCCCGAATCCTGCGGATTGCGCCATTTAGCCTTCGCGGTGGATGACATTGAGGTGGCGATCGCCGAGCTTAACCGCGCCGGAGTAGAGTGTGAGCCGGTGCGGGTCGATCCTTATACCGATAAGCGATTCACCTTCTTCAGCGATCCAGACGATTTGCCACTGGAGCTTTACGAACTCAGTTGAGTACTCTAATGAACTCTCCCACGCCAAACCCGGTTCTCGCTGAGCTAATCAAGCACATCGGCGGCGAGCGCAGGCTCTGCGTCGCCTTTAGCGGCGGGCTGGACTCATCGGTGCTGCTGGACGCGCTGGTCAAACTGCGCGACAGCCAGTGGCCGGAGATGGCGCTGCGGGCGATTCATGTTCATCATGGCTTAAGCCAGTTTGCCGATAGCTGGGTGAGCCACTGTGAGGCATTTTGCCAGCAGCGGGGCGTGCCGCTGGAGGTCATTCGGGTCAGGGTGGATAGCCAGCAAGACGGCATTGAGGCCGCGGCCCGCAAGGCGCGCTATCAGGCTTTCGCCAGCAGCCTTGCGGGCGATGAATGCCTGCTGACGGCTCAGCATCTAAATGATCAGTGCGAAACCTTTATGCTGGCGTTAAAGCGCGGCAGCGGGCCTGCGGGGTTGTCATCCATGGCGGCGAGCGCGTCCCGGCAGCACTATCGCTTATTGCGGCCCTTGCTCTCACTTTCGCGCCAGCAGCTGGAAGACTTTGCTTCGGCGGCTAATCTCCTTTGGATTGAAGATGACAGCAATGGCGATGCGCGCTTTGACCGCAACTTCCTGCGGCTGGAAGTGCTTCCCGCACTCTATCAGCGCTGGCCGCATTTTCCCGAGGCCGTAGCGCGAAGCGCCGCGCTCTGCGCCGAGCAAGAGTCACTGCTGGATGAACTTTTGGCCGAGTCATTGCAAACTTTGCAGGCCAGCGACGGCAGTTTGCAGATTGAACCCATGCTGGTGATGTCCTCCCCGCGTCGTCAGGCTCTGCTGCGCCGCTGGCTGGCGCAGCTGGGGGCGAAAATGCCGTCACGGGAGCAGCTCCAGCGTATTTGGGATGAGGTGGCAATCTGCCGCGACGACGCCGAGCCGCAGTTTAGGCTCAACACCTCAAGTATCAGGCGTTTTCGCCAGCGGCTCTACTTGCTGCCCGCCTCGCTGCCTTCCCTGCGCGAGGTGGTTGTGCCTTGGAATATCGCCACAGAGCTGAGTCTGCCCGAGGGGCTTGGCTGTTTAACTGTCGAAATGCTTACTGACTCTTCGCTAGAAGGTTTGCGGCTTCCCGCTTCTGACGAAGCCGTCACCATTCGTTTTGCGGCTCAGGGGAGGGTGGAGAAAGTCGGGCGGCAGGGCGGGCGCAGTTTGAAAAAGCTGTGGCCAGAGCTTGGCGTTGCGCCGTGGGAGCGAGAGCGCACCCCGCTGATGTTCTACAATGAGCAGTTGGTGGCAGCGCCGGGCCTGTTTATCACCCAGCAGGGGCGAGCAGAGCAGGGCCAGCAGGCATACCAGGTCGTGTGGCGCAAAGCCGTTGCTGGCCGCTGAAATACAAACGGGCAATCCGAAGATTGCCCGTTAAGCGTTTAACTAGATGATAGTAAACGTTATTCGATGCTAACAGTCACAGTGCCGATTTTTGGATGGCTGAAGCTTTCGATATAATCGAGACGTAAATCGCGTTGCTCACCGGCCACGTCGATAATCAGATATTCTACTTTTTTACGCATCAACAGATCGCGAGCTTTACCTTCAATAGTCTCTCCGCTACGCAACTTCAACGTCAAAACGAGGCTTTCCTGGCAGGCGATCTCGAGATTATCGTAATCATCGCAATTGATGGCTTGGTACTCATCATTCATCGACATAATCGCTCACCAATAAGTTAGCGGCGGCATAGGCCGCCTGTTCCCGGATAGAAGACGGCAGTTCGGCATTCGCCGCGACATCGTCCAATGCTTTCAACACACAGCCCAACGCGTCGGGCACATAGCCAAGGTCGCCACTGGCAATCTCAGCATATTTACGGCGTATAGACTCACAGTACTCTTGCATAGGTCCTCCTTCAAAAGCGTATCACGCTGGGGTATTAACCCTAATGAAAGCCCAGAAAGATAAACTCTCAGTATTAAACGACTATAGCACAGGAGAATGCCAGTTATTAACGAGCAGATGCAGCTTTCTCTTTAGCTGGGAGAGAGTTAATCCAGCGTTAAACTGGTCGCTAAGGCCCGCTTTACAGTACACTGTGCGTCTAATATCAAGGGGTTTTCAATGGCATTAAAAGCGACGATCTACAAAGCGGCGATCAACATTGCAGATATGGACCGCAATTTCTTCTACGATGCCAACCTGACCTTGGCTCAGCATCCCTCCGAAACAGAACAACGCATGATGCTGCGCCTGCTGGCCTGGATTTGCCACGCCGATGAGCGTTTGAGCTTTACCCGTGGCCTGAGCGCCGAAGATGAGCCGGAAATCTGGCGGAAAAACGATCATAACGGCATTGAGCTGTGGGTTGAGCTGGGCCTGCCCGATGAGAAACGCCTGAAGAAAGGCTGCAACCAGTCGCGTGAGGTGGTGCTGTATGTGTATAGCGAGCGCGCGGCAAAAGTCTGGTGGTCGGCGATTGAGAGTAAAATCAGCGGCTTCGGCAATTTAAGCGTGCGCTTCATTGAAGACGAGCTGTTAGCCAAGCTCACCGCCTTTGCCAATCGCAACATGAACTTGCAAGCCACGTTGCAGGACGGAACTATTTGGCTTTCTGACGCTCAGAATAATTTGGAAATACAATTCTCTGAATGGAAAACGCCCGCAGAGTAAGATGTAAGGTAGCAGACGTGCAAATTCTTTCCGGAAAGCTTGAACTCCCAGACAGTGAAATAGAATTAACCGCCATCCGCGCCCAAGGGGCGGGTGGTCAGAATGTGAATAAAACTTCCACCGCCATTCACTTACGCTTTGATATTAAAGCCTCAAGTTTGCCTGATTATTACAAACAGCGGCTTTTGGCCTTTAATCACCACCTAATCACCGCAGAAGGGGTGGTAGTGATTAAAGCGCAGGAGTATCGCAGTCAGGAGATGAATCGCGAAGCCGCGTTGGCTCGTCTCAATAGCCTGATTTCGCAGGCGATGGTGGTTGAAAAGATTAGAAAAGCGACGAAACCCACCAGAGGGTCTAAAATTCGTCGTGTTGAAGGAAAAGTTAAAAAAGGCGCAACCAAAGCATTGCGTGGGAAGATTCGGCAGCCGTGATCGGCTCAACTGTGGAATGGGTCCTTTTTTGCCACAGTGACATGGGATGTAAAGGGAGATAAGGGTGAAGAAATTAATTATTGGCGCAGTACTGGCGCTGGGTTCGTTGTCATTGTTTGGCTGTCATACCTTGGCCAGCAACCACGAACAGCCTTTCGAGGCAATGCAGCAGAGCTTCAGCGGCGTAGTGCCGTGCGCTGACTGTAGCGGAATTAAAACCTCCCTGTTCTTACAACAGGATGGGACGTACATTTTGCAGGAAACTTACCAAGGCGCGCGGGATGGCGATTTGGCCTTGGCCAGCTATGGTAAGTGGGCGCGTACCGCCGACAAGCTGGTGCTGACTGACGGCAAAGGTGAGAAACGCTATTTCCGCCCGCAAGGGGAAAATCTGGAGATGCTGGATATCCACGGCGAGCCGATTGTCTCCCAGTTTAATTATCAGCTGACCCCGACGAAGCAAGACATGCCGAAAACGCCAATGGCGCTGACCGGTATGGTGCAGTTTAGCGAAGATATCGCCACCTTCAGCGATTGCGCGACGGGCAAGGTTTTCCCAGTGTCAAATGACAAAACCTTGGAGCAGGGCTATCTTGCGGCGCGTAAAAAGCCGAATGAGCTGGTGTTTGTTTCAATGGACGGTCACTTCATCGTTGAGCCATCCACTGAGCAAGGCGTGATGCAGAAGTCCGTCGTGGCTGATAACAAAGTTAAATTCGACGCCGGCAAAGGCTGTCCGTAATTTCACTGCTCGGTTCTCACGGTTAAAAGCAAAGCATAAAAAACGCCCGTTTTAGACGGGCGTTTTTATTGCTGCTATAAGCTGGAATTGCGCTAATTAACGCGCGATTTGGCCCAGCAGGTGCTCAACGATGTCGCTTTGCTTAATCATCAGCTTCTCACCGGTACGGCGGTTTTTGTATTCCAACTCTTCCGCATCCAGATTACGATCGCCGATAACCACTTGATAAGGCACGCCAATCAGCTCCATATCAGCAAACATCACGCCCGGACGCTCTTTACGGTCATCCAGAATGACGTCGATGCCTTTGGCACGCAGCGTTTCGTACAGGGTTTCTGCAGCTTCTTTCACGCGGAAAGATTTCTGCATGTTCATTGGCAGGATGGCGACCTGGAAAGGCGCGATAGCGTCTGGCCAGATGATCCCGCGGTCGTCGTGATTCTGCTCGATAGCCGCCGCCACCACGCGAGTCACCCCGATACCGTAACAACCCATGGTCATCACTTGGTTACGGCCGTCTTCGCCCTGCACGGTGGCATTCATCGCCTGAGAATACTTGGTGCCGAGTTGGAAGATGTGACCCACTTCGATCCCGCGTTTAATCAGCAGAGTCCCTTTGCCGTCTGGGCTGATATCGCCTTCAACCACGTTACGGATATCCGCAACCTGTGGCAGCGGCAGATCGCGCTCCCAGTTGATGCCGAACAGGTGCTGACCGTCGATGTTTGCGCCAGCGCTGAAGTCGCTCATCACGGCTACGGTGCGGTCTACCACGATTGGCATTGGCAGATTAACTGGACCTAAAGAGCCTGGGCCAGCACTGACTACTGCGCGGATCTCAGCTTCGGTGGCGAAAGTCAGCGGCGAAGCAACCTGTGGCAGCTTCTCGGCTTTCACTTCATTCAGCTCGTGGTCGCCGCGAACCAGCAGGGCAACCAGCTTGTGGCCGCTCTCTTCGGTGGCGTGAACCATCAGCGTTTTAACGGTTTTCTCAACCGGCAGTTGGAATTGCTCAACCAGCTCGGCGATAGTTTTGGCGTTTGGCGTAGCAACCTGACGCATCTCTTCGGTTGCAGCTGCGCGCGGAGTAGCTGGAGCCACGGCTTCTGCCAGCTCGATGTTAGCCGCGAAGTCAGAGTCTGTAGAGAAGATGATGTCATCTTCGCCGCTTGACGCCAGCACCTGGAACTCGTGAGAGGCGCTACCGCCGATTGATCCGGTATCAGCCTGCACAGCACGGAAATCCAGACCCATACGGCTGAAGATTTTGCTGTAAGCGGCATACATCGCGTCGTAGGTTTCCTGCAAGGATTCCTGCGTGGTGTGGAAGGAGTAAGCATCCTTCATGATGAATTCGCGAGAACGCATCACACCAAAGCGCGGACGAACTTCGTCACGGAATTTGGTCTGGATCTGGAAGAAGTTCAGCGGCACTTGCTTATAAGAGCTGAGCTCGTTACGGATCAAGTCGGTGATGACTTCCTCATGCGTTGGGCCGAGCACGAATGAGCGATCGCCACGATCGACGAAACGCAGCAACTCAGGGCCATACTGCTCCCAGCGACCACTCTCCTGCCACAAGTCTGCGGGCTGAACCACCGGCATTGATACTTCGATGGCGTGTGCGTTATTCATCTCTTCGCGCACGATATTTTCAACTTTACGCAGGACGCGCAGACCGGTCGGCAACCAGGTGTATAAACCTGAAGCCAATTTGCGGATCATCCCGGCGCGCAGCATCAGCTGGTGGCTGATCACTTCGGCGTCGGCTGGCGTCTCTTTTAATGTGGAGAGCAGATATTGAGTTGTACGCATGTTGTGTTGATTCCGTTAGCACTGCTAATTGCAATCGAGCTGCCAGTGGGCAGCCAAAACGTGAAAAAGTGGTTTAGTTTACCAGCGACTGCGGGTTGTCAAAAGAGAAGGGATGGAAATTTAGTTTTTGTCCAGAGACAAGACGTGGTTCACATCGTCAATCACCCGCCAGCGCACGTTAAATTCCAGCAGATGGACGGCGTAATCTCGTTCAACTTCCTCACCTTTACGGTAAGCAGGGCGGGGATCCTGACCTAAAACCTGCGTGATAAAACGGCGCAGGTGAGGGTACTTGACACTATTAAGCAGCAGTTGCTGCTCTGCGCTGGCAGAGAAAGTAACCGGCATAGTGGCGACAGGCGCCGACTGGGCAAAACCGGCGCGTGCTTCAGGATGGCTCTCGGCGAAAGGCAGATAAGGTTTGATGTCGACAATGGGTGTGCCGTCGACCAAGTCCAGACTGCCCAACTCGAGCACTACATTTTGCCCCTGACGGCGAATGCCTTTCAGCTCAACCAGCGACATCCCCAAGGGGTTTGGCCGAAAGGTTGAGCGAGTCGCAAACACGCCGACTCGCGCATTACCCCCCAAACGAGGCGGGCGCACGGTTGGACGCCAGCCGCCTTCCATCGTTTGGTGGAAAATGAACATCACCCAAATATGGCTAAAATCTTCCAGCCCTCTTACGGCTTCAGCCTGATTGTAAGGAGGCAGCAAGTGCAGTTCTCCGCCGCCATCTTCAATCAAGCCAGGCTGACGCGGCACCGCGAATTTCTCTTTATAGGGAGAGTGAATGGTCCCTATTTGGGCGAACGAAAATGATGTCATTTAAAGGTAACGTTTAACGCCGAACCTTGGCAAACAGCTTGCTGGTGGCAACCTGGGACGCCGGTAATAATCTGGCACTGGTGCAGCAATACGGCATTGGCTTTCATATAGGACGCGCGGGTAAGCATGCGCTTACGGGCTGTCGCTAAGCTTGGCGGTGAATCCTGAGTATCGGCCTGACATGATTCGCCAGAGACTTCACCCAGATCGCGGAACGGTGTGCCTACCAAAGCTTCAGCATCTTTATACAGTTTCACTGGTGCAGGGCGAACGGGCGCTGGTTTTGGTTTTACAGGTTTTGGTTCTACCGGAGTTGGCTTTTCAGGCGTGGGTGGCAGCGGTTTGTGAGTCGCAGAACAACCAGCTAGCAAGAGAGCTAACAAACAGAGAGGTAAAGCACGCATGGTATATCCTCTGCTTTGTACTATGTAGTGGGGAATAATGTGGCGTTATTGAAGCAAGGTATTAGGAAAATAACAAGGCGAGCATAAGCCCGCCTTGTTATTTATTTAGAAAAGAGTTTGCCTCATCAGGGGCAATTTAGCCTCTGATGAAACTTACCAACCCTTAACTGCGCCGCCGTTGAAGATTTTATTCGCCGCAGCGTTAACTTCGTCAGACTGGTACGCCTGAACAAATTTCTTAACGTTCTCAGCGTCTTTGTTGTCTTCACGAGAAACGATCAGGTTGACGTATGGAGACTCTTTGTCTTCTACGAAGATGCCGTCTTTCTCAGGGGTCAGACCAATTTGGCTGGCGTAAGTGGTGTTGATCACTGCCAGAGCAATTTTGTCATCATCCAGTGAACGTGGCAGCTGTGGCGCTTCCAACTCAACCAGTTTCAGGTTTTTAGGGTTCTCAGTCACATCAAGAACGGTAGGCAGCAGGCCAACGCCGTCTTTCAGTTTGATCAAACCTTCTTTCTGCAACAGCAGCAGTGAACGGCCAAGGTTAGTTGGGTCATTCGGCAGAGCAATCTGGTCGCCTGCTTTCAGCTCAGAGATAGATTTGATTTTCTTAGAGTAACCGGCAATTGGGTACACGAAGGTATTACCGACTGGCACCAGTTTGTAGCCGCGATCTTTAATCTGCTGATCCAAATAAGGCTTGTGCTGGAAGGCGTTAACGTCGATATCGCCTTTGCTCAATGCTTCGTTCGGCAGAACATAGTCATTGAAAGTTACCAGCTCAACGTCCAGACCATATTTCTCTTTAGCCACTTTCTGTGCGACTTCAGCTACTTGCTGCTCAGAACCCACGATCACACCCACTTTGATATGGTTTGGATCTTGTTCTTTCGGCCCGCATCCTACCAGAGCCAGCGTTCCCAAAAGCGCGCCGACAACTGCAATCGATTTGAATTTTGTAGACATATCCTTTCCTCTATAAGGGAGATAAATTATTCGCAATGTTTTTTAGGTAGAACCGTGCTGCTTTACTTGTGGGTTACCGCTTTCACAATGCGGTCGCCACAAAACTGAATCAGATAAACCAATACGACTAACAAAATCAATACGGTATTCATGACGGTGGCATCATATCCGATGTAACCATACTGATAACCAATCTGGCCCAGACCGCCAGCACCCACTGCGCCACCCATGGCTGAATAACCAACCAGCGTGATGAGCGTGATAGTCGCTGCATTGACTAAGCCCGGCAGTGCTTCTGGCAGCAAGACTTTGCGGATGATTTGCATCGGTGTTGCACCCATAGCGCGAGCCGCTTCCACCAAACCGCTAGGAATTTCCAACAGCGCATTCTCAACCATACGCGCGATAAACGGCGCAGCGCCCACGGTTAAAGGCACGATGGCCGCTTGCAGACCGATTGATGTCCCAACAATCATTCGCGTGAATGGAATCATCCACACTAAGAGAATAATGAAAGGAATCGAACGGAAAATATTCACCACCGCAGACATGACGCGATAGACCTTCTTATTCTCAGCGATTTGACCAGGGCGAGTGACATACAGAAGCACGCCAAAAGGCAAACCAAGTACAAAACCAAAGAAGCCGGAGGTCAGCGTCATTACAACGGTTTCCCAGATGCCTCGGCCCATTAACCACATCATTGCCTCAGACATAACCGAGCACCTCTACTTTCACTTGATTCTGCTGCAAGAACTCAATCGCAGCCTGCGTACTCGCTTCTTCACCGTGCATTTCGGTCAACATGATGCCGAATTTGACGCCACCGGCGTAATCCATCTGAGCGCTAATAATATTGTTGTTAATGTTGAAGCGACGAACCACTTCAGATAATAGCGGAGCATCTACCGACTGGCCGGTAAATTCCAGACGCAATAAAGGAACCAGATCGGCAGCGGGCTGAGCAACCAGCCGATCGGCGTAGTCATCAGGAATATCCAGATGCAGCGTGGATTGAATAAACTGCTGTGCCAGCGGCGTTTTCGGATGAGAGAACATCTCGCTAACTTTATCTTGTTCGATAAGCTGGCCGTTGCTGATCACCGCCACCTGATCACAGATACGTTTTACCACGTCCATCTCATGGGTGATCAACAAGATAGTCAGGCCCAGACGGCGGTTGATGTCTTTCAGCAATTCCAGAATAGAACGCGTGGTTGCCGGGTCCAGCGCGCTGGTGGCTTCATCGCACAACAGCACCTTAGGATTGCTGGCTAAAGCACGTGCGATAGCCACACGCTGTTTCTGGCCGCCAGACAGGTTGGCTGGGTAAGCATCATGCTTATCTTCCAGACCGACCAATTTCAGCAATTCGCTAACGCGCTTTTGAATCTCGCCAGAGGAGAGGTTATCCAGCTCCAACGGCAAAGCCACGTTGCCGAAGACAGTACGAGAAGAGAGCAGGTTAAAGTGCTGAAAAATCATGCCAATCTGCCGGCGAGCGCGAGTCAGCGCTTTCTCAGAAAATGCCATCAGATCTTGGCCATCAACGATAACCTGACCCTTAGTTGGGCGTTCCAGCAAATTAACACAGCGGATTAGGGTGCTTTTCCCTGCACCAGAAGCTCCAATCACGCCGTAAATCTGCCCAGCAGGAACGTGAAGATTCACGTCCGACAGCGCGACGATTGAACGCGTGCCTTGCTGGAACACCTTGGTGATATTAGAAAGTTTAATCATATTCTTCTTATTCTATCTTTTGTGCCGTGACTTTAATGAGTAACTCTCTGGTTAAACCAGAAGTATGCGGTGGATGCTAAGGCGTCTAGACGTCTAAGTCAACCAGCGGAGCACTCTCACTGTGGGCTAAAACATGCGATACTGCACCTATATATGTTGTTATCAGGAGCAAACACGTGGCACAGACAGTCCCAGCAATTTTTTTAGACCGAGATGGCACTATTAATGTCGATCATGGTTACGTTCATGAAATAGACCAATTCCAGTTTATAGACGGTGTAATAGAAGCCTGCCTGCAATTAAAGGAAATGGGGTTTGCTCTAGTGCTGGTAACGAATCAGTCTGGTATTGCCCGTGGCAAATTCACTGAAGCCCAGTTTATGACCCTGACCGAGTGGATGGATTGGTCGCTCGCCGATCGCGGCGTGGATTTGGACGGCATCTATTTCTGTCCTCATCACCCAGAAGGTTCAGTAAAAGAGTTCGCTCAAGTTTGTGATTGCCGCAAGCCGATGCCCGGCATGTTCCTGACCGCCAAAGACGAGTTAAACATCGATATGGCCTCTTCTTATATAGTAGGGGACAAAATCGAAGACCTGCAGGCCGGTATTGCTGCGGGCGTCGGGCATAAAATTTTGGTGAGAAGCGGCAAACCTGTCACGGCTGAGGGCGAAAACTTGGCGGATGCCGTGCTCGATACCCTTGCTGATCTGCCTGTTTTCATCAAAAAAGCTCAGAAATAAGGCTTTGTGAATAAAAAAACGGCAAGCAGAATAAAAGTGATTTTATTTGCTTGCCATTCCATCCCAACTCCCTATAATGCCGCTCCATCGACAGGGAACAACGTGAACAACATCACGAAGTGAACGAGTCGGAAAGATTAAAAACAGCGGCAACCGA
>NZ_JBQSVA010000009.1:0-122301 GCF_052375995.1 Ewingella sp. AOP9-I1-14
CGGCAAAGTGCAAAACAAAGAAGCCCCCCTGCTCTGGCGAGCCGGGGGGCTTCTTGCGTTATGGCTTAGTGATCACCGCGCGCGATTGTTAAGCCAGTGGATCACAAACTGGCCAACGTCCTCTATCTTATTGATATCTAAGGATGGGAGAGTGTTGTCGAGTGGTGTATCGCTGCATACCGCGATAGCATTGTTGTCTATCAGCCCTTCAAATGCTTTAGTGGCGCCCTGCCGATACAAGACGATTTTATCTATCTCTTCATGCTTAAAGCCTTCAACCAAGATCAAATCTAATGAGTTGCTGTCGAAACGGCTGGCAAGATAGTGAAGATCCAGGGAGTCAGCCTCTGGCGTTTCTGTCATTAATGCCCAGCGCTGGCTGCTGGCAACCATGGTCTGATGGGCACCCGCCTTCCTTAACTCAAAACTATCTTTGCCGGGTGTATCGACATCTACGTCATGGTGGGTATGTTTGATAAGTCCGACTCGCACTCCTTTAGCCTTTAAATAAGGGATGAGTTGCTTGAGAAGCGTTGTTTTACCCGTGCCGCTGTAAGCCACGACGCCAAGTAGTGGGATAGATAACTTATTCATGGTAACTGGCCTAATGTCTTTTCCCACAGGGCGACATCTGCTGGAGTATTTAGATTAGCGAAAGCCTTAGGATCATCGAATATCACGGGTAGCGCGTTGATCTGCTTGAAGAAAAACATGACCTTTCTTTCACCTTTTGCTAAATAGCTCTCCAGCTCAGGAATGATTCTTTTGTCCAGCAAGCACAGTGTGGGGTGATCTCTTGAAACGTCTCGCGCATAGACAGCAGAGTGTTGGCAGCTATGCGCAGTAAATTGCTCGGCCAAGTCACGTGGGAACGATGGGACATCGCACGGGACAAACAGCGCCCATTGAGTATTAACAGCTTTTAAACCTGCCAGCATCCCGGCAAGAGGGCCGGCATAATCTTGAGTGATATCAGGAATCACGGTGAAGTGTTGACCATAAACCCGTGGATTTTGGTTCGAATTAATCACGATATCACCCACCATCGGGCGTAGCCTTTCGGCAATATGCTCAAAAAGCATCTTACCTGCGGCTCGGATCGTGCCTTTATCCTGCCCCATCCGCGTCGAGCGCCCGCCAGCTAAAATGACCCCCGTTATCTCGTCCGTGCTCATTCTCTTCACCCTTCTCGACCCTCTTTCCTGCGATTGTAACGCCAAACATTGTGATGAATCAGGTTTTAATCGGCTGTTTTAACTCTCCCTTCCCCTGAGGAAATAAGCCTGATATTTTGTGTGACTACTGCCAATAAAAGGACATTATTATGAAAGAGCATCGCCTA
Source organism: Ewingella sp. AOP9-I1-14 (assembly GCF_052375995.1). Lineage (NCBI taxonomy): Bacteria > Pseudomonadati > Pseudomonadota > Gammaproteobacteria > Enterobacterales > Yersiniaceae > Ewingella > Ewingella sp. AOP9-I1-14. The sequence continues at coordinate 1,343 of NZ_JBQSVA010000009.1, forward strand.
AATGAGCTTATTGAACTGCTTCATCCAGCATGGAAGAACGATTCTGATATGAATTTGCTGCAATTTTTGCAGAAACTGGCCACCGAGTGTGGATATCAGGGGCCGCTCGCTGAGCTAAGCGATGATATGTTGATATATCACCTCAAAATGCGCGGTAGCGAAAGCACGGCAGAAATTCCGGGCCTCAAGAAAGATTATGAGGATGATTTCAAAACCGCCATTTTACGTGCACGTGGAATTATTAAGGATTGATGTAAACTTATGTGAACTTCATGCGACTCGCCAAAAATCGATGATACTATTTCGTATTGTCATTTTTCCGTACGGCCTATCTGAATGAAGTTATGAACAATTCCGCTTTCAATTTCCAGGCCTTGTCGCCAGATCTGATCCTCGATGCGTTAGAAAGCGTCGGATTAATGGCAGAATCTGGCCTCACCGCATTAAACAGTTATGAAAACCGCGTCTACCAGTTTCTTGGTGAAGACAAAAAACGTTATGTGGTGAAGTTTTACCGGCCGGAACGCTGGAGTGAAGAACAAATCCTTGAGGAGCACGCTTTCTCGCAGGATATGCTCGATGCGGAAGTTCCAGCAGTTGCTCCCCTAAGTATTCAGGGAACGACTCTCCATTCTTACCAAGGCTTCCTCTTTACGGTGTTCCCAAGCGTTGGCGGGCGTCAGTATGAAATTGATAATCTCGACCAATTAGAATGGGTTGGGCGTTTTCTTGGGCGTATACATCAGGTAGGCAGTGAAAGCCTGTTTGTGTCCAGGCCAACCATGGGGTTGGATGAATATCTGAATCAACCTCGCATTACTCTCGAAAACTCATCTTTAATTCCTGCACGCCAGCGCGCGGCATTCCTTGCAACGACCGACAGCCTGATCGCCACCATTGGTGAGTATTGGCATCAGGATTGGAGGCCACTGCGCCTGCACGGCGATTGTCATCCGGGAAATATCCTTTGGCGTGACGGTCCGATTTTTGTCGATTTGGATGATGCGAGAAACGGCCCGGCAGTGCAGGATTTGTGGATGCTGTTGCATGGAGACCAAAGCGATCAGCGGCTACAGCTGGATATCTTTCTTGAAGCTTACAGCGAATTTGCTGACTTCGACGCCAGTCAGTTATCACTCATCGAACCTTTGCGAGCAATGAGGATGGTCTATTATCTCGCATGGGTTGCGCGTCGTTGGGAAGATCCTGCTTTTCCAAAGAGCTTCCCTTGGATGAAAGATGAAGACTTTTGGTTTAATCAGTCTGCCGTATTTAACGAGCAGATTAAGAAATTACAGGCGCCACCTTTACAGCTGATGCCAATGTACTGAGTCGTGAATAAACGCTAAATATTTAATTAAATGGAGATAGGTTTGATATGAAAAAGATATTCCTGGCACTGATTGGTATGGTTATGGCCTTCAGCGCATCAGCTGCACAATTTTCTAATGGCACGCAGTACGTAACGCTTGATAAGCCAGCGGCCGGTGAGCCTCAGGTTCTTGAGTTCTTCTCATTCTATTGCCCGCACTGCTATCAGTTCGAACAAGTTTGGCATGTATCTGACAATATTCGTAAGAACCTGCCAGAGGGGGTTAAATACGCTAAATATCATGCTGAATTCCTTGGCCCATTAGGCAAACAGCTGACCCAAGCTTGGGCTGTGGCCATTGCGCTGGGTGTTGAAGATAAAGTTAGCCCGCTGATGTTTGAAGCGGTGCAAAAAAAGCAGACGGTTCAAAACGCTGATGATATTCGCAAAGTCTTTATTGAGGCGGGTGTTAAAGGCGAAGATTATGACGCGGCGCTGAACAGCTTCGTGGTGAAATCTCTGGTCGTACAGCAAGAGAAAGCAGCACAAGATTTGAATCTGCAGGGTGTGCCATCTGTATTCGTGAACGGTAAATACATGGTCAAAAATGATGGTCTGGATACCACCACTATGGATATCTACACTAAGCAATTCTCTGATGTTGTTAACTTCTTAGCGAAGCAGAAGTAATTTCTAAATCGAAATGCCAGCATTAAGCTGGCATTTCTTTTATCCAGGCATTACCCATTAAATAGATGCCATAGAAATATAAAACCGCAGCATATTAATAATGGAGAATTATAATATCCACATTAACCGTTAAACTTCTATGACAACTTTTTTTAGATTTAAAACGGTTTAACTGCATGAAACCCGTAGCTAAAAATTAATACCCTCTCACTCGATTTCATAATAATTTCCCTGATATGAATTTTACTCACAAAGTTATCCACAGGGTGATCCCGCGAGATCCCTCGCAAGTTTGTTATCAATTTATCTCTCAAGGTTCGCCTTTATCCTCAGCTATGGCATCCTTAGAGCATGTCAGATCACGAATAAAGAAGAGTTATGGCCCAGATAGCAGAAAACCCACTTATCCTGGTAGACGGTTCGTCTTACCTTTACCGCGCCTACCACGCGTTCCCTCCGCTGACCAACTCGGCCGGGGAGCCAACCGGTGCGATGTACGGCGTGCTGAACATGCTGCGTAGTCTGCTGCTGCAATACACTCCGAGCCACGTTGCCGTCGTTTTTGATGCGAAAGGCAAAACCTTCCGTGACGAACTTTTCGATCAATATAAATCGCACCGTCCTCCAATGCCGGACGACCTGCGGGCTCAAATCGAGCCACTGCACCAGATGGTGAAAGCCATGGGCCTGCCGCTGCTGGTTGTCTCTGGGGTTGAAGCCGATGACGTCATCGGCACTTTGGCATTGGAAGCTGAAAAGGCTGGCCATGCCGTGCTGATCAGTACCGGCGATAAAGACATGGCGCAGCTGGTGACGCCGGGCGTGACCCTGATCAATACCATGAATAACGCGATTCTTGGCCCAGACGAAGTGGTTGAGAAGTATGGCGTTCCACCTGAGCTGATCATCGATTTCCTCGCACTGATGGGAGACTCTTCCGACAACATCCCCGGCGTTCCAGGCGTTGGCGAGAAGACCGCGCAGGCATTGCTACAGGGGATTGGCGGCCTGGATGCGCTGTATGCCGATCTCGATAAAATCGCAACGCTGAGCTTCCGTGGTGCTAAAACCATGGGTGCGAAATTGGGTGAGAATAAAGAGGTGGCTTACCTCTCTTACCAGCTGGCTACCATCAAAACTGACGTTGAGCTGGACATCACCTGTGGCGAGCTGACTGTCGCCGAACCTGACGCCGCCGAGCTACAAGGCCTGTTCGCCCGCTATGAGTTCAAACGCTGGCTGGCCGATGTGGAAGCCGGCACTTGGCTGTCTGGCAAGAAAGGCGCGGCTAAACCCGCGGCCAGCAAAAAAAAGGGCGGTGAAGAGATTGAGATTGCCGTCGGCGAGCCGGTGGAGCGCGCCCAGCTGTCTCAAGAGGGCTATGTCACCATTCTGGATCAAGAGACTTTGGATGAGTGGATTGGCTATCTCAAAGCTTCCGACGTTTTTGCTTTTGATACCGAAACCGATGGTCTGGATACCCTGACAGCCAACCTGATTGGCCTGTCATTTGCCGTCGCGCCGGGCAAGGCCGCTTACCTGCCGGTGGCCCATGACTACCTTGATTCGCCAGCCCAGCTCGACCGCAGTGAAGTACTGGCCCAGCTCAAGCCTCTGCTTGAGGATGAAAAGCAGCTGAAAGTGGGGCAGAACCTGAAGTTCGATCGCGGCATTCTGTTGCGCTATGACATCGAGCTGAAAGGCATCGCTTTCGACACCATGCTCGAGTCTTACGTGCTGGACAGCGTATCCGGCCGCCATGACATGGACAGCCTGGCCGATCGCTACTTAGGCCATAAGACAGTCAGCTTCGAAGAAATTGCCGGTAAAGGTAAGAACCAGCTGACCTTCAACCAGATTGCACTCGAGCAGGCTTCCCCTTACGCCGCAGAAGATGCTGATGTCACGTTGCAACTGCATCAGGCCCTGTGGCCAAAGATTCAGGAAAGCGCCACGCTCACCACGGTATTCAATGAGATTGAAATGCCACTGGTGCCGGTGTTGTCGCACATTGAGCGCACGGGCGTGTTGATTGACCAAAATATTCTGGCGGCTCACTCCAAAGAGCTGACAATTCGCCTGGCCGAGCTGGAAACCAAAGCGCACGAACTGGCGGAGGAGCCATTTAACCTCTCTTCCACCAAGCAGCTACAGGCCATTCTGTATGAAAAACAGAAACTGCCTATTCTGAAAAAAACGCCGGGCGGCGCGCCTTCGACTAATGAAGAAGTGCTGGCGGAACTGGCGCTGGACTACCCACTGCCGAAAGTCATTCTCGAGTATCGCGGCTTAGCCAAGCTCAAATCGACCTATACCGACAAGCTGCCGCTGATGATTAACCCGCAGTCCGGCCGCGTACACACCTCTTACCATCAGGCGGTGACGGCAACCGGGCGCTTGTCTTCGAGCGATCCAAATCTGCAAAACATTCCGGTGCGCAATGAGGAAGGGCGGCGTATTCGTCAGGCGTTTATCGCGCCGAAAGACCACTGCATCGTGGCAGCGGACTACTCGCAAATCGAGCTGCGCATCATGGCTCATCTTTCCAAGGATGAAGGTCTGCTGAAAGCGTTCGCCGAAGGCAAAGATATCCATAAAGCCACGGCGGCAGAAGTGTTTGGCACGCCGCTGGATAACGTTACCGGCGAGCAGCGTCGCAGCGCCAAGGCCATCAACTTTGGTCTGATTTACGGCATGAGCGCGTTCGGCCTGTCTCGCCAGCTGAATATTCCGCGTAAAGAGTCCCAGCGTTATATGGATTTGTACTTCGAACGCTATCCGGGCGTGCTTGAGTATATGGAGCGCACGCGCACTCAGGCTTCCGAAAAGGGCTATGTTGAAACCCTCGATGGTCGTCGCCTGTATCTGCCAGATATCAAATCCAGCAATGCGATGCGTCGCAAAGGCGCCGAGCGTGCAGCAATCAACGCCCCAATGCAGGGTACCGCGGCTGACATCATCAAACGCGCGATGATCAAAGTCGCCGATTGGTTACTGCAGCCCGATGCCCCACGAGCGCGCATTATCATGCAGGTGCACGATGAATTGGTATTTGAAGTCCACAACGACGATGTTGAGGCCGTTAGCGAGAAGGTCCGCAGCCTGATGGAAGGAAGTATGGAGCTGGCCGTGCCGCTGAAGGTTGAAGTGGGCGTCGGTAAGAATTGGGACGAAGCACACTAATAGTGCAACTTTTGATCTCATTCTGTAATTAAGCTACATAATAGTGCGGTCATTTCATGAGGGTGATCGCATAAAATACAATTTTTGTGTAAGTAAACTACAAAAAAGTCTTTTTCCTTTTTTAGAAATAGGGTAAAGTCTCGCTCGTAGGGTACAGAGGTAAGATGTTCTATCTTTCAGACCTTTTACTTCACGTAATCGGATTTGGCTGAATATTTTAGCCGCCCCAGGCATTTATGTCTGGGGCGTTTTTTATTGTGCTTTTGCGACCTTTTCGCGGCTTTTCGCCACAAAAAAGGGCGACCCGCAGGCCACCCTTTCTCTTCGCTATCTCTAGCAAATCTCTAACACAGCATTACTCGCCAGACAGGCCATCTTCCAGCACTTCAGGCGGCAGCTCGCTGAACCAGGTGTCCAGCTTTTGACTCAGTTTATCGACGCCCTGCTTTTTCAGCGAAGAGAAAGCTTCGACCTGAATATCGCCCATATACTCTTTAACGGCTTCGCGAACCATTTTGACCTGAGCCTGACGCGCGCCGGACGCCAGTTTATCGGCCTTGGTCAGCAGCAGCATAACTGGCGTGCCCACCGCGACAGCCCATTCAATCATTTGGCGGTCGAGGTCTTTCAGCGGGTGGCGAATGTCCATCAGTACGATCAGACCCTTCAGGGAGTTACGCATCTGCAGGTATTCACCTAAAGAGCGCTGCCATTTGATCTTCATCTCTTCCGGAACCTGCGCGTAGCCATAGCCCGGTAAGTCGACCAGACGAATGCCCGGCTCCACTTCAAACAGGTTAATCAGCTGAGTACGGCCCGGCGTTTTACTGATACGTGCCAGCGCTTTTTGCTGGGTCAGGGTATTAAGCGCACTGGATTTGCCGGCGTTTGAACGACCAGCAAATGCGACTTCAATGCCTTCATCACTTGGCAGATGCCGGATGTCCGGGGCGCTCATGACGAAATGGGTCATATGATAGTTGTAAGTTTGGCTGGTCAAAACGTGCTTCTCCGAAATGCTTAGGTATCTGGCTGGCGATTATAGCTGCAACAGGGGCGGGATGCGTTTCTGTTTTTGTGATCCGAATGATGATGAGAAGGGGTCATAGAAATGAAGGTGTAGAAAATATTCCTTCACGATGTAAGACATTTGCCATTCAAAATGCGGGCTATCACGCTTTATTTCGCGCCGTGATTTATAAAAATATTTAAATTCAGTGAGATATCAGAACACCCAAGAAATCACACTCTCTTCATATGCTGCGTATCTTGAGCCTTAAGCTGAGTGGGGTAAAGTAATTCTTACGCGATGAAGGAAAGAATGGAAGCACGGATGAATCAGCCTTCATGGATCATAGGAACTGCATCGCAATCATGGATGAACAAAGCTGGACGCTTTGAAAGGTAAGGGAAAAATTGGGACGTTGAGACCAAACATGGAACGTAATGTAAGAATAACCTTCTTCGGAAGGAGATAAAAAGGCAGCAAGGCTTACTTGCTGCCTTTTTTCTTTGTTCGCTTTCTGCTAGATTCCGCCGCAAATCTATACTAATTGAACACACCTAAGAGCAGATGCCATGAAACAGCCAGCGAAAGCGCCGAGCGCCAATACCGCGACAGCAAAACCTAAGAAGAAAAAAAATCGCGTTGAACTCGATATCGAAGCGCGCCAACGCAAGCGTGATAACAAACGCCGTGGCCGTAAAGCGGGTTCACGGGCTAACCCAGATGCAGCAAAAGACCAGAATGCAGCAGGCGGCAAGAAGGCTGACCCGCGCATTGGCAGCAAGAAAGCCGTGCCGCTGGTGGTTGAAACTGTTTTCAATAACGCGACTAAAGCCAAGAAAACCGCAAAACCTCAGGCCGAAGCCAAACCTCAGCTGCCGCCAGAAGAAGAGCTGACGCTGCTGGAGAACGATCCGCGCCTCGATAGCCTGCTGGATAAGCTGGACGACGGCGAAACCCTGAGCGCAGAAGATCAGTCTTATGTTGATCAGACTCTTGACCGTATCGACGTGTTGATGGAGTTGCTGGGTATTGAACTTGGCGATGAAGACGACGAAGTTGACGAAGAAGAGAAAAAAGAAGACATGATGCAGCTGCTTAAGCGCGGGAATCCGAAAGAAGATTTCTAAAAATTGCGCTGGGTCATCCCAACGGCAATAGCCTTACTCTTTGCATGTTATATGCTTTGGTTATTCGTTAAACTACGCCGGTTATCGAAAACCAAAGCACGTTTGCGTCATGCGAGCACGATGCGGCAGGCTAAACACCTGCCCGTTATGCGTTCGCGCAGGAGCAGACGTCGCAAGGAGTGAGCATCATGATCTCAACCAGCGCTGCGTCATCGGCTTCTGAATCGCCATCCACCGCCGTGTGGGATTTGGCCCTGATCCAAAAATATAACTATTCCGGTCCGCGCTATACCTCTTATCCCACGGCTCTCGAATTCAGCGAAACCTACGACGACGCTGCTTTTCGTCGCGCCGCCCAGCGCTACCCCGATCGCTCACTCTCCCTGTACGTCCACATCCCGTTTTGCCACAAGCTTTGCTATTTCTGCGGCTGCAACAAGCTGGTCACTCGCCAGCAGCATAAAGCGGAAGAGTACCTCAATGTCTTAGAGCAAGAGATTCGTCAACGCTCCGCGCTGTTTAAAGGCCGTCAGGTGAGTCAGCTGCATTGGGGAGGGGGTACGCCCACTTATCTGGATAAAGCGCAGATAAGCCGTTTGATGGGCCTTCTGCGGGGTCATTTCGACTTCCAGCCCGACGCCGAGATGTCGCTGGAGCTGGATCCGCGTGAAATCGAGCTGGACGTGCTCGATCACCTGCGCGCCGAAGGCTTTAATCGCCTGAGCATGGGCGTGCAAGATTTCAATAAAGAAGTTCAGCAACTGGTGAATCGCGAACAGGACGAAGACTTTATTTTCGCCTTGATTGCCCGGGCTAAAGCGCTGGGATTCAATTCGACCAATATCGACCTGATCTACGGTTTGCCGAAGCAGACGGCGGAGAGCTTCGCCTACACCTTGCAGCGCGTGGCTGAACTCAGCCCCGACCGCCTCAGCGTGTTTAACTATGCCCATATGCCCAAACTGTTTGCCGCCCAGCGTAAAATCAAAGATGAGGATTTGCCGGGTGCCGAAGAGAAACTGCGCATTCTGCAAGAAACCATCTCTTCGCTGACCGACTCGGGTTATCGCTTTATCGGCATGGACCACTTTGCGCGCCCGGACGACGAGCTGGCTATCGCCCAGCAGCAAGGCAAACTGCACCGCAATTTCCAGGGGTACACCACCCAAGGCGACAGTGACCTGCTAGGACTTGGCGTCTCGGCCATCAGCATGCTTGGCGATACTTACGCGCAAAATGAGAAAGACTTAAAAACCTATTATCGGCGCGTCGCAACCGACGGCCACGCGCTGTGGCGCGGCTTAGAGATGACCGACGATGACTGCCTGCGCCGCGAGGTAATTAAGTCGCTGATTTGCCACTTCGTGCTGGATTTCGAGCCAATCGAACAGCGTTATGGCATTGATTTTTCAAGCTACTTTGCCGATGACCTAACGCTGCTGCAGCCGTTAACCAAAGACGGGCTGGTGGACATCAGCCCAACCGGCATTCAAGTTACGCCGCGCGGGCGTCTGTTAATCCGCAACGTTTGCATGTGTTTTGATATCTATTTGCGCAAACAGGTGCGCCAGCAGCAATTCTCTCGCGTGATTTGACCTGCGTTCCGCCGAAATGAAAACAGCCGCTAATGCGGCTGTTTTTGTCTGCGAGCAACGGGTTATTGCGGCCCGCTTTACTCCATTCCCAGCTCTTTCAGCTTGCGGGTCAGGGTGTTACGCCCCCAGCCCAGCAGCCGTGCGGCTTCCTGTTTGTGGCCCTGAGTGTGGCGCAGCGCGGTGGTTAGCAGCGTGCGCTCCATTTCAGGTTGAGCTTCCGACAGCAGGTTTTGATGACCGGAACGCAGCGCGCGGTCCGCCCACTGTGCCAGCAGCGTCGCCCAGCTGTCCGGCAGGCTTTGCCCGCTAGACTCCGGCGCGGAGCTTTCAAACAGTTCGCTCGGCAGGTCCTGAATCAACACTTCTTGCCCGGCGGCCATTACGGTCAACCAGCGGCAAGTGTTCTCCAACTGGCGCACGTTCCCCGGCCAAGGCAGGCGAGTCAGCGCAGTTTCGGTTTCAGGATGAAGGTTTTTAGCCTCCACACCCAGCTCTTTGGCTGCCACTTGCAGGAAGTAGCGCGCCAGGCGTGGAATATCCTCACGGCGCTCGCGCAGTGGCGGAAGATGGACGCGAATCACGTTCAGACGGTGGAACAGGTCTTCACGGAATTTGCCCTCCTGCACGCGCAGCTCAAGGTTTTGGTGCGTCGCGGCAATAATGCGCACATCGACCTTAACCGGCGCGTAGCCACCTACGCGGTAAAACTGGCCGTCGGCCAACACGCGCAGCAGGCGAGTTTGCACATCGAGCGGCATGTCACCGATTTCATCGAGGAACAGCGTGCCGTTGTCGGCTTGCTCAAAACGCCCCTGACGAATGGTGTTTGCGCCGGTAAACGCGCCTTTTTCATGGCCGAAAAGTTCGGACTCAATCAGGTCTTTCGGAATAGCCGCCATATTCAGCGCGATAAACGGCGCTTTGGCGCGCGGGCTGTGGCGATGCAAAGCGTGCGCCACCAGCTCTTTACCGGTACCAGACTCACCGTTGATCAGCACGCTAATGGAGGAGCGTGAAAGGCGACCAATGATGCGAAACACGTCCTGCATGGCAGGGGCTTCGCCGATGATATCTGCGGTTGGGCCGCTGGCAGGCTGGCTGCGCGGTGGCTGCTGCTGCTCCTGATAGTGGCTGATAGCGCGCTCGACCAAGGCCACGGCTTCATCAATATCAAAAGGTTTTGGCAGGTAGTCGAAGGCACCCTGTTGATATGCACTAACCGCCGCATCCAAATCAGAATGCGCTGTCATTATGATGACCGGGAGCATCGGGTGGCGCTGCTTAATCTGCTTTAGCAGCGCTAAACCGTCCATGCCGGGCATGCGAATATCGGACAACAACACGTCAGGGGTTTGGGTGGCGATGGCTTCGAGCACATCATTGCCGCTGTCAAAAGCGGTGCAACTTAAGCCCGCCCCAGTGAGCGCTCGTTCAAGAACCCAGCGGATGGAGCTATCGTCATCGACGATCCAGACTATCCCTCGTTGCATAAGAACCTCACTGGCGAATAGGCAGGTAAACCGAGAATTCGGTATGTCCTGGCCAACTGTTAAATTCAACTTTACCCGAATGCTGGTCAATCAAACTGCGCGCGATAGACAGGCCCAGTCCTGTTCCCCCCTCGCGGCCACTGACCATTGGGTAAAAAAGTGTATCCTGCAAATGCGCCGGCACGCCGGGACCGGTATCTTCGATATCGATACGGGCGGCTAAGCGGTAACGCACGCCATGCAGGGTTATCTGGAAGGCGGTGCGTGTGCGCAATGTTATGGTTCCGCCTTCCTCACCCAGAGCCTGCAAGGCGTTGCGGGTAATGTTCAGCAGAATTTGTTCTATTTGATCAGGATCGTGCGCCAGCTCGGGCAGGCTCGGATCGTAATCACGTATTAGCTCAACATTGTCCGGCTTTTCCATCGAGACCAGCTGGCAAACGCGCTCAGCCACCTGATGGATACTCTGAGTTACGTGCTGGCTCGGGCGCTGTGGGCCGAGCAGTCGGTCCACCAGATTGCGCAGCCGGTCTGCCTGCTCGATGATGACTTTGGTGTATTCCAGCAGGGCGGGATCGGGCAGGGCGCGTGATAAAAGCTGCGCCGCGCCGCGTAATCCACCCAGCGGGTTTTTAATCTCGTGCGCCAATCCGCGAATCAAATCACGGGCGGCCACTTGTTGGGCGTGTTGCAGCTGCTCTTGGCTCAGGCGACGCTGATTGTCCATCGGGGCCAGTTCGACCAGAATAAAACCTTCTGGCAAAGCCTGCGCCGTCAAGGACAGGACGTGTGCCCGACCATCAACCACTAACGTCACTTCACTGTCTGTAAATCCTTGACCTGCCTGTAAGTTTTCGCGCATCAACTCAATATTGAGTGAAAAATAGCCCACCAGTTCCGGCAGCGGCGTGCCAAACAGTTTCCGGGAGCTTTGCGCCAACAATTGTTGTGCGGCAGGGTTGGCATAATGCACAGCCAGTTCGTCATCCAATAGCAGAACGCTATTGATTAGAGAATTCAAAATCTGCCCCGAATCAGGCAGCTTACCAGTTGCCATACCGCTGTCTCCCGCACCGTCGTGGTGCATTTTATCCGGCTACCCGGCAGATTCACGGGTCAGATTGGTTAAGCAGGAAAGAGTGTGGAGAAAAAAGCCCATCCGAAGATGGGCTGAAAGTTTCCACGGCAACAAAAAAATGTCTTACTTATTTTAAGACGCTGAAGGTCTTCACACTGCTGGCCTTCAGTCGGGTGTTTCTTGAGCGCCAGTTGCCCGGCGCTCAGTAGCGATTAAACGCTGTAGTACAGTTCGAACTCAACTGGGTGTGGAGTCATGCGAACACGATCCATCTCTTCTTTACGCAGAGCGATATAAGCGTCGATAGCATCGTCAGTAAACACGCCGCCACGAGTCAGGAACTCACGGTCTTCGTTCAGCGCATTCAGGGCTTCTTCCAGAGAACCTGCAACTTTTGGAATCTCTGCTTCTTCTTCCGGTGGCAAGTCGTACAGGTTTTTGTCCATCGCATCGCCAGGGTGGATCTTGTTGATAACGCCATCCAGGCCAGCCATCAGCAGAGCGGCGAAAGCCAGGTATGGGTTAGCCGCTGGATCTGGGAAGCGAGCTTCGATACGTACTGCTTTAGGGCTAGATACGTGTGGAATACGGATAGATGCAGAACGGTTACGCGCAGAGTAAGCCAGCATAACTGGCGCTTCGTAGCCCGGGACCAAACGCTTGTAGGAGTTGGTAGTCGGGTTAGCGTAGGCGTTGATCGCTTTCGCGTGCTTGATGATACCGCCGATGTAGAACAGTGCCATTTCAGACAGGCCGCCGTATTTGTCGCCAGAGAACAGGTTGTTACCGTTCTTAGACAGAGACATGTGGCAGTGCATACCTGAACCGTTATCGCCAAACATTGGTTTTGGCATAAAGGTCGCAGTTTTGCCAAATGCGTGAGCCACGTTGTGAACCACGTATTTGTAGATTTGGATTTCGTCAGCTTTTTTGGTCATGGTGTTGAAGCGGGTTGCCACTTCGTTCTGACCAGCTGTTGCCACTTCGTGGTGGTGAGCTTCAACAACCAGACCCATTTCTTCCATGGTCAAACACATGGTAGAACGCAGGTCCTGAGAGGAGTCAACTGGAGGCACTGGGAAGTAACCGCCTTTCACCGCTGGACGGTGGCCTTTGTTGCCGCCTTCGTATTTGGTGCTGGAGTTCCATGCGCCCTCGATATCGTCGATAGCAACGTGGGAACCGGAGATGCTGCTGCCGAAGCGCACATCGTCAAACAGGAAGAACTCTGGCTCAGGTCCGAACAGAACGGTGTCCGCGATGCCTGAAGAGCGCAGGAAGTCTTCTGCACGTTTTGCAGTAGAGCGTGGGTCACGGTCATAACCTTGCAGCGTAGTTGGCTCAAGGATGTCGCAACGAATGATCAGCGTGGTTTCTTCGTAGAATGGGTCAAGAACAGCAGTGCTGGCATCTGGCATCAGAACCATGTCAGATTCGTTAATACCTTTCCAGCCACCGATTGAAGAACCATCAAACATTTTGCCTTCTTCGAAGAAGTCAGCGCTCACTTGGTGAGATGGAATGGTGACGTGCTGCTCTTTGCCTTTGGTATCAGTGAAACGTAAATCTACGAATTTCACTTCATGCTCATTCAGCATCGTCAAAACGTGTTCAGCGGACATACTAGTTCTCCCGAAATTCTCATTATCGTCGTGGAACGAATAACCAATTAGTTGGCATTTATTTGTAAACAACAACCCTAGTGGAACTGGCGTGTGGCCTAAACAGCTTTTATTTATCCCGCGTAATTTTAGGTTGCCGCCTGGGTGGCAACTTCAACGTACTGGGGAATAGCTCTGATAAGACTTTTTTCACCCTTAAAAGTAATAGCGAAATCTGTGCCAACTTTGAGAAAATGCAAACAACGCCATTTTAAAGGGCTTTTGCACCTTTTGAGTATGCACCATAACGGAGTTTTTGCACCTTTTTGGTGCTAGTGGCCAGATCTGAAGCACCAAATTGGTGCGCAAAGCGAGTGCAGAGGCCCGTTTGCACCGTGAAAGGGATCACAAAGTAACCATCATCGAGTTGTTTCGATAAGATCATTGTGATCTTGTTTAGAACCTCGCTTAATACGTGTACAATAGCGCGCTATTTCTAATGCCTGAGGCAAAGCTGTGATCGAAAATTTGCGTAACATCGCCATTATTGCCCACGTTGACCATGGTAAAACCACCCTGGTCGACAAGTTGCTGCAACAATCCGGTACTTTCGGAGAGCGTGTAGAAGCAACTGAACGCGTAATGGACTCCAACGATTTGGAGAAAGAGCGTGGGATTACCATCCTCGCAAAAAACACCGCCATTAATTGGAAAGACTACCGCATCAACATCGTTGATACCCCAGGACACGCCGACTTCGGCGGTGAGGTAGAGCGTGTGATGTCTATGGTCGACTCGGTGCTGCTGGTTGTGGATGCAATGGATGGCCCAATGCCGCAAACCCGTTTCGTGACCAAAAAAGCATTCGCTAATGGTCTGAAGCCGATCGTGGTAATCAACAAAGTTGACCGTCCGGGCGCACGTCCTGACTGGGTTGTTGACCAGGTCTTCGACCTGTTCGTTAACCTCGACGCGACTGACGAGCAACTCGACTTCCCAATCATCTATGCATCTGCATTGATGGGTATCGCGGGCACCGACCATGCTGATATGGCCGAAGACATGACCCCGCTGTACCAGGCAATCGTAGACCACGTTGAAGCACCTAAAGTTGACCGTGACGGCCCACTGCAGATGCAAATCTCTCAGCTGGACTACAACAACTACGTTGGCGTTATCGGCATCGGCCGTATCAAACGCGGCGTGGTTAAGCCTAACCAACAAGTCACTATCATCGATAGCGAAGGCAAAACCCGTAACGGTAAAGTCGGTAAAGTACTGGGCCACATGGGTCTGGAGCGTATCGAAACTCAACTGGCTGAAGCAGGCGACATCATTGCTATCACCGGCTTGGGCGAGTTGAACATCTCCGACACCATCTGTGATCCACAGAACGTCGAAGCGCTAACTCCACTGAGCGTTGATGAACCAACCGTTACCATGTACTTCAACGTAAACACCTCTCCGTTCTGTGGTAAAGAAGGTAAGTATGTGACTTCACGTCAGATCCTTGACCGTCTGAACAAAGAACTGGTGCACAACGTGGCACTGCGTGTTGAAGAAACTGAAGATGCTGATGCGTTCCGCGTATCTGGCCGTGGTGAACTTCACCTGTCAGTTCTGATTGAAAACATGCGTCGTGAAGGTTTCGAAATCGCTGTTTCTCGTCCAAAAGTTATCAACAAGATGATTGATGGTCGTAAACAAGAGCCATTCGAAAACGTAACGCTGGATATCGAAGAACAGCACCAGGGTTCAGTCATGCAAGCCATGGGTGAGCGTAAGGGCGACGTTAAGGACATGATCCCTGACGGCAAAGGTCGTATCCGTCTGGATTACCTGATCCCAGCGCGTGGCCTGATTGGCTTCCGTACTGAGTTCATGACCATGACTTCTGGTACTGGCCTGCTGTACTCCACCTTCAGCCACTACGACGACGTTCGTCCGGGTGAAATCGGTCAGCGCCAGAACGGCGTTCTGATTTCTAACGGTCAGGGCAAAGCTGTAGCGTTCGCACTGTTCAGCCTGCAAGACCGCGGCAAATTGTTCCTGGGCCACGGCGCAGAAGTGTATGAAGGCCAGATCATCGGTATTCACTCACGTTCTAACGACCTGACCGTGAACTGCTTGACCGGTAAGAAGCTGACCAACATGCGTGCGTCCGGTACTGACGAAGCGACTACCTTGGTTCCTGCTATCAAAATGTCTCTGGAGCAAGCTCTGGAATTCATCGATGATGACGAACTGGTAGAAGTGACTCCTCAGTCTGTACGTATCCGTAAACGTCACCTGACTGAGAACGATCGTAAACGTGCAATGCGTGGTCCTAAAGAAAGTTAATTTTCTTCCTCGCTAGACGTTTTCAATCGAACAGGGCGCCTTTGGGTGCCCTGTTTTTTTTGTGTTTTTTACTCAATTTACCTCGCAACCCTGTGGGCCTCTCCCTGTTCATACGACCCTTTTCCCGCTAAAGTTAAGCATCATCTTTGAAATCAGGAGCGTGCAATGCTGTACATTTTTGATATGGGAAACGTCATTATTGATATTGATTTCAAACGTGTGCTTGGGGTGTGGAGCAACCTCAGCGGTACGCCTTTGGCGATACTCAATGAAAGATTTTCAATGGGCGACGTGTTCAAGAAGCACGAACGCGGCGAAATCAGCGACGAAGAGTTCGCCACCTCGCTGTGCGAAGAAATGGGCATTGCGCTCAGCTTTGAGCAATTCAGCGCGGGCTGGCACGCGGTGTTTGTTGGGCTGCGCCCAGAGGTGATTGAGCTGTTCAAAACGCTGCGCCAGCAGGGCCATCGCGTGGTAGTGCTGTCTAACACCAATAGCCTGCATCTCGACTACTGGCCAAAACACTTCCCTGAAATCGCAGAAAATACGGATGCTATTTATCTGTCGCAAGACTTAGGGATGCGTAAGCCCGAAACCCGCATTTTCGAATACGTGCTGAATAAAGAATGCGTTAGCGCCAGCGAGGCGGTGTTCTTCGACGACGTGCTCGAGAACGTCGAGGCCGCACAGTCCGTGGGTATCATAGCCGTGCTGGTGGAAGACAAAAAAACCGTACCAACCTGGTTTTCTGCCGCGGAGCATGGATGAGAGTACTGTGGCGTCGAGTAAAAGCGGGCGGGCATTTTGTACACCTGCTGCTTAAGCGTGCCGATAAGGATGGCCTGACGTTACTGGCGGGCCATCTGGCCTACGTTTCGCTGCTCTCATTAGTGCCATTAATCGCGGTTGTTTTCTCGCTGTTCGCCCTTTTTCCGGTATTTTCCGAGATAAGCGAGCAGCTTAAAGCCTTTATTTTCAATAATTTCATGCCCGCCACCGGCGACGTGATCCAGCGCTACCTCGAGCAGTTTGTCGCCAACTCCAGCAAAATGACCGCCGTCGGTACCTGTGGGCTGATTATCACCGCGCTGCTGCTGATCGCCTCGGTGGACAGCGTGCTGAATAAGATTTGGGACAGCAAAAACAAACGCCCGATCGTCTTCTCCTTTGCCGTCTACTGGATGGTGCTGACCCTCGGCCCCATCTTGCTGGTGGCCAGCGTGGCGATCAGCTCCTATCTGCTCTCGCTCAACTGGCTAAGCAACGTCACGGACGTGCATTCGGTTATCGACCGCGTGTTACGCGTGTTGCCTCTGCTGATTTCGTGGATCTCCTTCTGGCTGCTTTATCAGGTCGTCCCGACGGTGCGCGTGCCGCCAAAAGACGCGTTAATCGGCGCTTTGGTCTCAGGCATATTATTTGAGCTAGGCAAGAAGGTGTTTGCGCTCTATATCCAGCTTTTCCCCTCTTATCAGCTGATTTATGGCGTGCTGGCGGTGATTCCGATCTTGTTCCTATGGGTCTATGTGAGCTGGTGTATTGTGCTGCTGGGGGCGGAGATCACCGTCACGCTGGGTGAATACCGCTCACTGCGCAAACTGCGCACTTCGGACACCGCGGCTTTAAATATCAAAGAACCCTAATGGCGTAACACGAAAGGATTTTTATGATTGCATTAATTCAACGCGTGCTGAATGCCAGCGTGACGGTTGATGGCGAAGTTTGCGGTGAGATTGGGCCAGGATTACTGATTTTGCTGGGTGTCGAACAGGGTGACGATGAGCAAAAGGCAAAAAAACTGTGCGATAAGGTGATCGGATACCGTATCTTCAGTGATGAGAACGGCAAGATGAACCTTAACGTGCAACAGGCAGGGGGCAGCCTGCTAGTGGTTTCGCAATTCACCCTGGTGGCCGATACCCAAAAGGGCAATCGCCCGGGCTTTTCGCGAGGCGCAGCGCCTCAAGAAGCTGAAAGACTGTATGACTACTTCTGCGGGGAATGCAGGGAGAAAGGCATTCCGACTGAAACAGGGCGCTTCGCCGCCGACATGAAAGTGGCACTGGTGAATGACGGACCCGTGACCTTCTGGCTACAAGTCTGATTTAAAAGGCATCGCGCCGGAGAGAATCTACCTATGTATCATTTGAGAGTTCCTGTAACCGAAAAAGAACTGGCGGCTTATTACTCCTTCCGCTGGGAGATGTTGCGTAAGCCGCTGCATCAGCCCGAAGGCTCAGAACGTGATGCCTATGACGCCATGGCACACCACCAAATGGTGGTGGATGAGCACGGCAACACCGTGGCCGTGGGGCGTTTGTATATTAATGCGGATAACGAGGCGTCGATTCGCTTTCTGGCCGTAGACCCGAACGTCCAAGGTAAAGGCTTGGGGACGCTGGTGGCGATGACGCTGGAGTCCGTTGCTCGTCAGGAGGGAGTGAAGCGCGTGGTGTGTAGTGCGCGCGAAGACGCTGAGGCATTCTTTGCCAAACTGGGTTTCGTTAACCAGGGGGAAATTACTACCCCGCAGACCACGCCAGTGCGCCACTTCTTAATGATCAAACCGATTGAGACGTTGGACGACATTCTGCACCGCCCCGATTGGTGCGGGCAGTTGCAACAAGCTTGGTATGACCATATTCCGCTGAGTGAGAAAATGGGTGTGCGCATTAGCCAGTACACCGGCCAGCGTTTCGTCACCACCATGCCGGAAGCAGGAAATCAGAATCCGCATCATACGCTGTTCGCCGGCAGCCTGTTCTCATTGGCGACGCTGACCGGCTGGGGGTTAATCTGGTTGCTGCTACGCGAGCGCCACTTGGGGGGAACCATTGTTCTGGCCGATGCCCATATTCGCTACAGCGCGCCAGTCACCGGCCGTCCACGCGCCATCGCCGACCTCAGCTCTATCAGTGGCGATCTCGACCGGCTGGCGAAGGGGCGCAGGGCCCGCGTTCAGTTGGAAGTGAATCTGTTAGGCGATGAGCCTAACGGAGCAATTTTTGAAGGGACCTATCTCGTTTTACCGGCGTCACCTGATGCTCCACTCGAGCCGCAGATCAACTGATAACTGTCATCCTGCGAGCCGCGCCTGCCTTGGGCACTTCAATCATTCCAGTCACTTACGGTGTAAGTGACTGGAAGTCATTCAGTTACTGCCTGCTACTATTCCCTGACTCATTTGCTGGTCGATTTGCTTACCATCGGCGCTGAGGGCGTGAAGCTTGCCGTTGAGCGTCGGTTTGAAATCGACATTCGCCGGAAGCTGCCCTTGCAGATTGAGCTGCAAGTTAGCATTGCCCTCTAGCGGCAGGTGAGGCCATCCCCAGTTTTCTAACACGTTCGACGGCACGGCGCGCCCTGTCAGATTGAGGGAGAAATTGCGCTGCGGCTGTTGGTCAACGTTGCCCGTGGCTTCCAGCAGACCTTCTTTAGTGAAGGCGCTCATTTCGGTGATTTTGACCTGATTGCCTGCGGCTTCCAGTGCCAGAGAGGGCCGACGAACGTCGACTTTATTGAAGGTTGCGTCGCTGGCATTAAGGTTGAGTTTGCCGGACCAGATGCCCCACTCGTGGTTACGCGCCAGAAGTAAATCGCTGCCGTAGCCGTCGAGCGCGGTGAGCTGGAAGGGGAACTGCGGCGAAATATCGATGATCAGATTGCGGTTGGTCATCAACTTGCCGACATACACCTCGGACAGCCAAGACGGCAGGGTTTGCAGCCAAAGCTGGCGCCAGTTTTGCGGCAAAGTGTATTCCAGCGCGGCAACCGTCAGTTCATCTAACTGTAAGCGCTTGTTGGCGCGAGTCCAGCTGCCGGTTGTGCGCAGCAGGCCGCCTTCCCAGCGCCCGCTCACTTGGCGAATGGCGATGCCCTGCGGCGAAAGGTCCAAATTCACTAACGGGTCGATGACATGCAGACTGCCATTGATCATCTCGGTGGCGTTGAGTGAGATTTCACCATCTTCGCTCTGCCAGTCACCGTCTTGCAGATTGACATCTTTCACTGACAGGTCGACATCGCTGAACGCCCAGTCTTGCCCTTGCAGGCGAGCATCAATCAGGTCAAAACGCTTAATACTGACTTTTGGTAACTTGTGAGCGTCTTGTAAGAACACCGACAGCGGCTCGGCGGTTTGCAGGCGGACATTGCTCAAACGCACGTTGTCGATAGTCCAACTGCCATCTGCCGCTCGGCTTGCCTTACCGGTTAACTGGCCGCGAGCCAAGTCGCCGCCGAAGTTGTTCAGCGTGAGTTGATTATTGTTAATCTGACCTTGAACCAGAATGTTTTCAGCAGGAATGCCGTTGAGGGTCAGCGCAGAGGCACTAAGCTGGAACTCGGCATTTTCGCCAAGCACGCGCCCGGCCTTGGGCTGCCAAGGATAGATGCCAGCATTCACTTTTTGGCCATCAATTTCCCAGTCGTTCACATCACCGACCAGCGCCATTTTGCTCAACTGAAGCGTGTTGGCCTGAATCGGCAAATTCAACGCGGAAGGGTTGAGATTGAGACGCCCGTTGATGAGCGTGATGCGATCGAAGAATTTGGGATCGGTGATTTGGCGCCAGCTCAGGTCGAGATTTACCTGTGCCGCATTCAGCGCGTCCGGCTGGTTTTTGGCCCCCAATGTCACATCATTGAGCACAATGCGGCCTGGTTCTGACCAGCCGTGGTCTATTTTTCCGACTGATAGGTGGTAGTTACTGTTGCCAGTGATCCATTGGCTGACTTGCGTCGCCGCCCAGCGCGTTTGCAACAGCACATAGAGCAGCACAACCGCCAGCACCAACAGCAGGACTAATGTCAGCAAAACTTTACCGATAAATTTCATCGTCTAAATCCGTATCCGTCGGGAAAGGAGTGTAAGAGTACCTTGTTTATGCCGTAAACAGTGGCCTTTCTCAATAGGTTAGCATGACAGAGACAAGAAAATGCGGCGAGGGTTCCAGACCTCTCGCCGCAGTTGCAGGGGTTACAGCGGATGTTTATTTTTCGTGCGGGAAAATCAGGTTCAGCACAATGGCGGTAATGCCGCCAGCCGCAATACCCGAGGAGAGCAGGGTTTTCAGCCAGTCCGGGGCGAATTGCAAAATCAGCGGCTGCTGGGAAACGCCCATGCCGACGGCCAAAGAGAGCGCCATGATCATAATCGCCCGGCGATTCAGGCGCTCGCGGGAAACAATGCGCACACCGGATGCCGCGATGGTACCGAACATCACGATGGTCGCGCCGCCCAGCACCGGCTCAGGAATATGCTGCACAAAGCCCGCCACGGCGGGGAACAGGCCCAGCGCGATCAGCATCAATGCCACCACAAACCCGACATAGCGACTGGCAACGCCGGTTAACTGAATCACGCCGTTGTTCTGGCCGAAGCAGGAGTTAGGGAAGGTGTTGAACACGGCTGAAAGCATCGAGTTCAGGCCATTGGCTAATACGCCGCCTTTGATGCGCTTCATATACAGCGGGCCGCTGACCGGCTGCTCGGAAACGTCAGAGGTGGCGGTAATGTCGCCGATGGTTTCCAGCGAGGTCACCATGAAAATCAGCATCAAAGGAATCAGTAAGTTCCAGTCGAAGCCCAGCCCGTAGTACAGCGGGGTCGGCAGCGTAACCAGATTGGTCTGTGTCGCCGGAGCCGAGTCTGGCAGCATGCCCATCAACCACGCGGCGACGTAGCCCACGGCCATTGCGATCACCAGCGAGGCGACGCGCAGGTAAGGGTTTTTCTGGCGGTTGAGCAGGATAATTACTACCAGAACCACGGCGGCCAGCAGCAAGTTCTTCGGCGCGCCAAAGGTGTGATCGCTCATCGCCGTGTAGCCGCCGCCAATTGACGTCAGGCCAACTTGAATCAGCGACAGGCCGATAATCATTACTACAATGCCCGACACCAGGGGCGTGATCACCCGGCGGGCCAGATGCAGGAAGCGGGAAAGAATGATTTCGGTGCAGGACGCCACCATTAGGGTGCCGAACAGCGCCGCCATCATGGTTGGGACATCCGCGCCGCCGTTTTTCAACGCCATACCGCCCATGATTAACGGCGCGACAAAGTTAAAGCTGGTGCCCTGAATGGAGAGCAGCCCGGAGCCGACCGGCCCCCAGGTTTTAATTTGCAAAATGGATGCGAGGCCGGACGCAAACAGCGACATGCTAATAATGTGCTGAGTATCCTGCGCCGGCAGGCCGAGTGCCTGACAAATAAGCAGCGCGGGGGTGATTACGGCCACGAACATCGCCAATAAGTGCTGACAGGCGGCAAACAGGGTTTGCGGCAGCGGCGGGCGATCTTCAAGGCGATAAATCAGTTCACTGTGCTGTGGGCGGGAAAGTTCGGCGTGCTGTGCGTCTGTCTCGGCAGATTGCGTACTCATGATTTGGGCGTCCATTAAGCGGCAAAGCGGGCATTTTTCATGAAAACCTTTCCAAAAGCAATCGATTGCTAAACCAATTTTTTGAGAGAAAACGCTAATTTTCGTCGCACGTTGACACTGTTTTTCTTGCACTGAATTGCCTATCTGACTTCTAATTCCCTCTCAAGAAAACAACAGCGATCCGGAGTTCTTATAACTCAATAATAATTATGGATTTTTGCACACATGGAGCATTTCAATGATTCATCTCGATACCTATGGCACGCTGGTCGC
This sequence comes from Ewingella sp. AOP9-I1-14, assembly GCF_052375995.1. Classification (NCBI taxonomy): domain Bacteria; kingdom Pseudomonadati; phylum Pseudomonadota; class Gammaproteobacteria; order Enterobacterales; family Yersiniaceae; genus Ewingella; species Ewingella sp. AOP9-I1-14. Next base: position 23,424 of record NZ_JBQSVA010000009.1, read on the forward strand.
CGCGACGTTAGTCCTCCTTTTAGGCCGTAAGTGCGTCCAATCAATCTCTTTCCTTAAAAAGTACACCATTCCCGAACCCGTTGCGGGCGGTTTGCTGGTGGCTTTCTTACTTTTACTTGCTAACCAACTCTTTGATTGGGAAGTGAGTTTTGATATGTCGTTGAAAGAACCGCTGATGTTGGCCTTCTTCGCCACCATCGGCCTGAATGCCAACCTTGCGAGTTTGCGGGCGGGAGGTAAGGCGCTGGCCTTGCTGGTATTCGTGGTGCTCGGGTTACTGCTGCTGCAAAACGCCATCGGCATTGGCATGGCGAAACTGCTCGGTCTCGACCCGCTGATGGGCCTGCTGGCTGGCTCTATCACCCTTTCCGGCGGGCACGGAACGGGGGCGGCGTGGAGCAAGCTGTTCGTAGAGAAATACGGCTTTGAGAATGCCACCGAAGTCGCGATGGCCTGCGCCACCTTCGGCTTAGTGCTGGGCGGCATTATTGGCGGCCCGGTAGCGCGCTATCTGGTGAGCCACTCTTCGACACCCAACGGCACGCCGGACGACGCGGCTGACCCTAGCGCATTCGAAAAACCGGCCGTCGGGCGCATGATAAGCTCAATGGTTCTGCTGGAAACCATTGCCCTGATTGCTATCTGCCTGACGGCGGGCACTCACGTTTCCAAGCTGCTGCAAGGCTCGGCCTTCGAAATCCCGACCTTTGTTTGCGTGCTGTTCGTCGGGGTTATCCTCAGTAACCTGCTGGCGTGGTTGGGGTTCTATCGCGTCTTCGACCGCGCGGTTTCCGTACTGGGTAACGTCAGCCTTTCGCTGTTCCTTGCGATGGCTTTGATGAGTTTGAAGTTGTGGGAGATGGCGTCGTTGGCGCTGCCGATGATGGCAATCCTCGGCGTTCAGACTCTGTCGATGGCACTGTACGCGATTTTTGTGACTTACAGGGTGATGGGGCGTAACTACGACGCGGCGGTACTGGCGGCGGGACACTGTGGCTTTGGTCTGGGAGCAACGCCGACCGCGATCGCCAACATGCAGGCGATCACCAACCGTTTTGGCCCGTCGCATTTGGCGTTTCTGGTGGTTCCAATGGTAGGAGCATTCTTTATTGATATCGCGAACGCGATTGTCATCAAGCTGTTCTTACTGCTGCCTATTTTCCCAAGCGTGGCGTGATGTGATTGAGTGCCAGGGACGGCACTTAACTCATCTAGGCGTTGGTGTAGCGCACTCTTTCAGGCAGCCAGCGCTCAATCAGCGCGTGTGCATGTTGCGGGAACTGCTGTTGCAGGTAACGCGCAATGCGCTGCACTTCGGGGATCATCGCTTGATCGCGCAGTAAGTCTGCCACTTTAAACTCTGCACTGCCGGTTTGTCGGGTGCCCAGTAACTCGCCCGGCCCACGAATTTCTAAATCTTGTTGAGCAATCACAAAGCCGTCGTTGCTATCGCGCAGCACTTGCAGGCGAATCTGCGCCGTTTTGCTCAGCGGCGTTTTATACAGCAGCACACAGTGCGAGGCGACAGCGCCACGGCCGACGCGCCCGCGCAACTGGTGAAGCTGCGCCAGACCTAGTCGCTCAGGGTTCTCAATAATCATCAGGCTGGCATTTGGTACATCAACCCCTACTTCAATCACCGTGGTGGCGACCAGTAATTGCACTTCGCCCTGCTTGAAAGCCAGCATTACCGCCTGTTTTTCTTGAGCTTTCATTCGCCCATGAACCAGCCCAATTTTTAGTTCGGGCAGGGCTTCTTTTAAGCCTTCCCACGTCGCTTCGGCAGCCTGGGCTTCCAGCATTTCCGACTCTTCAATCAGCGTACACACCCAGTAAGCCTGACGATTTTCCTGCTCACAGGCGCTTTTCACCCGCGCAATGATATCGCTGCGGCGAGTGTCTGGAATGGCGACCGTGGTCACCGGCGTTCGGCCCGGCGGCAGTTCGTCGATGACGGAGGTATCAAGGTCGGCATAGGCAGTCATCGCCAGCGTTCGCGGGATGGGCGTGGCGGTCATGATCAGCTGGTGCGGGTGGAATCCCTGCTGTTTGCCTTTTTCCCACAGCGCCAGACGTTGATGAACCCCGAAACGGTGCTGCTCATCGATAATCACTAAGGCGAGAGAGGAGAAGAGGACCTGCTCTTGAAATATGGCGTGCGTGCCGACGACCATGGAAACTTCGCCGCTGGCGATAGCCTCTTGCTGAGCCTGGCGGGCTTTGCCTTTCTGCTTTCCAGCGAGCCAGCCCACCTTAATACCCAGCGGTTCGAACCACTGGCGGAAGTTATTGGCATGCTGTTCGGCCAGCAGCTCCGTCGGCGCCATCAGCCCAACCTGTTTACCTTGCGCAATGGCGCAGAGCGCGGCCAGTGCGGCAACCAGCGTTTTACCCGAGCCAACGTCGCCCTGAACCAATCGCATCATCGGGTAGTTTTTGGCTAAGTCCTGTTCGATTTCGGCCACCACGCGCTGCTGCGCGCCGGTAGGGCTGAAAGGCAGCGAAGCCAAAAACTTATCTTTCAGGCGGTCATCGTGCTTAAGCGGCAAGGCTTTATAGCTTTGAGTGCCGGCCCGGACGGCGAGCATGCTGAGGTTATGAGCGAGTAACTCCTCCATAATCAGCCTGCGCTGCGCGGGGTGCTGGCCTTTTTCCAAATCGGCTAACTGAATATCTGGGGGCGGCCGGTGCAGAAGATGCAGGGCTTTCGGCAGTGAAATCAGCGTCCGGCTGAGTTCATCGGGCAGCAGTTCGGCAATCGGCACGGTGTCGAGCAGCTCAAGGGCTTGATCGGTAAGTTTACGCAGGGTTGCCTGGCGGATACCTTCCGTCGTCGGATAGACCGGAGTCAGAGACTCTTGCAGCACGACTTCGCTGTTTTCGCCCTGAATACGATATTCAGGGTGAATGATTTCTGCGCCGATGGTGCCACGCTTAATCTCGCCATAGGCGGTAACGCGCCTTCCGGGAGCGAGGCTGTTTTTCATCGCCGCATTGAAATTGAAGAAACGCAAAGTGACCATGCCCGTGCCGTCACTAATCTGGCAGGTCAGCATTCGGCGTCGGCCAAAGCTGATGTCGCTGCGCAATACTTCCCCTTCTATGGTCGCAAAAATGCCCGGAAGCAGGTCATTGATGGCATAGAGGCGGGTGCGATCTTCATAGCGTAGGGGAAGGTGGAGCAGTAAGTCCTGAATGGTTTCGAGGCCGAGTTTAGCCAGCTTATCAGCCTGACTAGCCCCAACGCCGGAAAGCGACGTCAGAGGGATGGCATCGAGCAGGCGGCCCTTCATCTTCTTTTAACCGTCATTTGCATTGCGGACCACCATTCGTCATCAGCCACGATTTGCCCGGTTTCGTCGATCAGCGGGCGAGGAAGTTTTTTGCGTTTCGCGACGTTAGATAATACAGGATAACCCCCCTCAAAAAGCAGGCGCTGCTGCTCTTTGTGAGCTAACGGACTGATTTCACGCTGATACATCCCGGCATTTTGCCGCTGGCGCTGTGCTTCATACAGGATGAGTGCAGAGGCGACGGAGACATTCAGCGACTGAACCATGCCCACCATGGGGATAACGATATCGCTATCGGCTAACGCTAAGGCTTCGGGGCTGATACCGGTTTTTTCCTGACCGAGCAGAATGCAGGTCGGGCGAGTGTAGTCGATGGTGCGAAAGTCTACCGCTTTGTCGGAAAGGTGAGTGGCCAGCACTTGCATCCCTTTCGCTTTCATTTTGGCGACGGCGGATTCAATGGTTTGATGAGTTTTCACCTGCACCCAGCTGTTACTTCCGGCAGCGGAGGAAACCAGCGTACGCATGCGACTTGAGGGCCAAACCGCGTGGACTTCGTGAACGCCAACGGCATCTGCCGTGCGGATAACCGCAGCGATATTATGCGGCTTATGCACTTCTTCCATGCATACCGTCAGGTCTGGCTGCCGGGCTGCAAGCATTTCGCAGATGCGCGCATAACGTTCAGGAGTCATGACGGCTAGTTTCGATTACGGCTGACTTTAATCACGTCCGGCATGATACGGATTTTGCGCATGATATTTGCCAGATGCACGCGGTCGCGGGTCGTCAGGCGAATAAAGGCGCTGTAAACCCGGCCATCTTTTTCTTCGGTACTCAGACTCTGAATGTTCGACTGGGCAGCATTGATAGCAGCCGTCAGGTTCGCCAGCGCGCCCTGATGATTGAACATATCAACTTTGATTTCCGCGATAAACTCTTGGTCTGTTTCTTGGTCATCCCAATCTACAGCCATGAATTTCTCAGGCTCTTTCTGGTATCCGCGAATGTTACGGCAGGATTCGTGGTGAATAACGAGACCTTTACCCGGGCTGACGTGGGCAATAATCGGGTCGCCAGGAATAGGGCGGCAGCACTTCGCGAAGGTGATCAGTACGCCATCTGCGCCTTTGATTGGCAGATTGCGCGTGCCGCTGCTCGCCATAGACGACTGGTCGCCCATGAGATTTTTGGCAACCACCACGCTCATGGCATTACCCAAGCCGATTTCAGCCAGCAGGTCATCCATCGCGGTGAGCTTCATGCGATCCAGCTCGTTTTTGATGTTTTCTGGCGGCAGGTCGGAAATCTTTTTACCACTACCCAATGCGTGATTGAGCAACCGGCGACCGAGTGAAACGGAGTCATCACGTTTCAAGTTCTTGAGCATTTGGCGGATTTTGGCGCGAGCGCGTGAGCTCACCACAAAGTTTAACCATGCCGCATTAGGACGCGCGCCAGGTGCCGTAATGATCTCGATAGTCTGGCCGCTGGTCAGTGGTTGCGAAAGCGGGTAAGGCTGTCTGTCGACGCGCGCACCGACACAGGCGTGGCCGATGTCAGTGTGAACTGCGTAGGCGAAGTCGACAGGCGTCGCGCCAGCAGGCAGTTCAACAATGCGGCCTTCTGGGGTGAAGACGTAAATTTCATCAGGGAAGAGGTCTGATTTTACGCTTTCAATGAATTCGAATGAGTTACCGGCACTTTGCTGGAGCTCAAGCAGGCTTTGCAGCCAGCGCTGGGCGCGGATCTGCGCCGTCGTGCTATTTTCACCATTCTCTTTGTAGGCCCAGTGAGCGGCAACACCCATTTCGGCCATCTGGTCCATATCTTCGGTACGGATTTGCACTTCAACTGGCACGCCGTGCGGGCCAATGAGTGAAGTATGCAGAGATTGATAGCCGTTGGCTTTTGGAATGGCGATGTAATCTTTGACTCGGCCCGGGCGCGGTTTGTACAGGCTATGAGCCTGGCCTAAGACGCGGTAGCAGGTGTCGAGTTCTTTGACGATGACCCGGAAAGCATAGATATCCATAATCGAATGGAAGCGCTGCTCTTTCAGGTGCATCTTGCAGTAGATAGAATAGAGGTGCTTTTCGCGACCACTCACCCGACACTGAATTCCGGCTTCGGTCAGACGCCCTTCAATTTCAGAAAGTATCTTCTGAATCATCTCTTTACGATTACCGCGAGCGGCTTTCACCACTTCTTTAATGACGCGATAACGGTTTGGATACAGGGCTTCAAAACCTAGCTCTTCGAGCTCAGTTTTCAGATGGTGAATACCCAAACGGTGCGCCAGCGGGCTGTAAATTTCCAGCGTTTCGCGGGCAATACGGCGACGTTTATCCGGGCGCAAAGAGCCCAGCGTGCGCATGTTATGGGTACGGTCGGCGAGTTTGATCAGAATGACGCGGATGTCTTGCACCATCGCCATGATCATTTTGCGGAAGTTTTCCGCCTGCGCTTCTTTCTTATCTTGGAACTTCAGCTTGTCCAGCTTTGAAACGCCTTCGACCAGTTCGGCAACGCTTTTGCCGAACAGTTGCTCCATATCCTGATATGTCGCAGGCGTGTCTTCGATGACGTCATGTAATAACGCCGCCATCAGAGTCTCGTGGTCGAGCCTCATTTCAGCCAAAATACAGGCTACCGCTACCGGGTGAGTAATGTAAGGTTCACCGCTCGAGCGAGTCTGCCCCTCGTGCGCGTCCCGCGCGACGAGGTAAGCCTGCACGAGGCGCTTGATTTGCTCCTCTGGCAGGTATTTTTGAATCAGTTGATTCAGGCTTTCAAAGATGTACAAGTGAGATCCGTTTCGTTAATTAACGACGGCCTTCAGCGATGGCAGTCACTGCCTGAATCTCTGCGGCTTCCTGCTCTTGTTGCTCCTGACGATCGCGAACGTCGAGGATCTGATTAGTAATCAAACCTTCTTCGATTTCACGTAGGGCAATAACAGTGTATTTATCGTTTTCTTCAGCGACCAGTGGATCTTTACCACCAGATTGCAGCTGGCGTGCGCGACGAGCAGCCACCAACACCAGGTCAAAACGGTTACCAATTTTCTCTACAGCGTCTTGAACAGTTACGCGTGCCATATATGTGCTACTCCACAGGGTGACGAAAGACTGGGCATAATACTGAAAGTGACTTCAGTCTGCCAATAGTTTGGTGATTAATCCGTCATGGCGAAGCTTTTGACGGCTCAGACGCAGACGTTCGGCGCGAATAATGGTTTTTAAATCCGATAAAGCCAGATCAAAATCATCGTTCACAATTAAATAGTCGTACTCAGCAAAGTGGGTCATCTCCGCGACGGCTTGCGCCATGCGTTTAGCAATGACTTCTTCGCTATCCTGTCCGCGGCCACGCAGGCGGCGATCCAGTTCGTCTTTCGACGGCGGCAATACAAAAATGCTGCGCGCTTGCGGCATCTTTTTACGAATTTGCTGCGCGCCTTGCCAGTCGATGTCCAAAAACACGTCAACGCCTGATGCCAGAACTTGCTCAATCGCTTCGCGCGAAGTTCCGTAGTGGTTACCGAAAACTTCAGCGTGTTCGAGGAAAGCATCTTTAGCGATCATCTCGCAGAATTCTTCTTTCGAGACGAAGAAATAGTGTTCTGCATGTTTCTCTCCCGGGCGAACTGCGCGAGTCGTATGGGAAATGGAAACTTGAGTATCGTAAAGAGGCTGAGTTTTCAGCAAAGCCTGAATCAGACTTGATTTACCTGCTCCACTGGGTGCGGAGATAATATATAGCGTGCCTTGGACCATGATGACGTTTCAACTGAATAGGTTGATAGGAAGTGTGCGAAGAGTGATCTTCCGCACAGTATACACGCTAGCCGCTTCTGGTGCAGCGTTGAGACGTATTTCATCGCAACATCTGTGGATAAAACAGCGCTAAAAGTCATTTTTCCACGATGGATTCCAAATTTTTTTCCTGTTGCAGCAACAAAGTCGAATGTCAGGAATGCATATCGCAAGCTTATTCATCGGCGATGGCGGGACAAAGCAGTTCGGTATCTACTCACTGGGCTTAAGTCAGGCCCACAAGGAGGTGCCGATGCGCTGGATAGTTAAATTGCTGCTCTTGCTGTGTTTTCTGCCAACCCAGAGTTTTTCCAGTTGCCCAGACTGGCCTCAGTCACGATTAGACCTCGAAACTCAGGCGCTGACCGAGCAGCTATTACATTGGGATACGCGTTATCACCAATATGGGCAGAGCCTGATAAACGACGCGACCTACGACAGTTTGCGCCATAAGCAGAGTGACTGGCTGCGATGCGCGGGCCGGCCACTCTCTGAGGCTAACCCACCGCGCGACGCCTCTTCAGCCTCAAGCCCTCTGATTCAGCATCCTTTTGCTCATACCGGATTGAAGAAGCTGCGCGACGAATCGGCTCTGGCTCGCTGGATCATTGGTCGTCAAGACCTTTGGGTGCAGCCGAAAATAGACGGTGTTGCTGTGACTTTGGTTTACCAGAAAGGAAAGCTGATTTCTCTAATGAGCCGTGGCGATGGCCTGATGGGGCAGAACTGGACATCCAAAGCGGCATTTATTCCCGCTATTTTGCCGAAGATTGCCGACACCCGCGAACAGTTGACTCTGCAAGGTGAGCTGTTTCTGCTGATGAACGGTCATCAACAGAAAGAGTCGGGGGGTGTGAATGCTCGCTCGAAAGTCGCGGGTGCCATGATGCGCCATTCTCCATCAGCGACCTTAAGCCAGTTGGGACTGTTCATCTGGTCTTGGCCGGATGGGCCGAAAACAATGGAGGTAAGGCTCAGCGAGCTGACAAAATTAGGTTTCCCTCTCGCGGAATCCTTTTCCCAGCCAGTGACCACCTCTCAGGATATAGCCCACTGGCGAGAGGCGTGGTTCAACCAGCCTTTGCCTTTTGTCACAGACGGCGTGGTGGTGAGGCAGGGGCAAGAACCCGCTGGCCGCTATTGGAAAAATAATACGGCAGACTGGGCAATTGCCTGGAAATACCCGCCCGAGGCCCAGCTTGCCGAAATCAGGAGTATTGAAACGCTGGTCGGCAGGCGAGGCAAACTGACGGTGATCGTGCATCTCAAAGCGATAAAGCTTGATGACAAAAGGGTCACAAAAGTCAGTATTGGTTCTCCACAGAAGCTTCGGGAGTGGGATCTCGCGCCGGGCGACCACGTTTCTATTGTTCTGGCCGGGCAGGGTATACCCGTGCTGGAGAAGGTTGTTTGGCGGGTGAAGCAGCGGCCTAACTCAGATGCTATCCTCATGAACGATTACACGCCGCTCACCTGCTTTAAACCCACGGCGGGCTGCGAGCAGCAATTCCTATCTCGCCTCACATGGCTGAGTGGCCCGAACGCCTTAAAATTGAGAGGGCTGGGGGAGGCCACTTGGCGGTCACTGATGAATGATAAGAAAGTGACGGATTTGGCAGATTGGTTGAGTCTGACGCCTGAGAGCATTGCTGCATTGCCTGGGCTAGGTCCGAAGCAGGGGCAGAACATTTATGCTGAGTTGCAACTCGCTAAACAGAAAACCTTCAGGCAGTGGCTTTCGGCCATTGGCTTCCCCACCTTTGCACTGAACGTGGCTGCAACTCAGAAGCACTGGCGGGAAGTTGAAAGCCTGACGGCAGAAGGTTGGCAAAAATCGGTGGGAATTGGCAAAAAGAGAGTCGGGGATATTTTAGCGTTCATCCATCACCCAGACGTCCAAGAGTTGGCTGAGTTTCTGGGCCAACAGCGCATACCTGCCTTTGATTTGGCAGGTATGCCCGAATAGCAATTGAGTTGGGTTTCTCAGTGATCGGAATGCGGATAGTTAAATACCGGCAGCCCCAGACGGAAACGCAGGGCGATCAGACGGGCAATAAAGCCAACCAGCAGGGTGATAATTACCACCAAATTGTGTGGCAAAGAGAAGTACTGCAAACCGATGTATATCCAAGCCGACGCGAAGGAAATACCGGCATAAATCTCTTTTTGGAAAACCAGCGGGATCTGGTTGCACATCATATCGCGCAGTACGCCGCCGAAGACGCCGGTTATCACCGCACACACCGAGGCTATGATGGCGCCGTGCCCCATATCCAACGCAACTTGGGTACCTATAATAGAAAAGACCACTAGGCCAAGGGCGTCTAAAACCAAGAACAGTCGGCGCAGGTGACGCATCAGCGGCGCGAGGAAAGTTGTCAGCAGTGCCGCTGCCGCCACAATCACAATGTACTCAGGATGCTTCACCCAGCCCAGCGGGTAGTGGCCCAGCAGCATGTCGCGGACCGAACCGCCGCCAATGGCGGTCGCCGCAGCGATGATAATGACGCCAAAGGTATCCATTTTGCGACGTCCGGCCGCTAAGGCACCTGTCATCGCTTCGGCTGTAATACCAATGATATAAAGAACGGTAAGCAACATAGTTTTCGCTGGTCTTAAAAAAGGTGAAGTGTGGGTCGGCGCTCAGAGTAGAGAGGTTTGATTGTTTGAGCGATTGAGTTTTTCTGACAGATGGCTCATCGGATTATAAAAAATAATCCGTGGGCACAGATAATCCCTTTCTTTAAAAGGATACACAAAGATTGGTCCATCTTCACATTAGAAATAATAAATCGAAATTTTATCCCGATAGGCTGACCTAATCCCCCTTCAATCAACTTCCATAGTGCCTTTTGCACTTTACCGGTAGCGCAAAGTCGCTGTGCAGGTTACGATTATTAAAAATCATCACTCATAACATTGATGTTTGGTGTTGCCTTGAGTTACTGACATGCTCGTCTGGAGGAATGCATGAAACCTGAAAATCCAGTTGCGTTAACGCAGCGCGGACCAGCTGAACATGAAAGACGTGAGCAGATAATCAATGCTGCTTTTGACCATTTTCGTCATTTTGGATATGCCAAAACCTCGGTGGCCGACTTGGCTAAGGCGATTGGTGTCTCAAGTGCCTATATTTACAAGTTTTTCGAATCAAAACAGGCGATTGGCGAGGCGGTCTGCTCCCAGCGTGTAGGGCAGATTGGGCTGGCATTGCGCGAAATTGCTGACAGCGACCAAACTGCCACTTTGCGCTTACGCACCATCTTTAAAGCCTTGATGACGAAAAGCCTGGATTTATTCTTTGAAGACAGAAAGTTGCATGACATTGCCGCCGTAGCTGCAGCCCAGCATTGGAAATCTGCCCTTAACCATCGCGCGGAGCTTTACAGCATTGTTCAGCAAGTGGTAACAGATGGCCGCGAGTCTGGAGAGTTTGAGCGCAAGACACCTTTAGATGAAGTCTGTCTGGCGATAACCAGCGTGATGACGCCTTTCTCCCACCCGTTGATGCTTGAGCAAAAAACGCCTGAACAACTGGAAGAACGCGTGATAGCTATCACAAGTTTAGTGCTGCGCAGCCTTTCGAATTAAGAAAGGATACAAAAATTTGCAGGTTACGAGTTTACAAAATCGTAATTCATCACATACTGTCACTCAAGGTGACAATAATCCCGCCGACGCTGGTTTGCGATAAAAAACCGGCAAGGCAATATGAACTTTAAGAACGAAAGAGGAACGTTTTATGACTCATCGTCGAGTGGTTATTACCGGCATGGGGGCTGTGAGTCCTCTTGGCTGCGACATTGAAACCATCTGGAAGCGTTTACTGGCTGGTCAGTCAGGCATCCGCGTTTTACCTGATGAAATCGTAGAAACCCTGTCTGTGAAAATTGGCGGTCAGGTCTTAACGAAAGAGCAGGACCCGGAATCAGGCTTTGATCCCGATGAATCAGTCTTGCCTAAAGACCAGAAAAAGATGGACCGTTTCATTCTTTTTGCGATGGCCGCAGCAGATAAAGCCATTGCAGACTCCGGCTGGAAAGCAGAAACCGCAGAGCAGCAAGAGCGCACCGCAACCATTATTGGTTCTGGTATCGGCGGCTTCCCGGCGATTGCTAACGCCGTGCGCGTGAATGACAGCCGTGGTGCTAAACGCTTGTCGCCTTTCACTATTCCTTCATTCTTGGTTAATCTGGCCTCTGGCCAAGTTTCGATTAAACATCAGTTTAAAGGCCCAATTGGCGCGCCGGTAACGGCTTGCGCAGCTGGCGTTCAGGCTATCGGCGATGCCGTGCGTCTGATTCGCAACGATGAAGCAGACGTAGCCCTTTGCGGTGGCGCGGAAGCAGCCATCGATACTGTAAGTCTGGGTGGTTTTGCTGCAGCCAAGGCAATGTCCTCAGGCCACACCGATCATCCTGAAAAAGCCTCTCGCCCGTTTGATAGCGCGCGTGATGGTTTCGTGATGGGCGAAGGCGCAGGCATGCTGGTGATTGAAGAGCTGGAACATGCGAAAGCCCGTGGTGCAAAAATTCTGGCAGAAATCGTCGGTTACGGCACCAGCGGCGATGCATACCACATGACATCCGGCGCCGAAGACGGCAACGGTGCTGGCCGCGCAATGAAAATTGCTCTGCGCCAGGCTGGTTTGCAGCCATCCGACATCCAACACCTGAATGCGCACGCGACGTCGACTCCGGTGGGCGATCTCGGTGAAATTAACGCCATCAAAACCCTGTTCGGCACCGACGGCAAGCTGGCGGTAACCTCAACTAAATCTGCAACCGGCCACCTGCTGGGCGCGGCGGGCGGTCTTGAAACCATCTTCACCATTCTGGCTATTCGTGACCAGATCGTGCCACCAACGCTGAATCTGGACAATAAAGACCCGGCAGCCGAAGGTTTGAATATCGTTGGCAACAAAGCTCTGCCATACGCGATCAACTACGCGCTCTCCAACGGTTTCGGCTTCGGCGGTGTTAACGCCTGCGTGCTGTTAAAACGCTGGGAAGACTAAGCAAAACTGAGCTTTACACATGAAGCAGATATGAAAAAGCCCGCGAAAGCGGGCTTTTTGTTGGGGGCGAAATCACTCAATATTCTGAATCTGCTCGCGCATCTGCTCGATCAGCACTTTCAGCTCGATGGCTGAGGTGGTGACGTCAGAATTGATGGATTTGGAAGCCAGCGTGTTTGATTCGCGGTTGAACTCTTGCATCATGAAGTCCAGACGGCGGCCGACGGCTTCTTCCTTTTTGAGGATTTTATGCGTTTCTTTTACATGCGCATCAAGGCGGTCCAGCTCTTCTGCCACGTCTACGCGCTGAGCCATTAACACCAGCTCCTGCTCCAGACGGGTGTTTTCCAGCTGAACTTGCGCATCTTCCAGTTTACTGACCAGACGCTCGCGCTGCCATTGCAGCACGTTTGGCATCTGGGCGCGCACTTTGACCACTTCAGCACTGACGCCGTCGAGGCGCGTTTCAATCAGCGTCTTCAGGGCGGCGCCTTCGCTTTCGCGGGCAGTGATGAAATCGTCGATGGCGGTTTCCAGCGCAACCAGCAGTTCATTGCTGATCGCATCTAAATCTTGCTCTTCGGCCAGCATTACGCCCGGCCAGCGCAGGACTTCTAGCGGATTGATTTCGCCTTCGTCGCTCTGCATTTTGACCCACTGGGCGGCGGCAACCAGCTGTTTAGCCAGTTTTTCATTCAGTTGCAGGGTGCTTTGTGCGCTTGGGTCGAGATCAAAACGCAGGTTACATTCGACTTTCCCACGGGTCAGGCGGGAGCGAAGACGCTCGCGGATCACCGGTTCGAGGCTGCGGAACTGCTCTGGCAGACGGATGTAGGTTTCGAGATAACGTTGGTTCACCGAGCGGAGTTCCCACGCTGCGCTGCCCCAGTCGCCCTTGATTTCACGTCGGGCATAAGCGGTCATACTACGGATCATGTCTGCGTACCTGTTGATGTAAAGATGGAGCGATTATAGCTTCCGTGGGCGGGTCATGATAGGCATTCCCTGAAACCCGCGCGCATATTCAGGCTCTTTATACAGATATTATCGGGCGATTTACTCACTAGCCCGCCAGATGCAACGCGAGTGAATTTCTGTATAATGCGCAGCCAAACACGATTCGCGACCCGGAGATCAACCCATGCGTCCAGCAGGCCGAAATGCACAACAGGTGCGCCCCCTGACACTGACCCGTAACTATACCAAACATGCTGAAGGTTCAGTTTTAGTGGAATTTGGTGATACCAAAGTGCTTTGTACCGCCACGGTTGAAGAAGGTGTTCCGCGCTTTCTTAAAGGCCAAGGGCAGGGTTGGATCACTGCCGAATACGGCATGTTGCCGCGCTCTACCCACACGCGTAACTTCCGTGAAGCTGCTAAAGGCAAGCAGGGCGGGCGTACGCTTGAGATCCAACGCCTGATTGCTCGCTCGCTGCGCGCCGCCGTAGATTTGAAAAAGCTCGGCGAATTCACCATCACGCTCGACTGCGACGTTTTGCAAGCTGACGGCGGCACCCGTACTGCTTCTATTAGCGGCGCCTGCGTGGCGCTGGCCGACGCGCTGAATGCGCTGGTTGCCGCTGGCAAGCTGAAAGCCAACCCAATGAAAGGTCTGGTGGCGGCAGTGTCAGTGGGTATCGTTAAGGGTGAAGCGCTGTGCGACCTCGAGTATGTAGAGGACTCTGCGGCTGAAACGGATATGAACGTAGTAATGATGGAAGATGGCCGCATGATTGAGGTGCAGGGCACCGCAGAAGGTGAGCCGTTCAGCCATGAAGAGCTACTGAGCTTGTTGACCCTCGCACGAGAGGGAATCGACACTATCTTCCAGGCGCAGAAAGCGGCGCTAGCGGAATAATTTTTAAGGCGACTGAGAAGTCGCCTTTTTTATGGCCTAAAGGCCGACGACCGACTGAGAACAGAGTAGACAGGAGACCCCCATGAAAGCTTATCAGCGCCAGTTTATTGAATTTGCATTAAACAAACAGGTTTTGAAGTTTGGTGAATTCACCTTGAAATCAGGCCGAATCAGCCCGTACTTCTTTAATGCCGGTTTATTTAATACTGGGCGCGATTTGGCGTTGCTGGGCCGTTTTTATGCCGAAGCCTTAATGGATTCTAAAATCGATTTCGACTTAGTATTTGGCCCAGCCTACAAGGGTATCCCGATTGCGACCACCACCGCCGTGGCGCTGGCCGAGCATCACGACCGAGACGTGCCTTACTGCTTTAACCGTAAAGAAGCCAAAGATCACGGCGAAGGCGGTTTGCTAGTGGGAAGCCCGTTGCAGGGCCGAATCATGCTAGTAGATGATGTGATCACCGCCGGAACGGCGATCCGTGAATCCATGGAGATTATCGCGGCGCATCAGGCCACTCTCGCGGGCGTGCTGATTTCTCTCGACCGCCAAGAGCGCGGCCGTGCCGATATTTCTGCGATTCAGGAAGTCGAGCGCGACTATCATTGTAAGGTGATTTCGATTATCACTCTGCAAGACCTGATTGCTTATCTGGAAGAGAAAACGGAGATGGCCGACCATCTGGCCGCCGTGCGTGCTTACCAGCAGAAGTACGGGGTCTAAACTCTATTAAGTATCGCCACTGAAAGGGAATCAGTATGGATTTGTCGTCGCATAAGCATGGTGCAATGCCCAGTGGGGCGGCAGAAAACCTGTGCCGTTCCCTTTCAGCTCTTCGCAATAACCCCTTGTCTGAGGGAAATCGCCTCAGCCCGGCGGCCTATCAAAAAATTCTGCATTACTGCGGTGTGCGGCCCGATCTTGCGGGCTGGCGCAGATTCCTCCTGCTTTGCCTCTCTCTGCTGGGCTTTTTAGCCTTGGCCTGCGGCGTGGTGTTTTTCATTGCGTGGAACTGGGCATTGATGCCCAAGATGGCCAAGTTCGCCGTGGTGGAATTGTGGATAGTCGCGCTGGCCGTGGTGGTCTGGTGGCGCTGGTATGACAGCGTTGCGCAATCCGCCCTGTTGGCGCTAGGGCTGAGTTTTGGCGGCCTATTTGCCTTGTATGGGCAGGTCTATCAAACCGGAGCCGATAGCTGGGAGCTGTTCCGCGCGTGGGCCATCGTGCTGTTGCCGCTGGCGTTAATTGCCCGCCGGAACGGCCTGTGGTTCTGCTTCTGGGTGGTTGCTAATCTGGCTTTCCAACTCTATTACGTGGGCCGAAGTTCAGCTTTCTTTAGCGATATACCTTTCGCTAATCTCGGCTGGTTCAGCGACTCCACTCTCTATATCTACATTGCGATCCAGGCGTGCTGCCTGATTCTGCGTGAGGCTCTGGCGGAATATGCGCAAAAACGCCGCCCCGATAGCTGGCTGACCAGCCGCTGGTTGCCGCGTTTGATGGCAGCATACCTATTGCTGACCCTGACGCCGCTGGCCGCCGAGGCCATCGTCGCCGCGGACTACAGCACTAAATTAGGTTTACTGCTGTGGGCGATGACGATTCTGGTGGGCTATTTCTACTACCGCCACCGTCGCCCGGATTTATGCATGCTGACGCTGGGCGTAATTAGCGTGGTGTTCATCGGCTGCATACTTATCATGCAGCTTTTCGACCGTCTCTGGGATGTTGGCAGCCTGTTTTTCGCCTGCTGCTTAATGATGTTATGGCTGGTGGCCGGGGGCGCGGTGCTGCTTCACTGGCGGCGGCAGTTATACCAACGGCAGGCGGATGACGTGAAGCCGGACGCCATGACCGAGCTGCTACAAGAGCTGACTCAGCGGCAGTTACTGAATGAAGAACAGCGCGCCGAGCTGAAGAATTTCGACCACACCTCGCACCTGCCTTGGTATCTGCGCGCGGTGCTGGCTCTGGGGGGCTGGGCCGCCGCGCTGATTATTTTGGCCCTGCTGGCATTGTTGCTATACGCCACCGACCTGCTCGATTCGATGAATGGCATCACGCTGCTGGTGCCTTCCTTAATTATTGCCGCGCTGGCGGCCGGGCTGCTTCGCGCCAAGGGGATTGGTCAACAGCATATCGGCCTCGCGTGGGCCATCGCCGCAACCTATGGCCTATGTTTTAGCCTTTACCTATTTATCGATCCCGACTGGAACAGCCATTTTATTATTGATTCGCTGTGGTTCCTGCCGGTGCTGGCGGCGATGGCGATTTTCATGCCGAACCGCGCCTACCGTTTTATGGCGGTGACGGCGTTCTTATTTATTCTGGTGTTCTCGCTCGACTACCTGATGAGCTTACAGGTTCATCCCGCTGTTGCGACAGCAGCCACGTCGCTAGTGGTGGCAATGATTGTGGCGGCGTGGATTGGCGTCATTGCCCGGCAAGACCAGCCGCAAACTAAGGCCCGCAGCGAGCTGACCCTCAGCCTGCTGCATGGCATTCCGGCAGCTTTGATGCTGCTATGCCTCGCTGGCGTGCATTCCGACCTGCTCGATGATTTCTTCTGGAATAGCTCCGTGCCGATATTTTTGCCCATGAGTTTGGGCGCGGGCATTGCGGCAGGCCTTATTCTGGCAGGAGTATGTCAGGCGGTGGTGTTCCGCTCGCCAATGACGGCGGTTTACCTGTCCGCCGCCTGCGTTTGTGCTGGCGTGGCGCTGTTCTCGCCGGGCATGGGCTTTGGACTATTGCTGCTGCTGGCCGCGCGCCATCAAGGCAGCAAAGAGTGGCTGGCGATGGCTGGCGCATTCCTGCTGCTCTATCTCACCTATTGGTACTACTTCCTCGGCATCAGCCTGCTGCATAAATCACTGCTGTTATTGATGACCGGGTTGGTCTTGCTGGGGCTGGCTCTGGCGGCGAAGAAGTTACTGCCAGCAAAAGGCGAGGGGGCAGTTTATGAAAACTAAACAAAGTCTGAAATGGCTGGCGGGAGCTGTCGTGCTGCTGGTGCTCGCGGCGACTAACCTCTCTATTTATCACAAGGAGCAACTGCTCAAGCACGGCGCGGTGGTTATTCTCGAGCTGGCGCCGGTTGACCCTCGCTCGCTGATGCAGGGGGATTATATGGCGCTAAACTATGCGCTGGTTCAACCCTTGCAGCAGGGGCTGTATGAGCAGGGTGAAACCTGCCGCACCACCGGCGAACAGTGCCTCCCCTCTAATGGCAAATTGGTTGTCACCCTGGATGAGCAGCGGCGAGCGGTGAGCGCGGTGATGGACCAAGGGCAGCCTTTGCATAAGCAGGAGAGGCTGCTCCAATATCATCTGTCTGGAGCCCGTTTGAATATCGGTACGCCGAGTTACTTCTTTCAGGAAGGTCATGCCGAGCGTTTTGAAAAGGCGCGCTATGGCGAGTTTCGGGTGGCTGATGACGGCACGGCGCTGCTGACCTATATGCTCGATGAAAAGGGCGCGCGCATCCTCCCTTGAGCTTTCTCATTGAATTCTCAACAATAAAAAAGGGCCTTTCGGCCCTTTTTACTGCAAACGCTTTAACTGCCAAACGCATTAGATCAGCTGCGCGGCAATAAGCGGCCAGCGCGCATCAAAATCCTGCGTCGGGCGATACTTAAACTCGGAACGCACAAAGCGCGACAGCATGCCTTCGCAGTAAGCCAGAAGCTGGCTCGCCAGCAGCGTCTCGTCGGTGCTGTATCCACTACCTTCACGCATTTTCTTTTCACGCAAAACCTGTTTCAACTGCACCTCAATTCGCTCGAAAAGCTGATTGATGCGGCCCTGAAGGCGGTCTTGTTCAAACATTAATGCGTGGCCGGTCATGATGCGTGTCAGGCCCGGGTTGCGCTCTGCAAAACCCAAAATTAGCAAAAGGATAAGTCGCAGCCGGTTCAGCGTCTCTTTCTCATCTTGCAAAATCAGGTTGATGCGGGTGATTAAGCTGTCTTCGATAAACTCAATTAAGCTATCGAACATCCGCGTTTTACTTGGAAAATGGCGATAAAGTGCAGCTTCCGATACCCCAACGTTGGCGGCAAGTTTAGCCGTTGTTATCCGCTGGCTGCCGTCGCTGGACTGAAGCATTTGCGCTAATGCCTGCAAAATCTCCTCGCGCCGATTCCTTTTGGTAGTTTCTTTTTCTGCCATGTCTGAATAGACCCTTGCTAAAAACGGCTTAAAACATGAGAGACCGCACAATTGCCGCATGAATCTTGAAGATCCTGCGGCTTATTAGTTCACTTATCGTGTTTACCCTTCGAATTCGATGCACTTAGCATTGATAGCATTGGGTTTTTAGTGCGGTCTATAGTGATAAGAATCTGTTCAATATCGCGTTTCAAGCGCGGTGCTGAACAGGTTCTTATTGGCGACCTGAGTGGCCAAAGCCACCTGCGCCACGTTCGCTACTTTCGAAGTCTTCCACCAGATTAAACTCGGCTTGGACAACGGGTACGAAGACCATTTGAGCGACGCGTTCGCCCGGCTCAACCATGAAGGTTGTTTGACCACGGTTCCAGACTGAAATCATCAATTGGCCCTGATAGTCAGAGTCGATCAGGCCAACCAGATTGCCCAATACTACCCCGTGTTTATGACCAAGACCCGAACGCGGTAAAATCACCGCCGCCAGATTAGCATCACCGATGTGAATAGCCAGACCGGTCGGCAATAAGGTGGTTTCGCCCGGTTTTAACTCAACCGCGGCATCAAGGCAGGCGCGTAAATCTAAGCCTGCAGACCCTGGAGTGGCATACGTCGGTAATGGAAAAGTCGAACCAATACGTGGGTCGAGAATTTTAATGTCGATTTTTTTTAACGGACTAGTTGTGTTCATAACGGCTGACTATCTCATCAAGTAAACGTTGGCCAAGAAGTGCTTTATCGCTGAGCGGTAAAACTTTCTCCCCATCCTGCCAAAAAAGATGCAAAGCATTGGTATCACTATTAAAACCGTGCTCAGCAAGGGAAACGTCGTTAGCGCAAATCAGGTCGAGATTCTTTCTTATCCGTTTTTGCCGAGCGTATTCTTCCACATTCTGGGTTTCTGCGGCAAACCCGACCACATAAGGACGATGGGATTTCATTGCCGCAACACCGGCGACGATGTCGGGGTTTTTGACCAATTTCACTGACATTTCATCGCCTTGCTTTTTGATTTTCTCATCGGCGATTATTTCTGCGCGGTAGTCCGCGACGGCGGCGCAGGAGATAAAGATCTGCTGAGTCGAAATGCTGGCTTCAACCGCGCGTTGCATCTCCAGTGCGCTTTCGACGTCGATTCTGGCGACATGCGCAGGCGTCGGCTGATTAACTGGCCCGGCGATAAGGGTTACTTTCGCCCCGCGATCGGCGGCGGCTTTGGCGATAGCAAAGCCCATTTTCCCCGAGCTGTGGTTGCTGATAAAGCGAACCGGGTCGAGTGCTTCGCGGGTTGGGCCCGCGGTGATCATGATATTAAGATGGTCTAAGTCGCGGCGTGGGGCGAAGTGCTCAACCGCCATATCCACGATAACTAATGGGTCGAGCATGCGGCCCAGGCCGACGTCACCGCAGGCTTGGCTGCCGCTGTCTGGCCCCCACACCAAGGTACCGCGCTGAGCCAGCTGTTGCAGATTCTCCTGGGTCACCGCCGCGCGATACATCTGCTGGTTCATGGCCGGAACCACCGCGACGGGAGCGGCCGTTGCCAGACACACCGTGGTCAGCAGGTCATTAGCCATGCCCGCGTTCATGCGCGCCAATAAATCGGCGGTAGCAGGAGCAATCAGCACCAGATCGGCCCATTTACCTAATTCAATGTGCCCCATCGCAGCTTCAGCAGCCGGATCGAGCAGGTCGTCTGAAACCGGATAGCCAGAGACTGCTTGTAGACTCAGCGGAGTAATAAAGGACTTAGCAGCTTCCGTCATCACTACCCGAACGTCTGCACCTCTGTCGCGTAAGCGGCGTACCAGCTCAGGTGCTTTATAGGCGGCGATGCCACCACTCACACCGAGCACAATATGTTTGCCGGAGATCCCCGTCATCATGATTGTCCGATTCAAAGCCGAAAGATGCGACATTTTAGCATAACGGCGGTTGATGACAGCAATCCGCTGCTTTCCTCAGCAGGAGAATAAATTATTTGCGTGGCGCCTCGCAGGAGTTAAAACCGGCGAACACAGATGCGGCGCGGCGTGCCAATATGTCGCCGCGAAAAGGAGAGCGCATGAAAATAAAAGATGACGGTTGGCAGGGAGAGCTCGCACCGCGCGAGAAATTGCTGAAATTTGGCGCATCGGCCCTGTCTGATCAGGAGCTGTTGGCAATATTTTTGCGCACCGGTGGCAAAGGGTTACACGTGATGACGCTGGCAAAGAATATGCTCGAGCATTTTGGTTCGCTGCACAGTTTGATGTCGGCAGCTTTCGAAGACGCGAGCAAGGTAAAAGGGCTCGGTCTGGTTAAATTTGCCCAGCTGTCTGCGGTGTCAGAACTGTCCCGGCGCAGCTTCGCTTGCCATTTATCGAGCCAAAATGCGTTGCTAAGTCCGTCAATAATCCAGCAGTATCTGCAAAATATCCTCAGTCACCGAGAAAGAGAGGT
This sequence comes from Ewingella sp. AOP9-I1-14, assembly GCF_052375995.1. NCBI lineage: Bacteria > Pseudomonadati > Pseudomonadota > Gammaproteobacteria > Enterobacterales > Yersiniaceae > Ewingella > Ewingella sp. AOP9-I1-14. Next base: position 44,020 of record NZ_JBQSVA010000009.1, read on the forward strand.
GTTTTTGGTACTTTTTCTCGACAATCAACACCGCGTTATTCGCCATGAGGAGATGTTTGCTGGTACCATTAGCAGCGTCGAAATTCATCCCCGTGAAATTGTTCGCGAGGCAATGAAGGTTAATGCGGCAGCCATAATTCTGGCGCATAATCACCCGTCCGGCGTGGCTGAGCCGAGCACAATGGACAGAATGGTAACCGAACAGATAATAAAAGCGTGCCAACTGTTGGGTATCCGCGTCCTCGATCATCTGGTCGTAGGTCACGGAGAAACGGTGTCTTTTGCCGAACGCGGTTGGCTGTAGCCCCATTTTTTGAAGATCCTTGAGGATCTTTAGCTGTTCGGGACTTGAGCACTTACGCTACAGAGCGTATACTACGCCACCTTTGAGAATCTTGGGTTTGGCGTTAAGAGCCTATCTCAGCAGGTTTCGTACCTGATGAATTGGTTTTTTACCCGACGACAGTGAGTCGGTTCTCAGTGGAGTTTGCTGAGATGGGCTCTAAAAGCCTGACGAGGCGGCCATACCCTATACGAAGCTCGAGCTGATTTGATTTTTGGAGATATAGACATGTCCCGAGTCTGCCAAGTTACTGGCAAGCGCCCGGTGAGCGGTAACAACCGTTCCCACGCAATGAACGCGACCAAACGCCGTTTTCTGCCAAACCTGCACTCACACCGTTTTTGGGTTGAGGCTGAGAAGCGCTTTGTAACTCTGCGCGTATCTGCTAAAGGTATGCGTGTTATTGATAAGAAGGGTATTGAGACGGTCTTGGCCGATCTGCGTGCCCGCGGTGAGAAGTATTAAGGAACTGAATCATGGCTAAAGGTGTTCGCGAGAAGATCAAGCTGGTTTCTTCTGCTGGTACTGGTCACTTCTATACCACTACGAAGAACAAGCGTACTAAGCCGGAAAAATTGGAACTGAAGAAATTCGATCCAGTTGTCCGTCAACACGTGATCTACAAAGAAGCTAAAATTAAATAATTTTAGTGGATTAATAAAACCCGGCTCCGGCCGGGTTTTTTATTGCCTGTTATTCGTGGATAAGTATGCTTTAGCGCTACAAGCAGCTAGCCTGATGTGACTTTTTCAATGTTCTGTGGGAGAAACAATGCCTGAATTACCTGAAGTAGAAACCAGCCGCAGGGGCATCGAGCCTTATCTTGCCGGGCATTCCATTGTCCATGCCATTGTTCGCAACCCAAGACTGCGCTGGCCGGTTTCTCAAGAAATTCTCGCATTGAGCGATCAGCCGGTGATTAGCGTGCAACGGCGCGCCAAGTATCTGCTGGTTGAACTGAAAACCGGCTGGATCATCATTCACCTCGGTATGTCGGGCAGTTTGCGCATGCTGCGTGAAGAGACAGAAGCAGGCAAGCATGACCACGTCGATTTGGTGATGGATACCGGCTATGTCCTGCGCTACACCGATCCGCGTCGATTTGGCGCCTGGCTGTGGACCGATGACTTAGAAGGCAGCAGCGTGCTGTCGCATCTTGGCCCGGAGCCACTGAGTGAGGATTTCTCCGCTGATTACCTGTTTGAAAAATCGCGCAGCAAAAAGTCGCCTATCAAACCTTGGCTAATGGACAACAAGCTGGTGGTGGGCGTGGGGAATATTTATGCCAGCGAATCGCTGTTCGTGGCGGGGATTTCGCCCGACCGGCCGGTGAATAGCCTTAAACCAGATGAAGCCGCGCTTCTCGTCGCCACCATTAAAGCCGTGCTGTTGCGCTCCATTGAGCAAGGCGGAACCACGCTGCGGGACTTCTTACAGTCGGACGGCAAGCCAGGATATTTCGCGCAGGAACTTCAGGTTTATGGCCGGGCGGGGGAGCCTTGTCGGGCCTGCGGTACGCCGATCCTGAGTAAAAAACATGCTCAGCGCACCACCTTTTACTGCCCAAAATGCCAGCAATAGGATGAGTATACTCAGCCCTCAGCAATCTTCTTCAACAGGGCTTTAGTGATATTGTCGGGCAGGAAGGGCTTGATATCACCACCGTGGCGCGCCACCTCTTTCACCAGCGTGGATGAGATAAACGACCACTCTTTCGACGGCATCATGAACACGCTTTCCAGCGTTGGCATCAGATGCCGGTTCATATTGGCCAGCTGCATCTCATACTCAAAATCCGACACAGCGCGCAGTCCACGGACCAGCACGGTCGCATTGTGGTTTTTGGCGAACGTCGCCATCAAGTCACCAAATCCAATCACTTCGACATTGCTCAGGTGCGAGGTTGCCGCCGTTGCCAACGCCACGCGCTCATCCAGACTGAACATCGGTTTTTTACTCGGGCTGGCTGCAATCGCTAAAATCACGTGATCAAACATCAGCGCGGCGCGGGTGACTAAGTCCAGATGGCCATTAGTCATGGGGTCGAATGTGCCGGGATAAATTGCCTTAGTGCTCATAATGGCTCACTTCTGCAGTTGATGGCTTAGCGCCCACAGGGCCGCATATTTGTTGAACGTGTATTGTGCGTTGACGCCCGCCAGAATGAAACCCTGCTTTCCGTCGAGGAATCCAGCTCGCAAAATCCATGTTTTAAAGAATGCGCCCAAGGTATGACTAATAATCGAGAAGAAGCCACAGCGACGGCCCTGCTGATGGCGCTGGTTAGCCCAAGCTTGAGCATAGTTCATCTGTTTGCGTTGGAAAGAGAAGAAGTCGCGGCAGGTCAGATGCAGCAGGTCGCCTTTTAACGACACAACCTTGGCGCTGCCGGTGTTCAGCGACTCATGCACTAGATCGTCGTTGTAGCGGAAATCAGCCGCGCTGTATAAACGGTTTACGCGATCCGGATACCATCCGCTGTGACGCATATAGCGGCCAAGGAACAGATTGAGGCGGCCCAGACTGTAGACTGTATCAGTGGGAAAATCTTGCAGAACGGATTCGATAGATTGACGCAGCTCTGGCGTGACGCGCTCGTCGGCATCGATCATCAAAATGACCTCGCCGGTGGCGTAGCTTTGCGCCAGTTGCCGCTGTTTACCAAAGCCTTGCCAGTCAACGTTTTGGTAAAATTTGGCACCTAACTGCTCGGCGACTTGTTGGGTGGCGTCGGTACTGCCTGAGTCCAAAATCACAATCTCATCGGCCCAAGAGACCGAGGCCAGACAATCAGGCAATAAATCGGCTTCATTGCGGGCGATGAGCACCACGGAAAGGCGCTTTCTGTTGGTCATCAGTGGCTCCGTTGAGGCAGGTAAGGCTCCAGCAAGTGCAACAGGCGCTGCAATGCACCTTGGTTTTGGCGCAGAACTTCCACCGCGTGGCGGCCGTAGTACAGGCGATAGTCTTCGTCAGTCAGCAAGGTTGAGATCTCTTTCACCAACGATGCGGTATCGGTGACGGTGATCAGTCCGTCGGCTTGAGTCAGCTTGGCACAGATATCTTTGAAGTTGAACGTGTGCGGCCCCATCAATACCGGAATAGCGTGGGCGGCGGCTTCAAGAGGGTTGTGGCCCCCGCGTTCGACCAGGCTTCCGCCAACAAAGGCCAAATCGGCAATGCCGTACAGCAGCATCAATTCGCCCATGGTGTCGCCAATAACTACCTGCGTTGACGCGGCGGGTACTTCGCCCGTGCTGCGCTGAGTGAAGGTCAGACCGGCTTTTTGCGTCAGTTCGCGCGCGGTGGCGAAACGCTCAGGGTGGCGCGGAACCAGAATCAGCAGCAGGTTAGGGAAGGTTTTCAGCAGCTCTTTATGGGCTTCTAACAGTAAGGTTTCTTCCCCGTCGTGGGTGCTGGTGGCAATCCACACTTTGCGGCGCGAAGCCCATTGGCTGCGCAAAGCAATGGCTTTCGCGGCCAGCTCAGGCGTCACGGAAATATCAAACTTCAGGCTACCGGTCACCGCCAATTGGCTGCGTTTCAAGCCAAGTGACAGGAAGCGAGTACCGTCTTCTTCATTCTGCGCGGCAATCAGGGTGATTTTTTGCATGATATTGCGGATAAACTCGCCCAACTTTTTGTAGCCGTTGCCAGAGCGTTCTGACAGGCGAGCGTTGGCGATCACCAGCGGGATTTGTCGCGAGTGCAGGGCGCGGATCAGGTTCGGCCACAGTTCGGTCTCCATGATAATCACCAGCTTCGGGTTAACTTCGTTCAGAAAACGGTTAACGGAGCCAGCGAGATCATAGGGAAGATAAACATGATGTACGTCTTTACCAAAAGCAGATTGGACGCGCTCGGAACCTGTCGGCGTCATCGTGGTCACAGTAATCGGTAAAGAGGGGTAGCGGTGGCGCAAAGCGCGTACCAAAGGGATTGCCGCCAGCGTTTCACCGACCGAGACGGAATGCAGCATGATACCGCCTGGAGCGACCTTGCCTTTGCAGAAGCCATAGCGTTCAGCCCAGCGTTTACGGTAAGCCGGAGATTTACGGCTACGTAAAAGCAAACGGATCCAGATAAGGGGCTGAATAAGGTAAACTAATACCTGATATAAACGCAGTAACATGCTTTAAATTTCATTTATATGGGGTATCGGAATAGTATCATACCTCAGTAGGAAAGGCGCTAACCTTGCGTGGTTTCCACCGCGGGAAAGGGGGGCAATGTTGACATCGCTAACGAGAGTAGAATGAAAAATATACTAATTATTCGGCGGGATAATATAGGTGATTTAGTCTGTACAACGCCGTTAATTGAAGGGGTAAAAAAAGCCTATCCCAATGCTAACGTTTATTTATTGATTAACTCAGTTAGTCAAGATGTCATTAAGAACAATCCTTTTATTTACCGCACCTATATTTATAAAAAAGCCAAACACAGAGCCAAAAATCAAACGGCTTTAGGCGTTTATTTAGAGCGCGCGAAAATTATCCTCAAACTTAGATCTATCCGTTTCGATGCTGCGATTCTCGCCAACCCTACCCCCTGTAAATACAGCCTTCGTATGGCAAAACTTGCTGGCGTAAAAAATATTATTGGGGCGGATTCCGGCGGGAAAGGTCTTACCAAAGCTTTCACTGAATCCGATTTTACCGGTAAACATCAGGTCGAGAAAACCTTTAGCTACCTAAGTGCAATCACTAATAAAAACATTAGCATACCTAAAGTAAATGTCTTCCCTGAGGAGCATGAACTCGCCGATGCACAGAAGAAATGTGCCTCATTATTGCCTCAGGCGAAGAGGGTTTATGGTGTCCATATCAGCAGCCGCAGCCCTAAAAGACGTTGGTCACCCGAGAACTACGCCGAGATTATTCATCGCCTCACGGCGCACAAAGACGCTGGCGTACTCATTTTCTGGTCACCTCAGGGGACGCTATCCCCCGATGATATTGGTGATCGGGTGCGTGCTGATCGCTTGATGGAGTTATGCGCTGGCCGACAAGTTGCGCTGTATCCTACAAGTTCAATCCGCGAGCTTATTGGCGGCTTTGCACAGTGTGAAACCATTCTGTGTAGTGATGGCGGGCAAATGCATTTAGCGTCAGCATTACATAAAAATCTGGTAGTGCTGTTTGGCGATACCGATATTGATGCCTGGCACCCTTGGTCCGGTAAATATCAAATTTTACAGACCCCTTCGGGCGAATGTATGGATGTTAGCGTCGAAGATGTTTGGCAATCATTTATTGCCGTCGCAAAATAAAATGAGGCGGGTTTCCCCGCCTCGCTTTATTTTTTCACTAAAGATTTATATTTTCCGCAAATATACTCAATGCCATACACATCTAGCTTTTCTTTATGAATTTCGGGAGGGTTGTTATAAACCTCCAGAATCTTTTGGCTCAGTGATTCTGCATTGACTTCTGCCAATCCTCTCTCCATTCCCGTTTTTTCGAGGATCTCGACCGGGCCGCCAGGGCATGCCGTGCTGACCACCGGAGTGCCGCAAATTAAGGATTCAACCAGCACGTTACCAAAGCCTTCACTGTCAGAACTCAAAATGAGCTGCTGGGCGTGTTTAATGTAGGAAAAGGGGTTGGACTTAAATCCGGCAAAAATCACGCGATCGGCAATATTAAGATGCGTGGCTAATTTTTTGATTTTATTAGTGTAATCTTCACTTCCCGTGCCGATGAGCATCAAAGGCGTTTGCAGATTGGTCTGCGCGTAGGCTTCTAATAAGCGATCGTGCCTTTTTTGTACATGGAAGCGACCCACGTGAACCAAATAATCTTGACCCGCCATCTCGCAAGGTTCGTCGGCTAATGCCTCGATTTCATCGATATTAAAAGGATTATTAATCACTTCCAACTTTCTGATGGTGGCCTGAATATTATTCTTTAAATCAAAACCCACGGCCTCAGAAACGGTAACCACATTTTTATTATTATAAACCGCCGCCATTTTGCGACGCTTATTCCAACGATCGAATCCTTTTCGATGGCCGAGGTAGGTAGTCGAGAGAATGCCGTGAATACAGAACCAAAGTCGGTCGGAGCTATAAATATGGCTCTTCATCACGATGCGATCGGTTTTGTGCAGATTGGATAAAATTAAATCAAACTTCCCTTTCTCTTGTTCGCACTCATTAATGGCTTGGTCTAACTGCTTAGCGCGACGCGAAAGTTCAGTCAATTTTCTCCATGGCGAACGGGAATTATCCGCCACGACTTTGTAAGTCACGTTTTCAGGGATCGGATATTGGCACACATCGCGCAGCGAAATCAGCGTCACGTCGGTGTCTGCCGACTGTAAACCCTTACAGAGCGTCAATACGACTTTCTCCGCGCCGCCGCCGGGCAACCCATCAATAATGATTAAAACTCGCATGGTTAATCCAGTATTTTTCTATAGAGGTCAAGGAGTTGCCCTGAAAGGCGGGCAGGCGTTTCTTCTATAATTCTTGCGCGGGCGGCGGTGGCCATGTCGGAGCCTAGAGCCACGACAGGCAGTTCGCGGATGGATTCTGCCAGCGATGCGATATCCAGCGCATCAAAAACAAAGCCATTTACACCCTGTTGAATGAATTCCGCGCCGCCACAGGTCTGGCTGGTGATCACCGGCAGCCCGCAGGACATGGCTTCCAAAATGACGTTCGGGAAGGGATCGTAGAGAGTTGGAAGCAGCAACGCGTCGGCCGCCTGATAAAAAGGCAAAGTCTGCTTTTGCACGCCCATAAAGCGAATTCTCTGCTCGCAGCCCAAAGACTGCGCCAGTCCGCGATAGCGTTTTTCATCTTTATCCTGCCCCACGACCAGCAAAATGCTGTTCGTTGCCGCGACGGCGCGAATGGCGGCCTCAAGCCCCTTGCGTTCAAAACCTGAGCCAACAAAGATCAGGCAGTGCGCCTGTTGGGGAATGTTGAACTGCTGGCGCAGCTGATGACGCAGCGCCTCAGTCGCCGGCAGGAACTTCTGATTGTCGATCGCATTATAAATGACGGTGATTTTCTCATCAGGCAGACCGAAGTCGGTCATGATTTCATTTTTAATCATTTGCGCGTTACAAATCACCGACTTCAGCTCCGGCGCTGCGTACATCTCTCGCTCGGCGCGCATCACATAACTGTGGAATCTGTCAGTGAGCAGGCGTTTACCGCGCCATGCTGGCAGCAGGCGGCTACGCTGCAACAGCCAGCGGCGATGCACCCCATCCCCTGCGCGATAAATATCGCAGCCGGGAATGCGCTCATGGCTTTGGACTATATCGAATTTCTCCTGCTGCCAGATTTTGCGCGCGGCGTTGGCAAAACCGCGCTCGCGGCTGACGCGGCCCCATTTCATTGGGTCGCAAAGATGGATATGCCAGTTCGGGTTGACGTCGCCCTGCCATTCGCGAGTGATGACGCTTAAGTCGAGGTCTTGATCCTCAAGGGCCTCAAGAGCGCGGGAAACAAAGCGCTCGGCGCCGCCGTCTGGGCGATATTTTTGGCGAACTAACGCCAGTCGAAAATGCTTCATAGGAGTCGCTTTCTCGCTGCGTCGATAACCCTTTGCGTCGGAATGGCGTCAAGGTATCGCTCGGAAGTATGGGTATCGATATCATCCGGGTCCGGCAGTTCGCAGAAATCCCCTGCCCAGATAACCTCGCCTTTTGCCTGCCATGGCGACCAGAAAACGCGCTTTGATGGGCCAAACAGCGCCACCAGTGGCGTTTGCAGGGCGGCGGCCATGTGCATTGGGACGGAGTCCACCCCAATAAATAGGCTAGCTTTATCAATCAGCGCGGCCAGCTGGCGTAATGACAACTGGCCGGCAAGGGAAACCACCCCGCCTTTTGGACTGAGAGCCAGAATGCGGTCGATCATTTGTAGCTCGTTTTCCGCCGGGCCGCTGGTTAAAACGATGGTTTTACCCTCACCGTGCAGGGCGGTGATCGTCTCGGCCATTTTTTCATCAGTCCAGCATTTGAAGAACCAGCGCGAAGTGGGCTGAATCACCACGAAATCACCATTAACCTGCTGTTTCTCCAATAATTTTGCGACATAGGCAGCATCCTCTTGGGAATAGCTCATGGTCACGCGCGTATCGACCGAAGAGAGTTGCAAAGGGGCTAGAATGGAAAGGTTCTGCTCAACGGTATGCAGTTGATGGTGATTGGACACATCGACCAAATGCGTGTGGCAAAACTGCCATAACTTGCCTTTGCGTTTAGGCAGGTCGAAGCCCAATCGGACAGGCGCACCCGTGAGCTTCGCCCCCAACGCACTGCGCCATTGGTCGGCAAGATTAACCACTAAATCATATTTACGTGCGGTCAACTGCTTGATAAGGCGCGATTCATGACGCAGGTGAGCGAGGGTTCCCTGCTTTTTCCAGGTACGGTCGATGGTAAACAGATTTGTTAAATCGGGTTCGCTTGCCAACATATCCCGGGTTTCGAGGTACATCAGCATGTCAATTTCAGCTTCAGGATAGTGTTGTTTCAGCGTACTGATGACCGGCGTCGTCAGTAACATGTCGCCATGATGACGCAGTTTGATGATCAGAATACGCCGCGGTGGCGCGAATTGCTTAATCGGTTGGGCATTTGCCATCATTCATCACTATCTATGAAATCAAAGCTTGATTCTAAAGGACGCTGGAGGATGTTGCCATACTTCCACGCCTTTCTTGCCTTGCTGGGGAAAATACCAAAGAATAAGCAACAAAAAGTGCAGAGCGTTGTCCAAATCGACTCATGGACACACTACATTATGTATTATTCCGTGCGAATGGGTCATTTGGCCCCAACAGTTTTCATCAGGCATGTTTTATGACAAAACCCGCATTTATCATCACGATTGACACCGAAGGCGACAATCTTTGGCAAAATCATGAGCATATTCTCACGAAGAACACGCATTTTTTGCCGCGTTTTCAGGCATTGTGTGAGCGTTATGGCTTCAAGCCGGTCTACCTCACCAATTATGAAATGGCGAAAGATGCCGAGTACGTGGAGTTTGCTCGTGACGTGATTGCCCGTGGTCAGGGCGAAGTGGGTATGCATCTTCATGCCTGGAACAGCCCACCTATCTCTCCGCTGACGGATGATGACTGGCGTCATAAGCCTTATCTTATCGAATTCCCTCGTGAAGAAATCCGAGCGAAAGTCGAGTATATGACGCGGTTGCTGGAAGATGCATTCGAGACAAAAATGCTGAGTCACCGCGCGGGTCGCTGGGCGATGAATGAGTATTATGCTTCATTGCTGCTGGAATTCGGTTATCAGGTCGATTGTTCGGTCACGCCGAAGGTGAACTGGCAGACTTCGCCTGGCGCGCCCGAGGGCAAAGGCGGGACGGACTATCGCCATTTCCCCTCTCATTCCTATTTTATCGATCCGGAAAATATTGCCCAATCAGGCCAGTCAACGCTGCTCGAAGTCCCAATGAGTATCCAGTATAAATATCCACATTGGATTAATGGCTTAAAGCAGGGCATTAACGCACTGCGCGGCAAGAAGCGTCCTGATTCTGTGCATTGGCTGCGCCCTTCGGGCGGCAATGCCGAAAACATGAAGCGGGTTGCTGCCAAAAGTCTGCAGCAGGGCCACGATTTTGTTGAGTTTATGCTCCATTCCTCTGAATTTATGCCCGGCGGCAGCCCGACGTTTAAGACGCCAGAGGATATTGAGATCTTGTATCAGGATTTAGAAAGTTTGTTTGAATGGCTTAAGGAACGTACCCAAGGTATGACGCTGGCAGAATATTATCAGACGAAAGTGAAACAAGATGTCTAAAAAGTGGAAAGTAAAGTTAACCAATTGGTTCTTGCGTCGTTACGTTCCAAGAAAAGGTAGATTGCTCGATAAATCTACCCTGAATGCACAAACGCATTTCGACAGCATTGTGATTTATTCTACGACGGCACTGGGTGATTTTATGTTTAACACCCCAGCAATTCGTGAAGTTAGACAGCGTTATCCGAACGCTTATATCACCCTGGTTGCTCATAAAAAAAATCAGCAACTGGTGGAAAATGGCATTCATTACGATCGCGTTGTTTATTGGGATAACAAGATTAAATCATTGCCGGTTCTAGTTAAGTCACTGAAAGAACATCAGCCTGACCTGGCTTTGATTCTCCATTCTCATCTGCCTTATGATGTCATTAGCGCCGTCATGGCGGGCGTAAAATATATAATTAGAGATAATTATATGAATGGTATTAGCGGGCTCGAAGAGTGGCTTTCAAATTATGTTTTTTATTATTACGGTCACTTCGTACGTAGAAAAATGGAACTCGTCAGTGTACTGGGGTGCGATCCGAATGCTGTCGCAATGGAAATTCCCTCGCCTTATCAGCCCGGAATAAAAGATCCCGACGCGACGGTCATTGGTATGCAAATTGGCGCTTCCACCGAGTCGCGTTGCTGGCCGATAGCTCATTTCGCGAAGCTGATTGATATGATTGCTCAGCGTCACTCGGCGGTCAAAATAGTACTGATTGGCGGGGGCACTGACACAGCTCGCGGTGAAGAACTGCTTCGCCAGCTTTCTGATAAAAATAAAGAAATCGTGACTAATCAAATTGGGAAGACTGACTTACAGCAGCTGATCACTTTGATTGATGGTTTTGATGTTTTAGTCACCGGCGATACCGGCCCATTGCATCTTGCCGTGGGTGTGAAGACCAAAACCATCAGCCTGTTTGTTACCGCAGATTCAAGATCTACTGGTCCTATCCAGGATACTGAGTTGCATCGGATCATTCAGGTATCACGGACCGGCTACACCATAGATTTGGAAGAAATTAGCCCTATGGGGGTTATTCAGCCTGAGCGAGTCTATGCTGAACTGGTTTCACACGTTGGGCTAAAAAATAAACAGTGAGAGCAATTATCGTCTAAGTCTTACGTGATAATTTATTTTCGAGATGAAAGTATCCATGAATGGATACTTCATCTGGTAATATTTCTTTTTAGAAAGAGATGTGTTTTTGCATAGCTCGGCAGCGAGTTTGAAAAGCGCGATATTTTCAGGCGTATAATAGTAATAACCATATACTTTCTTAGTCATTTTTTTTGCTTCAATAAAGCAATTTTCAATCATTGGCGCGACAATCTCCGCAACTTTATCGCGATTTGGACATGTTTGGATATATGCAAGCATCTTACTCATCGCGAATAAGATATCATCAATGTCTTTGGCTTGAATATTTCTCGTAATACCTGAGTTATTGACCCGATAGTAATAAAGTACTTTGTCTATATGAGCAATTTTCTTGGTTTTAAAATATTGGAAGGGCGTGAAAATCACGTCTTCGTAACGACAGCCATTCTCAAAACTCTCTCCATTGAGTATTTCCCTGCGGAAGATCCTGCTCCACAGATGCCAGTTTGAACGCTCAAATACCGGCTTTAAGTAATAACTTTCGGGCTGCAAGCAGTCATAGGGTATACAGCGATGTGTTTCATCTGAAACACCCGGTGGCACGGTGTCGGTGAATTGCAGGAAGTTGAAATCGATAATATCAAACTCACCTTGATGTAAATAAGGTGCTAGCGTCGCATAGTAATCCGGGCTCAGAATATCATCGCCATCCAAAAAGGTGATATAGGTGCCTTTTGCATGATGTAAACCTACATTTCGCGTCGCCGCAATGCCTTGATTTTCGTGGCTGATGAAAGAGAAGTTAGAGGCCTTCAGCGTCTGAAGGAGACGATCCACTAAAGTCTTAGAGTTATCTGTAGACCCATCATCAATTATAACAACCTCAACATCGTCATTGATTTGAGAAAACAAGGATCGTAATGCATCTACAATGAAGTTTTCATTATTGTAAAAAGGAACGATAACTGATAACAATGGTTGCTTAGACAACGACATTTTTCTCATTTTCCCGAAGCTGCGACTGTTTTTTTATCGCCGTATTACCAATTAATACACTCAAAATTGTCGCAAGTCCAAAGATTGCAGCTGCTTCGGAGCTAAAGAACAGTACATCACTTAAACCGTAGGTCATCATGGCTAATGTTATCGCCAAGAGAGCGGCATTTTTTTGTACTCTAAACGCAAGGATTAACAACGCTATATACAGCGCTAATAAGAGAATCACCCCCCAAACGCCACGAAGAGAGTAGTTATCAATAATCTCATTATGCAGGTGAATAGTTACATAGGGTACGGCATCTGCTAATTCGGGGTCTTTAAGTGCTATCGCGGCGATATCCTTACCGCGTTGTTCAGCCGATTGGCCAAGTAAATGTTTATTACCGGTAATAATCCCCGCTTTCAACATCGCGATCCGATCCCCCACTGAGTTTTCACGCGTCGAGATCGATTGTTGAGCTATATCTGCTCTAAATGCTGCTATTCTTTTTTCAATAACATCTTTAAGAAAGTAAGAGCTTAAGGCTATCAGTACAACCACGGCTATGCCGTAAGTGTATTTCTGTTTCGTCGAGACGTTTCTAGAAAAGGTGAACATCAATACACTGACTACTGGGAAAACAAGTATTGCTGCGCGTGTCTCTGTATGAATAATTGAAACGAAGCTAATTAAGAAGCCCAAAGAAAAGAAGATGGCATTGAATTTGTTTTTAAGCTGAAGTAGGGAATAGAGCATTAAAATATTAATGGCCGTTATTATATAAGCTGCAACGGTTGCTCTATCAAAATTTAACTCAATACGTAAAGAGGTAGCATGCATCGACTGGTATATAGCGTAACCGTTTACAGCGATGCCCAAGGTGATAAGTGCTGGAATAAGCCAGTTTTTTACTTTTAACTGCTCATTAAGTGCAATGAGTAATATAAATCCTGTTGCAATTAATATTTTCCCAGTTACAAAATATGCCCGATAGAGGTCAATGTATTCGTCAGGTTTTTTGAAAGCTTCAACCCAAAAAAGGTTGGCAAGTCCTAGCACCACAAAGGACAGAGGGGCTAATAATAAACACTTTTGACGAGTGTAGTATTTGAAGTTAAAAATAAGCGCAATAAAAGCAATGTAGCTGGTGATAAACAAAATGTTGCGGCCGTTGCCCCAGTCAAATGAAACAGTACAAATGCTGAGCAGGCATCCAAAATATATAGCGTAACTAAAAATTGGATGAGGCGTTTCTCTTCTGATCATCTATTTATATTCCAAATAGCCTATTCTTCGGCAACGTAACGAGCGAGGATAGCTTCAAACTGTTTTTTGAAGGCGCTGTAATCTAAAGATTGCGTTGTGAACCTGTGCGCGTTTTCTCGTAATTTTTGATAGTTAGGTTCTTGAATCATTTGTTCAAACGCATCTGCACACTCTAAATGACAAAGCAGTTTTGGTGTAACTAATTTATCTTCAAGCGGATCATAAACCTCATAAGGGAAATCAACTTTAATCCCCGTTAGTTTTTGGTGCTCTGCAACGCTGACTTTAGGGACTAATCCCAGCCCACACTCTTTATCTTTCACAGCCTCGGGCTGCCCATCCACAAAGGGAAAAATAACCGGCACGCTAAAATAGAGCGCCTCAACGCAGGAGAGACCAAATGGCTCGGTCACCGGCGTGCTCATGTAGACATCGGTGCGATTGAAGAATTCACTCACATTGTCCTGAAAACCGCTAAAGGTAACGTGATTTTTCAACTCAAGCCTTTCAGTCAACTCTTCCAGCAATTGCCGGTCTGGACCTTTACCGGCAATCTCCAGTTTCACCTTGTGACCACGGTTGAGCAACTCGCGCATCATGAGAAGCGAGACGCTGATTCCTTTTAGTGTGACCAATCTTGAGGCAGTACCAATCCGAACAGTCTCAGGCAGCGTTTTGGCTTCGTAATGTACGCCGGGTGGTGTTTCAATTCTGTTCGGTACCACTTCACATGCAATCGGCAAGTTGAATCGTAGCTCCATCACGCGTTTCGAGGCCCATGAGGCAGACATCACGCCATCTAACATAGCGAAGAAGCCCAAGGTTTTGCTGTTTTTGGGATAGCGCCACGAACAGCCATGATCGTAATAAATGAACTTTCCGCGTTTCGGTTTTGCGGCAAGTACTGGCACTAAGTCCCATACGACAATCACATCAGCATTGGCTTTTTCGATTTTATGTTTAAGTACAAACTTTCGCAAAAACTGAGGGTAACGCGTTGAGAAGCCGTTGAATATCCGGTTGGCATATGACACTTTTTTTCCGGCCAGCTTTTTCTCTATTTCGCTGCCTACCTGACTGTTTATACAAAGAATCTCATTAATGTTGTCAGGATCATTATTAATGTATTGAAGGAAAAGGCGTTCAACGCCTCCCATCTTTTCCAAATTAATAACATGCAGCTTCTTCATTAGCGTTGCCCACCTAAAGCTTCAAATACCCTCGCCGCCGAAATAGACGACATGTCCTTGTCTTCCGCAGTTAAAGACTGCTGATTCTTCCCATAACCGCCAATCAATCCTGGGTCGGTCGGGCCATAAATCGTAATGTTAGGCCTATCGAGGGCCGCGGTGAGGTGGCTCAAGCCGGTATCTACTGACACCACGGCTTTCGCGCCGGCCAGCACGCTGGCGACCTGTTCGAGACTCATCTTCGGCAGTACCACGACGTGCTCGAAACCCTCCGCCAGACGGCAAGCGCGCTGATGTTCGTGCTCCGCGCCCCAAGGCAGTTTAATCACAATGTCCTGATTGCTGAATAAGCCAATCAGCTCGCGCCAGTGACTTTCAGGCCAGTGCTTATCGGCCCGCGTGGTGGCGTGAAGGAAAACCAGATAGCGATTGGCATCGGCAGGCGGGTTTACCAAAAAGCGTGCAGCGATAGCGTAATCGCCCTGTGTTTCCGGCTTCTCATAGCCCAGACTTTTGGCGAACAGCTCGCGCGTACGCTCGACGGCGTGCTGCTGCTTGCTTATCTCGTGGCGCTGGTTGAAAAACCAGCTGGCGAAAGGCTCGCGGGCGCTTTTGGCATCTTGCCCATGTTTACGGCCCTTGGCGACGCGGGTGATCAGCGCCGCGCTCTTGATTAAGCCCTGTGCGTCAATCACCGCATCATAGGTGCGCGATTGCAGTTCTCTTTTGAAATCACAGCGTTGCTGACGCGTTTCCGAGCCAAACCAGTTTTTTCTCCAGCGACGAATGGCCACCGGGATAACGCGATCGACAGCCGGGTGCCAGCTAGGAATTTGTGCAAACCCTTCTTCCACCACCCAATCGAACGAGATACCCGGAATGGCGTTCATCGCATCAGTTAATGCAGGAAGAGTGTGCAGGACGTCGCCCATTGATGATGTTTTGACAATCAGTACCCGCATTACAAATCCTTTCCTGAAACCAATAGCTGCGACAACTCTTGATAAACCTGCTCGGGTTGAATGTCGATCAGACTTTGATGATAACCCTGTTCGGCATCCCCTTTACGCACCTTGTGATAGCCGGTGATGAGGCGAATGACTTTGGCGTGCTGGCTGAGCGGCGGGGTGAAATCAGGGCTGCTCGGGCCATAGAGTGCGACCAGCGGCTTATTCAGCGCGGCGGCAACGTGCATCAGGCCTGAGTCATTGCTGACTACTGCCTGACAGGCGGCAATCAGCACCACGGCTTGGTCAAGTGAGGTTTTACCTGCCAAATTGAGGCACAGCGCCTGCGCGGAATCCGTCAGCGCAGCGCGAATATCTTCACCCGCCGGATGGTCTTTTGCCGAGCCAAAAAGCACCACTTGATAGCCATCGGCAATCAACTTTTCGGCCAATGCGGCGTAGTGGTAGTGCGGCCAGCGTTTCGCCGGGCCAAACTCGGCGCCGGGGCAGAAGCCAATCACCGGCCTTGCAGCAGACAGCGCGAAGGCCTGGCTGACGTCGGCGACTTCGGTCTCCGTGACGCGTAACTGCGGCCACAGCAGAGGCTGGGGCAGGTCGGCCGCAGAGTGAATCTGCTTGGCGTCATAGGCCAGCGCCACGTAGCGCTGCACCATTAATGGAAAAGCGGGCTTATCCAGTACGCGAATATCATTGAGCAGGCCGTAGCGCATCTCGCCTCGCCAGCCGGTTCTTTGCGGAACCTTGGCGAAGAAGGGCACCAGTGCGGACTTGAAGGAGTTAGGCAGAACGAAGGCGCGCTGATAGTGGTTCTCGCGCAGGGCAACGCCCAGACGCCGACGCTCACCCAGTTCCAGCGCCCCGTGCCCTAGAGGCATCGGCAGGGCGCGGCTGACTTCTGGCATTCTATCGAGCAGCGGACGGCACCAGGCCGGTGCCATCACGTCGATTTCTGCCGCTGGCTCAATGGCCTTGATGGTGCGGTAAAGACTTTGCGACATCATCATGTCGCCCACCCAAGAAGGGCCAATGACCAGCATTTTCATTACTTAAACATTCCTTAACTCAACACTGATTATCAGACCGCGCGGTTAAGCCACGTCATGTATTCAGCCACGCCTTCGGCAACGGTTTTGAACGGTTTGTCATAACCCGCGGCGCGCAATGCAGACATATCAGCCTGAGTGAAAGACTGGTAGCGGCCTTTCAGTTTTTCAGGGAATGGAATGGTTTCGATTTGGCCTTTTTGGTGATGTTCGATCACGGCTTCCGCCACGGCCTGGAAGGACTCTGAACGGCCGGTCCCGCAGTTAAATATGCCGGAAACGCCATTCTGCCAGAACCACAGGTTCACTGCGGCGACGTCACCCACGTAGATGAAGTCACGTTTGAAATCTTCGCTGCCAGCGAACAGTTTTGGATTCTCGCCCGCGTTGATCTGGTTGTTCAGATGGTAAGCCACGCTGGCCATGCTGCCTTTGTGGCCTTCGCGCGGCCCATAGACGTTGAAGTAACGGAAACCACAAATCTGTGACTGGGCGTGCGGCAGAATTTCACGCACATATTGGTCGAACAAGAATTTGGAGTAGCCATAGACGTTCAGCGGCTGTTCGTATTTACGGTCTTCCACAAAGCTGGTGCTCTGGCTGCCGTAGGTGGCCGCAGAAGAGGCGTAGAGGAACGGAATTTCGCGCTCAAGGCAGAAGTGCAGCAGGTCTTTGGAGTACTGATAGTTGTTATCCATCATATACTTGCCATCCCACTCGGTGGTGGATGAGCAGGCACCTTCATGGAAAATTGCGTCGATATCACCAAGGTCATCCCCGGCAACGATGCTGGCGATGAAATCTTCTTTGTCGCAATAATCAGCAATATCGAGGTCAACCAGATTGACGAACTTGGTGCCGTCTTTCAGGTTATCGACCACTAAAATATCGCGATATCCCATATCATTAAGCGATTTAATAATGTTGCTGCCGATAAAACCAGCGCCGCCAGTGACGATTATCATGGGACTCACCTTTAATCATTTAGAAAACCGCGCACCATGCGCGGTCTATACAGTTGGCAATATCATAACACTTCATTATGTCAGTCACATTCGGAAGCTATCTGATTCGTTGGATTCTAGTGCATCAGGGCTTAAGGCGTGAACTATGCTACAAAATAAAGAAATTCTGACAGCTTCACTCGTTATTCGTTAGGCGGATTAGTAATGTGTCTGACGAATGAGTCATTTTCAGGAGATAACGTTATGTCCGCTTCGTTTTACCGCCAACTGGAAGAAGAACTTGATCAGGCGCGTGCCGATGGTCTGTTCAAGGAAGAGCGAATTTTGACCTCAGCACAGCAGGCGGAAATTACCGTTGCTGGTGGTGAACCGGTCATCAATTTCTGTGCCAACAACTACCTTGGTCTCGCCAACCACCCTGATCTTATCGCCGCCGCCAAAGCCGGTTTAGACAGCCACGGCTTCGGTATGGCCTCGGTGCGCTTTATCTGCGGCACCCAAGATGCCCATAAAGAGCTGGAAAGTCGCTTGGCCGACTTCCTCTGCATGGACGACGCCATTCTCTATTCTTCCTGCTTCGACGCCAACGGCGGCCTGTTCGAAACGCTGCTGGGGCCTGAAGACGCCATTATCTCAGATGCACTGAATCATGCGTCGATCATCGACGGCGTGCGCCTGTGCAAAGCCAAGCGCTATCGCTACGCCAACAACGATTTAGCCGAACTCGAAGCCCGTCTCGAGCAGGCCAAAGCCGAGGGCGCGCGACATATCATGATCGCCACCGACGGCGTATTTTCCATGGATGGCGTGATTGCCAACCTAAACGGGATTTGCGATTTGGCCGAGCGTTTTGACGCGCTGGTTATGGTCGATGACTCCCACGCCGTGGGCTTTGTCGGCGAGCACGGTCGCGGCACCCACGAATATTGCGACGTGATTGGTCGCGTGGACATCATCACCGGCACCCTCGGCAAAGCCATGGGCGGCGCGTCTGGCGGCTACACCGCAGGGCGCAAAGAGGTGATTGACTGGCTGCGCCAGCGCTCGCGCCCGTATCTGTTCTCCAACTCACTGGCACCTTCCATCGTCGCCGCCTCGCTGAAAGTGCTCTCCATGCTGGAACAGGGCAGTGAACTGCGCCAGAAGCTGATGAGCAACGCCCAGCTGTTCCGCGAGAAAATGACCGCCGCCGGTTTCACGCTGGCTGGCGCTGACCACGCGATCATCCCGGTGATGCTGGGCGAAGCGAAGCTGGCGCAAGAGTTTGCGGCGGCCTTGCAGCACGAAGGCATCTACGTCACCGGCTTCTTCTTCCCGGTGGTACCAAAAGGTCAGGCGCGCATTCGCACCCAGATGTCTGCCGCGCACAGCACCGAACAAATCGAAAAGGCGGTGGACGCCTTCACCCGTATTGGTAAAAAGCTTGGCGTGATTGCCTGAGGAACCTGCATGAAAGCGTTAGCAAAATTAAAGCGTGAAGAAGGTATCTGGATGACGGATGCGCCAGTGCCTGAGCTTGGCCATAACGATCTGCTGATTAAAATTCGTAAAACCGCCATTTGCGGTACTGACGTGCATATCTATAACTGGGATGAATGGTCGCAGAAGACCATCCCGGTGCCGATGGTGGTCGGCCACGAATATGTCGGCGAAGTGGTCGGCATCGGTCAGGAAGTCAAAGGCTTCAACATTGGCGACCGCGTCTCTGGCGAAGGCCACATCACCTGCGGCCACTGCCGCAACTGTCGCGGTGGACGCACCCATCTTTGTCGCAACACGCAGGGCGTCGGGGTGAACCGTCCGGGGGCCTTTGCCGAGTATCTGGTGCTGCCAGCCTTCAACGCCTTCAAAATTCCAGACAACATCTCTGACGACCTCGCCGCCATCTTCGACCCACTGGGCAACGCTGTGCATACCGCGCTCTCCTTCGATTTGGTCGGCGAAGACGTGCTGATCAGCGGCGCTGGCCCGATAGGTATCATGGCGGCGGCAATCTGTAAGCACGTGGGCGCACGCCACGTGGTCATCACTGATATGAATGAATACCGTCTGGATTTGGCGCGCAAAATGGGCGTGACCCGCGCGGTCAACGTCAAAAATGAGACGCTAGAAGAGGTGATGACCGAGCTGGGTATGACCGAAGGCTTTGATGTCGGTCTGGAAATGTCGGGCGCGCCACCGGCCTTCCGTTCCATGCTCAACGCCATGAACCACGGCGGGCGCATCGCGCTGCTGGGTATTCCGCCTTCCGACATGTCGATTGACTGGAATCAGGTGATTTTCAAAGGTCTGTTTATCAAGGGCATTTACGGCCGCGAGATGTTTGAAACCTGGTACAAGATGGCGGCGCTGATCCAGTCTGGTTTGGATCTCACCCCGCTTATCACTCACCATTTCTCTATCGATGATTTCCAGAAAGGCTTTGACGCTATGCGCTCCGGCCAGTCGGGTAAAGTGATTCTGAACTGGGAGTAAGCTCCCGCTGCACCAAAGACAAAGGCCAGCATTTGCTGGCCTTTTGCATTGAAAGCGCGGGATGTTTTACGGTTTTTCCACGCCTTTCGGGGCATCGGCGAACCAGGTGTCCCAAGTGCGCTCAACAAAGGTGACGGCAGGCAGCTGTGCCACGCTCTCACCAATAACCTTGAACATGGTATCGGCATACACCGGCGCCACAGGTTTCTTGCTGGTACAGAGGCGCGCCCCTTTAAACAGCGTTTTCGGCGGCGCGACTTTGGTCGGGTTTTTGCCCGGCGGCGCGCTGCGGGTCGGCTCATTGAGCAGATCGCTTGGACGTACTAAGACGATATCCGACGGCAAGTTCGGTAACATTTGCTGCAACACGCGCACCGTGGTCGGGTGCGGGTGGCCGATGGCGATGGCATAGCCATTGCGGCGCGCAAGCTGGATGGCGCGCTCAAACTGTTTGCGGATCTCAGCTTCGTTCTGCACATCATCTAAAAAGACGTTTCGCTTGATGACGCGCACCTGAGTCCCGGCGGCGGCCTGCACTGACTTGGTATTGCCGATGGTCATACTGTCGAGGAAAAACAGGCTGTGGGTGTTCATGGCCTGCATCACCTTCTCCATACCCGGCAGGCTGGAGGTCATGGCGCTGCCCATATGGTTGTTGATGCCTACGGCGTAAGGGATGCTCTTAATCGCTTGATCCACAATACGTTTCACCTCTTCGCTGCTCATCGACGGCGTTAAGGTATCTTTTTCCAGCGGCTGTTTACTCAGGGGCGCCATCGGCAGGTGGATCAGGATCTCACGGCCCTGCTGGTGGGCTTTCTCCATCATGATGTGCGAGTCTGGCGCATTGGGGAAAATCGCGATGGAGACGGCCTTGGGCATCTGCAACACCTGATTTTCATTCTGTTGGCGGTAACCAAAATCATCAATAAGGATGGCTAATTTCGCTGCCTGAGCCTGACAGGCAAACAGGACGGTGCCGCACAGCGCGGCTAAAACGGACTTTTTATATCGCAATGCTATCTTCCCAACCACGGCTGTGGGTTAACGGCCTGGCCCTGACGACGAATTTCAAAATACAGCGATGGCTGGCCCTGACCTCCGCTGGTACCCACCAGTGCAATGGCCTGACCGGATTTAACCTGATCACCCACGTTCACCAGCGCGCTTTGGTTGTAACCATAAAGGCTCATATCACCTTTACCGTGCTCGATAACCACCACCAGACCGTAGCCCTGCAGCCAGTCGGCCAGCAGAACGCGGCCATCGGCGACGGCTTTGACTTCGCTCCCTTCCCGAGCCGAAATCACGATGCCTTTCCAGCGTAGCTCACCCTGCAGCTGTTCGCCGAATCGGTGCAGAATAGCGCCGCGAACTGGCCAAATATCTTGCCCCGCTGGGCGACCCAGCCCGCCGGTACGCGACACCAGCGCCTGCTCGCCCTGCGTCGGTTTGTAGGTGGAGCCTTTCTTCTTGGCTTGCTGCTCTTTAGCGCGAATAGCCGCGGCCTCTTTGGCCTCTTTCTCAGCGCGAGCGCGGGCGGCGCGCTCGGCGGCGGCAATCTTGTCACGTAGTCGCGTTTCGTTGGCGCGCAGCTCAGACAGGCTCTGCTCATCTTTCTGCAAGGAGCTTTCCAGCGAACTCAGCGTCTGTTTACGCGCTGCGCGGGCTTGTTCGAGCTTCTGCTGCTGGCTCTGCTGTTCGCTCAGCAGGCTTTTCTGCTGGGTCTGTTTGGCTTCCAGCGAGACGCGCTGCGCGGCCAGCGTGGTACGCGTTTGCTTAAGTTGCTCGATAGACTTCTGACGGGCTTGGTTGAAATAGCCGAAATAGGCCAGAATGCGTTCACTGCGCTCGCTCTCTTCGCCACTCAACAGCAGTTGTAACCCACTGTGCTGACCCACGCGGAAGGCGGCATCCAGCTGTTTCGCCAGAATTTCTTCTTGGCTTTTTTGCTGTTTTTGCAGTTTGTCTATCGAGGCATTTAAATTGGCGATGTCTTTATTGAGGGTGGCGAGGGTCGATTGGGTATCACGCAGCCCACGGCTGGCCGAGGCGATGATCTTTTCCTGCGCCTGAAGCTGATCCTGCAACGAGCTGCGCTGCTGTTTTTGCTGCTTAACGCTTTTCTCTTTTTCGGCGATGCTTTGCTGGAGAGTTTTGAGCTGGTCTTTATTGTCGTCAGCGTGAGCAACAAAAGCAGGAACGAGTAACGAGGCGCAAAGCAAAAATGCGGACGCCGGGCTGCCTGATGTCGTCTTATCATTAATAGAAAGACGGTTTTTCATTGCGCTGAAATTGATGAATTTGCTCAAACTTTTTCCTGCTTGCCGACCGTGGATGATAGACAATCTGGCTGTCCTTCAGGTTATCGTACCACTAATCAACAGCCTGATGCACAAACAAAAAAGGCGTACTAGCCGCGCTAATACGCCTTAAAACTGTAGTGTATAACCGACGTCCTTTAAATGGCCGCCATGCTTAAAATGCGGCCCGTTTAGACGTCGTTCAGGACTATTTAACGATAAATAGCGGCTTACCGCTCATTTCCGCTGGGGTTTTCATACCCATCAGCGACAGCATGGTTGGCGCGATATCGGAAAGCTTGCCGCCTTCGACCACCTGCGCGTCTGCGCCGATATAAATCAACGGCACCGGCAGATTGGTGTGCGCGGTGTGCGCCTGCCCTGTTGCCGGGTCGCGCATTTGTTCGGCATTACCGTGATCGGCCGTCACTAGTAGCTGGCCGCCCACCTGTTTCACCGCCTCGACCACTTTGCCAATGCACTCATCCAGCGTTTCCACTGCTTTTACCGCCGCTTCATACACGCCGCTGTGACCCACCATGTCGCCATTTGGATAGTTACAGATGATGGTGTCGTACTTGCCGCTGCCAATGGCGGTGAGCAGTTTGTCGGTCAGTTCCGCCGAGCTCATTTCCGGCTGCAAATCATAAGTTGCGACATTCGGCGACTTAATCAGAATGCGATCTTCACCGGCGAACGGGTCTTCCATGCCGCCGTTGAAGAAGAAGGTGACGTGAGCATATTTCTCCGTTTCGGAGATGCGTAGCTGGGTTTTGTTGTGGGCCATCAGCCACTCGCCCAAGGTGTTTTTCAGTGAATCGGGTGGATAGGCGCACTCGGCATCGATATCGGCGGCGTATTCCGTCAGCATCACGAAATCGCCGAAGTTAATCACCTTTTCGCGGGTGAAGCCGTCAAAGTCGGGGCTGATAAATGCGCGGGTGATTTCACGCGCACGGTCGGCACGGAAGTTCATGAAAATCATCGCGTCGCCGTCTTCCAGCGCGGCATCGGCTTCGCCCGCGCGGCGCAGCACGGTGGCTTTGACGAACTCATCGTTTTCATCGCGAGCATAGGCGGCTTGCAGGGCTTCCACGGCGTTATCGGCGGTGAACGCGCCTTTGGCCTGCGTCATCAGATCATAAGCTTGCTGCACGCGGTCCCAGCGATTATCGCGGTCCATGGCGTAATAACGGCCAATAATGGAGGCGATACGGCCAGTGCCCAACTGCTGGAATTTTTCGCTAAAGCGCTGGAGTGAGCTTTCGGCGCTGCGTGGCGGGGTGTCGCGACCGTCGAGGAAAGCGTGCAGATAAATGGCTTTTGCGCCGCGACGATGGGCCAGTTCAACCATCGCCATGATGTGATCTTCGTGGCTGTGAACGCCGCCCGCTGAGAGCAGGCCCATGATGTGCACGGCTTTGCCAGCGGCCACGGCACGGTCAACAGCTCCTGCCAGCACGGCATTGTCGAAAAAATCACCTTCTTTTATTTCTTTATCGAGGCGAGTCAGGTCTTGATAAACGATGCGGCCCGCCCCCAGATTGACATGACCGACTTCGGAATTGCCCATTTGGCCGTCAGGCAAGCCAACGTCCAGACCCGACGCGGCGATCAGCGTATGTGGGTAAGTCTGCCACAGGCTATCCATCACCGGCGTTTTGGCATTCAGAACGGCGTTGTCTTGTGATTCCTCGCGGTGCCCGTAGCCGTCCAGAATCACCAGTACCATAGGTTTTTTGTTGCTCGACATGTCAAAAGCCTCATTAAAAGAGTAAATGTTGAATAGGCTCGCCGTGGCCCGCAGCACGGGTTTGGCGTGGCTATTCCCACTTTTTGCGAGAGGATTTTACGTCAGAGTGAAAACACAAATAGCCCTGAGAGATCAAAGTTGGGCAATGTATGGATTAACAAGTGGGATAAATGCGTGTTAATTTTCCGAGATATGCCGCAGTTTGTGGCATTAGGAGATGCATACTGGCTGTATTTGCCGCAGCGCGCAGGTATACTCTCAAGCCTTGAATTTTCCCCCAACTGACGGGAGTTGCTACACCCCATGCAAGATATTATGCCGTTCATTAGTGCGCATCCGGTTCTCAGCCTAGCGTGGGTTGCGTTGCTGATTGCAGTAATTGTGACCACCTTTAAGACGCGTTTTTCTAAAGTAAAAGAGATCTCCCGTGGTGAAGCGACCCGCCTGATCAACAAAGAAGACGCCGTTGTGGTTGACGTGCGCGCACGCGAAGAATTCCGTAAAGGCCATATCTCCACGTCTTTAAACGTGTTGAGCGCCGACATTAAGAGCAACAACTTGGGTGAGCTGGTGAAGCATAAAGCACAGCCAGTTATCGTGGTTTGCGCCAACGGCACCTCTTCCCGCGCTGCGGCAGAAGGCTTAGTGAGTGCTGGTTTTGAACAGGTTTATACCCTGAAAGACGGTATCTCTGGCTGGAGCAGCGAAAACCTGCCACTGGCTCGCGGTAAGTAATTGCTTCAAATTACTCAGTAATACATCTACGACACTTGAGGTGGCTACCATGGCTAAAATTGAAATCTATACCAAGGCAACCTGTCCTTATTGCCACCGTGCGAAAGCGTTACTTAACAGCAAGGGCGCGGCTTTTGAAGAAATCGCCATTGATGGCGATGCGGACAAACGTGAAAAGATGATCGCGCGTACTGGCGGTCCTTCTACCGTTCCTCAGATTTTTATCGACGGACAGCACATTGGTGGCTGCGACGATTTACATGCACTTGATGCCAAAGGTGGCCTTGATCCGTTGCTGTGAGCGACATCAGGCAGTTGTGTAATTTAATCAAGTGTTTAAAGGACTATTAACTTAAGGGTACTACTTACATGTCAGAACAAAACAACACCGAGATGGCTTTCCAGATCCAGCGTATCTACACCAAGGATATCTCCTTCGAAGCGCCAAACGCGCCTCAGGTTTTCCAGCAAGACTGGCAGCCAGAAGTTAAACTTGATTTAGATACTGCTTCAAGCCAGCTGGCTGATGAAGTGTATGAAGTGGTACTGCGTGTGACCGTGACTTCTTCACTGGGCGACGACACTGCTTTCCTGTGTGAAGTGCAACAAGGTGGTATCTTCACCATCTCCGGCATTGATGGGAACCAACTGGCACATTGCCTGGGTGCTTACTGCCCGAACATTCTGTTCCCATATGCTCGTGAGTGCATTACCAGCCTGGTTTCTCGCGGTACCTTCCCGCAACTGAATCTGGCACCTGTGAACTTCGACGCGCTGTTCATGAACTACTTGCAACAGCAGGCTGAAGGCGAAGGTGCAGAACCACATCAGGATGCCTGATGAAAACCGTCAATGCTTCAATGACTGTGATCGGTGCCGGCTCATACGGCACCGCTTTAGCCATAACGCTCGCCAGAAATGGCCACAACGTGGTGCTGTGGGGCCATAACGCCGATAACATTCGCACGTTACAGGCTGCTCGCTGCAATCAGGCATTTCTGCCGGACGTTCCTTTCCCTGACAGCCTGGTGCTGGAAACTGACCTCGCCATTGCGCTGGCCGCTAGCCGCAACATTTTGGTGGTAGTGCCGAGCCACGTGTTTGGTGACGTGCTCCAGCAGATTAAACCTCATCTTCGCGCTGACTCTCGTATCGTCTGGGCCACTAAAGGCCTCGAGGCGGAAACGGGCCGTCTGCTGCAAGACGTTGCTCGCGAAATTCTAGGCGATGACATTCCGCTAGCCGTGGTTTCTGGCCCGACCTTTGCCAAAGAGCTGGCAGCCGGCATGCCTACCGCGATAGCGCTGGCCGCCACCGACGCAGAATTTGCTGAAGATCTGCAACAGCTTTTGCACTGCGGTAAGAGTTTCCGTGTCTACAGCAACCCCGATTTCGTCGGCGTGCAGCTTGGCGGCGCGGTGAAGAACGTGATTGCCATTGGTGCCGGGATGTCCGATGGCATCGGCTTTGGTGCCAATGCGCGCACCGCGCTTATCACCCGTGGCTTAGCAGAAATGAGCCGCCTTGGCTCAGCACTTGGTGCTGATCCGTCCACATTTATGGGCATGGCGGGGCTGGGTGATTTGGTGTTAACCTGCACAGACAATCAATCTCGTAATCGGCGTTTTGGCATTATGCTGGGCGAGGGGATGGATGTTCAGGGCGCGCAGGATAAGATTGGTCAGGTGGTCGAAGGCTACCGTAATACCAAAGAAGTCCGTGCGCTGGCACAGCGTTATAACGTTGAAATGCCAATCACTGAGCAAATCTATCAAGTACTGTATTGCCAGAAAGATGCCCGCGAAGCGGCAATCAGCTTGCTGGCTCGTGCCAGTAAAGACGAAAAAAGCAGCCACTGATTGTAAGCCGGGACAGAGCCACTCTATTGGTCACCCGATAGAGCGGCTTTTTATTATCTTATCGAAGCCGTAAGGAACAGTAATGTCGTTAGAAGAGCTGGAACTGGTCTGGAAAAACATTAAATCAGAGGCGAGAGCGCTGGCTGAGTGTGAACCTATGCTGGCGAGCTTTTTTCATGCGACGTTGCTCAAGCATGAAAACCTCGACGGGGCATTAAGCTACATTCTGGCTAACAAGCTGGGCAGCCCGATTATGCCGGCGATTGCCATCCGTGAAGTGGTGGAAGAGGCATACCGCAATGATGCCCAGATGACGCTGTCCGCCGCACGCGATATTCTCGCAGTGCATCAGCGCGATGCGGCCGTGGATAAATACTCTACGCCGCTGCTCTATCTGAAAGGTTTTCACGCGCTACAGGCTTACCGCATTGGTAACTGGCTGTGGAAGCAAGACCGCCAGGCGCTGGCCATCTATTTCCAAAATCAAATTTCAGTCACCTTCGGCGTGGATATCCACCCGGCAGCGCGAATTGGTTGCGGCATCATGCTCGACCACGCGACGGGTATCGTCATTGGTGAAACGGCCGTGGTTGAAAACGATGTCTCGATCTTGCAGTCCGTCACCTTGGGTGGGACAGGCAAGACCTGCGGCGATCGCCACCCAAAAATCCGCGAAGGCGTGATGATTGGCGCGGGTGCCAAGATCCTCGGCAACATTGAAGTTGGCGTAGGTGCCAAGATTGGCGCTGGCTCAGTGGTGCTGCAATCCGTTCCAGCACACACCACGGCGGCAGGGGTTCCTGCCCGCATCGTCGGTCGCCCAGAGAGCGAAAGGCCTTCGATGGACATGGATCAGCATTTCAACGGTATTACGCAAGGCTTTGAGTTCGGCGACGGGATCTAAGTCTGGCTATCAATGGCATGTGTTCACATGCCATTTCTGCTTTTACTTCTACTTAAAACACACTCAGCTTTTAATCAGCGCGCCGGGGTAGTCCATTTGGCGCCAGGCTTCGTATACCACCACTGACACCGCATTCGACAAGTTCATG
Source organism: Ewingella sp. AOP9-I1-14 (assembly GCF_052375995.1). Lineage (NCBI taxonomy): Bacteria > Pseudomonadati > Pseudomonadota > Gammaproteobacteria > Enterobacterales > Yersiniaceae > Ewingella > Ewingella sp. AOP9-I1-14. The sequence goes on from NZ_JBQSVA010000009.1 coordinate 71,833, forward strand.
CTGCGGCTCTCTGGCTGCATTGGAATACGGATTTTTTGATTTGCTGGTAGGTTGTCCAGAATCACCGGCGGTAGCCCGCGCGTCTCAGGCCCAAACAGCAAATAATCCCCGGCTTCATAGCTCACCGCGCTGTGCGCCGGCGTGCCTTTAGTCGTGAGGGCAAAAATTCGCTGCGGGTTCTCACTGCTGAGAAAGGCGTCATAGTTAGCATGATGCTTAATGTTGGCGAATTCGTGGTAGTCCAAACCGGCACGGCGCAGCTTTTTGTCATCCCAGCCGAATCCAAGAGGTTCGATGAGATGTAACTGGAAGCCGGTGTTGGCACACAGGCGGATAATGTTGCCCGTATTTGGCGGGATTTCTGGTTCAAAAAGTACGATGTTAAGCATGCGCCCCCCTGTGAGAGGGCGCAGAATAGCAGAATCTTAACGCTGATGCAGCGGTAGCCAGATGATTAGTCGCAAGCCGCCCAACGGGCTATCTTCGGCTTTCACCCAACCACGGTGCTGTTGTACTGCGGTGTCGACAATCGCCAAACCTAACCCCGTGCCGCCGGACTCCCGATCACGCGCCTCATCGGTACGGTAGAACGGACGGAAAATCTGCTCGCGGTCGGCTTCGCTCACGCCCGGACCGTCATCATCCACCGTGATGGTGATGCCTTCACTGTCGCAGGCGAAGTTCAGCGCGATACGGGTATTGGAGTAGCGAAGCGCATTGCGAACGATATTCTCAAGGGCGCTATCCAGCGCCGCCGGATTACCAAACAGCTTCCACGGACCCGGAGGTACAGGGACTTCCAGCGTTTTGCCCATCTGCTCAGCTTCAAACTGGGCATTTTCAATCACGTCGGCCCATAGCTCATTGGCTTTTAGCGTCTCCCTCGCCAGTTCGTTCTTATGCTGACTGCGGGAAAGCACTAACAGGTCGTTGATCATGCTGTCGAGGCGCTGTGCTTCCGTCTCTATACGCTGCAACTCTTTGCCTTCACCGTGACGGCGGCGCATCAGTGCGGTCGCCAGCTGTAGGCGAGTCAGCGGGGTTCTCAGCTCGTGTGAGATATCCGAGATAAGCCGCTGTTGAGCTGTAACCATGCGTTCAAGCGCGCTGACCATCTGATTGAAGCTGGCCCCGGTCGCCAAGAACTCCTGCGGCCCGGCTTCCAGCTCTGGATGCTGCTTGAGATTGCCTCGTGCCACGTCGTCCGCCGCGTTTTTCAACTTACGAGCAGGTTTCGCCAGACTCCACGACAGCCAGAGCAGCAGCGGGGAACTGATTAACATGGTGACGATCAGCAGCAAGAATGGGCGGTCAAACATCAGGTTGATGAAGTCCCACTGCGGGCTGCTGGCTGGGCGAATCAGGTAGAGCTGATAATTGTCTTCACCGTCGCGAACGGAAAAAGGCCCGACCATTTCAAGACGGCCGTACTTTTTCTTTTTCGGACGATCTGAGTTATCTGACTGCCCGATGAAGTTACGCACCACCTGCATTTCATTGCGCTGCGCACCAATAACGCGGCCTTCGCTGGTGACCAGCAACAGGCGCTGGCCCGGCGGAGCCCATTTTTCGATAGCGCGGAACAGCCGGCGCCACCACATCAGGTCATTTGCCGGGTCGCCCGCCAGCTCGGCTTCAACGTGCTGTTCAATCATCAAGCCTTGCCGCTGTTCACTATCGAGCAGCGGGGTTAATTGGCGTGAATCAAGCTTGGGCACCATTAAAACCAGCATCAAAACTAAGGCAACGGTAAACCAGAAAATCGCAAAAATGCGTGCCGTTAGGCTGTTGATCATGTAGCGGATACCATCAAATAGCCGCGTCCGCGCAGCGTTTTAAACCAAGGATGGCCATCCTGACGATCGGGAAGTTTGCGGCGAAGGTTGGAGATATGCATGTCGATAGCACGGTCAAAAGGCGTCAGGCGTTTGCCCAGCACTTCTTGGCTTAAATGCTCACGCGACACTACCTGGCCTAAATGCTTCGCCAGCAGATAGAGCAGGGTGAATTCAGTCCCGGTAAGGTCGAGCGCGACGCCGCCGAAGCTGGCTTCTTGGCGACCTGGGTTCAACTGCAAGCCATCCACTTCCAGCGTTGGCGAGCCGTTGCTTTCGCCAGTTTGCTGCTGTTCGCTCCAGTTGGAACGGCGCAGCATGGCGCGAATACGCGCGACCAGTTCGCGATCGTTGAACGGTTTAGGTAAATAGTCATCAGCACCGAGCTCAAGGCCCAGAACGCGATCCAGCTCGCTACCGCGCGCAGTCAGCATAATGACTGGCGTTTGGTGGCGTTGACGAAGTTCTTTTAAGGTTTCAATGCCATTTTTCTTTGGCATCATCACGTCGAGCAAGAGCAAATCGATACTGTTATCCAGCTTTTCAAGCGCCTGCTCACCATCGTAAGCAACCACCACATTAAAGCCTTCCATTTCGAGCAATTCTTTTAAGAGTGAAGTCAGTTCACGGTCGTCATCAACCAACAAAATTTTATTCATTGTATTTACCTCTAAGACGCAAAATACGTCATCAATTGCCGCTATTCCATGACTTTACGTACTTTTACATGCACTGACGCATGTTTGCAGCGACCGGTTTAGACTGATTTCCAATGATTCGCGATAAGCGATAAAGATATAGGAGTTAATGATGTCCAAGGTAGCTGCATTAGTTACGGCCTCAATACTGACACTGAGTTCGGGTGTCGTTTTAGCGGATACCGCTAATGTGACGCCAGTGGCACCTTCAGCTCAAGATACCAACATGCTGGACAAGCCTCAGGAACGCAACACCATGTTTGATGGCGTTAATCTGACTGAGCAGCAGCGCCAGCAAATGCGTGACTTGATGCATCAGGCTCGTAAAGACTTACCCCATATTAATGTAGATCAGATGGAAACCATGCATCGTCTGGTCACCGCTGAGAATTTCGATCAAAAAGCTGTTCGGGCACAGGCCGAAGTCATGGCTCAGGAGCAAGTGGATCGCCAGGTTGAAATGGCCCGCATTCGCAATCAGATGTTCAATCTTCTGACTCCCGAACAGAAAAACGTATTAAACCAGAAACATGAGCAGCGCATGCAACAGATGCAGCAGCAAATGGCTGGCTTACAACCTACTTCTGCCCAGAAGCCAAGTAGTATCAGTACCCAGTAATACCCCTGTTTTTCCTTGCCATAGACACCATCCCTGTCTTCCCCACCGAAAGGTGGGGTTTTTTTTGCGGTAAAGCCCACACATTGACGCATTAAATCTGGCGGGGGAACTCCGTTCTTTTTCTCACCTTAGATAAGACATATCTCGTATTATCAGTCAGATGTCGCTTAGAACAATGCTATTCTTAGGATAGTCGCTAATAAAGACGCTGTTTAAAGCCTGCGCGGGTTCTTTTGGCTTTCGCGATTGGCGTCTACATTTAAAGCTCCCTTGAAAGGCCATCAAAGCTCCGCTTTCTGCGAGGAAAATGCCGGAAATATGTTGTAAAAACAGGGTGAATCATTAAATTGCCAAGGGTCAACGCAGTAAGCGTATTCTTGCTGACTTGAATCAATTCAGCGATGGTGTTTTGTTATACTATAAACATCAAACGCCATTAGCCATTTAGTAGTAGTGCCAGCTAGTATCCGGGCCAATAGGCATGCTCAAGAATTCTTAAGAAATTGCATCTACAAGTTCAGAGGTGGTCATGATTAAAAAAATCGGTGTACTGACAAGTGGCGGCGATGCGCCAGGCATGAATGCCGCGATTCGCGGCGTTGTTCGTGCTGCTCTATCTGCAGGATTAGAAGTTTTCGGTATTGAAGATGGCTACTTTGGCTTGTACGAAAACCGCATGCGACCACTGGACCGCTACAGCGTGTCCGACATGATCAACCGTGGTGGTACTTTCTTAGGTTCTGCTCGCTTCCCGGAATTCCGCGATCCTGAAAACCGCAAGGTTGCTCTGCAAAACCTGAAAGACCGTGGTATCGATGGCTTAGTGGTTATCGGCGGTGACGGTTCTTACGCGGGTGCTGACCTGCTGACCAAAGAAGGCGGCATTCGCTGTATCGGCCTGCCAGGCACCATCGATAACGATGTAGCGGGTACTGACTACACCATCGGCTTCTTCACCGCGTTGGGTACTGTGGTTGAAGCGATCGACCGTCTGCGCGATACCTCTTCTTCTCACCAACGTATTTCCATCGTTGAAGTGATGGGTCGCCACTGTGGCGATTTGACTCTGGCCGCTGCGATTGCCGGTGGTTGCGAATTCATCGCCATCCCAGAAGTTGAATTCAAACGTGATGATCTGGTTGCTGAAATCAAAGCCGGTATCGCCAAAGGTAAAAAGCACGCCATCGTCGCTATCACAGAAAAACTGGATGATATCGACGAGCTGGCTAAATACATCGAGAAAGAAACCTGCCGTGAAACTCGCGGTACCGTTTTAGGGCACATTCAACGTGGTGGCGCACCAGTCGCTTACGACCGTATTCTGGCTTCTCGCATGGGTGCTTATGCTGTTGACCTGCTGCTGGAAGAAGACCGCGACTACACCCAGGGCGGTTTCTGCGTCGGTGTTGAAAACGAAAAAATGGTTCATGAATTAATTTCTATCTGTATCTCTCCAGAAAATAAGAAAAGTAAATTCAAAGAAGACTGGTACGACACGGCTAAAAAATTATTCTAAAACAGATAATTACTTAGTGATAAAGCCTCCACGCGTGGGGGCTTTTTTTTGCCCGAAAAACAGTTATTCCTGAATGGAATAGAAAAATACTTTTTAGTCTTTAGTTGTTCGATTTTTCTCTGGCAGGCTCTAGGCATCTAATACGATAAATCCAATCCATTGAAAGAATTTCTGGGAGAGAGTGAGATGCGTAAATGGGGTGTAGGTCTGGCATTACTGCTGGTGGCGACGGGCGCAATTGCGAAAGATGTTCAGATTCTGAACGTGTCTTATGATCCGACGCGTGAATTCTACGAGCAATACAACAAGGCGTTCAGCAAATACTGGCAGGGTAAAACCGGCGACACCGTAACCGTGCGTCAATCTCACGGCGGCTCTGGCAAGCAGGCGACCTCCGTTATCAATGGTATCGAGGCTGACGTCGTCACCCTCGCGCTGGCTTATGACGTGGATGCCATTGCCGAACGCGGCCGTATCGACAAAAACTGGATCAAGCGCCTGCCGGACAACTCCGCGCCTTACACCTCCACCATCGTTTTCCTGGTGAAGAAGGGCAACCCAAAACAAATTCACGACTGGAATGATCTGATCAAACCGGGCGTGTCTATCATTACGCCAAACCCGAAAACCTCGGGCGGCGCGCGCTGGAACTATCTGGCGGCGTGGGGCTACGCCCTGCATCACAACAACAATGACAAAGCGAAAGCTCAGGAATTCTTGAAAGCCTTGTTTAAAAACGTTGAAGTGCTGGACTCCGGCGCACGTGGCGCAACCAACACCTTCGTTGAGCGCGGCATCGGCGACGTGCTGATTGCATGGGAAAACGAAGCCTTGCTGGCAACCAAGGACCTGGGCAACGACAAGTTTGAGATTGTGACGCCAAGCGAATCCATTTTGGCTGAGCCAACCGTCTCCGTGGTGGATAAAGTGGTCGACAAGCGCGGCACTCGCGAAGTGGCCGATGCTTACCTGAAGTATCTCTATTCCACTGAAGGTCAAACCATCGCGGCGGAAAACTACTACCGTCCGCGTGACCCAGCCGTTGAGAAGAAGTTTGCCGCTGAATTCCCTAAACTGAAGCTGTTCACTATCGATCAGGTGGCAGGTACTTGGGCCGAAGCGCAGAAAGACCACTTCTCGAGCGGTGGGATATTCGACCAAATCAGCAAACGCTAAATGCCCGTCATACTTGGCGCTGTCTCGGCGTTGGCTGCGGTTGCTTACCCGAATCACTGACCAGATATCGCTGATAATAAAAAACCCGGCTCTGCGAAGAGACCGGGTTTTTTTATGCTGACGCCGCAAGTGCGTCAGAAAAGTGGATTAGGCTTTTTTCGCTTCAGCAGCGGCTTTCACGATAACCGCGAAGGCATCAGCTTTCAGAGAAGCACCGCCAACCAGCGCGCCATCGATGTCTGGCTGAGTGAACAGTTCTGCCGCGTTAGCTGCGTTTACAGAACCGCCGTACTGGATGATCACTTGTTTAGCGATTTCAGCGTCTTGTTTAGCAACGTGGTCACGGATGAATTTGTGAACCGCCTGAGCCTGAGCTGGAGTGGCAGATTTGCCGGTACCGATAGCCCAAACTGGCTCATAAGCGATAACCGCGCCTTCGAAGGCTTTAGCGCCCAGCGTGTTCAGCACGGCGTTCAGCTGTTTTGCACACACGGCTTCAGTTTGACCCGCTTCGTTTTCTGCTTCGGTTTCACCGATGCACAGCACTGGGATCAGGCCAGCGTCTTTCAGCACGCCGAATTTCTTAGCAATGAACTCGTCACTTTCTTTGTGATAAGTACGACGCTCAGAGTGACCGATGATGATGTATTTCGCACCGATGTCTTTCAGCATGTCGGCAGAAGTTTCGCCGGTGAATGCGCCAGACAGGTTGGTGTCAACGTTCTGTGCGCCAAGCGCAATGCGGCTGCCCGCCAGCGCGTGTTTCGCCTGTGACAGGTAAACTTCTGGTGGTGCGATAGCAACGCCACAACCTTCAACCGTGCTCAGCTCATTGCGCAGCGCAGCGATCAGTTCGTTAACCATGTGGGTGCTGCCGTTCAGTTTCCAGTTACCCATCACTAATGGATGTCGCATGTTTTTTCCTCCAAAAGGGGACGCGAGTGTCGATTAAAATTTCTGCCAAACAAGCAGATTACCTGCCCAATAGTATAGAGAGGATCACAACTAAAGGCTTTGCTTTTTGTCATTAATTGCCGTTATCCAAGGCTTATGAAAGCGCGAGTTTTACCGGCTCTACGGCGAAGGTCAGCCCCTTCTCGCCGTTATCTGAAATCACGTAACGAATCGCGCCGACCTGCTGTTGGTAGAACTGCTGGCCTTTGCCTTTGTCGATCAGCGACGCCACTTTCGCCACGCTTTGCTCCACTGTCAGGGTACCGTCAAACTCGCGCATTAGGTTCGCCATGTAGCTGATAGCCAGCGTGCGCGCGGCTTTGGCCTCCGGCCCTTGGATGGGCAGGTAGGTGATTTGCAGGGTTTTGATTTTCCCGGTGCCTTTCTCCAATGCTGTAGAAGCATAGAGATTCTCATTAATCTTGCTGGCAGCGCGGGTCAGCAGGTCATTGCCGGTTTTGTCGGTAATGGCGCGGAATTCGCTGATCTGCTGACTCGGGTTGGCCGCGTTATATTTTTCGCGAAAGCTCACCAGCGTCATTTCGAAAGTCGGGGCGCCCGCCAGTAGATAAGGCGCTTTCGGCATCTCCTCGACGGTCTGGTGCTCGGCGGGTGGTTCCGCATTGGCCTGATTCAGCCCTGAAATCAGCAGCAGCGCGGGAAGCGCGAGGCGAAGAATGAAGTTTGCAGTCATAAGCCTGTTCTGTTTTGAAGCGATACCCGATTAGAGCGGGGATCAGGGGGCAATGTCAAAAGGAGTGCGTAAACATTGTCGGCATCTGGCCGGGCTGGGTTACACTTTGCGGCAGTTTTCTGACCCGACTTTGATGGAATGCTTCCCCGATGACCCTGCAACACGCACTCTTTTCATTTAATGGCCGCATGGGCCGCCGTGAGTTTTGGATTTGGATGGTCAGCTGGCTGGTGCTGATGGTGGCGGTGTTCACCTTTGCCGACAGACAGTGGATCGAAATCCAATCCGCCGCTTTTGCCGTGGTGGTTTTGCTGTGGCCCACCGCCGCGGTGATGGTGAAACGCCTGCACGACCGCAATAAATCGGCCTGGTGGGCACTGCTGTTTATTCTGGCGTGGATGCTGGCGGCGGGCCATTGGGACATGATCCCGACCCTGTGGCAGTGGGTGGTCGGCAGGCTGCTTCCGGCGGTGATTTTCGTGATGCTGATTATCGATTGCGGCGCTTTTGTGGGAACGCCGGGCACAAATCGCTTTGGCCCGGAAGCAGAGAGCGTTAGGTTCAAATAGCCTGCGGCTCTAATCTTGATCTTACCAGTAATGCTCGCTGGTCATATGGCCCGGTTTGCGTTTCAAATGCTTACGCATTCCGCGGCTGTCTTTGAGGATTTGCTGGGTATCGCGCACCATCTGCGGGTTGCCGCACAGCATAATATGGCTGTCTTCGGCATCCATTTTCAGCCCCACGGCGGCTTCCAGCGAACCATCTTCAATCAGCGCCGGTACGCGACCCGTCAGCGATCCCGCCACTTCTTCACGGCTCACCACGGTCTGAATATGCAACTTGCCGTTATAGCGCTGCTGAAGCTGCTGCATCAGCGGCAGGTAGCTGAGGTCTTGCGAGAAGCGCGCGGCGTGCACCAGCACGATGTTCTTGAAGCGATCTAGCCCGATGCCTTCCTGCAAAATGGATAAGTACGGGCCAATGGCCGTGCCGGTCGCCAGCATCCACAGGGTGTCGCATTCTGGCACTTCATCAATGACGAAAAAGCCCGCAGCCTCTTTAGTGACCTGAATTTCACTGCCAATCTGCATGTCGTTCAGGCGAGGGCTGAGCTTGCCTTCCGGGACAGTCACCAGATAGAACTCAAGATTGGGATTGCTTGGCGCATTAACGTAGGAATAGGCGCGCTGGACGCGTTCACCGTCGATTTCTAACGACAGCTTAGCGAACTGGCCCGCGGTGAATGCATCAATGGGCGCACTCACCTGAATACTGAACAGGGCATCTGTCCAGCGGTCGACTTTGGTGATGCTGCCTGTAACCCAATCAGCCATAAAAAAGTACTCCGTGTTAAGTCCATGGTGCAGCGCGTCGGCGCTTCATTTACCTCGCTGATTTTATTTCACATTCACCGAATCCATTATCGATTAAATGTTATCAACCTGTTTACGACGGGTAAGAGATGCTCGCGTGTCGTACCGTTATCTTTACGAAACTGGCACTAAAGCCCGCCACTGGCGTAAACAGAGTTTTCCGCCTGCCTCTCGCTTATTCCTACGGTTTTGTTAATTTATGCGCCGACTGCTTACCCCACCGAAACTGGCTCAATATGCTGGTATTCGGATGCCTTAATGGTTAATGAACTAGAAAATGAAAAAACTGGAAAATATTCACCTGCTGGTGATGTTGATTTTGCTGGTGGCCGTAGGGCAGATGGCGCAAACCATCTATGTGCCGAATATCGCGGATATGGCATCAAGCCTGGCCGTAAAACCGGGGGCGGTTCAGCGAGTGATGGCGGCCTATTTAATCGCTTACGGCTCGTCACAGCTCATCTACGGGCCGCTGTCGGATAAGATTGGGCGCAAGCCGGTGATCCTCACCGGGATGATGATTTTTCTAGTCGGCGCCGCCACCGCCATGATGGCGCAGAGCCTGACGATTTTAATTATTGGTAGCGCCGTGCAGGGTATGGGCACCGGCGTGGCGGGCGTGATGGCGCGCACCATGCCGCGCGATTTATACAGCGGTGGCGCGTTACGTCAGGCCAACAGCCTGTTAAACATGGGGATTTTGGTCAGCCCGCTGGTCGCGCCAATCATTGGCGGCGCGCTGGCGGCGTGGCTGGGCTGGCGCGCCAGTTTTGGTTTCCTGTTATTGCTGTGCGCCGGCGTGGCGTTTTCCATGTATCGCTGGCTGCCAGAGACGCGCCCGGTTAACGATGAGCCGCGCGGTATGCTGAGCAGCCTTCACCTGCTGCTGGCGGACGGCAACTTCAGCCGCTATCTCGTGATGCTGGTGGGGGCTTTGGCGGGCGTGGCGGTGTTTGAAGCCAGCTGCGGGGTGCTGATGGGCGGCGTGTTGAAGCTCAGCGCGATGACCGTCAGCCTGTTGTTTATTCTGCCTATTCCGGCGGCCTTCTTCGGCGCGTGGTATGCCGGGCGGGCGGAGAAGAGCTTCAACCAGCTGATGTGGCACTCGGTGATCAGCTGCCTGCTGGCGGGCGTGCTGATGTGGATCCCTGGCTGGCTGGGCGTGATGAACATCTGGACGCTGATTGTTCCGGCGTCGCTGTTCTTCTTCGGTGCGGGGATGCTGTTCCCGCTGGCGACCACCGGCGCGATGGAGCCTTTCCCCTATCTCGCTGGCGCGGCCGGGGCCTTGGTGGGCGGCATTCAGAATATCGGTTCCGGGCTGGTGGCGTGGATGTCAGCCATGCTGCCGCAAACCGGGCAGTTCAGCCTTGGCCTGCTAATGTTCGCCATGGCGTTGCTGATTCTGCTCTGCTGGTGGCCGATGGCCAATCGCCAGCAGGAGCAGGGGCATACCATCTAACTCAGCGCGCGAAACATAAAAAAAGCAGAGCTATGGCTCTGCTTTTTGCTTTTATGGCCGAGTTAAACCCGCCAATTAGATGATGAACTCGTGCAGAGCAGCATCTTTGCGGTCAAGGAAGTGGGTAGAGCGAATGCGGCGAATGGTGCGCGATTTGCCGCGGATCAGCAGGGTTTCGGTGGTCGCCATGTTGCCTTTGCGGCTAATGCCTTCCAGCAGGTCGCCCTTGGTGATGCCGGTTGCCGAGAAAATCACGTTGTCGTTGCGCGCCATGTCGTCGAGCTGCAACACCTTACCGGCCTCAATACCCATCGCCTTACAGCGCACCAGCTCTTCTTCGCCAATGCGGCGGTTTTCTGGGGTGTCGCCTTTCACATCGTGACGCGCCAGCAGGCGGCCCTGCATATCGCCGTCCAGCGCGCGGATCACCGCCGCCGAAATCACCCCTTCCGGCGCGCCGCCGATGCCATACAGCACATCAACTTCGCTCTCCGGCATACAGGTCAGAATGGTTGCGGCGACGTCGCCGTCGGGGAAGGCAAACACGCGCACGCCGGATTGCAGCATGGCGCGAATAGCCTCGTCGTGGCGCGGTTTGGCCAGGGTCGCCACGGTCAGTTCGCTCAGTGGTTTACCCAAGGCTTTGGCGATATTTTGCAGATTTTCCGCCAGCGTCAGGTCTAAATTAATCGCGCCTTTAGCGCCGGGGCCGACGGCGATTTTTTCCATGTACATGTCAGGGGCGTTGAGGAAGGAGCCTTTGTCGCCCACGGCCAGCACGGCCAGCGCGTTGGACTGGCCCATGGCGGTCATGCGCGTGCCTTCGATGGGGTCAACTGCGATATCCACCGCGTCGCCCTTGCCCGTGCCAACCTGCTCGCCGATGTAGAGCATCGGCGCTTCGTCAATCTCACCTTCGCCAATGACGATTTGCCCGTCGATGTCGACCTTATTCAGCATAATGCGCATTGCCTGCACGGCGGCGTTGTCGGCGAGATTTTTGTCGCCACGGCCGAGCCATTTATAGCCAGCCAGCGCGGCGGCTTCGGTGACGCGGGAGAACTCGATAGCTAATTCACGTTTCATGGATAAACCCATTCGAAGAAAAATAAGGTGGGTGAGGCAAATGCTCATCGCTGGGGCGGATTTTAGCATAGGGGCAGGGCAGAAAAAGCGCATAAAAAAACTCCCCGTTAAGGGGAGTTTGCTTGGAGCTGATGATGGCGGGTTCCGCGAGAACCCGACCGGACGCGATCACTCGTCGTGATCTTCCCATGAACGCACGCGCGCCACGGCTTTCTGCCAGCCTTTGTAGCGGAAGTTACGCTCGGTGGTTTCAATGCTTGGGCGGAATTCACGTTCGATAGTGGCTTTGCTGCGCACTTCGTCCAGATCATTCCAGAAGCCCACTGCCAGACCCGCCAGGAATGCGGCACCCAGCGCGGTCACTTCCAGCACCGCCGGACGCTCAACGCGCGTGCCGAGGATGTCAGACTGGAATTGCATCAGGAAGTTGTTAGCCACCGCGCCGCCGTCCACGCGCAGAGCCTGCAGGCGTGCGCCCGAGTCAGCTTGCATGGCGTCCAGCACGTCGCGAGTCTGGTAAGCGATAGATTCCAGCGTGGCGCGAATGATGTGGTTGCTGTTGGCGCCACGGCTCAGGCCGAAGATAGCGCCACGGGCATACGGGTCCCAGTAAGGTGCGCCAAGGCCCGTGAAGGCCGGCACCACGTACACGCCGTTGGTGTCTTTAACTTTGCCCGCGAAGTACTCGGAGTCGGTGGCGTCGCTGATCAACTTCAGCTCGTCGCGCAGCCATTGAATGGACGCACCGCCGACGAATACCGCACCTTCCAGCGCATAGTTCACTTCGCCGCGAGGGCCGCAGGCGATGGTGGTCAGCAGGCCGTTTTTGGAGGTTACAGCTTCAGTACCGGTGTTCATCAGCAAGAAGCAGCCGGTGCCATAGGTATTTTTCGCCATGCCTTTCTGCACGCAAAGCTGGCCGTACAGGGCTGCCTGCTGGTCACCGGCAATACCGGCGATTGGAATACGCGTACCGCCTTTACCACCAATGTTGGTCTGGCCGTAAACTTCAGAAGAAGGGCGAACTTCCGGCAGCATTTCGCGCGGAATATCCAGCACTTCCAGCATGCGCTCATCCCATTTCAGGTCATGGATGTTGAACAGCATGGTACGTGAGGCGTTAGTGTAATCAGTAACGTGAACGCGTCCCTGAGTCATCTTCCACACCAGCCAGGTGTCGACGGTACCGAACAGCAGCTCGCCACGCTTAGCGCGTTCGCGGGAGCCTTCTACGTGGTCCAGAATCCACTTCACCTTGGTACCGGAGAAGTAAGGGTCAACCACCAAGCCAGTGTTTTCACGGATGTACTCTTCCATCCCGTCCTTTTTCAGCTTCTCACAGATGTCAGCTGTACGACGGCACTGCCAAACGATGGCGTTATAAATGGGTTTACCGGTCTCTTTTTCCCACACGATGGTGGTTTCACGCTGGTTGGTGATACCAATACCGGCGATTTGGTCAGAGTTGATGTCCGCTTTTGCCAGCACTTCTACCAGCACTGAGCTTTGCGAAGACCAGATCTCCATTGGGTCATGCTCGACCCAGCCGGATTTCGGATAAATTTGGGTAAATTCGCGCTGGGAAACGCTGACGATATTGGCGTCATGGTCAAGCACGACCGCGCGGGAGCTGGTGGTGCCTTGATCGAGCGCGACGATGTATTTTTTTTCGTGAGTCGTATCTGCTGACATAATAATATTCCTACGAATTAGAGAGCTGTGAACAATATAGCCAATTACGCTTTACGCTGTTTTGATGCCTGCTGGGCCGCTTTCTCTTCCGCTTCCTCATTGATTTCGTAAGGCAGGTGGCGACCAACCAGCGTCTTATAACCTACAGCACCCAGAGATGCGCCAATCAGCGGGCCAAAAATCGGGACTAAGAAGTAAGGGATGTCACGCGCGCCGGTGAAGGCCACTTTGCCCCAGCCTGCGAAGTAGGCGAACAGCTTAGGACCGAAGTCACGAGCAGGGTTCAGGGCGAAGCCGGTCAATGGACCCATTGAAGCACCGATAACAGCGATCAGGATACCGATTAACAGCGGAGCCAGCGGGCCACGCGGGATGCCGTTGCCGTCGTCAGTCAGGCCCAGAATCAGCGCCATCAGCACGGCGGTGATCACCACTTCAACCAAGAATGCCTGCAACACGCTGATGTGTGGGTTCGGGTAGGTAGAGAAGATGCCTGCCAGATCCAAACTCTCGACGCTGCCGCGCACCATATTGTGGCTTTGTTCGAAATCGAAGAACAGGTTGTAGTACAGACCGTAAACCAGAGCGGCGGCGCAGAAAGCCCCCGCAACTTGCGCGATGATGTAAGGCAGAACTTTGCGTCCTTCAAAGTTCGCGAACAGGCAAAGCGCGACAGTGACTGCTGGGTTAAGGTGAGCGCCAGACACGGCTGCGGTCAGGTAGATGGCCATCGCCACACCAAAACCCCAGACGATACTAATTTCCCACTGGCCAAAGCCTGCGCCGGCAAGCTTCAATGCAGCAACACATCCTGCACCAAAGAAAATGATAAGCCCGGTACCTAGAAACTCAGCGATGCACTGACCTTTTAATGTGGAACTCATGGTTTGGCTCATAGTCGGATCCTATAAAGGATAATGTTAAGGGTTAGTTATAATTTTTCTTACTAGACGTACGTGAACGTAATCGGAATAAGACATTCATCAGTAAATGAGAATGTAATGTGAATTTATCGTTAACGAGCATAAACGAGAAATAGCGAAATCAAATTTTGTGTGTTGTGTCATAAAAATGAGCGATTTCGAATGCCAGACTGGTTAGACCAACCGCAAAAAGCGGTTTTTGGCGCGCGTTTGACCCGCGTTTATCCCTATTTCTTCCCTGATTGCGTCCCTAACGCGCACAAGGTCATTCGGATGCCTTCCGCCCGTCAAACCCCTTGTTAGACTGACTTTAGGCGAAATTGCTGGCGTGATCCTTCGACTCGTCTCGCTTTTTAAGCATTTGCTGATAGTTTTGTCGTTAAAATTGCAACAGACTGCGTGTAGGGCAGGGTTGTTGCTAGACAGGGCAGTACTGGCTACATACAATCGTATTTCAAGACATCCGCAGATTTGACGGCGTTTCCATCCCGAAATATCAATAAAATCTGCGTGGTGCGAGAATTCAGAGTCGTGTCCGGACGATGCGACAGAACTTACCAGATGTACGCCTTGCGAACATGAAGAGGACCGAAGAATGTCATTTGAAGTATTTGAGAAATTAGAAGCGAAAGTTCAGCAAGCGATTGATACCATTACTTTATTGCAAATGGAAATCGAAGAACTGAAAGAACAGAACAACAACCTGTCTCAGGAAGTTCAGCAAGCCAGCGGCAACCATGAGTCACTGGTGCGTGAAAACGCGCAGCTGAAAGAAGAACAACACGTGTGGCAAGATCGTCTGCGCGCACTGTTAGGGAAAATGGAAGAAGTCTGATCCAGCCTTCTTTGCATAACTTGCTCCCATAAAAAAAGCCCGCGCTGCGGGCTTTTTTATTGCAGAAGCATCTGCGTTTAGTGAATCACTCGAGGTCGAGTGCATCCTCTGACAGGATGATGCCGGTGTTATCAGCATACAAATGGTCACCGGTGAAGAAGGTTACACCGCCGAAGTTGACGCGGATATCACTCTCACCAATGCCTTCGCTTGCTGCGCCAGCAGGGATAGCGGCCATCGCCTGAATGCCGATGTCCAAGTCCTGCAAGTCATCCACCTGACGCACCGCGCCGTAAATCAGGATGCCTTCCCACTGGTTTTCCAGTGCCAGCGTTGCGAGGTCGGCGTCGAGCAGAGCACGGCGAACCGAGCCACCGCCATCAACCACCAACACGCGGCCTAAACCGTTTTGCTCCAACAGATCATAAAGCAAGCCATTGTCTTCAAAGCACTTCACCGTGGTGATCTGCCCGCCAAATGAAGTACGTCCGCCAAAGTTGGAGAACAAGGGTTCAACGACATTCACTTCTTCGTGATAGATGTCGCATAGTTCGGAAGTATCGTATTTCATAGGATTTCATCTGGTTGCTGCATGAATGTGCAGTATATCCCTTTCTGAAGGCTGTTGGCAAAAGCATCAATTGTTAAATTTCGCTTTCAGCCAGACTTAGCTTGGATTGCTAATTGAGTAACAGGCCGACGGCAAACAACACGTTAGTCAATAAAGCGACCTTCACCATGTTCTCCAACAGGGGACGGATACCCTCAGCAGTGGGTTCGCGCATCACCGTGAGGACGTGTTTAGCCAGCAGCGGCAGCGCCAGGATAAAGAGCCAACCGAAGCCGTTGTGCAAGTGCAGTAGGGCAAACAACGCCAGACAGAGCACGGCACCGCTAATGATGAATGCGTGATAGCGACGGGCATTTTTTGGCCCAAGGCGCACCGCCAGCGTGTTTTTGCCGTTGGCGCTGTCAGTTTCGATATCGCGCAAATTATTGATATTCAGGACGGCGGTAGCTAATAAGCCGGTGGCCGTGGCGGGCAGCATAACAACCCAATCAAAATACCCTGCCTGCAAGTAGAAGGTGCCCGCGACGCTTATCCAGCCGAAGAACACTAAGACGGAAATGTCGCCGAGGCCCATGTAGCCGTAAGGGCGCGTGCCGACGGTATAGGTAATAGCCGCGCCAATCGACAGCAAACCGAGGATCAGGAAGCCGACCACGTCGCTGGGTTTCTGGCAGGCGACGGCAATTAGCGCGATACCCGAAATCACGGCTAGCGCCACGGTCAGGATGATGGCGCGCTTCATCTGGCTGGCGTTGATTAACCCTTTTTGCATGCCGCGCAATGGCCCGATGCGATCCGGCGTATCACTGCCTTTTTCAGCATCGCCATAGTCATTGGCTAGATTGGACAGAATTTGCAGCAGCCCGGCGGTGAGCAGCGCGAGAAGCGCCGTTAGCGGGTGAAAAACGCCTTGCAGGCTGGCGACAGCGGAACCCATCACGATGGAGGCGAAGGCCAGAGGCAGCGTTCGCAGGCGGAGACTTTCAAGCCAGGCTTTGGTCGGCGATGTCGTATTGCAGGGGGTTATCATGCTCATATTTTTTTCGCTCACTAAACTGATGTTTCGCCCAGAAATAAAAAGGGAGGCATAACGCCTCCCAATGGATAACTTTCGAAACGTATGAGCGAATTATAAGATGAAACGGCTCAGATCTTCATCAGCAACCAGCTGATCAAGATGGCTACGAACATAATCTGCATCAATGTTTATGGAGATACCGTTACTTTCGCTCGCGTCGTAAGAGATATCTTCCATCAAACGCTCCAACACGGTATGCAGACGACGCGCACCGATGTTCTCGGTGGTTTCGTTAACTTGCCATGCCGCTTCGGCGATACGACGGATACCGTCAGCGGTAAAATCAACGGTCACGCCTTCGGTTGCCATCAACGCTTTATACTGATGAGTCAGCGACGCACTTGGCTCAGTCAGGATACGTTCGAAGTCTTCCGTCGACAGGGCTTGCAGCTCGACGCGGATCGGCAGACGACCCTGCAATTCAGGGATCAGGTCTGACGGGCTGGCAGTCTGGAAAGCGCCGGAAGCGATAAACAGAATATGGTCAGTTTTCACCATGCCGTGCTTGGTCGAAATGGTGCAGCCTTCAACCAGTGGCAGCAGGTCACGCTGCACGCCTTCGCGGGAAACGTCAGGGCCGGAGCTTTGACCGCCGCGTTTACAGATTTTGTCGATTTCGTCGATGAACACGATGCCGTGCTGCTCAACGGCTTCGATAGCCTGCTCTTTCAACTCTTCCGGGTTAACCAGCTTGGCGGCTTCTTCTTCGATCAACAGCTTGTACGCTTCTTTGATCTTCATTTTGCGCGGTTTCTGCTTCTGCCCGGCCATGTTTTGGAACATAGACTGCAGCTGGCTGGTCATCTCTTCCATGCCCGGAGGGGACATGATTTCGACGCCCATTGGCGCGGCGGCGACATTGATTTCGATCTCTTTGTCGTCGAGTTGGCCTTCACGCAGCTTTTTGCGGAAAGACTGGCGTGCCGCAGAAGGTTCCTGCGTTTCGTCGGCCTGGCCCCAGTTGTTTTTCGCCGGTGGAATAAGCACGTCGAGAATGCGCTCTTCGGCCAGTTCTTCGGCGCGATAGCGGTTTTTCTCGATGGACTGCATTCGCACCATCTTCACCGCAGAGTCGGTTAAGTCGCGAATAATGGAGTCGACTTCTTTACCCACGTAGCCCACTTCGGTGAACTTGGTGGCTTCGACTTTGATGAACGGCGCGTTAGCGAGCTTCGCCAGACGACGAGCGATTTCGGTTTTACCGACACCGGTCGGGCCGATCATCAGAATGTTTTTTGGAGTGACTTCGTGACGCAGCGTCTCTTCAAGCTGCATACGGCGCCAGCGGTTACGCAGTGCAATGGCGACGGCGCGCTTTGCTTTGTCCTGCCCAATGATGTAGCTGTCGAGTTCGCTGACTATCTCGCGCGGGGTCATTTCAGACATGTTTTCGATCCTTACGCTTTAGAAGACAATTCTTCGATGGTGTGGAATTGGTTGGTGTAAATACAGATATCCCCGGCAATGCTCAGCGACTTCTCAACGATGTCACGAGCGCTCAGTTCTGTATTTTCCAGCAACGCGCGAGCAGAAGCCTGAGCGTAAGGACCACCGGAGCCGATAGCAATCAGGTCATTCTCAGGCTGAATCACGTCGCCGTTGCCGCTAATGATTAGCGAGGCATTTTCGTCAGCGACGGCCAGCAGCGCTTCAAGGCGGCGCAGCATACGGTCAGTACGCCAGTCTTTCGCCAGTTCTACGGCGGCTTTGACCAGATGGCCCTGGTGCATTTCCAGTTTGCGTTCGAACAGCTCAAACAGCGTGAAGGCGTCAGCCGTGCCGCCCGCAAAGCCGGCGATCACTTTGTCGTTATACAGGCGACGTACTTTCTTCACGTTGCCCTTCATCACGGTATTTCCCAATGTGGCTTGACCATCACCACCAATAACGACCTGGCCGTTGCGGCGTACACTTACAATTGTTGTCACGAGCAGTTCCTCGTTGCAGACGGAAAAGATCCCCGCACTCTTGTGTTACACATCAGTGTCACACAAGAGCACGAGGCATATTGAAGTTATAGATTGGGGAGGAAAATGGGTTTTCAACCCCCGGTTGCGAGGGGAATGCAACCGGAGATGCCAGCGTTTTTAAGACGCGACAGGGTGCCGTCAGCGCCAGCACGATTATTGTAAGGGCCGATAACGACGCGATTCCAGCCGCCACCGGTGGTGATTCGGCCTTCAAAACCTTCAAATGCCAGCTTGGCGCGCTGCGATTCTGCCTGCTCGCTACCTTTGAAAGAACCGCACTGAACCATAAAGCGCTGGGTTTTTTCCTGCTCTTTCGGTTTGTCCTTCGGTTTTTCCGGCGCGACTTCAGTAATGGCAGCAGGTTGCTGCTGCTGAGGCTGCTCTTTCGGTTTCGGCTTCGGCGCCACAGGCTGAGTTTGTGCCTGAGTCTGAGGAGCACGAACCGGCTGCTGCGTCTGCTGCACGTTTCTCGGCGTAGTCTGCTGAGTATTGTGCTGCACATTCTGTTGCTGCTGTTGCACAGGCTGCCGCTGAGTGTAGGTCGGCTGCACGTTCTGTTGAGAATAAGTCTGCTGAGGCTGCTGCGTATACGGCTGTTGCGACGTGGTCTGACGTTGGGCAGGCTGCGTGCGCGTCGCCTGCGTTGGGTCGTTATACGGCACTTCGGACAGCGTGGTCGGCTGCTGGCGCATGTCGGCCTGCATCTGGTCCAGCAACTGGCGCTGTTCCGGCGTCAACTGCGTTTTAGTCTGCACATTGCCACCCGCCGTCGGCTCAGTCGGGGTAGACACGCCCATCTGACGATTTTCCAACTCTTTGATATAACGCCAGCGTTCTTCAGGTTTTGGCGGTAAGCCGTTGCCCGGCCGAACAGGGTGCGTCGGCAGAATCGCTGCATCTTCAGGTTTATTGTGCGTAATAAAATAGAGGCCACCAATGAACACCACCAGGACCGCAACGGCTAATACCACCATGGTTTTGGAGATCATCGGGGAACTGCGTTTTTTTCGGCTAGTTGGTTTCCGCCGCGCTCCTGAGCGCCCACGGCTTACATAGTCTCTTTGTGCCACTATCGTTTCGCTGCGTCGTAATGATGGAAGAAGTGCGTCATGTTACTGAACCTTGAACCTTATCTGAAACGAAAACTTAATGAAGTATAAACATATAATTAGCGTTTGGGTGCGGCGGTACTACCGCGGATGACCAGTTCGCTTTCCAACAAACGTGAGCCACTTTGTACTGAATGCCCATTGAGCTGCTCAAGCAATAATAACATGGCCTGACGACCAAGCTGGAATCTTGGTTGAGCCACCGTGGTTAAAGGCGGGTCGAAGTACTGACTTTGCTTGATATCATCAAAGCCTACCACCGATAAATCTTCTGGAATGCGCAGACCCATCTTCTTGGCCTGGAACATCGCGCCGATAGCCATCACGTCGTTGTGGCAGAAAATCGCCGTTGGCGGCACTGGCTGCGACATCAAATCGATCAGCGCCAGCGCGCCCGACTCATAGCTAAAATCGCCTTTCGCCGAGTAGTCTGCTTCCACATTTAATCCACTGCGGCGCAGCGCCTGAATATACCCCTGAGTGCGGTACTGACACAGCGGCATTTGGTCCGGGCCGGTAATGCAGCCAATGCGCTGATGGCCCAAGCCAATCAAATAATGCACGGCTTCATAGGCGGCGGTCAGGTTATCAATGTGCACGGTCGGCAATTCCAGCTCTGGCGCGAATTCATTGGCCATCACCATTGGCGGCAAATTGCGCTGTTCTTCTTTGCTGGCGTCGAAAGGTAGGTCCGAGCCGAGCAGCAGCATACCGTCAATCTGCTTAGTAATAATCAGATTAATAAAGGTTTTCTCTTGCTGGTTCTGCTGGGCGCAATCGCCAATCAGCACCAGATAACCATGTTCAGCCGCGGTGCGCTCGATCCCTTGGATCACATCCGCAAAGTAGGGATCGCAGATGTCGGGGACGATCACCAGAATAGTGCGGGATTCGTTGCGTTTTAAGTTCCGTGAAAGGGCGTGAGGAGAATATCCAACGGCGAGCACCGCCTGCTCGACCTTTTGGCGAGTGGGCGCTGAGACCTTTTCCGGATTCATTAATGCACGAGATACCGTCGCGGTCGAAACACCGGCCATTTCAGCTACGTCTTTCATCGTCGCCGCGTTTAAATCTTTCTTCTCGTCCAACGCATCTCCCCTTGCAACAGCATCATTCTGATACGACAACATGGATGTTCCTCTCAACGCGACACCCTTCTGGGTGCGCCTAACCTATCCGGCTTTTGGCGGCTGCGTAGCTCATCACATTCTAAACAGATTGTGGTTAGGATTTGTTACCTAATTTGCATCAAAAGTGTGACGCAGATGCTTTTTTTAGATCCATCCCGCATAAATGCAATCGATTAGCTGTCGATAGGGTCGACATCCAGCGTCCATTTAACCTTTTTCGCTTGGGGCAGGGCGTTAATCAGCGACTGCGAGCTTTTCAGCAGCTGCTGCAAAACGCGGCGTGAAGGGTGCTGCAATAAGAGCTGCCAGCGGAAACGGCCGTTGCGCTTGGCGGCCAGCGCCGGGACGGGGCCGAGTATCCACAGCGACTCATCTTTTAGCGGGCTGGATTCCAGCAAATTGCGTAACTGCTGCAAGAACAGTTGGGATTGCTGATTATCGTGATCCTCGGAGCGAATCAGAATATGGCTGGTGTATGGCGGTAAAAAGACGCTTTTACGCTCGGCCAGCGTCTGCTTGGCGAAGGCGTCATAGCCCTGCTCCAGCAGCACTTTCAACAGCGGATGCTCCGGATGGTGGGTTTGTAGCACCACCTCCCCCTGCTTGCCAGCGCGGCCCGCGCGGCCTGAAACCTGGGTATAAAGCTGGGCGAATCGCTCGGCGGAGCGGAAATCAGCTGAGAACAGCGCGCCATCGACATCCAGCAAGGAGACCAGCGTGACGTCGGGGAAGTGGTGCCCCTTAGCCAGCATCTGCGTGCCAATCAGGATGCGCGCGCCGCCGCGATGCACTTCCGCTAGATGCTGCTCCAGCGAGCCTTTGCGGCTGGTGGTATCGCGGTCGATACGGGTAATGGGCGTGTCGGGGAACAACGGGGCAAGCTCCTGCTCGAGCTGTTCTGTGCCGACACCCACCGAAACCAGCTGCGTCGAGCCGCAGTGCGGGCACTGGTGCGGCACCGCGCGCTGGCTGTCACAGTGGTGGCAGCGCAGCTGACGCTGGTTTTGGTGCAGGGTGTAGTAGTGGTCGCAGCGCTGGCACTCGGCTATCCAGCCGCATTCGTGACACAGCAGCGCGGGCGCGTAGCCCCGGCGGTTAAGGAACAGCATCACCTGATTATCGGCTTTCAGATGCTGCTGCATGCGCTGGATCAGCGGCTGAGAAAGGCCAACCTTGAGTGGCATGCCTTTTAAATCAATCAGCTGCTGCTGTGGCGGCTTGGCATTACCGGCGCGCTTGGTGAGTTTTAACTGGCGATATTTGCCCAACTCGACGTTGTTGAGTGTCTCGAGAGCCGGCGTCGCCGACCCCATAATGATCGGAATATTTTCTTCGTGGGCGCGGAACACGGCCAGATCGCGCGCGTGGTAGCGCCAGCCTTCCTGCTGCTTATATGAGCCGTCGTGCTCTTCATCGATGATGATCACGCCCAGCCGGGCAAAAGGGGTAAATAAGGAGGAGCGGGTGCCAATCACAATCCCGGCTTCGCCATTGCGGGCGCGCAGCCAGACGGCGAGGCGTTCGCTGTCGTTCAGGCCAGAGTGCAGCACGTCCACCGGGGCGCTAAAACGCTCGCGAAAGCGCGCGATGGTCTGTGGCGTCAGGCCAATTTCCGGCACCATCACCAGCGCCTGTCTCCCCTGCGCCAGAATATTTTCCAGCACGCTTAGATAGACTTCGGTTTTGCCTGAACCTGTCACACCGGCCAAAAGCCATGCCGAGAACTGCTGATCTTCGCTGCGAATCGCCCCGACGGCGGTGGCCTGTTCGGTGTTTAATCGCAGGCGTTCGCCCACCACGCTGAAGTCGCTGCGCCAGTCGTGAGTCTCGGGCGCAATGCTGCGCAGGTCGGCCAGCCCTTTGGCCCGCAGAGCCTGTAGCGCAGCGTCGGTTAGCTCAAGGTCGCTGACCTGATGGCGATAAATTCCGCCCTGCATTAAGGCCGCCATCGCCTGCTGCTGTTTTGCCGCGCGTTTTAAGCTCTCAAGGGGCGTCGCCCGCCCTTGTTCGGTGGCGAACCACTGCCACAGCGGGGTTAATTCAGCAGGCTTTCCCTGTCTCAGTAAGACGGGCAGGGCATGGAACAGCACTTCGCCAAGGGGAAAATGGTAATAGTCGGCGGCCCACAGCAGGATGCGCCATAAATCTGGGGTAAACAGGCTGGAGGCGTCGAGCACCTCGCGCACCGGTTTGAGCTTGTCGATGCCAAACTCGCTGCTGTCGCTGACCGCGACGACAATGCCAATTGCATCGCGTTTACCGAAGGGTACGCTGACGCGACAGCCTTTTACTACCACCATGCCATCAGGCAAAAGGTAGTCAAACGTGCGGGCGAGCGGGACGGGTAAAGCAACGTGGGCAACAGGCATTAAGGGGTCCAGACTTTAAAAAAATGACGAGATAGTGTACACTGTGTCGTTCGAAATGCATGAACATCATTGCGCGGCATAAATAGATTCTGTATGATTCGCCGCCTTTGGTGCATTTCGCATCAAAACCTAATCATCCACTACGCGTGGTGTCCGACGAAACAGGGTTGGATAGCGACGCGGCCTTAAGAAGAGGTTTTCCCATGAAAGACGGTATCCATCCTAAATACGTAGAAGTTACTGCAAACTGCTCATGCGGTAACGTGATCAAAACTCGCTCAACAGTGGGTCACGATCTGAACCTGGACGTTTGTGGTAACTGCCACCCGTTCTATACTGGTAAACAACGTGAAGTTGCTACCGGTGGCCGTGTTGACCGCTTCAACAAGCGTTTCAGCGTGCCATCCAGCAAGTAATATTTGCTGTAGAGCAAGAAAAGGCGCCAATGGCGCCTTTTTTGTTGCCTGCTATTTAGCAAAAGGTTGGTAAACCACAACCCGTTTCACTAAAACGCTTCGCTTATCCATTTCACGCACAGCCTGCACGAACAGAGCTCTCTTCCACTAAAACGCTCTTCCACTGAAAAACACTCTGCCACTAAAAATGATCCCTGCACGGCGTGGCCGCACAGGTCTTCATCATCAGCTTTTACTTAGTATTCCCAAGTATCAGGGTCAACGCCCAGCTCGCGCATCAGGATTTTCGCTGCTTCTGGAATTTCATCGCTGCGCTCTTTACGCAGGTCTGCATCGTTCGGCAAAGGCTGGCCGGTAAAGGCATGCAGGAAAGCCTCACACAGCAATTCACTATTGGTCGCATGGCGCAGGTTGTTCACCTGACGGCGAGTACGTTCGTCAGTGAGAATTTTAAGAACCTTCAGCGGAATGGATACCGTGATTTTTTTTACTTGCTCGCTTTTCTTACCGTGTTCAGCGTAAGGGCTGACATATTCGCCGTTCCACTCAGCCATGGGACACCTTAAATTTATCAAAAAAAATAATGTTCTGAAAACCGGGGGATTATGCCCGATTTTCACTGATCTCACTAAATAAATGTCCCTTCAGGACCGGTAATTTCAGAGAAATGTGCGCTGGGTTATTCATTCAGCCACTGAATGCCAGTCCGGCTCTTCCACGCTGCACAAGGCCAGAGGGCTCTGATACCTACAATTTTAGCGGGTATTCCCCTGACGCTCAATCTATACGCAAAGAAGTTTAGATGTCCAGATGTATTGACGTCTATCTTGTCAGCGATTAATCTTTGTTACCTCATCCTCAGCACCCCCGGCAGGGAGAAACAACGTATGACGCTCAAGCAAGCGACGATAGCCGTCGGAAGTGGCCTCAATAGTGACCAGCAATATGGCTGTGTGGTTCCACCGATTAACCTTTCCAGCACCTATAATTTCGAAGATTTTAATCAGCCACGAGCCCACGACTATTCCCGACGCGGCAACCCGTCGCGCGATATCGTGCAGCGCGCGCTGGCCGATCTTGAAGGCGGTGCCGGCGCGGTAATGACCAGCAGCGGCATGTCGGCCATTCATCTGGTGTGTACGGTGTTTCTTAAGCCTGGCGATCTGCTGCTAGCGCCTCACGACTGCTACGGCGGCAGCTACCGCCTGTTCGACAGCTTGAGCAAGCGCGGTGCCTATCGCGTGAAGTTTGTGGATCAAGGCGACCCGCAGGCTCTGGCGGCGGCGCTCGAGGAAAAACCTAAGCTGGTGTTGATTGAAACCCCAAGCAATCCGCTGCTGCGCGTGGTAGATATTCAGGCCATTTGCGATGCTTCGCACGCGGTCGGTGCGCTTACCGTGGTGGACAACACCTTCCTCAGCCCGGCTTTACAACAGCCGTTGAAACTTGGCGCGGATTTAGTAGTCCATTCATGTACTAAATATCTGAACGGTCATTCAGACGTGGTGGCTGGTACGGTGATTTCGAAAACTGCCGAGCACGCGACCGAACTGGCGTGGTGGGCGAATAACATCGGCGTGACCGGTGCGGCTTTCGACAGCTATTTATTACTGCGCGGCCTGCGCACGCTCACCGTGCGCGTGAAACAGCAGCAGGAAAATGCGTTAGCTATTGTTGCTTATTTACAGCAGCAACCGCAGGTGAAAAAGCTGTATCATCCTTCTCTGCCAGAAAACCAAGGGCATGAGATCGCTCGCCGCCAGCAGTATGGTTTTGGCGCGATGATCAGTTTTGAATTCGACGGAGATGAAGCCCATTTGCGTCATTTCCTCGCGGAATTGAAGTTATTTACCCTCGCGGAGTCTCTGGGCGGGGTGGAAAGTCTGATATCCCACACGGCCACCATGACTCACGCAGGCATGGCACCTGAAGCGCGCAAAGCGGCGGGGATTTCCGACAGTTTGCTCAGAGTTTCTGTAGGTCTCGAAGACAGTGAAGATTTGATTGCTGATCTGGAACACGCATTCCAGGCAGCGGCAACGAGGTAAGAATGAATGCAATAGCGGTAGCAGCGCCGGCAGGAAGTCGGCAGTTGCACAAATTTGGTGGTAGCAGTCTGGCCGACGTGAAATGTTATTTGCGCGTGGCTGGGATCATGGCCGAGTACGGCAATCCGGGCGACATGATGGTGGTGTCGGCGGCGGGCAGTACCACCAACCAGCTGATCAGCTGGTTGAAGCTAAGCCAAAGCGATCGTCTGTCGGCACATCAGGTGCAGCAGGCGCTACGTCGCTATCATACTGAGTTGATCACAGGGCTTCTGCCGCCAGAAATGGCAGAACCGCTTATTGCTCATTTCATTCAAGACCTTGAGCGTCTGGCCGTGTTGCTTGATGGCAAGATTACCGACGCGGTTTACGCTGAAGTGGTCGGGCATGGCGAAGTGTGGTCTGCCCGCCTGATGGCCGCCGTATTGTCGAAAAAAGAGCTTCCTGCCGCGTGGCTCGACGCGCGCGAGTTCCTGCGCGCCGAGCGCGCCGCTCAGCCACAGGTGGATGAAGGTCGCTCTTATCCTTTATTACAGCAACTGCTGGCGCAACATCCTCAGCATTATCTGGTGGTTACCGGCTTTATCTCGCGTAACGATGCGGGCGAAACCGTGCTGCTGGGCCGTAACGGCAGTGACTACTCGGCGACGCAAATTGGCGCGTTGGCGGGGGTGAATCGCGTCACCATCTGGAGCGACGTCGCCGGTGTTTACAGCGCCGACCCGCGCAAAGTGAAAGATGCCTGCCTGCTGCCGCTGCTGCGTCTGGACGAAGCCAGCGAGCTGGCCCGCCTTGCCGCGCCAGTGCTGCATACCCGTACGCTTCAGCCGGTGTCCGGCAGCGATATCGACTTGCAGCTGCGCTGTAGCTATCAGCCGGAGCAAGGCTCGACGCGCATTGAGCGCGTGCTGGCTTCCGGCACCGGCGCGAAAATCGTCACCAGCCACGACGATATCTGTCTGATCGAAATCGCTATCCCTAGCGAGCACGATTTTCAGCTGGCGCATAAAGACGTCGAGCTGCTGCTCAAACGCGCGCAAATCAAACCGCTGGCCACCGGCATCCACCCGGATCGCAACCTACTGCAGCTTTGCTACACCTCAGAAGTGGTAAACAGCGCGCTGCTGGTGCTGGAAGAGGCCGGTCTGCCGGCACGTTTATCGCTGCGTGAAGGTTTGGCGATGGTCGCGCTGGTGGGGGCCGGGGTGTGCAAGAACCCGCTGCACAGCCACCGTTTCTATCAAGAACTCAAAGACCAGCCGGTGGAATTCATCTGGCAAGCCGAAGATGGCATTAGTCTGGTTGCCGTGCTGCGTCTTGGGCCAACTGAGCATTTGATTCAGGGGCTGCATAAGACCCTGTTCCGCGCTGAAAAGCGTATCGGCCTGATGCTGTTTGGCAAAGGCAATATCGGTTCGCGCTGGCTTGAGCTGTTTGCCCGCGAGCAGAAAAACATTTCCGCCCGCAGTGGTTTTGAATTCGTGCTGGCCGGCGTGGTGGACAGTAAACGCAGTTTGCTCAACTACGACGGGCTGGACGCCAGTCGCGCCTTGGCCTTCTTTGAAGACGAAGCCCGCGATCACGATGAAGAATCGCTGTTCCTGTGGATGCGTGCTCACCCGTATGACGATTTGGTGGTGCTCGACGTCACCGCCAGCGGCGATATTGCAGACCAGTATCTGGACTTCGCCAGTTACGGTTTCCACGTGATTAGCGCCAACAAACTGGCCGGGGCCTCTGACAGCAACAAGTACCGCCAAATTCGCGACGCCTTCGCCAAAACCGGCAGCCACTGGCTGTACAACGCCACCGTGGGCGCGGGTTTGCCGATTAACCACACCGTGCGTGACCTGCGCGAAAGCGGCGACAGCATTCTGGCGATTAGCGGGATATTCTCCGGCACGCTGTCATGGCTGTTCCTGCAATTTGACGGCACCTTGCCATTTACCGAGCTGGTGGATCTGGCGTGGCAGCAGGGGCTGACGGAGCCTGATCCGCGCGTTGATTTGTCCGGTCAGGACGTGATGCGCAAGCTGATTATTTTGGCGCGTGAGGCGGGCTACGATATCGAGCCGAGCCACGTTCGCGTCGAGTCTTTAGTGCCGGAAGGCTGCGAAACCGGCTCGGTTGACCAATTCTTTGAAGATGGCGAAGCGTTGAATCAGCAGATGCTGCAACGTCTGGAAGCGGCGCGCGAAATGGGGCTGGTGCTGCGTTACGTGGCGCGTTTTGATGCCAACGGTAAGGCGCGCGTTGGCGTGGAAGCCGTGCGCGATGACCATCCGCTGGCGTCGCTGCTGCCTTGCGATAACGTGTTTGCTATCGAAAGCCGCTGGTATCGCGATAACCCACTGGTGATTCGCGGGCCGGGCGCGGGGCGCGATGTCACCGCCGGCGCGTTGCAATCTGACCTTAACCGTCTGAGCCAGCTACTTTAATTCTCTTAAACCCCTTCCGACGCCTGTCGGGAGGGGCTTCATGCCGTTTTTTCCTACTCGCCAATACTTTATTCCCCAACTTGAAATTCATTCAATTTGAGTGAAGATTAATCATAGTTAGACGCTTTTTTGTCGTTGACACATTTGCTCGCATCCTTCATTGTCTATCCATACGTTTAGGTGTTTAGACGTCTAGATGCTTACAAATCTAGAACAAATCAATAACAAGATGTCGTGAGCCACGAGGTAGAAAGCATGAGTTTTTTCCACGCCAATCAACGCGAAGCTTTGAACCAGAACCTGTCAGAGTTGCAGGGCCAGTTTAACGTCTCTTTTGAGTTTTTCCCGCCGCGCACTAGCGAGATGGAAGACACGCTGTGGAGCTCTATCGATCGCCTGAGCAGCCTTAAGCCGAAATTCGTTTCCGTGACCTACGGCGCGAACTCCGGTGAACGTGAGCGCACGCACAGCATCATCAAAGGCATTAAAGAGCGTACCGGGCTGGAAGCTGCGCCGCATCTGACCTGCGTGGACGCCTCCCGTGAAGAACTGACGCAAATCGCCCAGGATTACTGGGACAGCGGTATCCGCCACATCGTGGCGCTGCGCGGTGACCTGCCTCCGGGCGGCGGCGTTCCTGAGTTATACGCCACGGATCTGGTGCAACTGCTGAAAGGCGTGGGCGACTTCGATATCTCCGTGGCGGCGTATCCTGAAGTTCATCCTGAAGCCAAAAGCGCGCAGGCTGACCTGATTAACCTGAAACGCAAAATCGACGCCGGTGCCAATCGCGCCATTACTCAGTTCTTCTTTGACGTGGAAAGCTACCTGCGTTTCCGCGATCGCTGTGCCGGACAGGGCATTGATGTGGAAATCGTGCCGGGTATCCTGCCAGTCTCTAACTTCAAACAGCTGACGCGCTTTGCCACCATGACCAACGTGCGCGTGCCGCACTGGATGACGCGCCAGTTCGAAGGCTTAGACGATGACCCGGAAACCCGCAAAATGGTGGGAGCCAACATCGCCATGGACATGGTGAAAATCCTCAGCCGCGAAGGGGTGAAGGATTTCCACTTCTACACCTTGAACCGCGCCGAAATGAGTTACGCCATCTGCCACACGCTGGGGGTGCGTCCGGGCCTTGCCACTCCATTGAGTGCGGCCGTTTAACCATTCAAATCTTATGCATAAAAAAACCGGCTTAATCGCCGGTTTTTAGTTTTTGCTTCTCTTAACTTGTCAGCACTAGCCGGTGTTGCGCATACCCGCCGCCACGCCCGCAATCGTCACCATCAACGCCTGCTCAACGCGCGCGTCTGGCGTACTGCCTTCTTTCTCTAACTGGCGTGAACGGTGCAGCAACTCAGCCTGCAGCACGTTCAGTGGGTCAGTGTAGACGTTACGC
Organism: Ewingella sp. AOP9-I1-14; assembly: GCF_052375995.1. Lineage (NCBI taxonomy): Bacteria > Pseudomonadati > Pseudomonadota > Gammaproteobacteria > Enterobacterales > Yersiniaceae > Ewingella > Ewingella sp. AOP9-I1-14. Next base: position 101,233 of record NZ_JBQSVA010000009.1, read on the forward strand.
AGGGCGATAGACTCGGCAATCCACGGCAGGTCAGCCATCAGGTGGTCATCGTTGGAAATCGCCAACACCACTTTGATGTCGCTTGCCAGCTGGTCGCGTAGCTTCTGGCCCAGCGGCCACAGCTCTTTATCCACCAGACGCTGGTCGTAATACTCCGCCAGCCACAGGTCGGCTTTGGCGAAGACCATCTCCAGCATGCCGATACGCGTCGAGAAGAACGGCCAGTCGTGGCACATCGCCTCAAGTTCATCGCGTTTACCGGCATCTACCACGGCTTGCAGGCCCGCACCCGCGCCGAGCCAGGCTGGCAGCATCAGGCGGTTTTGCGTCCAGGCGAAGATCCACGGAATAGCGCGCAGGCTTTCGACGCCGCCGTTGGCCTTACGTTTCGCCGGGCGTGAGCCCAATGGCAGTTTGCCCAGCTCTTGCTCCGGCGTCGCCGCGCGGAAGTAAGGCACGAAATCCTTGTTTTCGCGCACATAGCCGCGATACATGTTGCAGGAGACGTCGGACAGCTGCTCCATGATCTCCACCCAAGCTTTTTTCGGCTCTGGCGGCGGCAATAGGTTGGCTTCCAGGATCGCGCCGGTATAGAGCGCCAGGCTGCTGATGGTGACTTCTGGCAGGCCGAACTTGAAGCGAATCATCTCGCCCTGTTCGGTGACGCGCAGGCCACCCTTTAGGCTGCCCGGAGGCTGAGAGAGCAAGGCCGCGTGGGCCGGAGCGCCACCGCGACCGATAGAGCCGCCGCGTCCGTGGAACAGCGTCAGCAGCACGCCCGCTTTCTCGCAGGTTTTGATTAATGCGTCCTGAGCGCGGTATTGCGCCCATGAAGCCGCCATCACGCCAGCGTCTTTCGCCGAGTCGGAATAGCCAATCATCACCATCTGTTTGCCCTGAATGGTGCCGCGATACCAGTCGATATTCAGCAGCTGAGTCATTACGGAGTCAGCATTGTTAAGGTCATCAAGGGTTTCGAACAGCGGCGCTACCGGCAGAGTGAACGGGCAACCCGCCTCTTTCAGCAGCAGGTGAACGGCCAGCACGTCAGACGGCGTTTTCGCCATAGAAATGACGTAAGCGGCAATTGAGCCTTCCGGCGCTTCGGCAATTACCTGACAGGTGTCGAGCACCTCTTTGGTGTACTCGCTCGGCTCCCAGAAGCGCGGAACCAGCGGGCGCTGTGAGTTCAGTTCGCGGATAAGGAAGGCCTGTTTGTCAGACTCTGACCAGCTTTCGTAATCGCCCAAACCAAGGTAACGGGTGATTTCGGCAATGGCGTCGGTATGGCGGGTGCTCTCTTGGCGGATGTCGATACGCACCAGCGGCACGCCGAAGCAGCGCACGCGGCGCAGGGTGTCCAGCAGCTGGCCGTTGGCGATAATGCCCATGCCGCAGGCAACCAGTGACTGGTAGCAGGCGTAGAGCGGCTCCCACAGCTGGTCATTGTTGACCAATAAATCGTGAGGCTGTGGCAGGCGTTCGCCTTTCAGACGCGCTTCCAAATAGACCTGCGTGGAGGTCAGCTGGCTGCGCAGGCGCTTCATGATCACGCGGTAAGGCTCAATGCCTTCTTCACCACCGGCGCGCTCGCGCAGTTCATCAGTGGCTTCGGTCATGGAAAGCTCGGAAATCAGCACCGCGACGTCGCGTAGGAACAGATCAGTGGCTTTCCAGCGGCTCAGTAAAAGAACGTGGCGCGTGATGTCTGCCGTGACGTTTGGGTTGCCGTCGCGGTCGCCACCCATCCAAGATGTGAAGCGAACCGGCACGGCTTCTACTGGCATTTTGTAGTCCAGCGAGGTTTCGAGCTGTTCGTTGAACTCGCGCAGGAATGACGGCACGCCTTCCCACAGGCTATTCTCAACGACCGCAAATCCCCATTTGGCTTCATCAACCGGGGAAGGGCGGTGTTTACGAATTTCATCGGTATGCCATGACTGGGCAATCAGCTGGCGCAGGCGGCGCATAATCTGCTTGCGCTCGTAATCCGCCAGATCGTTATGGTCGAGCTGCTTGAGGCAGTTGTTCACTTCCACCAATTTGTGGATCAGCGTCCGGCGGGCAATCTCTGTTGGGTGAGCCGTCAGCACCAGCTCGATAGAAAGCTCTTCAACCGCGTCACGCAGTTGCTGATCGGTCAGATTTTTGGCTTTCAGGCGCTCAATTAGCTGCGCCAGTACTTCAGGGTTGCTGGCCGCTTCGCCATTAGGCGAAATGCTGTGGTACTGCTCGGCCACGTTGGTCAGATTGAGGAATTGGCTAAAAGCACGGGCCACTGGCAATAACTCGTCGTTGGACAAGTTTTGCAGCGTGGAGAGCAGCTCTTGGCGATCTGCTTCATTTCCAGCGCGTGAGGATTTGGATAACTTACGAATTTTCTCAACACGATCAAGGATATGTTCTCCCAACGTATCTTTGATGGTGTCGCCAAGCAGTTTACCTAAGGTACTGACATTACTGCGCATTGCGGAATATTGTTCGTTCATATTACCTCTGTTGACCTCGGACCCGATTTTTATAATTTGTAGATAACTTTCACCCGTAAGGCTGTGACGCCTTTTTCTGTCTGCCAAACTTTCTCTTTTTTTAATTACACAACTGTTTTACCGCAAAAACGTCGTTTCCTTCACTAAAAAAAGGCATTTTTCGTCAATGTGGCTGAAATTTAATTACAGCTCACAAGGTATCAGTTTGTCTAATCAGCATATTGTCCAGTATCAAGAGCGCCCTGCGACGCCCTTGATATGGCTGCTCTTTCTTCACTTATACGTGATGGCAGAAGTGATGAACCACTTGCGCGATCAGCTCGCGAGTCGGCTTGATGAAGGCGGTATCAATGTATTCATCCGGCTGGTGTGCCTGCTCAATCGAACCCGGCCCTAAGACCAGCGTCGGGCACAGCTCTTGGATAAACGGCGCTTCGGTACAGTAGTTAACAATCTCCGTTTCCACGCCCAGCAGCTTCTCCACCACCTGCACCAACTGGTGGTCCGGCGGGCATTCATAGCCCGGAATCGGCGGATGCAGCTCTTCGATGGCGACGCGGCCCGGCCAGCGACTGCTAACTGGCTCCAGCGCTTCTTGTAACAGGCCGTCGAGATCAGACAGCGTCAGCCCCGGCAGTGGGCGGATGTCCATATGCAGCTCACAGCAGGCGCAAATACGGTTGGCCGCATCGCCGCCGCTAATGTGGCCGAAGTTCATGGTTGGATAAGGAATGACAAAGCCGCTGTGGTTGTAGCGCTCTTTCAAAGTGTTACGCAGGCCAATCAGCTGGGTAATGGAGTCATGCATCAGGTCGATGGCGTTCACGCCGCGCGCCGGGTCACTTGAGTGGCCCGATTGCCCGGTGATGCGAATCGCATTCGAAATATGGCCTTTATGCGCACGAACCGGCTTCAACGACGTCGGTTCGCCGATGATCGCGCAGTCTGGGCGAATGGCGGTATTTTTCGAAAAATAGCTCGCGCCTGCCATGGTGGTTTCTTCATCGGCGGTGGCGAGGATATATAGAGGTTTAGTCAGTTTGGTCGTATCAATATCCCGCAGCGCATCGACGATAAAAGCGAAGAAACCTTTCATGTCGGCGGTACCCAGACCATAGAGCTTATTTTCATGCTCGGTCAGGGTGAAAGGGTCGCGAGTCCAGCGGCCATCGTCGAAGGGGACGGTATCGGTATGGCCCGCCAACAGCAGGCCGCCAGCGCCTTGGCCAACGCTTGCCAACATATTGAATTTATTGCGAGTATTCGGCACAGGTTGGATTTCAACCTTAAAGCCTAGATCGCGGAACCAGCCTGCTAACAGGTTGATTAGCTTTTCGTTGCTTTGATCTAATGCGCTGTCTGTGGCACTGATCGAAGGTATCGCGATTAACGCCCGATAAAGCTCAATAAAAGGAGGTAATTTCATCTTCACTGTTGACAGCCTTTAGTTAGGGTAGTATTCATATTCATGCAGTTTATGTGAATAAAAATACAATATGCCAGCGCGTAAGGGAACCGGAAAGAACGGTCGGTTTAACCCAACGCAGTTGCTGAGAATCTCGCGGGTGAACGGCGTATGACGCGGTGAACCCTGTTACCTAAGAAGTACGCTGTATCGCAAAGCCATACAGTTAAGTTGAGAAGGTGAACAGACCCCATGTTGAATACGCTGATTGTTGGTGCCACAGGCTACGCCGGAGCTGAACTCGCTGCCTACCTGAACCGCCACCCGCAGATGAACATAACCGCTTTAATGGTTTCAGCGCAAAGTGCAGATGCAGGAAAATTGCTTTCTGATTTGCACCCTCAGTTAAAAGGCATCCTCGATCTGCCTGTTTTGCCAATGAAAAACGTGGAAGACGCGGCGAAAGATATCGATGTGGTTTTTTTAGCCACTGCCCATGAAGTCAGTCACGATTTGGCGCCGCAATTTTTGGCCGCGGGCTGCGTGGTGTTTGACCTGTCCGGTGCATTCCGCGTCAACAAGCCTGATTTCTACTCCGAATTTTACAGCTTTGAACACCAGCACCTCGACTGGCTGGACGAGGCGGTGTACGGCCTTGCTGAATGGCAAGCCGACAAACTCAAAACCGCGCAACTCATCGCGGTCCCAGGCTGCTACCCAACGGCGTCTCAGCTGGCGTTAAAACCGCTGGTGGAAAATGGCCTGTTGAATGAAGACCAGTGGCCGGTGATTAACGCGACCAGCGGCGTGAGCGGCGCGGGGCGTAAAGCCTCTCTCGGCACCAGCTTCTGCGAAGTCAGCCTGCAACCTTACGGCCTGTTCAATCATCGTCACCACCCAGAAATTGTAGAGCATCTCGGCGTGCCGGTGATCTTTACCCCGCACCTGGGCAACTTCCCGCGCGGCATTCTGGCCACCATCACTTGCCGCCTGAAAGCGGGCGTGACGGCGCAGGACGTGGCGGAAGCCTTCCATAACGCTTACCACGACAAACCTCTGGTGCGTCTCTACACCAAGGGCGTTCCGGCGTTGAAAGACGTGGTGGGCCTGCCGTTCTGCGACATCGGTTTTGTGGTGAAAGGCGAGCACCTGATTGTGGTTGCGACAGAAGATAACCTGCTAAAAGGCGCGTCGGCGCAAGCAGTGCAATGTCTGAACCTGCGCTTTGGTTTCCCAGAAACCCAATCGCTGCTTTAATTTATCTTGGTCTAAAATCAAACATTTACTTAAACCGATTGAGGCGCGAACAGCTATGAATCCGTTAGTTATCAAATTAGGTGGTGTGTTGCTGGACAATGAAGAAGCGCTCGAGCGCCTGTTCATGGCGCTGGTGACTTATCGCCAGCAATATCAGCGCCCATTGGTGATCGTTCACGGCGGCGGTTATCTGGTCGATGAGTTGATGAAGAAACTCAACCTGCCCGTGGTGAAGAAGGCTGGCCTGCGCGTAACCCCTGCGGACCAAATCGACATCATCACCGGCGCATTGGCCGGTAGCGCCAACAAAACCCTGCTGGCGTGGGCGGTGAAAAACGACATCAACGCCGTTGGCCTGTCTTTGGCAGACGGCGGCTCGGTGGTGGTAACGCAACTGAGCGAAGAGCTTGGTAATGTCGGCAAAGCAGAAGTCGGCTCTCCGGCGCTGATTAACACCCTGACTGGCGCAGGCTACCTGCCGATTATCAGCTCCATTGGTATCACCGCCGATGGTGAACTGATGAATGTGAATGCTGACCAAGCCGCGACGGCGCTGGCAGCCACGCTGGGCGCAGATTTAATCCTGCTGTCAGATGTGAGCGGTATTCTCGACGGCAAAGGCCAGCGCATACCGGAAATGACCACGCAGAAAGCGGAACAACTGATTGAGCAAGGCATCATTACCGACGGCATGATTGTGAAGGTTCACGCCGCGTTAGACGCCGCGCGCTCTCTTGGTCGCCCGGTGGATATCGCCAGCTGGCGTCACGCCGAGCAGCTTCCGGCACTGTTTAATGGCACGGCGATCGGTACGCGTATTCTGGCGTGATCTTCGTGCTTAACCCATTGACTGAATTGTTAAATCAATAAAATTTTTAAAGGAAATCATCATGGCAGCAACCAAAGGCATCAAGAAAATCGTTCTGGCTTATTCTGGCGGTCTGGACACCTCGGCAATCATTCCTTGGCTGAAAGAAAACTACGGCGACTGTGAAGTGGTCGCTTTCGTTGCAGACATCGGCCAAGAACGTGCTGACCTCGAAGGGATCGAGCAGAAAGCCCTGCGTACCGGTGCATCTGAGTGCCACGTGGTTGACCTGCGTGAAGAGTTCATCAAAGACTACGTTTACCCGGTGCTGAAAAGCGGCGCGTTGTATGAAGGCAGCTACCTGCTCGGTACCTCAATGGCGCGTCCGTTGATTGCTAAAGCACAGGTTGAGCTGGCGTTGAAAGTGGGCGCTGATGCGCTGTGCCACGGCGCGACAGGTAAAGGTAACGACCAGGTGCGTTTCGAAACCACTTACACCGCGCTGGCTCCACAGCTGAAAGTGGTCGCTCCTTGGCGTGAGTGGGACCTGCGTTCTCGCGAAGCCCTGCTGGATTACCTGAAAGAGCGTAATATCCCGACCACCGCGTCGCTGGAAAAAATCTACAGCCGTGACGAAAACGCGTGGCACATCTCTACCGAAGGCGGCGTGCTGGAAAGCCCATGGAATGCAGCAAACAAAGATTGCTGGGCATGGACAGTCGCGCCAGAAGACGCGCCGGACGAAGCTGAGTTGGTCACCGTTAAAGTTGAGAAGGGTGCAGTGGTGGCGGTTAACGGCGTAGAGCTGACACCATTCCAGTGCCTCGAAGCGCTGAACGTGCTGGGCGTGAAACACGGCGTTGGCCGTATCGATATCGTTGAAAACCGTCTGGTGGGCATTAAATCCCGTGGTTGCTACGAAACGCCGGGAGGCACCATTATGATGGCTGCGCTGCGTGGCGTTGAGCAGCTGGTTCTGGACCGTGACAGCTTCAAATGGCGTGAGCAGCTGGGCCATGAAATGTCTTACGTGGTTTATGATGGTCGTTGGTTCGCTCCGCTGCGTGAATCTATCCAAGCCGCCGCTGACGCGCTGGCAGAAGATGTGAATGGCGAAGTGGTGGTGAAGCTGTACAAAGGCACCGCGACGGCTATCCAGAAGAGTTCTCCGAACAGCATGTACTCTGAAGAGTTCGCTACTTTCGGTGAAGATGAAGTGTATGATCACAGCCACGCGGGCGGCTTTATCCGTCTGTTCTCGTTGTCATCCAGAATTCGTGCGCTGAACTCAAAGAAGCAGTAATTCGCGCGTAGAAAATATTTTAAGGGCGCACAGGCTGCGCCCTTTTGCATAGATCAAGGAGTACAGGTTATGGCACTTTGGGGCGGGCGTTTCACTCAGGCGGCAGACCAGCGTTTTAAAGAATTAAATGATTCCCTGCGTTTCGATTACCGTCTTGCCGAGCAGGATATTATTGGCTCGGTGGCGTGGTCGAAGGCGTTGGTAACGGTTAACGTGCTGACCGCCGAAGAGCAGGTTCAACTGGAAGAAGCCTTAGGCGTGTTGCTGGAAGAAGTGCGTGCTAATCCGCGCGCCATCTTAGCCAGCGACGCAGAAGACATTCACAGCTGGGTGGAAGGCAAGCTTATCGACAAAGTCGGTAACCTCGGCAAGAAGTTGCACACCGGCCGCAGCCGTAATGATCAGGTCGCCACTGACTTGAAACTATGGTGCAAAGAGCAGGTACTGAACCTGCAAGAAGCCGTGCGCCACTTGCAGCAGGCGCTGGTCGCCACTGCGCAAGCGAACCAAGACGCGGTCATGCCGGGCTACACCCACTTACAGCGCGCCCAGCCGGTAACTTTCGCCCACTGGTGTCTGGCTTATGTCGAGATGCTGGCGCGTGATGAAAGCCGCCTGCAAGATACTCTGAAACGTCTGGACGTCAGCCCGTTGGGCACTGGCGCACTGGCGGGCACTGCGTACCCAATGGACCGCGAGCAGCTGGCCGGTTGGTTAGGATTTGCCTCTGCCACCCGAAACAGCCTGGATAGCGTTTCCGACCGCGACCATGTGATGGAGCTGCTGTCGAACGCCTCTATCAGCATGATCCACCTGTCGCGCTTCGCCGAAGACCTGATTTTCTTCAACAGCGGAGAAGCGTCGTTTGTAGATCTGTCCGACCGCGTGACCTCTGGCTCATCCCTGATGCCACAAAAGAAAAACCCGGACGCGCTGGAGCTTATCCGTGGCAAGTGTGGCCGCGTGCAGGGCGCACTGACGGGCATCATGATGACCATGAAGGGCCTGCCGCTGGCGTACAACAAAGACATGCAGGAAGACAAAGAAGGGCTGTTCGACGCGCTCGACACTTGGATGGACTGTCTGCAAATGGCGGCGCTGGTGCTGGACGGTATTCAGGTCAAACGTCCGCGTTGTAAAGAAGCCGCGCAGCAGGGCTACGCGAACTCCACCGAGCTGGCGGATTATCTGGTCGCCAAAGGTGTGCCATTCCGCGAAGCCCACCATATTGTCGGTGAAGCCGTGGTGGAAGCCATTGCTCAGGGCAAAGCGTTGGAAGCTCTGCCATTGGCCGATTTGCAAAAATTCAGCAGCGTGATTGGCGATGACGTTTACCCAATCCTTGAACTGCAATCTTGCCTCGACAAGCGCGCAGCCAAGGGCGGCGTGTCACCACAGCAGGTTGCTCAGGCTATCAGCGATGCTAAAAGTCGCTTAGGTGAGTAATAGCTCACTGCGTTAGACCAAAAGGCTCCTGTTCAGGGGCCTTTTCTTTAGGTGAAAAACGGCAAAAAAAAGGCGGACATAAAGTCCGCCGAATGTTCACGTAGTCTCTCACTCGCCATCAGGCTGCTTGCCTTGCAGCAATACCCTGATTTTGAGCTTCTTTCGTTTTACTTATCTTAATTCTCTTACAATCTTTACGCGTCGTCTTATTGTGCCACTTCGCACACGTCTGCTTCGCTGTTCAGATAGACATCCAGATCGTCGCTTCCCCCGATGTGGCGACCACCAATAAAGACTTGTGGCACAGTTGCACGGCCTGTTACAGCGCGCAGGCTGACCGTAGTCGCGTCTTTACCTAATACAATTTCTTCATACTGAATGCCGCGCTCTTGCAGCATTTGTTTCGCTTTAGAGCAGAAAGGGCAGCCCGGCTTAGTGAACACGGAAACTGATTCCTGCACTTTATAATCCGGCGCCAGATACTTCAGCATGGTATCGGCATCAGACACTTCAAACGGGTCGCCCGGCTTGTTTGGCTCAATGAACATCTTCTCGACCACGCCGTTACGCACCAGCATGGAGTAACGCCAAGAGCGCGGGCCGAAGCCTAAATCAGCTTTTTCAACCAGCATGTTCATGCCTTTGGTGAATTCGCCGTTGCCGTCAGGAATGAAGGTGATGTTGGCGGCGCTTTGCTCAGCCTTCCACGCATTCATGACGAAAGTATCGTTGACGGAGACACACAGAATGCTGTCTACGCCGTGGCTCTTAAACACGCCTGCCAGCTCGTTGTAGCGCGGCAAGTGGCTCGAAGAGCATGTCGGGGTAAAGGCACCCGGCAGCGAAAATACAATGACCGTTTTATTTTTAAACAGTTGATCGGTGCTGAGATCCAGCCATTGGTCTCCTTGACGAGTGTGGAAAGTAACTTGTGGAACTTGTTTCCCTTCGTGGCTTGTAAACATCAGTAACCTCTTAATTTATAAAATATAAAACTTGCGCTCTGTCAGTATCGTTTCGATGTGTGCCATTATTAACGATTGTTGTTGATAGTTATAATCGTTGATTGCTATCTTATCTATCGCCGCGAGCTATCGTCTCGACCTGTTATGGCAATGGAGGAAAAATGAATATTCGTGATTTGGAGTATCTGGTGGCTTTGGCGGAGTTCCGTCATTTTCGACGCGCTGCGGATTCTTGTCATGTGAGCCAGCCGACCTTAAGCGGGCAGATCCGCAAGCTGGAAGATGAGCTGGGCGTGATGCTGCTTGAGAGAACCAGCCGCAAAGTGCTGTTCACCCAGGCGGGTTTATTGCTGGTGGATCAAGCCAGAACCGTGCTGCGCGAAGTGAAAGTGCTGAAAGAGATGGCCAGCCAGCAAGGCGAGGCGATGTCCGGGCCGCTGCACATCGGGCTTATCCCGACCGTTGGGCCTTACCTGCTGCCGCAAATCATTCCTACGTTGCACAAAACCTTTCCAAAGCTGGAAATGTACTTACACGAAGCCCAGACCCAGCAACTGCTGGCGCAGCTCGACAGCGGCAAGCTTGATTGCGCGATTTTAGCCTTGGTCAAAGAGAGCGAAGCCTTTATCGAGGTGCCGCTGTTTGATGAGCCGATGAAGCTGGCGATTTATGACGAGCACCCGTGGGCCTCGCGCGATCGCGTTGCCATGGCTGATTTAGCCGGAGAAAAGCTGCTGATGCTGGAAGATGGTCACTGTTTGCGTGATCAAGCGATGGGCTTCTGTTTCCAGGCCGGGGCGGATGAAGACACGCATTTCCGCGCGACGAGCCTTGAAACCCTGCGCAACATGGTCGCGGCAGGCAGTGGTATTACGCTGTTACCGTCATTGTCGGTGCCAAAAGAGCGCAGCCGCGATGGCGTGACCTATTTGGTGTGCGACAAGCCGGAACCGAGACGCACCATTGCTCTGGTATATCGTCCCGGCTCCCCGCTGCGTGGCCGCTATGAGCAGCTTGCGGAAGCCATTAAGGTTCACATGCAAGCTCATATGGATAACGCTGCGTTAAAACAGGCGGTTTAATCCATTCAGGGCGGCAACGCGATACGCTTCCGCCATGGTTGGATAGTTGAAGGTAGTATTAACGAAATATTCGATAGTATTGCCTTCGCCTTTCTGTTCCATGATCGCCTGCCCGATGTGGATAATCTCCGCCGCACGCTCGCCAAAGCAATGAATACCAAGGATTTCTTTGGTATCACGATGGAACAGCAGCTTCAGACTCCCCACGTTCATCCCGGCGATTTGCGCCCGTGCCAGATGTTTAAACTGCGCGCGGCCCACTTCGTACGGTACCTTCATGGCGGTCAGATCTTGTTCGGTTTTACCGACAGAACTAATTTCCGGAATGGTGTAAATCCCGGTCGGAATGTTTTCAATCAGGTGAACTTTGGCTTCGCCCTGAATCATTGCCTGCGCGGCAATGCGGCCCTGATCGTAAGCTGCCGACGCCAGGCTCGGGTAGCCAATGACATCACCCACGGCATAGATATGCGACAGCGCGGTTTGATACATGCTGTTCACTTTCAACAAGCCACGGCTATCAGCCACTAAGCCAATGTTTTCTAAGCCCAGTTGGTCGGTGTTACCTGTACGTCCGTTGGCGTAAAGCAGGGCGTCTGCTTTGACCTTCTTGCCGGATTTCAGGTGCATGATCACGCCATCTTCAACGCCTTCAATCTTCTCAAACTCTTCGTTGTGACGAATCACCACGCCGTTGTTCCAGAAATGGTAGGAGAGGGCGTCAGACATCTCTTGGTCGAGGAATGACAGCAGGCGGTCACGGGTGTTAATCAAGTCGACTTTGACATTCAAACCACGGAAAATCGACGCGTATTCGCAACCGATCACCCCGGCGCCATAGATGATGACGTGGCGCGGCTCGTGGCTCAGTTCAAGGATTAAGTCGCTGTCGTAGATGCGTGGGTGGCTAAAGTCGACGCCGTGCGGGCGGTAAGGGCGCGAGCCGCAGGCGATGACGATATTGTCGGCGGTAAGCTCTTCATGGGTGCCATCGGCGTAGCGCACGCTGACAGTGTGTTCATCCACGAAGCTGGCGTCACCGGCGAAAAGTTGGCACTGGTTGCGCTCATAAAAACCCTGACGCATGCGAGTTTGCTGATTAATCACTGAGTCAGCGTGGCGCAGGATGTCGGGGAAGCTTGAACTCAAGGTGCGGGAATTGTCGCTATACAGCGGATTTTGGTTGAATTCGATAATTCTGCTGACGGCGTGGCGCAGGGCTTTCGAAGGGATGGTTCCCCAGTGAGTACAGCCGCCACCGACGTTATTATAGCGTTCGATGACCGCAACTCTGGCCCCTTGTTTAACCAGTCCCATAGCGGCGCCTTCTCCGCCAGGGCCTGAGCCGATGATAATGGCATCAAAATGAGATTGCTGTTGCATGGTTCGAAACCTATTTTTTATACAAAATAACAACGAGAAAGTAACATATTAGTCCTGTTTTCCCTACAAGCAGTTGTCAATTCGTGGGAAAACCGCAACATTCAGACCCACTTTATCCTCTCTTTTCTATACCTCGGCGGGTTAAAAAATTTGGTATAGTGAAATCATAACGAGTCATTTTATTAACACCTTTAATAAGAAGAAAACACTGCGGATGAAGGTTATGGGCGTAAGAGCACAACAAAAAGAGCGCACGCGCCGCTCACTGATTGAGGCGGCATTTAGCCAGCTCAGTGCTGAACGCAGCTTTGCCAGTTTAAGTCTGCGTGAAGTTTCCCGCGAGGCTGGGATCGCACCCACCTCTTTTTACCGCCATTTCCGCGATGTTGATGAACTCGGCCTGACCATGGTAGACGAGAGTGGGTTAATGCTTCGTCAACTGATGCGTCAAGCGCGTCAGCGCATTGCCAAAGGTGGCAGCGTGATTCGCACCTCCGTATCGACTTTTATGGAGTTCATTGGCAATAATCCTAACGCCTTTCGCTTACTGCTGCGCGAACGCTCCGGGACCTCTGCGGCCTTCCGCGCCGCCGTCGCTCGCGAAATTCAGCACTTTATTGCAGAACTGGCAGATTATTTACAACTCGAAAACCACATGCCGCGTAGCTTTACTGAAGCGCAGGCAGAAGCCATGGTGATCATCGTCTTTAACGCCGGTGCCGAAGCGCTGGATGTTGATATAGCCCAGCGTCGCCAGCTCGAAGAGAGACTGGTGCTGCAGCTACGTATGATTTCTAAAGGTGCATATTACTGGTATCGCCGTCAGCAGGAGCGCACGGCGGTGTCTCCAACTAATAAGTCCAGAGGTACTGAAGATGACCGAACAACCGAACCAGGATAATGGCACTTTGCTCCTGGCTCTGATTGCCGGACTGTCGATCAACGGCACGTTCGACGCGTTTTTTAGCTCCGTAGTAACCTTCTCCGTTTTTCCCGTGATAGCACTTTGCCTTGCGGTCTATTGCCTGCATCTGCGCTATCACCACAAAGAAATGGCCAAGGGATTACCGACCTTAGCGGCGGCCAGCTTCCTGCTCGGTTTCCTGCTTTACAGCACTATCGTGCGCGCGGAGTACCCGCAGCTGGGTTCCAACTTCCTGCCGTCGCTGATTAGCGTGGTGCTGGTGTTCTGGATTGGTATCAAGCTGAAGAAGCGCAAAGCAGACAACCTCTAATTTTGCCACTGCGGCTTACCCTAGTGAGCACATCAAGGCAGCCAGCTGGCTGCCTTTGTTTTATCTGCCATCCTCACCCGTTATCCCTGATGTCGCAGATCCATTCCCTGATTATTTATGAAACAACAGTTCATTAATATCAAACTACTGTTTAGTAATTAGATGTTGATCGGCTAAACCTTTCTATAATTGCCACATGTTAGAGATGAGTGGCAAAAACAGAAAGGTCTTCGGCCTCCCCCATCGCTAATTTGAATCATGGCAGAGCGGACCCGCGTCCATTTGGATTCTGCCTACGTTTGGCAGTGATTCAATAAGGGGCTGACGGCGATGAAAACACGAAAAATCGGACTACTAAATTACCTTGCTTACGGCTCGGGGGATTTTCTTGGCGCAGGGACGACGGCCTTAACCGCCGCGTGGCTACTCTATTTCTACACCACCTTCTGCGGGCTGACCCCGATTGAAGCAACCTTTATCTTTGCGACCGCCCGCGTGGCGGACGCCGTACTCAGCCCGTTGATGGGCTATTTGACGGATAACTTTGGTGGCACCTGGCTTGGCAAACGCTTTGGGCGGCGCAAGTTCTTCATTCTTCTCGGCATTCCCTGTGTGTTTAGCTACAGCCTGATGTGGGTTGGCGAGATGAACTACGTCTACTATCTGCTGACGTATCTGCTGTTCGACATCGTTTACACCATGATCCTGGTGCCTTATGAGACGCTGGTGCCGGAGATGACCGACGATTTCAAACAGAAAACCAAGTTTTCCGGGGCGCGTATCGCACTCGCACAGCTGTCGGCCATTTTGGCCGCCTTCCTGCCGGGGATCTTGTTGCAACAGCTGGGTAAAGATAATCCCCTCTCTTTCTTCTACTCGAGCTTGGTCTTCTCGGTGATCTGCGCGCTGGTGCTCACGCTGGTCTATTTCTTCACTTGGGAACGGCCGGCGGAGCTCAAGTCGGAAGCCATGTTAAAAATAGAACGCGAGCGCCAACAGCTGACGCTGGGTCAGAGCCTTAAGCGATTGAAAGTTGAACTCTCTTCAACGCTGCGTATTAAGATTTTCCGCCAGCATCTCGGGCTGTACCTTGGCGGCTATATCGCGCAGGACGTGTTCAACGCGGTATTTACTTATTATGTGGTGTTTGTGCTGATGCAAACCGCCACTGTCGCCTCGAACCTGATGGGCGTGATGGCTATTCTGCAATTCGTCGCCGTGATTGCGATGATCCCACTGTGTATTCGCTTCGGGCCCGCGCCCTCTTATCGGCTGGCCGTGACCCTTTTCGCGCTGGCGGTGATCTCCTACGGTTTCCTCTATTTCAGCCACATGAGTGATTCAATGTCGCTGTTACTGTTGATCTCCGCATTGGCCGGGCTGGGGCGAGGGGGGATCAACTACGTGCCGTGGAATATCTACACCTATATTGCCGATGTTGATGAAACCATTACCGGCCAGAGGCGCGAGGGGATTTTTGCCGGCGTCATGACCCTAACGCGCAAGGCTTCGCAAGCTGGCGCGGTGATGTTGGTCGGCATCATTTTGCAACTGTCGGGTTTTGTCTCGGGCAAGAGCGAGCAGTTGCCATCGGTGGGGCATACCATCCTCGGCGTCTTGGTTGTGGGGTCGCTGGTGATGCTGACGATGGGCTTTATTATTTCGCTCTACTTCCGCCTCAATTTACAGACTCACCGCGTGCTGGTGCAGGAAACGCAAAAAATGCGTATCGCCAATCGCCCCGTCCCTGAGCAGATCACCACAGAAGACCGCGCCACCGTGGAACTCCTCACCGGCCTGCAATATGAGTCCTTGTGGGGTAATAACAATATTGGTTATTTGCATCGCAACAACCCGCCGCCGCAAAAAGCGACCTCTGAGGTTATGTCCGATTTACCCATTCAGCAGCAGGGTCAGCGCCCTTAAATAATGGAGAGCATCATGAAGGTTTTTGACGTTAAGCACAGCGCGCTGCTGAGGCAGCCTGAGTATTTTATCTCGCGAAACGAGTTACAGTCGCTGATTCATAAAGTGACTCATAATCTGGTGAATATTAAAGATGAAACCGGCGAGTTCCTGCTGCGTCTGGACGATGGCCGGGTTATTGATACCAAAGGCTGGGCGGGGTGGGAATGGACACATGGCATCGGCCTATACGGTATTTATAAATATTATCAACAGACTGGCGATGACCAGATGCGGGCAATCATTGACGACTGGTTTACCGCAAGGCTGGCCGAAGGCACGCCAACCAAAAATGTTAACACCGTCTGCCCGTTCCTGACGCTGGCCTACCGTTATGAAGAAACCCGCAATCCGGCTTGGAAACCCTATCTTGAGCGCTGGGCGGAGTGGGTGATGCATGAGATGCCGCGCACCGAAAAATGCGGTATTCAGCACATCGTTTATAACAATGAAAATAGCCAGCAGATGTGGGATGACACGCTGATGATGAGCGTGATGCCCCTGGCGAAGATCGGCAAACTGCTCGGTAGACCGGAGTTTATCGAAGAGGCGACCTATCAGTTCCTGCTGCATATTCAGTACCTGATGGATCGCCAAACCGGCCTTTGGTTCCACGGCTGGACCTTTGACGGCCAGCATAATTTTGCTCAGGCTCGCTGGGCGCGAGGAAACAGTTGGATAACCGTCGCTATTCCTGAGTTTATCGAGCTGCTCGACTTACCGGAGGGCAACGCGACGCGCCGTTATTTACTGCAAGTTTTAGAGAGTCAGATTGCCGCGCTGGCGGCCTGTCAGGACGAAAGTGGTTTGTGGCATACGCTGTTGGATGACCCGAATTCTTATCTGGAAAGTTCAGCGGCGGCGGGATTTGCCTACGGGATCCTGAAGGCCGTTCGCAAACGCTATATAGATTCAAGCTATGCGCCGGTTGCCGAGAAAGCCGTGCGCGGCGTGATAAAGCAGATCAATCCGGCAGGCGAGTTGACGGGCGTTTCATTTGGCACCGCCATGGGCAGCGATCTGGATTACTACCGGCAAATCCCCATCACCTCCATGCCTTACGGGCAGGCGATGGCCGTGTTATGCCTGTCGGAATATCTGCGGGTCTATTTGTAGCGAAAAACAGCTGACGGAAGCTTCAGCTGTAAAAAAGGCGGGCTCACTCAGTGGCCCGCCTTATTGTTTTAGACTCTTCCTACCGGCGTTTTTCCAGCAGCACGCCGCATTCCATATGGTGGGTATAAGGGAATTGGTCGAACAGCGCCAGCTTGGTCAGGCTGTGGGTGTGGCTCAGCGTCTCGAGGTTGGCGCACAGCGTGTCCGGGTTGCAGGAGATATAGAGGATACGGTCGTAGCCTTGCACCATCTTCACGGTGTCATCGTCCAGCCCACTGCGCGGTGGATCGACAAAAATGGTGTTGCAGTCATAACCGGACAAATCCACATCTTTTAAACGATGGAATTCGCGCACGCCGTTCATCGCTTGGGTGAAGTCTTCGGCCGCCATGCGGATAATCTGCACGTTATCAATCTGATTCGCTTCGATATTATATTGCGCCGCCGCCACGGACGGCTTGGCAATCTCAGTCGCCAGGACGCGGTTGAAGTTCCTTGCCAGCGCCAGCGAGAAGTTGCCGTTGCCGCAATAAAGCTCCAGCAGGTCGCCGGTCGAGCCTTCAGTAATGCCCAGCGCCCATTCGAGCATCTTGATGTTCATCTCGGCGTTTGGCTGGGTAAAGCTGTTCTCCACCTGACGATAAATCATGTCGCGGCCCGCCACTGGCAGTACTTCATCGACATAATCTTCGTCGAGCATGATTTTAGTTTTTGCCGCGCGGCCAATCAGCTGAATATCAAAACCGTCCTGACGCAGCTTGTCGCGCAGCACCGTCGCGGCCGCCGTCCACTCATCATCCAGCTTGCGGTGGTAGAGCAGAGAAGTGATCAACTTGCCGCTGCGCGTGGACAAGTAATCAATCTGGAAGATTTTGCGGCGCAATACCGGCTCTTCTTTAATAGCGGCAATCAGCACAGGCATCAGACGGTTAATCAGCTCGCTGGCGGCGGGGAACTGATCGACGCGCACGCGAGCCTTGGTCTGCTGATCAAACATAATGTGGTAGAGGTCGCCCTCATCATGCCAGACGCGAAACTCGGCGCGCATGCGATAGTGGCTGACCGGAGAGCGGAAAACCTCAGGAGCCGGCGCCTGAAAAGGCGTCATCATCGCCGTGAGACGTGCGGTCTTTTCCGCCAGTTGGTCGTCGTATTGTTCAATGGGCAGGTTTTCAGGCGTCATGATTTATCTCGTCTACTGCGGGTAAATGGGCGAACTTAGCGGGGGATTGTAGGGAATGCTCCCGCGAAGTCCAGTTTTCCGCTTATTCATGGGCGTTATTACCATGCTTCTCACGCAACCTATTTGATTAAAATTTAATGGCCCTTACGGATGTCTGGATTTCCAAAAGGGTTGATCGTAGGATGCAATTCGGCCTCGATAATAGAGTTAAAAGGGAATCCGGTGTGAATCCGGAACTGGCGCGCAGCGGTATGGGGAAGTCAAGGCGATAGCAGCTTGAGCTGTTACCGACACTGTCTGGTTCTTCTTTCTTTATATAGAGAACTTTTTATAGAGAATGTAAGAGAGATGGGAAGTCATCGCCCGGTGGCGGCATATTATTTTTTTCATTAATTAGCCAATAAATCCTAAGTCCGAAAACCTGCCGATATTCCGTCGCATTTTCACCCTCGTCGCGAGAACGTGGGTGTTTTTCTGCGGCATCCGCCAATTAAGTTTGGATGCTCAATTCATGACAATTAAAAAGCACGCGCTGCTGACGGTATTATCCGTCACGGCTTTTTCTGGGTGGGCGCAGGATAATACTTCCTCTTCAGACAACAGCGACAATCTCGTTGTGACCGCCAACCGCTTCCCACAGCCCGTCTCTTCAGTATTAGCGCCAACCGATGTGGTTACCCGCGAGGATATTGATCGCTGGCAGTCTAAATCCGTGGTGGATGTATTACGCCGCCTGCCGGGCGTGGATATTGCGCAAAATGGCGGCATGGGCCAGCTGAGTTCTTTATTTGTGCGCGGCACCAACTCCAGCCACACATTAGTCTTAATTGACGGTGTGCGTTTAAATCAGGCGGGTATTTCGGGTTCAACTGACCTTAGCCAGATCCCTATCGCGTTGGTACAGCGGATTGAATTTATCCGTGGGCCGCGCTCGGCGGTTTACGGCTCCGACGCCATTGGTGGCGTGGTCAACATTATTACCACCCGCGATAAGGATGAGACGACCCTCGGGGCGGGTATCGGCTCGAATGGGTATCAAAATTACAATGGCTCTACACAGCAGAAGCTGGGTGAAAACACCACGGTCACCGCCGCGGGCGATTATACCTATACGCGTGGCATTGATGTTGTCGCTGACGGCAACAACGGCGGCGTTCCTCAGCCTGACCGCGATGGCTTCATGAGTAAGACGCTCTATCTGGCGCTGCAACACCAATTCACCGAAGAAGTCGGGGGTTTTGCTCGGGCTTATGGCTATGACAATCGCACGGCCTATGATGGTTATTACACCCCTGACAGTCCGTTAATCGATACCCGTCAGCTCTACAGCCGCACCTATGATACGGGCCTGCGCTATGAAGATGGGATTTACGCCACTCAGCTGATTGGCAGTTATAGCCACGTGAAAGACTATAATTATGACCCGAGATACGGGCAGTATGACTCTTCCGCTTCATTAGATGACTCAGACCAGTACAACCTGCAATGGGGCAACACCCTCCAAGTGTGGAAAGGGCAGGTAAGTGCAGGTTTGGATTGGCAGCGACTCACCACCGAGCCGGGCACCAGCTATCTTAATGATGGCTATAGCCAGCGTAATACCGGCGTTTATCTGACAACACAGCAGAAAATTAGCGACTTCACCCTTGAGGGCGCGGTGCGCAGTGATGATAACTCGCAGTTTGGCCAGCACACGACGTGGCAGAGCAGCGCCGCGTGGGAGTTTATCGACGGATATCGCCTGATAACTTCCTATGGAACGGCGTTTAAAGCCCCCAACCTGAGCCAGCTCTATAGCGGTTTTTATGGCGACCCAAATCTGAAACCTGAAGAAAGCAAGCAGTGGGAAGCCGGGCTGGAAGGTTTGACGGGGCCTCTGGATTGGCGTTTATCCGCTTATCGTAACGATATCGATCAGTTAATCGATTTCAACAGTCAGGGGACTTATTACAATATTAATAAGGCCACGATTAAAGGCGTGGAGTGGACAGGTAATTTCGATACCGGCCCATTACATCACGCCATCACCTTGGAATATCTGGATCCACGCAATTCTGAAACTAACGCAATATTGGTACGCCGAGCCAAACAACAGGCGAAATACCAGATTGACTGGAATGTGGCGCAGATCGATTGGTCGATTAACTACCAATACTTGGGACAGCGTTACGATACGGACTTTGGCTCATATCCTTACCAGACGGTTAAACTCGGCGGCGTCAGTTTATGGGATCTCGCCGCGTCATATCCTGTCACCTCACATTTAACCGTTCGTGGTAGAATTGCCAACTTGTTTGATAAAGATTACGAGACGGTTTATGGCTACGAAACACCAGGACGTGAATACTTCCTCTCTGGAAGCTATACCTTCTGATAGCTCGATAACGTCTGGCCGTCCGACGGCGCTGGTATTTGACTCCGGCGTCGGCGGATTGTCTGTTTATCATGAGGTCCGGCAGATGCTGCCGGACCTCCACTATATCTATGCTTTCGACAATGTGGCTTTCCCCTATGGCGAGAAGTCCGAAGAGTTTATTGTCGAGCGAGTGGTCGAGATAGTCAGCGCGGTCGCTAAGCGTCATCCCCTTTCTATTATTGTTATCGCCTGTAATACCGCGAGTACGGTTTCCCTTCCTGCGTTGCGCGCCAAATTCAACTGCCCGGTCGTGGGCGTGGTGCCTGCCATTAAACCGGCGGCCAAGTTAACGCGTAACGGCGTGGTGGGATTGCTGGCCACCCGGGCCACGGTGCAGCGTCCTTATACTCATGATCTCATCGAGCGCTTTGCCACGGATTGCCAGATTTTGATGCTGGGTTCGGCAGAGCTGGTGGAAATAGCCGAGGCGAAGCTGCACGGCGCGCCGGTTTCACTGCCCGCACTAAAGAAAATCCTCCAGCCATGGCTGCGTTTAAAAGAGCCGCCGGACACCGTGGTGCTTGGCTGTACTCATTTTCCGCTGCTCAGCGAGGAGTTGGCGCAGGTATTACCCGATGGAACACGCCTGATTGACTCGGGTTCCGCCATTGCCCGCCGCGCGCATTGGCTTATTGAGACTTCTCATCAAAAAATTCCTGCCAAAAAAGAGGGTGTGGAAATAGAAAGTCTGGCGTACTGCATGGCGATGAATGAAGAGGCTGAAATCCTGCTGCCTGTTTTGCAGACATATGGCTTCAGAAGTATCCAAGAATTGCCGCTTTAAACACCTTTTGGCGAAAGAATCAGCGGTCGATAAATTATTTGTATTTTAGGGGTTGCGGCCTTCTGAGAACTCCCTATAATGCGCCTCCACTGACCGGGAACAACGACTGAGAAGTCGCTCGGTGAGGAAGAAAAAAGAAGAATGTTCGAATGAATAATCTCTTGACTCTTCAGCGGGAAAACGTAATATACGCCTCCCGCGCCGCATAAGATTCTTATCGGAACAGCGGCAT
>NZ_JBQSVA010000010.1:0-118087 GCF_052375995.1 Ewingella sp. AOP9-I1-14
AATTTCTGGCGTAGGTGAAAGAACCGGTGGAGCGGTAGTTCAGTTGGTTAGAATACCTGCCTGTCACGCAGGGGGTCGCGGGTTCGAGCCCCGTCCGTTCCGCCACTTATTTAAATTATGCCTGCTAATCTTAGCAGGCATAATGTTAAGCAGAATCTAGGGGCGTAGCTCAGTTGGTAGAGCACCGGTCTCCAAAACCGGGTGTCGCGAGTTCGAGTCTCTCCGCCCCTGCCATATAAAGGCCCTTTGCGAAAGCGAAGGGCTTTTTTTTTATGCTTTAAAAACCTACCAAACCTACCAAACCTACCAAACCTGCCAATATCTCCTCGCACTCACTTCTTATTTTGCTCACAGAATAGTCACAACCCGAATGTGAGACAGGCTTTTTCATCATTTATCTTTTAGTTTATGACGTAGTTTCAACCAATCTTTGGATGGAAAACCCTCAAATATGGTGAGTGTCTGGATCCCCAGAGTGGGATATTCGATCAATTTTGAAGGGATGAAAGAGTAGCGAAGTTAAGGAATTAAAGGCGCTTTAATGCTTTCAATGGCGCCAATGATGCCGAATAAAGTTATTGAAATTGATGCACTGAACGTTTACGGGAGAGCTTAAAGGTGCTGTGCTAAATCATCACAGGTGGGTCATTAAAGGCGTTTTGAGCAATTGACGAATCAACACCTGCTGATCGCTGCTTTGTAGCCACACGGCATATAGAGGCCGAATAACAGGAGGGATCTCATGGTAAGGCGACAATTGTGGGTACTCTTTTGCCCAATGTGTCGGCAGATAAGCACAGCCTCCGGTAGTCTCTAACAACTGGCGCGTCAGGTGTGCTGACGTGGTGGTTAGGACAGGTTCCTGCTCATTGGTCTGCATTTTGCTTTCTTGTTGCGTGAAATCTGCACCCCATTCCAAACGCACGTACGGCGCATGTTCGGTCTTGTCATGCTTGGCTGAAGCGAAAAGACGTAACGAGAAATTACCTAGCAGCTGGCTGGAAAGCTCATCCATCTTGGGTGGTTCTGTGGTGATGAGGAGATCTAGCTGTCTTTCATGCAGTTGCTTAACCAGCGAGTGTCGAAGTGCCACGCGCGCTTCGAGGCGCAATGCTTCACGTTGGGTATAAAGAGATTGCAACCAAGGCGTTAGATAGGCTTCCCAGAGCGAAGCCGTAGCCCCGATAGACAATTCTGTGTGCTGTAGAGAGCGTACAACCTCTTTTTTAGCCATTTGCCAGGTGGACATGAGGTTTTCAGCATACGGAAGTAAACGCTCGCCAGCGGGCGTTAAGCGAATGTTATTGCGATGGCGTGTGAATAAATTTGCCCCAAGCTGGGTCTCCAGTTGGCGGATGCGAAAACTGACTGCTGATTGCGTCAAATAGAGTGATTCAGCGGCTCTACCAAAGTGGCGCGTTCTACTCACCTCCAAAAAGGTTTTCAGTAATTCCGTATCCAAAACTATCTCCAATATTTTTTGTCGTTAAGATTTAAATGTTTTGTTTTACACATTGTCAAGCCTATCTAATACTCCGCGCCATAACAGCACGACCATGAGAGAATTAGGAGCGTGTCAGATGGCGGAAAGCTTCATCACGACAAATCGTTTTTTTGACAATAAACACTACCCTCGCGGGTTCTCCCGGCATGGCGATTTCACCATTAAAGAAGCGCAAATGCTAGAACGTTACGGCTTTGCTTTCAATGAGCTGGACTTGGGAAAACGCGAACCTGCAACCGAGGAAGAAAAGCTCTTTCTTGAGGTCTGCCGCGGCAGCCGTGATCCGGCAACCGAAGCGGAAAAAGTGTGGAATAAATACATTACTCGCACACGTCGCCCGAAGAAATTCCACACGTTGTCTGGCGGTAAGCCGCAAGCTGACGCCGTGGAAGATTACACGGAAAGCGATGATTAATGAAACGGGGCTTTGCCCCGTTTTTTTATGCCAGGCTTTTGTGTAACTTCAGCAGCAATCTATCCATACATCTGTAGCTTAGCGCTTCAGAGATATGGGCTTTCTCAATCATAGCCTGATTATTGAGATCGGCTATTGTTCTCGCCACTTTAAGAATGCGATGCCATGCCCGAACCGATAATCCTAGCTTGTGCAGCACCCCTTCCAGAAATTCAGCATCTTCCTTTTTAAGCTCACAAAATTTTTCTACTTCACTGCTACTCATGTGCGCATTGATTTTCCCTGCTCGGGCCAACTGGCGCTCACGGGCATCGATCACTCGCTCACGCACCTGTGCGCTGCTCTCTTTGGCGCGAGAGCCTAACCTTTGGCTTTGCAAACTCAAAACGCCCGGTGGCAGTAGCGGCACTTCAATCGATAAATCAAAACGGTCGAGAAAGGGGCCTGAAAGTCTGCTGAGATAACGAAGTACCTGTTGGGGGGGAGTACGGTTATGTACCCCTTGGTAATGGCCTGTAGGGCTAGGATTCATGGCGGCAATGAGCTGCGCTCTGGCGGGATAACGCACCTTAGCGCGGGCGCGGGAGATGGTGATCTCGCCTGACTCCATGGGTTGTCGCAGCGCATCGAGCACTTTGCGTTCGAACTCCGGCAGTTCATCAAGAAACAAAACACCATTGTGTGCCAACGAAATCTCGCCAGGGCGGGGCAAAGAGCCTCCGCCGACCAAAGCACTCATGGAGGTACTATGGTGGGGAGCGCGGAAAGGGCGGCTGCGTGAGAAATTCCCATTCTCTTCTGGGTTGTAGACCAGACTGGCTATTGCCGCTGTCTCCAAGGTTTCTTGATTGCTTAAGGGGGGAAGCAGTGCCGGCAGGCGGCTTGCCAGCATGGTTTTCCCAGTACCCGGCGGGCCAATCAGCAACAGGTTATGGCCACCGGCGGCGGCCACTTCTAAGGCTCGCTTGGATTGCTCCTGCCCAATGATGTCAGCAAGGTCGGGCTGATTCGCATAGATATCAGGGGGTTCGACGCGCTCGACGTCGCACAAATCCGCTTCCCCCTGTAAGAACGCGCAGACCTGCAGAAGATGATCGGCGACTTTGGCGATGCCCGTCTCCAGCAGAGACATCTCTTGGCGATTATCTTTGGGGAGGATTAACCGCCGGCCCTCTTTTTGAGCTTCCAAGGCAGCAGGGATAGCGCCATTTACGCCGCGTAACGCCCCTGAAAGCCCTAACTCCCCCACGAACTCATACTCATTCAACTTATCCCCTGAAAGCTGCTCAGAAGCGACGAGAATGGCTAGCGCGATGGATAAGTCATACCGGCCACCCTCCTTAGGCAAATCGGCGGGAGCCAGATTGACGGTGATGCGCTTGGCAGGAAAGGTAAACCCGCAGTTGATAATGGCGCTGCGAACTCGATCCCGCGCTTCTTTCACCGTCGTTTCTGGCAGCCCAACGAGCGTCAGGGCGGGTAGACCATTGCTGATATGAACCTCAACCGAAACGCCCGGAGCCTGCACGCCAAGCGAGGCTCGGGTGTGAACAACTGCTAATGCCATCAGCATCTCCCTGCGTCAAAGCCAAGTGAAGGACGCAGTATGTCGCAATCGACTGGCGAAGAATCAGGCGATGACTGACTCTCCAGCACAGCTCGAAATCATAATTTTCAGGGGGGAACTTGCAGGGGGAGAGTGCGAGGGGGATCGCAAATTGAGCAATAGCTGTTAACACTTTGCGGTATCTGGAAACAAATTAGCAAACTAATAATCTTGCTGGTTTTTGAATCAGAGTGTTTAATTTATTTGGATATTAACAATAAATAAACATTTCGTTTTCTTGTTTAACATTGCTTCAGCCTCATTGATTTGTTCCGGATACAGCAATGAGCGCCCCCTACACTTTTCCGGGATAGGAAACACACCATGTTCGGTTGGACCTCCAGACAGCGTAATGTCGCTATTGCCAGTTTTTTAAGTTGGACGCTCGACGCGTTCGATTTCTTCATTCTCGTCTTCTTACTCAGCGACATTGCTACGGCTTTTAGCGTGGATATCAAAGAGGTGACTCTTGCCATCTTGCTGACCCTCGCAGTGAGGCCGATAGGGGCATTGCTGTTCGGACGCGCGGCAGAGAAGTATGGCCGTAAGCCGATATTGATGATCAATATTGCCTTCTTCTCAGTCTTTGAACTCTGCACAGCGGCGGCGCCTTCGCTAACCGTTTTCTTAGTATTAAGAGTGATTTATGGCGTGGCGATGGGCGGTGTTTGGGGCGTGGCCTCTTCGCTGGCAATGGAAACCATCCCGGATCGCTCTCGCGGATTTATGTCGGGCGTCTTCCAGGCGGGCTATCCCTTTGGTTATCTGCTGGCCGCGGTAGTTTACGGGTTGTTCTCGAACGTGGTCGGCTGGAGAGGCATGTTCGTGATCGGCGCGGTGCCGATTTTCCTGCTGCCCTTCATCTGGTTTAAAGTTCAGGAATCGCCGGTATGGCTTGCCGCCAGAGAGCGCAAAGAGAGCACCGCTTTGCTGCCAGTGCTTAAATCTCACTGGAAGTTGTGCGTTTATCTGGTGGTGCTGATGGCCGCTTTCAACTTCTTCAGCCACGGGACTCAGGATCTCTATCCGTCCTTCCTGAAAATTCAGCACGGATTTGATGCCCACACGGTCAGCCTGATTGCGATTGGCTACACCATCGCTTCTATCATCGGCGGCATCTTCTTTGGTTCACTTTCCGAAAAAATAGGCCGAAAAAAAGCCATTATTATCGCGGCCTTACTGTCACTTCCGGTGATCCCGTTATGGGCGTTCTCCAGTGGCGTATGGACCATCGGTTTGGGCGCATTCTTGATGCAGTTGATGGTGCAGGGCGCGTGGGGCGTGGTGCCGAGTTACCTTACCGAACTGGTGCCAGCTAACACCCGCGCGGTCTTGCCCGGCTTTGTTTACCAACTGGGTAATCTGCTGGCGTCAGTCAACGCCACCTTGCAGGCCTACATTGCGGAAAGCAACGACCATAATTATGGTTTAGCGATGGCCGTTGTGGCCGGAACCGTGGCCATCGTCATTGCCGTGTTGGTTTCCTTCGGACGTGATACGCGCGGAAAAGTGCTCTCTGGTGAAATAAAATCATCTGGGGCGAAAGTTCATACGAATGCCTGATTTGATTAACTATTTTTGAGTTAATGGTAAGCAGGCTATAGGTAATAACCTAAGAAAAGTGTTGTCACATCACACCTGACTGTGATAACTCTGTAGGCAATCGTTCGTAAGAAGAATTTAAGAAACCAAAAAATGAAAGCCCTTCTCCTAGTAGTTAGCCTAGTCGTGATTAGCGTGGTGGTGATTATTATCCCACCGTGCGGGGCTGCACTTGGACGAAGAAAGGCTTATTAAACAAGCCTGAACCTGAAAAGAACCCCGCACCGAAAGGTCCGGGGTTTTTTTTTGGTCAGAGCAAAATTGAGGCGAGAATAGAAAATGAGCAACAGCATAAAATTCTGCGCAGAACCCAAAAAGGCAGGAGAATAACGATGACCGGAGCACAGTGGGTAGTACAAGCATTGCGCGCACAGGGGGTCGATATGGTTTTCGGCTACCCAGGCGGAGCAATTATGCCGGTATACGATGCATTGTATGACGGTGGCGTCGAACACCTACTGTGCCGACACGAGCAGGGCGCCGCCATGGCCGCCATTGGCTACGCGCGTTCAACCGGGAAAGTCGGCGTGTGTATCGCCACTTCCGGGCCTGGCGCAACGAATTTAATCACCGGCCTGGCTGACGCGTTGATGGATTCCGTTCCTCTGGTGGCGATCACCGGCCAGGTTAGCTCGGCGTTTATCGGTACTGATGCTTTTCAGGAAATCGACGTTTTAGGCTTGTCTCTCGCCTGCACCAAACACAGCTTTTTAGTTGAGTCGCTGGACGCTCTGCCGGAAATCATGGCTGACGCGTTTGCTATCGCAACCAGTGGCCGTCCAGGACCTGTTCTGATTGATATTCCTAAAGATATCCAGCTGGCGATGGGTGAATTACCGCCGCACTTGATACCGGTTGAAGAGCAGTTTGCGCATCCAATCGCCGAACTGCAACAGGCCTACGATATGATTGCCGCCGCGCAAAAACCGATGATGTACGTTGGCGGCGGCGTGGGCATCGCTCAGGCGGTTCCGGCGCTGCGTGATTTCATCGCCACCACCGGCATTCCTGCGGTCGCCACCCTTAAAGGTCTGGGCGCGCCAGATGCTAACGACCCGTGCTATCTGGGCATGTTAGGCATGCATGGCACCAAAGCCGCCAATCTTGCCGTACAAGAATGCGACTTGCTGATCGCCGTCGGCGCCCGTTTCGACGACCGCGTTACCGGCAAATTAAACACCTTCGCGCCACACGCCGCCGTTATCCATATGGATATCGACCCTGCCGAGATGAACAAATTGCGTCAGGCCCACGTGGCATTGCAGGGCGATTTGAAAACCTTGCTGCCCGCCTTGAAGCAGCCGCTGTCTATCCACAGCTGGCGCGATCGCGTGATGACGCTGAAAGTGCAGGGCGAGCCTCGCTACGACCATCCTGGCGATGCCATCTTTGCGCCGCTGTTGCTCAAGCAGATCTCCGAGCGTAAATCGGCGGAAACCGTCGTCACCACCGACGTCGGTCAGCACCAAATGTGGACGGCGCAGCACATGCAGTTCAGCCGCCCGGAAAACTTCATCACTTCCAGTGGCTTGGGCACCATGGGCTTCGGTATCCCCGCGGCGGTTGGCGCGCAGGTTGCTCGCCCGAACGACATGGTTATCTGCGTTTCTGGCGACGGCTCATTCATGATGAACGTTCAGGAGCTGGGCACCATCAAGCGAAAACAGTTGCCGTTAAAGATCCTGCTGTTGGATAACCAGCGTTTAGGCATGGTTCGACAGTGGCAGGAGCTGTTCTTTGATGGACGTTATAGCGAAACCAACCTCTCTGATAACCCCGATTTTGTCACGCTGGCCAGCGCGTTTGATATCCCAGGCCAACGTATCAGCCGTAAAGATCAAGTCGACGCCGCCCTGGACGCTTTCTTCAATAGTGAAGGTCCTTATTTGCTTCAGGTTTCCATCGACGAAAGCCAGAACGTCTGGCCACTGGTGCCGCCAGGCGCAGGCAACGAAAATATGTTGGAGAAAATGTCATGATGCAGCATAACGTCTCAATTCAAGCTCGCTTCCGCCCTGAAATGTTAGAACGGGTTTTACGCGTTGTTCGCCACCGTGGTTTTCAGGTGTGCGCGATGAATATGACCCCTATGATAAATGCGGAAAACATAAATATTGAATTGACCGTTGCCAGCCAGCGGTCTGTAGATTTACTGTCTTCACAGTTACGCAAATTGATGGATGTCGCCTGCGTCGAGATCCAACAGCACACATCACAACAAATACGCGCCAACGCGTAAGTTAAGGAAAGAGAGAATGACGAAGAAAGCTGATTTCATTTGGTTCAATGGCGAGATGGTTCCTTGGGCGGAAGCGAAAGTACACGTAATGTCACACGCACTGCATTACGGCACCTCGGTCTTCGAGGGCGTTCGTTGCTACGACTCCCACAAAGGCCCAGTGGTGTTCCGTCACCGTGAACACATGCAGCGCCTGCGTGACTCAGCCAAGATCTACCGTATGCCAGTCAGCCAAAGCGTTGATGAGCTGATGGAAGCCTGTCGCGAAACCCTGCGTACCAACAAGCTGGTGAGCGCATATATCCGTCCGCTGGTGTTCATCGGCGACGTCGGCATGGGTGTAAACCCGCCAGATGGTTACAAAACTGATGTGATCATCGCTGCGTTCCCTTGGGGCGCCTATCTGGGTGAAGAAGCCCTGGAGCAAGGTATCGATGCGATGGTTTCTTCATGGAACCGCGTAGCAGCTAACACCATCCCAACTGCCGCGAAAGCGGGCGGTAACTATCTTTCTTCCCTGTTGGTCGGTAGCGAAGCTCGCCGCCACGGCTATCAGGAAGGCATCGCGCTGGATGTTCACGGTTATGTTTCCGAAGGCGCGGGCGAAAACCTGTTTGAAGTTAAAGACGGCATTATCTTCACGCCGCCATTCACCTCTTCTGCACTACCGGGCATCACCCGCGATGCCATCATCAAGCTGGCGAAAGACATGGGTCTGGAAGTGCGTGAGCAAGTGCTGTCTCGCGAATCTCTGTATCTGGCTGATGAAGTCTTTATGTCCGGCACCGCGGCTGAAATCACCCCAGTTCGCAGCGTTGACGGCATCCAAGTGGGTATCGGCAAACGTGGTCCAGTGACCAAACAAATCCAGGATGCATTCTTCGGCCTGTTCACCGGCAAAACCGAAGACAAATGGGGCTGGTTGGATCCAATCAACCCACAATAATTTTACCCGTCACCC
Source organism: Ewingella sp. AOP9-I1-14 (assembly GCF_052375995.1). Classification (NCBI taxonomy): domain Bacteria; kingdom Pseudomonadati; phylum Pseudomonadota; class Gammaproteobacteria; order Enterobacterales; family Yersiniaceae; genus Ewingella; species Ewingella sp. AOP9-I1-14. Next base: position 8,328 of record NZ_JBQSVA010000010.1, read on the forward strand.
TTCGGGCGGCCTCTGCGTTGGTCGCTTTGATGCAGCCCGAATGATTGAGGGTAAATAAGAAATACGGCAGGTGGCGATCGCGTCACCTGCACATTGACTTGATTTGGAGTGAATAGAGCATGCCTAAGTACCGTTCCGCTACCACCACTCACGGCCGTAACATGGCTGGCGCCCGCGCTTTATGGCGTGCCACCGGCATGACCGATGACGATTTCGGTAAGCCAATTATTGCCGTTGTAAACTCCTTTACCCAGTTCGTACCGGGCCACGTGCACCTGCGCGACTTGGGTAAACTGGTTGCCGAACAAATCGAAGCCTCCGGCGGTGTTGCTAAAGAGTTCAACACGATCGCCGTCGATGACGGTATTGCCATGGGTCATGGCGGCATGCTGTATTCACTGCCTTCGCGCGAGTTGATTGCCGACTCGGTGGAATACATGGTTAACGCGCACTGCGCCGACGCCATGGTGTGTATTTCCAACTGCGACAAAATCACCCCGGGAATGCTGATGGCGTCTCTGCGCCTTAACATTCCGGTTATCTTTGTTTCCGGCGGCCCGATGGAAGCCGGTAAAACCAAGCTTTCCGACAAAATCATCAAGCTCGACTTGGTTGACGCCATGATTCAGGGCGCGAACCCGAACGTCAGCGATGCCGACAGTGAGCAAATCGAACGTTCAGCCTGTCCGACCTGCGGCTCTTGTTCCGGCATGTTCACCGCCAACTCCATGAACTGTCTGACCGAAGCTCTGGGCCTGTCCCAGCCGGGTAACGGTTCACTGTTGGCGACCCACGCTGATCGTAAAGAGCTGTTCCTGACCGCCGGTCAACGCATTGTTGAACTGACCAAACGTTATTACGAAAAAGACGATGAGACAGCCTTGCCGCGCAGCATTGCCAGCAAAGCCGCCTTCGAAAACGCCATGACGCTGGATATCGCGATGGGCGGCTCGACTAACACCGTTCTGCACCTGTTGGCTGCGGCGCAGGAAGGCGAGATTGAGTTCGACATGACCGACATCGATCGCCTGTCTCGCAAAGTCCCGCATCTTTGCAAAGTGGCACCAAGCACCCAGAAATACCATATGGAAGACGTTCACCGCGCGGGCGGCGTGTTGGCTATTCTTGGCGAACTGGACCGCGCAGGCCTGCTGCATCGCGATGTGAAAAACATCCTCGGCCTGACGCTGCCGGAGACCTTGGATAAGTACGACATCATGCTGACCAAAGACGAAGCGGTGAAAAAAATGTTCCGCGCAGGACCGGCGGGCATTCGCACCACGCAGGCGTTCTCGCAGGATTGCCGCTGGGACACGCTGGATGATGACCGCGCGGAAGGCTGTATCCGTTCTCTGGAACATGCGTTCAGCAAAGACGGCGGACTGGCCGTGCTGTACGGCAACTTGGCCGAGGCGGGCAGTATTGTTAAGACGGCGGGCGTGGATAAATCGAACCTGACCTTCCGTGGTCCGGCAAAAGTGTATGAAAGCCAGGACACGGCGGTTGAAGCGATTCTCGGCGGCAAAGTGGTGTCTGGCGACGTGGTGGTGATTCGCTACGAAGGGCCGAAAGGCGGGCCGGGCATGCAAGAGATGCTTTACCCAACCACTTATCTGAAATCGATGGGTCTGGGTAAAGAGTGTGCGCTGATCACCGACGGTCGCTTCTCCGGGGGTACTTCAGGTCTGTCCATCGGCCACGTTTCTCCGGAAGCGGGCAGCGGCGGCCTGATTGCGCTGGTGAAAGATGGCGACATGATTGATATCGACATTCCAAACCGCAGCATGGTGCTGGATGTTCCAGCCGCCGAACTGGCTGCGCGCCATGAAGCTGAATTGGCCCGTGGCGATCAGGCGTGGACTCCACACGGCCGTGAGCGCGTGGTCTCCTTCGCGCTGCGCGCTTATGCCAGCCTGGCAACCAGCGCCGACAAAGGCGCAGTGCGTGACAAGAGTAAGCTGGGAGGCTAACGGTCATGGCGGTATCACAACCCCTATCCGACCAGCCGGGAGGCGCGGAGTATCTCCGCGCCGTACTGCGCGCGCCGGTTTACGAAGTGGCGCAGGTCACGCCACTGCAGGTGATGGAGAAAATCTCCTCCCGCCTGAACAACACCATTCTGGTTAAACGCGAAGATCGTCAGGCTGTGCACAGTTTCAAGCTGCGCGGCGCCTATTCGATGATAGCGAGCTTGACTGAAGAGCAGGCTGCTCGCGGCGTGATCACGGCCTCGGCCGGCAACCACGCGCAGGGCGTTGCGCTTTCAGCCAGCAAAAAAGGCATTAAATCCCTTATCGTCATGCCAGTGGCGACCGCCGACATCAAAGTGGATGCCGTGCGTAATTTTGGCGGCGAAGTGCTGCTGCACGGCGCTAATTTTGACGAAGCGAAGGCCAAAGCTGTTGAGCTTTCTCAGCAGCAGGGCATGACCTTCGTCCCGCCATTCGACCATCCGGCGGTTATCGCCGGGCAGGGCACCTTGGCGATGGAGCTGCTCCAGCAAGATGCTCATCTGGACCGGGTATTTGTCCCTGTTGGCGGCGGCGGTCTGGCGGCGGGCGTGGCGGTGCTGATTAAACAGCTGATGCCGCAAATTCAGGTGATTGGTGTCGAAGCTGAAGATTCCGCCTGCCTGCGCGCCGCGCTGGATGCTGGCGAGCCGGTGGACTTGGCGCGCGTCGGGCTGTTTGCTGAAGGCGTGGCCGTTAAGCGCATCGGCAACGAAACCTTCCGTCTGTGTCGCGAGTATTTAGACGACGTGATCACCGTCGACAGCGACGCGATTTGCGCCGCGGTCAAAGATTTGTTCGAAGACGTCCGCGCCATCGCCGAGCCTTCTGGCGCACTGGCCTTGGCCGGGCTGAAGAAATACGTCCAACAACATAATATTCAGGGGGAACGGCTGGCGCATGTCCTTTCTGGCGCCAACGTGAACTTCCATGGTTTGCGTTATGTTTCAGAGCGTTGTGAGCTTGGCGAGCAGCGAGAAGCCTTGCTGGCCGTGACCATCCCTGAGCAAAAAGGCAGCTTCTTGAAGTTCTGCCAGCTGCTCGGCGGGCGCTCGGTCACCGAGTTCAACTATCGCTACGCCGACGACAAGGATGCCTGCATCTTTGTGGGTGTGCGCCTAACGCGTGGCAATGTCGAACGCAAAGAGATCATCGACGAGCTGCACCACGGCGGGTATCAGGTCGTTGATCTCTCCGACGATGAAATGGCGAAACTGCACGTCCGCTATATGGTTGGCGGCCGCCCGAGCAAGCCTCTGCGCGAAAGGCTTTACAGCTTTGAGTTCCCGGAATCGCCGGGCGCGTTGCTGAAATTCCTGCAAACCTTAGGCACGCACTGGAATATTTCGCTGTTCCACTATCGCAGCCATGGCACAGATTTTGGTCGCGTTTTGGCCGCTTTTGAACTGACCGAGCAAGAGCCGGAGTTTGAAAAAAATCTTTCCGCGTTGGGCTATGACTGCCACAACGAAAGTGAAAACCCGGCCTTCCGTTTCTTCTTGGCGGGCTAGAAAATCAAAGGGCCTTTTGGCCCTTTTTATTTGTCCTTTTTCTGTCGCAAAACAGGTTTATAACAGTTGCCAGAAGGCGTCGATGAGCGGCTCCTTAAGACGCTTCTTCTGTACGCACACGCCTAGCTCTAAGGGTGAGCCAAGCGTCACATTTTCCAGCACGGTAATGCGGTTTCTCACCGGTTCGGGGCTATTCTCTAGCACTACGTCAGGCAGCAGGGCAATGCCGCAGCCGAGGGCAACCATTGAGACGATGGCTTCGTGGCCGGACACTGTGGCATAAATGAGTGGGTTTATCAGGCGATTACGTTTAAACCAAATGTCGATTCGCTTACGCGCCGGGCCGTGCTCCGGCAGGATAAACGGGATTTGCGACCAATCCGGATGAGGCTCGCTGGTTTGATTTCGCACCGCGCAGGGTAATGACGGGGCGATGAGGATCATCGGGATTTCGCCAATTTGGATGAAATCGACGCTGGATGGCAGGTTTTCTGGATGCCCGGCGATACCCAAGTCGGCTTCGGCAGACTGCACTTTCTCGACCGCGTCTGCGGCGTCGCCGGTGGTGAGTTTGATTTCTACCAACGGATGCTGGGCGCGGAATCGATCAAGGATAGGCGGCAGATGGCTATATGCCGCCGTCACGGAACAAAAGAGTCGCAACTCGCCACTCAACGAGGGCCCGTGCTGGTCGAGCGAGTGACGCAGCTGCTGGTACTGCAACAACGTCTGCTGAGCAAAGTTTCGAAGCTGCTCCCCCGCGCTGGTCAATTGTACCGTGCGGTTATCACGTTGAAACAGCGGCTGGCCCAGCTCTTCCTCCAGGCGCTGAATCTGGCGAGAAAGGGTCGAGGGGCTGACATGCATTGCCTTGGACGAACGCCCAAAATGGCGGCTTTCGGCCAGATGTAAAAAGAGTTTGAGATCGCGAAGATCCATGCGCGGTTTCCCCAATGTGAGTCGGAACAGCATGTTGCATATTCTGCAACGTCATCTTCTCAATATATCAATTTAAGCAACACAGTACATAACATATAGTAATTTCATCGCGTTCACCCAAAACCGGTGAACCACACATAACAACATCCTCAGAGAAAGAACGGAGTATTACGATGGCTAACTATTTCAACACCTTGAACCTGCGCCAGCAGTTAGAACAATTGGGCAAATGCCGCTTTATGGGTCGCGACGAATTCGCTGATGAAGCGAGCTACCTGAAGGGTAAAAAAGTCGTGATTGTGGGTTGTGGCGCGCAGGGCCTTAACCAAGGTTTGAACATGCGTGACTCCGGTCTGGATGTTTCTTACACCTTACGTGCTGAAGCTATCGCAGAAAAACGCGCATCATGGCGTAAAGCGACAGAAAACGGCTTCAAAGTAGGGACTTATGAAGAGCTGATCCCACAGGCGGACTTGGTTATTAACTTGACGCCAGACAAACAGCACAGCTCCGTTGTTAAAGCCGTTCAGCCCCTGATGAAAGATGGCGCAACTCTGGGTTACTCCCACGGCTTCAACATCGTTGAAGTTGGCGAGCAAATTCGTAAAGACATCACCGTCGTGATGGTTGCTCCAAAATGTCCGGGTACCGAAGTGCGTGAAGAGTACAAACGCGGTTTCGGCGTTCCAACTCTGATTGCCGTTCACCCAGAAAACGACCCGAAAGGCGAGGGTATGGCTATTGCGAAAGCATGGGCTGCGGCAACTGGCGGTCACCGTGCGGGCGTTCTGCAATCTTCTTTCGTTGCGGAAGTTAAATCTGACCTGATGGGCGAGCAAACCATTCTGTGCGGCATGTTGCAGGCCGGTTCTCTGCTGTGCTTCGACAAATTAGTCGCTGACGGCGTTGATGAAGCTTACGCAGAAAAACTGCTGCAATTCGGCTGGGAAACCGTGACCGAAGCCCTGAAGCAAGGCGGTATTACGCTGATGATGGACCGTCTGTCCAACCCGGCTAAACTGCGTGCTTACGCGCTGTCAGAGCAGCTGAAAGGCATTATGGCTCCACTGTTCCAGAAGCACATGGACGACATCATCTCCGGCGAATTCTCTAGCGGCATGATGGCTGACTGGGCTAACGACGATAAGAAATTGCTGACCTGGCGTGAAGAGACTGGCGCGACGGCATTCGAAAACGCACCACAGTTTGAAGGCAAAATCGCTGAGCAAGAGTACTTCGACAACGGCGTTCTGATGATCGCTATGGTTAAAGCAGGCGTTGAGCTGGCATTCGAAACCATGGTGGCTGCTGGTATCATCGAAGAGTCTGCTTACTACGAATCTCTGCACGAGCTGCCGCTGATTGCTAACACCATCGCGCGTAAACGCCTGTATGAAATGAACGTGGTTATCTCTGACACCGCTGAGTACGGCAACTACCTGTTCGCTAACGCCGCAGTGCCATTGCTGAAAGAGTTCATGACGACGCTGCAAGCTGGCGATTTGGGTAAATCTGTTGCAGGCACCAACGTTGATAACGCGCAGCTGCGTGATGTTAACGAAGCCATTCGCAATCACCCAATCGAAGCTGTGGGTCATAAGCTGCGTGGGTATATGACGGATATGAAGCGTATCGCCGTCGCAAGCTAATCCCCTTCGTACTTCGAACTACAGATGCGTTGGCTGCACTTGGTCACCCGAATCACTTACTTGAGTAAGCTCATCGGGATTCCCTCATTTGCCGCCTTCCTGTAGCTCGAATTACTCGGGTCTTCAGGCTGTCCGCAACTCGAATGATTTTGGATATCCCAGTGTTAGAGCGGGTACTGCATTAAAAAAAGGGCACTGCATGAAAATGCGGTGCCCTTTCTTTTTACTGCGCCGAAACGAAAACTCAGTTGCGGTACAGGATCTTAATGATGTGGTAGCCGAACTGGGTGTGCAGCGGGCCTTGTGGCTCGATCAGTGGAGCGGAAAATACCACTTTATCGAAAGCCGGGACCATTGCGCCCTGTTTGAACTCGCCTAAGTGGCCGCCTTTTTTGCCTGACGGGCAAGTCGAGTGTTTCTTAGCCAGCTTCTCGAAATCGCCACCGTTTTTCAACTGGGCCAGAATTTCTTGTGCTTGAGCTTCTTCCTTCACGAGGATGTGCATTGCTGCGGCAGTTTTCGCCATGATAAGACCTTTTTACGAGAGAGTTTCCAGAGGCGTAATGTAACACCTGCAAGCGGCCAAGTGGAATCCAGCCTGTGTTCCATAGATGCAAATTGGGCGCTAAAGCCAGTCAATCTCAGCTTCTCTTTCTGCTACAATCGCCCTCCTTGTCCATCAAGTGAGCAAAAAACAGGTCATGCGATTAAACCCTAGTCAACAACACGCCGTCGAATTCGTAACCGGACCTTGCTTGGTTCTGGCCGGCGCTGGTTCCGGTAAAACCAGGGTGATCACCAATAAAATCGCACACTTGATCCGTCAATGTGGGTATCAGGCACGTCATATTGCCGCCGTAACCTTTACCAATAAAGCCGCGCGTGAGATGAAAGAGCGCGTAGCGCAAACGCTGGGTCGTAAAGAAGCGCGCGGGTTGATGATTTCAACCTTCCACACCTTGGGTCTGGAGATCATCAAAAAGGAATATGCCGCGCTCGGCATGAAATCTAATTTCTCCCTGTTTGATGACCAAGACCAGTTAGCGCTGCTCAAGGAGCTGAGCGAGAAGTGGCTGGAGCAAGATAAAACGCTGCTGCAACAGCTGATCTCGACGATCTCCAACTGGAAGAACGATCTGGTTGATCCAGCGCGCGCCGCCGATCTGGCGCGATCGGAGCGCGACAAGATCTTCGCGCTCTGCTATAGCCTTTATCACGACCACATGCGCGCCTGTAATATTCTCGATTTTGATGATTTGATTCTGCTGCCGACCTTACTGCTGCAACGCAATGAAGAGGTGCGGGAACGCTGGCAGAACAAGCTGCGCTACCTGCTGGTGGATGAATATCAGGACACCAACACCAGCCAGTACATGATGGTGAAATTGCTGGTGGGCAGTCGCGCGCGCTTCACCGTGGTGGGGGATGATGACCAGTCGATTTACTCCTGGCGCGGCGCCCGTCCACAGAATCTGGTGCTGCTCAAAGAGGACTTCCCTGCGCTGCAAGTGATCAAGCTGGAACAGAACTACCGCTCGTCGCAACGCATTCTCAAAGCCGCCAACATCCTGATTGCCAATAACCCACACGTGTTTGAGAAGCGTCTGTTCTCCGAGCTGGGCTATGGCGAAGCACTCAAAGTCATCACTGCCAATAACGAAGATCACGAGGCGGAAAGGGTGGCGGGCGAGCTAATTGCCCATCACTTCATGAATAAGACTGACTATGGTGACTACGCCATTCTGTACCGTGGCAACCACCAGTCGCGGCTGTTTGAAAAGATGCTGATGCAAAACCGCATTCCTTATCGCATCTCCGGCGGCACGTCATTCTTCTCGCGGCCTGAAATTAAAGACCTGCTGGCCTATTTACGCGTGCTGACCAACCCTGACGATGACAGCGCGTTCTTGCGCATTGTGAACACGCCGCGCCGTGAGATTGGTGCGGCAACACTGCAAAAGCTGGGGGAGTGGGCAAATCAGCGCAATAAAGGCTTATTCAAAGCCAGCTTCGACATGGGATTAAGCCAATATCTCACCGGCCGCGGGCTGGAGTCATTGCAGCGCTTCACCCATTGGATGGGAACCATCGCTGACCGTGTTGAGAGAGAGCCGGTGGCCGCCGTGCGCGACTTAATCCACGGCGTGGATTATGAAAGCTGGCTGTTTGAAACCTCGCCAAGCCCGAAAGCCGCAGAAATGCGCATGAAAAACGTTAACCAGCTCTTTAGCTGGATGACGGAAATGCTCGAAGGCACCGATCTCGACGAGCCGATGACGCTAACTCAGGTGGTGACGCGCTTTACCCTGCGAGACATGATGGAGCGCGGCGAAAGTGATGAAGAACTGGATCAGGTTCAACTGATGACCCTCCATGCCTCGAAAGGTCTGGAATTCCCCTACGTCTTTTTGGTCGGGATGGAGGAGGGGCTGCTGCCTCACCAGAGCAGCATCGATGAAGACAATGTTGATGAAGAGCGCCGCCTTGCCTATGTGGGGATCACCCGCGCGCAGAAAGAGCTGATCTTCACTTTGTGCCGCGAACGCCGTCAGTACGGCGAGCTGATCCGCCCCGAGCCGAGCCGTTTCCTGCTGGAGCTTCCGCAGGATGACCTTGAGTGGGAAACCGAGCGTAAAGTGGTGAGTGCGCAGGAGCGCATGGTCAAAGGGCAGAGCCACCTGGAGAAGATCCGCGCTCAGCTGGCAAACGCCAAAAAATAGCAGCTCGCAAAACAGCAACAAAAAAGGCGACCTGGGTCGCCTTTACTATTTTACGTCACTTCAGAGCCAATCAGACAGCTGGCTTACCACTCTCTTCGATGAACAACGGCCAGTGGGCGTAACTCTGCCAATGGCTCTCCTGCTCTAACTCTTCTGCGCGCAGTGGATGCTGCTCCAGCCAACCATGAGGGACAATCACGTTCAAATCGTCCTCGTTGGCGCGCAGGCGCACGGCCGGAAGCGTGTCATCGCGACGACGGCTGGCAAAGATAATCGCCAGTCGCAAGATGCGACATAAACGCTGGGCCTGGCGCGGCGGTACGGCGTTTTGCTGGCTGAGCAGAGGCAAATCTAATGCCTGACTCTGGTTCTGCAACAGCGTTGCCAGCAGCTTTTTCTGGGCGGGAGTAAAGCCCGGTAAATCCAAATGGCGAATTAAATACGCGGCATGATGCGGAGCTTGCCTGAAGTCGACGCTGAGGCCAATTTCATGGATCAGGCAGGCGCTGTTCAACAGCTCCCGAGCACGGGCATCCAACTGCCAGCCACTGGCGACTTGCAGCGAGAAGTTCTCCGCCAGTTGCGCGACGCGGTTAGCCTGTTCACTGTCTAGCAGATAGCGACGCTGGAGGTTGCGTAAGGTGCGCTGGCGAATATCTTGCTCGATAGGCAAGTGCAGCATGCCATACACCAAACCTTCGCGAAGCGCGCCGCCAGCAAGGGTCATGGTTTCGATATTGAGAGCTTTGAAGATGGCGATAAGAATCGACAGGCCGCTTGGGAAAACCAGAGCACGTTCCAGCGTTAAGCCTTCAATCTCTAGCTCTTCGAGCTTGCCGCAGAGGATAGCGCGCTGTTTCAGCTGTTGCAGCTTGGCGAGGGTGATGCGTTCATCCATGCCCTGAGCCACCATGATTTCCTGCAGCGCCTGAACGGTGCCTGACGCGCCAACACAAATCTGCCAGCCATTGGCCAATAGCCGAGGTGCAACCGGGGTGATCATATCGAGCGCGGCTTGTTCCGCTTTGTCGAAATTCTCTTTACCCAGATTACGATCGCCAAAGTAGCGTTCAAGCCAAGTGACGCAGCCCATCGACAAGCTGATGAGCGCCGTGGCCTGTGCGCCAGTTCCGGTGACTAATTCCGTGCTGCCGCCGCCGATATCAACCACTAAACGCTGATCGGGACCGCCGGTGGTGTGTGCCACGCCGTGATAAATCAGGCGAGCTTCTTCTTCGCCAGCAATAACCTGAACCGGACAACCGAGGATTTCCTGCGCTTTTTGCAAGAATTCATCGGCGTTACTGGCTAAACGCAAGGTTGCCGTGGCGACCACGCGAATTTGATCTCGAGGGATATCCTGCAGGCGCTCTGAAAACAGCTTCAGACATTGCCAGCCGCGCTGCATGGCTTCCTGAGAAAGCAGGTTGTCTTTATCAAGGCCGGCGGCCAGACGGACTTTGCGTTTTATCTTCGCCAGCGTCTGAATGCTGCCTGCCACCTCACGGACAACCAGCATGTGAAAGCTGTTCGAGCCTAAATCGATTGCGGCATATAATGAGGTGGAGCTCAGCATAGTAAATCAGCCCGTGCGTTTACGGTTATTATTGCGAGGCGCGCTGCTGCGGCGTGATGAAGAATTGCTGTTGCGACGCTGACCGTTGTTTCCAGTACGGGAACGGGCCAAACGTTTTGGTGCAGGCAAGTCAGTCAACAGGGCATCGCTATTGTATTTGCTAACCGGAATACTGTGGCCGGTGTAAGTTTCAATCGCCGTCAGGTTTAGCGCATATTCTTCGCAAGCCAGACTGATAGAGTGACCACTTAAGCCAGCACGGCCGGTACGGCCAATACGGTGAACGTAGTCTTCACAGTCGTCAGGCAAGTCGTAGTTGAATACGTGCGTAACGGCTGGGATATGTAAACCACGGGCAGCAACGTCGGTGGCGACCAGAATATCCAGCGTACCGGCTGTGAAATCTTCCAGCACGCGCAGGCGTTTCTTCTGCGGCACATCACCCGTTAACAAACCTACGCGATGACCATCGGCAGCCAGATGGCCCCAGACGTCTTCACAGCGATGTTTGGTGTTGGCGAAGATGATGCAGCGATCTGGCCATTCTTCTTCAATCAGCGTCTGCAGCAGGCGCATTTTTTCTTCATTTGAAGGGTAGAACAGCTCTTCTTGAATTCGGTGACCCGTTTTCTGTTCCGGTTCGATTTCAATCGACTCGGCGTTATTCATATTTTCGAACGCCAGCTCTTTCACACGGTAGGAAAGGGTTGCTGAGAACAGCATGTTAAGGCGTTGGTTAGCCGGCGGCATGCGGCGGAACAACCAGCGGATATCTTTGATAAAGCCGAGATCGAACATACGGTCAGCTTCATCGAGAACCACAACCTGAATGGCGCCTAAATCGATGTAGTTTTGCTTGGCGTAATCAATCAAGCGGCCGGTAGTGCCGATGAGAATATCAACGCCACTTTCCAGGACTTTTAATTGTTTGTCATAACCGTCGCCGCCATAGGCTAGCCCCAGTTTCAAACCGGTGGACTCGGAAAGTGCTTCTGCATCCGAGTGAATTTGCACGGCTAATTCGCGGGTCGGTGCCATGATTAAGGCACGTGGCTGATTGGTCTGGCGACCTTCAGCAGCCGGGTTAGAAAGCAGATAATGGAAAGTAGACGCTAGAAAAGCCAGCGTCTTGCCGGTACCGGTTTGCGCCTGACCTGCAACATCACGCCCAGCGAGCGTGATTGGCAATGCCAATGCCTGAATAGGAGTACAGTAATGAAAGCCTTTCTTTTCAAGGGCTTCAACTGCAAGCGGGTGCAGGGCGAAGTCGGAAAACTTCTGTTCGGTCAAGTGTGTTTTGCTCATAGTGTGGTAGAATATCAGCTAACTATTGCTTTACGAAAGCGTATCCGGTGAAATAAAGTCAACCTAATGTTGGTTAATGCTACATCAACAAGGTAAAGATAATCCTTTGGAGTAGAACATGAGCGATAAAATTATTCACCTAACCGATGACAGTTTCGGCAATGATGTATTGAAGGCCACAGCGCCGGTTCTGGTCGATTTCTGGGCTGAATGGTGTGGTCCTTGTAAAATGATCGCTCCGATTCTGGATGAGATTGCCACTGAGTTCGAAGGCAAGCTGACCATCGCGAAGCTGAATATCGATGAAAACCCAGGTACAGCACCTAAATACGGCATCCGTGGTATTCCTACGCTGCTGTTATTTAAAGATGGTGAAGTCGCTGCAACTAAGGTTGGCGCACTGTCTAAAAGTCAGTTGAAAGAATTCCTGACTGCAAATCTGTAATCGGTCGGGATGACCCACTCCAGGTGTTTAGCGGGCTGACGTGTTTTTCATATTGTCCGCTAGACGCCTGTCAATAAGCGTGTTAAGTTTACTCTCACTGCAAATAGAGCTTACCTGTAGTTTGATTCTAACGTTTTACTCTGTGTCAAAAACATCTGCCTAGACCTATAAAGTCGCTTTTATAACAATAACTTTAATCGGCACTGTGCTTTGACAATCTAACGGTTTTGACAAAATCGGCTTTAAGACACCTTCAAATATCAGTCTTCCCATCTTGAATAGCCCGCGTGCGACTGCCTGTGGCCTATATTCAGAAACTGCTAATTGAGTGTCCTACACAAACAGGCATGGATGACCCTGCCATACCCATTCACGACAGATGTTCGAGACATACCCCGAGTTTAAGAACCCACCATTATGAATCTTACCGAATTAAAGAACACGCCGGTCTCTGACCTGATTGCACTCGGCGAAAATATGGGGCTGGAAAACCAAGCCCGTATGCGCAAGCAAGACATTATATTTTCAATTCTGAAGCAACATGCGAAAAGCGGAGAAGACATCTTCGGTGATGGCGTACTGGAGATATTGCAGGATGGATTTGGTTTCCTCCGCTCTGGAGACAGTTCCTACCTCGCCGGTCCCGACGACATCTACGTTTCTCCAAGCCAAATTCGCCGCTTCAACCTCCGTACTGGAGACACCATTTCCGGTAAAATTCGTCCCCCTAAAGAAGGCGAACGTTATTTTGCCCTGTTGAAAGTTAACGAAGTTAACTACGACAAACCAGAAAATGCCCGCAGTAAAATTCTTTTCGAAAACTTAACCCCGTTACATGCAAACTCCCGTTTGCGTATGGAACGCGGCAACGGCTCCACCGAAGATTTAACCGCTCGCGTACTCGACTTAGCTTCTCCAATTGGCCGTGGCCAGCGTGGCCTGATCGTGGCACCGCCGAAAGCCGGTAAAACGATGCTGCTGCAAAATATCGCCACCAGCATTGCTTACAACCATCCTGATTGCGTACTGATGGTGCTGCTGATTGACGAGCGTCCGGAAGAAGTGACAGAGATGCAGCGTCTGGTTAAAGGCGAAGTGATCGCCTCTACCTTCGATGAGCCAGCCTCTCGCCACGTGCAAGTTGCAGAAATGGTTATCGAGAAGGCGAAGCGCCTGGTTGAGCACAAGAAAGATGTCATCATCTTACTGGACTCCATCACGCGTCTGGCTCGTGCTTACAACACCGTGGTGCCTGCGTCCGGTAAAGTGTTGACGGGTGGTGTGGATGCTAACGCCTTGCACCGTCCAAAACGCTTCTTCGGTGCGGCACGTAACGTGGAAGAGGGCGGCAGCCTGACTATCATCGCTACGGCGCTGGTGGATACCGGTTCTAAAATGGATGAAGTTATCTACGAAGAATTTAAAGGTACCGGCAACATGGAACTGCATCTCGCGCGTAAAATCGCTGAGAAACGCGTCTTCCCGGCTATCGATTACAACCGTTCTGGTACCCGTAAAGAAGAGTTACTCACCACTTCTGAAGAGCTGCAGAAAATGTGGATCCTGCGCAAAATCATCCATCCAATGGGTGAAATTGACGCGATGGAATTCCTCATTAATAAGCTCGCGATGACCAAAACCAATGATGATTTCTTCGACATGATGAAACGTTCATAATTTGACGTCAATTTGTTGTAAAAGTCAGCTAACGCCACGCTAATCCGTGGCGTTTTTCGTTTATGGCGGCTACGATATGGCAACTTCTGAAAAGAGATACATTTAGGATAAGCGCCGATAGTCTTTCAGCGACTCTTTCTCTACCCTGCCTGGCGATTAGGAAAAGACATATTTATCGGTTAAAGACCCTAATTGTCACCAAAGGATATGACACTAAGGCTATGAGATTTTATGACGTTGGCCATCAGCAGCCTTATCTATTTGCAGAGATCTGTTTACTGTGAACATACTCAATATGAGTACTGAACTCTTCATTATCTTCTTATTTTCTTTAGCCTTTTTATTTGTGGCTCGAAAAGTTGCCAAGAAAGTCGGCTTAGTTGATAAACCTAATTACCGTAAGCAGCACCAAGGTTTGATCCCTCTGGTGGGTGGCATCTCTGTATTTGCCGGGATCTGTTTCACTTTCCTGATCACTGATTACCCTATTGCCCATAGCTCGCTTTATCTCGGATGCGCGGGATTGCTGGTATTTGTCGGTGCAATGGACGATCGCTTTGATATCAGTATTAAAATTCGCGCATTAGTGCAGGCATTGGTCGCGATAGTGATGATGTACTTCGCCGGACTGATTTTGAAGGATTTGGGCCATATTATCGGGCCTTGGGCCATGGTATTGGGGCCGTTTGGCTATCCTATTACGCTATTTGCCGTATGGGCGGCCATTAACGCATTCAACATGGTCGATGGTATTGATGGGCTGCTCGGCGGGTTATCGAGTGTAACCTTCGGCGCAATGGGCATTGTCATGTATAGGAGTGGGCACATGGAGCTGGCTCTGTGGTGCTTCTCCATGATTGCTGCAACATTACCCTATATATTGCTCAATCTCGGCGTTTTCGGCCCAAGGTATAAAGTTTTTATGGGGGATGCCGGCAGTACATTAATCGGTTTCACTGCCATTTGGATTTTGCTGCAAAGCACTCAGGGCGTTGCAGCGCCAATGACCCCGGTAACGGCGCTGTGGCTCATTGCCATTCCCCTAATGGATATGATTGCCATTATGTACCGCCGTCTCCGTAAAGGTATGAGCCCTTTCTCGCCGGACAGGCAGCATATCCACCATCTTATAATGCGTGCGGGCTTTAGCCCTCGGCAGGCGTTTGTATTAATTACATTGGCCGCCGCGTTGTTGGCCGCCATTGGCGTAATTGGTGAAAATCTCGGGTTTGTACCTGAATGGTTAATGTTGATACTGTTCCTGCTGGCATTTTTATTTTATGGCTACTGCATTAAACGTGCATGGCGGGTAGCTCGCTTGTTGAAGCGGATTAAAAGACGTCTTCGCCACGCAAAGTGATGTTATCAATCAGTCATTATTTAGAGGTTTGAAAGCTTTGATGAAGTCAGAGACGAAAGTAACCGAGGTTCAATCCATCGATAATGAGCTGGATATTCGTGGCTTATGTTGCGCTCTTTGGAGCGGAAAACTGTGGATTTTAGGTATTGGGCTGCTGTTTGCCGTTATCGCCTTGGGTTCCTCCTATTTAATGAAGCAGGAGTGGAGCTCGACGGCGATCACCGATCGGCCAACGGTTAACAACCTCGCTTCTTATTTTTCTCAGGCGCAGTTCTTACGCAATCTCGATACGCGCAATGCGGTAGCCCCGCTGGGCGTCCAGCCAACGATTTCTGACGACGCCTACAGCGAGTTTGTGATGCAGCTGGCTTCCTACGATACGCGTCGCGATTTCTGGCTGCACAGCCCTTATTACCAGCAGCGTAAAGAGGGCGACGCGCGTGCCGATGCTGCCCTGCTCGATGACATGATTAGCGACATTCAGTTTACCGCAAGAGATGCGCTGAAAGTGCCGAACGACAGCGTGAAACTGACCGCCGAAACCTCCGCTGATGCCAATAAACTGCTGCGTGAATATGTTAATTTCGCCAGCAAGCGCGCGGCGCAACACTTGTTTGACGAGCTGCAAGGCGCATGGGCTGCCCGCACCCAATCGATGAAAGCACAGGTTAAGCGTCAGGAAGCCGTCGCCCAGTCTATCTTCCAGCGCCAAACCAACAATACTGAGCAAGCACTAAAGATAGCCCAGCAGCAGAACATTAATAGCAGCCGTACTGATACCCCGGCCGAGCAGTTGCCCAATTCCGACATGTTCCTGTTAGGTGTGCCAATGCTCAAGGCGCGGGCTGAATTGCTACAGGCCTCGGGGCCGAGTTATGACCTCGACTATGACCAGAACCGGGCGATGTTATCGACCTTAAATGTTGGGCCTACGTTGACGGCCCATTTCCAGACCTACCGCTACCTGCGAACTCCGGAAGAGCCGGTGAAGCGCGACAGTCCGCGCCGGGCTTTCCTGATGATCATGTGGGGTGCCGTTGGCGCATTGGTAGGTGCTGGCATTGCATTGGCGAAACGCCGGAGCCGCACAGCCGCGTAACTCATTTAATAAAGACGATATTTCGTCTGGCCGGTAGGAACGCACCCGGCCTAACCGAAAAGAGAGACTCATTGTGAAAGTGTTGACCATATTCGGCACACGACCAGAGGCCATCAAAATGGCCCCTTTACTGCACGCGTTGGCTCAGGATGATGCCTTTGAGTCAAAAGTCTGCGTCACGGCGCAGCACCGTGAAATGCTCGATCAAGTCCTGCATCTGTTCGGTATCGTACCTGATTACGATCTTAATATTATGCAGCCAGGGCAAGACCTGACCGAAATCACCAGCCGCATTCTTCTGGGTTTAAAGCCAGTACTTCAGGACTTTAAGCCAGATATCGTTTTGGTCCATGGCGATACCACCACCACTTTTTCCGCCAGCCTGGCCGCGTTTTACCAGCAGATCCCCGTCGGGCATGTTGAAGCCGGTCTGCGCACCGGCGACCTCTCTTCGCCGTGGCCTGAAGAGGCGAATCGGCGGCTGACGGCGCACTTGGCGAAGTGGCATTTTGCCCCGACGGAGACCTCCCGCGCCAACCTGCTGCACGAATCTATTGATGCTGACGACATCTTTGTCACCGGTAATACGGTGATCGATGCCTTGCTGTGGGTGCGCGACCGCGTGCAGGGCGATGCGGCGCTGATCGAAAAGTTGGCGGCCCGCTATCCGTTTATCGATGAAAATAAGAAGCTTATCTTAGTCACCGGCCATCGTCGGGAGAGCTTTGGCGGCGGTTTTGAGCGGATTTGCAATGCGCTTGCCGACATCGCGTTGAAGCACCCTGAAGTGCAAATTGTCTATCCGGTCCATCTCAACCCGAATGTGAGTGAGCCGGTTAACCGCATCTTGCATGGCATTGATAATGTCATCCTGATTGAACCGCAAGATTATCTGCCTTTCGTCTATTTGATGGATAAGTCCTACCTGATCCTGACCGATTCTGGCGGTATTCAGGAAGAGGCACCGTCGCTTGGCAAACCGGTGTTGGTCATGCGTGAGACGACCGAGCGGCCGGAAGCTGTCAGCGCTGGGACGGTTAAATTAGTCGGAACAGAAACGCAAAAAGTGATCGAAGAAGTGACCCGTTTGCTCAATGACGAAAATGCCTACCAAAGCATGAGCCGGGCGCACAATCCTTACGGCGACGGCGAGGCTTGCCGTCGTATTTTAGACGCACTGAAGAATTATCGAGTATCACCATGAGCTTCCATACGATTTCCGTCATTGGGCTGGGCTACATCGGATTGCCGACGGCCGCGGCCTTTGCTTCGCGCCAGAAAAAAGTCATTGGCGTAGATATCAACCAGCACGCGGTCGATACCATTAATCGTGGTGGCATCCACATCGTCGAGCCTGACCTCGACGCGCTGGTTAAGCAGGCCGTTGATGAAGGTTTCCTTGAAGCATCAACCCGCCCTTATCCTGCCGATGCTTTTTTGATTGCGGTGCCTACGCCGTTTAAAGGCCAGCATCAGCCGGACTTAAAATATGTTGAAGCCGCCGCGCGCTCCATTGCGCCGGTGCTGAAAAAGGGCGATCTGGTGATTCTCGAATCGACCTCGCCGGTCGGCACGACCGAGCAGATGGCCGAATGGTTGGCAGAGTGCCGCCCTGATTTGAGCTTCCCGCAGCAAGAGAGCGACCGCGCTGATATCAATATTGCCTACTGCCCTGAGCGCGTATTGCCCGGCCAGGTGATGGTTGAATTAATTAAAAATGACCGTGTAATTGGCGGAATGACCGCCGTTTGCTCTCAGCGCGCCTGCGATTTGTATAATATTTTCCTGCAAGGTGAGTGCGTGGTGACCAATTCGCGCACCGCCGAGATGTGCAAGCTGACTGAAAACAGCTTCCGTGATGTCAATATCGCTTTCGCCAACGAGCTGTCGCTGATTTGTGATGCGCAGGGTATTAATGTCTGGGAGCTGATTGCGCTGGCCAACCGCCATCCGCGCGTTAACATTTTGCAGCCCGGTCCCGGCGTTGGCGGCCACTGTATCGCGGTTGACCCCTGGTTTATCGTGGCGCAGAACCCCGAGCAGTCGAAGCTGATCCGCACCGCGCGTGAAGTTAACGACAGCAAGCCGCACTGGGTGGTGGATCGGGTGAAAGCTCAGCTTGCCGACTGCCTTACCGCCACCGGCAAACGGGCATCAGAGATTAAAATTGCCTGTTTCGGTTTGGCTTTCAAACCGAACATTGATGATCTGCGTGAAAGTCCGGCGGTGGAAGTCAGCAAACTTATTGCTGACTGGCACGCTGGTGAGACGTGGGCCGTCGAGCCTCACGTGCATCAGCTTCCCGCGTCGCTGAGCGACAAAGTTACGCTGCATTCATTGGACGACGCGCTGAAGAATGCCGATCTGCTGGTCATGCTGGTCGATCACAAAATCTTTAAAGCGATCCCTGCCGATCGGGTTAAACAGTCCTGGATTGTTGATACCAAAGGGGTTTGGCGCTGATCATCTTGGCCGGAGGTAAGCATGAGTCTTTGTGGAACGCTCGAATTTCTTGAATGGGAAAGCGATTTTTTCCATCTGCGAACGGCAAAGTTTCACGCTGACCCTGGCTCGCCTCCTCTGGACGTCGCGCACCTCTCAGGCTTTGAGTTGGTGCAGGCCAAGATAGGCGCGAATGACGTGGCGGCGCTGAATGCGCTTCAGGCCGCAGGTTTCCAGTTCGCCGAGGGCGAGATTGATGTTTGCATCGCGCTCAATGGTGGCACCGACTCCGTTAGCGCGGCTACCCCGGCCTTAGAATCCGATATCCCACAAGTCACCGCCGCCGCCTCGGCCGCGTTCACCCACAGCCGTTTCCGCGCTCCCTGGTATCAAGCCGGGGATAGCGCGCGTTTCTACGCAGTGTGGGCCGAGAAGGCCGTGCGAGGCACTTTCGATCACCAGTGTTTGCTGATCAAAAACGCGGCGGGTGAATTACTGGGCTTTGTCTCACTGCGCGAAATTGCGCCGGGTGAGGCGCGAATTGGCCTGCTGGCGGTGTTGCCTGCGTGGCAATCCTGCGGCATCGGTAAGCAGCTGATGGCCGCCGCTAAGCACTGGTGCGTGGCGCACGGCCTGTCGTATTTGCACGTCGCGACGCAAACCGGCAATGTCGCCGCCCTTAATCTTTATCTCGCCAGCGGAGGGAAAATCACCCGCTCGGCATATTGGTTGTACAGGTGAAAATATGATCCCTTTTAACGCCCCTCCGGTTTTCGGTACTGAGATTGATTACATGCGCTCGGCGATGAGCAGCGGGAAAATGTGTGGTGACGGCGGGTTTGGCCTGCGTTGCCAACAGTGGTTTGAGCAGCGTTTTGGCAGCGCGAAAGTTCTGCTGACCCCGTCATGCACTGCGTCGCTGGAAATGGCGGCGCTGCTGCTGGATATCAAAGAAGGCGACGAAGTGATCATGCCAAGCTTCACCTTCGTTTCCACGGCCAACGCCTTTGTACTGCGCGGAGCGAAAATCGTCTTTGTCGATGTGCGCCCAGACACCATGAACATAGATGAAACGCTGATTGAAGCCGCGATCACTGACAAGACTCGCGTCATTGTACCGGTGCACTATGCGGGCGTGGCCTGCGAGATGGACACCATCATGCAGCTGGCCGAGAAATATAACCTGTTCGTGGTGGAAGATGCCGCGCAGGGCGTGATGTCGACCTATAAAGGTAAGGCTTTGGGGGCGATTGGCCACATTGGCTGTTTTAGCTTCCATGAAACCAAAAACTACACGGCGGGCGGCGAGGGCGGGGCGACGCTTATCAATGATAAAGCGCTGATTGAACGCGCTGAGATCATTCGCGAAAAAGGCACTAACCGCAGCCAATTCTTCCGTGGGCAAGTGGACAAATATACCTGGCGCGATATTGGCTCCAGCTACCTGATGTCCGACCTACAGGCGGCCTACCTGTGGGCGCAGCTGGAAGCGGCCGAGCCAATTAACCAGCGCCGTCTGGCCCTGTGGGATAACTACCACAGCGCTTTACAGCCGCTGGCACAGGCCGGGCGCATTACGCTTCCGACCATTCCAGAGGGCTGTGTGCACAATGCCCACATGTTCTATCTGCGCCTGAACGATATCACCGACCGCGACGCCTTTATCGCCCATATGAAAGCGGCTGATATTCTGACGGTGTTCCACTATATCCCGCTGCACACCAGCCCTGCCGGGCTAAGCTTCGGCCGATTCAGCGGCGAAGACCGTTTTACCACGCCAGAAAGCGAGCGTCTGGTGCGTCTGCCGTTGTTCTATAACATGACCGACGACGTGCAGCAGACCGTGATCGCCACCATGCTGAAATACTTCTCCTGATATGTCACTGGCAAAAGCATCGGTATGGACGGCTGGCTCGACGCTGATAAAAATTGCGGCGGGCCTGCTGGTGGTCAAGCTGCTGGCGGTGGCCTACGGCCCGAGCGGCGTGGGGCAGGCGGGGAATTTCCGCCAAATGGTAACGGTGCTCGGCGTGCTGTCCGGGGCTGGGATTTTCAACGGCGTCACCAAGTATGTCGCAGAGCACCAGCATGACCCTGCGCGCTTAAAGGCGGTACTGGGCACGGCTTCCAGCCTGATCCTGTTTTTCTCTACCGCGCTGGCCTTGGTGTTTCTGCTGGCCGCCGCGCCGATAAGCATCGGGCTTTTTGGTCACGACAGGTATCAATCGGTAGTGCGCGCCGTGGCTTTTATCCAGATGGGCATCGCCTACGCCAACTACTTCCAAGCCATCCTGAAAGGTTATCGGGACGCGCGGGGGAATGCGCTGGCGGTGATCGGCGGCAGTCTGATTGGCCTGCTGGCCTATTTACTCTGCTTCAAGCTCGGTGGCTATGAAGGTGCGTTGGCGGGGTTGGCGTTGGTGCCGGCTCTGGTGGTGCTGCCTGCCGGAGTGATGCTCTGGCGGCGTAAGCCTTTTCCACTGCACTTCCTGCGTGTAGGTTTTGATCGCGCCATTGCCAGCCATCTGGGCAAATTTACCCTGATGGCCCTCATCACCTCAGTGACCCTGCCAGTGGCTTATGTGATGATGCGAAACCTGCTGGCGAAATATTACAGCTGGGATGAGGTGGGGATTTGGCAGGGCGTGAGCAGCATTTCAGACGCCTATTTGCAGTTCATCACCGCCTCTTTTAGCGTCTATCTGTTGCCGACGCTGTCGCGGTTGACCGATAAACAGGCGATTTCCCACGAAATTGTTAAATCGCTGAAGTTTGTTATTCCCGCCGTGGCCTGTGCCAGCTTTATGGTTTGGCTACTGCGTGATTTCGCGATTTGGCTGCTGTTCTCTCACCAGTTCACCGCCATGCGCGACCTGTTCGCCTGGCAGTTGGTCGGCGATGTGCTCAAAGTCGGCTCCTATGTGTTTGGCTATCTGGTGATTGCCAAAGCCTCATTGCGCTTTTATATATTGACCGAGATTAGCCAGTTCGCGTTGCTAACGGCTTTCTCCCACTGGCTCATCCCATTAAAGGGTTCTCTTGGCGCTGCGCAGGCCTACATGGCGACTTACATTGTCTATTTCGCCCTGTGCAGCATCGTTTTTGTTATTTACCGTAGACGAGCATGACGACGCTGATTCACGTTTTGGGATCTGATATCCCGCACCATAATCTTACCGTTTTGCGCTTCTTCAATGACGTGCTGGCGGAGCAATTGCCGCCGGAGCAGGTTCGACGCTTTATGGTGGTGGCCGCCGATAAATCAGCCTTTGGCGAGTTTACCCGGCTGAATATTGAAGTTTATCAGGACAAGAAAACGCTGGCACAGGCGGTTATTGCGCAGGCTCAGGCCAATCGCCAGCAGAAGTTCTTCCTGCATGGGCAGTTCAACCCGACCCTGTGGCTCGCATTGCTCAGTGGCAAGATTAAAGCGCGTCAGGCGTGTTGGCATATCTGGGGCGCGGATTTATACGAAGCCTCTGGCAGCCTGAAATTCCGCCTGTTCTATCTGCTGCGCCGTTTGGCTCAGGGGCGCATTGGCCACGTGTTTGGCACTCGCGGCGACCTGAATCACTATCACCAGCGGCACCCGCGCGTGGCGTCATCACTGCTCTATTTCCCGACGCGCATGGACCCGGCGCTGACCCAGCCAGCCGAACAGCCAGCACCGTCCGGGCCAATGACCGTGCTGGTGGGCAACTCCGGCGATCGCAGTAATCGCCACATTGAAGCACTGAATTCGCTGCACCAGCAGTTTGGCGCAGAAATTAAGGTGATTATCCCCATGGGCTATCCGGCGGATAATCAGCAATACATTGAACAGGTTAGAGCCGCCGCGCTGAGCTTATTCCCGGCAGAGAATGTTGAGTTACTGACCGACGCCATGCCCTTTGATGCCTATCTCAACCTGCTGCGTCGCTGCTCGCTGGGCTATTTCATTTTCGACCGCCAACAGGCGATTGGCACTCTTTGCCTGCTGATTCAGTTCGGCGTGCCTTTCGTGGTCAGCCGTAAAAACCCGTTCTGGCAGGATCTGGCGGAGCAACACCTGCCGGTGCTGTTTTACGGCGATACCTTGGATAGCGCGACAGTGGCCGAGGCCCGCCGCCAATTACTCAGCGCCGATCGGCAGAATATCGACTTCTTCAACCCGAACTACATTGCGGGCTGGCAGCAGGCAATCGAGCTGGTAACGGGCGGAGCGGCATCATGACGCTGACCCAGTTTGGCGGTCTGAGCCTGGTTTACGCGCTCTCTCTGATTTTTATTCTGACGCTGACATACAAAGAGTTTCGCCGCGTCAGATTTAACTTCAACGTCTTCTTCTCCATGCTTTATCTGCTGACATTCTATTTCGGCTTCCCGCTGACCTGCCTGTTGGTGTTTCGTTTTGATGTCAAAGTGGTGCCGGTCGAGAATCTGCTGCAAGCTATGCTGGCGGCCACCTGCTTCTACGGCATTTACTACGTCTGCTATAAAACGCGTCTCAGGGCGCGGTCTGACAAGCCCCGCGTGCCGATTTTCACCATGAATCGGGTGGAAACCCACCTGACGTGGATGCTACTGGCGCTGGTGGCTATCGTGACGGTGTCTATCTTCTTCCTGCACAACGGTTTTCTGCTGTTTAAGCTTAAGTCTTACAGCCAGATCTTCTCCAGCGAAGTGTCGGGCGTGGCGTTAAAACGCTTCTTCTACTTCTTTATTCCCGCCATGCTGGTGGTCTATTTTCTGCGCCAAAACAGCCGCAGCTGGCTGTTCTTCTTGGTCAGCACCGTGGCTTTTGGGCTGCTCACCTATGTGATTGTTGGCGGCACGCGGGCCAACATTATCATCGCCTTCGCCTTATTCTTGTTTATTGGTATTGTGCGCGGCTGGATTTCCCTGTGGATGCTGGCGACGGCGGGCGTGATGGCGGTGGTCGGCATGTTCTGGCTGGCGCTAAAACGCTATGGCATGAATGTGAATGGCCCCGAGGCGTTCTACACTTTCCTCTATCTGACTCGCGACACCTTCTCTCCTTGGGAAAACCTCGGGCTGCTGCTGCAAAACTACGACAAAATCAGTTTTCAGGGGCTGGCGCCGATTGTGCGCGACTTTTACGTGTTTATCCCAAGCTGGCTGTGGCCGGAACGCCCGGCGGTGGTGCTGAACTCGGCCAACTACTTCACCTGGGACGTGCTGAATAACCACTCTGGTTTGGCGATTTCACCGACCCTAATCGGCTCGCTGGTGGTGATGGGCGGCGTTTGGTTTATCCCGCTCGGCGCGGTGGTGGTGGGGTTAATCATCAAATGGTTCGACTGGCTCTATGAGTTGGGCAAGGCCGAGACTAACCCCTACAAAGCCGCCATTCTGCAAAGCTTTTGTTTCGGCGCGGTATTCAATATGATCGTGCTGGCGCGCGAAGGGGTGGACTCTTTCTTCTCCCGCGTGGTGTTTTTCTGCATGATTTTTGGCTTGTGTCTGGTGGTCGCAAAATTACTCTACTGGATGTTTGATGCCATCGGGCTTATCCGCCCACGCCGCGTGCTTGACCATGCTTCAACTAAAGGGAACCCAACGACGCCCGCGTCGTCGCAGGAATATTCATGATTTCAAATAACAACATCCCAACCTATTCCATTCGCGGCATAAATTTATGCGGCTTTTACGATATGGACCACTTTATCAATTACCTGTTCGACGGTCCGCAGCTGAAAACTGGCTCTCTGGTGGCGATTAACGCCGAAAAAGTGCTGACCATGGAAAGCCGCCCCGACATCGCCGAGCTGATTAATCAGGCGGATTACAAATATGCCGATGGCGTCAGCATTGTGCGTTCTATTCGTCGGAAATACCCTGCAGCCAAGGTTTCGCGTATCGCAGGAGCCGACCTGTGGGAAGGCTTAATGCAGCGCGCCGGGCAGGAGGGGACGCCGGTATTTTTGATTGGCGGCAAACCCGAGGTGCTAGAGCAGACCAAAGCCATGCTGCGGGCGCAGTGGAACGTCAACATTGTTGGCAGTCAGGATGGATATTTTACGCCGCAGCAGCGCGAATCGCTGTTGGAACAGGTGAAAGCGTTACAGCCGGCAATTGTCACCGTGGCGATGGGGTCGCCAAAGCAAGAGATCTTGATGCGCGACTGCCAGCTTGTTCACCCTCAGGCCTTATATATGGGGATTGGCGGCACTTACGATGTGTTCACCGGCCATGTGAAGCGCGCGCCGAAAGTCTGGCAAAAGCTCGGCCTTGAGTGGCTGTATCGCCTGATTCGCCAGCCAAGCCGACTGGGCCGCCAATTAAAACTGCTCAAATATCTGCGCTACCACTATACCAACCAGCTCTAATTCCCGCTTTGCGTCGCGGTTTTTTCACTATCGCGGCGCGCCACCTCTCGTTTTTCCTGCCCATTTGCCGATTATTGCAGCGCCCGTTGTCAACCGAGGCGCAGCTTCTCAATTCGTGGTTTGCAACTGATCACAAAATGCGAAACCATACTGCCCGTTTTAACTCCCGAGCGGGAAAAGCAGACTATAAAAATAACATTCCGGGCAATCCGGAAGGCAAACACAATAACGATAACATTGAGGATTTATGGCAAGTAACGAGGAAAAAGGTGGTCTACACCGAGGGCTAGAAGCCCGTCATATAGAGCTGATTGCCCTGGGCGGGACAATCGGCGTGGGTCTGTTTATGGGGGCGGCGAGTACGCTGAAATGGGCAGGACCTTCGGTTTTACTGGCTTATATTCTGGCCGGGGTGTTCGTCTTCTTCATCATGCGCGCGATGGGCGAAATGCTGCATCTCGAGCCGGTCGCCGGTTCCTTTGCAGTTTATGCGCACAAGTATCTCGGGCCTTACTATGGCTATCTGACCGCGTGGAGCTACTGGTTCATGTGGATAGCGGTGGGCATCTCTGAAATCACGGCCATTGGCGTTTATGCGCAATATTGGTTCCCAGACTTACCCCAGTGGATACCGGCGATTGCCGCCGTGGCTATCGTCGCTGCGGCCAATCTGGCGGCGGTTAAGCTCTACGGCGAGTTTGAGTTCTGGTTCGCGCTGATCAAAATCACCACCATTATTGTGATGATCGTGGTGGGGCTGGCGGTGATTTTCTTTGGCTTCGGCAACCATGGCCAGCCCATTGGCTTTGGCAACCTGACGGCGCACGGCGGTTTCTTTGCCGGCGGCTGGAAAGGCTTCCTGTTCGCCCTGTGTATCGTGGTGGCGTCCTATCAGGGTGTCGAGCTGGTGGGTATCACTGCCGGTGAGGCCAAGAACCCGCAGGTGACGCTAAAGCGCGCCATCAATAACATCCTGTGGCGTATTCTGATTTTCTACGTCGGCGCAATCTTCGTCATCATCACTATCTTCCCGTGGAATGAGATGGGCACCCACGGTAGCCCGTTTGTGCTGACCTTCGCCAAAATCGGTATCACGGCGGCGGCGGGGATTATTAACTTTGTGGTGCTGACGGCGGCGCTGTCGGGCTGTAACAGCGGGATGTACAGCTGCGGGCGCATGCTCTACGCGCTGTCGAAGAATCGTCAGGTTCCGGCGTTTCTGGGGAAAGTGTCGAAAAGCGGCGTGCCGGTGCATGGCATCACAGTGTCTATCGCGGTGCTGGTGGTAGGGTCATGCCTGAATTACGTCATTCCCAACCCAGAGAAAGTGTTTGTGTATGTCTACAGCGCCAGCGTGCTGCCGGGCATGGTGCCGTGGTTCGTGGTATTGGTCAGCCAGCTGCGTTTTCGCGAGGCGCACAAAGAGAAGCTGAAAGACCATCCGTTTAAATCGATACTGTTCCCTTACGTCAACTATCTGACGCTGGCATTTTTGGCCTGCGTGCTGGTCGGAATGGCGATAAACCCCGATACGCGGGTATCTTTGCTGGTAGGCGGTATTTTCATCGCGGCGATCAGCTTGATATACTTCGGGCTGGGGATGCACAAGCGAGCATCTCTACCGGCAGAAAGCCTAAAATAACGTCGTAAGTCATGGGTGGGGAAGGTAAGACGCCTACTTTTAATGCGTATTGGACAAAGAGCAATCAAACGCAACTTTTCCAATAAAAAGCACTAGACAGGGTGGCATTAAAACCGTAGTATCCCCACCCGCAACGGCGCTAAGCGCCCGTAGCTCAGCTGGATAGAGCGCTGCCCTCCGGAGGCAGAGGTCTCAGGTTCGAATCCTGTCGGGCGCACCATTAAGTTTGCGCTAGAGTTGCGGTGGTACTGTTTGATGTTGAACAGTTCACGTGTGGAAGAGTTTGAAATGGTGGCTATAGCTCAGTTGGTAGAGCCCTGGATTGTGATTCCAGTTGTCGTGGGTTCGAGTCCCATTAGCCACCCCAAATTTTTTAAATGATTTTGTGAATGTGACATGCGATGGTGGCGGAATTGGTAGACGCGCTAGCTTCAGGTGTTAGTGTCCTTAGGATGTGAGGGTTCGAGTCCCTCCCTTCGCACCACACACAAAACGCATTTAAATGATGCTGTTAGCATTAAAAAGTAGTAAGATGCACGACATCGGCGAGTAGCGCAGCTTGGTAGCGCAACTGGTTTGGGACCAGTGGGTCGGAGGTTCGAATCCTCTCTCGCCGACCAATTCGAAGAAACCTGCTTTTTAAAGCAGGTTTTTTTTCGTCTGGAGTTTATCAATTCCCTCTTTCCAACTCTTGTCTCCCTTCAGCAACATCCATACCTATGCTTGTCGCTATCCGGTGACACTTAATTCATTGAAATTTATGGTCTTATAGAGCACTTGAGAAGGGTGTCGTTTGCCAGCAACACTTATTTCATTTAAGTCGGGGATTGGCTTAGGGGGAGGTTCAGCGCGCAAAGGCGTGAGAAAATTTATCTCTTATAAATTCATCTAAAATCAAAATGATAAATGTTTATTGAGTCAATTGGAGATGATTTTTAGAATTGTGGCACGCAATCTGCAATAATTACTGCGTAGATGCTCATTCCACCTCCTATGTTTGCCTTAGGGCTTCATAAAACTGGGAATGACGCAGAGCCACTTTATAGTGCCTATTGTCTATCTGACCGATAAGCGCCTCTCATCAGGCATTTATCAACCAGCAGGCAAATCGTTGAGTGAGGCACTCCCCTGTTGTCTTAGACCTGATTGTTTTATGCACTTGCCTATCGGCAAGTGTTTTTTTTTGCCTAAATACCCGTCATCCTTCAAGCCGCAGAGGCGTTGGCTGCACTCCCTTACCCGAATCACTGGTAACTCGTATCTTATTGACAGAAATAAAAAAGGCCCCCGAAGGAGCCTTTCTGCAATAAGTATTTCTAGCCGCTCGAAGCTTACTGCTCTTGCGAGTTGTTCAGTGTCAGCATCAAGCCTTTGTGGCGCATTTCTGCGGCCTCTGCCGGTTTGTGGAGCTTATCCAGCGCGTCGGCCAGCCATGCGTAGTCGTAGGCGTCCGGGCGCTGTTTGAGTGCTTCACGGAAGGACTCCGCCGCCTGCGCCCACTCGCCGTGTTTCATCAACAGCTGCCCCAGCGTGCTGCTCAGCAGCGCGGTTGAGCCATTTTGCTTGATGATTTGACGCAGCGCCTTCTCCAGCTGTTCAGGATTACCTGAACGCAGTTTTGGCATCATGGCGACCAGACGTTCATCATATTGGCGCTTTATGCCGTCCAGAATCACTTCCTGCGCTAAGTCCTGATCGTTGCATTCAATCAGATGCGCCGCCATGGCGACCTGCAAGGCCACTTCATGGCGAGTTTTGCGGCTCTGGTCTTTCCACCAACGTTTCAGTCCGTCGCTGCCTTCCTCGGCCATGATTTGATTCATCAAGCCGATATAGGCTTGTTCTTGCAGCACGCGCAGCTCTTCATCGTCATGCACGCCCGTTTTTGCCATAGACGGCAAAATCTCCAGCAATGAGGCATAAGCCCCGGTGCGCAGATAGGCCTGCTCGGCCAGACGCAGGATTTCCGGATGGCGCGGAGACTGACCAATCAGACGATCCACGCCGTGGCGCGCCGCGTGGATCTCTCCCTGCGCCAGCTGAATACGCACGCGGGTGATATCCACCGGCATCTGGTCGATATCGGCGAGTTCGGCGGCGCGTTCCAGATACTGATTGGTGCGAATGTCATCACCGCGCTGCTGCGCCGCTTCCGCCGCCAGAAGGTAGTTCACTACCGGCTGATCGGCGTGGTCAGCATTGCGCGCCAACAGTTTTTCCATCTGACGATGGTCGCCTTCCGCCAGTTTTAACATGGCAGCCTGCGTCTGTTTACGCGCCTTAGTGCTTTTACGCCCGGCGAACCAGCCGCGAGTGCGTGCGCCGGTGCGGAACACGCGGCGCAGGATCCATTCAATGAAGAACAGAACCAGCATCAGCACCACGAACATGATAACCAAGCCGGTAACGCTGGTTTCAACGTTGTAGTTGTCGGTTTGGATCAACACATAACCCTGATGCCCAGCGAGCATCGGGCCGACCACAATCCCGGCGATGATAATCAGGAATAACACTAAGACCTTTAGCATGCGTTATTCCCCCTGAGTAGAGGCTGCGGGCTGCTGAAGCAGATTACGCACCCGGGTTTGCATCAGTTTTTCCAGCATCGGCTGGCTTTTCAGCTGGTCCGGGACGTCCATCGAAATAGACTGCTGGCTCAGGTTGTCCACATCTTCAAGGAAAGCTTTGGTTGCCGGGTCGCTGGTATCAAAGTAGGCGCGAACCCAGGTGGAAACGGATTCAAGCGACTGTTTGTAGATCTCATCCTGATGGCGCGGCACGGCCTGGGCGGCAATCAGCAGCTTGGAGCGGATATTCTCGCGCAGATAGACATCTTGATTCGGCGCCAGCAGAGGCTCTGCGCTGCTATCGCGGCGGCGAATGGTGATGAAATCTGACATAAAGTTATGCCAGCTCTTGGTGAGGTTCTGACGCCATTCGCTGAGGGAGCTGGACAGGCTGGTGCCGTCGTCATCCATCGGCGCTTCATCGCTGTCGTTGTCGGCCAGACGCAGGTTATCTACCTGATTCGTCAGCTGATTAGTCTTTAGAATGATGCCGTCGAAGTCGACCTGAGTGACCGCCGACAGGCTGGACACATCCTCATTCAGCGCGCGACGCACCTCAATCAGGCTTGGGTCATTCATGTCGGCCAGACTGGCGTCGGCGCTTTTCAGCAGCGCGGCGGCGGTGGTGACGTCTTGGTCGCTCCACAGCTTACGGCCGGCCAGCTTCACCAGGAAGTCGGCCTGAGCCAGCAGCCAGGTTTTGGCATCGCTGCCGGAAATGCTGGCAACTTTATCCTGCAACTCGTTCAACTGGCGGCTGAAAGAGGCTTGCTGACGCTCGCTGGTCTGCTGCGATTTGTCTTGTTGGCTGAGCAGGTCGGCAATTTGCTGCTTGTCCTGCTGCTGGGTTTTCTGCAAAGCGATAAGTTGGTCTTGTAGCTCATCAACTGCCGCCGTTTGCTTCAGTCCCTGAGTGTGTCCGTGATAGTAAAGACCCGCCCCTAAGGCAATCACCAATACGATGGCGATAGCACCCAGAACTGGCGCAGTGCGCTGTTTTTTACGCAAAGCATTCAGCTGCTCATTTTGCCGATCTAACTGAATATCTTGTGGTTTTTCACGGTGATCAACATCTGGCTGTTGGGGGCTCTCAGCCGCAGGGGTGATCATGTCATCCTGTGCGGAAGGATTTTTTTGTTCCGTCATCTTGGCACATCCCTTAGTCAGGTTATTTTAATGCACGAATTAGCGCATCATTATCTGCGTTTTCAGCGACCCGAATATCCTGCCAGCCATACTGGCGGGCGAGGGTCGCTAAGCGTTCACTGACCACTATCAGGCTACAGCGTAGTAGCCAAGATTGGCGATAGTAATCAGGAACTAACGTATAAAGCTGTTCTAACATTTCTCCACTGGTGACCACCAGCGTATTGATACCGGCGCGCTGCCAGCTCGAGCTTTGCTCGCTGCCATCGTAATAAATCTGGCTGCGCTGATAACACTCACAGTAAGTCACTTCTACGCCGCGTTCCCGCAGCGTTTCAGCCAGCAGTTCACGTCCGCCATTGCCGCGCAAAATCAGCGCTTTTTTCCCCGCCAAATGTTGTAAATCTGGCAGGTTGAGCAGCACTTCGCTGGTTTCGCCGTCGTGTGGATAAATCACCGGCAGGCTACTCACACGATGGAAAAGCAGGCCGGTGGTGCGCCCAATCGCGTAATAATTGACGTGCTCGGGCCATGGCTGATTTACCTGCTGTAAAGCACGTTCTGCGTACTTAACAACATGCTGGGAAAGCACAAACACTAAGTCATGCTGGTTTAAAGAGGATAGCAGGTTCGGCAGAACCGCGAGTTCCCTTCCCGGCGCAAATTCAATCAAAGGGGAGTGATAGGCAACCCGACCAAGCGTTCTTAGTCTACTGACCAACAGTTCTCCAGAAGGAGAGGGGCGGGTTACCAATATACTCATTTTGGCGGATTACCTTGGTAGACTTCCTGCAGAATTTCACGGGCGCCCTTGGCCAGCAGCTCTTCGGCCAGATCAACCCCCATGCGCTCGGCGTCTGCCGTGTTGCCACGCCGTTCGCCACGCACCATTTGGCTGCCATCGGGTGCGCCGACCAGGGCGCGAAGCCAGATTTGGTCGCCGTCGATTTCCGCATAGCTGCCAATTGGCACCTGACATCCGCCTTCCAGCCGCGTGTTCATGGCACGTTCGGCCAGCACGCGCAGCGTGGTTTCGCGGTGTGCCAGCGGAGCCAGCAGTTCGCGGGTTTCGCTGTCATCAAGACGGCATTCGATACCCACGGCGCCTTGGCCCACGGCCGGCAAGCACTCTTCCGGCGTCAGCGCGGTGCGCACGCGGTCTTGCAAATTAAGGCGATTCAGGCCAGCGACGGCGAGAATAATCGCGTCGTAGTCGCCGTTATCGAGCTTCGCCAGACGGGTGCCGACGTTGCCGCGTAAATCACGAATCACTAAATCGGGGCGCTGTTCGCGCAGTTGGCACTGACGGCGCAGGCTCGAGGTGCCTACGACGCTGCCTTGCGGCAGGTCGGCGAGGCTGGCGTAATGGTTGGACACGAAGGCGTCACGCGGGTCATCGCGCTCGCAAATCGTCACCAGACCTAAGCCTTCCGGGAATTCCACCGGAACGTCTTTCATTGAGTGAACCGCGATATCCGCGCGACCGTCGAGCATGGCTAATTCCAGCTCTTTGACGAACAGACCTTTACCACCCACCTTGGCCAGCGGGGTGTCTAAAATGATGTCGCCTTTGGTGACCATCGGAACCAGTTCGACCTGCAAACCGGGATGACAGGCCATTAATTGCTTCTGAACGTACTGTGCCTGCCACAGAGCCAGCGGGCTCTGTCGGGTGGCAATTCGAATGATTTTGTCTAACATGCTTGTTACCGTTTTACTATTTCGCTGACCATCCTACCACCGACAGAGGAAAGCTGTCAGCGTAAGAAGCCATCGCGAGCATCCATCGCTTTGTGACGATAATTTGCAAACGGGCAGTAAATTGCATGATTTTGTTAAAAGGTAATAAAGGAAAGAAAGCAGCACAAAAGGGAATTGTTACGCAGGTGTTAAAGAAGTAAAATGCATAGTAGCAGAAGAATAATTGTGGTGCGTTACTTCCTTTACGGTCAATCGGCAAGGTGTTAAATTGATCACGTTTCCAGCATTTATCCGTCAACTAATTCTGCTTTTCGACAAATGACGGCTTTGGAACGGGGTTATTTCGAGACACTGGAAAATCAGGCGAAAAAGTCTTGTACTTGTATATCGAGACATTGAAGCAGAGATTGGATGCGATCAACCAACTTCGCGTAGATCGCGCCTTAGCGGCCATGGGGCCGGCTTTCCAACAGGTCTACAGTCTTCTGCCAGTTTTACTACATCACCATCATCCTTTGATGCCGGGATACCTTGAGGGTAAGGTTCCTCACGGCGTCTGCATTTTCACGCCTGATGATACTCAAAACGACTATCTTGCTGATCTTCAAGAGAAATGGGGCAGCCCGCTTGATGAGATGGCCAAGGGCGAACTGCCGATCACCGGCGTTTACTCCATGGGTAGCACCTCCTCCATTGGTCAAAGTCACAACTCAGACTTAGATATCTGGGTGTGTCACCAATCCTGGCTCGACAACGAAGAGCGCAACCGCCTGCAGGAAAAATGCAGCCTATTGGAAAAATGGGCCGCTTCGCTGGGCGTGGAACTGAGCTTCTTCCTGATCGACGAGAACCGCTTCCGCCACAATGAAAGTGGCAGCCTTGGCGGCGAAGACTGTGGTTCGACCCAGCACATTTTACTGCTCGATGAATTCTATCGTACTGCCGTGCGTCTGGCTGGGAAACGTATTCTGTGGAATATGGTGCCGGGCGAGGAAGAGGGGCATTACGACGAGTACGTCCTGTCGCTATACGCGCAGGGCGCGCTGACGCCAAACGAATGGCTGGATCTCGGCGGCCTGAGCACGCTGTCTGCCGAAGAGTATTTCGGTGCCAGCCTGTGGCAGCTCTATAAAAGTATCGATTCGCCTTACAAGGCGGTGCTGAAAACCCTGCTGCTGGAAGCTTATTCGTGGGAGTACCCGAATACCCAGCTGTTGGCGATGGACATCAAACAGCGTCTGCATCAGGGCGAAATCGTCTGTTTCGGCCTCGACTCCTACTGCATGATGCTCGACCGCGTAACCCGCTACCTCACCCAGATTGAAGACACTACTCGCCTCGATTTAGTCCGCCGCTGCTTCTACTTAAAAGTGTGCGAAAAGCTGTCGCGCTCCCGCGCTTCCGTGGGCTGGCGTCGCGAAATCCTGACCCAACTGGTCAGCGAGTGGGGTTGGAGCGAAGAGCGTCTGGCGATTTTGGATAACCGCGCAAATTGGAAAATCGAGCGCGTCCGCGAAGCACATAACGAACTGCTCGACGCCATGATGCAGAGCTACCGTAACCTGATTCGTTTCGCTCGCCGCAACAACTTAAGCGTCAGCGCCAGCCCGCAGGATATCGGCGTGCTGACCCGTAAGTTGTACGCCGCTTTTGAAGCCCTGCCGGGCAAGGTGACGCTGGTTAACCCGCAGATCTCCCCTGACTTATCAGAAAGCGACCTGACCTTCATCCACGTGCCAATTGGCCGTGCGAACCGCGCGGGTTGGTATCTGTATAACCAGTCGCCGTCGATGGAATCTATCGTCAGCCATCAGCCGCTGGAATATAACCGTTATCTGAACAAGTTGGTGGCCTGGGCCTACTTCAACGGCCTGCTGACGCCGACCACGCGCCTGCACATTAAGAGCGGCAACTTGTGCGATATCGCCAAGTTACGTGAACTGGTGGCCGACGTGGCGCATCACTTCCCGCTGCGTTTGCCTGCTCCGACGCCAAAAGCGCTCTATAGCCCGTGTGAAATCCGCCATCTGGCGATCATCGTCAACCTTGAGCATGACCCGACCGCGGCCTTCCGCAATCAGGTGGTGCATTTCGACTTCCGCAAGCTGGACGTTTTCAGCTTCGGCCAGCAACAGCAGTGCCTGGTGGGCAGTATTGACCTGCTTTACCGTAACTCGTGGAATGAAGTGCGTACTCTGCATTTCAGCGGCGAGCAGGCGGTGCTTGAAGCGCTGAAAACCATTCTGGGCAAAATGCATCAGGACGCCGCGCCGCCGGAATCGGTGGAAGTGTTCTGCTACAGCCAGCATCTGCGCGGTTTGATTCGCACCCGTATTCAGCAACTGGTGTCTGAGTGCATCGAGCTGCGCCTGTCGAGCAAACGCCTCGAGCCGGGCCGTTTCAAAGCCGTGCGCGTTTCCGGCCAGACCTGGGGATTATTCTTCGAACGCCTGAGCGTGTCGGTGCAGAAGCTGGAAAACGCCATTGAGTTCTACGGCGCGATTTCCAATAACAAACTGCACGGCCTGTCTGTCAAAGTGCAGACCGACCAGGCGCACCTTCCGGCGGTGATTGATGGCTATGCCAGCGAAGGTATCATCCAGTTCTTCTTTGAAGAGGGGAATGATGAGGTGGGCTTCAACATCTATATACTGGATGAAGCCAACCGCGTTGAGGTTTACCACCACTGTGAAGGCAGTAAAGAGGATTTGGTGCGTGACGTGAGCCGCTTCTACTCGTCCTCCCACGACCGCTTTACCTATGGTTCGAGCTTTATCAATTTCAACTTGCCGCAGTTCTATCAGATTGTTTCGCTTGATGACCGCACGCAGGTGATCCCGTTCCGCAACAACCCGCTGTCTCATCTTTGCGCCACCGTGGGCGACAACGCGCCTGAATCGGCAAAAGTGCCCCAACGCTTCCAGCTGCATTAATCTCTCCCGTTGGAGATAGGCTTTCTTCGCAGCAAACGACTAAAACCTGCGGCCCGAAATCGTCATTCCTATTGCTTTTCATGATCCACCTGCGATTATAGAGAGCTTGGTCGCATGAATTACAGGCATTCATAAAATGAAAAACGCTTTACGCTGGTCTTTGGCCGCGACATTACTCTTTTCGCTCTCAGGTTGTGGTCTAAAAGGCCCACTCTATTTCCCGCCAGCCGATGGCTCGACGACCAATAAAAACGGTCAGGTCAAAGGCACGCCGGGCGATGGTTCATCACAAGAAAATGGCGTTTCACCAGAAAAGCTCGGCACTAGAACGCGCGACTAACGGCGTGAACATATTGCGCTTCCGGTAAGATTTTTAGCGGAAAACACAGTAGATTAAGGGATCATTGCGACTGGATTTGACCAGCGGTAAGCGGAGTAAAATATGCAGTTCTCCAAAATGCACGGCCTGGGCAACGACTTTATGGTCGTCGATGCCGTCACTCAAAATGTTTATTTCTCTCCAGAATTGATCCGTCGTCTGTCCGATCGTTTTCGCGGTGTTGGCTTTGACCAACTGCTGGTGGTTGAGCCACCTTACGATCCCGAACTGGATTTCCATTACCGTATTTTCAATGCGGATGGCAGCGAAGTTGCCCAGTGTGGTAACGGCGCGCGCTGCTTTGCCCGCTTTGTTCGTATCAAAGGCTTAACCAATAAACGTGATATTCGCGTCAGTACGCAAACCGGTCGTATGGTATTAACCGTCACCGAGGACGAACTGGTACAAGTGAATATGGGCGAGCCGATTTTTGAACCTCAGCAGGTGCCGTTCCGCGCGCCTAAGCAGGAAAAGACCTATATTCTTCGCGCTGAAGAACATACGGTATTCTGCGGCGTGGTCTCGATGGGCAACCCGCACTGCGTGTTGCAGGTCGAAGATGTCACCACGGCAAGCGTTGAGCTGCTAGGCCCGCTGCTGGAAAGCCACGAGCGTTTTCCTGAGCGCGTGAACGTCGGCTTTATGCAGGTGGTTGACCGAAACTCGGTCAAACTGCGCGTCTATGAGCGCGGCGCGGGTGAAACTCAGGCCTGCGGCAGTGGCGCCTGTGCGGCAGTTGCCGTCGGCATTCAGCAGGGCATACTTGCTGAAGAAGTTCAGGTGGAACTGCCGGGAGGCAGCCTCGACATTCGCTGGAAAGGACCGGGTCATCCACTTTATATGACCGGGCCAGCCACCCACGTATACGACGGATTTATTCATCTATGAACAATCTTGACGACCAGTTAGACGCCGCCATCGAGCTAGACGATGAAAGCGTGATGCAGTATTTGCTACAAAACCCCGATTTCTTTATCCGTAACGCGCGCAGCGTCGAGCAGATGCACGTGCCGCACCCGGTTAAAGGCAGCGTTTCCCTGGTGGAATGGCAGTTGGGGCGTCAGCGTCATCACATCGGCCAACTGGAAGAAGAGATCACTTTATTGATGGAGCAGGCTTCGGTAAACGAAGCCCTGTTCGGGCGCTTAATCGATCTGCAGGCCACCCTCGCGGCGGCCACCAGTCTGCAAGATATGCTCAATCGCCTGCAACGCTGGGCGCGCGGGCTGGGCCTCGCCGGTGCCAATGTGCGTCTGTTTAGCGAAAGCTGGCGCATTGGCGCGCCGTCGGACTTCACCCATTTAGCGCTCAGCCGCAGCGCCTTTGAATCTCTGCGTATTCAACGCCTTGGCGATACCCACCACTTCCTCGGCAGCCTGAATGGCCCCGAGTTGCTGCTGGTATTGCCGCAGGCCAAAGCCGTCGGCTCCGTGGCGCTCTCCCTGATGGGGGAACAAGGCGAGCTAGGCATGCTAATTTTCAGCAGCCGCGACCCGCAACATTATCAGCCGGGGATGGGCACAGTGATGCTCAACCAGTTAGCGCGAATGCTGCCGGGCTTGCTGGAACGCTGGATAGAACGGGCATGAGCCAGCAAACTGACTCGCCGCTGAATACCGCAGTCGAGGCTTTTTTGCGTTATCTGCGGGTTGAGCGCCAGCTCAGTCCGCTCACCTCAACCAGCTACGGACGCCAACTCGAAACGCTGGTGGCTATGGCAAGTGAAATTAATATCGCCAACTGGCAGCAGTTGGATGCCCCCAAAGTCCGCATGTTATTAGCTCGCAGCAAACGCGCCGGGCTTGGCGCCGCCAGTTTGGCTCTGCGCATGTCGGCGCTGCGCAGCTTCCTCGACTGGTTAGTGTTTCAAGGCGTTTTGCCTGCCAACCCGGCGAAAGGCATTGCCACGCCGCGCGCGCCTAAGCATCTGCCGAAAAATATCGACGTCGATGAAGTAAATAAATTGCTGGATATCGACCTCAACGACCCGCTGTCGGTGCGCGATCGCGCCATGCTGGAAGTGATGTACGGCGCGGGGCTGCGTCTGTCTGAAATGGTTGGCGTCAATACGCGCCATCTGGATTTGGCCTCGGGCGAAGTGTGGGTGGTGGGGAAAGGCAGCAAAGAGCGCAAAGTGCCGATAGGCCGCACGGCGGTGACGTGGATTGAGCACTGGCTGGAGCTGCGCGACCTGTTTGGGCCGGAAGATGACGCCTTATTCCTGTCGAGCCAGGGCAAGCGTATCTCGGCGCGCAATGTACAAAAGCGATTTGCCGAGTGGGGCGTTAAGCAGGGAGTGAATAGCCATATTCATCCGCACAAGCTGCGCCACTCCTTTGCGACGCACGTTCTGGAGTCGAGTGGGGATCTGCGCGCCGTGCAGGAGCTGCTGGGCCACGCGAATTTATCGACCACCCAAATCTATACCCATCTCGACTTCCAACATCTGGCGTCGGTGTACGATGCCGCACATCCACGCGCTAAACGAGGAAAAACCTGATGAAGTTTTACCGTCCGCTTAACCGGATTGAGGCGATCAGCTTCGATTTAGACGATACGCTTTATGACAATTATCCGGTTATCCGTCGCACCGATGTCGAAACATTGAAATTTATTCAGGGCTATCACCCCGCGCTGGCGAATCTGCAAAGCGAGTTTATCCGCGAAGTGCGCGCCGAGCTGCTGGAGCAGGACGGCGAGATTTATCACGATGTTACCGAGTGGCGGCGTCAGGCGGTATTTCACGCCATGAAGCGTTCTGGCTTAAACGAAAACGAGGCCAGCGAAGGCTCCTATGCGGCGATGGAAAACTTCGCCCATTGGCGCAGTCAAATCACCGTTCCGCAGGAAAACCACGATGCGCTGGCGGCCTTAGCCAAACGCTGGCCGCTGGTGGCGATCACCAATGGTAATGCCGACCCGGAAGCCTGTGGCCTATCGCAGTACTTCCAATTTACCCTGCGCGGCGGCCCCGACGGGCGTGCCAAGCCTTACGTCGACATGTACCAAACGGCGTCTGAGAAGCTCGGCATCCCCCTTGAGCAGTTCCTGCACGTCGGCGATGACCTGACCACCGATGTCGCCGGTTCAGTAAGCTGCGGCATGCAGGCCTGCTGGATAAACCTGCGCGAAGGCAACCTGATGCAGGTCAAAGATGCCCGCCTGCTACCCCACATTGAGATTTCGCAGTTGGCATCGCTGACAGCATTGCTATAATCCCCTCATTCTCTGTATAAATTCACAGTAGAAAAGCGTCCCCCGTGGATGCTTTTCTCATCCAGACCTACGGTGCCTATGGACGTTTCTGACCTGCTCGACAGCTTAAATGAAAAACAACGTGAAGCCGTGGCCGCGCCGCGCAGCAATCTGTTGGTGCTGGCGGGAGCGGGCAGCGGCAAGACCCGCGTGCTGGTACACCGCATTGCCTGGCTTTTGTCGGTAGAGAACTGCTCGCCGTATTCCATCATGGCGGTGACTTTTACCAACAAAGCCGCGGCGGAGATGCGTCATCGTATCGATCAGCTGATTGGCACCAGTCAGGGCGGCATGTGGATCGGCACCTTCCACGGTCTGGCGCATCGCCTGCTGCGCGCCCACCATCTGGACGCCAATCTGCCGCAGGACTTCCAAATCCTCGACAGCGATGACCAGCTGCGCCTGTTGAAACGCATCGTTAAAGCATTGAATATTGACGACAAACAGTGGCCGCCGCGTCAGGCGATGTGGTACATCAACGCCAAAAAAGACGAAGGTTTGCGCCCGCAGCACGTCGAGACGTACAACAATCCGGTGGAAGCCACTTGGCTGCGCATCTATCAGGCTTATCAAGAGGCCTGTGACCGCGCCGGGCTGGTGGACTTCGCCGAGCTGCTGCTGCGCGCCCACGAGCTGTGGCTCAACAAGCCGCACATTCTTCAGCACTACCGCGAACGCTTTACCAACCTGATGGTGGACGAGTTTCAGGACACCAACGGCATTCAATATGCCTGGATCCGCCTGCTGGCAGGCAATAACAATAATGTGATGATCGTTGGCGATGATGACCAGTCAATCTACGGCTGGCGCGGCGCTCAGGTCGAAAACATTCAGCGTTTCCTGAAAGATTTCCCTAACGCGCACACCATTCGCCTTGAGCAGAACTATCGCTCCACCAGCAACATTCTGACCGCGGCCAACACCCTGATTGCCAACAACAGCGGGCGAATGGGTAAAAATCTGTGGACCGAAGACCCAGAGGGTGAGCCGATTTCCCTCTACTGCGCCTTTAACGAGCTGGATGAAGCGCGTTTCGTGGTCAACCGTATCAAGACGTGGCAGGACAACGGCGGCGCGCTGAAAGATTGCGCTATCCTCTATCGCAGCAACGCCCAGTCGCGCGTGCTGGAAGAAGCTTTACTGCAAATGGCGATGCCTTATCGCATCTACGGCGGGCAACGATTCTTCGAGCGTCAGGAAATCAAAGACGCCTTAGCCTATCTGCGCCTGATGGCCAACCGCAATGACGACGCCGCCTTCGAGCGCGTGGTCAACACGCCGACGCGCGGCATTGGCGATCGCACGCTGGACGTGGTGCGCCAGACTGCCCGTGACCGACAGCTGACCATGTGGCAATCCACCCGCGTGCTGCTGCAAGAGAAAGTGCTGGCGGGCCGCCCCGCGGCGTCATTACAACGTTTCTGCGAACTGGTTGACGCACTGGCCCATGAAACTGCCGATATGCCGCTGCACGTGCAGACGGACCGCGTGATTAAAGATTCCGGCCTGTTCATGATGTATGAGCAGGAGAAGGGCGAGAAAGGCCAGGCGCGAATTGAAAACCTTGAGGAACTGGTGACGGCGACGCGCCAGTTCAGCTATCAGGATGAAGATCAGGACCTGATGCCGCTGCAGGCATTCCTCTCCCACGCCGCACTGGAAGCCGGTGAGGGGCAGGCCGATGCCAATCAGGACGCCACGCAGCTGATGACGCTGCACTCGGCAAAAGGTCTGGAGTTCCCGCAGGTGTTTATCGTCGGCATGGAAGAGGGCATGTTCCCAAGCCAGATGTCGCTCGACGAGGGCGGCCGTCTGGAAGAAGAGCGCCGTCTGGCCTATGTCGGCGTAACCCGCGCCATGCAAAAGCTGACGCTGACTTACGCTGAAACGCGCCGTCTGTACGGCAAAGAGGTGTTCCACCGGCCTTCGCGCTTTGTGGGCGAACTGCCAGAAAACTGCGTCGAGGAAGTCCGCCTGCGCGCCAGCGTGTCGCGCCCGGTCAGCCATAAACGCATGGGAACGCC
The DNA here is from genome assembly GCF_052375995.1 of Ewingella sp. AOP9-I1-14. Taxonomy (NCBI): domain Bacteria; kingdom Pseudomonadati; phylum Pseudomonadota; class Gammaproteobacteria; order Enterobacterales; family Yersiniaceae; genus Ewingella; species Ewingella sp. AOP9-I1-14. The sequence continues at coordinate 49,036 of NZ_JBQSVA010000010.1, forward strand.
GGTCAGCACCAGCGATACCGGCTTTAAACTCGGCCAGCGCGTAATGCACCCGAAATTCGGCGAAGGCACTATCGTTAACATGGAAGGCAGCGGCGAGCACAGCCGCTTGCAGGTCGCGTTCCCCGGCGAAGGGATCAAGTGGCTGGTTGCGGCCTACGCAAGGTTAGAGGCAGTAAGCTAACTTACCGGCAATCTTGAGTTCGGGCAGTGTTCGACATCCTCATGGCCTCTGTGTCCATTCCGGTGTCTACGCGCTGGCCGAACTCAACCTTGCTGCGTCGTTAACGCTTACTCTGTGGCAGACTAGACAGCAAACACATCCCCAATTTCGGCATTCGCATACCATTCCAGTGTCGCTTTGACGCGCTCGTCGCCCTCTGGCGCAGAGCCCGGCAGGTAATCTTCTTCGGTGACCGGCTGATAGGCGCCGTGCTTCACTTCAAAAATCACGCCGCCTTCATCCAGCGACAGAACGCTATGCCACGTATTGGCGGGGATCTCCAGCAGGCGAGTCTCACCGCCGAGCCACAGGCGGTCGGCGACTTTGCCTGATTCGTCATAGGTCAGCACCAAGAAACGGCCACGCAGCGGGGTCAGCAGCTCCCAGGTGTGCGGGTGGCGATGGATGCGTACGTAAGTGCCCGGCTCCATGGCGATGGCCAGACGCTGAACCTCGTCTTCCGGTGCAGGATGAATGTTAAGGTTCTGACGCAGGCGCGGGGAGTTGGTCGCCTTGGTGATTAAGTCACACAGGGTGTCTTGGCTAATCTGTTTAATCATCGGAATTCCTGTACCGCGAGTGGCGGTGAAGCACGAAAAAGAATTGCCCGAGTGTAGCCAAAAAGCGGGCATCACATAAGCCTGTGAGGGGCGTTAGGGCGCTGAGAAAATTATGCCTAAATGTTGCAAAATTCGTTTTGTTCTTTGTTGACACTGTTTTTCTTCTCGGCGTAACATGCGCGCACTAATATCAATGAGGAACTGCGCCTTGGACACACCCAGTAGATACTGGCTCGATAACCTGTTCTTAAGGTACCACTTCTAAGGCTATCCTCAATGCTGATAGCCTTAGTGGTTGTCGGCGACCCCCGTCTGTCGCTGTGAGTCGGATCTGAATTTGGTCTGAAACGTACTGGTGACTTTCAACCCCCGTATTTTTCTGTGCTTCAATGCGTTGTCCACACCTGTCACCTTAGGGAGAACGGACACATGCTGAGTGCTTTTAAGTTAGAAAACAGCCGCTTATCCCGTTTGGAACTGGAAGAAGGCGAGCCGGACGACCTGAAAACGTCGTTATGGGTTGACCTGATTGAACCCGATGAGCAAGAGCGTGAGCGCGTTCAATGTGAGCTAGGCCAAAGCCTGGCGACCCGTCCAGAGCTGGACGATATCGAAGCATCGGCCCGTTTCTTCGAAGATGAAGACGGCCTGCATATTCACTCCTTTTTCTATTTCGAAGATGCCGAAGACCACGCGGGCAACAGCACCGTGGCGTTTACTATTCGCGAAGGGCGTCTCTACACCCTGCGCGAGCGTGAACTGCCCGCGTTTCGCCTGTACCGCATGCGCGCCAGAAATCAAAAGCTTGGCGACGGCAACGCCTATGAGCTGCTGCTGGACCTGTTCGAAACCAAAATCGAACAGCTGGCGGATGAAATCGAAAACATCTACAGCGATCTAGAAAAACTTAGCCGGGTTATCATGGAAGGGCATCAGGGCGACGAATATGACGCCGCGCTCTCTACCTTGGCGGAGCTGGAAGACGTGGGCTGGAAAGTTCGCCTCTGTCTGATGGATACCCAGCGTGCGCTAAACTTCCTGGTGCGCAAGGCTCGTCTGCCAGCAGGTCAGCTGGAGCAGGCGCGCGAAGTATTGCGCGATATCGAATCCCTGCTGCCGCATAACGAATCCCTGTTCCAGAAGGTCAACTTCTTGATGCAGGCGGCGATGGGCTTTATCAATATCGAGCAGAACCGCATCATAAAAATCTTCTCGGTGGTCTCGGTGGTGTTCCTGCCGCCAACGCTGGTGGCATCAAGCTACGGGATGAACTTCGAGTTCATGCCGGAATTGAAGTGGAGCTTCGGCTATCCGGGCGCTATCAGCTTGATGATTCTGGCCGGACTCGCGCCTTACCTGTACTTCAAACGTAAAAACTGGCTGTAAGTTTTTATCAGCCAGCCTCTCGGGGCTGGCGGTTTGCCTCCCGCGAAAATCCCCTTTTTCCCGCAGATGTTCTAATTCTGTTAATAGTTTTTATGCTAAAACTATGCCTCCGCTTATGCCGATGTAGATTCAAACCATGTTGATGGAAAAGATTGCTCCCTGGGGCCAGTGGACGCTGCTGGTGATCTCCTCGCTGATCCTCGGCTTTATTTTTCAGGCTTTCCACGTGCCTGCCGCCTTGCTGCTCGGCCCGATGATTATCGGCGTTCTGATGGGTTTGCTGGGAGCCACGGTGCGAATTGCGCCGATCTTCTTCAAAATCGCACAGGGCATTCTGGGCTGTATGATCGCCCAAAGCCTCTCTCCCTCGATTATTCCTCCCTTGCTCAATGACTGGCCGATGGTGCTGCTGGTGCTGATCGCCACGCTGATGGCCAGTGGGCTGTCGGGCTGGCTGCTGGTGAAATTCAGTAATTTGCCGGGGCCGACGGGGGCCTGGGGCTCATCGCCGGGCGGGGCCAGCGCGATGGTTGCCATGGCGGGAGATTTCGGCGCAGACGTGCGTTTAGTGGCTTTCATGCAATATCTGCGCGTGCTGTTTGTCGCCACGGCCGCCGCCTTTGTGGCGCGCATGAGCCTCGGAGACAGCGCCTCGGCCGCCGCCGCAGTGGTCTGGTTTCCGCCGATTGACTGGCGCTTTGGCGTAACGCTGCTGCTGGCGCTGGCGGGCGTCTGGCTGGGGCCGCGCTTGCGCATTCCCTCCGGCGCGCTGCTGCTGCCAGCCTTCGTCGGCGCGGTGTTGCACTCAACCGGCACCATGACGCTGCAAGTGCCTGAATGGCTACTGGCGATTGCCTACACGCTGATTGGCTGGAGCGTCGGTTTGCGCTTCACCCGTCCGATTTTCAAACTGGCGTTACGCACGCTGCCGCAGATGATTGCTTCAATCATTGGCTTGATGGTGCTCTGTGGCGCGATGGCGTGGCTGCTGACCAAAGTGCTGCACGTGGATATGCTGACGGCCTATCTGGCAACCAGCCCCGGCGGGCTGGACACCGTGGCGATTATCGCGGCGGGGAGTAACGTTAATTTGGGCTTCGTGATGGCCATGCAGACCTTGCGCCTGCTGACCATCATTGTCACTGGCCCGGCGATGGCGAGGTTTATCTCGCGCAGCGCCAAGCCTGCTTCCTCAGCGCCTTAACCGACGCTGGGTGTAGAGGGCGTCGGCGATGAAGCATGCCAGCCCGGCCCAGATAAAGCCGAAGGTGATCATCATGGACGCCGTGACCTGCTCGCCGTAGAAAATCGCCAGCAGGAACATCAAGGTCGGAGCAAGGTATTGGAAGAAGCCCAGCGTGGAGAGCTTCAGGCGCGTGGTGGCCGCGGTGAAGAACAGCAGCGGGATAGTGGTAATGATGCCCGCCGAGATAAGCATCAGGTTCAGCGACCACGCGTTGGCCGTCAGGTGGCTGGTGGCGCTGTCCGCCAGCAGGAACAGGTAAATAGCCGCCACCGGCAGCAGCCAAAGCGTTTCAATCAACATGCCGGTTTGCGCGTCCACCCCCATCTTCTTGCGCAGCAGGCCGTAGAAGGCGAAGGTCATCGACAGCGCCAGACCAATCACCGGCACCGAGCCAAACACCCACACCTGAATCAGCACCCCAATCAGGGCCAGCAGCACCGCCACCCACTGCATTCTTCGGAATCGCTCTCGCAAAAACAGCATGCCGAGCACCACATTCACCAATGGGTTGATAAAATAGCCGAGACTCGCTTCCAGCAGGTGATTGTTATTGATGGCCCAGATATAAATCAGCCAGTTACTGCCGATTAATAGCGCAGTCGCCAGCAGGAGCATCAGGGTTTTGGGCTTTTTCGCCACGCGGCGGACGTCGCCCCAGCTGCGGCTCAGAGAGAGCAGGGCCAGCATAAAGAAGAACGACCAGATAACCCGGTGAGTCAGGATCTCCGGCGGCGGAACTTGATGGATTAACTTGAAGTAGACCGGGGCGATCCCCCAGATGAAATAAGCGACGAAGGCGAAAATAATGCCCTGTCGAGTGCGCTGTGCGTCCATGTTCATGCTCGAAACGAAAGTGAGGCGACAAGTCTAACTGAATCTTGCCGCCGCGAGTTTAGGATATGTTCAGGCTGTGATTTAGCCAACCAGATAGGTGGCGTTGGCGGTGGCGATGTGAACGCCGCTGTCGCTGTGCAAATCCACGCGTGCGACCGAGACTTTATTGCCCGCGCGAATAAGCTTGGCACTGGCGGTAAACACCTCGCCACGCCCCGGACGCAGGTAGTCGACGCGCAGATCAATGGTGCCCATTTTGGACAGGCGCTGGCGCATTTCGTCTTCCAACAGCGGGTGGTCTGGCTTATCGCGGCGAATCAGGGAGCTGGTCACGCACACTAGCCCGGCGGCCACGTCCAGCACGGCGGCAATCACGCCCCCGTGGAGGATCTTCTGCGCGGCGTTGCCGACCAGCCGCGTCTGATGGGTGAAGGTCAGCTCGGCGCTGTCCCCGTCAAGATGTTTGAGTTCAAGGCCCAGCTCGCGGTTAAACGGCATATCGTAAACGAAAATTTCGCCAATGAGCTGGCGAGCAGCCTCGTGGCTAAGAGATGCGGACATGACAATTTCCTGAAGGGTGTCGCGGTGAATACCGGTTTGAATGTTAATAGATTGTAGATTTTAGGCCTTGGTATCATTGATTTCCATACGGTAAGTGCTAAATCTAATCAATCCTCAGCCATTGTAAGTTTTTGTGTAGAATAGCTTCGCCTTCTGGGGCCAGGATAGGAAGCCGCCAGCGGGCAGGCAAGAGATAACTCTATAAAATCAAAGCCGTTTACCGGCACCTACTTTTGAGTGGAGACATAATGCGTAAAAATTGGGCTGTTGGGGCAACCTTGATGGTAATGCCTGCGTTGGGCTATGCGGCAGAAGCGACAATTCAGGAAGTGCACGATAAACCTAGCGTTCGTGGCAGCGTTATCGCCAACTTACTGCAAGAGCATGACAACCCTTTTACGCTTTATCCTTACGACACCAACTATTTAGTTTACACCGACACCAGCAGCATCAATAAAGACGCCATTAAGTCTTATGACTGGGCAGACAATGCTCGCCATGATGAAGTTGAGTTCCAACTTAGCCTCGGTTTCCCGATTTGGCGCGGCATTGCCGGTGATAACTCCCTGCTCGGTGCGTCTTATACGCAAAAATCGTTCTGGCAGCTTTCTAACCGTGCGGAATCTTCCCCTTTCCGTGAAACCAACTATGAGCCGCAAATTTTTATCGCCTGGGCGACAGATTATCAGTTTATGGGCTGGACCCTGCGCGAAGCCGAGTATGGTGTAAATCATGACTCCAATGGCCGCTCAGACCCGACCTCGCGCAGCTGGAACCGCGTGTATGCACGCTGGATGGCACAAAATGGTAACTGGCAGTTAGATCTTAAGCCTTGGTATCGCATTCCCGAAAGCGACAAAAACGATGACAACCCGGACATCACCAAATACATGGGTTACTACCGTCTGAAAGTGGGCTACGCGCTGGGCGAGAGCGTCATTAGCGTTGAGAGTCGTTACAACTGGAACACCGGCTACGGCGGCGCTGACGTGGGCGTAAGCTACCCGATCACCAAGCACATGCGCTTCTATACCAAAGTCTTCAGCGGCTACGGCGAGTCATTGATTGATTACAACTACAAGCAGACTCGCGTCGGTGTTGGTATTATGCTGAACGACATTATGTAATTTACCCGTCATACTTCAAGCTACAGGTTGCCCTAAGGCGACTCGCAGGATTTAGGGTAATGATAAGTGTACATTCTCGGTGTCTCTTTAGGCGCCGGGCGGTTTGAACAGTTGGGGAATTGAGTGTCTACGGCGGCAGTGATAAACAAAGAAGAGCTGGCACAGCAGGTATTACGCGATACCTTCGGTTATCAGCAATTCCGACCGGGTCAGCAGACCATCATCAATGCGGCTATCTCCGGACGAGACTGTCTGGTGGTGATGCCCACGGGTGGCGGTAAGTCACTGTGCTATCAAATTCCCGCGCTGGTGATGGACGGCCTGACGCTGGTGGTCTCTCCCCTCATCTCGCTGATGAAGGATCAGGTCGACCAACTGATGGCCGCCGGGGTTGAAGCCGGTTGCCTCAACTCGACGCAAACTCGCGAACAGCAGATGGACGTGATGGCCGGCTGCCGCACTGGCCGCATCAAAATGCTCTATATCGCCCCTGAGCGCCTGATGATGGGCGACTTTATGGAGCAGCTACAGCAGTGGAATCCGGCGATGCTCGCCGTGGACGAAGCGCACTGTATCTCCCAATGGGGTCACGACTTCCGCCCGGAATACCGCGCGCTGGGCCAGCTTAAGCTGCGTTATCCGCAGCTGCCGGTGATTGCGCTGACCGCCACCGCCGACGAAGCCACCCGCAGCGACATCGCTCGCCTGCTGGAGCTCAACGACCCGCTGATTCAAGTTAGCAGCTTCGACCGCCCTAACATTCGCTATACCTTGGTGGAGAAGTTCAAGCCGCTGGACCAGCTGCTGCGCTTCGTGCAAGACCAGCGCGGCAAAAGTGGCATTATCTACTGCAACAGCCGGGCGAAAGTCGAAGACACCGCCGCACGTCTGCAAAGCCGTGGCTTGAGCGTCGGGGCCTATCACGCCGGTTTGGACAATGAAACCCGTGGCAATGTGCAGGAAGCCTTCCAGCGCGATGACTTGCAAATCGTGGTGGCGACCGTGGCGTTCGGCATGGGGATTAACAAACCCAACGTGCGTTTCGTGGTCCATTTCGACATTCCGCGCAATATCGAATCCTATTACCAAGAAACCGGCCGCGCTGGGCGTGATGGCCTGCCCGCAGAAGCCGTTTTACTGTATGACCCGGCCGACATGGCCTGGCTGCGTCGCTGTCTGGATGAAAAGCCAGCCGGGCCGCAGCAGGACGTCGAGCGCCACAAGCTCAATGCGATGAATGCCTTTGCCGAAGCTCAGACCTGTCGGCGCCTGGTGCTGCTCAACTACTTTGGCGAAGGCAAGCAGAACGCCTGCGGCAACTGCGATGTCTGCCTTGATCCGCCAAAACGCTATGACGGCTTGCTGGACGCGCAAAAGGCGCTCTCAGTAGTGGCGCGCGTCGGCCAACGCTTTGGCTTGGGCTATGTGGTTGAAGTGCTGCGCGGCGCAAATAACCAACGAATTCGCGAGTATGGGCACGACAAGCTGACGGTTTACGGCATCGGCAAAGAACAGAGCAACGAGCACTGGACCAGCGTGGTGCGCCAACTGATTCATCTCGGCATGATCATGCAGAACATCGCCATGCACTCTGCTTTGCAACTCACTGAGGCTGCGCGCCCGGTGCTGCGTGGTGAAGTGGCTCTGCAACTGGCGGTGCCGCGAATTCAGACGCTGAAAATCAAAAGCAGCAACAGCCAGAAAACCTATGGCGGAAATTACGACCGCAAGCTTTTCGCCAAATTGCGCAAGCTGCGTAAAACCCTGGCCGATGAAAATAACGTGCCGCCTTACGTGGTCTTCAATGACACCACCCTGCTGGAGATGGCCGAGCAGTTACCGGTCAGCCCAAGCGACCTGCTGGATATCACCGGCGTCGGCCAGCGCAAGCTCGAGAAGTTTGGCAGACCATTTATGGCGATGATTCGCGATCACATTGATAATGGCGACGAGTGATCGGGGCTCTTTCTTTATTTTTCCACACTGAGTACGAGCTATGTTAATTCTGTTTTTGACCGTGGCGATGGTGCATCTGATTGCGTTAATGAGCCCAGGCCCTGACTTTTTTTTCGTTTCCCAAACTGCCGCCAGCCGTTCTCGTAAAGAGGCGATGATGGGCGTGGTGGGGATTTCACTCGGCATCGTGGTGTGGGCCGGTGTTGCCTTGATGGGCCTGCATTTGATTTTGCAGAAAATGGCGTGGCTGCATGACGTCATCACCATCGGCGGCGGCATTTACCTGTGCTGGATGGGGTGGCAGTTGCTGAAATCTGCCCGCGCCAAGAAGCAGGCTGGCGTGGAAGCCGAGGTAGAAAAGCCGGTGCAGCTTCCCGCGCGTGGCCGCACCTTTATGCGCGGTTTCCTGACCAATCTGTCTAACCCGAAAGCCGTGATTTACTTCGGCAGCGTGTTCTCGCTGTTTGTGGGTGATGACGTGGGAAGTGGCGAGCGCTGGGGGCTGTTTATCCTGATCATCGCCGAGACCTTTGCGTGGTTCTCCGTGGTGGCGATGGTGTTTGCAATGCCTGTGATGCGCCGTGGTTATCAGCGTTTAGCGAAGTGGATTGATGGCGTGGCGGGCGTGCTGTTCACCGGTTTCGGCATCCACCTGATTATTTCTCGTTAAGACTTCATCTTGCCTGCGCGCAGCCAACTGACTGCGCGCATTTTGCCTAACGTGTTGTGCTAACTAGGCTTTTCTGGCGCTTGCCAACAACACCGCGACTAAGATAAACAGCGAACCGAAGATACGGTTAAGCAATTTCATCTGTTTGGCGGACTTAATCCAGCCCGAGATATGGGTAGCGAGCATGGCGTAGCCGCTCATGACGATGATATCCACCACAATGGTTGTCACGCCCAGCACCATGTACTGACCCGCCTGTGGCGCTTCTGGCAGGATGAACTGTGGGAAGAGTGCGGCAAGAAACACGATGCTTTTCGGGTTGGTCAGATTCACAAATACAGCCCGTTTGAATAGCCGATTCGGCGACAGCGTTTTCGCCATGGCATTGAGGTCTACCGCGCCCGCCGCTCGCCATTGGCCGATACCCAGCCAGATCAGATAAGCCGCGCCGAACCACTTCAGCACTTCAAATGCCATGACCGACTGCGAAACCAGCGTGCCCAAGCCGACGCCAACCACCACAATATGGCAGGCCAAGCCGATTTGCTGGCCGGCAATCGAGAACACCGACCCACGATAGCCGTGACTAATACCGGTGCTCATGGTGTTTATCGCACCCGCGCCGGGGGAAAGACTGAGAATGATTGTGGTAAGAAGATAGGTTAACCACCAGTGCAACGTCATCGAGCGACTCCCTGAACAGACCATTGTATGGCACAATACGCTATTGTCTAAAAACGGACAATTAACTTAATTCACCTTCCTGTAACGGGGTTCTGGAACCATTTCATGGCATCGAATTTTGCAAAGTGGTTAACGCGAGAGAAGGAATTTTCTGCCTTTGCTACGGGTCCGTTGCTTGATTTCTGGCGCGAGCGCCAAGAAGGTGAATTTGCCGGCGTGGACGACGTACCTATCCGCTATGTTCGCTTTAGCGCCATCGGTAATGACAACATCATTTTGGTGTCACCCGGCCGTATTGAAAGTTACGTAAAGTACCCCGAGCTGGCCTATGACCTGTTCCAGTGCGGCTTCGATGTGATTATTGTCGATCACCGTGGGCAGGGGCGCTCCGGGCGAATGCTGGATGACCGGCATCGCGGGCACGTGCAGCATTTCGATGATTATATTGAAGATTTTCACCAGCTTTACCAGCGTGAAATTGCTCCGCGCCACTACAGTAAAAAGTACATTTTGGCCCATTCGATGGGGGGCGCGATTGCCGCGCTGTTCCTCGCCAAGTATCCGCAAACCTTTGACGCCGCCGCGCTCTGTGCGCCGATGACCGGGATTTATCTGCCCATTCCGGGCTGGATATCGCGCCGCATCCTCCACTGGGCCGAGCGCCGACCGCTGCGCCGTGACGGCTATGCGATGGGCACCGGCCACTGGCGGCCGCTACCGTTTGTGGTGAATCGCTTAACCCACAGCCGGGAACGTTATCGCCGTAATCTGCGTTTTTACGCCGACTACCCCGAGCTACAGGTGGGCGGGCCAACTTATCACTGGGTGAAGGAAGGTATCGAGGCGGGGATGCATATTCTGCAACAAGCCGAAAATATCACCACGCCCCTGCTATTATTACAGGCAAGCGAAGACCGGGTTGTGGATAACCGGTCGCATCTTGCTTTTTGTCAGGCAATGGCCGTGGCGGGGCACCCCTGTGAAGGGGATGGACCCTTGGTCATTGAAGGCGCGCGCCACGAGATCCTGTTTGAACGGGACGACCTGCGGGCAAAGGCGCTCGATGCCATTATGCGCTTTTATGCGCGGCATTAACTCGCGGCGGACTGCCGTGCACAACTCCATCTGAGGTTAGAATTTACCGTTATGTATCATGTTGTTGCTTCCGATTTAGATGGCACACTGCTGTCACCCGACCACACTCTAAGCCCGTATGCCAAAGAGACGCTGAAGATGTTGACCCAGCGCGGCGTGCACTTCGTTTTTGCCACTGGCCGTCACCATATCGACGTGGCGCAAATTCGCGACAACCTTGAGATCAGCGCCTACATGATCACCTCCAACGGTGCGCGGGTGCATAACACCGAAGGCGAGCTGATCTTCTCGCACAATCTGGATGATGACATCGCCGGGGACCTGTTCGGCATCGTTCATGACAATCCAAATATCCTGACCAACGTGTATCGCAACGACGAGTGGTTTATGAATCACGATCGCGACGATCAGGACCAGTTCTTCCGCGAGTCGGTCTTCAAATACAAGCTCTATCAGCCTGGCCTGCTGGAAACTGACGGCATCTGCAAAGTCTATTTCACCTGCGACAGTCACGAAGAATTATTGCCGTTGGAAGAGGCGATTAATGCTCGCTGGGGCGACCGCGTTAACGTCAGCTTCTCGCTGCCGACCTGTCTGGAAGTGATGGCGGGGGGCGTCTCTAAGGGCCACGCGCTGGAGCAGGTGTCCAAGCTGATGGGGTATTCGCTGCAAGACTGTATCGCTTTTGGCGATGGCTTGAATGACTTGGAAATGCTAACCATGTCCGGCAAAGGTTGCCTGATGAGTGGTTCGCTGCCGCGTCTGAAAGCGGCGATGCCGGATGCTGAAATCATTGGCTCCAACGCCGATGACGCCGTGCCGCACTATCTGCGCAAAATGTATCTGTCCGAACCAGCGTAAATTCGGCTCTACGAAAGCAAAAAAAAAGCGGGCAGGGTGAAAACCTTGCCCGCTTTTTAATGGCGTTTTACTGCTGTGGCTGAGTCTGCTGGTGTTCTAAATAACTCACCGCTTTGTCCGGGAAGTCAGTGAACAGGCCGTCTACATGGGCTTGCTGATAAAGGATCTTATACAGCGAGTCGACGTTTTTGGCGTACTTCGGCAGGTCGTCGGCGCGAACGGTAAACGGATGCACCACCATGTTGCTGGCGTGCGCTTCCGCCGTCATTGGCGTCAGCTTCACGTTGTCCGGCGTGGAGTCGGTTTCCACCAGCATGTGGTAGTCAGGCCCGATACCGTCGGCGTACTCGGCAATCTTCTTCATGGCGCCCGGCTTGAACATCCAATCGTAGTTGTAGTTCACCCACTTGCCGTCTTTCTGCTCCTGCGTCTCATCCCACTTGGTGTAGGCAATCAGCTGAACCAGCTTCAGGTCCATCCCCATTTTCGGCTCAAGCTCATTCTTAATGCGTTTCAGCTCGTTCGGGTCGAAGCATTGCAGATAGACATTGCTGCTTTTGCTGGTGTAGCCGTACTGTTTGAGCACTTCCAGCACCTTGGCGGAGATGTCCTTGCCTTCCTGACGGTGGAACCACGGCGCTTTGATCTCGGTGTAAATCCCGACGTTTTTGCCGGTTGAATGGTTCAGACCCTGAACGAATTCAATCTCTTCCTGGAAGGTGTGGACGCGGAAATCAGACTTGCCCATCGGGAAACGGCCCGGATAGGTTTGCACCTGCTTACCGTCTTTAATATCAAAGCCTTCGGTGAATTTCAGCGATTTGATTTCCGCCAGCGTGAAGTCGATGGCGTAGTAGCGGCCATCTTTGCGCGCCCGGTTCGGAAAGCGCTGGGCGACATCAGTGACGCGATCCAAATAGTGGTCATGTAAGACGACCAGCTGGTCGTCTTTGGTCATTACCAAGTCCTGCTCAAGGAAGTTAGCGCCCTGCGCGTAAGCCATGGCTTTCGCTGGCAGGGTATGTTCCGGCAGATAGCCGCTGGCGCCGCGGTGCGCGATAACAATCGGCTCTGCTGCGCTGGCGTAACAAGACGTGGCAATCAAACTCGCCAACAGGGTGCCTTTTACTATCTTACTTAAACGGTTCATCCGTTATGCTCCTTTTGCTAGATTTGCTTTGTGTTTGTTCTCGCTCAACATAGTCATAATCAACAGGATAACCGCCAGCACGCAGCCGCCAATCATCACGATAAAGCCGCCATCCCAGCCGAAGTAGTCAACGGTATAGCCAACGATGGCGCTCGCCGCCACCGAACCCCCCAGATAACCAAACAGGCCGGTGAAGCCCGCCGCGGTACCCGCTGCTTTCTTCGGTGCCAGTTCCAGCGCGTGCAGGCCAATCAGCATTACCGGGCCGTAAATCAGGAAGCCGATGGTGATCATACAGACCATGTCGATGCCCGGATTACCCACCGGGTTCAGCCAGTACACCACGGTGGCGATCGTCACCAGCACCATGAAGAACACGCCGGTAGCGCCACGGTTGCCTTTAAACACTTTGTCCGACATCCAGCCGCACAGCAGAGTGCCCGGAATCCCAGCGTATTCGTAGAGGAAGTAAGCCCAGGAGGACTTATCCAGCGCGAAGTGCTTCACTTCCTTCAGATAGGTCGGTGACCAGTCGAGGATGCCGTAGCGCAGCAGGTAAACGAACACGTTGGCGAGGGCGATATACCACAGCAGCTTGTTCGGCAAGATGTACTGCATGAAGATCTGCTTGGTGGTCAGCTCCTCCTCGGACTTCTCTTTGTCGTAGTCCGGCGGGTAGTCGTTTTTGTACTCTTCAATCGGCGGCAGGCCGCAGGATTGCGGGGTGTCTCGCATGGTGATGAAGGCGAACACCGCCAGCGCGATAGCCGCGAAAGCTGGCATATACAGCGCGGCTTTCCAGTCGTTAAACCACGCCATACCCAGCAGGAACAGCAGCGGAGGGATACCGCCACCGACGTTATGCGCGCAGTTCCACACCGACACAATCTGCCCGCGCTCTTTCTGCGACCACCAGTGAACCATGGTGCGCCCGCACGGCGGCCAGCCCATGCCCTGGAACCATCCGCAAAGGAACAGCAGGACAAACATAATGGCGATGCTGGAGGTCGCCCACGGCACGAAGCCCATGAACAGCATCACCGCCGCCGCCAGTATCAGGCCCGCTGGCAGGAAAACGCGAGGGTTGGAACGGTCAGAAACCGAACCCATGAGGAATTTCGAAATACCGTAGGCGATGGAGATGCCGGACAGGGCAAAGCCGAGGTCGCCACGGCTGAAACCTTGATCAATCAGGTAAGGCATCGCCAGCGCAAAGTTTTTGCGCACCAGATAGTAGGCGGCGTAGCCGAAGAAAATCCCCATGAAGATCTGCCAGCGCAGGCGGCGGTACAGGGGATCAACATGGTCGTCTGCCACGGGAGCCTTATGGGCTGCGGGCTTAAAGATACTGAGCATAAACGCCTCCAATGGCATAGATCAGAGCCACTCTCGTGAGCGACTGGCGATAAAACTGAACCTTTCATGTTCTATAACGAACGCCATGCTAGCGATATGCGCGTATGCGAACTGTGATAGATGACAGAATTGTTACAGTTTTATGAAACAGGAGGCGGATTTTGCGGGATTGATTAACAATTGGAAATACGTAATAGCCCATTTTAGTCGACGAAGATCACATTTCTGGGTTTTAAGCTGCGCAGAAATTCACCGTGGCGCGGTTTTATTCGTTTTTGCGCGAATAAGTCCATAGAGAGGGTAGTGTTTTAGTGTGAGGAGGGGTGACAGGAACTCGGGAGCTGGAAAGTAAAAAGCGGGGCAATAAGCCCCGCTCTGGCAATTCGCAATCTGACTTACTGCACTTTCAGCGTATTGATAATAGCTTCAGCGTCGGTTTGCGCCTGCTGCTGGTTATCGGCTGGCAGAGAGATTTGAATGGTCAGCAGATGGTCGTCTACTTTGCCCAAAATGATGGAAGAGTAGGCTTGCTGACCTGCTGAAGAGATGATGCTGTCGTACTGCTGCAACGTCTGCCCGTTGATCTGAATCGACTTATTGGTCACCACTTGCAGGTTGGTATCACGCGCGCGCTGCTGGTCTTGCAGGCGAGTTGCCAGCACTTCCAGCGACTCAGTGGTGTTGTCGCCAAGGATAACAATCACCGCTTTCTGGCCAGTTTTGTCAGCGTAAACGTGCATATTGTTGGCCTGACTGCCGAGCTTGCCGCTCTGGTCACTCATTCCCTGTGGCAGGGAGAAGGTCACTTTGCCGTCGAGCAGGCTTACCGGCACCGCCGTGGTGCTGGCAGCCGCCGCAGGCGCGCCCTTGTCGGCAGCGGCTTTATCGCTGGTATTTCCATCGCAAGCCGCAAGACCTGCAATCAGCACCGCCATTCCTGCAAATTTCACTAAGTTACGCATAAGGCATCCTTTGATTTTAACGCGCCATAGATTCTTGATTTAACTGCATCTATGGCAACTCATCCAGTAAACAAATGCAAGTCAGATTTATCTTTCGTCCTTGAAGTTGTAGCCGCGTTAGCTGCACTCTTTCATCCGAATCACTGACTTAAGTCAGCTCATCGGAATTCTCTCGTTTGCTGCCTTGCTACAACGTCAATGACTTTAGCTAAAAACCTTGAGTCGCCTGCGATTAGTGTGAACTCAGTGGAAATCGCGTGTCATGGCCGCTCTGCGACAGGCGTTTGAGCAGCATATTGAGCAGCACGCCGTACATCGGCAAGAAGAACACCAGACAGATCAGCACTTTGAAGGCGTAATCCACCATGGCGATTTCCACCCAGTGATCGGCCATAAAAGCATTGCTGCTCTTGTAGAAGGCGATGAAGAAGAACGACAGGGTGTCGCTGATGTTGCCCAAGAACATGGCGGCGGCGGGCGCAATCCACCAGCGGCGCATCTGGCGCAGGCGGTTGAAGACGTGCACGTCGAGGATCTGCCCCAGCACGTAGGCCATAAAGCTGGCGGTGGCGATACGGGCAACCATGATATTGACGCTGCTCAGGGCTTCAAACCCTTGCCACTGTGCTTCAAAGAACAGGGCGGAAATCACATAGGAGATCACCAGCGCGGGCATCATGACCGACAAAATAATGCGACGAGCCAGCGGCGCGCCAAAAATACGCACGGTCAGGTCGGTTGCCAGAAAGATGAACGGAAAAGTGAAAGCACCCCAAGTGGTGTGCAGGCCGAAAGCAGAAACCGGCAGCTGTACCAGATAGTTACTGGAAGTGATGATGGCGATATGGAATAAAGATAGCCATATCAACGCATTAAAGCGCTGTTGCACAGTGAACGAATACATAGATTGTGGCCTTTTTATACCCTTCACCTGCTCGCTGACGCCTTTGGGCGACAACGCATGATGTCGAGTGTGGTTGATTGGGGTGAGGGAACCCAATGTTTATCGATTTAAGTGCGCGACTCTTTCTGTGAATTCACTCTTAGGGTGAACTAACAATCAAGCGCGCGGCGCGCATGTTAACTGTTTAGACGGGTAATGCAATGGTTAATTTTAGCGCAATCGTTGGCGCAGGTTGCTCCTGAAAATCTGCGGCGTATACTCGTCATCCTTCAAAGCGCGGCGATGTTAGTCGGGCCCACGACGTGAGACAGACCATGAATGATCCCTTTTTGAACCCTGACCACCAGTTAGATGCCTTAGGTTTGCGCTGCCCCGAGCCCGTGATGATGGTGCGTAAAACGGTGCGTGGCATGAAAGATGGCGAAACCCTGCTGGTGATTGCGGATGACCCCGCAACCACCCGCGACATTCCGGGTTTCTGCCGTTTTATGGAACATACGTTGCTAGCGGCCGACACTGAACAGCTGCCGTACCGCTATTTGCTGGCGAAAGGGCTTCTCAAGCCGGAGTAACTGCTTACTGTTTCTTCTTGCGCAGCAGGCGCAACGCGTTGGCGGTGACCAGCGCGGTTGCCCCTGAGTCAGCCAGCACCGCCAGCCACAGCCCGGTTAGCCCCATCAGCGTCGTCACCAGGAAAATCGCCTTCAGGCCCAGAGCAATAGTGATGTTCTGGCGGATATTGGCGCGGGTGGCGCGCGACAGCTTAATCATCTCCGCCAGACCGTTCAGGCGATTGTGGGTCAGTGCGGCATCTGCCGTTTCCAGCGCTACGTCCGTCCCACTGCCCATGGCAATCCCAATCCGCGCCGCCTTCATGGCCGGCGCGTCATTGATACCGTCACCCACCATCGCCGTTGGATGTTTAGCGTTCAGCGCGGTCACGGCCTCGACTTTATCCGCCGGCAGCAGCCCGGCGCGGTAATCAATGCCCAGTCGGTCAGCAATGGTTTTGGCGGCGCGCGGGTTATCGCCGGTCAGCATGACGGCAGAAACCCCCAGCGCTTTCAGCTCGGCCAGCGCGCTCACGGCGTCGTCGCGCAGCTTGTCCTGCATGGCGATCAGGCCGATGGCCTTGCCATCTTGCAGCACAGCAACCACGGTTTTACCGGCAGATTCCCATTCGGCGATTTGGCTCAGGCGCTCCTCAGTGACGTTTTCACTCGCCAGATGCTTCGGCGCTAATACCTGAATCTTCTTGCCGGACACCACCCCTTCGACGCCAGAACCCGCTAAGGCGCGGCGATCTTGCGCATTGAGTGGCAGAGGGTTTTCCCGAGCCGCGCGGTTGATGATGGCCAGCGCCAGAGGGTGATGCGAACCCGCTTCCACCGCCGCCGCCAGGCTCAGCATCTCGTTATCGCTCGCGCCATCGAACGTCTGAACGTCGGTGACTTCTGGCTTGCCTTCGGTCAGGGTGCCGGTTTTATCCAGCGCCACGGTTTGAATCACGGCTAACTGCTCTAGCGCCGCGCCGCCTTTAATCAGCGCGCCCTGTCGGGTGGCCGCCGCCAGCCCGGAGGTAATGGCCGCCGGAGTGGAGATCACCAGCGCGCACGGGCAACCAATCAATAGCAGCGTCAGGCCGCGATAAATCCAGGTTTCCCAAGGCAGGCCCATCGCCAGCGGCGGGATCAAAATCACCAGCAGCGACATCAGCATGATGGCTGGCGTGTAGTAACGGCTGAAGGTGTCGAGGAAGCGTTCGATGGGCGCGCGGCGCTCGTCGGCTTCTTCAATCAATTGCAGAATCCGGTCAATGGCGCTGGCTCCCGGCGCTGACGCCACGCTCAGCCTTGCAACGCGGTCCACGCACAGGCTACCGGCGGGGATCTTCTCGCCGGGCTGGCGTTCGACCGGGACGGACTCACCGGTCAGGGCGCTTTCATCAAAGCTGGCCGCGCTGTCGAGCAGCAGGGCGTCGGTTGGCAAACGCCCGCCGGCGGCGACTTCAATCACATCGCCGGGGCGCAGGTCGCTCACCGCCACGCTGACAGGTTTGCCTGCGACCATTTTCACCGCGCTATCGGGGATCAGCGCCATCAGCGACTTCACGCCGCTGCGCGCGCGATTTGCGGCGAACCCTTCCAACCGCTCGCCAATCATAAACAGCAGCAGCACCATCGCGGCTTCCGCCGTCGCGCCGATAAACAGTGCGCCGAGCGCGGCGACGCTCATCAGGGTTTCAATGGTAAATGGCGAACCGGAGCGGGTAGAGCGAATCGCCTGACGCAGCACCGGCCACAGGCCGACCAGCGTGGTAGCGATAAAGGCAATTTCTCCCAGGCGCGGGCTGACTTTGCTCAGCACCCAGCTCACCGCCATCAGGGCGATTAACGCCAGCAGCGGTGCATACTCTTGCAGGAAAGAAGGGGTTTTCTCCGGCGCGGCCTGTGCCGACGCAGACTGCGAATTCAGGGATTGCAGGGTGAAACCGGCACCCGTCACGGCTTGTTGGACCTGCGGAGAGATGTCTGTGGCGGCGTTCACCAGCAGTTTCTCGGTGGAGAACTGCACCTTAACGCTATTTACGCCGGTGATTTTACCCACCGCGGTTTCAATGGTGCGGGCGCAGGCGGGGCAGTCCATGCCGGACACTTTCCAGCTTAATTGCTGGCCAAGCTCGCTGGGATCGCTCTCTTCGTCGGCCGAGCCACCGCCGTCGTCTTCTGTAGAAGTTGGTGAGTGCTCACTAGGTTGTGTCGCACAGCTGTCGGATGCGCAGCAAGCTGACGTCGCGAGCGGCGCTTTATCACTGCAACAGGTAGCCGGATGCGGCTCACTGTGGGTCTTTCCACTGATTTTATTAATGCGCAGCATGGTTGGCTTAGCGCATTTGTCTGACGCGCAGCCGCAGCGGCTGGTGGCGTGTTTTTGTGGCTGTAACATACTGCCTCCTGTCGAAACAGAGTGGGATTGCCGACAGTCTAATCCTTGGAGTCAACTCCAAGGTCAAGGAAAAATAGCACAGGACGTTATGGGATACGTGAAATGGCGGAGCCGGGCGGCTCCGCGCAGAAGATTAGAGGTAGAGCGAGCGAACAATCAGGAAGTGGCCGCCGAAATAGCAGGCTGCCACCAGCGCGTCTGCCGCTTTAAACTTGAAGCGATAGCGGCTCACCAGCCAGAACACGTTGCCAAGTAACAGCAGCAGGGTGCCGCACAGCAGGGAGAAAGCCAGATCGGTACTGCGCGCGAAATACTGCTCACCCGCCAGCCACACCATCAGAAGCGTCATGCCGATGTAAGTGGACACCGCCCAGCGCAGTTCCGCCAGCCGCGACCAGATCACCGCCAGCAGTACCGCGCCAATCACAATCAGCGCCAGCGGCAGCGGCCAGAAAAAGGTCAGCGTCATCTGGCTGGCAAAGCTCAGGGTATAGAGCAGATGCGACAGGAAGAAGGCGCCGATGGCGTAGAGGAATCGCTCCTCCGGCAGCAGCAACAGGCCGTCTGCCACCAGCGTCGCCGCCAGACCCAGTAAAATCAGATAGCTGTAAACATTCAGCTCCGGCGCTTGCCAGGCTAAAAGCAGCAGCAGTAATAAGGTGACGGGTTTGAACAGCCAGCGCTGCCAGCGCGGCCCACGGTAGCTGGCATCCACGTATAACCAGCCAGAGAAAAATACGGCAAGAAATGGCCAACTCATTGTTTATCCTTATTTAAAATAAAACCTAGGCAAACAGCTGCCTGTCAGGAAACCGTCCTGTGTTGATTTCAGTGTAGGAGACTGCGCGCCTCGCCGACAATCAGAATCCACCCTGCATTAGTGCAATTGCCCTGCATTTGCCGCTAAAGTGACGCAAAATAACTGTTCCCATCATCAGAGAAGAAACCTGAACCATGAGCAAACCGCCGATGATTTTCCTGCTGGTTTTGGTGGTGATTGCCTTTTTTGCCACCCGCCAATACCTGCACCAGCGCCGCGAAAATGCCGATAACGACGCGGCTCCGCTCAAAGAGATTGCCGTGGAAGTGTCGGCCAAACGGGACTATCTCTCCCCCAATCGTCGCTCGCGCCAGCGGGAGGAGATTCCGGTGGAAGACCGCAACTATGAAGCTTACTTTAAGCCCCTGACCGGCGGCAGTGAGATAAAGTTAAAACTCGAAATGAAAGAGTACGACGGGTTGGCTAAGGGCCAGAAGGGAGTCTTGCAGGTGAAAGGGACAAGGTTTATCGCTTTCGCGGCAGATGACGACACGCAAAGCGATAACCTGTTGAAATAATTACTTCTTCGGCGGCAGCGGCGGCTGCTTTTTCTGCCACGCCAGCAGCTCGAACACGCCAAACAGGAAGATGCGCAGCTGGAGCCAGCCACCAATCTTGTTCTGATCTTTACCCTGAGTGGCTTTGAGCAGCATGATTTGCAGGCCGTGCATGAAGAACATGAACACCATGGCGACGTCGAGGAAATACTTCATCGGTTTTGGAAACGGATGAATGATATTCATCAGCAAAAATGCCCAGATGCACAGCATCAACAAGCGACCCACGTTAATTAACATATTACTGCTCCTGTTCAGAATCTTCTTCGCCAGCGTTCGGCGCTATATCTCGATGGTACAAACGGTAAGCCACTTGCCCGGCGACTTTTTCACGATGCAGACGCCAGCCCGCAGGCACTGGGATTGCGCCGTGCTCGACTTCCGCTTCGACATAAATCCAGGCTTCGTCAGCCAGCCAGCCCTGCTGTTCCAGCAAAGTCAGCGTTTCTAGCAAAATGCCTTTGCGGAAAGGCGGGTCGATAAACACGATATCAAAGGGCGTGCCGTTCTTGGCCAGCCAACTTAGCGCGTTGGTGTTCACCACCGTGGCGTCTTTGGAATTGAGCACCGCCAGGTTTTTCTCCAATTGCTGAGCAACCGGGCGTTCGAACTCCAGCAGGGTAGCGCTGCCGGCATAGCGGGAGAGGGCTTCGATACCCAGCGCGCCGCTGCCCGCGAAGCAGTCCAGACAGCGTGCTCCTTGAATCATCGGCGCCAGCCAGTTAAATAAGGTTTCGCGCACGCGATCGGTGGTCGGGCGCAGGCCGGGGCTGTTCGGCACCGGCAATTTTCGTCCGCGCCACTGGCCGCCAATCAGTCGAATTTGACCTGCGGCGGCGGTATTAGGTTTTTTCGCCATATTTCACTTCAATATTACGCCGCCTGTGCAGCGCGCTAGTAAATCAGTTGCCGCTATTCTACTGGTGTGCCGCCGTTGGGGAAACATTTAACATTCCTGATTGAATACTCTCCGTAAATCAATACGCGGGTGTGTAGGGGGCGGGTGGAAAGTGATAGACTGCAAGGCATTATCCTATTAACAATCCGTTCGCCCTGAATTAACGGCGAGGAGTGAAGTTGTAAAATGGCAAAAGATAAAAAACGCGGTTTTTTCTCCTGGTTTGGGCGTGGCCGTCAGGAAGAAGAGCAGCAAAAAACCGAAGCGCAGGAACAAGAAGCTCACATTGAACAGCCAGAGCCGGTTGTTGAATCCCCTTCGTCAGACAGCTTGCCGCAAAAAGAACTTCTGCAAGATGACGCTCACCCTGTAGAAGCCCATCCGCAAGAGACTCAACAAGTCGAAGCTCCCGGGGTTCCGGTCGAGGATCGCCCCGGCGAGTGGGACACCACCACCACCACCAGCGCCGAAGCCGCGGTGGAAATCGAACCTATCTATGAACCCGTGCATGAACTTCCTGCCGAGCCGGTGCTTGATGAAGTGTCTGCCGAAGAAGCAGTGGCTAAAGATTTAGCCGCTGAAGAGTTGGCAGAAGAGATTGTTGCTGTCACCGAGCAGGTTGCCGTCGAGCAGCATGAAGAACTGGTGGAAGACGAGTTCGTTGAATCCGCTGTGGAAATCGCCGCTGACCAGCATCAGGACGACCTCGACACCATCGACGATGCCATCATTGCCAAAGAGTTGGCGGAAGAAGAGCCGCTGCCTGTCGCGCTGGAACCTATCATCACCCTGCCAGCCAGCGAAACTGAGCAAGATCGCCCGACCAAAGAGGGCTTCTTCGCCCGCCTTAAGCGCAGTCTGGTTAAAACTAAGCAAAATCTTGGCTCAGGCTTTATCAGCCTGTTCCGCGGCAAGAAGATCGATGACGATCTGTTCGAGGAGCTGGAAGAGCAGCTGATCGTTGCCGATGTGGGCGTCGAAACCACCCGTAAAATCATCACTTCGCTGACCGAACACGCTAGCCGCAAGCAGTTGAAAGACGCGGACGCGCTGTACGGCAAGCTGAAGGAAGAAATGTCCGAAATTCTGGCCAAAGTCGATCAACCGCTGGATGTCAGTGGCAAAAGCCCGTATGTCATTCTGATGGTTGGCGTAAACGGCGTGGGTAAGACGACCACTATCGGTAAATTGGCGCGCCAATTTGAAGCCGAAGGCAAATCGGTGATGCTGGCGGCGGGCGATACCTTCCGCGCGGCGGCAGTAGAACAGCTGCAAGTGTGGGGACAGCGCAACAAGATCCCGGTGATTGCCCAGCATACTGGTGCAGATTCCGCCTCGGTAATTTTCGACGCCATTCAGGCCGCCAAGGCCCGTAGCATCGACGTGTTGATCGCCGACACCGCCGGGCGTTTGCAGAATAAATCGCACCTGATGGAAGAGCTGAAGAAGATTGTCCGCGTCATGAAAAAACTGGACGAAGACGCCCCTCATGAGGTTATGCTGACGCTCGATGCCAGCACAGGCCAGAATGCGGTGAGTCAGGCAAAATTATTCAATGAAGCCGTGGGTCTGACCGGTATTACTTTGACTAAACTGGACGGTACTGCCAAAGGTGGGGTTATCTTCGCCATCGCCGACCAGTTTGAAATTCCTATCCGTTACATCGGGGTAGGTGAAGGCATCGAAGATTTACGGCCATTTAAGGCTGACGATTTTATTGAGGCACTTTTTGCCCGAGAGGATTAATACGGATGATTCGCTTTGAACAGGTCAGTAAAGCTTATCTAGGCGGGCGACAGGCGCTGCAAGGCGTCGATTTTCACATCCAGCAAGCTGAGATGGCTTTCCTGACAGGTCATTCCGGCGCGGGTAAAAGTACCCTGCTGAAATTGATATGTGGGATTGAACGCCCAAGTGCCGGACACATTTTGTTTGGCGGTCACGACATCAGCCGCCTGAAAGCCAGCGAAGTGCCGTTTTTGCGCCGCCAGATTGGCATGATTTTCCAGGACCACCACCTGCTGATGGACCGCACGGTGTATGACAACGTGGCGATGCCGCTGATCATCGCCGGGGCCAGCAGTGAAGATATTCGCCGCCGCGTCTCCGCCGCTCTGGACAAAGTGGGGCTGCTCGACAAAGCGAAGAACTTCCCGATTCAACTCTCCGGTGGTGAACAGCAGCGTGTCGGCATCGCTCGCGCCGTGGTGAATAAACCTGCGGTATTACTGGCGGATGAACCGACCGGTAACCTTGATGATGCGCTTTCGGAAGGCATTTTGCGTTTGTTTGAAGAATTCAACCGTGTAGGCGTGACCGTTTTAATGGCAACTCATGATATGGCACTGATTGCCCGTCGTAACTACCGTACTCTGACCCTGAGTCAGGGGCGTATGGCGGGAGGCTCGCATTATGGCCAATAGCCCTAAGCCGACCAAAACAGCCAAAAGCGCGCGCGTCGCGAAAAGCAAAGCCCTACAGGGCGGCTGGCGTGAGCAGTGGCGCTACGCGTGGATGAACGCCTTGGCCGACATGATGCGTCAGCCTCTGGCGACCTTGCTGACTATCATGGTTATCGCAATTTCCCTGACTCTGCCGAGCGTCTGTTATTTGGTGTGGAAAAACGTCAGTACCGCCGCCGAGCAGTGGTATCCGACGCCACAGCTGACGGTCTACCTCGACAAAGCCCTGGATGACAATGCGGCCGAAAATGTCATTAAGGCATTGAAAGCCGAGGCGGGTGTCGACAAGGTCAACTACTTGTCACGCGACGAAGCCATGGGCGAGTTCCGCAACTGGTCTGGCTTTGGCGGCGCGATGGACATGCTGGAGCAGAATCCACTGCCCGCCGTGGCTATCATTACGCCGAAGATGAATTTCCAGGACTCCAACACGCTCAACACCTTACGCGACCGCGTGGCGGCCGTGCAGGGGGTCGATGAAGTGCGAATGGATGACAGCTGGTTCGCAAGGCTGGCGGCGCTCACTGGCCTCGTCGGGCAGGTGGCGGCGATGATTGGCGTGCTGATGATTGTCGCGGTGTTCTTGGTTATCGGTAACAGCGTGCGGTTAAGCATCTTTAGCCGCCGCGACACCATTAACGTGATGAAGCTCATCGGCGCGACCGACGGCTTTATCCTGCGGCCTTTCCTTAACGGCGGCGCGATGCTTGGTTTCTGTGGTGCCTTGCTGTCACTGATCCTTTCCGAAGCCTTAGTCTTGCGCTTAGAAAGCGTGGTGACGCAGGTGGCGAAAGTGTTCGGCACCACCTTTGACCTGCACGGTCTCGCGTGGGATGAAAGCCTGCTATTACTGCTGATTTCCGCGATGATTGGCTGGATCGCAGCCTGGCTGGCAACCGTACAACATTTACGGCGATTTACACCACAATAGCGATTTTTTGGTATACTCTTCTCCTGCTGCAAAGGATCCTGTGCAGGGGAAGAGCTGATTTAGCGTTCCAACATCTTGTCTTACATCTCTTCCTCCCTGAAAGCACGAATTCCCTATCCGGTAGCCAGTTCGTCACATAAAGTCGCTAAGCTGCAATTGCGCAGATTAGGAACTTTACGTGCAATTCGCGGTCTTAGAGTGTGGTAAAAATTTACCTGCTGGCGGTGAATGGGCGCACTGACTCTCACCAGACATGCAGCAAAGATGAGTGAGAAAAGCAGTATTCAGAAAAGCAGTAAATATGAAGGGCTCTGCGTTGTTTTTGTTAGTACGCCGTTAGGGCAATGCGGTATTCACTCCGCAGCAACGCAGTATAAAACCTGCATAACGTCATACATGAGAGGCTTTGAATGACAAAAGAAATGCAAACTTTAGCATTAGTTCCCCAAGGTAGTCTGGAAGCCTATATTCGGGCCGCCAATACTTATCCTATGCTCACCGCAGAGGAAGAACGGGCGCTGGCTGAACGGCTGCATTACGATGGTGATCTGGAAGCAGCGAAACATCTGATCCTGTCTCACCTGCGCTTTGTTGCTCACATCGCCCGCAACTATTCAGGCTACGGTCTGCCACAGGCTGACCTTATCCAAGAAGGTAATATCGGCCTGATGAAAGCGGTTCGCCGCTTTAACCCAGAAGTGGGCGTGCGTCTGGTCTCCTTCGCGGTGCACTGGATCAAAGCAGAGATTCACGAATACGTGCTGCGTAACTGGCGTATCGTGAAAGTCGCTACCACTAAGGCGCAGCGCAAGTTGTTCTTCAACCTGCGTAAAAACAAACAGCGTCTGGGCTGGTTCAGCCATGACGAAGTGGAGCACGTTGCTCGCGAGCTGGGTGTCACCAGCAAAGACGTTCTGGAAATGGAATCTCGCATGGCCGCACAGGACATGACGTTTGACCCGACTCCGGACGATGAACCACGCGACGGTGCCGCGATGGCGCCGATGCTTTATCTGCAAGATAAGAGTTCAGACTTTGCAGAAAGTATCGAGGAAGATAACTGGGATCGCGACGCGACCGACAAACTGACCTATGCAATGGAAGGTTTGGACGAGCGTAGCCAGGACATCATCCGCGCCCGCTGGTTAGATGACGACAACAAAACCACTTTGCAGGAGCTGGCCGACAAGTACGGCGTTTCCGCAGAGCGTGTTCGTCAGCTTGAGAAGAACGCGATGAAGAAACTGCGTTTGGCGATTGAAGCCTAAGCAGCTCTTCAGCCGCTGTACTTCAGCAAATAAAGAAAAAGCGACCTGCGGGTCGCTTTTTTTATGCCTAAATTTCAGCGTTCAAGCCGTTTAGCGATTCCATTCCCAGCCATCGGCGGTTTTATGGAATTTACAGGCCAGCATAAAGGCATCGAGGACTGGGTCAGCTTCGGCTTTCATCGTCCAGTGGGTGATTTCCGGCATCTGCGCCAGCGTATCCTCTACCAGATATAAACCCACGCCGCGGCGACGGGTCACTTCGCGCACCAGCAAATCCTGCAGTTCAGCACTTTCGCCTGTCAGGCTGACTTTAACCGCCGCCAACAGACGCTCGTTAAATTTTGCAGCGAACAGGGCGCGGTTCCCACTGAGCCAGCTTTGCCACTCGGCAGGAGAATGCTCCGGCCAGATTTTTGCCAGATCTATCAAGTCTTGCGCACTAAGCGAATCGAGTTTTTGAATGGTTAATTTCATGAGGCGAACAGGCAGATAAACAGGCGCACATTATAGCGGATTGACCGCCAGCGGGGCGCGTAACTTTTTTTGTACAGTAACAGAGCAAAAACTTTTTCGGCGATCCAACTATAAGCGATAAATGTTGGCTTTAATCAGTAAAGGCAGCGTTAACCGCTGTAGTCGTTGCCCATAGCCGCATTTATACCCAAATAAAATTCTGTTTACACCTCTTGTTTCTGATTGTGACATTTGATTTGCAGCAGAATATTCCTGTTTAATGGCATGAAAAATAAAGTCTTATTTGAAAATAAGACCCGATAAGCCGCTAACGTATTATAACTTATAACAAATTTCTTAAGTGACGATATTTTAAGCAGGCGAGAAATGCCAAAACAACACAACAAACACACATCACAAATCATTAGATGGGGTATCAGGATGAATATGAAATCAGGAAAAGTATTGCTGGCCGGCTGTATCGCATTGGCAATGAGCCAAGCCGCCGTGGCGAAAGACATCAAAGTCGCCATCGTCGGCGCCATGTCAGGCCCGGTAGCGCAATACGGCGACATGGAGTTCACCGGCGCAAAACAAGCTATCGCTGATATCAATGCTAAAGGTGGCATCAAGGGTGACAAACTGGTTGGCGTGGAATACGACGATGCCTGTGACCCGAAACAAGCCGTGGCGGTGGCCAACAAAGTGATTAACGACGGTATCCGTTATGTTATCGGCCACCTGTGCTCTTCTTCTACTCAGCCCGCTTCTGACATTTATGAAGATGAGGGCGTGCTGATGATCACCCCTGCCGCGACCAACGCTGACCTGACCACCCGTGGCTACAAGCTGATTATGCGCACTACCGGTTTGGACTCCGATCAGGGCCCAACGGCGGCGAAATACATCCTCAATACTATCAAGCCACAGCGCATTGCCGTGGTTCATGATAAGCAGCAGTACGGCGAAGGTCTGGCGCGCTCCGTGCAGGATAGCCTGAAGAAAAACGGCGGTAACGTGGTGCTGTTCGAAGGTATCACCGCAGGCGACAAAGACTTCTCCACGCTGGTGGCGCGTCTGAAGAAAGAGAACGTCGATTTCGTTTACTTCGGCGGTTACTACCCGGAAATGGGCCAGATCCTGCGTCAGTCAAAACAAGCCGGTCTGAATGCGAAATTCATGGGTCCGGAAGGCGTGGGTAACTCTTCCCTGTCCAACATCGCCGGTGATGCTTCCGAAGGCATGCTGGTGACTCTGCCAAAACGTTATGATCAGGTTCCTGCTAACCAGCCAATCGTTGATGCGCTGAAAGCCAAGAAACTGGACCCAACTGGCCCATTCGTCTGGACCACCTACGCCGCGCTGCAAGCTTTGACGACCGGTATGGAACGCAGCGGAAGTATGGAACCGGCTGACATCGCCAAAAACCTGAAATCTCAATCCGTGGATACCGTGATGGGCCCGCTGAGCTGGGATGAGAAGGGCGACCTGAAAGGCTTCGAGTTCGGTGTATTCGAATGGCACAAAGACGGCACTTCTACCCCAATTAAACCATAACCGCAGCAAAGTGGTTCTTCGCTCCCTCCCCTTCGCAGGGGGAGGGAGTTGCACCAGTTATCAAACCCTTGAAGTAAAAGGATAGGGTATGTCAGAGCAGTTCCTATATTTCATTCAGCAGATGTTCAACGGCGTGACGTTGGGCAGCACCTATGCGCTGATCGCCATTGGCTACACCATGGTTTACGGCATTATCGGCATGATCAACTTCGCCCACGGCGAGGTGTATATGATCGGCAGCTATGTCTCTTTTATTGTCATCGCCGCGTTAATGATGATGGGGATCGACGCCAGCTGGTTGCTGATCGGCGCCGGATTCATCGCCGCGATTGTGATCTCCAGTGCCTACGGCTGGAGCATTGAGCGCGTGGCCTATAAGCCAGTGCGAAATTCTAAACGCCTGATTGCGCTGATCTCCGCCATCGGGATGTCGATATTCCTGCAAAACTACGTCAGCCTGACCCAAGGCTCGCGCGACCTCGCGCTGCCAAGCTTGGTCACCGGCCAGTGGACGCTTGGCGTCGCCAACGGCTTTGCCGCGACTATCAGCACCATGCAGCTCATCATCTGGATTGTAACTTTTGTCGCCATGCTGGCCCTGACGCTGTTTATCCGCTATTCCCGCATGGGTCGCGCCTGTCGCGCCTGCGCCGAAGATTTGAAAATGGCCAGCCTGCTGGGCATTAGCACTGACCGCGTGATCTCCCTGACCTTCGTTATCGGCGCATTAATGGCGGCGGTGGCGGGCGTGCTGCTGGGGCAATTCTACGGCGTGATTAACCCGTACATTGGCTTTATGGCGGGGATGAAAGCCTTCACCGCGGCGGTTCTCGGTGGCATCGGCAGCATTCCGGGCGCGATGATTGGCGGCCTGATTTTAGGCGTAGCCGAAGCCCTGACCTCGGCCTATCTCAGCACCGAATATAAAGACGTGGTGTCGTTTGCCCTGCTGATCGTGGTGTTGCTGGTGTTGCCAACTGGCATCTTGGGTCGCCCGGAGGTTGAGAAAGTATGAAGCATCTCAACCTGTTTAACGCGCTGCTCTCCGCCTTCGTTTTATTGGTTTTAGCCTCCTTTATCATGGGGCTGCAACTGAGCCTTGATGGCACCAAGCTGGTGGTGAACGGCGCAGGCGAAGTGCGCTGGACGTGGATTGCCATCGGCTGCGCCGTGGTGTTCGTCTTCCAGCTGTTCCGCCCGTTAATGAGCAGCGGCCTGAAGAAAATTTCTGGCCCAAGCTTTGTCCTGCCGAGCTTTGATGGTTCAACGCCGAAGCAGAAACTGCTGGCGCTGGTGCTGATTATTGCCGCTATCGCGTGGCCTTTTATTGTCTCACGCGGCACGGTGGACATCGCCACCCTGACCCTGATCTACATCATGCTTGGCCTTGGGCTGAACGTGGTGGTTGGCCTGTCTGGCCTGCTGGTGCTGGGCTACGGCGGTTTTTACGCCATCGGTGCCTACACCTACGCGCTGCTGAATCACTATTACGGCATCGGTTTTTGGGAAGCGTTACCACTGGCCGGTCTGGTTTCTGCCGCCTTTGGCTTCCTGCTTGGCTTCCCGGTGCTCAGGCTGCGTGGCGACTATCTGGCGATCGTCACCCTCGGCTTTGGGGAAATTGTCCGTATTCTGCTGCTGAACAACACCTCGATCACCGGCGGGCCGAACGGCATTAGCCAAATTCCAAAACCGACGCTGTTTGGTCTGGAATTTAGCCGCACCCCGCGCGACGGCGGCTGGGACACCTTCAGTAACTTCTTTGGCGTGGCCTATGACCCGAGCGATCGCATCATCTTCTTATATATGGTGGCGCTGCTGTTGGTGGTCTTGACCCTGTTCGTCATCAACCGCCTGCTGCGCATGCCGCTGGGCCGCGCGTGGGAAGCCCTGCGTGAAGATGAAATCGCCTGCCGCTCGCTGGGCCTTAACCCGACGCGCATCAAGCTCACCGCCTTTACTATCAGCGCCGCGTTTGCCGGTTTCGCCGGGACGCTGTTCGCCGCGCGTCAGGGCTTCGTCAGCCCGGAATCCTTCACCTTCGTCGAGTCCGCCTTCGTGCTGGCAATCGTGGTATTGGGCGGTATGGGCTCGCAGTTTGCGGTTATTCTGGCGGCGATTTTGCTGGTGGTGTCGCGCGAACTGATGCGTGATTTGAATGAATACAGCATGTTGCTGCTCGGTGCATTGATGGTTCTGATGATGATCTGGCGTCCACAGGGCCTGTTGCCGATGAAACGCCCACAGTTGAAATTAAAATTGTCTAAAAGACAAATCGCCGACAAAGGAGAGCAAGCATGAGTAGGCAACCTCTCTTGTCAGTAGAAGGTTTGATGATGCGTTTTGGCGGCCTGCTGGCGGTGAACAACGTGGCGTTAAACCTCAATCAGGGCGAAATCGTCTCGCTGATTGGCCCCAACGGCGCCGGTAAAACCACGGTGTTTAACTGCCTGACCGGTTTTTATAAGCCAAGCGGCGGCACCATCAAGCTGCGCGACCAGCATCTCGAGGGTTTGCCGGGCCAGAAGATTGCCCGCATGGGCGTGGTGCGAACCTTCCAGCATGTGCGCCTGTTCCGCGAAATGACCGTGATTGAAAACCTGCTGGTAGCCCAGCATCAACACCTTAAAAGCGGCATGCTGGCTGGCCTGTTTAAGACGCCGGGCTTTCGTAAAGCCGAGGCAGAAGCCTTGGACCGCGCCGCAGACTGGCTGGAGCGCGTCGGCTTGCTCGAACTGGCCAACCGTCAGGCGGGGAATCTGGCTTACGGCCAGCAGCGCCGTCTGGAAATCGTCCGTTGTATGGTGACGCGCCCTGAAATCCTGATGCTCGACGAACCCGCCGCCGGGCTTAACCCGCGCGAAACGGAAGAGCTAAACCAGCTGATCGCCGAGCTGCGTAACCAGCACAATGTGTCAGTTTTATTGATCGAACATGACATGAAGCTGGTGATGGGCATTTCGGACCGCATCTATGTGGTGAATCAGGGAACGCCGCTGGCACAGGGCACTCCGGCAGAAATTCGTAATAACCCAGACGTCATTCGTGCGTACTTGGGCGAAGGGTAAGGGGCAGAACGCGATGTTGTCATTTAATCAGGTATCCGCCCATTACGGCAAAATTCAGGCTCTGCACGAAGTCAGCCTGCACATCAATAAGGGTGAAATTGTTACCCTTATCGGGGCCAACGGCGCGGGCAAAACCACGCTGCTGGGTAGCCTGTGCGGCGAGCCTCGCGCCAGCCATGGCTCTATTGTTTTTGAAGGTCAGGACATCACCCAGTGGCCGACCGCCAAAATCATGCGTGGCGATATCGCCATCGTGCCGGAAGGGCGTCGGGTGTTTTCGCGCATGACGGTAGAGGAGAATCTGGCGATGGGCGGCTTCTTTGCCACCCGCGACCAGTATCAGCAGCGCCTCCAGCGCGTGTTCGAGCTGTTCCCACGTTTGAAAGAGCGTCGCGCTCAGCGTTCCGGCACCATGTCCGGCGGGGAACAGCAGATGCTGGCGATTGGCCGGGCATTGATGAGCCAGCCGCGCCTGCTGCTGCTCGACGAGCCTTCGCTAGGTTTAGCACCAATTATCATTCAGCAGATTTTCGACACTATCCAACAGCTGCGTGAAGAGGGGATGACTATCTTCCTGGTCGAGCAAAACGCCAATCAGGCCTTGAAGCTGGCGGACCGTGGCTACGTGCTGGAAAACGGCCACGTGGTGCTGGAGGACAGTGGCGCAGCTCTATTAGCCAACGAAGCTGTTAGATCTGCTTATCTCGGCGCTTAATTAAAATTCTCTGCCAATTAAAGGACATCTTCGGATGTCCTTTTTACTTTTATTTTTCTCTCTTTCGTAACTCCGCTGTCACCTGCCTGTAACTAAATCATTATTTTTCTGTCATTTATGCATGTCATGTTAGCTCCCGAATAAGAAGATCCTTACGACACCGTCACTACACAGCCCTCTTCAGGAGACAAGCATGCTTAAGCACGCTGTTACAAAAACGACACTTTGCATTGCACTGGCATTCGCGTTCAGCACCCAGGCGATGGCGGTAACGGAAATACCTTTCTGGCACTCAATGGACGGCGAGTTGGGCAAAGAGGTGAACTCTCTGGCCGACCGTTTTAATCAGGCTCATCCTGACGTCAAAATCGTGCCGGTTTACAAAGGCAAGTATGATGAAAGTCTGGCAGCAGGCATCGCGGCTTACCGTAGCGGCAAAGCGCCAGCCATTCTGCAAGTTTATGAAGTAGGCACGGCGACCATGATGGCGAGTAAAGCGATCAAGCCGGTCTACGAAGTCTTTTCCGACGCGGGCATCAAAGAAGACGTTTCCCAGTTCGTTCCGACTGTCTCGGGCTATTACTCGGATTCTAAAGGGCGCCTGCTGTCACAGCCTTTCAACAGCTCCACGCCGGTGCTGTACTACAACAAAGACGCCTTTAAGAAGGCTGGCCTGAACCCTGATCAACCGCCAAAAACTTGGCAGGACATGGCGGCTTACACTGAGAAGCTGCGTCAGTCAGGCGTGAAATGTGGCTACGCCAGCGGCTGGCAGGGTTGGATTCAGATTGAGAACTTTAGCGCATGGCATGCTCTGCCAATCGCCACCAAAAACAATGGTTTCGATGGCACTGACGCGGTTCTGGAATTCAACAAACCGTTGCAGGTTAAGCACATCCAGATGCTGGAAGACATGAACAAGAAGGGTGATTTCACCTACTTGGGTCGTAAAGACGAGTCTACCGCCAAGTTCTACAACGGTGACTGCGCGATGACCACCGCGTCTTCAGGTTCACTGGCTGACATCCGTCAGTACGCTAAATTCAACTACGGCGTGGGCATGATGCCTTACGACGCAGACGTGAAAGATGCGCCACAGAACGCCATCATCGGCGGCGCAAGCCTGTGGGTGATGAACGGTAAAGATAAAGAAACTTACAAAGGCGTTGCTGAGTTCCTGCAATTCCTGACTACTCCGGCTATCGCCGCTGAATGGCACCAGAAAACCGGTTACCTGCCAGTGACGACCGCGGCTTATGAGCTGACTAAGCAACAAGGCTTCTACGAGAAGAACCCAGGTTCTGACGTAGCGACTCGCCAGATGCTGAACAAGCCACCATTGCCGTTCACTAAAGGTCTGCGTCTGGGCAACATGCCACAGATTCGTACCATCGTAGACGAAGAGTTGGAAAGCGTGTGGAGCGGCAAGAAGACGGCTCAGCAGGCTCTGGATTCAGCTGTAGAGCGCGGTAATCTGTTATTGCGTCGCTTCGAAGCTTCCACTAAGTAACTATCGGCTACTGCGCTTCGCCAGTCTGGGATTGGGCAGTGCTCGAAATCCTCATGGACTCAATGTCCACTGTGGTTTCTGCGCGCTGTCCGCACCCAGTCTGGCTTTGCTCGCTACGCCTCGTACCGAGTTGCCTTTCTTCGATTCTATCTCTTGTCTTTTCGCTTTAACGAGTAACCCACTATGAGTTCACATCGCCCCGGTTTTGGTTGTAGCTGGCTGCCTTACGCGCTGGTGTTGCCGCAACTGCTGATCACCGTGATTTTCTTTTTATGGCCTGCCGGTCAAGCCTTGTGGTATTCGGTGCAAACGCTGGATCCTTTCGGTTTATCGAGTGAGTTTGTCGGACTGAGCAACTTCAAACAGCTGTTTCATGACTCCTACTACCTCGACTCTTTCTACACCACGCTGAAATTCAGTTTCCTCGTGGCGTTTATCGGCCTTGCTGTTTCGCTGTTTTTTGCCGCGCTGGTGGACCACGTGGTGCGCGCCAGCCGCATCTACCAGACGCTAATGATCCTGCCGTACGCCGTCGCGCCCGCCGTGGCCGCCGTGCTCTGGATGTTCCTGTTTAGCCCCGGCCTCGGCCTTATCACCCACTTCCTTGGGTCAATCGGCTATGACTGGAACCACGCGCAGAACAGCGGACAGGCGATGTTCTTGGTGGTGTTGGCCTCGGTCTGGAAGCAGGTCAGCTACAACTTCCTGTTCTTCCTCGCCGCGCTGCAATCTATCCCTAAATCACTGGTTGAAGCCGCCGCCATTGACGGCGCGGGCCCGGTGCGCCGCTTCTTCAATCTGGTGCTGCCGCTGATTTCGCCAGTGAGCTTCTTCCTGCTGGTGGTTAACTTGGTTTACGCCTTCTTCGACACCTTCCCGGTGATTGATGCGGCGACCGCGGGCGGCCCGGTTCAGGCGACCACCACCCTGATTTATAAGGTTTACCGCGAAGGTTTCGCCGGTCTGGATCTCTCCAGCTCCGCCGCGCAGTCAGTGGTGTTGATGGTGCTGGTATGCGGCCTGACGTTTATTCAGTTCCGCTTTGTCGAGCGTAAGGTGCGTTACCAATGATTGAGAACCGTAGAGGGCTGGATATTTTCAGCCACACCATGCTTATCCTCGGCGTGCTGGTGATCCTGTTCCCGCTGTACGTGGCTTTTGTCGCGGCAACGCTGGATAACAAACAGATTTTTGAAGTGCCGATGTCGCTCATTCCGGGTTCACACCTGTGGGACAACATCCGCACTATCTGGACGCAGGGCGTGGGCGACGGCAGCCCGGCCTTTGGTCGCATGCTGGTGAACAGCTTTATCATGGCGATGGTCATCACTATCGGTAAGATTTCGGTGTCGATGCTGTCGGCTTACGCCATCGTCTACTTCCGTTTCCCGCTGCGTAACCTATTCTTCTGGCTGATTTTCTTGACGCTGATGCTGCCGGTAGAAGTGCGTATCTTCCCGACTATTCAGGTGATTTCCAACCTGAACATGATGGACAGCTACACCGGCCTGACGCTGCCCCTGATGGCCTCGGCCACCGCCACCTTCCTGTTCCGCCAGTTCTTTATGACCTTGCCGGACGAGCTGCTGGAGGCCGCGCGTATCGACGGCGCGAGCGCCATGCGCTTCTTCTGGGACATCGTCCTGCCGTTATCGAAAACCAATCTGGCGGCGCTGTTCGTTATCACCTTTATCTACGGCTGGAACCAGTATTTGTGGCCGATCCTCATCACCAGCGACGCCTCGATGGGCACGGCGGTGGCGGGAATTAAAAGCATGATCTCTTCCGGCGACGGTTCCACCCAGTGGAATCAGGTCATGGCAGCGATGATTTTGACTTTATTGCCCCCGCTTGCGGTGGTGCTCCTGATGCAGCGCTGGTTTGTGCGCGGTCTGGTAGACAGTGAGAAGTAATACGACATGGCAAATTTAAAACTACAGGCAGTCACTAAGTCCTACGACGGTAAAAATCAGATTATTAAAAGCATCGACCTGAACGTCGCCGATGGCGAATTCATCGTGATGGTCGGTCCGTCGGGCTGTGGGAAATCTACTCTATTGCGCATGGTAGCCGGTTTAGAACGCACCACCAGCGGCGATATTTATATTAATGATCAGCGCGTTACCGAGCTGGAACCCAAAGATCGCGGTATCGCGATGGTATTCCAGAACTACGCGCTTTACCCGCACATGAGCGTGTACGACAACATGGCCTATGGCCTGAAAATTCGCGGCTTCGGCAAGGCGCAGATTCAGGCGCGAGTTGAAGAAGCGGCGCGTATTCTGGAACTCGGCCCGCTGCTGAAACGCAAGCCGCGCGAACTCTCCGGCGGCCAGCGTCAGCGCGTCGCCATGGGGCGCGCAATCGTGCGTGAACCGGCGGTCTTCCTGTTCGACGAACCGCTGTCTAACCTTGACGCCAAGCTGCGCGTGCAGATGCGCCTCGAGCTGCAACAGCTGCACCGCCGCCTGCGCACCACCAGTTTGTACGTGACCCACGATCAGGTTGAAGCCATGACGCTGGCCGAGCGGGTGATCGTGATGAACAAAGGCATTGCCGAGCAGATTGGTACGCCGTCAGAAGTTTATCGCCGCCCGGCAACGCTATTTGTTGCCAGCTTCATTGGCTCTCCGGCCATGAACCTGCTGCCGGGCACGCTAGCCAGCAACGGCAGTTCGCTGGTGATGGAGGGCGGTTTCGAGCTGCCCCTCAGCCAGCCGCGCCCGGAGTGGGGCGGACGAGAGTTGACGGTGGGTATTCGACCGGAGCATATTCAGCTGACTGACGACCCGCAGGCCGGTATTCCAATGAACCTCAACACGTTGGAACTGCTCGGCGCTGACAACCTGGCGCACGGCAAATGGGCCGGTGCTGGTGTGGTGGTGCGTCTTAATCACGAAGTTTGCCCTGAGCCGGGCACGCAGTTGCGTTTGGTTTTGCCGACGAACGCGCTACACTTTTTCGATTCAAACAGCGGTTTAAGAATGGAGTAAACATGACAGTTTGGCCTTATCCACGGATTGTGGCGCATCGGGGCGGTGGTTCTTTGGCCCCGGAAAACACCCTTGCTGCCATTGATGTCGGCGCCAAGTACGGCCACACCATGATTGAGTTCGACGCCAAGCTGGCGCAGGACGGCGAAATTTTCCTGTTGCACGACGACACACTGAACCGCACCAGCAACGGCTGGGGCGTGGCGGGTGAGCTGAGCTGGGACAAATTGCGCCAACTGGACGCCGGTGACTGGTACGGCGCGGCGTTCAAAGGCGAAAAACTGCCGCTGTTGGCAGAAGTGGCCGAGCGCTGCGCGCGCCACAACATGATGGCGAACATTGAGATTAAACCGACGACCGGCACGAATACCGAGACGGGGAGTAAAGTGGCGCTGGCGGCCAAAGAGCTATGGCGCGACCACCCTGCGCCGCCGCTGCTCTCTTCTTTCGAGTTCGACGCTCTGCTGGCGGCCAAGCAGGCCGTTCCCGAGCTGCC
Source organism: Ewingella sp. AOP9-I1-14 (assembly GCF_052375995.1). Taxonomy (NCBI): domain Bacteria; kingdom Pseudomonadati; phylum Pseudomonadota; class Gammaproteobacteria; order Enterobacterales; family Yersiniaceae; genus Ewingella; species Ewingella sp. AOP9-I1-14. The sequence continues at coordinate 85,282 of NZ_JBQSVA010000010.1, forward strand.
GCGCGGTTTACTGCTCGACGAGTGGCGTGATGACTGGAAAACGCTGACTGACCAACTGGAGTGCGTTTCCCTGCATATCAACCATAAAGAGCTGACCGAAGCGCGAGTGAAAGCCCTGAAAGACGCCGGTTTGCACATTCTGGTCTACACCGTTAACTCGCCAGACCGCGCCCGCACCCTGCTGGCATGGGGCGTTGATTGTATCTGTACTGATGCTATTGACGATATCGGCCCAGATTTTGCGTAAAAATTGAGTTCGAAAAGAGGGGGATATCTGCACTGCTGATATCCCCTTTTTCATTTTATTAGCGGGCTTGAGACTGCGCCAGCGCGGCACGATAAGCGGTGATCGCATTCATGCAGGCGGGCACTCCGGCGTAAATTGCCATCTGAATCACGATCTCCAGCAACTCCTCCTTGGTCACGCCAACATTCATCGCGCAGCGCATGTGCAGCTCCAGTTGAGGCTGGGCATGGCCTAGCGTGATCAGCGACGCCACGGTCAGCATCTCGCGCGTTTTCAAATCGATCCCCGGCCGCCCGACTACCGCGCCAAAGGCGTAGTCAGTGATCAGGCGCGGCAGGTCGGGGTCCAGTTCGCCCAAACGCGCACCCACGGCGTCCGCCAAACCCGGCTCCAGTTTTTCCATAATCGCACGGCCATACTCGGTGAGTTCGTTACCTGATTTCATGCTGCTTCTCCTGATAAGTGGGAAATGTTGGATTGGTTTTCACCTCCCACCATACGCACGGCGATTTTTTAGAGAATTGTTAGTTTTGTAATATCAATTAGGTATCACCAAGGGCGAGACAAGTGCTAATTTGGGGACATTGGGTCTCAGTGAATAACAGCGGGAGTTGCACGTGAATGATTTCAGCGTAAATCTGCCTACGATTAAGCAGTTACAGTGCTTTATCGCCGTGGCGCATGAATTGAATTTTCGCCGTGCCGCCGAGCAGATGAAAATGAGCCAGCCGCCGCTGACCCGGCAGATTCAGACCCTCGAAGCCCTTCTTGGTCAGCCGCTGTTTATCCGCAATACCCATCAGGTGCAGCTAACCGAGGCCGGTAAGCAGTTGCAGCGTCAAGCTAAACCTTTGATTGAACAACTTTCACGTTTGGTAAAAGAGATCAAAGTAGAAAGTGAAAAGCTCAGAGTGGGCGTGACCCGCGCGCTGGATTTCACCCTCATCCCCTCGATTCATGCGCATCTGGCCGCCCTGATGAATATCGACGAGGTACTCTCTTACCATCTGAATTCTCGCCAGCTGTTGAAAATGCTCGATAGCCAGAGTCTGGACATTGTCTTTACGGGAGAAAAGTCCTCGGGGCATGACGACGAGTTCGACTTCTTCTGGCTGCACCAGGAGCCGCTGATGCTGGCTTTGCCTTCATCGCACCCGGCAAGTATTCAGGAGCGGGTGTCGCTGAAGGACGTCGCCGACTTAGCCCTGTTTTGGTTTTCGCGCAGTGCAAATCCGAGTTTTTACGACAAATGCGAGCAGGTGTTTAACGCGCTGCCTTTTGCTTTGCAGTTCAAACCAGAGTCCGAGGATTCATTGCTGACTTTGGCCAACGTGGCGCGGGGAAACGGTATGGCGCTGATGCCACAATCCATGTGTTTATCGACCAGAGAAGGGCTGTGTTATCGCAAACTGGATGAGCAGACTTCGAGCCAGCTGAATATTGATGTCTATTTGGCGACGCGGAAAAATGAGCAGCGGGAACATGTGCTGGAGGCGGTGAAGACATTTCTGCCGCTGGGGAATATTACTGAAAATCAGTGAGTTTTTTGCCCCGCCGCGTTAAACAGCGGGGTAAAACTCTGACTTAATTCTGCTGCAGCGGCTGGCCCGGACGATTTAGCTGCTGGGTCTGCAGACGCTGCTGGTTGCTTTGAATTTGCGAGCGCAGTTTGAGCTGTTGCTGCTGCTGGTTATTGCGCAGGTCTTGCTGCAATTTCTGCTGCTGGATCTGCGAATTGGTTTGTTGCTGCTGCTGCATCCGTTCTTGCGAAGGGTTACTCAGCAGCTGTTGGTTGCGGTCAGGCACTGACACGGTGTTCGCCGAGGCGGCCTGAACGGCGAAAAGCAGGGGAATAGCGGCTACGAGCCCATAACAACGTTTCATCAGGTGATCCTCCAGTCAGTCATGATTTAAGTCTACGACATATCACCGGGTTGTGTGGTCCCCCATGGCACGGAACGCTCAAAGCGTGGGTCAGGTCTCGTTAGGTCAATAAACGCACAGTGGTAAACCTACTTTCAGGTTCTCTACTTTGCAACATCCGTTACAATCAGCCTATCTTTTACTTTTTCAGGCTGAACTTCGTGCCGTTACTCGTTATTACCACCATTTTGTGGGCTTTTTCATTTAGCCTCATCGGCGTCTATCTGGCGGGTCAGGTTGACAGCGTCTTCTCCGTGCTGGTGCGGCTGAGCCTCGCCGCGCTGGTGTTTTTGCCGTTTCTGCGCTGGAAGGGTTATCCAGTAAAAACCCTGCTGATGTACATGGCCGTCGGCGCGATGCAGCTCGGCATCATGTATTTGATCAGCTTCGAAGCCTATTTGTACCTGTCGGTGCCGGAATTCCTGCTGTTCACGGTGATGACGCCGCTCTACGTGACGCTGATTTATGACCTGATCAGCGGGCGTAAAATCCGCAAAGGCTATGCCCTGTGCGCCCTGCTGGCAGTGGTCGGCGCGGCTATCATTCGCTATGACCATATCAGCGAACATTTCATCATTGGCCTGCTGTTGGTGCAGGCGGCGAATATCTGTTTCGCCATTGGTCAGGTGGGCTATAAACGCCTGATGGAAACCCACCCGATGCCGCAGCACACGGCGTTTTCATGGTTCTACATCGGCGCGCTGATTTGCGCTGTGGTGGCGTGGTTCCTGTGGGGCAATCCGCAAAAGCTGCCCACCACCGGCCTGCAATGGGGCATTCTGATCTGGCTCGGCGTGGGGGCTTCGGCTTTAGGGTATTTCATGTGGAACTACGGCGCGACGCAGGTGGACGCGGGAACGCTGGGGATTATGAACAACTTCCACGTCCCGGCCGGGCTGCTGGTTAACCTCGCCATTTGGCAACAGCAGCCGCACTGGCCGAGCTTTATTATTGGTGCGGCAGTGATAATGGCTTCACTGTGGGTGCACCGACGTTGGGTTTTAGGGCATCACGGACAAACGGCAGATGGTCGCACGCGTGCTGCCGGGTCGAACGAATAAAAGCTTCCACAATAGGTTGGCGCTGCTCGCCATCACGCACGGCGGCGTACAACCTGCTCCACAAGCCATCTCCCAGCGTTTTAGTGACCACCAGTCCCTGACGTTCAAAGCTCTCCACCACCCAGTGGGGCAGCGCGGCAATCCCCATGCGGGCCGACACCATCTGAATCAACAACAGCGTGTTATCGACGCTTTTCAGCGCCGGGCTGACGCCTGCCGGTTCCAGGAAGTGACGCCAGATATCCAGACGCTGGCGCTGAACCGGGTAGATCATCAGGATTTCCGCACTTAAATCTTCCGGCGTGATAATCGCCTGCTTGGCCAGCGGATGGTCCGGCGCTAGCACCAGACGCACTTCAAAATCAAACATTGGCGAATAGTGCAGACCACTGCGCGGCAGGATGTCGGAGGTCAGCACCAAGTCCAGCTCGCCCTGCTGTAGCGCGGGCTGCGGGTCGAAAGTGACGCCAGATTTGAAATCCATCAGCACATTGGGGAAGCGCAGGCGGAAGTTATCCAGCGCCGGTGTCAGCCACTGAATGCAGCTATGGCACTCAATCGCGATGCGCAATGACGCCTGATGCGGCTCGCTGCAAGCCTGTAGCGCCTGCTGGATTTGCGGCAGAACCTGTTCAGCCAAGTTAAGCATGATTTCACCCTGCGGCGTAAAGCGTAGCGGCTGGCTTTTTCGCACGAATAGGCGGAAACCCAGACGCTGCTCCAAATCGCTGAACTGATGCGATAAGGCAGACTGTGTCTGGTGTAGCTGCGCGGCGGCAGCGGCCAGCGACCCGGTATTACGTAGAGCTTGTAAGGTCCGCAGGTGTTTCAGTTCAATCATGAGAGTCCTTCACCGTGTCATGAATTATTTGCGCTTGTGGAATATACAGTACCTGCGGATTATGGATGTGTAAACATCTGGACGGCTAAACAGGAAGATAAAGATGACCATTTTGAACCATACCCTCGGTTTCCCTCGTGTCGGTCTGCGTCGTGAACTGAAAAAAGCACAAGAGAGTTACTGGGCTGGCAACAGCACTCAGCAAGAATTACTGGCCACCGGCCGCGAACTGCGCGCCCGTCATTGGAAACAGCAGGCCGACGCTGGCGTGGATCTGGTCCCCGTCGGCGACTTCGCTTGGTACGACCACGTTCTGACCACCAGCCTGCTGCTAGGTAACGTGCCAGCGCGTCATCAGAACGCCGACGGCTCTGTCGATCTCGATACCCTGTTCCGTCTGGGGCGCGGTCGCGCACCCACTGGGAAACCCGCTGCGGCGGCGGAAATGACCAAATGGTTCAATACCAACTACCACTATATGGTCCCTGAATTCGTGAAGGGGCAGCAATTCAAACTGACCTGGACCCAACTGTTGGAGGAAGTGGACGAGGCGCTGGCGCTCGGCCACAAAGTAAAACCCGTGCTTCTCGGTCCACTGACTTATCTGTGGCTGGGTAAAGTGAAAGGCGAGCAGTTTGACCGTCTTTCCCTGATCAACGACATTCTGCCGGTTTACCAGCAAGTGCTGTCTGAACTGGCTAAGCGCGGCATCGAGTGGGTCCAAATCGACGAACCCGCGCTGGTTCTGGAACTGCCTAAAGCCTGGCTGGATGCTTACAAGCCAGCCTATGAGCAGCTTCAGGGCAAAACCAAACTGCTGCTGACTACCTATTTCGACAGCGTGGGCCACAACATTGATACCATTCGCCAACTGCCGGTGCAGGGGCTGCACATCGACGCCGTGGCGGGGCGCGACGATCTCGCCGCCGTGGCTGATCAACTGCCAAAAGAGTGGCTGCTCTCTCTTGGGGTGATCAATGGCCGTAACGTTTGGCGCGCCGACCTGAGCACCTGGTTCGAGCGCCTCAAGCCGCTGGTGGCTGGCCGCAATGTCTGGCTAGGCAGCTCGTGTTCACTGCTGCACAGCCCAATCGACCTGAGCGTGGAAACGCGTCTGGATGAAGAAGTGAAAAGCTGGTTCGCCTTCGGCCTGCAAAAATGTGCCGAGCTGGCGCTGCTGGCGTCTGCTCTCAATGACCCTAAACCAGAGACGCTGGATAAACTGGCCCAATATAGCGCGCCAATCCGCGCCCGCCGTGACTCCAAGCGTGTGAATAACGCCGCCGTTGGCCAACGCGTCGCCGCCATCACTGCCGCAGACATTGAGCGGCCGAGTGTGTACACCACACGCGCCGAAGCCCAGCGGGCGCGCTTCAAACTGCCTTTATGGCCAACCACCACCATTGGCTCTTTCCCGCAAACCACTGAAATCCGTGGCCTGCGCCTGGACTTCAAACAAGGCCGTTTGGACAACGCCAACTACCGCACTGGCATCAGCGAGCACATCAAACAGGCGATTAAAGAGCAGGAGCGTCTGGATATCGACGTGCTGGTTCATGGCGAAGCCGAGCGCAACGACATGGTGGAATACTTCGGCGAACATCTGGACGGTTTCGTCTTCACCCAAAACGGCTGGGTGCAGAGCTACGGCTCACGCTGCGTTAAACCGCCGGTGATTATTGGTGACGTTAGCCGCCCACAGGCTATAACCGTGGAGTGGGCCAAGTACGCCCAGTCTCTGACCGAGCGCCCGGTGAAAGGCATGCTGACTGGCCCCATCACCATTCTCTGCTGGTCTTTCCCGCGTGAAGACGTCAGCCGCGAAACCATCGCCAAGCAGATTGGCCTGGCGCTGCGCGACGAAGTGGAAGATCTGCAAAACGCCGGTATCGGCATCATCCAGATTGACGAACCCGCGCTGCGCGAAGGGCTGCCGCTGCGCCAGTCGGAGTGGAATGCCTACCTGCGCTGGGCCGTCGACGCCTTCAAACTGAACGCCGCGATTGCCAAAGATGACACGCAGATCCACACCCATATGTGTTACTGCGAGTTCAACGACATCATGGATTCCATCGCCGCGCTGGATGCGGATGTGATAACCATTGAGACTTCACGTTCGGATATGGAGCTGATCGAAACCTTCAAAGAGTTCGATTACCCCAACGAAATCGGGCCGGGAGTTTACGACATTCACTCACCCAACGTGCCAAGCGTCGAGTGGATTGAGAACCTGCTGCGCAAAGCCGCCGACAGCATTCCGGCCGAGCGGCTGTGGGTTAACCCAGACTGCGGCCTGAAAACCCGTGGCTGGGCCGAAACCCGCGAGTCACTGGAAAACATGGTGAAAGCGGCAAAACGCCTGCGCGCCGAGCAGCTCTAATCTGGCACTAAAACCGTCCCTATGAATGTTAAGGAGCACTCCGGTGCTCCTTTTTTATGGGCCGGAATGCTCCCAAAAGCCGCCGTTTTCGCTCGTTTTCCCTTATTCCCCGCTAGGCTTAGTAAAGACTTTACTGAGACTAAACAAGGAGAGAACAATGAGCAGATTCACAGACAAAGTTGTCGTCGTGACCGGGGCTGGTTCAGGTATGGGGGCAGCAACGGCAAGGCGTTTTGCCAGTGAGGGTGCGATTGTGGTGCTGGTCGGGCGCACCAAAGAGAAGCTGGAAAAAGTCGCCCAGTCACTGAGCAGCACGCAGTACTACATTCATATTGCCGACGTGTCGAAAGCGCAGGACGTCGAGCGCATGGCGGCGGTTATCAACGATAAATTTGGCCGGGTTGACGTGTTGGTCAACGGCGCGGGCGTGGTGGCGCAGGGTAAAGTCACCGAGGCCAGCCTCGAAGACTGGCATAAGGTGATTGAAATCGATCTCAGCGGCGTCTTTTACTGCACCCGCTTCTTCATGCCAGCGCTTATTAAGAGCAGGGGCAATATTGTGAATATTTCGTCGGTCTCGGGCATGGGCGGCGACTGGGGCATGAGCTTCTATAATGCGGCGAAGGGCGGGGTGAGCAACTTCACGCGCTCAATTGCGATGGACCACGGCAAAGACGGCGTGCGGGTCAATGCGGTATGTCCGTCGCTGACCTTTACCGATATGGCTGAAGACATTAAAGACAACCAGCCGCTGTTGGATAAATTTGCAGAACGCATTCCGATGGGGCGCGGCGCCGAGCCAGAAGAGATTGCCGACGTGATTGCCTTCCTGGCAAGCCACGATGCGCGCTTTGTTACCGGGGTTAACCTGCCGGTCGATGGTGGCCTGATGGCCTCCAACGGCCAGCCGCAGCAGGCTTAATCAGGTGACTTAATCTGGTTAATAGGGCTGTCCGGCGGGCAGCCCTTCCCACGTTTTACTTGATTCCGTATTGCGCGAACCACTGCAACATACGCTGCCAGCCATCGGCGGCGGCTTCTGCGTCGTAGCTTGGGCGATAGTCAGCATGGAAAGCGTGACCTGCTTCTGGATAGACCACGATTTCAGCCGTGGCGTTTGCCGCGCGCAATGCCTGACGCATGGTTTCTACGCTTTCGAGTGGAATACCCGCATCCGCGCCGCCGTAGAGGCCCAGCACTGGCGCACTCAAATCCACTCCTTTATCAACCGGATGGCTCGGGCTTGTCAGGGTTTTATCGCCCACCAGCTTGCCGTACCACGCCACGCCGGCTTTCAGCTGCGGGTTGTGTGCGGCATACAGCCAAGTGATGCGACCGCCCCAGCAGAAGCCGGTGATCGCCAGTTTTGACTTGTCGCCGCCGTGCTGAGTGGCCCAGTGCGCGGTGTGGTCGAGGTCAGCCAGCACCTGTTTGTCCGGCACTTTGCCGACCACTTTACTGATAATATCGCTGACCTCGGTGTAGTCACGCGGGTCGCCCTGACGGAAATAAAGCTCAGGCGCGATCGCCATATAGCCCTGTTTCGCCAGTCGGCGGCAAATATCTTGAATGTGCTCGTGGACGCCAAAAATTTCTTGTACCACCAGCACGATAGGTAATTTTCCGGTGTAGTTTTCCGGGCGCGCCAGATAGGCCGGCATGTCCTCTCCTTGAGAGGGAATAGTGGTTTGCCCGGCGTGCAGCCCTTCAGTATCTGTGTGTAGCGTGGTGCTGGCCACGGGAGTTACGGCAGGTGCGAAGCTTGTTGGAGCCTGTTTTACTTGTGGAGTGGGTACAGGTAAATCGTCGTTCTTCATCTCGGTCTCCATGCATTTCTTATCTAATGAGTGGCGCTATTGTTTTTAAACTATAGCTGCAAACCTACGACGGCAAGGTACTAGACATATCCTATAGTTAGAGATTGAGCAAAAAAAGTCTCAAGACAGGTGCTCACAAATCCCGAACGAATAGAAGCCGAAACAAGAGGAGTCATGTTCAATGTCGAAATCTACATCTAATAAAAAGAGTGAGAAGAAACAGGTCAGCCGCGCCCCCGCCACGGGCATTGAATCTACACAACCCGGTCTAGGAAGCCTTGCCCCGGCTGACGGCTCACAGAAGCCCAGCGCTAAACCTACACCGCCAGGAAAAGAACCCACTGCTCCCGGCAGTGCCAAAAGCCCTGAGAACAGCAACGCAAAATTAGATTCCCTTGAAGTCCACCGTAAGAATGGTGAAAAGCGTGCCCTGACCACCAACCAAGGCACCAAAATCTCTGACGATCAAAACTCATTAACCGCAGGTTCGCGCGGGCCGACGCTGCTCGAAGACTTTATCCTGCGCGAGAAAATCACCCATTTTGACCACGAACGCATCCCCGAGCGTATCGTTCACGCGCGCGGCGCGGCGGCTCACGGCTATTTCCAGCCTTATCGCAGCCTTGCCGATGTCACCAAGGCGGATTTCCTCTCCGATCCTAATAAGAAAACGCCGGTTTTTGTCCGTTTCTCCACGGTACAAGGCTCGCGCGGCTCGGCGGATTCAGTGCGCGATATTCGCGGCTGGGCCACTAAGTTCTATACCGAAGAAGGCGTCTATGACTTAGTCGGCAATAACACGCCGGTGTTCTTTATTCAGGATGCGCACAAATTCCCCGATTTCGTCCACGCGGTTAAACCCGAGCCGCACAACGAAATCCCACAGGGGGCCAGCGCCCACGACAGCTTCTGGGATTACATCTCTCTGCAACCTGAAACCTTGCATAACGTGTTCTGGGCGATGTCAGATCGCGGTATCCCGCGCAGCTATCGCACCATGGAAGGCTTTGGCATTCACACCTTCCGCTTCGTCAATGGCGAAGGGAAATCGACCTTCGTGCGATTCCACTGGAAGCCGCTGGCGGGTAAAGCCTCGCTACTGTGGGATGAGGCGCAGAAGCTGGCGGGGAAAGACGCTGATTTCCATCGCCGTGATCTGTGGGAAGCCATTGAAGCCGGGGATTACCCAGAGTATGAGCTGGGCGTGCAGCTGATCCCGGAAGAGGATGAATTCAAATTTGATTTTGACTTGCTCGACGCCACCAAGCTGATCCCTGAGAAGCTGGTGCCAGTCGAAATCGTCGGCAAAATGGTGCTCAACCGCAACCCGGACAACTACTTTGCGGAAACCGAGCAGGTGGCTTTCCACCCAGGCCACGTAGTGCCGGGCATCGATTTCAGTAATGACCCACTGCTGCAAGGGCGTCTGTTCTCTTACACCGACACCCAAATCAGCCGACTTGGCGGGCCGAATTTCCACGAAATCCCGATTAACCGCCCGACCTGCCCGTACCACAACTTCCAGCGCGACGGCATGCATCGGCAGGACATTGATACCAATCCGGCCAACTACGAGCCGAATTCACTCAATGACAACTGGCCGCGCGAAACCCCTCCGGCGGCTAAAGGTGGCGGTTTTGAGAGCTACCATGAGCGAGTCGATGGCGACAAAGTGCGCCAGCGCAGCGAATCCTTTGCCGAGTTTTACTCACAGCCGCGCCTGTTCTGGCTTAGCCAGACGCCAACCGAGCAGGATCACATTGTCGCGGCGTTCTCCTTTGAGTTATCCAAAGTGGCCCGGCCTTATATTCGCGAACGCGTGGTCGATTTGCTGACCCGCATTGATGTCACGCTGGCACAAAAAGTGGCGAAAAATCTGGGTATCGCGCTGTCTGACGACGCGTTGAAGACTCAGCCGCCGAAGCCGGTTAATGGTTTGACCAAGGATGAATCGCTCAGCCTGTATGCCAGTGGCAAAGGGGTGATCAAAGGGCGTCAGGTGGCGATTCTGCTCAGCGACGGCGTGAATGCCGCCGACGTGCTCAATGCGTTGCAGGCTCTTCAGGCCGAGGGCGTACATCCGAAACTGTTAGCCAGTCACTTAGGCAATATTGTTGCGGACGACGGCTCAACCTTGCCGATTGATGCCACTTTTGCCGGTTCGCCGTCCATTACCGTTGACGCCGTGCTGGTGCCACATGGTCATATTGATGCGCTGCTGATGAGTGGTGATGCGCGCCATTATGTCCTCGAGGCTTATAAGCACCTGAAAGTCATTGGTTTAAGTGGTGATGCTCGTCGCTTCAAACCTTTGCTGGGTCTTGAAGATAAGGCGGCGGAAGAGGGGATAGTAGAAGCGAATAAAGCCGAGGGGGCGTTACTAAAAAGCTTCCTGCAAGAGATGGCAAAACACCGCATTTGGTCCAGAAGTGCTAAGGCTGAAAGCGTTCCAGCCTGATTTCTAGCATTAAGATCTCTATACTCTCTGTTTTACAAGGACAAGGCATTGGCGGCTAACGCCAATGCCTTAATTGTTTGTCTGGATGCAGTGTCTGACGCCGTTTGAAAAATCATCAAATCAGCTCTCTAATGTGATTTTAATCACATTTTTAATGTATGCGATGTTTTGGTTATTACATCAAAGTGACCTTTGTCACGAAAAAGCGTCACAATGAACGGTAGAGTAGCTGGGTGTCCTCCTGCGAAAAGATGACCTTAAATAAGAGGAGTTTGTTATGTCTCAGTCTGATGTTTTCCACCTTGGCCTGACCAAAAAAGATTTGAATGGCGCTACCTTGGCAATCGTCCCAGGTGACCCTGAGCGCGTTGAAAGAATCGCCAACCTGATGGAGAACCCTGTGCGTCTGGCTTCTCATCGCGAATTTACTTCATGGCGTGCCGAGCTGGATGGCAAGTCAGTGATCGTGTGTTCTACTGGTATCGGTGGCCCATCCACTTCTATCGCGGTTGAAGAGTTGGCCCAACTGGGTATCCGTACTTTCCTGCGTGTCGGGACTACGGGTGCCATTCAGCCACACATCAATGTCGGTGACGTACTGGTGACTACCGCGGCTGTCCGTCTTGATGGCGCGAGCCTGCACTTTGCACCAATGGAATTCCCAGCGGTGGCTGATTTCGCCTGTACCACTGCGCTGGTGGCAGCAGCCAAAGAAGTGGGCGCTGAACCTCACATTGGCGTGACGGCTTCTTCTGACACCTTCTATCCGGGTCAGGAACGTTACGACACCTACTCCGGCCGCGTGGTTCGTCGCTTTAAAGAGTCGATGAAAGAGTGGCAGGAGATGGGCGTGATGAACTACGAAATGGAATCAGCCACCTTGCTGACCATGTGTGCAAGTCAGGGCTTACGTGCCGGTATGGTGGCGGGCGTTATCGTCAACCGTACTCAGCAAGAGATCCCAAATGCTGAAACCATGAAAAAGACCGAGAGCCACGCGGTTAAAATCGTTGTTGAAGCTGCACGTCGCCTGATCTAAGCGAAATGTAACATTTCTATGGGCTGCTTCGGCGGCCCATTTTTTTATCTTATAAACCGAATCTGTTAAGGTCTGGGAAGAAAAATTCCAACAAAAGGGCCTGTTATGACAGCAACTATCCTGCTTCATCCTTCGCTGACTCCTCTTGAGGGAGGCATTAACTTTCGCGAACTTGGCGGCAACACGGCTGCCGATGGCCGACGCATCAAGCGCGGCTGGCTCTATCGTTCAGGCTCCCTCGACTCACTCACGCCGAAAGATTGCGACTTCTTAAGCAAGGTGCCGGTGGCCCATATTCTCGACTATCGCGACGCCGACGAAGTGGCGGCCAAGCCCGACGTGCTTTGGCAAGGTGTCCAGTATCACCACGCGCCCGCCAACCCTCTGAGTCACGAAGTGAGCGCCAACCTCGAACATTTGACCCAGCAGACCATCGACGCCTTCGACCCTGAAACCTTTATGCTCGAGCTGTATCGTCGCTTGCCTTTTAATAATCCGGCTTATCAGCAGTTGGCAACCCTGCTGACCCAGCCAAACGGCGGCGCGATTGTTCAGCACTGCGCCGTGGGTAAAGATCGCACGGGCATAGGCTCGGCGCTGGTGCTGTTCGCGCTGGGGGCCGATCGCAACACGGTGCTGGAAGATTATCTGCTGACAGAAACCACCCTCGCGCCTTTCCGCACCTACATGCTCAACAAAATGTCGATAAAACTGAATGACAAGGCGCTGGAGAAGTTCGGTTATGTCCTCTCCGTGCGGGAAGCGTTTATGGACACGGCGTTAAAATCCATTGATGACCTCTATGGCTCAACCGACCTTTGGTTAGAGAAAGAGTACGGATTAACGGCTGAGTTGCGCCAGAACCTGCGCGATCGTTATCTCGAGTAACTGCCTCTATTTTGCTGATATTATTGATATTGCCTGACGATACTCACAAGGAAGCCCTTTGACCATTAATGACGTAATCCACCTCACTACTGAGTTTGTTCGGGCGCACGAGCCGTGGGCCATACCCATTGTCTTCTTTCTGGCATTCGGTGAGTCATTGGCCTTCCTCTCACTGCTTTTGCCTGCCACGGTGATTTTGCTCGGGCTTGGGGCGCTGATTGGCGAAAGCGGCATCCCATTCTGGCCGATTTGGGCAGCTGCGGCCGCCGGTGCTTTCTTCGGCGATTGGCTCTCGTATTGGGTTGGCGCGCATTTTCAGGATCGCGTCGGCAACTTCTGGCCCTTCTCCAAACACCCGCAAATGCTGGTACGCGGGCACGCCTTCTTTGAAAAGTGGGGTATGCCGGGGGCCTTTATTGGCCGCTTCTTCGGACCACTGCGCGCCGTGGTGCCGCTGGTGGCGGGAATTTGCGGCATGCCGCAACGTTATTTCCAAATCGCCAACATTTCATCAGCACTGATTTGGGCCTTTGGCGTGCTGGCGCCGGGCGCTTTTGGCATCCAGTGGCTCAGTCACTGGTTCTAATCCTGCCGTCGGGAATGCTGCGGCACAAGAGGGAAGAGTGGGATAAATCCACTCTTGCGAGACGCCTCGCAAAGCTTCTCACTGATGCATAATGTGCTGGACATGCATACAGTGTGACATTACCTTGACCGCAAGAATCGATTGAGATGGAGAGCGCGTGGATATCAGCATTTTATACCTCGTGGGCGGGGCTTTGGCGGGCTTGCTATTAGGCTGGCTGATTGCCAGTTTGCGCCAACAAAAGAATCAAAGTGAGCATGAGACTCAGCGTCGGCTGATTCAGCAAACCGTTGACCAGCAAAAGGCGGAGATCGACCAGCTGAAAGTCGAGCGCCAGCAGTCGCAGCAGCAACAGCGCGAGGCCGAGCTTGAGCTTCGCCAACTGCATAGCCAAGTCGCGGCTAACCGTGAAAAGCTGCAAGGGCTGGCTCACTGGCAAAGTGAGTGTGAACAGCTCAATCAGGAGCTACGCGCCCAGCGCGAGATTAACAGCGCCCAAGAGGCGGAGCTGCGCGAAGTTTCTACCCGTCTGGATGAAACCCGCATGGCCGCGGAAGATAAACAGCGTTTGCTGATCAACAGTGAACAACGCCTCACCAGTCAGTTTGAAAATCTGGCTAACCGTATCTTTGAACACAATGGGCGTCGGGCCGACGAGCAAAACAAGCAGAGCCTCGATAAGCTTCTGCTGCCCCTGCGCGAACAGCTCGATGGGTTCCGCCGTCAGGTGCAGGATAGCTTTGGGCAGGAAGCGCGCGAGCGCCATACCCTTTCCCATGAAATTCGCAATCTCCAGCAGCTGAATGAGCAGATGGCGCGCGAAGCTATCAACCTCACCAAGGCCTTGAAAGGCGACAATAAAACGCAAGGTAACTGGGGGGAAGTGGTACTCAGCCGGGTGCTCGAAGCCTCTGGCCTGCGCGAAGGCTATGAGTACCAAACGCAGGTCAGCGTGCAGGTTGATACCAACAGCCGCATGCAGCCGGACGTGATTGTCCGTTTGCCGCAAAACAAAGACGTGGTGATTGACGCCAAAATGACGCTGGTAGCCTATGAGCGCTACTTCAACAGTCAGGACGACACCGAGCGTGAAATCGCCCTGAACGAGCATATTGCTTCGGTGCGCGGGCACATTCGCCTCCTGGGCCGTAAAGATTATCAGCAGCTGCCGGGGCTACGCAGTCTGGATTATGTCTTGATGTTTATCCCGGTGGAGCCGGCGTTCCTGCTGGCGATTGACCGCGAGCCGGAGCTTATCAGCGAGGCGCTCAAGCACAATATTATGCTGGTCAGCCCAACCACCCTGCTGGTGGCCCTGCGCACCATCAGCAACCTGTGGCGCTACGAGCATCAAAGTCAGAATGCCAAACGCATCGCCGACCGCGCCGCCAAGCTTTATGACAAACTTCGGCTATTTGTTGATGACATGGAGTCTATTGGTCAAAGCCTTGAGAAAGCGCAGGGCAGTTATCGACTGGCTATGAATAAATTGGCGCAGGGCAGGGGCAATCTGGTCGGGCAGGTGGAAAGTTTCCGTACCCTGGGTGTGGAAGTTAAGCGCCCCATCAGCCCTTCTCTGGCTGAACAGGCTGTTTCTGAGCATGAGCCAGAAGCCACGGAGGCTCTCGACGAGCCGCTGGCCGATGACGAAAACAATCTTCCATTGAGTCGTTCAGACCAGCAGCCGGAGGAGAACTTCCCGGCGCGCGAATAACGGCTTCACTCACTGCTATTAGCCAAGGATGCGATTAGTGAATATCTTTGGCTTTTCTATCAGCATCGGTGATGGGGCTTTCCTTGGGGTTCTGGTACACTTTCCCCAATAGTTTGACTGAATAAGCGGGCATAAAATATGGAAAAGCAGACGCAGGAAACCACCCATTTCGGTTTTCGTACCGTAGCCAAAGATGAAAAAGCAGAAATGGTCGCAGAGGTCTTTCACTCCGTTGCCGCTAAATATGACTTGATGAATGACCTGATGTCCTTCGGCATCCACCGTATCTGGAAGCGTTTCACCATTGATAGCAGCGGTGTTCGTCGCGGCCAGCGCGTGTTGGATTTAGCTGGCGGTACCGGCGATCTGACGGCCAAGTTCTCGCGCTTAGTGGGCGAGCAGGGCGAAGTCGTTTTGGCTGATATCAATGACTCTATGCTGAAAATGGGCCGTGAGAAGCTGCGCAATCTGGGCATCGTCGGTAACGTCAATTACGTGCAGGCCAACGCCGAAGCCTTGCCGTTCCCAGACAACTACTTTGACTGCATCACCATCTCTTTCGGCTTGCGTAACGTTACCGAAAAAGAAAAAGCTCTGCGCTCGATGTTCCGCGTGCTGAAGCCGGGTGGCCGTCTGCTGGTGCTGGAATTCTCCAAGCCCCTGCTGGCCCCATTGAGCAAAGCCTATGACACCTACTCTTTCCATATTTTACCGCGTATTGGCGGATGGGTTGCTCAGGACGAAGAGAGCTATCGCTATCTGGCCGAATCCATCCGTATGCACCCTGATCAGGAAACTCTGAAAGGGATGATGGCGGATGCCGGTTTCGAGAATGTGACCTACAGCAACATGACTGGCGGCATCGTAGCTCTGCACCGTGGTTTCAAGTTCTAAGATGGATAAGCCGATGTTGTTGACGCCGTTACTGACCGCTGGGATTGAAACCTCGCTGAATTATCTGCTGTTCAGAGAGCGTGGGCTGAAGGCTGCACGCACTCGCTTAGTAGGAAAAGTGCTGCGAATTGAGCTGCAAGAGCTGAATGCTCCGCTGACCTTCGTGTTCAGCGAGCAGAAAATCGATGTGCTCGGGCAGTGGGACGGCGAGGCGGATTGCACCGTGTCAACAAAGCTCTCCGTCCTGCAAAAACTGTGCGACAGACAGCAGCTTTCTCCTCTCATGCGCAGCGGCGAGCTTATCGTTGAAGGTGATATCTCCGTCGTGCAGCAATTTTCTGCGTTGTTTGAACTGGTCGAGTGGGAGCCTGCCGAGCTGCTGGCTCCTTATCTGGGGGATGTTGCGGCTCAGGGCATTTCGCAAGCTATCAGCGGTGGTTTACGTTTTCTGCGTCATGGCGTTAAGCAGCAGCAAAGCTATGTTGCTCAGACCTTGACGGAAGAGTGGAAGCTGGCGCCCGGCCCGTTAGAAGTCGTCTGGTTTAGTGAAGAAGTCTCTGCATTAACCCGCGAACTGGACGCGCTGGATAAACGTTTCGAAAAACTGGAGGACAAACTATGACTCCAGGTGAAATGCGACGCCTGTACCTGATCATTCGCATGTTTCTGACTTACGGCCTGGATGAGCTAATCCCCAAGATTCGCCTCACGCTGCCGTTACGTTTAGGCAGATACCTGTTCTTCTGGCTGCCCCATCGCCACAAAGATAAGCCGCTGGGCACGCGTCTGCGTATGGCGTTGGAGCAGCTTGGCCCGGTTTGGATCAAGTTCGGCCAAATGCTCTCGACTCGCCGCGACCTCTTCCCTCCTCATATCGCTGACCAACTGGCGCTATTGCAAGACCACGTTGCGCCATTCGACGGTGCCTTGGCCCGTAAGCAAATTGAGGTGGCCTTGGGTGGCCCGCTGGAAAATTGGTTCGACGATTTCGACCAAACTCCTCTGGCATCAGCCTCTATTGCCCAAGTGCACACCGCCACGCTGAAAGAGAATGGCAAGCCGGTGGTGCTGAAAGTGATTCGCCCGGATATCTTGCCAATCATTAAGGCCGATATTCGCCTGATGTCTCGCTTGGCAGGCTGGGTGCCGGTCCTGCTGCCTGATGGCCGTCGCCTTAAACCGCGTGAAGTGGTGCGTGAATATGAAAAGACGCTGCTGGATGAGTTGAACCTGCTGCGCGAGTCGGCTAACGCCATTCAACTGCGCCGAAATTTCAGCGGCAGCCCGATGCTCTATGTACCGGAAGTCTATCCGGATTATTGCAGCGAGCGCCTGATGGTCATGGAGCGTATTTACGGTATCCCGGTTTCTGACGTTGCTGCGTTAGAAAAGCAGGGTACCAATATGAAACTGCTGGCAGAACGCGGCGTGCAGGTCTTCTTTACCCAAGTTTTCCGCGACAGTTTCTTCCATGCTGATATGCATCCCGGTAACATTTTCGTCAGCTACGACACGCCGGAAGACCCTTGCTACATAGGCATTGATTGCGGCATAGTTGGTTCTTTGAACAAAGATGACAAACGTTATCTGGCTGAGAACTTTATCGCGTTCTTTAACCGCGACTACCGTAAAGTGGCAGAGTTACATGTCGATTCTGGCTGGGTTCCTCGTGATACCAATGTCGAAGAGTTCGAGTTCGCTATTCGTACCGTTTGTGAACCTATCTTCGAGAAGCCGCTGGCGGAAATCTCTTTCGGTAATGTCTTGTTAAACCTGTTTAACACGGCACGCCGCTTTAATATGGAAGTACAGCCGCAGCTGGTTCTTCTGCAAAAAACACTGCTGTATGTTGAAGGCTTAGGGCGTCAGCTTTATCCTCAGCTCGATCTTTGGACCACGGCAAAACCCTTCCTTGAAAGTTGGGTTAAAGACCAGGTGGGTTTACCCGCCATGCTGCGAGCGTTCAAAGAGAAAGCGCCATTCTGGATAGAAAAAATGCCTGAACTTCCAGATCTGGTGTACCAAAGCCTTCAGCAGCACAAGCTTTTGCAGTTCAACCTCGAAAAACTCTCTACGCAGATGCAACAACAGGGAGTGAGGCAGGGGCAATCAAGATATCTTTTGGGTATTGGTGCCACCCTGCTGCTTAGCGGTACTGCGCTGTTGCTAGGTAAAGTAGAGGTTTATCCTGCCTGGCTTATCGCCGCAGGAGTCGTTTCATGGATTATCGGCTGGAGACGCAGCCGCTAACTGAGTTTCGCGCGCGGTAACTCTTCGATTGTGAAATTAAGCGCCGCCTCTGGCGGTAATGGATGTAGTTCCCTTCATATTGAGGTGAAGAAAATGGGCGGTATTAGCATTACACAACTTCTGATCATCGCGGTGATCGTGGTACTTCTGTTCGGTACCAAAAAACTGCGTGGCTTGGGCTCGGACCTGGGGTCTTCAATCAAAGGCTTTAAGAAAGCCATGAATGACGATGACACCACCACCAAAGCGCAAAAAGAGAGCGATATAAAGAGTGCTGATGCTGACTTCACGGCAAAACCTATCGAGGTAAAACCGGAAGTTAAAGCAGAAGAGACCAAGAGCCAAAACAAAGAGCAGGTATAAGCCGTGTTCGACATTGGATTTAGTGAACTGTTACTGGTATTGGTGATTGGCCTGGTAGTACTGGGGCCGGAACGTTTACCAGTGGCCGTCAGAACAGTCGCTGGCTGGATCCGCGCACTGCGCGCCATGGCCGCCTCTGTACAGAATGAGTTATCGCAAGAACTGAAACTTCAGGAATTGCAGGATAGCCTTAAGAAAGCTGAAGAAGCCGGTCTTAAGAATCTGACGCCAGAAATCAAAGCCTCAATGGATGAGCTGAAAGAAGCCGCTGAGTCAATGAAACGCTCTTTCGCCACGGAAAAGAGCGAGCTGGAGCAATCTATCGAGGCTGCTAAGTCCGCAGGCAATACCATTCACAATCCGGCTGTTCAGGAAGCAGAAGCGCTACATGACGAAGGTATCTCACCTGCGACGGCGGAACACATGGCTTCTGCTCCGGCACAGGCTCCAAGCAATGCCGTTGAAGCTGCCGTAGCCTCGCATAAACCTGTGCAACAGGCTGAGGCGGCGCATGCCGCGCAAGCTGCTGAACATCAGGCGGCTCACGCGCCAGAAGCTTCACCAGAAGCCCCTGCGGATAAGCCAAAAACGGTTGAAACCCCAGTCGCTACTGAAGAAGTGGCCGCCACGGTTAAACCGGCTCCTTCAACTCAATCTACAGGCGAACGTTAAAACATGGCTGTTGAAGATACCCAACCGCTTATCAGCCATCTGATAGAACTGCGTAAGCGTCTGCTGAACTCCATCATCTGTATTCTGGTGGTGTTCTTGGCGTTGGCCTACTTTGCTAACGACATTTACTATCTGGTTTCTGCTCCGCTGATCAAACAGATGCCGCTGGGCGCCAGCATGATTGCCACCGACGTGGCATCGCCATTCTTCACGCCAATAAAATTGACGATGATTGTGTCGGTGTTCGTGTCTGCCCCTTTCATCTTGTATCAGGTGTGGGGCTTTGTTGCGCCGGCTCTTTACAAGCATGAACGCCGCCTGATGATGCCGCTGCTGTTTTCCAGCTCCGCGCTCTTCTATCTCGGTATGGCTTTCGCCTACTTCATCGTCTTCCCACTGGCTTTCGCTTTCTTTGCGAAAACGGCCCCGGCCGGCGTGCAGATAGCGACCGACATCAACAACTATCTCGATTTCGTCATGGCGCTGTTTATGGCCTTCGGCGTGTCGTTTGAAGTGCCGATTGCTATCGTGTTGCTGTGCTGGAGCGGCGTGACCACGCCGGAAGATCTGAAGAAAAAGCGTCCGTATGTGCTGGTAGGTGCTTTCGTTGTCGGTATGTTGCTGACGCCACCGGACGTTTTCTCGCAAACGCTGCTGGCGATCCCGATGTACCTGCTGTTTGAAATCGGCGTGTTCTTTGCCCGTTTCTATGTGGGTAAACGCCGTCGTTCAGACGTCGAAGATGATGAGCAAGACTCAGCGTCGTAACAGAATCATTGAAGTAAAAAACCGCCCAGCAGGGCGGTTTCTTTTTTAGGACGTTATATGTTTGAGATAGGCGTAAACCTGACCAGCAATCAGTTTGATAAAGACCGCCATGATGTCGTTGCGCGAGCAAGACAGGCTGGGCTTTCTGGGATGTTAATCACCGGGACATCGGCCGAAGAGAGCCTTGAGGCTCAACGGCTTGCCGCGCAGTATCCTGACTTTTGCTGGTCGACGGCGGGGGTTCATCCCCATCAGGCCAGTGAATGGAACATCCAAACTGAAGAAGCCGTAAGGGAGCTTGCCGCTAAGCCGCAGGTGGTCGCCTTGGGTGAGTGTGGTTTGGACTTCAACCGTAACTTCTCCCCGGCCGACCAGCAGGAGTCTGCCTTTAGCGCCCAGTTGGCTTTAGCCGCGGAGCTGAGCATGCCGCTGTTTCTGCATTGCCGCGATGCCCATCCACGCTTTGCTGAGCTGTTAACCCCTTGGCTGGGAAAAATTCCCGGCGCGGTGGTTCACTGCTTTACCGGCAGCCAGCAAGAGCTGGAGCTCTATCTATCGCTGGGGCTGTATATCGGCATCACGGGCTGGGTGTGCGACGAGCGGCGCGGTTTGGAACTGCGCGACATGCTCGGCTGCATTCCTGCTGACCGGCTATTACTGGAAACCGACGCGCCCTATCTATTACCTCGTGATATGCCCGAAAAGCCGAAGAACCGCCGCAATGAGCCAGCGTTCTTACCGCATATCATTAAGCAGGTCGCGACGTGGCGCGGAGAGGATCCAGCGTGGCTGGCGGAGAAAACCGAGAGTAATGCGCGCGGCCTGTTTGGCCTGTGATCGCGGCAAAGGCGCAATCATGCGCCTTTGAGCTGGTTAGAGTTTTTGGAAGTGTTTGTTATCTAAACTTTGCTTCACTTGCTGGTTAATCAAATTCAACAGGAGGTGCGAGCGGGCTTCGCCGTCCGGTTCGGTATAAATGGCTTCAAGACCTTCGAACATCCCTTCGGTGATAACCACCACGTCACCGGGGTGAGGGGTATCAGGGTCCTGCACATCCGGCATAGGCTGGGTCATCAGCTGTTTGATAACCTCGGGGTGTACCGTCGCCAGTCGGTTGCCAAAACGAACAAAGTGGCTAACGCCGCGCGTGGCGCTAATGGTCGTGGTATGGATGCTCTCTGGGTCAAACTCGATGAACATGTAGTTTGGAAACAGGGGTTCACTGACCGGAGTACGGCGGCCACGCACCATTTTTTCCAGTGTGATCATTGGAGTTAAACAGTTAACCTGTTGGCGCTCTAAATGTTCTTTAGCGCGCAGAAGCTGACCGCGTTTGCAATATAATAAGTACCAGGATTCCATAGTTTCATACGCCTTCAAACTTAGCCATGAAGCATAGCAAAAGTGGCTAGCGATAGACAGATGCCTCGCCAACTCGCGAGATCTGGTCTCTACATTCTGAATCAAATGACAATACGGAGAAGCATCATGGAGTTGTTTTTGCTGAGTAACGGTAAGCTTTCAGATGAGTCAACCCTGTTAGGTTACGCTAGCGAACACATTCAGGCGATGTTGAAAGCCCGCAAGAGTTCCTCAGCCATCCTTATCCCTTACGCCTTAATCCGCAGCGATTACGACGCCCGAGCGCAAGATCTCGAGCAGGCGCTGGGTATCCAAGTGCAAAGTATTCATCACGCTGATTCCCCCGCAGAGGCTATCGCCAGCGCCGAATGCATTTTGATTAGCGGCGGGAATACCTGGATGCTGAACCATATGCTGCACGCCAACAGCCTGATCGTGCCGATCCAGCGCGCCGTGCGTGAGCGCAATGTGCCTTACATTGGCTGGAGTGCGGGCTGCAACGTGGCTACGCCAAGCATTCGCACCACTAATGATATGCCCGTCAGCAACTCCGTCGTGCTGCCCGCGCTGGGCCTGTTTCCGGTGCAAATCAATCCGCACTACATAGATGCCCACCTAAGTGGTCACATGGGCGAGACGCGCGACGAGCGTCTTGCCGAGTTCTGCGCGGTAAACCCAAGTGAGTCCGTGGTGGCGCTGCGTGAAGGCAGCCTGCTACACGTGTCGGGTGATCAACTGAGCTATTTCAGCGCCAAAGGTCAGGGCTTTAAAGTCTTCCGCCATGGCCACGAGACGCAGGAATATCAGGACACCAAGGCACTTAGCGCACTGGTTCCATTTGAATGTCTCTAATAGGCTAGGCGCATGAAATTTTCGCACCGTCAGTTTAGCCAGCTTGCTGACTGACGGTTACACTGCCTTTTTGTTATTACTTTTTACCTACTGATAACAAAAAGGCAGCAACAACCCTGGAGAGGCTCTATAATGCTCTCCTTCAATTTGGCGATAAAAATCAGCATGAAATACCGTGATTTACGAGACTTCATCTCGTTACTTGAAAAGCGAGGCGAGCTGAAACGCATTACTCAGCCTGTCGATACCTATCTGGAAATGACTGAAATTGCAGACCGCACCCTGCGTGCCGGTGGCCCTGCATTACTGTTTGAAAATCCTAAAGGCTACGACATGCCGGTGCTGTGCAACCTTTTCGGCACCCCCGAGCGCGTCGCGTTAGGGATGGGGCAGGAGGATGTCAGTGCGTTGCGCGAAGTCGGTGAATTATTGGCGTTTCTGAAAGAGCCTGAGCCGCCGCGCGGCTTCCGCGATTTCTACGACAAAATGCCCAAATTCAAACAAGTGATGAATATGCCGACCAAGGTGCTGCACTCAGCACCTTGTCAGGAACAGGTTTGGGAAGGGGATGACGTTGATTTGACGCGCATTCCGGTTATGCACTGCTGGCCAGAAGATGCCGCGCCGCTGATCACCTGGGGCCTGACGGTCACTCGCGGCCCGCACAAGCAGCGCCAGAACTTGGGTATTTATCGCCAGCAGGTGCTGGGCAAGAACAAAGTCATTATGCGCTGGCTGTCCCATCGAGGCGGCGCGTTAGACTTCCAAGAGTGGTGCCAGCAGAATCCGGGGCAGCGTTTCCCGGTTTCCGTCGCCTTGGGTGCCGACCCGGCCACCATTCTCGGTGCGGTCACGCCAGTGCCAGATACCCTGTCAGAATATGCCTTTGCGGGCTTGCTGCGCGGCAATAAAACCGAAGTCGTGAAGTGTATTTCCAACGATCTCGAAGTGCCCGCCAGTGCTGAAATCGTGCTTGAAGGCTTTATCGACCCGGCCGAAACGGCACCCGAAGGGCCTTATGGCGACCACACGGGCTACTATAATGAAGTAGACAGCTTCCCGGTCTTTACGATCACGCACATCACGCAGCGTAAAAACCCGATTTACCATTCGACTTATACCGGCCGTCCGCCGGATGAGCCAGCAGTACTGGGTGTGGCGCTAAACGAAGTCTTCGTGCCCATTCTGAAAAAGCAGTTCCCAGAAATTGTTGATTTTTATCTGCCGCCAGAGGGTTGCTCTTACCGCCTTGCTGTCGTTACGATGAAGAAACAGTACGCAGGCCATGCCAAGCGCGTCATGATGGGTGTTTGGTCATTCTTGCGTCAGTTTATGTACACCAAGTTTGTTATCGTCTGTGATGACGATGTGAATGCTCGTGACTGGAATGATGTTATCTGGGCAATCACTACGCGGATGGACCCTGCGCGCGACACGGTGCTCGTAGAAAATACGCCAATCGACTACCTCGACTTTGCGTCTCCGGTTTCCGGGCTCGGCTCCAAGATGGGGCTTGATGCCACTAACAAATGGCCGGGTGAGACGCAGCGCGAGTGGGGACGTCCGATTGTGAAAGATCCCGCAGTGACTGCGCGAGTAGACGCGATTTGGGATGACTTGGGTATTTTCGCTGACGAGAAATACGCGCATAAAGCGCCTAAGCCTAAAAAATAACGCAGGTTGCGGCTTGGTGATCACTCTCGCCGCGCCCTAACGCTTTGCAAAATGACCCACAGAGGGAATGCATGACCACATTGAGCTGTAAAGTCACCTCGGTTGAGGCCATTACTGATACTGTGTATCGGGTTCGGTTATCGCCGGAAACGCCTTTTTCTTTCCGTGCCGGTCAGTATCTGATGGTGGTGATGGACGAGCGCGACAAGCGCCCGTTCTCTCTGGCTTCTACGCCGGGCGAGGGGAGCGATATCGAGTTACACATCGGTGCCTCCGAGCTGAATTTGTATGCCATGGCAGTAATGGATCGCATCCTGAAAGAGAAATCTATTACCGTGGATATTCCCCACGGTGATGCCTGGCTGCGTGAAGACGGCGAGCGTCCGCTGGTGCTGATTGCCGGTGGCACGGGCTTCTCTTATGCGCGCTCCATTCTGGTCGCCGCGCTCGAGCAGCAGCCAAACCGCGATATCTCCATCTACTGGGGTGGCCGCGAGCTGAAGCATCTTTATGACTTGGGCGAGCTGGAAGCGCTGAGCGTGAATCACCCGAATCTGAAAGTGATCCCGGTGGTCGAGCAGCCGGAAGCAGGTTGGCAGGGCCGAAGCGGCACCGTCCTGAGCGCCGTTTTACAGGACTTCTCCTCGCTGGCGGGTCACGATATCTACATTGCCGGACGTTTTGAAATGGCGAAAATCGCTCGCGAGCGTTTTGTTGCCGAGCGCGCAGCGCAGGAAGACCGGATGTTTGGAGACGCTTTCTCCTTCATCTAATTTCCCTTCATCCTTCGCGCTGTCTCGGCGTTGGCTGCCTTCGCTTACCCCAGTCACTTACTAATGTAAGCTTCTGGGGTTCACTCAGTTGCCGCCTTGATACAACACGAATGATTTAGGGAAAGCGATTGAGTCATCCTTCGCGCTGTCTCGGCGTTGGCTGCCTTCGCTCACCCCAGTCACTTACTTGTGTAAGCTCCTGGGGTTCACTCAGTTGCCGCATTGATACAACAGGAATGAGCATCAAATCGTCATTAAAAAAGCGGGCTATTGCCCGCTTTTTGCTTTTCATCAGATTATCAGACTCTTTCGAATACCGTGGCGATCCCCTGACCCAAACCGATACACATGGTGGCGACGCCGAACTGCACGTCTTTGCGTTCCATCAGGTTGAGCAGGGTGGTGGAGATACGCGAGCCGGAGCAGCCTAGCGGGTGGCCGAGGGCAATCGCGCCGCCGTTGAGGTTCACGCGCTCTTCCATGGTTTCCAGCAAGCCCAGATCCTTCATGCATGGCAGAGCCTGCGCGGCGAATGCCTCATTCAGCTCGAACAGGCCGATGTCCTGCACGCTCAATCCGGCACGTTTCAATGCCAAACGCGTTGCCGGAACCGGGCCGTAACCCATGATTGAAGGGTCGCAGCCGACCACCGCCATCGACTTGATGCGCGCGCGAGCCTGTAAACCCAGAGACTTGGCCTTGGACTCGCTCATGATAAGCATCGCCGAAGCGCCATCGGACAGCGCCGACGAACTGCCTGCCGTCACGGTGCCATTCACCGGGTCGAACGCCGGGCGCAGTGTAGACAGGGTTGCTACCGTGGTTTCCGGGCGGATCACTTCATCATAGCTATAGCTGGTCAGCACGCCGTCGGCGTCATGGCCGTCGGTGGCAATGATTTCATTGGCGAAGTGCCCGGCTACGGTCGCCGCGTGCGCGCGCTGGTGAGAGCGTGCGGCAAACTCATCCTGCATTTCGCGGCTGATATTGTGCATTTTCGCCAGCATTTCGGCGGTCAGCCCCATCATTCCTGCCGCTTTGGCGACGGTGCGGCTCAGGCCCGGATGGAAATCTACCCCGTGGTTCATCGGCACGTGGCCCATGTGCTCAACGCCGCCAATCAGGCCGACCTGTGCATCGCCCACCATAATGGCGCGTGCCGCGTCGTGCAGCGCCTGCATGGAAGATCCGCACAGGCGGTTCACCGTGGTAGCGGGCACATTGCGCGGGATCTCCGCCAGCAGCGCGGCGTTACGGGCAATATTGAAGCCTTGTTCCAGCGTCTGCTGGACGCAGCCCCAGTAAATATCATCAATTTCTTTCGGGTCGAGCGCCGCATTGCGGCTCACGATGGCGCGCATCAGGTGCGCGGACAGGTCCTCAGCGCGCACGTTGCGAAACGCCCCGCCTTTGGAGCGGCCCATCGGGGTGCGGACTGCATCAACAATGACTACGTTTTCCATGATTTCGGTCCTTATGCCTGAGTGCCGGTGCTGAAGTCTTCCAGCGGAGTTGCGACCGGATAGTAAGTGTCATTGGTTTTCGCTTTAGCGCGTAAACCCTCTGGCACCTGATACAGCGCACCCAGATGCGAATATTGTTCGGCGAGTTTCAGGTACGCGGCGGTGCCCAGCGTGTCCAAATAGCGGAACGCGCCGCCGTGGAACGGAGGGAAGCCGATGCCGTACACCAGCGCCATATCGGCCTCGGCCGGGCTGGCGACAATGCCTTCTTCCAGGCAGCGCACCACTTCGTTGATCATCGGGATCATCATGCGGGCGATAATGTCATCCGGCGCGAACTCGGCTTTTTGGCCCGCCAGCAGCTTATCCACCTGCTCGTCATTCTCTTTGCGCGGCTTGCCTTTGCTGTCTTCGCTGTAGCGATAGAAGCCCAGCTGGTTTTTCTGCCCAAAGCGCTGGTTATCAAACAGCACGTCGATCGCATCGCGATAGTCTTTCGCCATTCTGTCCGGGAAGCCTGCCGCCATTACGGCCTGGGCGTGGTGCGCGGTATCAATACCCACCACGTCGAGCAGGTAAGCCGGGCCCATCGGCCAGCCGAACTGCTTCTCCATCACTTTGTCGATTTGGCGGAAGTCCGCGCCGTCGCGCAGCAGCAGGCTGAAGCCTGCGAAGTAAGGGAACAGCACGCGGTTGACGAAGAAGCCCGGGCAGTCATTCACCACAATTGGCGTTTTACCCATGCTCAGAGCATAAGAGACGATGCGCGACAGCGTTTTCTCGGAGGTTTTGGCCCCACGGACGATTTCAACCAGCGGCATACGGTGCACCGGGTTGAAGAAGTGCATGCCGCAGAAGTTTTCCGGGCGTTTCAGCGCCGTGGCTAACTGGTCAATAGGGATAGTCGAGGTGTTGGACGCCAGCACGGCGTCGCTGTCGAGCAGGGCTTCTGCCTCGGCCAGTACCGCAGATTTGATTTTTGGATTCTCGACCACGGCTTCAACCACCACTTTGGCGCGTTCGATGCCGCTGTAGCTCAGGGTTGGCTGAATAGTAGAAAGCACTTTCGCCATCTTCAGGCCGTCGAGTTTGCCGCGTTCCAGCTGTTTATTCAGTAGCTTGGCCGCTTCATTCATTCCCAACGTCAGCGACTTATCATTAATGTCTTTCATAATGACCGGCACGCCTTTCAGGGCTGACTGATAGGCAATGCCGCCGCCCATGATCCCAGCACCCAGTACCGCAGCCTGCGTGGTTTTCTCACTTTCGCTCGCCAATTTCTTGGCTTTGCCTTTGATGAATTGGTCATTGAGGAAGATCCCAACCAGCGCGCGGGCCTCTTTGGATTGCGCGAGGGGAACAAAGCTGGCGGTTTCCAGTTCCAGGGCTTCGTCGCGGCCAAGCTTGGCCGCGGCTTCAATGGTTTTCACCGCGGTCATTGGCGCAGGGTAGTGTTTGCCTGCGGTTTGCAGCACCATGCTTTTGGCCACGCTGAAGCTCATGGTGGCTTCAATCTGGCTGAGTTTCAGCGGCTGGCGCTTCACGTCGCGGCGGCCCTGCCAGTCGAGCTTGCCGGCAATGGCTTGCTTGAGCATGTTCAGCCCGGCGTCGCGCAGTTTTTCGGCTTCCACCACGGCATCGACCAATCCGACTTTTAATGCGTCTTTGCCACTGATGTCTTTACCGGCGGCGATAATTTCCAGCGCGCTGTCGGCACCCAGCAGGCGCGGCATGCGCACTGAACCACCAAAGCCCGGCATAATGCCTAAGCGAGTTTCCGGCAGGCCGATACGGGCGTCCGGCGTGGCGATACGGAAATCCGTCGCCAGCACGCATTCGCAGCCGCCGCCCAGCGCATAGCCAGTAATAGCGGAAAGCGTCGGAACGTTAAGATCTTCCAGACGATTAAAGATGCTATTGGCAAAATTAAGCCACTGATGCAGTTTTTCGGCTGGAGCATTGAACAGGGAAAGGAACTCAGTAATGTCAGCCCCGACAATAAACGCCGGTTTGGCCGAACTGAGCAGCAGAGCTTTCAGATCAGTTTGCTTCTCAAGCACGCTAATGGCTTCGCCGAGGCTAGCCACGGTGCGGGTGTCGAGCTTGTTAACAGAGCCTGGAGCATCAAACACCAGCTCGGCAATGCCGTCTTGGAGCCAGTGCAGGTGTAATGTTTCGCCTTGGTAGAGCATGTGTCTCTCCTGAATCATCTGGGATGATCTGGTATGACCAGATGAATGGAGTGTGGTTTTTATGTTAATAATTTGCAAATGAGATGAGTGTAATTTGCTGGAGGGATCACAAACCTTCCGGGGCTACGACCTGTGCGCGGCTGTGATAAGATGCGCCATCGTTTTGCAGGAAAAAAGGACCGTTTGATGGAATCGCTTACTACGCTTTACAAAGAACATATTGCCACGCTACAGCAACGTGCGCGTGAAATACTGCAACGTAATCAACTTGATGCGTTATTAATTCACTCCGGTGATCTAATAACGACCTTCCTCGATGACCACAGCTATCCGTTCAAAGTGAACCCGCAATTCAAAGCCTGGGTGCCGGTCACCAAAGTGCCGAACTGCTGGCTGTGGGTCGATGGAGTTAATGCACCAAAACTTTGGTTTTACTCGCCGGTGGACTACTGGCACAAGGTAGAGCCTCTGCCTGACTCTTTCTGGACGCACGAAGTGTCGCTGTCGCCGCTGGCCAAAGCCGACGACATCAAAAACCAACTTCCTGCTGATTTGAAGCGCGTAGCTTACATTGGCTCAAGCCCGCAGCGGGCGATTAATCTGGGCGTGGCGGCAGATAACGTCAACCCGAAAGCCGTGCTGGACTACCTGCACTACCACCGCGCTTATAAAACTGACTATGAAATTGCCTGTATGCGTGAAGCGCAAAAGGTGGCGGTCAGTGGTCATCGCGCCGCGCAGGAAGCCTTTTTGTCCGGCATGAGCGAGTTCGACATCAACCTTGCCTACCTTACGGCGACCGGCCATCGCGACACTGACGTGCCTTATGACAACATCGTGGCATTGAATGAGCACGCGGCGGTGCTGCATTACACCAAGCTTGACCACCAACCGCCAGCCGAAATGCGCAGTTTCCTGCTCGACGCCGGGGCTGAGTACAACGGCTACGCGGCGGATTTGACGCGTACCTACGCCGCCAAGCAGAACAACGACTTCGCCGATCTGATTAAAGATTTAAATACCGAAGAGTTGGCGCTGATTGACTCGATCAAAGCCGGTGTCAGCTACACCGATTACCATGTGCAGATGCACCATCGCATTGCTAAATTACTGAAAGCGCACAAGCTGGTGGTGGATATCAGTGAAGAAGCCATGGTGGAGCAGAACCTGACGGGGCCTTTCCTGCCACATGGTTTGGGTCACCCGCTGGGCTTGCAAGTCCATGATGTCGCAGGCTTCATGCAGGATGAAACCGGCACTCATCTGGCCGCGCCGTCCAAATATCCGTTCTTGCGTTGTACTCGCATTATTCAGCCAAAAATGGTGCTGACCATTGAGCCGGGCCTGTACTTCATCGAGTCTTTGCTTGCGCCTTGGCGCGACGGGCAGTTCAGCAAGCACTTTGCGTGGGATCGTATTGAGGCGCTGAAACCTTATGGCGGCATTCGTATCGAAGACAATATTGTCATTCACGACAATCACATTGAAAATATGACGCGTGATTTGAAACTTGCCTGATGCAGCCTTATCCCGTACCTGCTGAATCTGTCAGTTTCAGTGAAGAGATAAAGAAAAGCCGCTTTATTACCCTTTTGGCGCATACCGAAGGGGTAGAGGCGGCTAAGTCCTTTATAAATGATGTAAAAAGTCAGCATCCGACGGCTCGGCATCACTGCTGGGCTTTCGTGGCAGGCACGCCAACGGACTCCCAGCAGCTCGGCTTCTCTGATGACGGCGAGCCAGCGGGGACGGCGGGCAAGCCGATTTTGGCCCAACTGCTAGGCAGCGGCGTCGGCGAGATAACCGCCGTCGTGGTGCGTTATTATGGCGGCATTATGTTAGGCACCGGCGGCTTGGTGAAAGCCTACGGCGGTGGTGTTCAGCAGGCATTAAAGCTGCTTTCGATACATGAAAAAGTCCCACTCAGGGAATTTACGCTGCAATGTGACTACGCTCAGTTAACGCTGGTGGAAAACCTGTTGCAGCAGGTGGGCGGACATATTTTACAAAGCAATTACGGGGCGGCAGTCGACATGCGCCTGGCCTTACCGGCCACAGAAGCCTCGGCTATTGTCACCCGTTTATACGATCTCAGTCGCGGCACGCTCAATTTGCAGCCGGTTTTATAATTACTCTCTAATGACTCATTCGCTGAGGAACACGCCAGCATGCATTTTCGTGCCATAACTCGCATCGTGGGGGTGCTTGTCATCCTGTTCTCCGGAACGATGATTATTCCCGGATTAGTTGCACTGATTTACCGCGATGGCGCAGGGCGCGCGTTTAGCCAAACTTTCTTCGTGGCGCTGACCATTGGCCTGTTCCTCTGGTTGCCCAATAGAAAGCAAAAAAGCGAGCTAAAGCCGCGAGAGGGCTTCCTCATCGTGGTACTTTTCTGGACCGTGCTGGGCAGCGTGGGGGCATTGCCGTTTCTGTTTTCCGAGCGCCCAAACCTTTCCCTCACCGATGCTTTCTTTGAATCTTTCTCCGGCTTGACCACCACGGGCGCGACCACGCTGGTCGGGCTGGACTCACTGCCAAAGGCCATTCTATTCTACCGACAGATGCTGCAATGGTTTGGCGGTATGGGGATCATCGTGCTCGCCGTGGCTATCCTGCCTATATTGGGCGTCGGTGGCATGCAGCTCTACAGGGCAGAAATGCCAGGGCCGCTGAAAGATAACAAAATGCGCCCGCGCATCGCCGAGACGGCAAAAACCCTGTGGCTAATCTACGTTTTGCTGACGATTGCCTGTGCTCTGTCACTGTGGGGCGCGGGGATGCCGGTGTTCGACGCCATCTCCCATAGCTTCTCTAC
This sequence comes from Ewingella sp. AOP9-I1-14, assembly GCF_052375995.1. Lineage (NCBI taxonomy): Bacteria > Pseudomonadati > Pseudomonadota > Gammaproteobacteria > Enterobacterales > Yersiniaceae > Ewingella > Ewingella sp. AOP9-I1-14. Next base: position 116,317 of record NZ_JBQSVA010000010.1, read on the forward strand.
CATCGCCATCGGCGGCTTCTCTACCCATGATGCCAGCATTGGCTATTTCCACAGTGGCACTATTAACACCATTATCGCGGTGTTCCTGCTGATCTCCGGCTGTAACTACGGTTTGCACTTCGCGATGCTCAGCGGCCGTAACCTTAAAGTGTATTGGCGCGACCCCGAATTCCGTATGTTCATTGGCGTGCAGCTGACGCTGGTGATTGTCTGTACCTCAGTGCTGTGGTTGCACAATGTTTATAGCTCCGGCTTAGAGACGCTCAATCAGGCGTTCTTCCAGGTGGTGTCGATGGCGACTACCGCGGGCTACACCACGGATAGCATTTCGAAATGGCCTCTGTTCCTGCCAATCCTTCTTCTATGTTCTGCCTTTATCGGCGGCTGTGCGGGTTCGACCGGCGGCGGCTTGAAGGTTATCCGTATCCTGCTGCTCTATTTACAGGGTTCGCGTGAACTGAAACGTCTGGTCCACCCGAACGCGGTTTACACCATTAAACTGGGTAACCGCGCACTGCCGGAACGTATTATCGAAGCGGTATGGGGTTTCTTCTCCGCCTACGCTTTGGTGTTTATCGTCAGTATGCTGGCTATCGTCGCGACGGGGGTGGATAACTTCTCTGCTTTTGCCGCCGTGACTGCCACCCTCAATAACCTCGGGCCGGGGCTGGGCGTGGTGGCTGATAACTTTGCTTCGATGAACCCCACTGCGAAGTGGATTCTGATTGTGACCATGCTTTTTGGTCGCCTTGAAGTCTTTACGCTGTTGGTTCTGTTTACTCCAACCTTCTGGCGTGAGTAATGACGTGTCTTATTTAGGAGGGAACTTGATATGAAAGCACTGGTGCTCTATTCAACACGTGATGGGCAAACCCATGCCATTGCTTCTTATATAGCAAGTTGCATGAAAGAGAAGGCCGAGTGTGACGTGATTGATCTGGTTCACGGCGAGCACGTCAATCTTTTACAGTATGACCAAGTGCTGATTGGCGCTTCTATCCGCTATGGACACTTCAATGCCGTGCTGGATAAATTCATCAAGCGTAACGTCGACCAGCTCAACAACATGCCTTCGGCTTTCTTCTGCGTAAACCTCACCGCCCGTAAACCTGAGAAGCGCACGCCCCAGACAAACCCTTATGTTCGCAAGTTCCTGTTGGCGACGCCTTGGCAGCCAGCTTTATGTGGTGTCTTCGCCGGGGCGCTGCGTTACCCGCGTTACCGCTGGATAGATAAGGTGATGATCCAACTTATTATGCGTATGACCGGCGGCGAAACGGATACCAGTAAAGAAGTGGAATACACCGATTGGGAGCAAGTGAAGAGGTTTGCTGAGGATTTTGCCAAGTTATCGTACAAAAAAGCGCTGTAATGCTGGATCTCTGGGCATATCGTTGAAAAAAAACGCGGTTGGAAAATTATTTGAAATTAGGGGTTGCGGCCTTCTGAGAACTCCCTATAATGCGCCTCCACTGACCGGGAACAACGACTGAGAAGTCGCTCGGTGAGGAAGATAAAGAAAACGATTCGAATGAATAATCTCTTGACTCTTCAGCGGGAAAGCGTATTATCTGCCTCCCGCGTTACCGAGAGTTTTCCGGTAACCGACGCTCTTTAACAATTTATCAGACAATCTGTGTGGGCACTCACAAGACGATATCAGCCACTCCGGTGGCAAAAAATATCAAGTCTTAAAGAGTGACCAAGCAGTAATTCATTTAGTGACGTGTTCACTATAAGAGTACTACGAAAGTTAATTTTTGAGCACCGT
>NZ_JBQSVA010000011.1:0-68623 GCF_052375995.1 Ewingella sp. AOP9-I1-14
CGACTTCTCAGTCGTTGTTCCCGGTCAGTGGAGGCGCATTATAGGGAGTTTTCAGAAGGCCGCAACCCCTAATTTCAAATTAATTACTGACCGTTCTTTTTTTCAACAAAACCGCCCATTTTGGGCGTAAAACAAACAAAAAAGAGGCCCAAATTAGCTTTGGGCCTCTTAATTAGGCTTCTAACCGCTAAAAAACGAATTATTGCCGTGCGACGATATGGTCATTTTCCACATCAATCGTCATCGGTTTACCCGGAATCAGCTTGCCGGACAGAATCTGCTGAGCCAGCGGGTTTTCAATTTCCTGCTGAATCGCGCGTTTCAGTGGGCGAGCACCGTAAACCGGGTCAAACCCAGTGTTGCCTAACAGCTCCAGAGCCGCATCGGTCAGGGTGGCGGTATAGCCATGTTCCTCGAGGCGCTTATAAAGACGCTCCAACTGGATTTGCGCAATGTGCTTGATATGCGCATGGCCCAGCGGATGGAACACGACAACTTCATCTATACGGTTAATGAATTCAGGGCGGAAGTTGTGTGTGACCACTTCCATTACCGATTCTTTCATTTGCGCGTAGGTTGCCTGCCCGAAATGCTGCTGGATCAAGTCCGAACCTAGGTTCGACGTCATGATCACCACGGTATTACGGAAATCGACCGTTCTACCCTGCCCGTCGGTTAAGCGGCCATCATCCAGAACCTGCAACAGAATGTTGAAGACATCCGGATGCGCCTTTTCTACTTCATCTAATAAAATGACGGAGTAAGGACGGCGGCGAACCGCTTCTGTTAAATAGCCACCTTCTTCATAACCGACATAGCCTGGAGGTGCACCCACCAGCCGCGATACGGAGTGTTTCTCCATAAACTCGGACATGTCGATACGCACCATAGCGTCGTCACTGTTGAACAGGAAAGTCGCTAAGGCTTTGCAAAGCTCGGTTTTACCGACACCCGTTGGCCCAAGGAACAGGAATGAGCCAATTGGGCGATTCGGGTCGGAAAGCCCTGCACGGCTACGGCGAATGGCGTTGGAAACAGCTTCTACAGCTTCATTCTGGCCAATCACGCGCTGGTGCAACTCATCTTCCATGCGCAGCAGTTTTTCACGCTCGCTTTCCAGCATTCTGGCCACCGGAATCCCGGTCCAGCGCGCCAACACATCGGCAATCTCAACATCCGTTACGCGGTTACGCAGCAGCTTCATGGTTTTGCCTTCGGCCTGAGTGGCAGCAGCCAGCTGTTTTTCCAATTCTGGAATTTTGCCGTACTGCAATTCAGACATGCGGCCCAAGTCGCCGACGCGGCGCGCTTGTTCGAGCGTTATCTTGGCTTGTTCAAGCTCGGACTTGATGTTCTGAGTCCCGGTCAGCGAAGCTTTCTCGGCTTTCCACTCTTCATTAAGCTCGGAGAATTCGCGCTCTTTATGATCAAGCTCGGTATTAAGCATCTCCAGACGCTTAACGCTGGCGTCATCTGACTCTTTCTTCAGCGCCTGCTGTTCCAGTTTCAGCTGGATGATACGGCGCTCCAGACGGTCAAGGGCCTCTGGCTTGGAGTCCATCTGCATACGAATGCTGGAAGCCGCCTCGTCAATCAGGTCAATGGCTTTATCGGGCAACTGACGATCCGAAATGTAGCGATGCGACAGGGTCGCGGCCGCCACAATGGCCGGGTCAGTGATCTGCACGTGGTGGTGCAGCTCGTAGCGCTCTTTTAAGCCACGCAAGATGGCGACGGTGTCTTCTACAGATGGCTCGGCCACAAACACTTTCTGGAAACGACGTTCCAGTGCGGCGTCTTTCTCAATAAACTGGCGATACTCATTGAGCGTAGTGGCACCAACACAGTGAAGTTCACCGCGCGCCAACGCAGGTTTGAGCATATTACCGGCATCCATCGCGCCGTCAGCTTTACCCGCGCCAACCATGGTGTGTAATTCATCAATGAATAAGATGACATTACCTTCCTGCTTGGCCAAATCGCTCAGCACGCCTTTCAGACGCTCTTCGAATTCACCGCGATATTTCGCACCGGCCACCAGCGCGCCCATATCTAAAGAAAGCACGCGTTTGTTTTTCAGGCCTTCCGGCACTTCACCATTAATGATGCGCTGGGCCAGGCCTTCGGCAATGGCGGTCTTACCTACACCCGGCTCACCAATCAGAACGGGGTTGTTTTTGGTACGACGCTGCAATACCTGAATGGTGCGGCGAATCTCTTCATCACGCCCAATAACCGGGTCGAGTTTGCCAAGCTCCGCGCGCTCGGTCAGATCAATAGTGTATTTTTTCAAAGCCTGACGCTGGTCTTCAGCACCCTGATCATCCACTTTGTCACCACCTCTCATTTGATCTATTGCTGTACTGATTTTTTCAACCGTTGCCCCGCTGGCTTTCAACAGATCGGTCAAGCTACCGCGATCTTTAAGAACGGCCAGTACAAAGAGTTCGGATGAAATGAATTTATCTGCGCGTTGCTGCGCTAACTTGTCACAAAGATTTAAAACGCGTACCAGTTCACTGGATGGTTGAACATCACCACCGGTACCTTCAACTTGCGGCAGTCGCCCCAGAGCCTGTTCGACGTCCGTGCGCAATTTCGGGGTATCAATCCCGGCAGCGGTAAGTAACGGACGAACGGTCCCGCCTTCCTGAGTAAGCAGAGCGCTCATCAGGTGAACAGGTTCGATAAACTGGTTGTCGCGCCCAAGTGCGAGAGACTGGGCGTCGGCGAGGGCAAGCTGGAATTTACTAGTAAGACGATCCAGACGCATAACACCTCCAATACTGAACAAAATTGCTACTGGAGATTAGATGAGGTCAACCCTCACGTTTTCAAGGTTATCTTGCCAGTATAAATTGAGTACAACGTTAGGCGTCCGTGGATCGTCTTGATTCAATAGGTTATATCAGCCAAATTAAACTTGCCAGCCGGCCAGTCGTAACCTCTCTGCGGTAAGAGTAAAATTTTGTGCTGTCGCTTACAGTACAGAACTCTCCACCATAGATGTCAGTCACGCCGCTCGCGCGTAAACGCAAACGGGCCAGTTGGTAGATATCAGCCAAGAATTTTTGCCCTTTAGGCACAAAAGCCTGAGCGGCTAGAGGATCGATTGCCATGAAAGCGTCGCGAACTTCTCCCCCCACTTCAAACTGCTGCGGCCCAATTGCAGGTCCGAGCCAAGCCATAATGTCAGTTGGCTCGGCAGCAAACTCAGCCAGGGTATTTTCGAGAATTCCCGCACACAGTCCTCTCCAACCGGCGTGAGCAGCCGCCACTTCATCACCCGACTTGGTGGTGAACAGCACCGGCAGGCAGTCCGCCGTCATTACACAGCAGACGACGCCCGGCTCTTGAGTATAAACCGCGTCGGCAACTAAAGTGATTTCTTGGGAAGTGTTTTGGGTGAGGCGAATAACCTGCGTGCCATGTACCTGCTCCAGCCAGTGCGGGGCGGTGGGAAGTTCGGCAAATTCGATCAGGCGCTGGCGGTTAGTAAGGACTGACTTGGGATCATCACCGACGTGAAGGCCCAAATTTAAAGAGTCGTAAGGAGGCAGGCTAACGCCTCCATGACGCGTTGTGACACAAGACCGCACCGATGCAGGCCGCGGCCATTGGGGCAGAATCAAATCGCGCATTACCAGTTCATCTGATCCTTGAACTCTTCGGTATCAGCCTTGAGTGCATTGATCAAATCGACCATATCTTGTGGCAGTGGCGCATGCCATTCCATCTGGATACCGGTCACTGGGTGGAACAGGCGCAGCATGGTGGCGTGCAGAGCCTGACGATCAAAACCGCGCAGAATGGAGATAAACTCTTCTGACGCACCTTTCGGTGGACGCGGACGGCCGCCGTAAAGCTGATCGCCCACCAGCGGGTGGTTGATATGCGACATGTGCACACGGATCTGGTGAGTACGGCCCGTTTCCAGACGCAGACGCAGACGCGTATGAGCACGGAAATGCTCCATGATGCGGTAATGCGTGGTGGCAGGTTTACCCATAGGGTGAACGGCCATGTGCGTGCGCTTGGTGGAGTGGCGTGAAATAGGCTCATCTACCGTGCCGCCAGCTGTCATCGTACCGATGGCAACGGCTTCATATTCACGGGTGATTTCACGTCTTTGCAGCGCGTCAACCAAGTGAGTTTGTGCAGGAACGGTTTTCGCCACCACCATCAGGCCGGTAGTGTCTTTGTCCAGACGGTGCACGATGCCACAGCGCGGCACGTCCATGATTTCCGGATAGTGATGCAGTAACGCATTCAATACCGTGCCGTCTGGATTGCCCGCGCCGGGATGCACAACCAGATCTCGGGGTTTATTGATAACCAAAATATCGTTATCTTCATAGACGATGTTGAGTGCGATATCTTGTGGCAACCAGCGCGCTTCTTCTTCAATTTGCGCGTCGATTGCGATAGCCTCGCCACCCAACACTTTTTCTTTTGGTTTGGAGACTTTCTTGCCATTGACCAGGACCCGATCTTCCAAAATCCAATCTTTTATGCGAGATCGTGAATAATCAGGGAACAATTCGGCCAAAGCCTGATCTAAACGTTGACCGAGTTGCGATTCGGCCACGGTCGCCGTGAGTTGTACTTGTTGTGCCATATGCTGCTCTTGGGTAACCTTGGGTTTTCACGGCGATGCCGTTTAAAATAATGTGCTATTGTAGCTGGTCTTTGTCGGGAGCTTAACGGACAGTCTCCCAGAATAACACCTGAGGATAATCAAAACGTCATGACGCGTGTGAAATATCTGGTGGCAGCAGCCACGTTGAGCCTGGCGCTGGTCGGTTGCTCCGGTTCCAAAGAAACGGTTCCCGATAACCCACCAAACGTACTTTATGCTACTGCCCAAGAAAAACTGCAGGACGGTAACTTTAAAGGCGCAATTGCTCAATTAGAAGCGTTGGATAACCGCTATCCATTTGGTCCTTATTCGCAGCAAGTGCAGTTGGATCTGATTTACGCTTACTACAAGTCTGCTGATTTACCATTGGCTCAGGCATCAATTGATCGCTTTATGCGTCTGAACCCGACCCATCCAAATATTGATTACGTCATGTATATGCGTGGTCTGACGGATATGGCGCTTGATGACAGTGCGTTACAAGGCTTCTTTGGTGTTGATCGCTCAGACCGCGATCCACAACATGCTCGTGCCGCATTCCGTGATTTCAGCCAGCTGATTCATCGCTACCCGAACAGTCAGTACGCAACAGATGCTAATAAGCGTCTGGTGTTCCTGAAAGATCGTCTAGCCAAATATGAGCTGTCAGTCGTGCAATACTACACTAAACGCGGTGCGTACGTCGCCGTTGTTAATCGTGTTGAGCAAATGCTGAAGGATTATCCGGATACCAAAGCAACGCGCGACGCACTTCCAGAAATGGAAAATGCTTATCGTCAGTTGCAGTTGAATGGTCAAGCGGACAAAGTGGCGAAAGTGATTGCGACTAACAGCGCATCTTAATTTCGTAACTGGCATCACAGTCCCAAAAAACGGTAGCTTCGGCTGCCGTTTTTTATGCGCGCTAACTTGATGTTTTTTAAAGCAGAAAGGCAGGAATTCGCGGAATTTCTTTTCAATCGATCCTATCGATAATGCGTCATCTCATCGAAAGTCACAACCCCTATCCGGCAGTTAATTACCTCAGCTCACAGTTTTGTCCGCCTTGACAAAAAGTGACAAAAAAGTGTGATCTTTATCACGTATTTTGTCGCAAAGGCAGGTATGCTGAACCTATCCTAGACGGAAAGACAGAGAGGTAAGTTATATGACACTGAACATTACCAGTAAACAAATGGACATCACCCCAGCAATTCGGGAGCACGTCGAAGACCGTCTAAAAAAACTGGAAAAATGGCAAACTCAATTAATTAACCCACACATTGTTCTTTCAAAAGAACCTCAGGGATTCGTCGCCGACGCGACCATTACCACGGCCAATGGCCCGCTGGTAGCCAGTGCCACCCACGATGATATGTATGCTGCGGTCAACGATTTGATTTCCAAACTTGAACGTCAGCTGAACAAGGCACAACACAAGGGCGAGGCCCGCCGCGCAGAAAGCTGCGTGAAAGAGATAAACCTCGAGCCGCAAGAAGAACCAGAGTGATCTTCAGGCTCCCGCAACATAATCAGCGCGCTCCCCGGAGCGCGTTTTTTATGGCCTCAACCCAGTTTCCCCTCTTCAAGACAAATCACTCGGCAAAACAAATTGTATTGACACAGTGAAAAGCCAGCGGTTACTTTAGAGCCATCTTCATTAAGAGAAAACGCTACGCATGAACACCAAACTGTTTTTCTTCGCATTCTTTTTTACCTTCCCCTGATTGGGAGGCGTTTCGTCGTGAAAGAATGAATGCGAAGACGAACAACGAAGCCTCCTGAAAAGGGGGCTTTTTTTATGCTCATAGTTTGGCAAATTCGATAGAAAGAAAGCACATAAAAAGGGTGAAATAATGACCGAGAATCCATTGCTGGCTCTACGTGAACGCATCAGCGCGCTGGATCTAAAATTACTGGCTTTACTGGCAGAAAGACGCCATCTCGCGGTAGAAGTCGCACAGTCCAAAATGCATTCTCACCGCCCTATCCGTGATAAAGAGCGCGAGAAAGAGTTGATTAACGCGTTGATTCTGGAAGGTAAAAAGCAGGGGCTGGATGGCCATTACATCACTCGCGTTTATCAGCTAATTATTGAAGACTCGGTGCTAACCCAGCAAGCTCTGCTGCAACAGCACCTGAATCAGACCACCTCTGACTCCGCCCGCGTCGCATTCCTCGGCCCGAAAGGCTCTTATTCGCACCTCGCGGCCCGTCAATACGCCGCCCGCCATTTCGAGCAATTCATCGAATGCGGCTGCCTTAAGTTCCAGGACATCTTCACTCAGGTTGAAACCGGCCAGGCCGACTACGCCGTGCTGCCGATTGAGAACACCAGCTCCGGATCTATCAACGACGTGTATGACATTTTGCAGCACACCAGCCTGTCGATTGTTGGCGAGCTGACCAACAATATTGATCACTGCGTGTTAGTGGCGGCGGATACCGACCTGTCGCAGATTCAGACCGTCTACAGCCACCCGCAGCCGTTCCAACAGTGCAGCCAGTTCATCAATCGCTTCCCACACTGGAAGATTGAGTATTGCGAGAGCACCGCGGCGGCGATGGAGAAAGTCGCGGCGGCCAACTCTCCACACGTGGCGGCTCTGGGCAGTGAAGCCGGTGGTGCGCTCTACGGCTTGCAAGTGCTGGAGCATAATCTGGCCAACCAGCAGCAAAACATCACTCGCTTCATCGTGCTGGCGCGTAAAGCCATTGAAGTGACGGAGCAGGTTCCGGCCAAGACCACCTTTATTATGGCGACAGGCCAGCAGGCCGGTGCTCTGGTTGAAGCCCTGCTGGTACTACGCGAGCACGGCATTATTATGACCAAGCTTGAGTCGCGCCCAATCTACGGTAATCCGTGGGAAGAGATGTTTTATATCGATGTGCAGGCCAACCTGCGCTCGGCGGATATGCAGGCTGCCCTGCTCGGGCTCGGCAAGATCACCCGTTCATTGAAAGTGCTGGGCTGCTATCCAAGCGAAAACGTGGTGGCGGTAAATCCAAACTAACTTTCTATTGCGAGAAAAGTCTCCATACATAGAAAGCAAAAAGGCCATCTCGTTTCCACGAATGGCCTTTTTAATTCAATCAATTATCTGAGAATTCAACGCTTAGCGGCGAATGTCGTTCGCCTGACGCAGCAGCGCCCCACTCTCTTTGAGGAATCGCGGCGCGTAGTCACCAAACCAGTTCTCAACCTGCTTAAACTTGTCGATGAAGGCCTGCTTATCGCCGTTCTCCAGCAGAGCTAAGGCGTCACCAAAACGCTGGTAGTAGCGTTTGATCAGCGCCAGATTGCTTTCTGAAGACATAATAATGTCCGCATAAAGTTGCGGGTCCTGCGCAAACAGTCGGCCAACCATCGCCAGTTCGAGACGGTAAATTGGCGAAGAGAGCGACAGTAACTGTTCAATCTGCACATTCTCTTCCGACAAATGCATGCCGTAGGCGAAAGTGGCGAAATGGCGCAGCGCCTGAATAAACGCCATGTTCTGGTCATGCTCGACGGCGCTGATTTTATGCAACCGCGCGCCCCACACCTGCAACTGCTCAAGCAGCCACTGGTAAGCCTGCGGCTCACGACCGTCGCAGTACACCACGACCTGCTTGGCAAGGCTGCCAACATCAGGGCCGAACATTGGGTGCAGACCTAACACCGGACCTTCGTGCGCCGCCAGCATGGCTTGCAGCGGGCGATTTTTGACGGACGCCAAATCAACCAGAATGCAGTCCTCAGGCAGTTTTGGTAAGCGACCAATCACCTCTTCTGTCGAATGAATTGGCACGCTGACAATCACCATTCCGGCATCAGCCAACAGGCTTTCGGCACGCGGCCAATCTTCCTGCTCCAGCACTTTCACCTGATAGCCAGACAGTTCGAGCATGCGAGTGAACAGGCGCCCCATCTGGCCTTTACCGCCAACAATCACGATTGGGCGCAGCTCGGGATTCAGGGTTTTAAAGCCTTTATCATTCTCGCTGGAATAGGATTCACGCATCACGCGACGCAGCACGTCTTCAATCAAATCAGGGGGAACGCCCAGATTCTGCGCCTCCTGACGGCGCGAAGCGAGCATCGCCGCTTCACGCTCGGGAACATAAATCGGCAAGCCGTAGCGGCTTTTCACTTCACCAACTTCAGCCACCAGATGGAGACGACGAGACAGTAAATCTAATAAAGCCTTGTCGACCTCATCAATCTGATCGCGCAATGCGTTAAGTTCAGCCACCATAAAACCATTATTCTCCTGCGATTCGTGCCGCCAGCGACTCGCCCAATTCCTGATGCATAGTACGCAGCAATGTTTCAGTGGTTTCCCAGTTAATGCAGGCGTCAGTCACGGACACACCGTATTTCATCTCTGAACGCGGCTGCTCGGAAGACTGGTTGCCTTCGTGCAGATTACTTTCCAGCATTAAACCGGTGATAGAGCGATTACCCGCTTTGATTTGATCAATGACCGACTGCGCCACAATCGTCTGGCGGCGGTAATCTTTATTCGAGTTGCCGTGGCTGCAATCTATCATCAAGGAAGGGCGGAGTCCCGCGTCCTGCATCTGTTTTTCACAGGCTTTTACATCTTCGCTGCTGTAGTTCGGGGTTTTGCCGCCGCGCAGAATCACGTGACCATCCGGGTTGCCCTGAGTCTGCAACAAGCAAACCTGACCAGCCTGGTTGATACCGACAAAGCGGTGAGCCATTTCAGCCGCACGCATAGCGTTGATGGCGGTGCCTAAGCTGCCGTCAGTACCATTTTTAAAGCCAACTGGCATGGAAAGGCCGGACGCCATTTCGCGGTGCGTCTGAGATTCCGTGGTACGCGCGCCGATGGCCGACCAGCTGAACAGGTCGCCGAGGTACTGCGGGCTGTTCGGATCCAATGCTTCGGTAGCCAGCGGCAGGCCAATACCGACCAGTTGCAGCAGCAAATCACGGGCAATGTGCAGACCGGCTTCAACATCAAAAGTGCCGTCCATGTGTGGATCGTTGATCAAGCCTTTCCAACCTACGGTGGTACGCGGTTTCTCAAAGTAGACGCGCATAACAATGTACAGACGATCGCTCAGCTCAGCCGCCAACGTTTTCAGATGACGCGCGTAATCCAGCGCGGCATCCACGTCGTGAATAGAGCAAGGCCCGCAGACCACCAGCAGGCGCGGATCACGGCCATGCACGATATCGGCAATGGTCTTACGCGCTTCGGCGATGTTGGTTTCATCGTTAATGCCCAGAGGGAAACGAAGTTTCAGCTCTTCTGGAGTAATAAGGATCTGTTCTGCGCTGATATGTACGTTGTTAAGTGCGTCTTTTTGCATGATGGCTGTCCACGGTCAGATAAGTAGATTGCTGAATATCAGCATGCAGTGACGATAACACAGCGCGAAAAACTTTCAAACCACCGATGTAAACTTTTAATTACCAATACAACCACCAACCAACCATTACGTAAAGATAAGTTTCCATTTATCAGTTATGGCGGTCATTGATGTCCGTTTTAATTTCCACACAATAAGCAAACAGACTGAAAGCTACATAAATTGAAGAAATTTCGCACAAGCATGGGAGGACACGAGGCACGGCTCTGAAAATAAAATAACGTGGGAGAAAATAGAGGGAGTGAGGCCGAGATGCCACCCGCCATCGTCGCCATTAAGGCGACACTGACGGAGTGAGATGCCCCACCCTAAATGCGATAACACTGCGAGGCGGGTTGGCTGGAAGCCGTCTTAGAGGTTACGTTCGAGGGTGATGAACACTTGGCCTAAGGCTTTCACATCGTCGACATTACAGTCGAAGGTGGTGGCCTGACTGGTGATTTTTAAACGGTTTCCGGGCAAACGCGCCACGTCATACACGTCAACATCGCCATCGATATCAAGCAGCCAGCGGCCATTGCCGATATTGGCGCTGCCTAAATCGATTATCCAAGAGTGATTGCCTTTAACCAGATAGGTCGGCTTTTCCACGGAAGCGTCCACCAGCGAGCTATCAACCGCCCACAGGCCCTCGTCTTCCAACGCGCCGCCGCGCAATCTCAATTTTGCAAGTTTAGTGATGGCGTCGCCCGACTGTTGAGCATTCGGCTGATTGTCATGCATATCGCCCTTGCCCGTCGCCAGCCAAAGCAAAGAAACGCCGGTGTCGATAGCACAAGCCACCACCACATCACCGGGGAAATAATCTCTTCTTACCCAAGTACTTATCGTGCCCGAGGAGAGACCATACAAGTCACCTAACTCTTTTTGCATGCTGAAACCGTATGCCTGTAGCATCCGTCCCAGCACGGCTTTACCACCTTCGAGTTCATCCAGCCGCATCTCGCAAAAACCTCTCAAACTTAAAAAACCATCTTGACGACTTGCAAAATCAAGTTTAAATTTCATCTATAGCCTGAAATTGGACGCGTAATGATAACAAATTTCGCGCCAAGGCGATCATTATCTATTCATTCTCAACTTCCAAACCGTGAAAACTGGGAGGAAACCATGTTTATGGGCAGCAAAACCCAGCGAGAACAAGGATTACATCACCTTGAAATGATTAAAAAACGGCATTTCCACACCACGGGCAATCAGATGCAGACGCTATTTGATAACGCGCCGGAAGAGTGGAAAAGAACCCTGTGTTTCCTCGCGGGATTGAAGGTCAGGCATGTCAGCATGACTTTTGAACAGCTCTCTCCCGGTGAAAAACAGTCAGTGATTGACGCCGTGCTGGCGATTAAGCAGTTCGGCAGCAGGCTGAATAATCTCTTCAGGTAAGCCTAGAAACTCGCTCTCCACCCTTAACTCAACAATGACGTGTAACCCGTCGGGCCTCCCATTAGCTAAAACCGGAGTCTGGCGGCTGACGATTTATAAGGAAAACACCATGCCCGATTGGATAGACGATGCGCAAGAGTGGCAGGCCAAAGTGCTCGATGCCCAGATTGCGCAGGCGAAAACGGCGGTACGCCAAGCTTCTGCCTTCTTTTGTGAGGATTGCGCCGAAGAGATACCTGAGCCGCGACGACGATTAATTATCGGCGTGCAGCGCTGTATACATTGCCAGGAAATTGCTGAGAAGAATGCCCGGCATTTTCGACACCCTTAATTGGACATCTGCCCTATGCATCACCTTCATCGCGGGCGTTTCGCCCCGACGCCACCGCCGCGTTTTTCCCCACCCGCAGCTGCGCCCTTTGTTGGCCAATGGTGGTGGAATGCGCCGCGCAAGGCGATAACGCACGAAGTTTCCGCGCCAATCTATCAGGTAGATAGCCAAGCCCAGGCGGCGCTGAGCCAGATTCTCGCCCTGCCCGCCTGCCTGCGCTTTCCATTGCAACAGCGCTACCAGCACCTGTTAGATGATGAAGGCAGGCAGAAGGCAAATGCCTTTCTCAAGCAGACATTTGCCCAGCGGCTGTGGCCAAGGGTGCAAAAAGTCACGGGGAAGAATCAACTCAAACGGCAAGTTTCGCTGCGCTTTCTGGCCGAAGAAGAGACCTATAACCGCCTGCCCGATTTAAATGAAAAACAGCTGAAAAGTCTGGCATGGCGAGTAGCTGCGCACTGCCACGAAGCTTATGAACACCTGTGCGACCGCCAGCTTGCGCTGACAAGCTCTCCGGAGGATTTGCTCAGCGATGCCACGCAAAACCAGCTCTACTCGATAGTGGCTGGTATGGCGCGTGCCTTAAACGTCACGCCTTTGCACTGGTCGCGCTTCACTGAGGGCAAGCTGGATGCTCACGCCGCCATCGCCAGCTTGTCGCGGCTGGTGAATGCCGACTGGTGGCGAAGCCAGCTCCTTGCTCAACAGGCGCGCTGGCGCGAGGCGTTGATGATTGCCGGAGGTTATGTCAACCGCCGCGTCTCAGCTTATGCCAGCAAAAACGCCCAGCGCGAGGTGCGTTCGCGCCGCCTTTCGATGATCAATTACCTCAAGCAAAATGAGTTGCAGAACGAGCAGACCGGCGAGCGCATCAATATGCTGGAGACTGTTATGTCGAGCATTGCCAACCCGGCGATCCGCCGGATGGAGCTGATGACGCTGATTGCCGGAGTCGAGCAGGTCGCCAGCGATCAGGGCGATCGCGGCCTGTTTATCACCCTGACCACGCCGTCGAAATACCACCCTACTCGCATGTTCAACGGCCATGTGCATTTCAACGGTCGCTGGGATGAGCAGGCTTTTTCGCCGAAAGAGGCCCAGCGCTATCTGGTCGCCGTGTGGGCGAAAGTCCGCACGGCGTTCAAAGATAAAAACATCAAAATCTACGGCGTCCGGGTGGTAGAGCCGCACCACGACGGCACGCCGCACTGGCATCTGATGCTGTTTACCGCGCCGAGCCAGCAACAAACCGCCATCGACATTATGCGCCGCTACGCCTTGCAGGAAGAGGGCGACGAGCCGGGCGCAGCTAAAAACCGTTTCGACTGTAAGCCGCTGAATCGCGGCGGCGCGGCGGCTTACATCGCTAAATACATCTCGAAAAATATCGACGGCTACGCGCTGGATGGCGAAGTAGATTTCGACTCCGGCAAGCCGCTGAAAGAGAGCGCCGCCGCCGTCACCGCCTGGGCATCCACTTGGCGCATACCGCAATTTCACCCCATCGGACTGCCCTCGGTGGGCACTTACCGCGAGTGTCGGCGCATTCGCGGCGTCAGTCTGGAAAACAGCTTCGACCGCCGAGTGGAAGAGGTGCGCCACGCCGCCGACTGCGGCGACTACGCGGGCTACATTCACTCGCAGGGCGGCACCAATGTTCCGCGCCACCAGCAAACGGTGCGCGTTGCCCGCCAACCCCGCGGGCGTTTCAATCGCTACGCCGAAGAGCAGAAAGAGGTGGTCGGCATCTATGCTCCGCATCTGGGTGAAGATCATTGCTACCAGACACGTTCCAGCCGCTGGCGGGTGGTTCGCCGTGAGCCAAATAGCGAAAGAGTTTCCACCGATAAAGATATTCCTATGCCTTGGAGTTCTGTCATTAACTGTGGAAATGCTTATGTATTAAAGGAGCAGCAAACCACTGGGAAGCCGTCAAAAACGCCGGTTAATGGCTGGGATTCTTTTAAGATGAAAAATGAGTATCGGCGCAAAGAAATAACACTAAATCAATCAATTAGTGCATTTCAAAGACACACAGTATTGACGTGATCCTTTAATTAAATAATACTGTATATAAACACAGTGAATGAAGGGCCGCACGGTGGAAAACCTAAATAAACAACAATTAATACTCTCGCGTATTCAGGTCATTGCCGACATCTCGCAGACGGCGCAATGCAATTCGCAAGAGTTCCTTATTGTCATGTCGTTGATTTCAGAACTGGCGAGTCAGGCCCTGCCTGATAACCATAATGAAACCTTGCTGTGCAACGTGGATGACGATCCCGGTCGTAAAAATCCATAACGCAAAGAGTCAGGCGCTTACGCCACCTTGTTTCGGTTCGCCGAAAGTTGGCTAAGCGCGCCTGCTTTCACCCTGTTGTTTCGCGTCTCCTCCTGTTGCTCCACTCTCCTTAAAAAACGTCCGCCCCTCGCCCCCACTCTCTGTTGTGCCATCAGGTTCACAACCGCGCCTCGTTGCGCCCATAAGCCACATTCCAGACACTACCTACTCCTCCCAGCTCATCTACACAAAACCGGAAAACCATCATGAAACTTTATGCACAACAAGGGGATACCGTTGATTCGATGTGCTGGCGCGTTTATGGCCGCACCGCCTCAATGGTGGAAAAAGCCTACAGCCTGAACAAAGGCATTGCGGATTTTGGCCCCATCTTGCCCCACGGCACCCCGGTTGAGATGCCGGATCAGGTGGAGAAGTCAGTCAAAGAGTCCATCAGATTATGGGACTAACCGCCGAACGCGTGGCTTCGGCCTGCGCTTACCTCATCGCGACGTTCATGGCCTGGCTGGGTGGGCTGTCGCTAGAGGATATCGCCTTTCTGGTCGGCTCCGGCGTCGGCATCGGTACCTTTTTAGTCAACTGGTACTACCGGCGAAAAAGCTATCTGCTGCTGGCCCGAAGCGGGCTGAGTAAGGAGAAATATGAACGCCTCAATTCTTAAAAAATGCAGCGCCGCCGTGGTTCTCGGGCTGATGTTTCTGCTGCCGGGCTACTTGTCTATCTCTACCTCGGTCGAGGGGCTGAAGCTGATTGCCGATTTCGAAGGCTGCCAGTTATCGCCTTACCAATGCAGCGCCGGGGTCTGGACCAGCGGTATTGGTCACACGGCGGGCGTGGCGCCCACCGGGCAGATAACCGAGCATCAGGCCGCCGAAAACCTGCTGGCGGATATCAAAAATGTCGAAAAAGGCCTGCAAGCCTGCATGCCGGTGGAGATGCCGCAGCCGGTGTATGACGCCGTGGTGGCGTTTACCTTCAATGTGGGCGTGCGCGCCTCGTGCAACTCGACGCTGGCGTTTTTCATCAAAAAACATCAGTGGCGCGATGCCTGCGAGCAGCTGCCGCGCTGGGTGTTTGTTAATGGCGTGCGCACCGCCGGGCTTGAACGCCGCAGAGCCGCAGAACGGGCTTTGTGCCTGAAAGGAGCCTGATATGCGCGTACTGTTTATCGCCCTTTTCGTGTTGGGTCTGGCGCTGCTGGGGATGATTGTTTACAGCCACGGATTGCAGCGCGACAAGCACGAACTGACCCAAAGCCGCGACGCGCTGGCCCAGCAGCTCAGCCAGCGCGACCAGCTGATCGCTGAACTCAACCAGCAGATGCAAACCCGTGAACAGGCTGAGGCCACGCTGCGCGATGCGTTAGCGCAGGCCAACGGCCTGGTTTGGCAACGAGAACAACGCTTTCAAAGGAGCCGCAATGATGATCCCTTGGTTAAAACCTGGGCTGATAG
This sequence comes from Ewingella sp. AOP9-I1-14, assembly GCF_052375995.1. Lineage (NCBI taxonomy): Bacteria > Pseudomonadati > Pseudomonadota > Gammaproteobacteria > Enterobacterales > Yersiniaceae > Ewingella > Ewingella sp. AOP9-I1-14. The sequence continues at coordinate 15,477 of NZ_JBQSVA010000011.1, forward strand.
TGCTCTGCCCGCTGCTGTTAGCCAGCTGCACCAGCGCCCCGCCTTCAGCTCCGCCACAGATTATTTACATTGGCTGTCCGCCAGTCAGCGCCTGCCAGGTACCCGCCAGCCATCCCAAAAATAACGGCGATTTGAGCGCCGACGTCCGTCAACTTGAAGCCGCGCTGCTCTCATGCGGCCTACAGGTCGACGCCATTAAACAGTGTCAGGAGACTTATCGTGTTAAAACCCAAGCAACTTCAACAGCGGCTCATTGAGCAAATCCCCGAGCTGAACGCCCATCCAGAAATCTTAAAAGTGACCCCAGGTCCGGGGAGCGTGGTGGCCACGCCGGCGCCCTCCCTCTCCTTTGAATATCACTACCCCTTAACGCTGGCCGTCACCACGGCGGACCTCAGCGAATCCCTTGCCGATCCTATCGTGGTCGAGGTGCTGGACTGGCTGACCGTCAACCAGCCGGAAGTGATGAGCAGCAGCGCGCGGCGGCTGACGGATTTCACCTTCACCCAGCTGGCCGACACATTAACCCTGACGCTGCAACTCACCGAGCGCGTGCAGGTGAAGGACGCCGACGGCGTGCGCACCATCACCCACTTGCCCGAGCCGCCGCTGCCGGAAAACAACGCGCGACCGCGCCAGGTTTACCTCAATGGCGAGCTGATCAGCCAATGGGCTGAGTAACCTTTTCGGCTACCGCTCGTTGTGCCACGGCCCGCCGGACGGTCTCCGATTGTCGACTTCCCTCGTTAAACGGCATCCTTAATCCCATGAACACATACACACAAATCAACGACATGATGCGGCTGATCAACAACCTGATTCGCATCGGCAATGTCAGCGCGGTCGACCTCGAGAATGCGCGCTGCCGCGTCGCCAGCGGCGATAACACCACAGCATGGCTACCGTGGCTGACCAGCCGCGCGGGCAAGAGCCGCAGTTGGTGGGCGCCCTCGGTGGGGGAGCAGGTGCTGCTGCTGTCGATGGGCGGCGAGCTGAACACGGCTTTCGTGCTGCCCGCGATTTTCTCCGACGCCAACCCGGCCCCTTCGGCCTCTGCCGACGCGGTTCACCTCAGTTTCCCGGACGGCGCGGTTATCGAGTATGAACCGGCAACCAGCGCTCTGACCGTGATCGGCGTGAAAACCGCCACCCTGAGCGCGGCGGAGAAAGTGACAGTCACCGCGCCGCAGATTGAATGCCATGCCAGCACCCGTATCACCCTCGACAGTCCGGAAGTGGTCTGCACCCACAAGCTCACTACCGGTTCGCTCGAGGTGCAACAGGGCGGCAGCATGACCGGCGATATCAGCCATAGCGGCGGTAGCCTGACGTCCAACGGCATCGCCTTACACACCCACCGCCACGGCGGCGTTCAGACCGGCGGCGGCCAAACCGGAGGACCGCAATGAGTGAAGCTAAATATCTCGGCATGGCTCGCGACACCGGGCTGGCGATTGAAGATCTCGACCACATTCGCCAGTCGGTGAGCGACATTTTACAGACCCCGATTGGGTCACGAGTGATGCGCCGCGAGTACGGCTCATTGCTTTCCGAACTCATCGACCAACCGCAAAACGACGCGCTGCGCCTGCAAATCATGGCGGTTTGCTACACCGCGTTGTTGCAGTGGGAGCCGCGAGTTTCGCTGACTTCCATCACCTTCAACGCCGACTACAACGGCAAGATGGTGGTCGACATGACCGGCAGCCGTAGCGATACGGACACCGAATTTTCCCTGAGTATTCCTGTGAGCTGAGACTATGGCGACTATCGATTTAAGCCAGTTACCCGCCCCCAACGTGGTGGAGCAACTGGACTATGAAAGCTTATTTGCAGAACGTAAATCTACGCTGATTTCGCTCTATCCGCCCGAACAGCAGGAGGCGATTAGCCGCACTCTGTCGCTGGAGTCCGAGCCGTTGGTCAAGCTGTTGCAGGAGAACGCCTACCGCGAAGTGATCCTGCGCCAGCGTGTTAACGAAGCCGCGCGCGCCGTGATGGTGGCCTACGCCACAGGCAGCGATTTGGACCAGCTGGCGGCCAATAATGGCGTGCAGCGTCTGGTGCTCAAACCCGCCGACAGCACCACCATTCCTCCTACAGATGCCGTAATGGAAAGCGACAGCGACCTGCGCATGCGCATCCCCCAAGCCTTCGAAGGGTTGAGCGTGGCGGGGCCGAGTGGTGCTTATGAATACCATGCTCGCAGCGCCGATGGCCGCGTGGCCGACGCGTCCGCCATCAGCCCGGCTCCCGCCGAAGTCACTATCACCATTTTGTCGCGTGATAACGATGGCAAAGCCACGCCAGATTTGTTGGCCGCGGTGGATAAAGCGCTGAATGACGAAGACGTTCGCCCCGTCGCGGACCGCGTCACCGTGCAGGCCGCCGAGATTGTGCCTTACCAGATTGAGGCGGTGCTCTACGTGCTGCCCGCCCCTGAAATAGAACCCGTGCGCGCCGCCTCCGAAGCACAGCTTAAAAAGTACATCAACACCCAGGGGCGGCTAGGTCGTGACATTCGCCTGTCGGCTATTTATGCCGCGCTGCACGTAGAAGGTGTTCAGCGCGTAGAGCTGCAATCGCCGCTGGCGGATATCGTGCTGGATAAAACTCAGGCCTCGCTGTGCACGGCCTACAGCCTGTCGGTCGGAGGGTCTGATGAATGATCGCCTGCTGCCTTCCGGCTCAACGCAACTTGAAATCGCGGCAGCCGAGGCACTCTCACACATAGCCCGTCTGCCGGTCCCGCTGCGCCTGTTGTGGAACCCGGATACCTGCCCGCTGCCTCTGCTGCCCTATCTGGCGTGGGCGTTTTCGGTCGACAGATGGGATGAGAAATGGTCCGAATCAGCGAAACGCGCGGCGGTGCGCGCCGCCTGGTTTATTCATAAACACAAAGGCACCACCGGCGCGTTGCGTCGGGTGGTCGAGCCGCTGGGCTATCTGATCCGCGTCATAGAGTGGTGGCAAACCCAAGACGCACCTGGCACGTTTCGTCTGGACGTTGGCGTGCTGGAAACCGGTATCACCGAAGAGATGTACCAAGAGCTTGAGCGCCTGATTGCCGACGCCAAGCCTTGTAGCCGCCATCTGATTGGGTTGTCAATCAATCTCGATGTCAGCGGCGATTGCCTGATAGCTGCCGCGAGTTACGACGGCGAAGAGCTGACGGTTTACCCCTATTTCCCTGAAACCATTACCGCGTCCGGCGCTGCAATCACCGGTTCAGCAATCCATTTAATCGACAACCTGAGAGTAAACTATGACAGCTAAATTTTTTGCCCTGCTGACCAATCAGGGCGCAGCCAAACTGGCTAATGCGACCGCGCTCGGTACGCAATTGAGCCTTACCCAAATGGCGGTGGGCGACGGCGGCGGTGTATTGCCAACGCCCGATCCTGCTCAAACTAAGCTGATTGGCGAAAAGCGCCGAGCGTCGTTGAATTCGCTAAGCGTTGACCCCGCGAATACCAACCAGATCATCGCCGAGCAGATTATCCCTGAGGATCAGGGCGGTTTCTGGATCCGCGAAATCGGCTTATTCGACCAAGACAATACGCTGATCGCCATCGCCAACTGCCCGGAGACGTATAAGCCTCAGTTGCAAGAAGGCAGCGGGCGAACCCAAACCGTGCGCATGATCATCGTTGTCAGCAGCACCGACGCGGTCACCCTGAAAATCGATCCGTCAGTGGTGCTGGCTACCCGCAAATACGTCGACGATAAGGTCATCGAGGTTAAAGCCTATACCGATGATCAATTAGCCAAACACGTCGCGGCAGCCAATCCGCATAATCAGTATTTGCAGATCAGTAAATCTCTGGCAGAAATCAAAACCCTTGGCCCAGATGCCGTTTCAGCGGTTCTTTCAAACCTTGGTTTAAAGGAGCGAGGTTTTGAGTATTCGGGTGTGAGTGGATTTGGAAACAAAACTAGCATTTCTGCCAGTGATTTTGGCAGCGTCATCGTCATTGAGGCAAATGGTCAGACTATAAAGTTGCCAACTATGAATACTCTTCCAGCCGGTAAACTAATCACCATTTACTGCTTCGGCGGGAATGGTTCTCCAGTGGTTCTTCAGACTCAACAGGGTAATTATTTTTCTAATGGACCTGAGGGAAATAGAACAACAACAATAACTCTAACAACACAAGAAACATTAACTATTGTCAGTGAGGGCAGCACGAGCCCAAATTGGGAGATCTATGGGAATGGCACTCTTAAATATTCGCCATTATTTGGTTCAAGTTTATATATAAATGGATATCAGCGTCTCCCAAGCGGATTACTTATACAATGGGGCTATATTAATGTTCCTGCTGATGATAGAGACTGTATAACAAACTTTCCTATCCCATTCGTGAATCTATGCCTCAGGGTTTTTACTACCCAAGATTATACACCTGGCTCAGCTGCTGTTGGTTATATTGCATCGAACAATGGGAACACACCACCAACAGCTTTTGTTAGCCGATCACATCTACCAGGACTTGGTGGATCATATATAGCAATAGGATTCTAAAATGAAAAATTATAAATGGTCTGTCAAAAATAACGCATTCTTCCCAAATGAAATGATCAATGAATATATGGCAAGTGGCTGGGATTTAACTGACGCAATAGATGTTTCAGATGATATCTTTGCCAAGTTTCAAATTCCTCCTCTAGGGAAAGTGCGTTCATCGGATGCAGAGGGAATGCCTTGCTGGAGTGATGCCCCAGCTCCGACGAAAGAGGAGTTAATTGTTATAGCAGAACAGAGGAAATCACGTGAAATTAGTGAAGCCAATGCAGCTATAGCGCCATTACAAGATGCCGTAGACTTTGACATGTCGACTATTAAAGAAACAGAACAACTCAAGGATTGGAAGAAATATCGTATTTTATTGAATCGAATTGACACTTCAAGTGCTCCTGACATTAATTGGCCCCCTCAACCAAAGTAAAAGCAGCCCCGTGAGGGGCTGTTTTTCTTTTTACAAAACTCACATTAATTACGCAGCGCGGACGATATAATTAAAAGTGACGTTGCGAGGGCGATTTTCATTTGCTGTTGGTACGACTCTCGATGCATCAAAATAGAAATCATCATTTCTATTTACTTTGACTGAGGTAGTTGTCTCTATAGCATCTCTTGCGCCAGAGTCATAAAAAGCACCATTAAATGCGTCGAATGAAACACCACCGGCACCACTAACAAATCCGGTAATGTTGCGAATTGCATCCCCCTGATTGCTTAAGATAGTTCGTCCCGCATCCACTCCTTTTGAATCATCCCATCCCCGGATAAATTCCCCACGCAAATCGGGAAGAACGCCGCTTGGATAAGCCGTGGCGAGCTGCGGATACTTAGCTTTATCAAACACCGCACCATTACATTTAAACCATCCCGCCGGTGGCGTCGCCGTCGGCCAAGGGAGCGGCACGCCGACCGGAATAAGGTGTTCTGTTAAACCAAGGTTTACGAGAAACCTTCCAAACGCTTTCGTACAGAATCTCTCCAGTCTGCGTGGCACACTATCCCTTTTGAATTGGGGAAATTAGCATGCTAATTGGCTACATTCGCGTATCAACAAATGACCAAAACACCGATCTGCAACGTCAGGCGCTGATCAGTGCAGGTTGTGAGCAGATTTTTGATGACAAAATTAGCGGAAAATCCACCGAACGGCCGGGCTTGAAGAGAGCTATCCGCCACATGCGCGCTGGCGACACGCTGGTTGTGTGGAAATTGGATAGATTAGGCCGTAGCGTTCGCCATCTCATTACATTGGTCGAAGAGCTGAAAACTAAAGGCATTCATTTCAGAAGCCTGACGGACAGCATAGACACCGGCACCGCGATGGGGCGCTTCTTTTTTCACGTCATGAGCGCGCTGGCCGAAATGGAAAGAGAGCTTATCGTTGAGCGCACAATGGCCGGTCTGGCAGCAGCACGCGCTCAAGGTCGCATTGGCGGGCGCAAACGCCTGATGACTGAATCGGTGGTCGAGCAAGCGAAGCGCTTGTTTGCTAATGGCGAAAGCTTGCAGCGAATTGCTCTCGCGCTGGATGTCTCTCCAAAAACACTCTACAAATATGTTCCGGCTACCGAGCAACAGGCGCTTCGGGCAAGGCTCCGATAGTCTGTAAAAGCTCAATTAACACTATTTTTTTACTTTTTGCCCCCCACCCTGTTGTGCTATTCCCCCCACGCCTGCCATCGAGTGCAGGCTTCTCTCTTTGTCGGCATCCTTGCTTCACCACCCACAAAAGAGAGAGTCAACCCGATGGCTGATTATCACCACGGCGTACGTGTTGTTGAAATCAACGACGGTACACGCGTTATTTCCACTGTTTCAACCGCTGTTATCGGCTTGGTTTGTACTGCCGAAGACGCGGACAAAACCCTGTTCCCACTCAACACTCCGGTGCTGATCACCGACGTCCTGGCTGCCAGCGGCAAGGCGGGTAAAACCGGCACGCTCGGCCCGGCACTGCTGGCAATCGCCGACCAATGTAAGCCGGTGACGGTGGTTGTGCGCGTTGCTGAAGGCGAAGATGAGGCAGCGACGACCACCAACATCATCGGCGGTTCTGATGCCAACGGTCGCTACACCGGCATGAAAGCCCTGCTTTCGGCACAAGCCGAACTGGGCGTTAAGCCGCGCATTCTTGGCGTACCTGGGCATGACAACCAGGCCGTTGCGACGGCGCTGGCGGCAGTGTGCCAGCAGCTGCGCGCTTTCGGCTATGTCAGCGTTTATGGTGCGAAAACCATTTCTGATGCCATCAAGTACCGCGAGAACTTCAGCCAGCGCGAGCTGATGCTGATCTGGCCTGATTTCGTTAACTGGAACACCACAACCAGCCAGTCTGATATTGCGTTTGCTTCGGCTCGCGCGCTGGGCCTGCGTGCCAAAATCGACCAGGAAACTGGCTGGCATAAAACCCTGTCTAACGTCGGCGTCAACGGTGTTACCGGTCTGTCCGCCAGCGTGTTCTGGGACTTGCAAGCCACCGGCACCGACGCAGACCTGCTGAACGAAGCCAGCGTCACCACGCTGGTACGCAAAGATGGCTTCCGTTTTTGGGGCAACCGCACCTGTAGCGACGACCCACTTTTCGCCTTTGAAAACTACACTCGCACAGCACAAGTTCTGGCTGACACCATGGCCGAAGCTCACATGTGGGCGGTCGATAAGCCACTCACGCCGTCCCTGATCCGCGACATGATTGACGGCATCAAAGCCAAAATGCGCGAGATGAAATCCGCGGGTTACATCATTGATGGCAACTGCTGGTATGACGAATCGGCCAACACGCCTGAGACGCTGAAAGCGGGCAAGCTGTACATCGATTACGACTACACGCCGGTTCCACCACTGGAAGATCTGACCCTGCGCCAACGCATCACCGATAAATATCTGGTGAACTTTGCCGCCTCCGTGAACAGCTAAGGAGAATTTGACTCATGGCACTCCCTAAGAAACTGAAATACCTGAACCTGTACAATGACGGGAACAGCTACCTCGGCGTGGTCTCCTCGCTGACTCTGCCAAAACTGACTCGCAAGCTGGAAAACTACCGTGGCGGCGGCATGAGCGGCTCGGTCTCCGTGGACTTCGGCCTGGACGACGACGCGCTGGCGCTGGAATGGACCATCGGCGGCATGGACGAACTGGTGTTGCAGCAGTGGGGCAGCACGGCGGATATCCCGCTGCGCTTTGCTGGCTCCTTCCAGCGTGACGACACTGGCGATATCTCCGCAGTCGAAGTGGTGATGCGCGGCCGCCACAAAGAGTTCGACTTCGGCGAATACAAGCAAGGCGAAGACACCGAAACCAAGATTTCGACCCAGTGTACTTACTTCAAGCTGACCATTGATGGCAAAGAGCTGATTGAAGTCGACACCGTCAACATGGTTGAAATCGTCAACGGCGTTGATCGTCTGGCAGAGCATCGCTCGGCGCTCGGCCTGTAATCCCCCCTGCTCTCTAGCCGGCAGCAATTGCCGGCTTCTTTTGCATTAGTCTCCAATATCGCATCGAGGAAATCTCATGAGCACAGTTGAAAACCACGACAACACCGTCGTTCTTGATGTCCCGCTAAAGCGCGGCGACGTAGAAATTAGTGAAATTCAGGTGACCAAACCCAATGCCGGCAGTCTGCGCGGTATCGGCCTGGCGGCGCTGGCGAATGCTGACGTTGACGCGCTAATCACCATTCTTCCCCGTATCACCTACCCGAACCTGACCAAAGAAGAGTGCTCACGCCTGGAGTTGCCGGACCTGATTGCGCTGTCAGGCAAGGTGATCGGTTTTTTATCGCCGAAACAGGACGGGTAGAGATATCCCCCCGCCTGACCGTGGATGATCTCATGGCAGATATCGCGGTGATTTTTCATTGGCCGCCGTCCGAGATGGACGGCATGTCGCTAACCGAACTGATGAACTGGCGATATAAGGCGTTGCAACGCAGCGGAGTAAAAACTGATGAGTAATCTTGAGCAAATGCCCGAGACGCTGGGGCGGATCAGGCAAGAAATGTTGTCATTAGCGCAGGCCAGTGCCGACGTGTGGGCGCGCCTTAGGACCCCGCCTCCAATGACCTTGTTCAGCATGGTCACCAGTGACATTCGCGAGGCAAGTAAGGAGTTAATTTCGTTCAACCAGCAGAGTAAAGCGATCAATAAGCTGGAGTCGACACAGGACAAAATGCAGCTGAGCCGCCAACGGCTAGACAGCGCTAAGGCTCGCGTTGTCTCACTGGAGGCGGATATTCATCTGTCTACGCCAGAAAACCACTCTGCCGTGCAGCAGCAGATTCTGCAAGAAGCCCGGAGTATCAGCGCTAAACAGTTTAAAAAGCATGAGATTTTGAGTAAATCGGTCAGCAAGCAAACTGAATCACTGCGCGCCAAAGGGATTAACACCGATGATATTCCGGCGGAGAAACTGCGTGTTCAAGATCAGATCCAGACGACGGCTGCCAGTCGTCAGCAATCGCTGGAGCTCAAAGGCAATCTGATTGGGCAAAAATATAAAAATCGCCAACAGAGTGTTTCTCAACTTAAAAAGGCAAGTGCTTCAGCTAAGGCTTTCGCACAACCCAAACTCGAGCTGGTAAAAAACCTGCTCAAGCCCGGTGCCGATTTAGAGGCCGGGCTTTCTGAGGTGCAAGCCCTGCTGCATCTCAATAATGGCGATCCGCGCACGGCGGCGCTGCGCCAACAGAGTTTGTCGATGGCGGCTTCTGGCCATGCGCCTTCCGACGTTGTGGCGAAGCAAAAAGAGCTGGCTAAAGGCGGCATGAGTGCCGATCAGGTGTTGGCTCAGACTCCGGCGGCGCTGAACGGCGCAACGCCAGCAGAGCAAATGGCCGTCACGGTCAAAGGCGACAATCTGGATGGCGATATCACCAAGTTGTTCGCCAGCTGGGACACCATCCGCATCAACCTGTTTGCAGGCCAAAGCGACGCATTGCGCCAGCTAACCCAGACCGCCACCGGCTGGCTGAACACCCTCAACACCTGGATAACCGATAACCCACAGATGGTGAACGCCCTGCTCGGTCTGGCTTTAGGCGTCACCGGCTTGATTAGCGGGCTGGGCTTCTTAGGCGGCGTTATCGCGCCGGTGCTGAGTGGCGTAAATATGCTGATGGCGGGTGCCGGGTTGCTGGGGACGGTGTTTAGCGGCGCGGGCGGCATTATGGCCGGAGCCTTTGCTGCAGTTGGCGGCCCGGTCGTGGCGCTTATCGCCATTATTGCCGGTATCGCCATTGTGGTAGCGCAGCTATGGGAGCCGATCAAAGCCTTTGTTGGCGGTGTTATTGAAGGTTTTACTGCCGCTATGGGTCCGGTCAGTGATGCTTTCGCTCCCTTCAAAACCGCCTTGGGCTGGATAACCGACCTGTTTAAGCCCATCGAATTTACCCAAGAAACACTGAATGGTGTAGGAGATGTTGGCAAGAAAGTGGGGGCTGCCATTGCACAATTGTTTTTAGATTTAAACGAGGCCTTCTCACAGATGGGGGCTGTATTTAACTGGGTCCGTAAGGGAATAGACTCATTATTTGGTTGGAATAAGTCCGATGACAAGGGGTCATCAGGCAGTGCATCTGCTGAGCCAAATGCACCGTTATTTGGCGACAGCGCGCCTCCTAGCGGCGGTGCCCTCAACCTGTATCAACCCGCGAGAACGAATACCTCAAACTCATTAACTGACAACCGTTCCACTACATTTAACTTAAGTTACAACACAACTAACGGTGCTGATAAAGACCAATTTACTGGTTGGTTCAACGACGCCATCAATCAGCGCGAATGGAATAAAACCAACGACCGGCTAGGCCAGTTTGGCTATGGAGGTATGTACTCATGATGATGACGCTAGGTTTATTTGTCTTCAAACTCAGAACCTTACCCTATCAGACTTTGAAAAGAGACGTCGGCTACGGCTGGGTGGAAAATAAGCGCGTTGGACAACGCCCGATCACTCAATACCTTGGCTTGGGTACCGAAACTATCACCCTCACCGGTCAGCTCTTGCCGGAAGTCACCGGAGGCCAAACCTACCTGCAAGTGTTTGAAAGTATGGCGGACTCGGGGCGAGCTTGGCCGCTAATTGAAGGTAGCGGCACCATCTATGGCATGTTTGTGGTTCAAAGCTTTAATCACACCAACTCACAGCTAAACACCGATGGCCGGGCGCGTAATATCAGCTTTGAACTGACGCTTAAACGCGTCGATGAGTCCTATGCGGCCATGTTCGGTGATCTACAGGAGCAGGCAAAGGGGTTGTATAACAAGGCGAGTAACACCGTAAAACAACTCTTTCCTAATGGAGTAAGCCTATGATAACCCAACTACAATTGCCCGCTGGGGCGAAAATCATGCCTGACTTTATGCTGAGCGTAGAAGATAAAGCTTTAGAAAGAAACGTCAGCGAGCGCGTGATGTCATTGCAAATGACCGACAACAGCGGTTTTGCCGCTGATATGCTAAATATCACTTTTGATGATAGCGATGGCGCATTCCAAATGCCCGAGCGCGGCACCGTTTTGAGCCTAAGTCTGGGCTGGGCGGGTCAAAACCTGATTGGCTGTGGCCGTTTTGTGGTAGATACCGTGATACACAAAGGAGCACCGGACACTCTCGACGTCACTGCAAGAAGTGCCGACTTGCGTGAATCAATGAACACTCAGGGGAGTTATTCTTACGATGACACCACTCTGGGTGCGATCGTTAATCTGATATCTCGCCGTAATAAGCTGCCTCCGGCAAACTTATTGCCGGAAATGGCGGCGATAAAGATTGCCCATATTGACCAGACTGGCGAAACCGATGCTTTCTTCCTTATGCGGCTGGCGCAAATGTATGGCGCTCAGGCTACGGTAAAGTACGGCCAAATTATCTTTATCAAGCCGGGATATGGCATCACGGGTTCGGGTAAAGCTATCCCATGGATGACAATTGAACGTTCGGACGGTGACACGCATTCATTTAAATTATCCGACGTGCTGGCCTACAGCGGCGTAAAAGCCAAATGGCATGATGTGAAAAAGGGGCAATCCAATAAGGTCGGCGTGCAGCGAACCGAGAAGGCAAATAGCAGTGCTAAGGTGTCGCATCCTAATGCTAAAACACCGGCATCGCCAAGTGCTGCGGGAAGCGCCAAGGAGGAGAGTTACATCTCTGGCTCCAATAAGAAAGTACTGGAGCTGAATAAAATTTATCCCGATGAGGAGTCTGCTACTCGCGCGGCTGATGCGATTTTTAAGCAGATCCAATATGACGCTGCCACCTTCGACATAACTTTGGCCTTAGGCAGGGCTGACCTGTTCGCGCAAACTCCCGTGACTGTCAGTGGTTTTAAAGACGTGATTGACCAGCAGCGCTGGATCATCGATTCCGTGGTTCATGATGTTGCTGGACAGGGGTTCGTCACCACCTTGAAATTGAAGGTATATGTAGAGGATATTACTTACCAAGCAACTTCAATATAATATAAACTTGCTTTTGCGAGATTCATGTTTCATAATCACTACAACGCTTACCCAAACGCTGGAGGTTTTTATGATGCATTGCCCACTATGCGGAAAAGTCGCTCATACCCGCTCGAGCCGCTATCTCAGTGAATCTACGAAAGAACGTTATCATCAGTGCCAGAATATTGAATGCAGCTGTACCTTTGCAACTCATGAATCCGTGGCTCGGGTTATTTCCAAGCCGGGTGTGAATTTGCAAGCTGGAATGCGCGCAGTCTAAGCTTCTTCAGTATCGACAACACCCTCTATTTTTTGCTCCTCCCTTTGCCTGCTACCCCGCAGGCTTTTTTGTGTAGCCAATTTGTAGTCACTGAGCACAAAAAAAGGGGTTAGCCTATGGCTAACCCCTTGTTCTATATTAACTATTAGATGTCGCGTTAGCGATACCTTAGTTAAGACGCTCTTTGATACGAGCTGACTTACCAGTACGCTCACGCAGGTAGTACAGTTTAGCTTTACGAACGGCACCACGACGTTTAACAGCAATGCTGTCGATTACTGGGGAGTGAGTTTGGAATACACGCTCAACACCTTCGCCGTTAGAAATTTTGCGAACAGTGAATGCAGAGTGCAGACCGCGGTTACGGATAGCGATAACCACGCCCTCGAATGCCTGCAGACGCTTTTTAGAACCTTCAACGACCCATACCTTAACTTCCACGGAATCACCCGGACGGAATGAAGGTACGTCTTGCTTCATCTGCTCTTGTTCGATTTGTTTAATGATATTGCTCATAATATGTCTCTTACCCTAGGTAAACTGATATATCGGGAGGGCTCAGCGCTAAGCTTGAGCGTTCCCTTCATAGTCTTGTTGACTGAGTCGATGTTCCTTTTGGAACTCTCTCAGCAACACCTCTTGCTCGTCAGTCAGAGCTAGGTTTTCTAGAAGTTCAGGTCTTCTAAGCCAGGTTCGACCCAGCGACTGTTTCAGGCGCCAGCGACGTATATCAGCATGATTTCCCGACAGCAGAACTGGCGGTACCTCCATACCTTCTAACACTTCAGGGCGGGTGTAGTGAGGGCAATCCAGCAAACCATCCGCAAAAGAATCTTCCTCTGCTGAGGCCTGACGACCCAAGACGCCCGGTATAAAGCGGGAGACTGAATCAATCAGCGTCATTGCCGGTATTTCTCCACCACTGAGAACGTAATCGCCAATTGACCATTCTTCGTCAATTTCGGTTTTGATCACGCGCTCATCAATCCCTTCATAACGACCACAAACCAGAATAATTTTCTGGTGGGCCGCCAGTTCGCAAACACCGGTTTGATCCAGTTTGCGACCCTGAGGTGAAAGATAAATCACTTTCACACCTTCGCCTGCCGCCGCTTTAGCTGCGTGGATCGCTTCCCGCAAGGGTTGCACCATCATCAGCATTCCGGGACCGCCGCCGTAAGGCCGCTCATCCACGGTACGATGTCGATCGTATGCGAAGTCACGAGGACTCCAGCAATTTACGCTCAACAGGCCATTCTTTACTGCCCGGCCAGTTACCCCGTAATCGGTAATTGCGCGGAACATCTCAGGAAACAGGCTAATTATACCGATCCACATAGCCCACTCCCTTCAAACGATTGTCCACCCAACCTGCCTTTAGCTACTTCGGTACAAAATACGTCAGTAAAAGCTACGGAGGTCAAAAACCAGGATCCCAATCTACTTCAATACTTTGAGTAGTGAGATCGACTTTCTTGATAACCTGCCCATCGAGGAACGGAATCAACCGCTCCTTGATTCCGAATGCATCCTTCAGGTTTGCTTTTACAACCATCACATCGTTAGAACCGGTTTCCATCATATCGATGACTTTGCCCAGCTCGTAACCGGAAGTTGTCACTACCTGGCAACCAAAAAGGTCTTTCCAGTAATAGTCACCCTCTTCCAGTGGTGGAAGTTGCTTTGAATCGACGATAATTTCGCAATTAGTCAGAAGATTCGCGGCATCGCGATCATCAACGCCTTTGACTTTGATAATCAGATCCTGAGTGTGGCGTTTCCAGCCTTCCAGCTCGATAACTTGCCACTGACCACCCCGTTGGATAAACCACGGTTGGTATTCGAAGATGCTTTCGGCGTCTTCGGTGGATGAAAACACTCTGAGCCAACCGCGAATGCCGTACGTTGACCCCATTTTGCCGAGAACTATCGGCTCAGCGGGCGTCACTGGATTGAGTTGTTTGCTCATTGTTACCACCGCGACAGATTAAGCCGCTTTCTTAGCGTCTTTGATCAGCGCGTGAACGCGATCAGAAACGGTTGCACCCAGTTCTTGCCAGTGGGCAATACGATCCAGGTCCAGACGCAGTGCTTCAGCCTGGCCAGAAGCCAATGGGTTGAAGAAACCTACGCGCTCGATGAAACGACCATCACGAGCGTTGCGGCTGTCGGTCACTACTACTTGATAAAACGGACGCTTTTTTGCGCCGCCACGTGCTAAACGAATTGTTACCATAACATCCTCTTTAGTTAATAAAACAACCAGACCCCATCGGGGAACGGGGTCTGGTTGCAATATAAAAAGCCCGAAAATTTTACTCATTTTGGCGCAAAAAGCAATCGAAAGCGTAGATTAACCCCGACGCTATTTGCTTGAGTGAGGTAACTGGCTAAAAAGCTAGCCAGTTATGTTGATTAACGGCCTGGGAAACCCGGTGGCATCATACCCTTCATGCCACGCATCATTTTGGCCATGCCGCCTTTCTTCATCTTCTTCATCATGCGTTGCATGTCGTCGAATTGTTTGAGTAAGCGGTTTACGTCTTGAACCTGCATACCGGAACCCAGCGCGATACGGCGCTTACGGGAACCTTTGATAATTTCAGGCTTGGCGCGCTCTTTCAGCGTCATCGAGTTGATGATAGCTTCCATGCGAACCAGCACTTTATCGTCCATCTGCGACTTCACGTTGTCCGGCAGCTGACCCACGCCCGGCAGTTTGCTCATCATGTTGGCCATGCCGCCCATGTTGCGCATTTGCTTGAGTTGATCGAGGAAGTCGGTCAAATCAAAGCCATCGCCCTTCTTCAGCTTGCTCGCCAGCTTCTCAGCCTGTGCGCGGTCAACTTTGCTCTCAATATCTTCGATAAGCGACAGAACGTCGCCCATTCCCAGAATGCGGGAAGCCACGCGATCCGGGTGGAAAGGCTCGAGCGCGTCGGTTTTCTCACCCATACCGAGGAATTTAATCGGCTTGCCGGTGATGTGGCGAATAGACAGCGCGGCACCGCCACGGGCATCACCATCGACTTTCGTCAGGATCACGCCGGTTAATGGCAGAGCTTCGTTAAAGGCTTTGGCGGTGTTCGCCGCATCCTGACCGGTCATGGCGTCGACCACAAACAGGGTTTCAACCGGCTTAATAGCGGCGTGAACCTGTTTGATCTCTTCCATCATCGCTTCATCGACGTGTAAACGGCCGGCGGTATCGACAATCAGGACATCATAGAATTTGAGTTTAGCTTGCTGCAGCGCGCGGTTAACGATATCAACCGGCTTCTCTTGCGCATCAGACGCAAAGAAATCCACACCGACTTGTTCAGCCAGCGTTTCCAACTGCTTGATCGCCGCCGGACGGTAAACGTCGGCAGAGACAACCAGCACTTTTTTCTTTTTCTTCTCTTTAAGGAATTTCGCCAGTTTACCGACACTGGTGGTTTTACCCGCACCTTGCAGACCCGCCATCAGCACCACGGCCGGCGGCTGTGCGGCGAGGTTCAGCTCGGCGTTAGCCTCGCCCATGGCTGTTTCCAACTCTTTCTGGACGATCTTGACGAATTCCTGCCCTGGCGTGAGGCTCTTGTTGACTTCATGGCCAACGGCGCTCTCTTTCACCCGGTTAATGAAGTCGCGCACCACTGGCAGAGCAACGTCCGCCTCAAGCAGCGCCATGCGAACTTCACGCAGGGTTTCTTTAATGTTCTCTTCGGTCAGCCGCCCACGGCCGCTGATATTGCGCAGTGTGCGCGACAATCGATCGCTTAAATTCTCAAACATCGTCTCTTGCTCAACGTAATGACAGGCCGCCTTAGCGACACAATTGCGGGATTATAACACGAAGCGTTGACGATCTCTGCTTTGGCGTCTCAGATAGGTTGGAGCGTGACGTGCGTAACGTTATACTGTCAGTCTCATTCATTTTTGATGCTAACGAACGCTATGTCAGTTTTTGCACTTGTCGCCATGTTGGCCTATCTGCTCAGCCTTGCCCTGATCGTTCCTAGTATTATCAGGAACAAAAGTGCATATCGGCGTTTAGCATTGATTTCGGTGATCGTCGCGCTGGTTTGCCACGCGGTGGCGCTCCAGCAACGCATCTTCGATGTCAGTACGGGTCAGAACCTAAGCTTGGTCAATATCGGCTCGGTCATCAGTCTGATCATCTGTACGGTAATGACCATCGTCGCTTCGCGCAACCGTGGCTGGTTTATTTTACCCATTGTTTACAGCTTTGCGCTGATCAATCTGGCCTTTGTGACCTTCCTGCCGGGCGAATTCATTACCCATTTGGAGGAGAGCAAAGGGCTGCTGGTGCATATCGGCCTGGCCCTGTTCTCTTACGCCACTTTAATTATTGCGGCGCTCTATGCCCTGCAACTGGCGTGGCTGGATTACCAGTTGAAGAACAAGCGGCTGTCATTCACCGCGGATATGCCGCCGCTGATGACCATTGAGCGTAAGCTGTTCCACATCACCCAAGTTGGGGTGATTTTGCTGACCCTGACGCTATGCACCGGCCTGCTTTATATGGACAATTTGTTCAGCCGGGAAAATATCGACAAGGCGGTTTTGTCGATTCTCGCATGGTTTGTCTATATCGTTTTGCTGTGGGGGCACTATCATGAAGGTTGGCGCGGTCGTCGCGTGGTGTGGTTTAGCATGGTAGGAGCAGTTTTGCTGACACTGGCCTATTTTGGCAGCCGCATGATTCAGCAGTTCATGACTCACTAATAAACATTGGCGGATTGATCGCCATCTATCTCATAAAGAAGGAATTTCCCGTTGGAGCACGTCTCGACAACTACCCTCATTATCACGCTGATCATTATGGTAGTGGTTTCGGCTTATTTTTCTGCCTCCGAGACCGGCATGATGACTCTCAACCGCTATCGGTTACGCCACCTTGCCAAGCAGGGCAATCGCGGTGCCCGCCGTGTGGAAAAACTTCTTAAGCGCCCGGACCAACTGATAAGCCTAGTGCTTATCGGCAACAACCTGGTCAATATCCTTGCTTCTGCACTGGCAACAATTGTGGGTATCCGCCTATATGGCGACGCCGGTGTGGCGATTGCGACCGGTATTCTGACCTTTGTGGTTCTGCTGTTTGCCGAAGTATTGCCGAAGACTTTTGCCGCGCTGAATCCTGAGCGTATCGCCTTCCCAAGCAGCCTGCTGCTGCGCCCGCTGCAAACCATTATGATGCCGCTGGTGTGGATCCTCAACAGCCTGTCACGCCTGCTGATGCGCATGTTTGGGGTGAAAACCAACGTGGGGATCAGTGACGCGGTGAGTAAAGAAGAGCTGCGCACCATCGTGAATGAGTCCCGCTCGCAAATTTCTCGTCGCAATCAGGACATGCTGCTTTCGGTGCTGGATCTGGAAAAAGTCACCGTGGACGACATCATGGTGCCGCGCAATGAGATTGTGGGTATCGACATCAATGACGACTGGAAGTCAATCATTCGCCAGCTGACGCACTCCCCGCACGGGCGCATCGTGCTGTATCGCAACTCTCTGGATGACGCCATTGGTATGCTGCGTCTGCGCGAAGCCTATCGTCTGATGACCGAGAAAAAAGAGTTCACCAAAGAGAACCTACTGCGCGCCGCAGATGAAATCTACTTCATTCCAGAAGGTACGCCGCTCAACATTCAGTTAGTGAAATTCCAGCGAAACAAGAAGAAAGTGGGCATCGTGGTCGACGAATATGGCGATATTCAGGGCCTGGTGACGGTGGAAGACATCCTTGAAGAGATTGTCGGCGACTTTACTACCTCGATGTCACCTACCCTCGCGGAAGAAGTCACGCCGCAGAGCGATGGCTCAGTCGTGATTGAAGGCAGTGCCAACGTGCGTGAATTGAATAAAGCCTTCAACTGGACATTGCCGGAAGATGGCCCGCGCACCATGAACGGCATGCTGCTAGAAGTGCTGGAAGAAATTCCGAAAGTGGGCGCTCACCTACGCATTGAGAATTACGAGGTGGAGATTCTGGCGGTGCAGGACAATATGATTAAACAAGTTCAGGTGCGACCGATGCAGTCACTGCAAACCTCGGTGAATCGGCACTAAATCGTTGAATCAGCTGCAAAGAAAAAGACGCGAAATCGCGTCTTTTTTTGTGCTCTGAAGTTCTACACCAAACTAGATGTGGAGTTCAGTCAGCTTCTCTTTCGGCAAAGCCAGATCATCGTTGTGGTTAACACCCACTTCACTGTCCACAATGTGCTGAGCAATTTCTTGCGCTTCTTTCAGAGAATGCATCTCGTAAGTCCCGCACTGATACTCGTTCAGCTCAGGGATTTTGCGCTGATCAGTGACTTTCAGCACATCTTTCATCGCGGCTTTCCATGAGTCAGCAACCAACTGCTCACTCGGTACGCCAATCAGGCTCATGTAGAAACCTGTACGGCAGCCCATTGGTGAAATATCAATGATTTCAACACCGTTACCATTGAGATGGTTACGCATGAAGCCTGCGAACAGGTGTTCCAGTGTGTGGATACCACGCTCAGGCATCACTTCGATATTCGGACGGCAGAAGCGCAGGTCGAATACTGTAATGGTGTCTCCGTGTGGAGTTTTCATGGTTTTCGCGACGCGAACGGCAGGTGCTGCCATACGGGTATGGTCTACGGTAAAGCTATCCAACAGTGGCATATCGTCACCTCTCCTAAAGAAAAAAATGTTTTTTATCGAACTCAGGAAACCTTTTCCCATAATGCGGGTCTGATTATTTGAAAGACGCGCATTTGTTATCATCATCCCTGTAAACAGAGATGTTTGTTTGGCCACATTGATTGTGGCCTTTTCTTTTTTAGCCAGCCGCTAGCGCAGCCAGATACTCTTCAAAGCTTAGTTTATCATTCGCCTCAAGGTCACGCTGTCTCTGCCAAGATGCAGCACATTCAGCCGCGAGCGCTTCAGGTGTCAGAATTTCTAAAGGTTCCTGCAGCAGCATTTGGCGATACTTATCCGCCCACTCCAGACCAAGACTGCTTTTTCCAGCGGCCTTAATCTCGCGCAGTATGCGAGCCGAGTAAGTCTGATCCGGGTCATCAAACCCTACCGCCAACTCACTGCACACGTCCTGGTACTCTTGGTTGCCATTCTGGCTATCCAAAACTTCGGCCACGCGACGCAGGTCAGCAAACAGGGCCTTGCCTACTTCGGCGAGTGGTTTACGCTCATCGTGACAACCCATACCAATAGTTTGCCCCGGCTTGCGTCCTTCCAGAATGACGCGATTCCAGTTCTGACGTGTACAAAGCAGCTCGTCGCTGTCCATCTCTGGCGCATCGGCCAAAGCACACCATATCAAAAACAGATCGAGGAAACGCGCCTGAGAGGCGTCGATGCCGATCGGCGAGAATGGATTGACGTCCAGCGAACGCACCTCAATGTACTCAATCCCACTGCGCATCAGAGCATCTGAAGGCGTTTCCCCTGAGCGCGTAACGCGTTTTGGGCGAATCGGAGCATAAAGCTCGTTCTCAATCTGTAACACATTGGTATTGAGCTGCAGGTATTTGCCATCCTTTTTCACGCCCATAGCGGCATATTCAGCCGATGGCGTACGAATGGCCTTTTTAACGCCTTGTACATAAGTCTCAAGATCGTTAAAGGTGATACCTAAATTGCTCTGGTTTTTATTGGTGTAGCCCAAATCGCTCAAGCGCAGCGACGTGGCGTACGGCAAGTAGCACATCCCTGATTCGGTGTACTCGAACGGTAAATCCGTCTCACGCCCTTTGATGAACGAAGAACAGATAGCCGGTGAAGCACCAAACAGATAAGGGATCACCCAACCAAAGCGATAGTAGTTACGGATCAACTTAAAGTAAGCCGCAGAAATTTCGTTTTTACCGCTTTCCGCGTCAGCAATCCCTAAGCGCGCCTGCCAGAACTCAATCGGCAAAGAAAAATTATAGTGGATGCCAGAAATAATCTGCATCAAGGCACCATAACGATTCTTCAAACCTTCTCGATAGAGCGTTTTCAAGCGGCCGATGTTTGAGGAGCCATATTGCGCCAGCTCGATGTCCTGCTCTGCTTCCACGAAACAAGGCATACTGAATGGCCACATTCTCTCTTCACCCAGCTCACGAGCCACGTGGCGATGAATGTCGCGCAGGAAAGTCAGCAGGTGATCGATATCACCATCAACCGGAGTAATGAACTCCAGCAAAGATTCAGCGAAGTCAGTGGTGATCCAATCATGCTTCAGCGCAGAGCCTAAAGATTCCGGGTGTCCAGTGGTCGCCAGCGAGCCATCGGCATTGACGCGAAGTGTTTCGCGCTCAACGCCGCGGCGAATTCCTTTTACTGCGTGAGGATGGGCTTCCAACCAGGAAAGCGCCTGAGATACATCCGGGATCAAATTGACCTCCCGCTATTTGAAGACATTAATTTGCAAGCATACTGAATCTGCATAGATGTAACCATTATGATAAGCGATCTCAATCTAATTCCACCAAGAGAGCCCCTGTAACGTTATGGCAGTTAACACCACATAACGCACTGTTTTCCCTATCAACAGGAAAAACACCACGGATCCCCAAGGCATACGCAACCAGCCAGCTAACACACATAAAACATCGCCCACCACCGGCAACCAACTGAGCAGCAGCGCGGCTGGGCCAAAACGGTTCAACCAACCCAGCGCAGTGTCTAAACCTCGCTGAGGTTTAAGCTTAGGCAGTAATCGGCCGATTATGATATTGGTAATACCCCCTAAGGTATTGCCAAAAGATGCAGCGAGCACTAATAAAAGTGGTGACGCACTGCCTGCTGTCAGCAGGCCAACTAACAAAATCTCTGAGTTCCCCGGCAACAGCGTTGCGCTGAGAAAGCTGCTACTGAATAACGAAATCAGTGCCAGCGTACTGCTCAAAGTTTGCGGACATCCACAACGGCCATATTGGCGCGTTTCGCCGCCTCAATGCCAAAATCTGCATCTTCGAACACCACACACTTCTCTGGCGGCACGCCAATCAATTGGGCACACAACAAGAAGGTGTCTGGGGCAGGCTTATGGTTCTGAACATCGTTAGCACCGACGATGGCATCAAAGCAGTGCCGCAGGCCAAGGTGGCGCAGGAGAGCGTCCGCCATGTCGTGCTCACTGCCGGTTCCTACCGCCATAGGGCGTCGGCCATGATAAGACTTCACCACCTCGATCAGAGGCAGAGGCTGGACGGTATCGAGCAACATCTCTCGCACTGCTACGGTTTTCTCGGCAGCTAAGTGATGTGGATCCATATCGACCTGATTGTCATCAATGATGAATTTCGCGATTCGCCACGTCGGAGAGCCATTCAGAGCAATCATCTGCTCGAAGTCATAACGCATGGCGTATTTCGACAATACCTGATGCCAAGCCTGACGGTGCGTAGGTTCTGTATCCAATATGGTTCCATCCATATCAAAGATCAAACCCTCGTAGAGATCGTACATCTTGTACTCCTGCTCGCGATAAAAACAGGAAACTACTTTAGCGCAAAGTCTATTGATTGTCGCTTTTTGTCAGGAAGGGTACACAATTGAAAAGCCGCAATATCAGTGGGGTAACGGCAGTAGGGAGGAAAGAGTCTAAAAAGCAAAAAACCCGCCGAAGCGGGTTTCTCTAATATGGTGCACCCAGGAAGATTACTCGGCTAGCGCCTCGCCCTACGGGCCGTTGCTAAAGCAACGTTATCTTCCTTCGTGCTCGCTGCCAGCATGCCTGCCATGGTAATACCGTGGTTGCTGCGACTAGCGTGGAATATGGTGCACCCAGGAAGATTCGAACTTCCGACCGCTCGGTTCGTAGCCGAGTACTCTATCCAGCTGAGCTATGGGTGCATTGGGGTAGTGCTGAGTTTTTATCTGGGAAAATACAAAGAAAGAATGGTGCACCCAGGAAGATTACTCGGCTATCGCCTCGCCCTACGGGCCATTGCTAAAGCAACGTTATCTTCCTTCGTGCAATCTGTCTGCTGAGTGCAATATATGATGTTCACAATCGCTTCAACACACACAAAATATGGTGCACCCAGGAAGATTCGAACTTCCGACCGCTCGGTTCGTAGCCGAGTACTCTATCCAGCTGAGCTATGGGTGCATTTTGATTCTTACTGCAGATTTTACCTGACCATTTTTCCGTACTACAGTGGCTTTCGCTTCTGCCCATCACGCTCATTTGATTGCAAATCAACATACGCTTTGGAAAGTATGGTGCACCCAGGAAGATTCGAACTTCCGACCGCTCGGTTCGTAGCCGAGTACTCTATCCAGCTGAGCTATGGGTGCATTTTAAATGGCGGTGAGGCGGGGATTCGAACCCCGGATGCAGCTTTTGACCGCATACTCCCTTAGCAGGGGAGCGCCTTCAGCCTCTCGGCCACCTCACCATACGCCTCTTTCGAGTTGTGCTGACTAACTTTGTTTAAGCTCATCGGCACTGCGTGGCGCACATATTACTTTCACGGGCTTATAAGTCAAACCCTTTTTTTCTAACATTCGTTCGTTTGAACAATTCACGCGCAACCTGCACAGTTTCAAGGCAAAAAGAGCCTCTTATTGGCAAAAACACCGGATATTTTCTAGAGATAACTGTTTACGGCGTCGCTGAAGCAAGGGAAAAAACAGAGAATAAAACAGGGGAAAACAGGAAGGGATAACGCTTAAACGCGAAATAAGAAGGTCAGCGCCTCGCCATCGGCGAGACGCCTGGTAAATCAGTAACTCGTTTGTTGAGACTTCTCAGCCTGAATGCGCTGATAAATCTCTTCACGATGCACAGAGACCTCTTTTGGCGCGTTAACACCAATACGCACCTGGTTACCTTTTACGCCTAACACGGTAACAGTTACCTCATCGCCAATCATGAGGGTTTCACCAACTCGGCGAGTCAAAATAAGCATTCTTTGCTCCTTGAAGAATTAAAAGAGTCGGGTCTCTCAGTTTCCCGGCCATTATCTATCAACCACGGGTAAAACGTAAGCCATGACCCCCACATAAAACTTAACTAGCCTGCGACCTCAGCCGTGCATATTTTAAGTTTAGCCGAAAACGAGGCGATTGTGGGTTTTCTAGCCTGGCCTACCCAACCTGCGATAGCGAAAACGCCATAGTGCACAATACATTATGGCGTTTCTTTGTGTAGTGATTTATTTCTTATTACAGCTTAGCTTCAAGCCAAGCTTCTACACTGGCAAGGGCTGCAGGAAGTGCCTGAACATCGCTACCACCTGCCTGAGCCATATCAGGACGGCCACCACCTTTACCCCCTACCTGCTGCGCTATAGAGGCAATCAACTCGCCTGCTTTAACGCGATCGGTCAGGTCTTTGGTGACACCAGCAATCAGGCTGACTTTATCGTCAGCGATGGTTGCCAGAACGATAATCACCGAGCCCAGCTGATTTTTCAGGTCATCAACCATGGTGCGAAGCATTTTCGGCTCGACATTATCCAGTTGGCTGACAAGGACTTTAACCCCTTTGACTTCTTTGGTCTGACTAGAAAGTGAAGCACTTTCCTGCGCAGCCTGTTGGCCTTTCACCTGCTGAAGTTCTTTCTCCAGCTGGCGCGAACGCTCGATCAAAGTACGAATCTTCTCTGAGACGCTGTTTACATCGCCCTTCACCAGATGCGCGACGTCTTGCAACAAATCACTCTGTTGGTGAAGTGATGCAATGGCGTTTTCGCCGGTGATGCCTTCGATACGGCGAATACCTGCGGCAGTGCCCGATTCGCTTTGAATACGGAACAGGCCGATGTCGCCGGTACGGCTAGCATGGGTGCCGCCGCACAGCTCAGTGGAGAAGTCGCCCATAGAAAGTACGCGAACATTGTCCTCGTATTTCTCGCCGAACAGCGCCATTGCGCCCTGCTCTTTGGCATCATCCAGCGCCATGATTTTGGTTTCAACCGGCAAGTTGCGACGAATCTGCGCATTCACCAAGTCTTCAACCTGACGAATTTCTTCCGGTTTCATGGCTTCGAAGTGGGAGAAGTCAAAACGCAGGTAGTTATCGTTAACCAGCGAGCCTTTCTGCGCCACATGCTTGCCCAGTACCTGACGCAACGCGGCGTGCAGTAAGTGGGTCGCCGAGTGGTTCAGGCGAATGCGGTCGCGGCGAGCAGCGTCGATTTCAGCTTCAACGCTGTCACCCACGCTCAGTTTGCCTGCATTCAGCGAGCCTTGATGACCAATGGCTTTGCCATATTTCTGGGTGTCGGAAACGGTGAAGATGCCGGAGGCCGTTTTCAGCTCGCCCTTATCACCCACCTGACCGCCAGACTCGCCGTAGAATGGCGTGTCATCAAGGATAACGATAGCGTTAACCCCGGCCTGAATCTCTTCCACTGGCTGGCCATCAACAAACAGAGCAACCACTTTTGAATGGCGCTCTGCATGCTCATAACCCGAGAAATGAGTCACGCCATCAACGCGTACCATGCTGTTGTAATCTGCGCTGAAGCCGCTAGATTCGCGCGCACGACGGCGCTGAACGTCCATCGCTTTCTCGAAGCCAGCTTCGTCAACTTTCAGATTTCTTTCGCGGCAAACGTCAGCGGTCAAGTCCAACGGGAAACCGAAGGTGTCATACAGACGGAAAGCGATTTCGCCATCCAGCGTGTCGCCTTTCAAAGAGGAAAGCTCTTCATCCAGCAGCGCCAAACCGCGCTCCAGAGTACGGGCAAACTGCTCTTCTTCGGTTTTCAGCAGTTGCTCAACCATCGCCTGCTGTTGCTTTAACTCTTCTGCTGCCGGGCCCATGACTTCAATCAGTGGCGCAACCAGCTTATAGAAGAAGGTGTCTTTCGCGCCCAGCATGTTGCCGTGACGGATAGCACGACGAATGATGCGGCGCAGCACGTAGCCGCGGTTTTCATTCGACGGGATAACACCATCGGAGATCAGGAATGCACAAGAACGGATGTGGTCAGCGATAACGCGCAGTGACTTGTTGTTCAGGTCAGTTGCACCAGTAACCTGCGCCACGGCAGCAATCAGTTTCTGGAACAGATCGATATCGTAGTTGGAGTTCACATGTTGCATGACCGCAGTGATACGCTCCAGGCCCATACCGGTATCAACCGACGGCTTAGGCAGCGGCAGCATGGTGCCGTCTGACTGACGGTTGAACTGCATGAAAACGATATTCCAGATTTCGATATAACGGTCGCCGTCTTCTTCAGCGCTGCCCGGAGGGCCGCCCCAGATGTGGTCGCCGTGATCGTAGAAAATCTCAGTACATGGGCCGCAAGGACCGGTGTCGCCCATCTGCCAGAAGTTGTCAGAAGCGAATGCGCCGCCTTTATTGTCGCCGATGCGGATAATGCGCTCTTTAGGCACACCAACCTGCTTTTCCCAAATATCAAAAGCTTCGTCATCAGTTTCATACACTGTGACCCACAGCTTCTCTTTAGGCAGATTGAACCAGTTTTCGCCGGTCAATAATTCCCAGGCGTAGCTAATGGCATCATGCTTGAAATAGTCGCCGAAGCTGAAGTTGCCCAGCATTTCAAAGAAGGTGTGGTGGCGCGCGGTGTAACCGACGTTTTCCAGATCATTGTGCTTTCCGCCTGCGCGAACGCAGCGCTGGGAAGTCGTAGCGCGACTGTAGTCGCGCTTATCTAATCCGAGGAAAACATCCTTAAATTGGTTCATCCCTGCGTTAGTAAACAGCAGTGTCGGGTCGTTATTCGGGACAAGCGAACTGCTTGCAACAATGTTGTGTCCCTTACTGTGGAAGAAATCGAGAAACGCTTGACGGATCTCAGCGGTGCTCTTGCTCATAAATGTCCCGGAATCTGGCTTGAAGAAACGGTTCGTAAGCAAGAAAGCGCTGAATTCAGCGGCAGACTGTACGGCCCACGAACAAAAAGTGTGGATAAGATAAAATTTCTTCGCTGGGAAGTAAAATCCCGTATGCGGTCAATCATCAAAATCGCGATAAATAGACTGGATCTCTTCCTGAAAAAAGCCTCGGTAGAGCATATAACGCAGAACTTTTGATTTTTCTTTCCATTCGGTTGGCAAAGGTTCACCAAATTTCCGCACTGCGATATCGCGGGCTAAAGCGCACCAGTCTACGTCGCTCTCTTCGAAGGCTGTCGCAACAAGCTCTTTATCGACACCTTTTTGCTGCAATTCGGAACGAATACGCTGCGCGCCATAGCCTTTTCGGCTACGGCCTGAGATATAGCGATCGGCAAATTTAGCGTCATCCAGCCAGTTATGTTGGTAGCAGTAATCAATCACGGACTGCACGTGCTCGGGAGAAATCTCTTCTGGCGGCAAGCGCACGGCTTTTTGCTGAATTTCTTCTTCCTGCCACTCTTTAGAAAACGACAGGCTAGATTTTTGTGCTTTAGGTTTGGCGGGCTTTGAATAACTTGGCTTGCTGAAAGCAACGGGAGGGGTAAGAAGTTTTTTGCGCAGCTCCATTTCGCCATGGTCGCGCTGCGACAGTAAACGCATCGCACGGCTGATTAAGGCGTTAATTTTGGCTGCATCGCCCTCTTTGGGTGGCGAGCTAAACATAGAGGAACCTTCATCGCCCCCATGTTGATTCAGTAAATCGTCGAGATTGACCTTTTTATCATCGGACATAGTGGGTACCTCATATTGGCAAAATGCCAGCCTGAAACTCAGGCTGGCATTTTATCGACCGCGTATATCCCCTGAGCCGAAGGCTCAGGTTCCAGCGTTAATTAAAGCTTTCGCTATTAAAACTCTTCGCTGGTTTCTACGTTATCGTCTAAGTCTTCAACGGTAGCAGTAGCGCTGATTTCACCGGTGCCGCTCAACAGCAGGTCACGCAGTTTTTTGTCCAGCTCGGCAGCCACTTTCGGGTTTTCTTTCAGGAAGTTACTTGCGTTAGCTTTACCCTGACCGATTTTTTCGCCGTTGTAGCTGTACCATGCGCCTGCTTTCTCAATCATCTTGTGCTTAACGCCAAGATCAACCAGCTCGCCGTTGATGTTGATGCCTTCGCCGTACATGATCTGGAATTCAGCTTGCTTAAATGGTGCAGCAATCTTGTTCTTCACCACTTTAACGCGCGTTTCGCTACCTACAACCACGTCACCTTCTTTGATAGCGCCGATACGACGGATATCCAGACGGACAGAGGCGTAGAACTTCAGCGCGTTACCACCGGTAGTGGTTTCTGGGTTACCGAACATCACACCAATTTTCATACGGATCTGGTTGATGAAGATCAGCAGGGTGTTGGCGTTTTTCAGGTTACCCGCAAGTTTACGCATTGCCTGGCTCATCATACGTGCCGCAAGGCCCATGTGAGAGTCACCAATTTCGCCTTCGATTTCAGCTTTTGGCGTCAGTGCTGCAACGGAGTCGACGATGATCACATCAACCGCGCCAGAACGAGTCAGCGCATCACAGATTTCCAACGCTTGCTCACCGGTATCTGGCTGTGAACACAGCAGATTGTCGATATCAACGCCAAGCTTTTTAGCGTAAATCGGGTCAAGGGCGTGCTCGGCATCGATAAATGCACAAGTTTTACCTTCGCGCTGCGCCGCTGCGATAACTTGCAGAGTCAGCGTGGTTTTACCGGAAGATTCTGGCCCGTAGATTTCAACGATACGGCCCATTGGCAAGCCGCCAGCGCCCAAGGCGATATCCAAAGACAAAGAGCCGGTGGAGATCGTTTCAACGTCCATAGAGCGATCTTCACCGAGACGCATGATGGAGCCTTTACCGAATTGCTTTTCAATCTGGCCCAGTGCTGCAGCTAACGCTTTTTGCTTATTCTCATCAATAGCCATTTTTGCTCCTTCGTCTGACGTGGAGTGAATTACTTCACTGACGTCACTGAATGTAATTTATGTACAGGTAATTGGCAGTAATTATACTGTATGCTCATACAGTATCAAGCCTATTTTTCAAGAAACTCATCTAATGCTGTTTGTAGCGAAAAAACAGCAGCTTGCAAGCGAACGGATTCCCGGTCGCCCGAGAAATGTTGTTTGGAAGTGAAAATTCGCCCTTCACTATTCGCAAATCCGAACCACACGGTGCCGACCGGTTTCTGCTCCGTGCCGCCATCAGGACCGGCAATGCCACTGATGGATAACGCTAAGTTAGCGCCCGCCGCATGCAGTGCGCCCTTGGCCATTTCGCGCACCGCCTCTTCGCTGACTGCGCCAAACTCCTCGAGTGTCCCGTCAGAGACGCCCAGCAGCTCGTGCTTTGAGGCATTGCTGTAAGTGATAAAGCCACGGTCAAACCATGCGGAGCTGCCCGCAATATCGGTGATAGCTTTCGCCACCCAGCCGCCGGTGCACGACTCAGCACAGGTTATCCATAATCCTTTTTCTTTCAATTTATTACCCACCAGCACGCTCAGCTGATGTAACTGTTTTTCGCTCATCGGAAATCCTTTCTGGTGGTAAAGATATGGGGCGATGTTATCACTTCTTTTCGGCACAAATCAGCCTAGTCACCTTTTTTGCGAGATGCATTCAGAAGAGAAAACATTCTATGGTTAAGCCCGTAAAAGCGTTGCAAAGCGCGGTATTATCGCCAAAACGCCCCCTTTGGGTGATCTGGCAAACAAGTGGAAAGGGCCACGAGAAGTGGCCCTTTGGAGTAATTAAAACAGGTTAAGTAAATTAGTTACCAGCGCGCGCCCTGCTCACGGCTTCACCGAGCTGCCAAACCGCCATCGCATACTGGGTACTGTGGTTGTAGCGAGTGATGGTGTAGAAGTTCGGCAGGCCGTACCAATACTGATAGTTTTGCCCCATATCCAGACGCAGCAAGCTGGCTTCCTGATAATTGGCCAGTGAGCCGAGTGGGCTAAGGCCAGCCGCTTTTAAGGTGAACAGTGGATATTTGGTGTTAAAGCCATTTTCCAACAGAGGCGCCTGCCCTGTTGCTGGCACGGCGACAGGTGCCCCGCGCGTCCAGCCGTGGCCTTTAAAGTAGTTGGCGACGCTGCCGATAGCGTCAATCGGGTCCCACAGGTTGACGTGGCCGTCGCCGTCGAAATCAACCGCGTAGTTTTTGAAGGCTGAAGGCATGAACTGCCCGTAGCCCATGGCGCCAGCGAAAGAACCACGCAGGCTTAGCGGGTCGTCCTGCTCTTGGCGACACATCAGCAGGAAGGTTTCCAATTCACTTTGGAAGTACTCGGCGCGACGCGGATAGGCGAAGGAGAGCGTCGCCAGCGCATCAATAATGCGGGTTTTGCCCATCACGCGGCCCCAGCGCGTTTCCACGCCGATAATTCCGACAATAATCTCTGGCGGCACGCCGTAAACCTGCTCGGCGCGTTGCAGCGCATCGCGATATTGATTCCAGAACGCCACGCCATTTTGCACGTTATCCGGCGTAATGAACTTGGCGCGGTAACGCAACCATGCGCCGTTCGGGCCAGACGGAGGTCCGCCGGTTGGGGCCTGCTGGTCCATCAAGCGCAGCACAAACCCAAGGCGCTTGGTCTGCGCCAATACGTCATGCAGCTGTTGGCGATCAAAGCCGTGCTCGCGGACCATTTTATCCACGAAAGCGTTCATCCCCGCGTCGTAGGCAAAGTCACCGTTTTGCAGTTGCCCGCTGTGTTCAGGCTGTAACAGGAAGCCGCCGGGGGCGGAACTCGGCGTGCTGGCGGTACTGTTGCCACCAGAAAACGGATTACGCGGCCCGTCAGGCGGCGGAGTGGGTTTGCTGCTACAGGCAGCAAGCAGGGTAATGATCGGGAGAATGGCAGCCAAATGACGCATCGGATATCCGTATAGCCATGCAAGAAATAAGTGACAGCTATGTTAAAGCATTGGACTGCGTGAACAAACTGGAATCTAGTCTTCGCGGGCTTAAAGCATCAGCCTGTTTGAACAATGTTTTAACTTTTTGCGCAGTATGGAGGAGAAACCCAGACTGACAGGTAAATCTGCCAATCTGGGTGAAGTTTTACAGAATCGCGCGGGCGGCAAATTCAGCGATGATCTGGTCTTCTTCTTTGGTCGCGCCGGAGATGCCAACCGCGCCAATAACCTCGCCCGCCGCGTTGCGCAGCGGCACGCCGCCGCCAATGCCAACTAACCCGCCGTTGGTGTTTTCCAGCGAGTAGGCCGCGCCATTAGGATGC
This sequence comes from Ewingella sp. AOP9-I1-14, assembly GCF_052375995.1. Lineage (NCBI taxonomy): Bacteria > Pseudomonadati > Pseudomonadota > Gammaproteobacteria > Enterobacterales > Yersiniaceae > Ewingella > Ewingella sp. AOP9-I1-14. The sequence continues at coordinate 45,838 of NZ_JBQSVA010000011.1, forward strand.
AGGTCAACGCCGACGTTGGCGCTGTCATTGCGGAACAATACCGAGGTGCGCGCCTTGCCGTGGGCCACGTCGATGGTGGCGAGGAAAGTGCCATCCATGCGGCTGAAAGCCAGCAGGTGCGCGCCCGCGTCGAGCACGGTAATGGACACTGGCGGGAACCGGTTGTCACTTACTGATTGGCGCGCGGCGGCAATCACGTCTTCGGCCATGCGTAAAGTCAGGCTCATAATCTTCTCTCTAATGATGATTCAGGGGATGTTTTTTACTGTCGATCACGGCAACGGTGTGGATCATCAGGCCGCCGATGGCTAAAAGCGCCCCGACCCAGCCTGTTGATTCCCAACCCATTCCCGCCGAAATCGTCACGCCGCCCAGCCATGCCCCCATGGCATTGGCGATGTTGAATGCCGAGTGGTTCATGGCCGCGGCCATGGTTTGTGCGTCACCGGCGACGTCCATCAGGCGAATTTGCAGCACGGCGGAAAGCGCCACCATGGTGCCCACCAGCATGACGTTGAGCGGCCCCAGCACCGGATGGTGCGCGGTAAAGGTAAAGGCAGCCAGAATCACAATCGACCACAGCAAAATGCCGCGAATAGTCTTCTCCAGACCACGGTCTGCTAATCGCCCCCCCGCCACGTTGCCGAGAATCATCCCTAAGCCGAACAGCGCCAGCACCACCGGGATCATCGACAGCGGCAGGTGCGCCAGTTGCAGCATGGTTGGCTTCACATAGCTGAAGACGGAGAACATCCCGCCGGAGCCGATGGCACCAATCGCCAGCGTCAGCAGCACTTGTTTACGGGTCAGGGCTTTTAACTCACTGAGCGGGCTGGCGGATTTATTGCCTTCCACCCGAGGTACCCACATCAGCACCAGAATCAGGGTCAGCACCGCAAGACCGCCAACAATGGCAAAGGCCGAGCGCCAGCCAACCCACTGGCCGATAGCCGTGGCGGCAGGTACGCCGATCAGGTTAGCGACCGTGAGGCCGAGCAGTACCATGGATACCGCCTGCGCTCGCCGCTTTCTCTCCACCAGACTGGCCGCCACCAGCGCCGCCACACCAAAGTAAGTCCCGTGGGGGAAGCCGGCGATGAAACGGGCAAAGGCCATAGAGTAGAAAGTGGGCGCTACGCTGCTGACCAGATTTCCGGCGGCAAACAGGCCCATCAGGATCATCAGGAAATTACGGCGCGGCCAGCGCGCCCCTAAGATTGCCAGCAGCGGCGCGCCGATAACCACACCCAGCGCGTAAATACTGATCAGATGGCCCGCGGAGGGAATCGACACCCCTAGCCCTTTAGCGGCGTCGGGCAACAGCCCCATGATGACGAATTCCCCCGTGCCGATGGCAAAGCCACCCATGCCGAGTGCAAACAGCGCCTTGCCAACGCCAGCGCGGGAAAGTTCCGGCGTATCAACTGCTTCCGCCCTGATGTCTTGTTCTAAAGAGTTCATTGTGGATCCATGTGCTAATTGGAAAGCGATTATACCTCATGTATCGTTGAGTAAAATTCAACGATGCAGTGACTTCTTCTGCGAGAATAATCGAGCCTTTTATGCCTACTCTGACGCGCGGCGAATTAGCCGATCTTAATGTTTTTTCTACTATTTGTCGGCGACAAAGTTTCCGACTGGCTGCCGCCGAACTGGGCGTCACCACCTCGGCGCTGAGCCACACCATGCGCGGGCTGGAAGAGCGTCTTGGCGTCAAATTGCTGCATCGCACCAGCCGATCCGTGGTCCCCACAGCGGCGGGCGCGGCGCTGGTCAGTCAGTTAGATCAGGGCTTTGAGTTCATTCGCACCGCCCTCGGCGAGCTGGAAAACTACCGCGAGCTGCCGGTGGGCCGACTGCGCATTAATATTCCCCGCGACGCCGCGCGTCTGCTGTTCACGCCGATTTTGGCGCAGTTCAATCGCGCTTACCCGCGCATTCAGCTAGAAATCACCATTGATGACAACATGATAGATATCGTCAGCAGCGGCTACGACGCGGGGGTGCGCTACGGGCAGACGGTGCCGCAGGACATGATTGCCATGCCGCTGACCGGCAAGCTGCGCTGGGTGGTGGTCGCCTCCCCGGCTTATCTTGCGCAACACGGCACACCGCAAACCCCGCAGGATCTGATGAAGCATAGCTGCATTCGCATGCGTATTGGCGATGCTAGCATCTACAAATGGCAGTTGGGTGAAGGTGAAGAGGCGTGCGAGCTGGACGTGCCGGGTAATTTTGTCGCCAATGAAACCGACATGATTATTCACGCCGCGCTCAACCACATGGGGCTGGCGTACTGTCTGGAGCGCTATATCGCCCCCTATCTTCAGAGCGGGCAGTTAGTGCCGGTGCTGCAAGATTGGGCAGTACAGGGCGAGCCGATCGTCATGTACTACCCTAGCCGCCGCCAGCTTCAGCCCGGCCTTAAGCAACTGATTGAGCTGATTAGAGAACATGCCCAATAAGCCTTGGGCACTCCCTTACTTGGTTTTCACCTTAATACTCTCGGAAAGCAGGTTGAGCTGATGGCTCTCCTGGTGGTCATTCGGCGTTTTGCTTTCCTTGACCAGCAGAGCGTCGTTGTAGGTTTTCACCGTTTCCAGGCTGTGAGTGCTCTGAGACGTGCCCACCGTCGCCAGTCGACCTTTCTTAAAGTCCAGCGTGGTGTCGGTAGAACTGTCTTCATTTATCTGATGATAGGTGTAATTCTGCGACGACTTCAGCATGCTCAATGCCAGCGGCGTCCCCGCCGTCAGCGACTCATGGAAGCTGGCCTGCAAGTGAGACTTGGTGTTCTGAGTTATCTTGCTGCGAGTGCCGTCCACTCCGTCAACCACGTTGCTGCTTTGGCTGAAGCTATAGGCAAAGCTGTCCTTCTCATCATCTTTGTACGGGTTCGACTTAACATCCGTTTGTTGGAAGGAAGCCGAGAAGTCCGCCAAACCACTCAAATAAGACTGCGCCTTGTTAGTTTCAGTCACTGTGATGATTTGGTGGCTTTTGTCGATTTCGTTTGAGCCATAGTGGCTATTCAGCGCGTGGAACGCCGACTTGAAGCTCGACATCATGTCTTGGTTGGCATAGCCGCGCAGCGCCGCGTTATTCAGCTGTTTGTCATAAGCCGCGAGCGCCTGATCCTGCTGCCCCAGCGTGCCCAATAGCTCAGGATGGCTGAGGTCGGTGTTCAGCTGGAATGAGCCGTTAGCGTCTTTATAGCTCAGGGCGCGCTGGGTGAGGTCACTCTGGAAGTTCAGAGACTGCACGGACTGGCCGCTTTCACGTACGTCGGCGTTAAGGTCGACGGATTTGAGCAGCGTGGTATTAAATTGGGTTAAACCATCCACGTTCACCGTCGGGGTCTTGCCGGACATGCCGTCGAGGGTGCTTTGGAAAGCATCTGCCAGACCCGCAATCGCGTCGGTCTCTTTATCTGTCAGTTCGCCACCGGTGGTAGTCACTTCTGCCACCAATCCCCCCTGCTGGCGGGAGAGCGACACGCTGACCTTCACGCCGCTTTGGGTGACGATGTCCAACGCCACGGCGCTGGCTTTATCGGTGCCACTAGCATCAACGTTTTTGGTAGAACTCACCGCCGCAGAGAAGTCAGAAGGGTTATCTTTTAGCTGCGCTAACAGCGCCTTACCTAACCCCTGAAACGCGCCCGATATCGGCTGATTGGCATTGGCGCCCATCAACACATCCAGCTGGCTGTGGCCGGTGTTAATGTTGTTGGTACGCAGTTTCTGCGCGCTGATGCTGTAAATCGCATTGAGTTCGTCACTCGCGTTACTCAGCGTGACGCGTGTTGAAGGCTGAGGCGGCGTTGCCGCTGGCTGGTTTACTCTGGCCCCGTTAGCGCTGGCGATGCGCGGGGGTGGGAACGAAATTCCGCTAATTTGACCTACCATTTGTCCTATCCCTGTTTCTGATGCGTTATCTGGTATCGGCCAAATTTTGATTAACTTAAGAAGAAAATGCGCAAAGTGTCGGCAAGCAGAAAGTAAAATGGGCCGAACAAGTCGGCCCATTGTGTACAGCTTACATCGAGATTATCCGTCAGGCTGATTTACGCGCCAGTGCCGCCGCGTTACGCCCGGCCAGAATGCCGAAGATGATGATGTCAGCCACTGCGTTACCGCCGATGCGGTTAGCGCCGTGGATACCGCCAACCACTTCGCCCGCCGCCCAGGCCCCGGTGATCACCTGTTTCTGAGTATCAAGCACGGCAGTGTCGGTGTTGATGGTCACGCCGCCCATGGTGTGGTGAACCCCCGGCGCAATACGAATCGCGTAGAAAGGTCCCTGATTCAGCGGATGGCGCAGCGCGGTTTTACGGCCGAAATCTTCGTCATTCTGCTTATCCACGAACACGTTGTAACGCTCAAGCGTCGCCAGCAGCGCGTGCATGTCCATGTTCAGTTTCACCGCCAGCTCCTGCGGCGAAGGCGCGCTGACCACAAAGCCCTTGGCGATATACTCGTCGGCGGCTTTGTTGTTGGCGCGAACCTGGTCGTCGAAGATCACCCAGGCACTCTTCTCTGGCAGCGCGATGATCTCGGCAGAGACTTTGTCACGAGTTTCCATTTCGTTGTAGAAACGCTTGCCCGCCTGACTCACCAGAATCGCACCGCCACCGCGGATAGCTTCGGAAATCAAATAAGAGGTGGTTTGCTCAACCGTTGGGTGGATCTGGATCTCGCCCATGTCCACGGTGTCCGCGCCGATCTTTTGCAGCATAGCGATGCCGCTGCCGGTCGCACCTTTGTGGTTAGTGGTGACAAAGCCGTCCAGCTCAGGGCGGTATTTCACCACCATTTCGCGGTTGGCGCTGAAGCCGCCGGTGGCAACAATCACGCTTTTCGCATTCAGAATGCGGGTGTCGTTGTACTCATCTACCACCTTCACGCCGGTCACTACGCCGTTATCAAACAGAATGTCAGCAACGGAAGTTTCGAGCAGCACTTCGATATCGCGTTTGTTGATGTTTTTCACCAAGCCGCTGATCAGGAAGCCGCCAACGGCGGAACGGTCAGCAGGACGGTGGGTACGGTCGATGCTCATCCCGCCAGTGATGGTGATATCGTTCAGCTCAATCTCTTTCGACGCCAGCCACTCTACGGCTTCTGGTGCCAACTCGACGAACTCACGCAGCAGCTCAGGATTGTTTTTGAACTTGCCGCCTTTCAACGTCTCCTCATAGAACAGCTCTTTACTGTCCTCAATGCCTTTCAGCTTCTGGAAACGCGTTTCTGCGGCGTTCATACCCACCGAGGCCTTGATGGTGTTGCCGCCGATGGTTGGCATCTTCTCGATGATCACCACGTGCGCGCCTTCGTCATGGGCCTGAATGGCCGCCGCAAGACCTGCGCCGCCGCTGCCGATCACTACCACGTCGTAATTCTGTGGTGCCTGCGGGTTACCGCCCTCTTCAATCACGTGCTCTTTGCTGGAGGTCGCCAGCGCGCGGGAAACGGCTTTCTTCAGCGCCTCACTCTGGGTGGTCGCGCCGGTAATGGCGTCAACGTGCGGACTGTTGGCAACCAGAATACGCGAACGCAGGCTTTCGAAGGTGGTGGTGAAGTCGACGTCGAGGGTGTCGTCCTTAACCAGCGTGATGTCGGTGATACGGTCGGTATCCAGCGTGACGCTGATTTTCAGTTTCAGCGCTTCGGCTTCGACTTTCTCCTGATAAACCCCGGCTTTATATTTACGGCCAGTGGCGCTGGTGTCGCGGATCATGGCGTCAACCAGTGAGAAGCGCCACAGCGGTTCAGGGATGTTCAGCGCTTCGCGTTTGTTGCTATCAATGAACAGCTCGAGATGCTCATTGTTGATGATGCGGTCGGCCCAGTCCGGGTACGCGATGCAGGCTTTACCTACCGCGACCAAGTCAAAACCGTGCTCCAGCGCGTTTTCCGCGTCTTCCTTGTTCAACACGCCGCCCACACCAATGACCGGGATCTTCGCCAGATTTTCGGAACGCTGCGCGCGATATTTCGTAATAAGCGGCGTTGGGTCGCTGGTGTCGACAATCGACGGGCGCAGCAACTGGCCGACGGAGAAGTGCACGTAGTCCAGACCGCGCTCGGCCAGCTTCTCCAGCAAATACATGGTGTCGTCGAAACGGATGCCCGGAACTTCTAACTCTTCCGGAGAGAAACGGTAGCCGATAATAAAGTCGTTATGGGCAAAGCGCTCCACCATCTTGTGAGCGATATCAAGCACTTCCAGCGGGAAACGGGCGCGTTTGTCGCGGTCGCCGCCCCATTTGTCGGTGCGCTGGTTGGAGTTTGGCGAGTAGAACTGCTGAATCAGGTAGGTGTTTGCGCCGTGAATCTCCACGCCGTCGAAGCCCGCTTTGATAGCACGGTTAAAGGCGTCACCAAACTTGGTGATCATCACCTCAACTTCTTCCGCACTCAGCTCTTTTGGCGTGGTCGCCCCTTCACGCGGTGCCGCAATAGCACTCGGTGCGACCGGCGTTCTGCCGCCAATCAGTTCCGGCTCCACCATGCGGCCGCCGTGATAAATCTGCAAAATAGCTTTTGAGCCTTTGGATTTAATGGCGTCGGCTATTTTCTTCAGTCCCGGAATTTTATTATCGCTATCAATTGCGATAGCCCCAGGGAAGGCCGGCCCCATGCGATCGATGAAGCAGCATTCAACAATAATAGTCCCGATACTGCCCGCGCGGTCGCGGTAATACTCCACTAATTCGCTGGTGACGGTGCCATCATAAAAGCCGGTACAAGTGGTCATCGGGGCCATAACCAGGCGGTTTTTTAGCACCGCGCCATTGGGCAAGGTGAGGTGGTTAAGAACCGGGGTGAGCTTATTCATTCTGAGCAACTCCAACATTTAGAAATCGAAAATTTTTCCGAGGGCGTAGTGCATACCGTTTAATTAACCAGCGCTGAGGTCATCTAAAAAATAAAAATAAAAGGGCGTAGCTTATATAGTGGGAAAATTTAGTTATGCGTTTTTAAGAGAAAGGGAGTTGTTTATTTAATCGTCAGAAAACCCATACCACCCTTAATTGTTAGTGATGAGTTGACAAAAATCAACTTATGAATAACATAAAAAATCATACCATAAAAATCAGTAGGTTAAGATGGGTATTTGGCTTTTACGTAAATTTACTCTACTCTCACTGAGAGTGGATGGTGTTTGACTGATAACTGTACCTTTTTTACTCTAGGCCTCTATAAAGAATGATAATATCCATCCGATAAGCTCTTCTCTGGGTAATACTAATCACTTATTCTTTTCATATTATATTCATCATAATCGAGTAATAGGCAAAAACGCTGAAACACGGAATGAATATATTGCAAATGCCATGGTGAAATAGAACAAAAATCTTTAAGCATTCCAAACGCAAACATAGATAAACGGGGCGTAACGCTCCCCTCACTAACTTGCAGATAAAAACTATGAAACCCACATCAACTTTGAGTGATCCTAATAAGGCCGCGCCTGCCTCATCGGGACTAAAGAAACGCCTGATCATGCTGTTCTTGCCGGTGCTGGTGGCAGTCATTCTGCTGCTTTTACCGGTTCCGACTGGGCTTGAACCTTATGCCTGGCACTTCTTTGCCATCTTCGTCGGGGTGATTGTTGGTTTGATTTTTGAGCCACTGCCCGGCGCCGTTATTGGTTTGACCGGGGTGGTGGTGATTGCCCTTTTCAGCCAGTGGCTGCTCTTCAGCCCGGCCGAACTCGCTAACCCGAAATTTAAAACCGCCACTGAAGCTTTCAAATGGGCAGTGAGTGGTTTCGGTAACTCCACGGTTTGGCTGATTTTCGGCGCATTTATGTTTGCTGCGGGTTATGACAAAACGCAGTTTGGCCGCCGTCTGGCGCTGATTCTGGTGAAGTACCTCGGGCGTCGCAGCTTGACCCTGGGCTATGCCATTACCTTCGCCGACCTGCTGCTGGCTCCGTTCACGCCGTCCAACACGGCGCGCAGCGGCGGGACTATCTACCCGATTATTGCCAACCTTCCGCCGCTGTACGGCTCAAAACCCAATGATCCGAGCGCGCGCAAAATCGGCTCCTATCTGATGTGGGTGGCGATAACCTCGGCCTGTATCACCAGCTCCATGTTCCTCTCCGCCCTGGCCCCTAACCTGCTGGCACTGGCGCTGGTTAAAAGCATCGTCGGGTTCGAGATTACATGGGGAATGTGGTTCCTCGCCTTTCTGCCGCTTGGCGTGCTGTTAATCCTCACTATGCCGTTGCTGGCTTACTGGTTCTATCCGCCAGAAGTGAAGATAAATGATGAAGTGCCGCGCTGGGCGACCTCCGAGCTGGAGAAGCTGGGTAAGCTGTCGCGCCATGAAATCCTGCTGCTGGTCTTCGTCTGCTCGGCCCTGCTGATGTGGATTTTCGCCGCCGCGTGGATTGAACCTGCTATGGCCGCGCTGCTGGTTGTGGTGCTGATGCTGTGGACTGGCGTGCTGAACTGGAATGACATCACCAGCAATAAGCCGGCCTGGAACACTTTCGCTTGGTTTGCCACGCTGGTGGCACTGGCCGACGGGCTGGCGCGAGTTGGCTTTATCTCGTGGCTGGGTCTGCAAGGCGGGCAACTGCTTACCGGCATCGACCCGCAGGTCGCGGCGGTGATGCTGCTGGTGGCCTTCTTCCTGCTGCACTACCTGTTCGCTAGCACCACGGCGCACACCACCGCGCTGTTACCGGCGATGCTGACCATCGCGGCGGCTATTCCGGGCATCAACATGCCGGTTTACTGCCTGATGATGGTGACCTCGCTGGGCGTGATGGGGATCATCACCCCCTACGGCACCGGCCCAAGCCCGATTTACTACGGCAGCGGCTACTTGCCAACCAAAGACTTCTGGCGTTTAGGCACCATCTTCGGCGCCATCTTCCTCGGCGGCCTGATGCTCATCGCCTACCCGTGGATGGTAATGATGTTCTAATTTAGTCCCTCACGGCGTGGCACTTGCTGCACCGCCTCGACATGGCCAGATGGGTTAAACCTTCTGGCCATTTTTATTTTCAGCCTTCCCACCGCGCTTTACAGTCCATTGCAATCTCAGATTGCGGCATCTCTCGAACTTTTACCTGTGACAGCATATTGCTCGCTGGGCTAGTATAGCGGGGTGAAAATCCACGGGTCTTTGAGTGACAAGTGCTGATTCTCTTAGCCACATCGTGATGACGAATGACAACAATAAAAATCACAATCAACTTTAAATTCAATGGATTAATAAGACCAAGTCTATGACTGATAATGCAAGCCTAGATTCCCACACTCCCATGATGCAGCAGTTCCTGCGCCTCAAGGCTGAAAACCCAGAGATTCTGATGTTTTATCGCATGGGGGACTTCTACGAACTGTTTTATGACGACGCGCGACGCGCATCGCAACTGCTGGATATCTCCCTCACTAAGCGCGGTGCGTCGGCGGGCGAGCCAATCCCGATGGCGGGCGTGCCTTACCATGCCGTGGAAGGCTATTTAGCCAAGCTGGTGCAACTGGGCGAATCCGTGGCGATTTGTGAGCAAATCGGCGATCCCGCACTGAGCAAAGGGCCGGTTGAGCGCAAAGTCGTGCGCATTGTGACGCCCGGCACGGTCAGTGATGAAGCACTGCTCAACGAGCGCCACGACAACCTGCTGGCGGCTATCTGGCAGGATGGTCGCGGCTTTGGTTATGCCACGCTCGACATTAGCTCAGGCCGCTTCCGCGTGGCTCAGCCAGAAGATTTGGAAACCATGGCGGCGGAGATCCAGCGCACCAATCCTGCCGAGCTGCTCTACCCTGAAAGTTTCGAGTCTATGTCGCTTATATCGTCGCGCCGCGGCCTGCGCCGCCGGCCGATGTGGGAGTTCGAACTGGAAACCGCCAAGCAGCAGCTTAACTTGCAGTTTGGTACTCGCGACCTGAGTGGCTTTGGGGTGGAACAAGCCCCACAGGCGCTGCGCGCGGCGGGCTGCCTGCTGCAATATGTTAAAGATACCCAGCGCACCGCCCTGCCGCACATTCGCGGCGTGACCATGGAACGTTTGCAGGACGGCATCATTATGGACGCCGCCACTCGCCGGAATCTGGAACTGACGCAAAACCTGTCTGGTGGAGTCGAAAACACGCTGGCGGCGATTCTCGATCAGGCGGTGACGCCAATGGGCAGCCGCATGCTTAAACGCTGGATCCACATGCCAACGCGCGACGCCAAGGTATTGCGCAATCGCCAGCTGGCCCTCGGTTCTTTACAGGATCTCACTCCCGATTTGCAGCCAGTGCTGCGTCAGGTGGGGGATTTAGAGAGAATCCTGGCCCGTCTGGCTCTGCGCAGCGCTCGCCCGCGCGATCTGGCCCGTATGCGCCACGCCTTGCAGCAGCTGCCGGAGATCCGCGCCCTGCTCCAGCCTTTAGAACCCGCGCACATCCAGACACTGGTCAAAAACTGTGGCGAATTCAATGAACTGGTTGAATTGCTCGAGCGCGCCATTATTGAGGCTCCACCCGTGCTGGTGCGTGACGGCGGCGTGATTGCGCCGGGCTATAACGCCGAGCTGGATGAATGGCGCGCGCTGGCCGATGGCGCGACGGATTACCTCGACCAGCTTGAGATCCGCGAGCGCGAAAAACTTGGATTGGATACGCTGAAGGTTGGCTTTAACGGCGTGCACGGCTATTTCATTCAGGTCAGCCGTGGCCAAAGCCACTTAGTGCCGATCCACTATGTGCGCCGCCAGACGTTGAAAAACGCCGAGCGCTATATCATCCCTGAGCTGAAAGAGTATGAAGATAAGGTTCTGACGTCTAAGGGCAAGGCACTTTCGCTGGAAAAAGCCCTGTATGAAGAGCTGTTCGACCTGCTGATACCGCACCTTGACGCCCTGCAGCAAAGCGCGGCTGCCTTGGCGGAGCTGGACGTGTTGAGCAATCTGGCAGAGCGCGCTTACACCCTGAACTACACCTGCCCGACGCTGAGTGAAAAACCGGGGATTAATATTACCGGCGGACGTCACCCGGTGGTGGAACAGGTGCTGAGCGAACCGTTTATCTCCAACCCGCTGGCGATGTCGCCGCAGCGCCGCATGCTGATCATCACCGGCCCGAACATGGGCGGTAAAAGTACTTACATGCGTCAGGCGGCGCTGATCGTGCTGATGGCGCATATTGGCTGCTACGTGCCGGCGGATCAGGCGGTGATTGGCCCGGTGGATCGGATCTTCACCCGCGTAGGCGCGGCGGACGATCTGGCTTCTGGCCGTTCCACCTTCATGGTCGAAATGACCGAAACGGCGAATATCCTGCACAACGCCACCGAAAACAGTCTGGTGCTGATGGATGAAATTGGTCGCGGCACCTCGACCTATGACGGCCTCTCTCTAGCCTGGGCCTGCGCGGAGAATCTCGCCAGCCGCATCAAAGCCATGACGCTGTTCGCCACCCACTATTTTGAACTGACCACGCTGCCGGAGAAGATGGAAGGCACAGTGAATATCCATCTGGATGCCATCGAGCACGGCGACACCATTGCCTTTATGCACAGCGTGCAGGAAGGCGCGGCCAGCAAGAGTTATGGTCTGGCGGTTGCCGCGCTGGCAGGTGTGCCAAGAGATGTGATTAAACGCGCGCGCCAGAAGCTGAAAGAGCTGGAAACGCTGTCCAACAGCGCCGCCGCCAGCAAGGTGGATGGCCCGCAGTTGGCGCTGTTGACTGAAGAAGTGTCGCCAGCCGTAGAGGCTCTGGAGGCGCTGGATGCCGATTCACTCTCACCGCGCCAGGCGCTGGAGTGGATCTACCGTCTGAAGGATATGGTGTAGCTTTCTCAAAGCCATAAAAGTTAAATAGAAAAAGGCGAGGTATTTTCATACCTCGCCTTTTTATTGGTAACGCTGTGCTAATCAAATAGTCAGTCAGCTTGTCGCGTTGCTAAGCGATAAAATTATTCGCGAAATAGAGCTTCGATACTCAGCCCTTGTGCCTGCAAAATCTCGCGCAGGCGGCGCAACCCTTCAACCTGAATCTGACGAACTCGTTCACGCGTCAGGCCTATCTCACGGCCCACATCTTCCAGCGTCGCTGCTTCATAACCTAACAGGCCAAAGCGGCGGGCCAGAACTTCACGTTGTTTTGCATTCAACTCGAATAACCACTTAACGATACTCTGTTTCATATCGTCGTCTTGCGTGGTGTCTTCAGGACCGTTTTCTTTTTCGTCGGCCAGAATATCTAACAGCGCTTTTTCAGAGTCACCACCCAACGGGGTATCCACTGAAGTAATACGCTCATTCAGGCGCAACATACGGCTGACGTCATGAACAGGTTTGTCGAGTTGCTCAGCAATCTCTTCAGCACTTGGCTCATGGTCAAGTTTATGTGCAAGTTCACGTGCAGTACGCAGGTAAACGTTCAGTTCTTTAACGATATGGATTGGCAAACGAATGGTACGGGTTTGATTCATAATCGCCCGTTCAATTGTCTGTCGAATCCACCATGTAGCGTAAGTTGAAAAACGGAAACCGCGCTCTGGGTCAAACTTTTCAACTGCGCGGATCAGACCTAAGTTACCTTCTTCGATCAAATCCAACAGTGCCAGTCCGCGATTACTGTAGCGGCGGGCTATTTTAACCACCAAACGCAAGTTACTTTCAATCATGCGACGACGAGATGGAACATCCCCTCGCAGCGCACGCCGTGCAAAATAAACCTCTTCTTCTGCGGTAAGCAGAGGAGAGTAACCGATCTCACCAAGGTACAGTTGAGTTGCGTCCAGCACTCGTTGGCTTACAGCCTGCGATAACAACTCTTCTTCAGCATCCGCATCAATAGTGTCGTTATCGGCAGTCTCTTCGACATTTGCTTTCTCGTCAAAGGCTTCAGCGCTGTTCTCATCGAAATCTACATCATCATGTAACTCGTTAACTTTCAGCGTATTCTGACTCATAAGCTGCTCCTACCCGTGGTCCCGAGGGCAGAATCAAGACTCTGCCCGATTTATCGCTGCGGAAGATAACGCAGCGGGTTTACGGATTTCCCCTTGTAACGAATTTCAAAATGTAATCTTACTGAACTGGTTCCGGTGCTACCCATGGTTGCTATTTTCTGACCCGCCTGCACTTCTTGTTGTTCCCGGACCAGCATTGAATCGTTATGTGCATAGGCGGAGAGGTAATCATCATTGTGTTTAATGATGATCAGATTACCGTAACCGCGAAGAGCATTACCTGCATAAACGACGCGCCCTGAGGCGGTGGCTAAGACAGGTTGTCCACGCGAACCAGCGATATCGATCCCCTTATTTCCCCCTTCGGAAGCTGAGAAATTATCGATAATTTTCCCGTCTGTCGGCCACTTCCAAGAGGAAACTGGACCGCCATTATTGGTGGTACTAGTGACAGGAGTACTGGCTACGGCAACAGGTGCTGTGGTGGTAACTACACCTGATGAAGGCAACATTTTACCTACATTCTGTTTACCCGGAGATTCAGAATACGTGGTAGTTGGTTGAGATGCAACCACCGTACCTTGCATCATCCCGGCGCTTGGTGCTGTTGGAACGCCACCTTTAGTCGCATCGGTAGTGGCTAACATGCCGCCGGTGCTAGCATTAGAGGAGACATTATTAATCTGAATAGTTTGACCGACTTCTAAACCATAAGGCGCGGGGATATTGTTACGTGCCGCAAGGTCTCGGAAGTCATTGCCGGTGATCCAGGCGATATAGAAAAGCGTATCCCCACGCTTAACTTGATAGGTACTTCCGCTATAACTGCCTTTAGGAATTGTGTTGTAACTGCGGTTATAAACGATGTGACCCTGCTGATTTGTCGCTGCAATATTAGGCGTATTGGCGACATTTGCCGGGGCTGAATTCGGAGTATTCTGACCTCCGCCACCGCCGTTTACACTGCTAATAGGGGCTGACGTCGATGCATTATTGCTACATCCCACCATCCAGGCGCTAATAAACGTACACACCGCAATGCGGCTTAAGGTTTTAATTGGGCTTCCCGTGCTCATATTTCCCCCGTTACGGCAATCTCAGAATCTATCATTCCACTCGCAACCCCACATTTGGCGGGCTTTGTGCCAATTAGCACGTTGCTAGCAGAGAACACATCCGGGCGGATAAGAAGCCAGCCAGATGGCGACAGTAAAAAACTGTAGTGGATGCTATCAACATCACAAGTACAGCACCATATTACAGTTGTATTTAAATTTTAAGGGCTTAGTCCTGAAACTCACCGCCAGAAGCAGCGTTTAGGCTAACTCACCTTTGACTAAAGGTACAAAACGGACCGATTCGATGGTCTCAACCACAAAGTCGTTACCGCGACGCGTGATGCGTTGCAGCACCTGGTTTTGTTCGCCAACGGGAAGGATCATCACGCCGCCCTCATCCAATTGCTGGAGTAAGTCCTGAGGAATTTCCAGAGGGGCGGCGGTCACGATAATGGCGTCAAATGGCCCACGAGAAGGCCAGCCTTCCCAGCCATCACCGTGGCGGGTCGACACATTATGCAGATCCAGCTGTTTGAGGCGACGCTTGGCCTGCCATTGCAGGCCTTTGATCCGCTCGACGGAAAACACGTGCTCAACCAGATGCGCCAAAATAGCCGTCTGATAGCCCGACCCGGTGCCGATTTCCAGCACGCGCGAGGCCGGTGTGAGGCGCAGCAGCTCTGTCATGCGCGCCACGGTATAGGGCTGAGAAATCGTCTGACCCGAGCCAATTGGCAAGGCGGTATTTTCATAAGCCTTGTGCTGAAAAGCTTCATCGACAAAACGTTCCCGCGGCACTTTTTCAATGGCGTGCAGCAGATTTTCATCATGAATCCCCTGCTGGCGAAGCTGCTCGAGCAGGTTGTACATCGGTTTATTCACCATGCCTGTTGACCCCGACTTTGGCTATCCATCCGCTCACCACATCCTGTGCAGCGTAGGCGGTTAAATCGACCTGAAGAGGCGTGACAGAGACATAACCCTGTGCGACGGCCGCGAAATCGGTGTCCGGCGCGATATCAAACTTATCACCCGGTGGCCCAATCCAATACATATCCTGACCGCGCGGGTCCTGCTGGCAAAACACCTGCTCAGCCGGGTGACGACTCCCGCAGCGGGTAACACGGATACCCTTAATCTCCGCCAGAGGCAGATCAGGAACATTGATATTAAGAATTTTGCCGGTGCGCAATGGCTCAGTGGCCAACGCGCGCAGGATGCGACAGGTTATCGCGGCGGCAGTGTCATAATGCCTGTTACCATCCAGCGAGACGGCCAGCGCTGGGAAGCCCAGGTGGCGCCCCTCCATTGCGGCGGCGACCGTGCCGGAATAGATCACATCGTCGCCGAGATTTGGTCCGGCATTAATGCCTGAAACTACAATATCGGGACGCGGGCGCATCAGTGAGTTAACGCCCAAGTAAACACAGTCGGTAGGCGTACCCTGAATCACCGCCGTGTCGCCGTTTGGGTATGACTGAATACGCAGCGGGCCGTCCAGCGTTAGCGCGTTGGACGCACCACTGCGATTGCGATCGGGGGCAACCAGCGTAACGTCGGCGAACTGGCGTAAAGCCGCGGCCAACGTCTGGATACCCGGCGCTAAAACGCCGTCGTCATTACTCAGTAATATCCGCATATTTCTCGTAACCTGTTGAATATTATAAACGGTTCTACACATTGCATCTTTTATTGTCCGGTTATTTATCCTGTTCCAATCAGGCTACTCAGTTTTTGAACTACTAAAGGAAGAAAATCATAATGCATTCTAGCGGCATGACCTGGATAGTGGTAGGCGAATGTTTCTGACTTGCTACGGTTAGGTCGGATTTTAAATCCGAGATTGCTGTTGAGGCTATCCGCCTATCACATCAGCGGGCTATCATCGAACTCTTCCGTGGTCGTGTCGTTGATCACATGCGTCACCACACCGAAAATAATCGTCTCCTCACCTTCCCAGTCTCCACCGTCAATCAGCGTCACATCGTCTGGCTGGTCCAAATCAGCAAGGCATAGCGTCGGATGAAAGCGCATGCGCTTAAGCAAGAACTCCCCGCAAACCTCGGCGACGACAATGCTACCGTCACAAGGCTTGCGGGATGAGTCGATTATAAGCAATGCGTCTTTCTTTATTCCGGCGCGCCAACTTGATGTGGCGGAGCGCATGAGGTACTGGCCCGGCTTATCAGACCAGAGACAGGCATCGTTTGGAGTTAGTCGACTGGTTGCGTAGTCTGCTGCTGGAGATGGGAAGCCCATATCACCACCCTCCGTTTGGATTGAAAAGCATGAAAACGCGACGCTCTCCGTCTGTTTCTGAAACATCACGGAACGTACTGACGTACATCTCGATCCAACGGTTTGCCTCCTTCAGGCCCCAGCGGCAATTGACCTTCTCCAACTCAGCGCAGAAATCCTCAGTGGCGACCGTGCGCCGCCCTTTCTCGCTGATCTTGATTGCAGCTTTAAATGCTGCATCAATTTCATATCGTCTGCTCATAAATCACACCTCAAACACTGTTTATGCATACAGTATAATCATGAGCTTTTTATGTTGGGAAGTACGGATTTTGCTAGTGCCGGTATACTGCTGATCGGAAAGGAAAGAAATTTATGAGGAAGGCTTATCTGGCCACGTAACATTTGGCGCATTGCTCAGGCTTACTGCCTTAACGTCTTTTATGTATGCCATCCATAGAATCAGGGATTCTTTATCTTTATCAGAAATTACTCCAAGTGCTAATTCTGTTCGCCAGTCACTGGTGATATTTCCCGCTTCATTAAGCAGCTCTGATTTTTTAATTTCTGCCTGTTTAAGATATTGAGCTTTTGTTGGTGGAGGAGCATCAACCCACGCAGGCATTTTATCTACTACCCCCCTCACCTTTCCAGCTTCAGGTGTCTTCATGAACTTCATAGCTACTTCATCTGAAATATCTACAGTATCTTCTGGCCACGACCCCGCATCTTCATAAGCTTCCTGCAATGAAACAGGGAGAAGCAGGTTTTTATTTGCGCTCCAAACATATGTATTCATTATTAATACCCCAAGGCCCACCAGAGACAGGCCGCTGATTGTGGAACGGAACCGACTTGCGAATTCCCGCGTTGGATGGAGGCTACCGCATTAGCATAAAATGCAGTCGATACCACGCTGGTAAATTGCCATAGAGTTAAAGACGTTTGGCTACCCCTATCATGCTCGCCCATTGCAAGAACAGCATTAGGAAATGGTATTGGGAAAGTCACCAAAACATCAGGACTAGAAGGCGTTGCAGCTGATGAAGTCCCCCACTGATAAATCACTCCGCTAGGAAGCTTAAACCATCCATTCTGACCTAGGGACGTTGCGAAGGCGTTCATATCTGGCAATTGGTTGGTTCCAGTGCCCACAAATCTTAACGCTGCTGGGCCAAGCCCTAAATTTGCTCGAGCATCGGAAGAGCTGGACAGATCGCTAAGGTTGCTAGATTTCTGCGCTGCACCGGTAATCCTAGAGTCATTACCTGCGGCGACTGTGTTTGCAGATGTTCCGACTGGTAGGGTTGCTGAGCTACCCAACCCAAGATTTTCTCTAAATGTCGCCTTGTCTTGGATGTCTCCACCGTTTTGAGCGACCTGCATTGCTCCTACTATGCGGCTATCATTTCCTGAAGCAACAGTTCCTGCTGTGGTTCCCACATCTAAAATCGATGCACCCTTTAATCCCAACCCAGCCCTAGCTGCTGGGGCTGTTGTTCCACCAGTCCCTCCGGATGTAATGCTTAGTGCTATATTCCCTGGGATGCTACTGTCGTACGCACCCCAATTCTTATCTGATGCGAATATGTACGCCGACCCTCCCGGCCCATAAATCCTTGTCTCATTAGAGTCCTGAACAAACCTATCCAAAGAAAGGTTTTGCCTCGCTGGATACTGTCCGCTCGGCCCTATGGCAGCGATTTCAGAAAAGAAGCTTAAAGTTTTAAGATAACCATTTGTTTGGTTGAACCATCCAGATCCGCCTGAATTTGGGTTGCTGGCGTTATCATCAATGGTGTTGATATAAATAGTGCTTCCATCATCACCAAGAAGGGTGGCCCCTTTCGGATACCCACCTATTTTGGTGGAGAAGTCTGCATCGAATGAATTTATTGCTCCAGAACTTGACCAGCGGGATAAATTTGATAGCTCATATAAGATCTGGTTCATGTCCTGACCTTTTGGCGGCAAGCCACCTGCATTTTTTTGCACCATTGTAATTGGTGGAAAACCATTTATATATGATGCGGTATTATCGCCAGCAGGAGTTGTTGGTAATAAATCCTCTCTCAGGCCGCCAATGGCAAATGGAACTGGTTGTTTTTTCGGGGCTTCATTTCTTTTCATTTAATTATCTCTAAAGAATGTTCCATCATTGAATGGGTATGCGTCTTGTGCGAATCCAAAATAAGGTGGGACAACCTCTCTAGTCTCAACCATTACCCCGCTAGGTATGGGTAAAACGTCGAAGTTTTCTAGAATTGACTTCTCGTATGGGGCAAGATAAAAGGTGCAGGTTATCCCCATCACCATATTCCCATAATCAACGGAAAACGCCGCGCCGCGACCCGAGAACAATATAGAAAGGAACTTATTTATTTCAGGAATCGTGGCGACACTTATATTAGAAAACGCCTTGCATAGTATTAACGTTCTATAGGCATCATTGGTTAGCCTTACCGTTTCTGTTTCCTGCACTCCCGCATAAAATGGCTCATCGTTAAACGGTGAAGGATAGTTATTTACATCTCCAGAGTCAGCCTCTGAAAATCCAAAGCTGTTATTCTCAATGTCAGCTCTAATATATCTAGATACTCCTACTATCTTCCCCCACACATCAAGACCGTATGTAAGGTTTGTGGAAATATCCCATACGTCTTTGATGAACTTATCCGTGAAGTCTTCAACAGATACTGCATTATTAAAAGTTGATATGATGGCTAAGAGTTTCTGGCTAGCTGAATACTGCGTTAATATAGTTTCTTCCCATTTCACACCATCACCACCTCTATATCATCAAGCTGTATGGTTGGAACCTGATCAACACCCACAGTTACCGAAGAGTTAAATGTCGTGCCGTCTTTCGATATTTGCAGTGATGAAAGGTTTAAATAATCAGGAGATATTGAAATTATCGGTGCGTAATAGACGCCAGAGTTAATTCTTGATCCGATTCTGGCCTTAACAATTCCGTTATATTCGCCATTGAAAACAGCCTGCACCATTGCCTTGACTTGATTGGTTATGTCGGAAGGAAGATTTTGATTTGTCTCAATTTCTACTTTGAACCTAATTCTTACCGGCTCCACCCTCTGCCACTGCATGGTGTACTGAGGGTATGGCGCGCTGTAGTTTTCCCTGTCCTCGACAACGAGTGTTGTGTTGCCGTTAAGGTTTGAGCCCGGGTTCTTTGTCTCAAAGATTGAATAAGCCACATCTTCGTCACTTCCACCATACACCCCTATATAGATTGAGTGAGCAGCTACTGGAAAATTAGTCACACCGTAATTGACTACCGACGCCGTGCGATTTGACCAAACATAGGCATCAAGAACGCCATCCACGGCAAGAATCCCTGCAAGAGTCGCTGCATCCATGTTTCTGCCATTTCTCGCAACAGACTGTTTTCTACGAGTTTCAAATGCGATCCTTGACTCGACATCTACACCGACAACTCCAGATGTTGAATTAGTAATAGAGTCCCAACCGGGAACTGAGCGATATATTTGGTTTAGATCACCAATGGCACATGAGATTGGGCCGGTTGTTGTGTTAACGAAAGGTACGTCAATAGTCCCACTCGAAGGTATCATGGCATTGTCTATTGACTGGTAGATATAGCCGTTTAAATCTACAGCGGTGCTACCTGCGGGTATCACCGTGTTTACTCTGCCGGTGCAAGTTGCCGTTACCACAGTACCCTGTGCAGATATCCTATCCATAAAGTAAATCCGGCCGATTCCATCCTGAAATCTCCCCGTGGCATAGTCAGGGTTCATTTGATTGAACAGGCATAAAAGCTTGTCATATACCTGTGCAAGAATTTCGGTGTCTGACTGGGCTATCTGCCCCTGTGGCGAGCTTAGAGACTGGCTGGCGCCACCACCTAGCGCGGTAGACATGTCGGTCAACCTGCCCGCCAGAACATCTGCAATGTCAGGAACTAGCAGGCCATTCTCGGTGATCGTCACATCAGGAACTGCGGTTTCAATAGTCGTCATAGATTTACCTGTGTTTGGGTTCCTTCAGTGTCTACCACGCGTATTGCGCCTCGCATCTGTCTGGCTGTGCCATCGAAGAAGACAGTAGCGATAGCCTGCTCAACAACAGGGAGCTTTAACGCTTCCGTCTGCATCTTTTGGGCGATGAATCCCGGCGTTGGTCGCTTGCCTAGCACTTCCGATTTCCATGGGATGCCGAGCGTATTGTCGTAGTAGCACTCACCAGAGAAGACGAGACATGAACTTGCTACGTCTTGCGCCACTGAGTAGCCGCCGTCTGTTATGGCTAAATTCCCGCTTCCATCTAGCATCAAGTCCCACGTGCCGGTATCGAGCTGCATGTTTCTGTAGGTCATGTTTGCTTGTCCGTAGGGTTAGATGTGGCAGTTGAGTTACCAGATTGAACGCCCGGAACTGGGTGGCGGTGCTGGTTGTAGTTGTCACGAAGCGTCTTAAGCGACGCGCTTTGACTGTTGCTGTTGTCGGTGATGTTCCCACCCGACTTGATGTTGCCGGAGACATACATCTCAGGCGTGGTTACGTTGACGCCAAACGGGGCCACGATATTCAGCTTGTTATCCGCAAACTCGATGTACTGCGTTGGCTCGCTGTTTAAGAATCCTCCGAGATAGAGAGCATCAGATTTGCTGTGAGTGCGCTTGGTAGCTGGCAAGGACTGCTTGCGGTTTTCTCTGGCTAGCGAGTTGTCACGGTCACAGATAGCTATCATCCCGATGTCGCCCGGCATGGGGTTCATGATGATGGCGCTGCCGCCGCGCTGAAGCCTGAACACCGGGATGTTGTAAATTGGGGAGTTATCGATAATCGCTCCTGAGGGGTCTGTTCTGGTTACCAGGGGAAGAACATCAACCACTAAGTTCGGAGCAACGCCACGCATCTCCAGCACCGTCACTAGCTCTATAAAAAAAGCCCCTGAAAGGAGCTTTTTGAAAACGTACTGTAGCGACTCAGCATCGCTGGTTTGCGCGCTGGTCGGCGTAAATAAATTATCCGCCATTTTGATTTGGCCCTGCCTCTCTGTTCGCTATGCATATCGAATGCCACGATCCACCTTCAACCCAAGAGGAAAGCTCATGGGTCACGCTAGTTAATTTATAATCGCCGCTGGCGTGAGGAAGTGACGTGTCTAGGCGCACCATTCTTCCCGTGGTGAGAAGCGATGAGAACTGCGTCTGAAACATAACCCCTCCATTTGAGAATATCGGGTACCCGATCAGCCCGTACTCCGGTGATATGAGTGGCTTTACGCTGTCTTTCTGCCCCTTCTGAGGCCAGAATGAAATCGTCGGAGCAGACACGGACATCGACACCTGAAGGTCGTCACATACCCTTTGTAGTTGGTCAAAAACGCTCCCTTCGTAGTGAGGGTTGCTCACCATGATACCGTCGAGACCGTTGATTATTGGGCTGTAACCTGCCGCCTTACATATACTGCTGATCACATCAACAATCGATGTTGGGCCGCTTAATGAGAATGGCCTTGCTACCTTGTTTTGTAGGTCAGTATTGGCGGTGGCATTTATTATCAGTGAAGAGTTTGGAGCGGAGTTCATGTTGGCTATCGATGAGTTCATATAGCCAACGAAGATTGCCGTGTTATCCACAAAAATCTTCATGCTGATACGCTCTGTATCAGGTCCAAAGTTACCCATGGCCTTAGCTGACAGCGCGGCGAGAAGGTCGCTACTTAGTCCGTAGATATTAACGCTAACCTGCGTTCCGAAAAGGTTGCCTGAAGACTGGCACGAGACAGTTGCTTTCACGTTGCTCAGGGATATTGTATTGTTCCCTTGCTTGTCGAAGGTTGAAGTATTGTTCACGAACTCGAACCGAAGGTCTCTTTGCTTATACAAGGTCGGAGCCCTCCAAGTAATAAAGAATAAATCGCTCTCCGAGTCCTTCGTAGCTAGGGTTTAACTGGCCTGTATTATCCATGAAGACCAAATCCCCGATGAACTTAAGGTATTTGTAGCGGACTATCTTGTTTCCATAAAGGCATGGGACTCCCTGCATGATCGGGTTTCCGTTAACCGTTAGGTCCATGTACATGAAGGTTTCGCGCTGGATTAGGCGTATTGAGCACTGCTGACCAGCGAGATCAACTGAGATTGTTTGAGACTTTACCGGCTCAATGGATATGCTTCTCATGTGATGTTCTCGCTAATGTTTTTGGCTAATTCTGCGGCCTTCTTGGTGGCGCTGTTCGCCACATCAATAGCGGGGGTTGATACGGTGCTGAGCGCACTCTGAAAACCAGTGGTGATCTTCCCAGTTACCGTTCCGGCGACATCGCTCACCGATGACTTCAGTGATGACCATGATTTACCAAGCTCATCAACCGTTGATGGCGTTGACCCAGCCTCTTTTACCGCCCCGCCTACGCCTGTTGCGCCTTGACTAATCTGGTCATTGGTGGCTTTCGCGTCGGCTTGAGAGCCTGACAGAACCACTTCCATCTGCTGCATCACCTCTTGGAAGTAGAGGAAGATGGTTAGCATGCTGACGCCGCGCTGCGAGTTAACCTCGTATGAGTGAT
>NZ_JBQSVA010000012.1:0-56121 GCF_052375995.1 Ewingella sp. AOP9-I1-14
CTTTTTTGTCACTTTACGTTGACGCAATGCACACTAAAAGGGCATCATTCGATGCCCTTTTCTACGCTGTGGCGCTAGAACCTATCTCATCAGCGATTTATACGTCATAATCATTGGTGAGATAGGCTCTGAGATATAGCGTAAAACACCGAGTTGCGCTCACTGTAGAGCATCGATCGGTTTGGTTTGCCTCGCAATGCGAGGCAAAGTTGTTTGTTCTGAATCATTGTGACGGGTTGGTTTATGAGTGCGAATACCGAGGCTCAAGGGAGCGGGCGCGGCCTGGAAGCGGTAAAATGGTTAGTTGTTGCCGTTTTGTTGGTCGTAGCTATTGTCGGTAACTATTATTACCGTGCATACAGCCTGCCGTTACGTGCGCTGGCAGTTGTTGTCATCATTGCTATCGCTGGTGCAGTGGCATTATTGACGACTAAAGGCAAAGCGACAGTTGCGTTTGCGCGCGAAGCGCGTACCGAAGTACGTAAAGTAATTTGGCCTACGCGCCAGGAAACATTGCATACCACACTGATCGTTGCTGCGGTAACTGCCGTTATGTCACTGATTCTGTGGGGACTAGATGGTATTCTGGTTCGCTTGGTATCTTTTATTACTGGCTTGAGGTTCTAAATGTCTGAAGCACCTAAAAAACGTTGGTACGTCGTTCAGGCGTTTTCCGGCTTTGAAGGCCGCGTAGCACAATCGCTGCGTGAGCACATCAAATTGCACGACATGGAAGAGCTGTTCGGCGAAGTCATGGTTCCTACGGAAGAAGTTGTTGAAATCCGTGGTGGTCAGCGTCGCAAGAGTGAACGCAAATTCTTCCCAGGTTATGTGCTTGTTCAAATGGTGATGAATGACGCCAGCTGGCACTTAGTGCGTAGCGTTCCTCGCGTAATGGGTTTCATTGGCGGTACTTCTGACCGTCCGGCGCCTATTAGCGATAAAGAAGTTGACGCTATTATGAATCGCCTGCAACAAGTCGGCGATAAGCCACGGCCGAAAACGCTGTTTGAACCAGGTGAGTTGGTCCGTGTTAACGACGGTCCGTTTGCTGACTTTAACGGTGTTGTGGAAGAAGTGGATTACGAAAAAAGCCGCCTGAAAGTGTCTGTTTCTATCTTCGGGCGTGCAACGCCTGTTGAGCTGGACTTCGGTCAGGTCGAAAAGGGTTAATAACTCTTTCAACATCGGTTCGAACAGATGTTGTGCAGGGCGCGAAATTAAACTATAATTTCGCGCCTTTTGTTTTTCTGTGCAGCCTCTGCACAGAAAAGTACTGCAAATAACGGGGAGCCTCTTCAAACAGGCGATATTACCCAACTGAGGAAATTTAAATGGCCAAGAAAGTACAAGCCTACGTCAAGCTGCAAGTTGCAGCTGGTATGGCTAACCCAAGTCCACCGGTAGGTCCGGCACTGGGTCAGCAAGGTGTTAACATCATGGAATTCTGTAAGGCATTCAACGCTAAGACTGAAAGCGTTGAGAAAGGCCTGCCGATCCCTGTTGTCATTACCGTTTACTCTGACCGTTCTTTCACCTTCGTTACCAAAACGCCTCCAGCAGCTGTGCTGTTGAAGAAAGCGGCTGGTATCAAGTCTGGTTCCGGCAAGCCGAACAAAGACAAAGTGGGTAAAGTAACGACTGCTCAGGTTCGTGAAATCGCAGAAACCAAAGCTGCGGACATGACTGGTTCTGACGTAGAGGCCATGGCGCGCTCTATCGAAGGTACTGCTCGTTCCATGGGCCTGGTAGTGGAGGATTAATAGATGGCTAAGCTGACCAAGCGCATGCGCGTGATCCGTGACAAAGTTGATGCTACTAAACAGTACGACATTAACGAAGCTGTTGCTCTGCTCAAAGAGCTGGCCACTGCTAAATTCGTTGAAAGTGTAGACGTTGCCGTTAACCTCGGTATCGATGCACGTAAATCTGACCAAAACGTTCGTGGTGCTACCGTTCTGCCTAACGGCACCGGTCGTTCTGTTCGCGTTGCTGTCTTCACCCAAGGTGCAAACGCTGAAGCTGCTAAAGCTGCAGGCGCTGAGCTGGTAGGTATGGAAGATCTGGCTGATCAGATTAAGAAAGGCGAAATGAACTTTGACGTTGTTATTGCTTCTCCAGATGCAATGCGCGTTGTAGGTCAATTAGGTCAGGTTCTGGGCCCACGTGGTCTGATGCCTAACCCGAAAGTTGGTACTGTAACTCCTAACGTTGCTGAAGCGGTTAAGAACGCTAAAGCAGGTCAGGTTCGTTACCGTAACGACAAAAACGGTATCATCCATACCACTATTGGTAAGGTTGATTTCGAATCCGACAAGCTGAAAGAAAACCTGGAAGCTCTGTTGGTTGCACTGAAAAAGGCGAAGCCTTCTCAGGCTAAAGGCGTTTTCATCAAGAAAGTAAGCCTGTCCACTACCATGGGCGCTGGTCTTGCAATTGATCAAAGCGGCCTGAGCGCAACAGTTAACTAATTAACTGCTGACGTTTATCGCTTTACGCGGGCGATGGATTTGTCTAGAATCTATGGCCCGTTGTTTCGTTAACGCGAAACCAAGAATTTTTCGGTTGGAGCCTGGCCTATCCAGGCCTCCGTCCAAGACCGCAGGTGTCCCGCAAGGGACTTAATCCTTCCTGCGTAGACGGTGACAGAGCCTGAAGAAAATTTTTCTTTGTCTTTCTTTGTTTAAAGAAAGTATGAAGAACTTGAATAGTCTTTGCTGGATTCTCTGCTCACCGTGTTTGTACGCCTATCTCCGATCTCGGTTATAGGTGATGTGAGTTCCGGGGATTTTCCCCGGCTAAATCCAGGAGCAAAAAGCTAATGGCATTAAATCTTCAAGACAAACAAGCGATTGTTGCTGAAGTCATGGAAGTAGCCAAAGGCGCGCTGTCTGCGGTTGTTGCGGATTCCCGTGGCGTAACTGTAGATAAAATGACTGAACTGCGTAAAGCAGGTCGTGAAGCTGGCGTTTACATGCGTGTTGTTCGTAACACCCTGATGCGCCGCGTCGTTGAAGGTACTCAGTTCGAGTGCCTGAAAGACACGTTTGTCGGTCCTACCTTGATTGCATTTTCTTCTGAACACCCGGGCGCTGCTGCTCGTTTGTTCAAAGATTTCGCTAAAGCGAATGCAAAATTCGAGGTTAAAGCTGCGGCCTTTGAAGGTGAGTTTATCTCTGCGGCTCAAATCGACCGCTTGGCAACTCTGCCTACTTACGATGAAGCAATCGCACGCCTGATGGCAACCATGAAAGAAGCCGCTGCTGGCAAATTGGTTCGCACTCTGGCTGCAGTACGCGATCAGAAAGAAGCTGCTTAATCAGCCTTTCTTTTCTCGTTCAAATGCTTACGTATAAACTATTTCTGAATTCTAGGAACAATTAAATGTCTATCACTAAAGAACAAATCATTGAAGGCGTTGCAGCTCTGTCTGTAATGGAAATCGTTGAACTGATCTCCGCTATGGAAGAGAAATTCGGCGTTTCTGCTGCTGCTGCCGTTGCTGGCCCAGCTGCTGCTGCTGAAGCTGTAGAAGAGAAAACTGAATTCGACGTTATCTTGACTGCTGCTGGCGCTAACAAAGTTGCTGTTATCAAAGCAGTACGTACCGCTACTGGCCTGGGTCTGAAAGAAGCTAAAGACCTGGTAGAGTCTGCTCCAGCAGCTCTGAAAGAAGGCATCAGCAAAGACGACGCTGAAGCACTGAAAAAATCTCTGGAAGAAGCTGGTGCTTCTGTTGAAGTTAAGTAAGTTTAACTTCCCGGAGTGCAGTCTGTCCTAACAGACTGATGGCTGGTGACTTTTTAGTCACCAGCCTTTTTGCGCTATAGAGTGTCAGTGGTGTTTCACACTGTTTGAACACTGAACTACTCTAATATCTCTTTCTATAGACGACTTAATATATTGATGCCCCTTGCTGTGGCTCATCCACAGATAATGCACAACGAAATGATTTAAGAGTGATAGAAACGGGTATTGCGGAAAGCGTCTCTGCTTTTCGGTCGACATAAACGGTGTTGCATGAACTGTCCTTCTCAGGGCAGACAAGATTGGGTCACTGATCAGCGAGCTGAGGAACCCTATGGTTTACTCCTATACCGAGAAAAAACGCATTCGTAAGGATTTTGGTAAACGTCCACAAGTTCTGGATATTCCATATCTCCTTTCTATCCAGCTTGACTCGTTCCAGAAGTTTATCGAGCAAGATCCGGAAGGCCAGTACGGTCTGGAAGCTGCATTCCGTTCTGTATTCCCTATCAAGAGCTACAGCGGTAACTCTGAGCTGCAATACGTTAGCTACCGTCTTGGTGAGCCTGTATTCGACGTTAAAGAATGCCAGATTCGTGGTGTGACGTTCTCCGCGCCACTGCGCGTGAAACTGCGTCTGGTGATCTATGAGCGTGAAGCACCAGAAGGTACGGTCAAAGACATCAAGGAACAAGAAGTCTATATGGGCGAAATTCCGCTCATGACCGAAAATGGTACCTTTGTGATTAACGGTACTGAGAGGGTTATCGTATCTCAGCTGCACCGTAGTCCGGGCGTATTCTTCGACAGCGATAAGGGTAAAACCCACTCATCGGGTAAAGTGCTTTATAACGCACGTATTATCCCTTACCGCGGTTCATGGTTAGATTTCGAGTTCGACCCGAAAGATAACCTGTTTGTACGTATTGACCGTCGCCGTAAACTGCCTGCGACCATCATTCTGCGTGCATTAAACTACACCACTGAACAGATCCTTGACCTGTTCTTTGACAAGGTGACTTACCAGATCCGCGACAACAAGTTGCAGATGGAACTGGTACCTGAGCGCCTGCGCGGTGAAACAGCTTCCTTTGATATCGAAGCTGACGGCAAAGTCTATGTAGAAAAAGGCCGCCGCATAACTGCTCGTCATATTCGTCAGCTTGAAAAAGACGACATTCAGCGCATCGAAGTTCCTGTTGAATACATCGCAGGAAAAGTAGTTGCTAAAGACTACATCGACACTAATACCGGTGAGCTGATTGTTCCTGCGAACATGGAATTGTCTCTGGATTTACTGGCTAAATTGAGCCAATCCGGTCACAAAACCATCGAAACGTTGTTCACCAATGACCTCGACCATGGCGCGTACATGTCCGAGACCATTCGCGTCGACCCAACCAGCGATCGCTTGAGCGCACTGGTTGAGATCTACCGCATGATGCGTCCTGGTGAGCCGCCAACTCGCGAAGCTGCTGAAAGCCTGTTTGAGAACCTGTTCTTCTCTGAAGATCGTTACGACCTGTCTGCTGTTGGTCGTATGAAGTTCAACCGTTCTCTGCTGCGTGATGAAATCGAAGGTTCAGGCATCCTGAGCAAAGACGACATCATTCAGGTAATGAAAAAACTGATCGGCATTCGTAACGGCCAGGGCGAAGTGGACGATATCGACCACTTGGGCAACCGTCGTATTCGTTCTGTCGGTGAGATGGCTGAAAACCAATTCCGCGTAGGCTTGGTTCGTGTTGAGCGTGCTGTTAAAGAGCGTCTGTCTCTTGGCGATCTCGACACTCTGATGCCTCAGGACATGATCAACGCTAAGCCGATTTCGGCTGCGGTGAAAGAGTTCTTCGGCTCAAGCCAGCTGTCCCAATTTATGGACCAGAACAACCCGTTGTCTGAGATCACGCACAAACGTCGTATCTCTGCTTTGGGCCCGGGCGGTTTGACCCGTGAGCGTGCTGGCTTTGAAGTTCGAGACGTACACCCGACTCACTACGGTCGCGTATGTCCAATCGAAACGCCAGAAGGTCCAAACATCGGTCTGATCAACTCCTTGTCTGTTTATGCACAGACCAATGAGTATGGTTTCCTGGAAACCCCTTACCGCCGTGTGCGTGAAGGCGTGGTGACTGATGAAATTAACTATCTGTCTGCCATTGAAGAAGGCAACTTCGTTATCGCTCAGGCGAACTCCAACTTGGATGACGAAGGCCGCTTCCTGGAAGACTTGGTCACTTGTCGTAGCAAAGGCGAATCAAGCCTGTTCAGCCGCGACCAAGTTGACTACATGGACGTTTCTACCCAGCAGATCGTATCCGTTGGTGCTTCTCTGATTCCATTCTTGGAACACGATGACGCCAACCGTGCATTGATGGGTGCGAACATGCAACGTCAGGCGGTTCCTACTCTGCGTGCTGATAAGCCGCTGGTTGGTACCGGTATGGAACGTGCTGTAGCGGTTGACTCCGGTGTTACTGCCGTAGCCAAGCGTGGTGGTACTGTTCAGTACGTGGATGCATCCCGTATCGTTATTCGTGTTAACGAAGATGAGATGTACCCAGGCGAAGCAGGTATCGACATTTACAACCTGACTAAGTACACCCGTTCTAACCAGAACACCTGCATCAACCAGATGCCGTGTGTGAATCTGGGTGAGCCAATCGAGCGCGGCGACGTGCTGGCAGATGGTCCATCTACAGATCTGGGCGAACTGGCACTGGGTCAGAACATGCGTGTCGCGTTCATGCCTTGGAACGGTTACAACTTCGAAGACTCCATCTTGGTCTCCGAGCGTGTCGTTCAAGAAGACCGCTTCACCACCATCCATATCCAGGAACTGGCTTGTGTGTCCCGCGACACCAAACTGGGGCCTGAAGAGATCACGGCTGATATCCCGAACGTGGGCGAAGCTGCACTCTCTAAACTGGACGAATCCGGTATCGTTTATATCGGTGCTGAAGTAACCGGCGGCGACATTCTGGTTGGTAAGGTAACGCCGAAAGGTGAAACCCAGCTGACGCCAGAAGAGAAGCTGTTGCGCGCTATCTTCGGTGAGAAAGCGTCTGACGTTAAAGACTCTTCTCTGCGTGTACCAAACGGCGTTTCAGGTACGGTTATCGACGTGCAGGTCTTCACCCGCGATGGCGTGGAAAAAGACAAGCGTGCGTTGGAAATCGAAGAGATGCAGCTGAAGCAGGCTAAGAAAGACCTGACTGAAGAGTTGCAGATCCTTGAAGCTGGCCTGTTTGCGCGTATCCAGTCAGCATTGGTTGCTGGCGGTGTTGAAGCCGATAAGCTGGGCAAATTGCCACGCGATCGTTGGCTCGAACTGTCTCTGACCGACGAAGAAAAACAAAACCAGTTGGAACAGCTGGCCGAACAGTACGACGAACTGAAATCCGTGTTTGAGAAAAAACTCGAAGCGAAGCGTCGTAAAATCACCCAAGGCGATGACCTGGCACCAGGCGTGCTTAAAATCGTCAAAGTGTATCTGGCCGTTAAACGTCAGATTCAACCGGGTGACAAAATGGCTGGTCGTCACGGTAACAAAGGTGTTATCTCCAAGATCAACCCGATCGAAGATATGCCTTACGATGAAAACGGCACGCCGGTAGACATCGTACTGAACCCGTTGGGCGTTCCATCTCGTATGAACATTGGTCAGATTCTGGAAACCCACTTGGGTATGGCCGCGAAAGGCATTGGTGAAAAAATCAATGCGATGCTGAAGAAACATGAAGAAGTTTCCAAGCTGCGCGAGTTCATCCAGAAAGCGTATGACCTGGGCGACGATGTTCGTCAGAAAGTGGATCTGAGCACCTTTAGCGATGACGAAGTACTTCGTCTGGCTGAAAACCTGAAGAAAGGCATGCCAATCGCAACGCCAGTCTTCGACGGTGCGAAAGAGACCGAGATCAAGCAGCTGCTTGAAATGGGCGGAATCCCAACCTCTGGTCAGATCACACTGTTTGACGGCCGTACCGGCGAGCAGTTTGAGCGTCAGGTTACTGTCGGCTACATGTACATGCTGAAACTGAACCACCTGGTTGACGATAAGATGCACGCGCGTTCTACCGGTTCTTATAGCCTTGTTACTCAGCAGCCGCTGGGTGGTAAAGCTCAGTTCGGTGGTCAGCGCTTCGGTGAGATGGAAGTGTGGGCACTGGAAGCATACGGTGCCGCATATACCCTGCAAGAGATGCTGACTGTTAAGTCCGATGACGTGAACGGCCGTACGAAGATGTATAAAAACATCGTCGATGGCGATCACCGGATGGAACCAGGCATGCCGGAGTCCTTCAACGTACTGTTGAAAGAGATCCGCTCTCTGGGTATCAACATCGAGCTGGAAGACGAGTAAGTACTCGAATTCGCAATGATCACAGGGGCACCTGCCTGTTTATCAATAGACAACAGGTGCCTAACAGGTCTAACCCGACGGGAGCCAATCCGTGAAAGACTTACTAAAGTTTCTGAAAGCGCAAACTAAAACCGAAGAGTTTGATGCGATCAAAATTGCTCTGGCATCGCCAGACATGATCCGTTCTTGGTCTTTTGGTGAAGTTAAGAAGCCAGAAACCATTAACTACCGTACGTTCAAACCAGAGCGTGACGGCCTTTTCTGTGCCCGTATTTTCGGACCAGTAAAAGATTACGAATGCCTGTGCGGTAAGTACAAGCGTTTAAAACATCGCGGCGTGATCTGTGAGAAGTGCGGCGTTGAAGTGACCCAGACTAAAGTACGCCGTGAGCGTATGGGCCACATCGAACTGGCATCTCCAACTGCACACATCTGGTTCCTGAAATCTTTGCCATCGCGCATCGGTTTGCTGCTGGATATGCCACTGCGTGATATCGAACGTGTACTGTACTTCGAATCCTATGTGGTTATCGAAGGCGGTATGACCAACCTCGAAAAACGCCAGATCCTGACTGAAGAGCAGTATCTTGACGCGTTGGAAGAGTTTGGTGATGAATTCGACGCCAAGATGGGCGCAGAAGCTATCCAAGCCCTGTTGAAAAACATGGATCTGGAAGCCGAGTGCGAACAGCTGCGTGAAGAGTTGAACGAAACCAACTCCGAAACCAAGCGTAAGAAACTGACCAAGCGTATCAAGCTGCTGGAAGCGTTCGTTCAATCTGGTAACAAGCCAGAGTGGATGATCCTGACCGTGTTGCCAGTACTGCCGCCAGACTTGCGTCCATTGGTTCCGTTGGACGGCGGTCGTTTCGCAACGTCAGATCTGAACGATCTGTATCGTCGCGTTATCAACCGTAACAACCGTCTGAAACGCCTGCTGGACTTGGCTGCGCCTGACATCATCGTACGTAACGAAAAACGTATGCTGCAAGAAGCGGTAGATGCTTTGCTGGATAACGGCCGTCGCGGTCGTGCTATCACCGGCTCTAACAAGCGTCCGCTGAAATCTCTGGCAGACATGATTAAAGGTAAACAAGGTCGTTTCCGTCAGAACTTGCTGGGTAAACGTGTCGACTACTCTGGTCGTTCCGTTATCACCGTAGGTCCATACCTGCGTCTGCACCAGTGTGGTCTGCCGAAGAAAATGGCTCTGGAACTGTTCAAACCGTTCATCTACGGCAAGCTGGAACTGCGTGGCCTCGCGACCACCATCAAAGCTGCTAAGAAAATGGTTGAGCGCGAAGAAGCTGTCGTTTGGGACATCCTGGACGAAGTTATCCGCGAACACCCGGTACTGCTGAACCGTGCACCAACCCTGCACCGTTTGGGTATCCAGGCGTTTGAACCGGTTCTGATCGAAGGTAAAGCAATCCAGCTGCACCCGCTGGTTTGTGCGGCATATAACGCCGACTTCGATGGTGACCAAATGGCTGTTCACGTACCGTTGACGCTGGAAGCCCAGCTGGAAGCGCGTGCGTTGATGATGTCTACCAACAACATCCTGTCACCAGCGAACGGCGAGCCAATCATCGTTCCTTCTCAGGACGTTGTATTGGGTCTGTACTACATGACCCGTGACTGTGTTAACGCCAAAGGCGAAGGCATGGTTCTGACTGGCCCTAAAGAAGCTGAGCGCATTTACCGCGCCGGTCTGGCTTCTCTGCATGCGCGTGTCAAAGTGCGTATTACAGAAGAAATCAAAAACACTGAAGGCGAGTCTGTACACCAAACGACCATTATCGATACTACGGTTGGCCGTGCGATCCTCTGGATGATCGTACCTAAAGGTCTGCCGTTCTCTATCGTTAACCAGCCGTTGGGTAAAAAAGCTATCTCCAAAATGCTGAACACCTGTTACCGCATTTTGGGCCTGAAGCCGACCGTTATTTTTGCTGACCAGATCATGTACACCGGTTTTGCTTACGCTGCCCGTTCAGGCGCGTCAGTAGGTATCGATGACATGGTTATCCCTGCGAAGAAAGCAGAGATCATTGAAGAAGCAGAAACCGAAGTTGCTGAGATCCAGGAGCAGTTCCAGTCTGGTCTGGTAACCGCTGGCGAACGCTATAACAAAGTGATCGATATCTGGGCCGCAGCTAACGAACGTGTTGCTAAGGCAATGATGGAAAACTTGTCTGTTGAAGACGTCGTCAACCGTGACGGTGTTGTTGAGCAGCAGGTTTCCTTCAACAGCATCTTTATGATGGCCGACTCCGGTGCGCGTGGTTCCGCTGCACAGATTCGTCAGCTGGCCGGTATGCGTGGCCTGATGGCTAAGCCAGATGGTTCCATCATTGAAACGCCAATCACCGCGAACTTCCGTGAAGGTCTGAACGTACTCCAGTACTTCATCTCGACCCACGGTGCTCGTAAAGGTTTGGCGGATACAGCATTGAAAACTGCGAACTCCGGTTATCTGACCCGTCGTCTGGTTGACGTGGCACAGGACCTGGTAGTGACCGAAGACGACTGTGGTACTCACGAAGGCATCATGATGACTCCGGTCATCGAAGGTGGCGACGTTAAAGAACCACTGCGCGAACGCGTTCTGGGTCGTGTAACTGCTGAAGATATCCTTAAGCCGGGTACGGCGGATATTCTGGTTCCACGTAACACCCTGCTTCACGAGAAGACCTGTGATCTGTTAGAAGAGAACTCAGTCGACAGCGTGAAAGTACGTTCAGTCGTAAGCTGTGAAACCGATTTTGGTGTGTGTGCAAACTGCTACGGTCGCGACTTGGCACGTGGTCACATCATCAACAAAGGTGAAGCAGTAGGTGTTATCGCAGCACAGTCCATCGGTGAGCCGGGTACTCAGCTGACGATGCGTACGTTCCACATCGGTGGTGCTGCATCTCGTGCGGCAGCAGAATCCAGCATTCAGGTGAAAAACACCGGTACGATTAAGCTGAGCAACCACAAGCACGTTACTAACGCTAACGGCAAACTGGTTATCACTTCTCGTAACACCGAGCTGAAATTGATCGACGAATTTGGTCGTACCAAAGAAAGCTATAAAGTGCCTTACGGTTCCATCATGGGCAAAGGTGACGGTCAGGCAGTTAACGGCGGCGAAACCGTAGCTAACTGGGATCCGCACACCATGCCTGTAATCAGTGAAGTGGGCGGTTTCATTCGCTTCGCTGATATGGTTGATACCCAGACCATTACCCGCCAGACCGATGATTTGACTGGTTTGTCTTCACTGGTTGTTCTGGATTCTGCAGAGCGTACTGGTAGCGGTAAAGACCTGCGTCCGGCACTGAAAATTGTTGACGCCAAAGGCGACGACGTATTGATCCCAGGTACTGATATGCCTGCTCAATACTTCCTGCCAGGTAAAGCAATTGTACAGCTGGAAGATGGTACTCAGATTCACCCAGGTGACACCTTGGCGCGTATTCCTCAGGAATCCGGCGGTACCAAGGACATCACCGGTGGTCTGCCACGCGTTGCTGACTTGTTCGAAGCGCGTCGTCCGAAAGAGCCTGCAATCCTTGCTGAAATCAGCGGGATCATCTCCTTCGGTAAAGAGACCAAAGGCAAGCGTCGTCTGGTAATTTCTCCGTTGGATGGCAGCGATGCTTACGAAGAAATGATCCCGAAATGGCGTCAGCTGAACGTGTTCGAAGGCGAAGTTGTGGAACGTGGTGACGTTGTATCTGACGGCCCAGAATCTCCACACGACATTCTGCGTTTACGTGGTGTTCATGCGGTTACCCGTTACATCACCAACGAAGTGCAGGAAGTTTACCGCCTGCAAGGCGTTAAGATTAACGATAAACACATCGAAGTTATCGTTCGTCAGATGTTGCGTAAAGGCACCATCGTTAGCGCTGGTGGCACCGACTTCCTGGAAGGCGAGCAGGCAGAAATGTCTCGCGTTAAAATCGCTAACCGTCAGTTGGAAGCTGAAGGCAAAATCACGGCCACGTACACCCGTGACCTGCTGGGTATCACCAAGGCATCCTTGGCGACCGAGTCCTTCATCTCCGCTGCATCGTTCCAGGAAACGACGCGCGTTCTTACCGAAGCCGCTGTTGCGGGTAAACGTGATGAACTGCGCGGCCTGAAAGAAAACGTCATCGTTGGCCGTCTGATCCCAGCCGGTACCGGTTACGCTTATCATCAGGATCGTGCTCGCCGTAAAGCACAGGGCGAAGTGCCTGTTGTTCCGCAGGTTAGCGCGGACGAAGCAACGGCTAACTTGGCTGAATTGCTGAACGCCGGTTTTGGTAACAACGACGAGTAATCGTTTTTGATAGCAGACTGCGTGAAAACCGCTCCTTCGGGGGCGGTTTTTTTTTGCCTGTTGAAAGCGCACTCTAGAAGGAAAATTTGCTGGTGGCTGGGCAAAGAGGTACCGCCCTGAACCGGGGATGAGACCAGTTTAGGGCGGCTTTTGGGAGGCGGAGCCGGGATGGCTGGCTCCGGCCACGGCACAATTGTCGCGGCAAAGACACCTTATCCTTTGCCACTTTTATCGGCGAGGGCCGGTTATCAGCCTCCCGATCCCTATTCAGATAATAGTTTTGGCTCTCAGCGAATCAGCATTTTGTTGCGAGGCGCGTCCAAGGAAACTGTCCCAGTCTTTCCACACCGGCTGCAACCCAGCCAGCGTCAGAGCCTCGGACACGCGTTTTGGCGAACGGTTATCGTGCGGAGCAAACTGCTCCAGCTCGGGATGGTCATCATCGGCATAGCCGCCGGGCTGTGTTTTAGATCCTGCGCTGACCGTGTTGATCGCCAGCGGCACCACGTGATCGCGAAAGTAAGGCGATTCGCGGGTGGAAAGCGAAAGTTCGACATCCGGCGTAAATAGCCGAAAAGCGCAGATCAGCTGCACCAGCTGATTCTCTTCAAGGATCGACGCAGGCTCAATCCCTCCCGCACAGGGGCGCAATCGTGGGAAAGCCACGGAGTAGCGCGTCTGCCAGTAAGTTTGTTGCAAATAAAACAGGTGCTCCGCCACCATATAGCTGTCGGTCCGCCAGTTGTTGGAGAGGCCGAAAAGGGCGCCCAGCCCGATTTTATCCACGCCTGCTCGGCCCAGCCTGTCCGGCGTTTCCAGCCGCCAGAAAAAGTCTTGCTTCTGCCCGCGCAGGTGGTGCAGGGCGTAGGTCGGCGCATGATAGGTTTCCTGATACACCAGCACGCCGTCCAGCCCCAGCGTTTTCAGTTCGGCATATTCATCCTGCGACAGCGGCTGAACCTCAATCATCAGGGAATCGAATTTCTGACGAATCGCCGGGAAATGCTGGCGGAAGTAGTCCATTCCCACTTTGCTTTTATGCTCACCCGTCACCAGCAGCAGGTGCTTGAAACCTAAGCTGTTTAAGGCGTCACACTCGCGGTCAATCTCTTCTTCATCCAGCGTTTTGCGCTTGATGCGGTTACTCATTGAGAAGCCGCAGTAGGTGCATTCGTTGGCGCAAAGATTAGATAAGTAGAGCGGGGCGAAGAAATTCACCGTGTTGCCGAAGCGTTGGCGAGTCAGCGCCTGCGCCTTTTGCGCCATCTGCTCGAGATAGGGCAGCGCGGCGGGGGAGATCAGCGCCATAAAATCATCGCGACTGATTTTCGTTTTACCAAGCGCGCGCTCGACATCGCCAGCTGTTTTGCTATTAATCCGCAACGACAGGTCATCCCAGTCGAGGGTTTCCCAGACTTGGGTAAAAGTACTCATGATGTGGCACTCTCAGCCGAAGCAGAAAGGAATCCGGTGAGCGGGCTGGAGGCCGACGCCGTGCGGTGTTTGCCGCCGAGACCGCTGTGGCGGGCCAGCGCGCCGGCTTCTACCGCGAGTTTGAAAGCCTGCGCCATGGCGATTGGGTCGCCCGCGACGGCAATCGCCGTATTGACCAACACCGCGTCCGCGCCGATTTCCAGCGCATCCGCCGCCTGACTTGGCGTACCAATTCCGGCATCCACAATCACCGGCACGCGGGCCTGTTCGATGATGATTTGCAGGAACTCGCGGGTGATCAAACCCTGATTGGAGCCAATTGGCGCGCCAAGCGGCATGACCGCCGCGCAGCCCACTTCTTCCAAACGCTTACACAGCACCGGGTCGGCACCGCAATAAGGCAACACCACAAAGCCTTGTTTTACCAGCGTTTCTGCCGCTTTCAGGGTTTCAACGGCATCCGGCAGCAGGTATTTCACATCCGGGTGAATTTCCAGTTTCACCCAATGAGTGCCCAGCGCTTCTCGCGCCAGCTGGGCGGCAAAAATCGCCTCTTCAGCCGTTTTCGCCCCCGAGGTGTTCGGCAGCAGTTTGACGCCCAGCTTTTGCAGCGGCGCAAGAATGTCGTCGCCGCCGCGGCGCAGGTCCACGCGCTTCATCGCCATGGTCACCAGCTGCGAGCCCGACGCGGCAAGGGCCTGCTGCATCAGCGACGCGCTGGCGAACTTTCCGGTTCCGGTAAACAGACGCGAGGTAAAAGTCATATCAGCAATCTTTAACATGTCATCCTCCAGCGATGGCCTGAAACAGCAAGATATTGTCGCCGTCGGTCAACATGTGCGAAGACCAGTTGTGGCGAGGAATAATCACCTGATTAACCGCCAGTGCGCTGCCCTCCTGCGAGTGATTCAGCTGTTCAAGTAGGTCCAGCAGGGTGAGAGGCGCGGCGAAATGGTGAGGTTCATTATTTATCATCAGCTTCACGGTTTAGCTCCACATACCGCGCAAAGGTCTGAGCGCGTGAGTTGGGCCGTCCGCCAGCTTTGCTGTTTGCCGTCGAATAAGCGTAATTTTCCGCTCAGCGAACTGCCGAGCCCGGCGATAATTTTCAAGGCTTCTAAGGCTTGCAGCGTGCCAATCACTCCGACCACCGGGCCGAGCACCCCGGCGGTGCGGCAATTGCGCACCGGCGTGTGGTGGTCGGGGTAGAGGCAGGCGTAGCAGCCGTGAGAATAAGGCGGTTCGAGCACCAGCAGCTGGCCGCTAAAGCCCACCGCGCTGCCGCTAATCAAGGTTTTTTGATTCTCAACGCAGGCCTGATTGATGGCGTGTCGAGTGGCCATGTTGTCGCTGCAATCCAGCACCAGATCCGCAGCGCGCACCGCCTCGGTGAGGGGCTGACCCTCCAGCCGCTGCTCGATTGCCACGATTTCACACTCCGGGTTCAGCCTGAGTAACTCGCGCTTGGCGACCGCCGCCTTGGGCTTATCCACGTCGGCGCTGCGATAGATAACCTGCCGCTGCAAATTCGAAATATGCAGTGCGTCGTCATCCGCCAGCGTCAGTTTGCCGACGCCAGCCGCCGCAAGGTAGAGCGAGGCGGGAGAGCCTAGCCCGCCAAGGCCGACAATCAGCACCTTGGCGGCGTCTATTTTCTCCTGCCCGTCGGGGCCAAACTCCTCGAGCAGCAGCTGGCGGCTGTAACGCATAAAGGATTGATCATTGAGCATCATCAGCCTCTTCACTGGCGCAGAGCGCCAGAAGTTCCGCGGTTGCCTTGCGCCAGTCCGCCGCCTGCGTAATGGCGCTGACCACCGCGATGCTGCCGACGCCGGTGGCTAACACCGACGGCGCTTTGTCGATGCTAATGCCGCCAATCGCCACGGTGGGGAAGCTGCCGTCGAGCTGCCTGATGTGGCGCTCCAGCTCCTGCAAGCCCTGCGGCGCGGAAGGCATCTCTTTGGTTTGCGTCGGGAAAATATGGCCGAGGGCGATATAAGAAGGCTTCACCGCCACGGCGCGCGCCAGCTCGGCATCGTCATGGGTCGAAACCCCCAAACGCAGCCCGGCGGCGTGAATTGCCGCAAGGTCGGCAGTGTCGAGATCTTCCTGCCCGAGATGCACGCCGTAGGCCCGATGCTTCACCGCCAGACGCCAATAGTCATTAATAAACAGCTGCGCCTGATGCTGATGGCCCAATGCGATGGCCTGAATAATGGCCGGTTCGACCTCTTCGTCAGGCAGGTCTTTGACCCGCAGCTGAATAGTTTTAACGCCTGCCTCCAGCAGGCGGGCTATCCATTCAACGCTGTCTACCACCGGGTAAAGCCCCAGACGGAAAGGAACGGCGGGGAAGGCGTGGGTTAGCGCGCTCATTTGCCGGCCTCCGCGCTGAAGCTGTCGGCCGGGTGGTAAAGCTCGCTGCCGCGTGAACGGAACTCAGACGACATTTGCGCCATGCCGGTTTGCACAATCTCGATAGGCAGGGCCTGAGTTTCCAAGGTGGCTGCGTAATCGCGCACTTCTTGGGTGATTTTCATTGAGCAGAATTTCGGGCCGCACATAGAGCAGAAGTGAGCGACTTTGCCTGACTCCTGCGGCAGGGTTTCGTCGTGGTAGGCCCGCGCCGTGGCGGGGTCGAGAGCCAGATTGAACTGATCTTCCCAGCGGAATTCAAAAC
Organism: Ewingella sp. AOP9-I1-14; assembly: GCF_052375995.1. NCBI lineage: Bacteria > Pseudomonadati > Pseudomonadota > Gammaproteobacteria > Enterobacterales > Yersiniaceae > Ewingella > Ewingella sp. AOP9-I1-14. Next base: position 16,537 of record NZ_JBQSVA010000012.1, read on the forward strand.
GCGCCTTGGACATGGCGTTATCGCGGATCTGCGCGCCCGGATGACCTTTCGCCAGATCCGCCGCGTGGGCGGCAATCTTGTAGGTGATCAAGCCTTGCTTCACGTCCTCTTTGTTCGGCAGGCCGAGGTGCTCTTTCGGCGTGACGTAACACAGCATGGCGCAGCCGAACCAGCCGATCATCGCCGCCCCGATACCCGAGGTGAAGTGGTCGTAGCCCGGCGCAATGTCGGTGGTCAGTGGCCCCAGCGTGTAGAACGGTGCCTCGTGGCAGTGCTCCAGCTCTTCCGTCATGTTGCGGCGGATCATCTGCATCGGCACGTGACCCGGCCCTTCAATCATCACTTGAACATCATATTCCCAGGCGATTTTGGTCAGCTCGCCCAAGGTGCGCAGCTCGGCGAACTGGGCTTCGTCATTGGCATCCTGAATAGAACCCGGACGCAGGCCATCGCCCAGCGACAGAGAGACGTCATAGGCGGCGCAGATTTCACAAATTTCGCGGAAATGCTCAAACAGGAAGCTCTCTTTATGGTGCGACAGGCACCATTTCGCCATGATTGAGCCGCCGCGCGACACAATGCCGGTCAGGCGTTTGGCGGTCATTGGCACATAGCGCAGCAGCACGCCCGCGTGGATGGTGAAGTAGTCAACGCCTTGCTCCGCCTGCTCCAGCAGGGTGTCGCGGAACATTTCCCAGTTCAGGTCTTCGGCGATACCGTTCACTTTTTCCAAGGCTTGGTAGATCGGCACTGTGCCGATAGGCACTGGGCTGTTACGCAAAATCCATTCGCGGGTTTCGTGGATATAGCGGCCGGTGGACAGGTCCATTACGGTGTCCGCGCCCCAGCGGGTGGACCACACCAGTTTTTCCACCTCTTCTTCGATAGAGGAAGTCACCGCCGAGTTGCCGATGTTAGCATTCACTTTCACCAAGAAGTTGCGGCCGATAATCATCGGTTCGGACTCTGGATGGTTGATGTTGGCGGGGATAATCGCCCGGCCTGCGGCCACTTCCTGACGCACAAATTCCGGCGTGATATTGGCGGGCAGGTGAGCACCAAAGCTCTCGCCCGGATGCTGCTGGCGCAACACTTCACCGCGAATTCGCTCACGGCCCATGTTTTCGCGGATGGCGATGAACTCCATTTCCGGGGTGATTATCCCCTGGCGGGCATAGTGCAGCTGGGTGACATTTTTACCCGCCAATGCCTTGCGCGGGCGAGGCAAATGCTCGAAGCGCAGGTGGTCCAGCCCGTCATCGGCCAGACGCTGCTGGGTAAAGCCGGAGCTTACCTGTGGTAGCTCTTCGGTATCGTTGCGTGAAGCAATCCAGCCCGCGCGCAGCTTCTCCAGACCGGCGTGGACATCAATCGTCGCCTCGGGATCGCCATAAGGCCCGGCGGTGTCATACACCGGAATGGCCTCGTTTTCCTCATAGCGCGGGTTGTCTTTGGTGCCGCTAATGAGCGTCGGGCTGAGTTGGATCTCGCGCATCGGTACGCGCACGTCGGCGCGCTCGCCTTGTAGATAAATCCGCTTGGAGTTTGGGAAGGCGACGCCCTGCAGGCTGTCGATAAAATCTTGAGCTCCGGCGCGCTGCTCGCGACGGTTTCCGGGCTTTTTAGGGGTGTTTGACTGAATGCTCGACATAGCAAATTCCTCGTGTTTTTCATGATAAAAAACGTTACGTGATGGAAAATTGCTTGTCTGGAGGTTTACGGCAGGAGTAAAAACGGTCGATTTAGCCGCCAAAGGCCGTGGCGATGCAGGGCCAGAATGAGGCTAAACGCATGACATTACTCTTGTTCCCTTCGCGGGTATTAACCCGATCAGGTTCCGCGGATCCCGAATTAACGGTCTCAGCCTGGCGTAACGTCCGTGAGGAACATCATGCGCTAGGCACTCCGACAAGAAGCCCCAATATAGGGGGCTGAAAAATAAACTACAACCCAGATAGGGTTATTTAATGTTGAAATAGGTTAATCGATTGTTTCGAAATTACGCCGGGCGCTCGAGCACCTGATCGTTTGCAACGGGTGGTAACACATCTTGTGAAGGTTCGAATGCTAAGGTAATTAGCTGATCTTCAAGGACAAAGCGCGCATCTAAGGCTTCGCCGATATCGGAAAGCGCATAGTGGAAAGCAAAGGCGTTGTCATCGGTGATATCTGTTTCGGTATAACTGTCATGGAAAGCCATGATAGCTTCGGTGTTCAGTTCAAGGGCTGGATAGATTTTCGACGCAATCAGCTGTTTTGGGCTGTCGATACCTTCAACTTCATCGATAATACGGTGGTAAAGGTGGAAATGGCCGGCTGAGAGATAATCCACCAAGTTGTGGCAAAAGTTATCCAGCGCTTTTTCGTTTAGCGGGGTATGCTTTTCTTTGTTCGGTTTCAGTCCAACAAGCGTGCAATAGGAGACTAAGAGTTCTTTGCGCGCATGAAGCCACTGATCGATTAACTCGTTACTGCCACCAACGCGTTGGGTCAGTCTTTCCAGACGATTTAGCATGGTTGACTCCGTGAGCGAGAGAAAAGTAACCAAAAGGTTAAAGGTTACTAATATTGAACTTTTATACGTGTTTAAATTGTTGTTTTATATTTAAATGTTATTTTGCATGTCCACAAAATGACCTCAGATAAAAAACAATCTAATTTCATACTAGGCGTTGTATATCGTGCCGTCAAAGCATGTAACGCGCTTGGTTTGCTTTCCTTCATCATTGCGGCGAAATCATCACGGAATGCCGCCAAATGACCACGGATAACGAACTATTCATAACGGATAGCGAGATCGGTAACGGATCCGAACGTGCGATATTTTGCAAAATGTATGCTTGCTGAAAATTCGCCCGCAAGCCGCGCCACGCCTGCTACGAGTAATGATCACCCCTCTTATTTTTCTGCCCTTAACTTACCGATGCGATCCAGACGGAAAGCGCCGGAGATCCTTTTAAAACATCAACTTAAACAATAGGTTGGTTTTGGCGCTGGCCCTGATTTTTGCAAACGGCTGCAAAAGTTGGCGACATGTGCAAAACCTTACCGAAGCAACAACCCCAGACGCTGCGCGGGCTGGCGGTAGGGTTTGCGCAAAAATTCCTTTGCAAAATTTTTATGATCCAAATAGTGCAGGCGGGTGCGGTGTAGCGCCGTTTCCGTCTGGTATGCGCTTCCGTCTGCGTGTTTCTGTTAGCGCTGTGGGGCGTGGTAAGACGAACGCAAAAAAGGCCGAACGGTGTCGGCCTTGGGGTGTTGCGTTCAATGGTGGGCGTTACAGATCGTTTTAGCGAGGGGTGTTTCTGCGGGGCTTTTCGTCAGGCGATCAACGGCCCATATTTGGTTTTCAATGTGCTCGTTTTCGCTGCCGTTTTGGAGAACTCGCCCGACTGCTGGCTGGTGCCGGTGTTGGGGTGCGTATGGTTTGCGGCAAGCGTTGCCAACTCGTTGACGACGTCGAGCGTGTCGGTCAGCAAGGTGAGGACGTTAATTGCGTCGGTACCCAGTTTAACCGTTGGCGCAATCAGTTGCTGTGCCTGGGCGACGCTTCGACGGATGCCGGTTATCTTTTCAGTCAGTGAAGCCCCAATAGTGACATCAGCGTTGCCGGTGATGGTGTCTTCGAGATTCGCGCTAACGCTGCGCTTCACGTTCTTACAGGAAATGGTCAGATCCCCAGACGTGCCGATACTGTAATCGCCCTCGGCTACGTGAACCACGGCACCGGCTAACAGCGTGGCCGTGCCCAGTACCGTGGTTTTGTCCGTTGCCTGGATAGTGGTTTCGCGAACTACCAGCGTGCGGGTTTCATCATCAGCCTGAATAACGCGCGTCATTGAGGTTTCTTTGATTGCCTGGTCGGTCTGGCGTTCCCAATCACCGGCGACGTTAATCCGCTGGGATACCCCTTCACGCTGCTGTTGCAATTGTTCGCCGGGCTTCACGGCGGGCAGGTTTTGACCCTGCGGCATGGTCTGGCGCACAAAGGGCTTATCCGGTCGCCCGCCAGTGAAGCCAACTTCCACTAAGGTGCCAGGCGGTGGGAATTGGAACATGCCGGACTCACTGCCGGCCATCGGTACCGGCAAGGGCACGGCGGGATAAACCGGCGTACCTTTCGCCGGATTACCGTCGCTGTCGAGCAGTTGTAAATCGACCGCATAGCGTGGGCGAAACGGGTCGGCGATGTTTCCGGTTGAAACGTCTTCGCTCGGCGCTTCGACGCGGGCGAACTGGGGCAGGTGCAGACCAGATGCCAGTTCGGGGAACGCGTTTTCGACCTGGCGCTGTACTGCCGATTTTTGCAAGGGCTGGCCGGTTGCCTTGTTACGCGGTTGCCACGTGATCGCCATGTCGTCGTTTTCTAATCGAACCTGGCTTAACCGCTGGCCGTTAACTTCAGCACCAGGGCGCAGGCTCTGAATGAGCGGCACGGTCATCGAATTACCGCCCGCGCTGGACTGGCTAAACTCGCTCGGGATGTCGACCGGCTTACCTGCAAACATGCTGTGGGCGGCAGCGCCGATAAAGACGTCACCGTCCGGCAACTGATACCACAGGTAATCAGGAATGGAGAACGCGCGGCCAAGGTTGGCAAACAACTGGTACCCGGTACCGCTGTGAGTGAAATGCGGGATTGGCTTGTCGGCATAGTCGGCACCCGCTGGCGGGCTGACGTTTAGGCCGCATTGCTCACTAATCCAGTCGGTGATGGTGCGCAAGGTGGGATGCTGAAACGAGCACGGCCACGGTTTATCGAATACGCCGATTAACTCCCGAACGAAAAGACGCTGGGAACCATTTTCTGACGGCTGCGACCGCTCCACGTAGCCGGTGAACCAGCGCAGGACTAAACCGTCATAACCGATATCGATACGCACCATTTTGCCGGTGTAATCGGTATCGGTCTGCGCTGTAATAAATCCCCGACCGCACGCGTTTAGCTCGAGCATGACGTTAACGTCGACCAGATGGATGGGGTCAGTTGAAAGGTACAGGCGTTTAATCGGTTTCATGCTTTAGTTATCCCAGCGCGTCATTGACGGGTTTTAAGACTTTTTGTTCGAACCAACTCATTTTATCGGCGTCCTCACCGGCTGAGTTTTTACCGCCCGCGCCGGTCTGCTTGGTGCTGGGCGTATTGTTGCCTTTGCGGGCTTCGCGCTTCTCGGGGACGCTGCTTTTTTCGCGCAGGGTAAAACTGACGTTCCAGGCGAGGATATCTTCCTGCGGAATGGCATCAATCTGGCCGGTGAACGTCCCTTCGCGAAAATTGATAGCCGTCGCGGTCGCGTTGGCGATACGGTATTTTTTTAGCGAACCGCTGGACTCAGTTGCCGATGCCAACTGAAAAAGCCGCTGCAAAATCGCCTGGTCATCAAATGCCACTAAGCCGGTGACGCGCAGTTCTTTGGCCTTGATGCCCTGTTCGGCGTTGGTTGTGCTGGACGTCTGCCCGGACTGGTCTTTTTCCTGAAATTGCATGGAAGGCGATACCAGCATTCTTTTCATGATGATGCCTTCGCCATCAAGTGCGAGTTGGACGGCCTGGGTCATTTATCATTTTCTCCAAATCTTTCAATGAATCACCGGTAAACATCATGGCGGCGGTATGCACTGCGGTGGCCTGCGGGATATTTTTCAATAATTCGACCGCGCCGGTATGCATATCCCCTGAATGCGTAAACGCCCATACGTCAGCGCTGGCCCCTTTAAGGTCACTGAGTCCCTGACTGATATTGGTGAGCAAACCGGCGCGGGCCTGCATAAAACTGGCAATTTGCGCCTTTAACCCTGCGGTGCTGGTACTGGCTGCGGCGGCAAGCTTGGCGGCGGCCACGCGCTGGGCATTCACGGCGGCCCGATTGGTCGATACCGACAAGGGGATAGCGGCGGGCAGGGCGTTAGCTAGTTTTCCAGGCAGTTGCATTTTAACCGTGCTCAGTTCGGCAGCCGCCTTTGCCATTCTGCTGACCTGAGTAAACGCCGGTGCGGGGAAGACGGCCGCCAGACTGTTTAACCCCTGCATAAATGCATCGTGGGTGTTTTCGGCAATCATCAGGACGATCACGTCGCCACTGTTGCCGCTGGCGGCCAATTTTTTAGCCAGATATGCCAGAGCATTGGCCGGGCTAAGGTATCCGCCTGAATCAGTGGATTGACCCAGCCCGTAAACCCAAGGATGTGCCGGAACAATGGCGCAAGAAAGCGGTGCCATGTTGTCAGCAATCTTGAGTACGGATTTACGCCACATTACTGCGGCACCTCGGGCCATGTTGGATTGCTGCTGTCAACGCGAGTCAATGCGATACGGTATATCTTCCACGCCTTAAGGCGTTCCTTCTCTTCGTCCGTTGCGATGTCGAGTTCGACGGCATCCTGTAAGGGGGCTATCACTTCCGTGGCGCGGGTAATTAAGTTGGCGCGTTTTGCATCAGCCTGCGCGATAACCTCAGCCTTAGTTTCAGTGCGCTTTTTAATTTTAGTGCCGTCAAAAATCCAGTTGCCATCAACCGCAAAATCTTTAGGAACCTTTGACAGTTTGATTTCAGTCACCGAAAGGTTAATCGGCCACAGTTTCGAAATATCCTCATAGGCTGAACAGATTATCCCCGCATCGTTATAAGCGATTTTAAGCGTGTCATTGGCAAAATATCTCTGCATTTCATACCAATCATCGCCTTGCCCATCCTTGAGAAACAGTACGCCTTGCCCCAAATTATTCACCTCGGGGGTGTATGGCGTCATTTTTGTTAAATGCATCATATTATTGTGTTCCTATAGTGACCCAGCCGCCGTTTACCCAAATTTGCATAACAGAATAGGCCGCCCAGGTATTTGGGTTGTAATTCGAACCTGACATCCCGGTATAAACGCAGCCAGATGGCAGATCAATACGACCACCGGTATCAGTGATAACGGCTCGACCAGCCAGGCGAACAGAACTCACAAAATTACGTGCGGCCCAGTCCTGCCGAGCCAGGGACACCACTTCGTTATTATTGGAATTACGCATGTATGGCGCGTTCGGGTCGCCTCCAGCAAACCCCGCCACGCTGCACGTATCTTTCGCTATTGCACCGATTTCGGCAGGTAGCGGTCGATAGTTAGGGCTGTAAACACGCTGACCCCGTTCATAAATCCCGCCCTCGTTCGAATTGATATTGCCTGCGATGGATAAATCATGAGGAAGAGGTTGTGGGTTGTTAGGGCTGTATACACGAGCCAGACCACTTGCATTGCGTTCGTACATCGCCGCACCAGACCCCGAAATGATATTCCCCCCCGAGGTAATATCCCCTCCAGCATGAACACCGCCACCGGCTGAAATGTTTTTTCCCGTGTTTATATCACCCGGACTGTTAAAAGAGCCGTCGACGGGATTGAATGACCATACCTGCCCGGCTCGGCTATCCATAGTTACGCTAATCACTGCAACTGGAAATTCGGCGTTTCCAGATGTTAGAGCGCCGAAGCTGACCGCCGCCCCATAGCCAAAATCTTTAGTCTGAACAATGCCCTTCACAATGGGGTGGTACTGACTAAATCCTTTTCCCGCGCTGAAGAGAGGCACCATGAACGGGGCAGAGCCGTTTTCATATTGAGCGGCAAATCCACCGGCCCCCTCCCAAAGACCAGATTTAGTCGCAAAGAGACGAGCGCCGGTGATGTACTCTACGTCACCGCCCGTAGTGGGAAGTGCGCCCACATTAGCTGCGGTTATGCTGATGTCCTGAGTACCGTCAAAATTCACACCGGCAATCTTGCGGGCCGTCTCTAATTTGCTGGCCGCCTTCGCCGTAGCGTCAACCGGCAAAGCACCGACGTCGCCCGGCCTAAGGCTGATGTCTTGTGTGCCGTCAAAATTCACACCGGCGATTTTGCGGGCTGTCGCTAATTTGGTGGCAGCTACGGCGGTGTCTTTTGCCGCCAACGCGCCTACCTCGGCAGGCGTGGGCGGGTTGCCGGTATCGAACACGCGACGCCAGCCGAATGGATAAGCGCTGTTATCAAGTTGCCATTTCCAGCCCTGTGCGGCGATGTATGTCCCAATACGCCAGAACACTTGACCGTTTCCATTTATCAATTGCTGATAGGCTCCCGCGCCCGCATCCCAGGCACGGCGAAGCGTCAGCAACTGGGCGGCGGCGACAACGTCCGGCCCCAGTGGGAAATCCTCAAACTTTCCCGATAAAGAAACGGGGTTTGTTTTGTTGATAACGGCGGGGTCGTCTAATCGCGTGATGGTGCTATTGACCGGCAAGACCTGGTTAGACATCGCACCAATATTATCGCGGGCGTTCAACATGGCCGCCGCACCCAATATTTTAAGCTCGGCTAATGCCTGGTCTTTGCGCAAGAAATCCTTGCTGCCCTGCTGATCGCTCAGTGACCCTTTAGGGCGCAGGTCGGTGATAATGCCTGCGGCGTCGATACTCGCCAAAGCAAACACGAAGTGGGCGACGCCGTTCGTGGTGTAGTTCGAAAGCGTCGGGGCCACGGTGAATTTAATGGCCGTCTGAAACGCGCTGGTCACGGTGCCGGTATAGCAGACATCAATCCAGACCTTAGTCGGCTTGGTGGTGACGATGATATTTTGGTTTGCCTCAAGCGAGGCACGCAGCCCGCCGACATATGCTAAACCCTTAGTAACAAAGAACTGGGTACCATTTTTTGACACTAAAAACCCGGTATCAAAAAAGGCACCGGCACCATACATATCAAGATTTGCCAGACGCAGGGCTTCATCCATACCGGCCATGCGGGCCGTAAAATCAATCTGCCACGTCGCAGCCGGTACCGTGATTTGTGTTTCAGCCTGCGCCCCGGCGTACTCCATCAAAACGGAACGGGTGAGGGTGTTTCCCTGCTGGCCGCTGGCGTTCTTCACCTTGCGTTGTGTCGGTGCATGGGTGATCGCGCCGATGATGCCGGTAGCTTTATTGATTAACCCAATCCAGTTGAAATCAAAATCGCCGACTTCGGTACCCATCACCACGGAATAAACCACGGCATTCGCGTTGACCACGCCGCTTTTGCTTACCGCCTGGCGATAGACAATTTTGTCAGCATCTGGCATCCCTTCGGTGTTGGGGATAGGTTGGTTAGCATCTTGCCCTGGGATGAAAGCGAAAACGAATTCATCCAGTACAACGGGCTTATTGTCGACAGCCTGCTGGGCTTTCCACTCGGCAAAGGCTTTGGTAATAACGGTTTGTGACATGGAATTCCCCTACAAACTAGCGCTAAACGTGGCGCTGGATTCTGTTGTTATGTTGTTCAGGCTCGCCGTGTAGCAAACATATTCCCCTTCGTATGACCCCACCCGCATCACCAGGCCAATGGCGCTTATCACTTCGAACTGATAGCGGCGGCAGGTGCGGCCATACTTGCGGATGATTTCAAGTAAAAGGTCGCTGTTGTTTGCAATTTGGTTATCGCTGACGCGCACGATGATGACGTCCCAGTCAATGCCCGGCTGGCGCTCCAGCAGTTCGACGTAGCCAATGCCTAGCCGCTCAAAAATGGCGATAAATCCTTCAACCTCGCCCGCGTCCTGGGCGTTCACAAACGCATAGCTCACGCGCTTGCGAAACAGGCCCAGCGGTTCGCCATTAAAACGGGTGATATCCCGCTCATAGGCAATCAGGTTAAGCAGCGGTTCGGCACAGGTCAGCGGGTCAAATTGCTTAAGCGGCCACGTCATCCAGTCGTAAACCACTGACCAGAAAGTGATGCAGGCCCGAAGTAATTTGGCCGGTTCGCCTCTGTCCATCCACGACGGCAATCGAAGGCTGCGCAACTGCGATTTAAAATCAATCATTGGCAATCTCCACGGTCAGGCTTGAAAGGCGCGGGACTGACAGTTCGCTGATGATGTCTGTCAGCGAGAAGGTGAGCGAGTCGATAACGGGAAACGCCTTGTGTAATTCGCGGCCAAGGTTCGAAAACGAGTAGCGGGAGTACGGCCACGTCTTTTTAACGTCATAGTTGCTGTTTTCCCGAAATGCGCAGCGGATCAAATCGGTCACGCCGGTGTTTAAATCGGCCAGCGCTTCGGCGGTCATGTTGTCTTTGTTCAACACGTAGACCGTGACGCCCAAGGCGTGTTTAGTCTCAGGCAGGGCAAAACACTGCATATCGTCGCCGTGGCCGTGGTGGCCCTGCGTGTTGATATAGTCGTTGACCGCATCAATAAACGGCTGCGAAATCTCGCCGCTGTCGAGCAGCAAATAGGCGTTTGCCGTCCCCGGCCCGCGCGGGGCGTCATGCTTAAAGAATATACGGTCGACGCTCAGGCCCAGCACGCTGGCTATCATGCTGCGATAAATCGCATCGGTGTGGTAATTGCCGACCAGATTGAACTGGTTTCGGGCACGCTCGCGCAGTTCATCATCGGATTCCTCATTTGCACCGGGCACGGTCAGCCAGTCGTCATCGTTCACCACGCTTGAAATTCCCGCCACGGCAACCGGCAAAATGCGGTAATACCCCGGCGCGAGGTTGTATCCGCTGCCGGTGCCGGTTGCGGTGACTGGCACGAGACCACTTTCTAAGCCTGCGGCTATGGCGGTGTCTTTGGCGACGGACAACACATAGACGACGCCGTTAATACGCTCGGTTTGTACCAGCGTGCCCGCGCTAACCGTCACGGCGTTGGCGGCGGTGGTTTTGAAAAAACGCACGGTACCGGCTGCGGCGCTGGCGGGTTTGGCTTCGATGTTCACCGTCCAGGCGAGCAGGCGCAGCATCGGGCCGGTCGCGGTCGCAACAAACATGTTTGCCATTACGACCTGGACAAGCACGTCTTTCAGCCACATCACCGGCGTGGTGATGAGTTTGGTTATCAGCCGCCAGAACGGCGACATTTTCGACGTATTGGTGACCAGATTTTCACCGCGTGCGATGTCGCGGAATTTTCCGGCGATTTCGGCTTCCGTGGTCGGCATCCCGCTATCGCGTAGGACTTTTTCAAAATCGACGGTCGGTTTCTCATTCATAATTCACACCGGTGCTGATGGGGCCGAAATCATAGGTGTCGGCAGTGATATACAGGCGCGAGACGCTTTCTTCCGTGATAACCACGGTGCCGGGGATGAGGCGTTCGTCGTTCTCAACCAACAGCGTTAACTGGGTTAATACGTCGCCGCGCATGGTTGGGCTGCGTTCGCCAATCAGCAGCGCGGCGATGCCACTTTCTAAAATGCTGTGGATCACGTCTTGCCCGATGCTGACGCGGTTGTTGCATAGCTGCGGCTCATTACCGCTGTTAAGCGTGAAATTGCCGTCAGTTATCAGTAAATCGATGTAGAGCGGTTCGTCAGTCATCCGGCTTGCATCTCTTGCCATTCAGCCAGCTGGCTGGGTGAAATTCCGTTGGGTGCGTTCACGTAGGTGTCGCCATAGGTTCGGCGGCTATCAATCGTGGTTTTGCTTTCCGTTTTAACCTGTTTCATCAAACCTTCACGCGGCAGGGCGGTGCTCGCCCTGTTGCCGGTTACCAGTGATTGACCGCTCAACGCAGGCGCGGCGGGCTGTGGCACGCTTGGCGCTGGAGCGCTGACCGGCATCGGTGGCTGCGCTGTCTGCACGCGGGCCAACGTGCTGGCCTGCGGCATGACATTTTGCGCAGGCACGGCCAACGGGTTGGGCTGACTTCTTGGCGCTGCGTTTTGTGCCGGTACCGCGACGGGCACCGGCTGCGGCACGGCAACCTGTGCCGGGGTGTTGACCGCGGCGGGCACCTTCACGCCTTCGGTTGTGCCGGTGGTTTTGAGGTCAATGCTGACGCCGGGGATTTTGTTAAGTTTTTCAACAATCCAGTTGTAGGTCGACGCAAAGGTATTTTTCAGGATGTCGAAAAGCTTGCTAAAGATGTTGCCGATAGTCTCTGAAAACCCTTCAAACGCGGTCACCGGTGACAGCCCAGTGAAGAAAGCAACGGTCTTGTCCCAGCCGTCTGTAATGCTGGCCCAGACGTCGGCAAATACCTGGCCGACATCCTGAATGACCGACATCACCCACTTAAAAGCTTCGGTTTCCATCACCGCCGCTTTCAGCTTGTCCCAGTGCTTAATCACGTACCACACGCCGATTGCCAGGGCGGCAAGGCCCAAAATAATAAGGGTGATCGGGCTGGTTAAAAGCTGCATTGCTACGCCCGCGAACATGGTCGCCGCGCCATAGATGCGCATAGCCAGGGCACCGGCTTTTAGCACGCCGTTCCACAGCACCAGGGCAATGCGGCAGACGCCAGTCCAGACCGCCAGTAATTTGGACTGGATCCACAAACCGGCCAGACCAAGGCGGGTTAACAAGAGAGAAGGCCGCATTAAGTTAAGCGTCCATGTCAACGCCTTCCAGGCACCGCCCAGCATGAACGCAATGCCTTTCAGCCCCATCATGGTGAAACCAAAAATACCCATCGCGATATTGGCAGCCGCACCGGCCAGCCCGAACGACAGCACGGCCAAGGTGATGTAACCCATCCAGCGGGCGATATTGGGGAACATTTCCAGCCAGCGGGCGAACTTGGTGCCGACTGCGGCTACCTTGTTCATCAGCGGGGTGAGGATGGGCATCAGGGTGTTACCCAGCGCCACGCGAATGGCATAAAAAGAGGCGGTGATACGCTCCCACGGCTTCGCCATGCGCTCGGCCATTTCCTGCGCCCGCTTCATGCCGTCGTTGCGGCCTAATTCGGTAATGCTCTTGTTCAGGGTGTTTTGCTGGCCGTACAGCTTTTTGATGACGTCGGCACCGCCGCCAAACGCGGCATCAAGCGCCTGTTGGGCCTTGACGTTGCCTTCGATGCTCTTGCCGTATTTGTCCTGCACCTTTTGCAGAATGTCGCCCATAGGCAACATCTTGCCGGTGGCGTCGACAAAGCTCATGCCCAGCTTCTGCGCGGCGGCGGGGGCGCTGCGTAGGAACTGCTCGTAAATGCCGCTGGACTCGGTGCCCATGGTGCGCGACAGGGTGCCCAGCACGGCGAACTGTTCTTCCATGCTGACGCCAAAGTCGGCCCCGGCGTTTTTGGTGCCTTCCATCAATTCCTGCATGGTCGACATTTTGACGCCGAAGTTTTGCACCATGTACGCGGTTTTACCCGCTAACTGCTCGGCAAACTCGACGTGTCCAAGGCTGGACAGTTCGCGATTGAACCGCGAGGCCATCGCGCCGATATACTCCCCGGCTTCTTCGCCGCTGGCTTTGACACCTGCGGCCAGCGTGTTGGCCGCCACGGTGACGCGCGGTAAATCCTGGTCGGCGAGTCCGTGCATCGCCCCTTTAATGGCGTAGCTGGAGTTGACCACGTCGACCGCGCTTTTGCCGTATTGCATGCTGAAACGTAGCGCGGAACTGGACAGCTTTTTCAGCGTGTCGTCGGCCACGCCTTTAGCGCCGACTTCTGACAGCGCCGCGCTCATTTCATACGCGGGAGCGACAACGCCCCGGATGGACTGCGCGACCGCCCAAATTGCAGCGGTGCCAATGCCGATTTTGGTAAATGACGCCTGCGATTTTTCCGCAAAGCCCGACAGCGACGACTGGGCCGTTTTAAGCGGTCGCGTCAGCTTGTCGATAAGGCTAAGAGTAAAATCCAAATGGCTCATGTCATGTTCCGTTAAAGGCTATCGCTATGCCCTCGGCCGTTTTATGGGCCTTGGTTTGGGCAAAATATTCATCCAGCCACAGGGCGCGGGCGACGTTCTCTTCGCTGTCGTCGGCGTGGGGCAGGTAGTAACTGCGCAGGGCGAGATACTGTTCTAACGGGTTGGCGCGAATGGCCGCCACCCGCGCGGTCAGTTTTTTATTTCAATCTCAACCTGCGGGGAGTAAATCGAATTGACCTTTTCCACGATTTGCATTTCAACGCCTGGGTAATCGTCGGTCAGCTTGTTAAGTGCCTCTTTGCTGTCCGGCGAGACGATGCGGCCCAGATAGGTGACCATCGGCGCGATTTTGTTGGTTGGCGACATTTCGTTAATCAGGCCGTTAAACGCGGTTTTGTTCGGCTCGAAAGACAGGTCAATACCGGCCACGGTCAGGGTGATCACTTTGTTTTTTACTTGGCTCATTGCTCTAAATCCTTACGTTGTCGAATGATGCCCACCAGGGCGTTATGTCTTACCGCGCAGGCGGTATAAAGGTTTTGGTACCGGGTCAGCGCCGCGTCGAAATCAGTGCCGGTCGGCCCTGAAAGGCGAGGCAGCGTGATCGGGCAAAGCGCTAGCTGGTTTTCCTGATAGGGTTCGCTCGGCTTTATCAACGCTTTGGTTGAACAGCCGGACATACTCATCAGAAGCGCAAACGTTGCTAAACACCGGCTTAATAACTTCCGTGCGGGTTTCCCGCTCGGTGTGAATTTCATTGGCTTTCAACTCCGCGATTTTGGCTTCCAGCGCTTCCCCCGACTGGCGGGTGACTTCGGTCACCACGCGGCGGGTTTCATCCGCTGACTGATTGGCCGCCAGTTCGGTTTGGGCGTTATGCCAGCTATGCGCCGACCAGCCGAAAAGGAACGCGGCGGCCAAAATCAGCAGGTGCCCCCATGCGGCACGCATTAGCGCACCCCGTTGTGTTCTAGGCTGAAATGGTTGCCGTCCGGTTTCTTGAACCGACCGCCCCAGCTACCGCCCAGGCTTTCCCAGTACTCGCCCAGCGGTAAAAACGCTTTGCTGTCGGTCTGGTAAACGCCGCCAATAAACAGGTTAAAGTCGATAGCCAAGCGCTGAATGTGCAGGCTGTTGGCAATACCGGCACCGCTGGCGGCGTTAAGCTTGGCCTGTTCCGGGGTGCGGTAGGCTTCGCCCAGCGTCAGGGCGTAACCGTTGGCAAACGACCAGGCAATCAACTGGCCGACCATTTGCGTGAACTGCTGTTGTTTCTGGCTCAGTGTCATGGGGTGTCATCCCTTTTTTTGGTCAGACGTTGGTCTAACCAGCGTTTTAAAAATTCTTCAATGATGGCGCTGCCTAAGATGCCCAGTGCGCACGCAATACCGATAACGGCCACTTCCGGCATATTTTCGAATTGCAGCAGGGCAATACCGGCGATGGGCGCCACCGCTGACCCTAAAATCATGCGACCCAGAACGGTGCGCACCGTGATGCGCTCCGTGCTAGCCATCAGTTGCCCCAGCCCAATAACCGCGCCTATCAATAACAGCTTGGTTAGTAGTGAGGTTTCACCGTCTTGCATGACGTCACCCTTTCAAGTCGCGGGTATCGCGGGCAGACAGATAAGGCACGCCGTCGATATGGATAAAATCGGGGCTGGTCACCATGAATTTGATTTTCTTGGTGGTCGCCTTGGCGTCGTTGGGGGTGATGCCCACAACGTCGGTCAGCATCGGCACGCAGCCGAATACCTCGATTTTTTCTTCTTCGTTGCCCGCGTTGCCGTAGAACAGAAAGTCTTTTTCCCCAATCCCGCGCCATGAGCCTGCGGCACGCGCCACGGCCCCGAATTTCTTGAAATTCAGCGCGTCGATTTCGAGTTCAACGTCGGCACTGACCGACCCTTTTACATGGCCGTTGGGTACGCCGCGCGTTTGCACGGCGGCGCTGTTGTCGGTGATGGTCACCGTGGCGCTTTCAACGTGGATCATGACGCCGTCATAGTTCACATCGAAGGAGCCGCCGCTTAAGCGTTCTGACATGGTTAGCTCTCCAGTGAGGTATCGAGTTCGATACTGATGCTGATTTCTTTCGCAGACTCATAAGGGCGCACCACAATGAAAATTTGCACCTTGACTGATGAAGTCCAGACGATTGAAACGTCGCCTTGTTTGGGTGGTTTCACTTCGCCTGGGAATTCAATCCCGTTGATTTGCGAGGTGATCGCCATTTCGCGCAGCGGCTTGCCGAAATACGTTTCGTTTGCCGCAATGCTGCCCGGCGTGCTGTTAAGCGAGCGGTTAGCGATTTTCGGGATAGCCCGCAAACGCACCTTGCGCGAGGCTTTATCCACAATGCGCACGTTCTCAATCGTCTGATAATCGCCGCCTTCAACGTCGAGCGTCCGACCGTCCGACCAGTAAATCCCGTCGAAATCGTGGTACCACATCGGCACGCTGTAGCGCAGGGCTTCAAGCGACTGCAATACGGCGAGGTCGATTTCTACACCTGTGCCGTCAACGGGCAGGCCGTCGCGACCCAGCGCGGTAAGTGCGCCGGTGGCAACACGCGCCGGGCTGTCGGCGATGGTGACCGAACGGTTACACAGGCGGCCCGCTAATGCGCCCGGCTCGTTACCCCAAAGACGGGGCACCAGCTGCACGCCCGGAGAGGCAATTTTGTCTTGGAGCGCGGCCATACGGACAAGGTAAGCGGGCCACGTTTCGGTGGTATCTGGGCCGCCCACGGAAAGGGCGAACCACACGAAGCGGCCAAACTTGGCTTTCAGGGTGTTACGCATCTCGCTGGCGCGGTTGATGGTTGCCTGCTGGTCGATATCAAACGCGAGGACAACGCCTTCGACGGATGCCACGTTCTGGCCCGCCGTGACGGCGGCCATCCAGTCATCATCGGGTTTTGATTCATCCTTCGCGCCTAAAACGTGCACGTAGGCAAACCAGTTTTGACCGGCGTTATTGCTGGCCGCGCTGACCAGGCTTTTTAACAGGCTATCTTTGTCGCCCAGCGCCTTGTTTAAGTCGGTGGCGGTGTTAATTGCCTGCGTTTTCCCGACGTTGGTATCGCCATAGCCGACAAACAAAACGACGCGCTCGACGTCTTTCGTGGTGCCGTTGTAGCGGTTAATCTGACTGACGTTAACGAGTGGCCATGTCATGGGTTTACCCTCTGATGTCCTGCGCGTTGACGTCCCAGCCGAAGCCGATCGCCTGCATTTGCCGCGCAAGTATTTTGTTAAATTCTTCGTTACTCACCCCTAAAAACACGCGTCCCGGTAAGTCGATTGTCCAGGTGCGTTTCGTCGGTGTGCCCCGTAATTTTTTAATCAGTAGTCCCGCCTGGGGCATGCTCAGGGTTTCCATGATTTTTTTGCTCGATGGTTTTACCCATTTTTTGCCCTGGCGCATTTTGTAGCCCAGGGCGCGAAGCTTTTTAGCCTGGCGAGGCAGGGCGGGCCGGTTGGCCTGCGCCTTGCGCGGTGCCCCGCTGGCGTTCATTTTGATGTTGGCGCCGTCCTGCTGTGCGGCACCGACCAGACCCGCCGCGATGGGCTTGGTGCCGTTGCGGTAGTTGCCGCCTTTCAGGTAGATACGCACCCCCTGAATTTCTGGCATTTCCCGCACGGCCAGCAGCTTGGGCAAGCCTTTCAGCATCTTGCCTTTGCCTCGCTTGCGCGGTGCCCACGGCGTGCCGTCTGGCGCGGTCTGGTTTCGCTGGTTCCGTTTGGCCGCCACGATGATGCCCAGTTTGGCAATACGCCATAACAGGCGCTGGCGCTGTTTGGGCTTCAACTCAGCGGCGGCAAGCGCTGCCCGCATCTGCTTAAGCTGCGTTTGGTTCAGGTTGCCGCGTATCACGACTTACCACCGTGTTGGGTGATAAATTCGGCTTCCGTCGCCGTCCAGATTTCAGGGTCAACCAATGACCAGCGCTTACCCTGTGCCGGAACGTCGCCGCTCTCGTCTTCTCTGAGGATGATCGGGTCTGCCATTGGCACCACGATTTGCAGGATGCAATAGCCTTCGTCGTCAAACTCCGGGTCGACGGTCGGGTCGGGTAGCTGCAACTTGTCGTGAAACTCGTTGGCGTGCTCACTGACCCACGTCAGCACCAGGGCATAAACCAGACCGGGCGAACAGACGCGAAACGGAAAACGGTCCCATGACAGCGTGGCGTCGTAACGCAGCACGCCGATGCGCTTCTGGTTATTCCCCAGCGCCTGGCCGCTGCGCATGAGTTCGCAATTGTCCTGACTGCTTTCGAACATCTGCATGACGTCGGGCGGCAGGTTGGCTGTGATAAACGCGGTCAGGCTCTCTATCTGGCTCATATCAGATGTACCCCGACGCGCGGCAGTTTCAGCATGTTGCGCATGACGAATGCGGACTCGGCCAGCAGGCCCGCGCGGGTTTCGCTGCTCTCCTGGCCCGGATGCGACTCACGGCGGCCAATGGTGGCAAACTCACCCAGCAAATCGGCTTTCGCCCTGGCATATACGGCTTTTTTGTACTGGGCAGTAAGCTGGTTTTCGTCACCCATCTTGGCCCCCGGCACGTCTTTGGCCTGGTCAAAGCCCTTGCCCGTCCAGTGGCTGACCACGTCGGCGAGGTTGTCATTTACCTCGGCAATCGCTGCCAGCACCGCCAGACCTGCGGTTTCCGGTGGCAGGTCAGCGGGCAGGGTGCGGGACTTTTGAAACTCGCCCAGATTCAAATCCGGCCAGAAGGTCACGCCGTTGGTGATCGCGTCAGACTGGTAGTTCACCGGCTTGCCGCTGATGCTGAAACTTGGGCCACTCATGGGGCTATCCTTCTGTTGCATGTGAGAAGCGGGCTAACGGTTTCCACGGCCAAAAGCCTTACGGGCTTATGCCTCCACCGCGCCCGCCCCGGCTTGCGGTAGTCTTTACTCGGCTGTGAGGCCATTAATACGGGCGCGAATTTTCGCCCGCATGGTCTTTACACCCGCGTTTTTGTTGTACTTTTCGGCCTGCGCCAGCAGTTCGTCGGCCTTTTCCAGCGTGTCGACATCTTCCACCGCCGTGGCGCGGGGTTCGCCGTTGTGGTCTCGCAGCAGGTAAAGCCCCGCAAACTTGAACCACTTGGCGTTGATGTCTTCATGCAGCCGCCATTTGTCGCGGATGTTGTTAAACGTCCGGCTGAAAAACGGTTCGATGCTGTGACCGCTGGCGGCCTCGACCATCGCCCACTCCAGCACGGTGTCGGCAATAAATGCGGGCATCGTGCTTTTGAAGTTGTCTGGCATGTCTTGGCCTTCGCCGATAGCGATATCAGCCCAGTCGAGCGCCTTTTCGATTTCCCCCGTGTCGAGCAGCCAAATCACGCAGTACACCAGGGCCGGATTTGCGTAACGCTTATCACCGGCGATGTACGCTTCCACGGTCGGCAACCAGCGCGGCAACAGTTCGTCGCGTTTCATCTTGACGCGGTCTTCTGTGCGCGGCAGGCTGCGCAGGTGTGCGACATCGCTTTCCAGTTCCAGTTTTTGCAAATGGAAACTCACCGGTGATGAAGTGAGCGCCTCGCGCTTGTCCAGCGTTTCGGCGGCCTTGATGCGTGCGCGGTGGCGCTGACAGGGGGACATAGCCATCGTTATGCGTCTCCGCCTGGTTCGGTCACTGGTTCCGCGAGGGTGATTTTGTCGAACGCGGCGTAAAGTTCGTCGTGCTCAACGGCGTAGCCTTCCATGCGCAAATAGCTGTTTTCAAACTGCTTGCGGTCATCGCTCCAGTCGGCTTTACGCTTGCGGGTGCCGCCCTGCGTGTAAATATGCAGGTTTTCCAGCGTGGTGATGATCAAACGGCCTTCGGGCATGAATGGCGGTTTGTAAACATCTAAGCCAGCAATCTGGCGGTTCATTAGCTGCGCGGCCACTTTTTCGGTCGGACGGTCAACCATGTTCATCATGGTGGTAGCGTCTTTCGCAATGAGGTCACCGGAAATCAGTACGCAAAGACGTGGGTCACTGCGGTACTGCTCTAAAATGCAGGCGTGAAGCAAGTCGGTAACCGCCGCATCCAGAGAAACAAAATCAGCACCGGCACCGCCAAGCGTGACCGTATCGGCAATAATCTGCGCCGGTGAACGGTCTTTGACGATTTTGTGCCAGCCGATGTTGACGTCTTCGCCGTTTGGGTTCTTCTCCGGGTCGGTATTTTCGGCGGCGCTGATACCGTTGAAAGCGACGCGCAGCATGTCGAGCGCAAACGACTCATTGCTGAATGCCTGAATACGCTGGAAGAATTCGTCTTCGCTACCGGAGTTTGCCCAGTTGGTCAGGGTGTTGTAGTCCAGATACGAACCGGAATCCGTTTCGTATAATTGGTACTCGTTACCATCCACACCCAGCGGGCGGCTAAAGCGACCGCCTTTTTTACGGCCGGTATAAATGCCCGGTTTGCCTGTGCTAATGACCTGCCCGGTGGTTTGGTTAACATCTTTGACGTTAACGAGGCGCAAAAAGTCAGATGCTTGGAGCAGCGCGTCGCGCAACAGGGTTTCTTTTGGCGGGGTGATCGCGAAGTACTTATCGGTACCGCGTACGCCATACGAACGGGCAAGGGCCGCCGTGAATTTGTGGAGCATCCCCTCGGCTTGCGAGGATAGCTGTTGGTTCTGGTGCATAGTGTTTTCCTTAAAAAACGGGCGCTAAGTAACTGACGCTTAAACGAGTTCGCGCGGCTTATCGCCACCGCCTGGCGCACGGTTAGGGCGCTGGGTGCCGTTGCTTTCCTGCGCCGACAGTTTGGTCATGACGTCAGCCAGTTGGGCGGAAAGCTTGGTTAGCTCGGCTTGCTTACCGTCTTTGGGGCCTTTTTTACCCGCGCGGCGGGCGCTGAACTGGCGGCGTTCGCGACGGCGAGCCGGTGCCGGTTTGTTGCTAAACGCCTTCATGGCTTTGACCAGGTTGGCTTTTGCAACGCTGAATTCAGCCGCGACGACTTCGTCTTCGGGGTTGTCGGCAACGTCTTGGGCCAGTTCGGAGACTTCTTCCGCCGCGTCGGCAATTTGGTCGGCAATGTCTGCCACTTCATCGGCGGCAAGTTCTGGCGTGTCGCTGTCCCCGTCTCCCTCGGCGGCGGCTTGGCC
Source organism: Ewingella sp. AOP9-I1-14 (assembly GCF_052375995.1). Taxonomy (NCBI): domain Bacteria; kingdom Pseudomonadati; phylum Pseudomonadota; class Gammaproteobacteria; order Enterobacterales; family Yersiniaceae; genus Ewingella; species Ewingella sp. AOP9-I1-14. The sequence continues at coordinate 37,289 of NZ_JBQSVA010000012.1, forward strand.
GTCGTTCAGGAGTTGGATCATTTGCAGCAAGAGGGCTTTTAATTCATCCATCTTTTTTTCCTCGCCCTCGTTGGGCTTGTTGTCGGTGTTGGGTTCTGGTGTTGGCGTAAACTCTTTACGGGTTGAAAATAATTTCGACCATAAAGACGGTTCTTTTTTCTGAGTCTTTAATTTACCCAGACTGAACGTTTCTAAATTTCCGCGTTCGGCGGGTTTTTCTTCCCCGGCTAACTGGAATTTGATTTTTTCAGTGCCCAGGCTTGCCGGAATATCGGTAACGGCAAGGCCCATTAAATATTCACGACCGCTTCCCGCAAAGTCGCCCATGAATTCAGCAGAGGTAAATAACTTTTGCCCGTCTTCATTGGCGTAAATAAGAAAACGATTTGGAATAAGCTGGGCATAAAGTTTTACGACGCCGTCCACGGTTTCGGTTTTCAATGCGTCGACTTCGCCAAGGTTGCAGGTGAATTCGCGCTCGGCGTATTCATACTGCGGATGGTGCGGCCAAATTAGCGCGGTGTAGGTGTCGCGGCTGTAAGTTTCTGCCGCATCAATTAACCATTGCGCTTCAATAGTTCGACCGTCAACGGCTTGGCCGGACGTGGCAATGCAAAGCCAATCTGTACGGTAATTAGGTTGCGGCATAACAAACCTTAAATAATCGGTGAATTTAATAAGCAATATTCTGTGGAGGGCAGTATTACGAAATGCGGAATATCGCGCACCCGCTTTATTTCGGGTGCGTTCGGTTATAAATGCTTAACCACTTAATGCCGATATTTAATGATAATTTCGTTTCTTTTTTCTCGACATAATAGCCGTATGGCAAAATATTCGAACGAAATAAAAGAGGCGGCCCGCGCTTTATATATTAAGCGCTGGACACCTAAAGATATCGCGCAGGAATTAAACCTCCCGCCGCGCACGATTTACCATTGGGCCGATGTGGGCCAGTGGGCTGGCCTGCTGCCTGCGGAATCTATCGAAGATTCCATCGCCCGCCGCGTCAACCAACTGACCAACCGCGAGAAGAAAACCGCGCTGGAGTTGGAGGAGTTGCGCGACCTGGTGGCCCAACACGTCAAACTCATGGCCCAAAATAATAAACACGCTGAAAAGATGGCTGAGATTAAGGCCAAAAACATGACGGTCTATGACGATGGCGGTTTCGAGGGAGGGGGATCAGGAGAAGGGCGTAAGCGTAAGTATAAGAAGAATGACATATCCAGCATCACGCCGGAAATGCTGGAAGAGTGGTCACGCACACACCTGTACGAATACCAATTACATTGTCGCGACCATAAAGATGAAGACTGGCGCTTTGTTCTGAAAAGCCGCCAAGTGGGCATGACCTACTATTTTGCCTGGGAAGCGTTCGAAGACGCCGTCCTCACCGGCGACAATCAGGTCTTTTTCTCAGCCTCCCGCGCACAGTCTGAAATATTCCGCGAGTACATCGTCCAGTTTGCACAGTTACATTTCGGCATCACGCTGACCGGTAAAAATATTCGACTCAGCAACGGCGCGATTCTGCGTTTTCTCTCAACCAACGCCAGCACGGCGCAGGGGTTTAACGGCCACCTGTACGGTGACGAAGTTTTCTGGATACCCAAATTCACCAAATTGCATGAAGTGGCGTCAGCCATGGCGACGCATGACAAATTTCGTACAACCTATTTTTCGACGCCCAGCGCCAAAACGCACCAAGCCTACGGCGTGTGGTCTGGCGACGAATGGAAAGCCGACGACGCCAAGCGCAAAGCGGCGGTATTCCCGAAAGAAAGCGCGATGCGCGAGCAGGGTTGCGCATCACCCGATGGTATTTGGCGTTACGTCATCACCATGGAAGACGCCGTCAAGGGCGGGTTGGGGGCGCGGGTCGATATTGAGCGGCTGCGCAACAAATACAACCCGACCGCCTTCGCCATGCTCTACATGTGTCAGTTCGTCGACAGCAAAGACGCGGTATTCAAGCTTGCCGCCCTGGTGGCCTGCGAAGTCGACCGGGAAATCTGGGGAGACTATGACCCGACAGCGGCGCGACCGTTTGGCAATCGCGAAGTGTGGGCCGGTTTTGACCCGTCGCGGTCGGGGGACAACTCCACCTTTGTGATAGTAGCCCCGCCGATTGATAAGGGCGAACGGTTCCGCGTGCTGGAGATTCACCAGTGGCAGGGGCTTAATTTTAGCTGGCAGGTCGAGCAGATAAAGCAGCTTATGCGCCGCTTTAACATTACCTACATCGGCATTGATACGACCGGCATCGGGAAAGGAGTTTATGACCTGGTGACCAAGTTTGCCCCGCGCGAGGCGCACGCCATTTTATACAGCGTCGAGAGTAAAAACCGCCTGGTCATGAAGATGATCGACACGGTCGAACGCAAGCGCATCGAGTGGGCAAAAGATGCACAGGACGAAACCAAAAAAGAGCGGGCCGAAATCCCGGCCAGCTTCATGGCGATACGCCGCACCACCACGGCCAGCGGCAACGCGCTGACCTTTGTCGCCGAACGCTCGGAGGCCACCGGCCACGCTGACGTTTTCTTCGCTATCTCGCACGCCGTGATTAACGAACCCTTGGACTATGAATTTGACCGCCCATCTACCTGGGCCTTTGGAAAAGCAGCATGACAAACAAAAAGCGCAAGCAACGCAAGCAGCACGCCGTCGCTGCAACGCCCAAAACGTTCACGCCAGGGAAAGGGAGCGTTATCACCTTCGGCGAACCGGAACCCATACTTACCACCGGTACCGACTATCACAACATCTGGTACGACAACGACTATGACCACTGGCGGCAACCGATTGACCGTTTGGCGCTGGCGCAGTTGCCGAACCTCAACGGCCAGCACGGCGGCGTGCTGTACGCTCGACGCAATATGGTGGCCGGTGGCTACCTGGGCGGCGGGCTAACAACGGATCAGGTTGAGCAAATGGCGTTTGATTATCTGCTGTTTGGCGACGTGGCCGTCTTGAAAATTCGTAACGCCTTCGGGCAGGTTATCGACCTGCTGCCGTTGCCGTCGCTCTATCTGCGTTGTCGAAAGGATGGGGATTTCGTGGTGTTGCAGGAAGGGCCAGCGCTGATTTATGACCCGCGCGACGTGGTGTTTTTTAAAATGTATGACCCACGCCAACAGGTTTACGGCCTGCCGGATTATATCGGCGGCATCCACTCGGTGTTGCTTAACAGCGAATCAACCATTTTCCGTCGTCGCTATTACCACAACGGCGCACACATGGGCTTCATCCTGTATGCAAACGACGCCAACATCACCGGCGAGGTGGAAGCGGAAATTAAAGAAAAGATTGAGCAGTCAAAGGGGCTGGGTAACTTCCGCAATATGTTTGTGAATATTCCCAACGGAAGCGCGGAGGGGTTGAAGCTGTTGCCGGTTGGCGAGGTGAGTGCAAAGGATGAGTTTGCCAACGTGAAAGGCATTACCGCACAGGATATTTTCACCGCGCACCGCTTCCCGGCTGGACTGGCGGGCATTATTCCCACCAACGGCGCGGTCATGGGCAATCCCGAAACAGCCCGTAATACCTACCGCAAAGACGAAGTTATCCCGCTCCAGCGTAAATTTATGAACGGGATTAACAGCGACAAGGAGATCCCCGCGCACCTGCATCTAAATTTTGATGTTGAAATCCCAGTAATTGACGCTGAAAAGGGCGAGAAATGAGCACAAATACGCTAAAATCATCCCCATTGTTGGCGCTGGCGTGCGGGGTAGTAAACATGCGCATTTTTAAAATTAATTGTCCAGAATGCGGGTCACCGGCCATCATTCGTAAATCTGACTGGAAAGACAAGAAACTGGCCGATTTATACTGTGCCTGTTCAGAGGTAGAGTGCGGCCACACCTTCGTTTTTAACGCGACGTTCTCACATTCACTCAGCCCCAGCGGGCTGACCGGCAACAAACTGGTGAAATTCTTAATAGACCAGTTGAAGCCAGACGAACGGCAATTCGCGCTTAACCTGCTAAATGGGCAGGCTGTTTAAATGAGAAAACCCGCTTAGGCGGGTTTTTTTGTGGCTTCTTTAATGCGGCCAATAAATTGGTGCAATGCTGTCGACCGCTCTTTACTACCTCTGTCCAGCGCAAACAAATTCCCATCTTTCGATGCAATATAACGCCGGTTGTTGAAGGTGATTTCGCCACCCATGGCTAACGACATTGCGTTCAGTTCATCAATACTAATTCCGGCCGTATAGGCTGAGTCGATAATTTTTGATGCCTTATTTCTGGCATTAATCATTTTTGACTCACGCACTCGGGCCATTTCCTGCGCTTTTTCCTCTGCGTTCGCCCAGGCTTCGTGCATAGAATTCCCATCCGGGAACGGATTTTCATGCTTTTTAGGTGCTGCCGGTTCGCTTCTCATCCTTCGCAGCAGTGCGCGGCGGTCTTTGTCGGTGAACCGCTCAAAATCAGGGGCAATATCATCGACATTTCTGTCTTCAACTCCCGGAATAGTGTTTAAATTTTCCTCTCCCGTAGAGTTATTGACAGAACTCCAAGGGACGGCGGGGCCGTCCGGTAAGGTCAAAACCTCCATGGCGTCGCGCTGTTCTGCGGCGGGCTGCGTCTTTTGCTTGGCGACAATCGTCCATGTTTTTAACCGCGTACAGACGCGGGAATCCTCGCCCAATCGGGGCGAGAAAATGCCGAAAATCTTCTCGGTGATCTCGCCGTAGGCGTTAGGCTTTTCGCAGTCTTCATAGGCCAGACGCACGACGTAGCTGTCGCGGGGAATCAGGACGCCGCCTTGGCGCATGATGTAGGTAGCAAAACAACCGGCGTCGGCTGCTGACATCACCGCATCCATCGCAGTATCGGGTAACAGCTTTTGCCCGCGTTTATAGCTTTCGGCTTTAATCAGGTTGCCGACCAGCTGGTTATTCAGCTTGCGCAGCTCACGCCAGACCGTCACCGGTGGTGTGCCAATCGGCTGGTACTGACGGATGCGATGACGGGACGCCCACGCCATTGCCAGACGGGCGGTTTCTTTTAGCGGCTTGCCTGTGTCGTGGTCTTTTTCACCGTCCAGAGCGTAGCCGTCGATGTTCTTCGAAATGTATTTCGCGATGTAAGCCGTGGCGCTGCCCTTCTTCGGGTCTAAGCGTTTGGCCGTGAAGCGTGCTCCGGTGCGCTTGCCCAGTTCTGCGCGGTCTTCTTTAATGGCATAGCCGCGCATAATTGAGGTGATCGCTTGGCGTTCTTCTGGCTGCATGAATAACAACAAGTGCCAATGGGGCGTTTCGTCATGATGGGGTTCGGCAACGCGGAAGCCATAAACGCGCAAGCCTTCGCGGTTTAGCTTCGAGCCAATACGCGCCCACAGGTTAGTAAGGTATTTTTGGGCCTGTTTCACATCGCTGTGGTTCCACTTCGGGTTGCCGTGACCGCTGGCGTTGGTGGCGTGATATTTCGACGGGCAGGTGATGGTATAGAAAACGCCAACGTCGCCGCGTGACTGGGCGATAAACTCAATGCCTTTCATGCGGGCCATGAGTTCATGCCGGCGAATGCTTGGGTTGCTGATGCTGGCATCGACCATTGCTTCGAGCGACATACGGTTGCCTTCGCCGTCGTCCAGTTCGTGCGATTTGAAAAACTCGCGGTTCTTTCGGCGCTGTTCCAACCAGTCGGCCAGCGCGTCGCGGCTAATGTACGGCGTCGCACGTTTGTGGATGCTGCCGATAGCGCGGAGTTGGTTTTCGCGCCAGTCACAGCGCAGCCGCCATAACTGATGCTCCCACCAATCAGCATTAATCAGGCGGGACAATGCCGACACAAAGACAGCACGGTCGAGCGGTTCCGGTGGCAGTTCGACCGGTGCAAACAGCGGCCTAAGCTTTTTCCAGTACGGTGGACGCACGCGCAGCGCGTGAACCTCAACGGCCATATGGCGATAAATAAACAGCAGTTCATCATCTGGCAGGACGGCGGCATCGCCTCCGCGCTCCTCAATGGCCGTGGTAAACATTTCGTTCAGACGACCGGCGACTTCGTTCGCCAGCGTTTTGACTCTCGGCTTGGTGAACTCGGCCAAATGGCAGTATGACGGGCGGTAATAGGCGATGAATTCAGAGTCATGGCCGGGGCTAACGCCGTGGTATTTGCGAACGGCATCAAGGCGCAACAATGCATTCTTAATGGTACCCATCAAAAACGCATTGGTGTGCTTTGTCCCGCGATTGGCGCGAAGCCATGTAATTTTATTCTGATACGGTGATCGGATGAAAAACGGTTCTTTCTGGAATCTTTCTTCCACGCCTTCCGGCGATGCTGACCATGTCGCCTTTTCACGCTCGTATTTGCTGCGCTCAATAGCGGCGCGGGTTTTGAGTAGGTCGCTTAAAACCTGACTGCCTTCTTCCAACTCGTTAACGCCGTTTTTATTCAGGCGGTCGAGATGAGCGTTAACGGCTGGGTGCGGCTCAAGCGGTGCTGATGGGGGCGAAATTGGCGCAGGGGTCATATCGACGCCAATTGCGGCTAAAGGTTTATTCCACACGAAAGCCCCGGCGAATCTATCAGGCTTGCCAGAGCTAAAAGGTGGTGCAGGAGTTGGGGCCACGCGGCCCCGGTTGTGGCTTTTCACTCGGTTTGCGTTGCATTAGTGAATACGGATGCGACACGTTTCATTAATACATCTTGGAATTGTTTTGGCGTAGTAGGTTCGCCGGGGTGACCAAGGCCCGCAACGAAGTCGCTAATTTCAGATTCCATCATTTTGCGATAGTGATTGCGGGCATTGTCTTGGATTGACTTGGTTAATTCGGCGCTAGGGTCGAAGGCAATTCCAGCATGACCGGAAGGCACGTTGACGTATATCTCTTGGAAGCGGCCTATTGAGCGGGCTTTCTCAATGTCCTCTTTTAATTTGCTGACCATTCCAGCACGGAAAATTTCGATAAGCTCAGACGGATAGCGGATATTTCCAACGTGGGCACCGTTGTGGTAGTCGCGATGTATCGACGCATATTCTAAATTGCTGGCTGCTTGAAACGCTTCGGCGACACGTAGATTTTCATCACGCTCTGACGCCAGCTTTTTAACGGCTTCGATTGCGGCGGTAGTAGTTCGCTCAATGTCCACACCGTCGATAATGTCCGCTTTGGCATCGGCACCCATGATCGCGAAAATCAAAGAATCCCAATGCACTTCATAGCTGTTGTAGGCTGTAGCTAAGTTTTGAGCATGGGCGTTGAGCGAGTCAATTTCACCGGCTTGATTAATAAGAGTGCGGCTAATTTCATTACAAAAATTTCTGACAGCAACACAACCAATAGGAGCAAGCCCTAATGAAAGTTCCTTAATCAAGGCAACTGATTTAAGGGTGATACTTAATTGAGCCGATTTTGAAGTCATCATTATTTAGTTCCTTTTGCTGATTTTTGGATGCAGAAAACCCGACGCGTGAGCGCCTATTTGTTTTTTGGCTGTATTTAAATGTCTAGAATTCGGTCAGATGCCGAAATGAAATTAGGCAATGCATGGCCCCACTTCGAAAGGCTGTTCATTGCGTCAATTATCTTTTCCCGCTGGTAGTCGCTGAAAGATTCAAACGGTTTACCAATGTCAGATGGTGAAAACAGCTTGGGTGTGCGGCGGTTCGAGAGCGTAAGCACTACGAATTTAAAATCATCACTGCCAGCGTTAAAGCGGCGGCAAGCGGTGTTTTCAGTTCGCTTAAAAAGCCGACGCGCCTTTACCTGAAAGTCTTTAAAAGGTAATGGCTCGACCTGCTGGTTATTTGAAGGAAACATAAGCCCTCCCATAAATCATTAAGCAAAAATACCCATCAGCCGAGCGAACCAGCGGGGTTTGTTATGTTGGCGAGCCATAAACGGTAGTCGGCGGCCTTTGATGAATTGCACTTCGGTGGCTTTCGGTTGGAAGTGGCGACCGTCTGGTGTTTCAATCCATCCGCGCTGATGCGCTCGGTGGGTAATTTGCTGACCGTTGGTCAGCATGTTTGCCAGTGACGGACATTGTGCAGTGGTCATACGTGATCCTCGTGCAAATCATCAGGGAAGGGGGTTGGAATACGCTCTGAGTTTTTCCAAAGTTCAGCGGCGTTTTTGATGACCGTAGCTTCTTTACTACCCGCATAAGCTGCGGCACCTGCTAAATCACAAAGTCGCTCATATGCCCAATAGCGTTCACATGATGAATTGGCAGGGGCTTTTTCTTTGGCAACTAACTGGCGACGTTCGTACATTCTCAAAATCTGGTTTGCGGCTGCATAAAATGGGGCTGTCATGCGGCGTTCTCCTTTTGCTCGTGCAATTCATCTATGTAGTCAGTCGCTTGGGCCTGTGCATCGAATAACCCAAAAGACTGCTCACTCAGGGTCACTTCGTAGCGGGTAATCTTGTTTAGAAAAGTTGCCGGGCGACGGACAATTAAGAAGCCGCGATATATGGATGAATGGCGGCTCACTTCTTTGATTGGATGGGTCATGTCGCCCCCTTAAATCTTCATGCGAAGCGCTTCTTGCGCCTCTTCGTATGCCTCAAGAAATTCGTAAACCATATTTACCTGACGCTCCCTTCCTGGCTTGTTTTTGGTCAGCACTAATTTCCCTTCATTGGCCTGCTGCTGAATGGTGCGCACGGTCTGCCCTGTTACTTCGGCGTATGCAGAAAGTGGCAATTTCGGGTAAGGGAGGCAAAAAACGACCGGACAATCCGGCATTTTCACCATTACGGGCTTGGGTCTCTTGAGTGTCATCGTTTATCCTTTTGGATCATGTTCGGATTTATTCGGACTTATTAGGATTGCGGTAGCAATAGCTACCCCTCAAGCAAAAGAATAGGGAGCAATTGCTACCATGTCAACGAGTCTTGGTAAAAAAATAAGGGATGTGCGGGAGGCCGAAGGGCTGAGCCGACAAGAATTTGCAGAACTTACGGGGGTGGCTGAAGGGGCGCAAAAGTTCTATGAAACTGATCGCCGTGCTGTTGGAAGTGAAATGCTCTTAAAAATTACACAGCACCCTAGGTTTGAGAAATATACGCTTTGGCTAATGACGGATAAGACAATGGAAAGTGCCGGACAGATCTCTCCGGCTCTCTCCCCTGATGGGCAAAACAACACATCCAGCCGCCAAAACGACCAGAAGGTTGGCTGATAGCATTGAAAATAATGAATAAATGGTCTGGCGGTGGGATTTGTTCAGAAAGGTCACCGTGGTTTTAAATTGAAAATAAGGACGTTTTGATATGAGCGATATTTTTATCTCCTATGTAACAACTAAGAATAAAGTCTCGGCATATGCACTATCCACTGCAATGGAAGTTGGTGACTACATTCAAGGTATCTGTAGCAAGAGTGGTAGCTATAAAACTTTTAGAACAGACCGCGTGGTTGGTTTCTTCGGCTGCATGGAAGATGCAGAGGTTTATACCGAAAAAGTTCGTGAGTTCTTGGTTTCCGAGCCGGGCGCTAGGGAGTTACCTCTTTTCGTTATTGAGCGTAAGAAGCACAAAAAATATGAATCACCAGGAATGCTTAGACCCTTGGATTTTAGCGGTCCGCTTGAAATCTGTTTTACGGGTTTCAAAAAAGAGGATAAGGAGAGGTTAACCACTGCCGCCGCAGCTTCTGGGATGATAGTTCGGAAGGATATTACAGTTAATCTTCATTTCCTTTGTGGGGGCTACAATGCCGGGCCAAAAAAATTAGAGGTTGCTAGAAAAAAGGGAACAATGATTTTACGGGAAGATGAACTATTAGCCTTGATTAGCACCGGGGAACTGCCAGACGATTATGACAATCAGTAAATTAGAATCGGGTCAGTATCTTGTAGACGTTCGCCCGCAGGGCCGACAGGGCAAAAGAGTGAGGCGGCGCTTTGATACGAGAGCCGAAGCGCTCCAGTTTGAGCGGTGGACAATCGCAAAAAATCATAATAAAGAATGGATTGAAAAGCCTTCCGATAAGCGACCATTGTCTGAACTAATTGAGCTATGGTGGAAATACCACGGCAAGACACTTAAGTCGGGCGCGAAAGTAAAGCAGCGGATGGAAACGCTGGATAGTGATTTGGGTAATCCGCGTGCTGACCAAGTAAATAACAAAGTTTTTAATGACTACCGCGCGGCAAGGTTGGAGGCTGGCGCGAAGCCAAGCTCAGTAAATCGATATCAATTATTATTAAGCGGCGTCTTCAATGCCTTGATAAAGGCGGGTCAGTATCATAGCGAAAACCCCATCAAGGATACGGAACTCTTTAAAGTTAACGCCAGCACAATGTCTTTCCTCTTGCGCGATGACATCCCCCCTTTGCTTGGCGCTCTCAACGGTGACAACCTCAAAGTCGCAAAATTATGTTTAGCTACTGGGGCAAGATGGAGCGAAGCCGCTGGCATTATGCGGGATGCGGTAATTGAGCATAAGGTCACGTTCTTTGATACGAAGAACGGCAAAAACAGGTCAGTCCCTATTTCACCGATTCTTTATGAAGAAATCACTTCTGGTAAAGGGCGGCTCTTATTTCCTGATGCTAACTACAACAATATGCGGAGCGTTCTCAAACGGATCATTGTCGGCCTGCCGCGCGGGCAGGCCAGTCATGTTTTGCGACACACGTTTGCTACGCATTTTATGATGAACGGTGGCAACATCCTTACACTGCAAAAAATACTTGGCCATGCGTCAATTCAACAGACTATGGTTTATGCGCACTTTGCGCCCGAATACTTGAATGATGCCGTTAAACTGAACCCGTTAGAATTCAAGAAGTGATCCACATTTTGACCCAATTGGTCAGATTTATACGGATTCATGCGGATGCGTGATGCGGTTAACTTATTGTTTTATATGGTAAGTTGCTGTTTTTTCGGGTGGGTGTAAGTAACTAATATTTAACTTCCGAAAACCAGATTGTCAGTCTCGTCGAGGTTATGCAACAACAATATGGAATTACAGATAACAGACCAACATAACGGCTGGTGGGTGATCAGCCACGAGGGCAAGCTGTGGCTGCCACAGGGCGAATTACCTTTTGGTGATGCGGCGCAATTCTCACTGATTGGCAAAATTTGCCGACAAATTGGCGAATGGCAGGGTGCGCCGGTTTGGCTGGTTCGTCAGGCGATGGACAACAATATGTTCTCCGCACGCCAACTGCTGGATCAGGACAAAGGCTTATTCCAGCTGGTGGGGCGCGGCGTGCAGCTCGCCGAGTTCTACCGTTCGCATAAGTTTTGCGGTTATTGCGGCCATGAAATGCAGGTCAGCAAAACCGAGTGGGCCGCCCTGTGCAGCCACTGCCGTGAACGCTATTACCCGCAAATCGCTCCCTGCATTATCGTCGCTATCCGTAAAGGTGAAGAGATTTTGCTGGCGCAGCATGTTCGCCATCGCAATGGCATTCACACCGTGCTGGCCGGGTTTGTCGAAGTCGGCGAAACGCTGGAAGAGACCGTGGCCCGCGAAGTGATGGAAGAGAGCAATGTGCGCGTCAAAAACGTGCGTTATGTTAGCTCCCAGCCGTGGCCTTTCCCGAACTCGCTGATGATGGCCTTTATGGCGGAATACGACGGCGGCGACATCAAACACGACCCGAAAGAGCTGCTCAACGCCGGTTGGTATCGCTTTGATGCCTTACCGCAGTTGCCGCCGGTCGGCACTATTGCCCGTCGATTGATTGAAGATACTGTCGTACTGTGCCGCGCCGAGCGCGACGGCGATGCTGAATAATAGGCATGCTACAATGCCGCCCAGACGAATGCCGTGCGGCCAAGATTATTGAAGGAATGAGTAATAATGAGTGAGTTGAAGAACGATCGCTACCTGCGCGCTTTACTGCGTCAGCCCGTTGACGTGACCCCGGTGTGGATGATGCGTCAGGCTGGACGCTATTTGCCAGAGTACAAAGAGACGCGCGCCCAGGCCGGTGATTTTATGTCGCTGTGCAAAAACGCCGAGCTGGCGTGTGAAGTGACGCTACAGCCTCTGCGCCGCTATGCGCTGGATGCGGCGATCCTGTTCTCCGATATTCTGACCATTCCTGATGCCATGGGCCTGGGGCTGTATTTCGAGACTGGCGAAGGCCCGCGTTTTACTTCTCCGCTGACCTGCCGCGCTGATGTGGAAAAGTTGCCGATCCCTGATCCAGAGATGGAACTGGGCTATGTGATGAATGCCGTGCGCACCATTCGCAAAAACCTGAAAGGCGAAGTGCCGCTGATTGGCTTCTCCGGCAGCCCGTGGACGCTGGCGACTTACATGGTTGAAGGCGGCAGCAGCAAAGTCTTCACCAAACTGAAAAAGATGATGTATGCCGAACCGGCAACCCTGCACCTGCTGCTGGATAAGCTGGCGGACAGCGTGATTTTGTATCTCAACGCGCAAATCAAAGCCGGCGCTCAGTCAGTGATGGTGTTCGACACCTGGGGCGGCGTGCTGACCCCTCGCGATTACCGCGAATTCTCCCTGAACTATATGCATAAAATCGTTGATGGCCTGATTCGTGAACACGACGGACGCCGCGTGCCGGTAACGCTGTTCACCAAAGGCGGCGGGCAGTGGCTGGAAGCGATGGCCGCCACCGGCTGTGACGCGCTGGGTCTGGACTGGACCACGGACATTGCCGATGCGCGCCGTCGCGTGGGCGACAAAGTTGCTCTGCAAGGTAACATGGACCCGTCTATGCTTTACGCTAAGCCTGCGCGCATTGAGCAGGAAGTCGAAACGATTTTATCTGGTTTCGGCAGCGGTAATGGTCACGTCTTCAACCTGGGACATGGCATTCATCAGGACGTGCCGCCTGAGAATGCCGGCGTCTTCGTGGAGGCCGTGCACAACTTATCGCGCCGTTTCCATCAGTAAGCGCTTATAAGGTATAGGAATGATTGATACTCAAGTTTTACGAGAAGAGCAGAGGGTGCTGGCGGATAATATTGTCCTACAGGACCCGGACGGTTTTCAGACGCCGCGCTTTATTGCCGGTGCTGACGTAGGATTCGAGCAGGGGGGCGAGGTGACGCGGGCGGCGATTGCTATCCTGAGTTATCCCTCCCTTGAGCTGGTGGAATACCAGATTGCCCGTATCGCGACCACCATGCCCTATATCCCCGGTTTTCTCTCTTTTCGTGAGCTGCCAGCGCTGATGCAGGCCTGGCAGCAGCTTCAACAGCAGCCTGACTTAGTGCTGGTAGACGGTCAGGGCATTGCGCATCCAAGGCGTTTAGGCGTCGCCAGCCATTTTGGTTTGATGATCGACGTGCCGACCATTGGTGTGGCAAAAAGTCGCCTGTTCGGCAAGTTTTTACCCCTCGAAGATGCCCTGCATAGCCGACAGTCGCTGTATGACCGCGACGAACAAATTGGCTGGGTGTGGCGCAGTAAACTACGCTGTAATCCATTGTTCATTTCGCCCGGTAATCACATCAGCATAGAATCTGCTTTTTTCTGGGTGGAACAATGCATGCGGGGTTATCGACTACCTGAACCTACTCGTTGGGCCGACGCCGTCGCCTCAAATCGGGTAGCATTTCAGCGCTGGCAGCGCCTGAGCGGGAATCTTTAGGAATCAAGGCATAGGGATCTGCAATCATTTCAGGTAAACTCCTGCGCAGAAAAAGTTAACGAGAACCAACCATGTTACGTAATCCGATACATTTACGTCTGGAGAAGCTAGAAAGCTGGCAACACCTGACGTTTATGGCGAGCCTTTGTGAGCGTATGTATCCCAACTATCAGATGTTCTGTCTGCAATCCGGGTTCGGCGAACCACAGCTGTACCGTCGTATCTTGGATTTGGTTTGGGAAACGCTGGTCGTCAAGGACGCCAAAGTCAATTTTGACACACAGCTTGAGAAGTTAGAGGAGGCGGTGCCTTCTGCTGAAGACTACGATATTTACGGCGTTTACCCAGCAATTGACGCCTGTATCGCATTAGGTGAACTGATCCACTCGCGGCTCAGCGGTGAGACGCTCTCGCATGCGATTGCTGTCAGTGAAACGTCAATTCGCACCGTTGCTATGCTTGAGATGACTCAGGCTGGCAAAGAAATGACCGATGAAGAACTGAAAGTTATCCCTGCTGTTGAGGAAGAATGGGACATCCAATGGGAGATTTTCCGCCTGTTGGCTGACTGTGAAGAGCGTGACCTTGAATTAATAAAAGGGTTACGTTCTGACCTGCGTGAAGCCGCCGTGAGTAACATTGGCATAAATTTAGCGCAATAAGGCAAGAAAACGTGATTTAACGCCTGATTTGTCGTGCCTTAAGGCTTCACATCCGCACCCTGTCTGGTCTACATTTGGGGTGCGTAAAAAAAGTGGCTATCGGTGCGTGTATGCAGGAGGGTGCTGTCAATCGGCATATCCGTCGCACTCGATGCTTTGCAAACGATAAACACACTGTAAAGGATAACTTATGAACAAGACTCAACTGATTGATGTAATTGCGGACAAAGCTGATCTTTCCAAAGCACAGGCCAAAGTTGCTCTTGAATCTACACTGTCTGCTATTACCGAGTCTCTGAAAGAAGGTGATGCTGTACAATTGGTTGGTTTCGGGACTTTCAAGGTAAATCATCGTAACGAGCGTACTGGTCGTAACCCACAGACTGGTAAAGAAATCAAAATCGCAGCTGCCAACGTGCCTGCGTTCGTTTCTGGTAAAGCTCTGAAAGACGCTGTTAAGTAATTGCTTGCAGTGAAAAGAATAAGCGAGGGGGCGGCTAAGCGGCCCCTTTTGTTTATCACCTCCAAACTGGCTGCCGCTTTGCTGGTACTCGGTTTGGTGGGTTGCAGTTCCAAAGACACCACGCCGCTGTTCAGCGCCAGTGGTTATGTTGCTGACCAAGGCATTAATCGCCTATGGCGTCGCGACAATGCCGACCACCACCCTCAAACTATCGTCAACGTGTACAGCCCCTACTATGGTGGTGACACGGTGATCACCCGCTATGAATATCAGCAAGACCAACTGCACCTGATGCGCGAAACCCACGCCACCAAGACCGATCTTGGAGTGATGCTGCGATTCGACAATGAAGGCCACGTCAGCTTTATGCAGAGACAGCTCCCCGAACGCCGGGAAAAGCTCTCGTCAGATGATATCGAGCTGTACAAATATAAAGCCGCGAAGTTGCTCGAACTCAGCAACACGCTGCGCGCCGGTAACGTCCAGCTGATTCAGGGGCAGTGGAAACAGGGCAATATTACCTCTTGCGCGGGCCAGCCCGTCACTCTAAGCCTCAGCGTTCGCTCGCAGGTTTGGTTAGCCAAGCGCGCCGCGCAGGCCAATGACCGCCTTGGGCTAGCTTGGCTCAGTGCGCCAGAAGGGGATGAATTGCTGCTGGTGGCCAATGAAGATTTCTGTAAGTGGGAACCGAAAGAGTCCGACTTATAAGCCAAGAGACTTGGCGAAAGCTGTATCAATAAGAAAGGCACGCCGAAGCGTGCCTTTTGCCGTTCTGGGGCAGGGGTTACTGGTCTTGCTCGCGAGCAATGGCGCGATAACCGATATCTTTACGGCAGAAGCTGCCTTCCCAACTGATATCTTTCGCCAACTGGTAAGCGCGTAACTGCGCGGCGGCCACCGTTTTGCCCAGTGCGGTAACACAGAGCACGCGACCACCGTTGGTCACGACGCGCTCATTCTGCAGACGGGTCCCGGCGTGGAACACTTTACCGTCCGGCACTTCCTCCAGCGGCAAGCCGTGGATCGGCTGACCATTGTGGTAGTTCCCCGGATAGCCGCCCGCGGCCAGAACCACGCCAAGAGAAGGGCGCGGATCCCATTCTGAGGTCACTTCGTCCAAACGACCTTCTGCACCGGCAAGACACAGCTCAACCAGGTCAGAGCGCAGACGCAGCATGATTGGCTGAGTTTCTGGGTCGCCAAAGCGGCAGTTGAATTCAATCACCTTCGGCTGGCCGTCGGCAGAAATCATCAGACCAGCGTACAGGAAGCCAGTATAGGTGTTGTCCTCAGCCGCCATGCCGCGCACAGTTGGCCAGATCACCTGATCCATCACGCGCTGGTGGATCTCATCCGTCACTACCGGAGCCGGTGAATAGGCACCCATGCCGCCGGTGTTCGGCCCGGTATCGCCATCGCCCACGCGTTTGTGGTCCTGACTGGTCGCCATCGGCAGCACATTTTTGCCGTCAACCATGACGATAAAGCTGGCTTCTTCGCCGTCGAGGAACTCTTCGATAACGATTCTATGCCCGGCATCGCCAAAGGCATTTCCCGCCAGCATGTCGTTAACGGCGGCTTCCGCCTCTTCCAGCGTCATGGCGACAATCACGCCTTTACCGGCGGCAAGGCCGTCGGCTTTAATGACGATTGGCGCGCCTTTGCTGCGCAGGTAGGCCAGTGCTGGCTCAACTTCGGTAAAGTTCTGGTAATCCGCACTTGGGATCTTGTGGCGAGCTAAGAAATCTTTGGTGAAGGCTTTTGACCCTTCAAGCTGGGCCGCTTCTTGCGTCGGGCCAAAGATTTTCAAACCGGCTGCACGGAAAGCGTCTACTACGCCGATAACCAGCGGCGCTTCTGGCCCAACGATTGTCAGACCAATGTTGTGGCTCTGGGCGAAAGCCAGCAGGCCAGCAACGTCGGTGGCGGCGATGTCCACATTCTCAAGCAGAGGTTCTAATGCCGTGCCCGCATTGCCTGGAGCAACATAGACTTTATCCGCCAGTGGGGACTGGGAGGCTTTCCACGCTAAGGCGTGTTCACGCCCGCCGTTACCAATAATTAAAATATTCATGAGAAGCTCCGGGTGAGCGGGCTGAGTCAGCCCGCTAAAAAATGAGTCGTGGTCTATGAATTAATGGCGGAAATGACGCATGTCGGTAAAGAGCATGGCGATACCGTGCTCGTTTGCCGCGGCGATAACTTCATCATCGCGAATTGAACCGCCCGGCTGAATCACGCAGGTAATGCCCACGGCAGCGGCGGCATCAATACCATCGCGGAATGGGAAGAAGGCGTCGGACGCCATGACGGAACCCGCCACTTCTAAACCTTCATCCCCGGCTTTGATACCGGCAATCTTCGCCGAGTAGACGCGGCTCATTTGGCCTGCGCCAATGCCGATCGTCATTTTGTCGCGGGCATAAACAATGGCGTTGGATTTAACGAACTTCGCCACTTTCCAGCAGAACAGGGCATCGGACAGCTCTTGCTCAGTCGGCTGGCGGGAAGAGACCACGCGCAGGTCTGAGGCTTCAACCATACCCAAATCTCGGTCTTGCACTAACAGGCCGCCATTCACGCGTTTGAAGTCCAGCGCGTTTTGGCGGCTTTGCCACTGTCCGCAGGTTAACACGCGAACGTTTTGTTTAGCCGCGGTCAGTGCCAGAGCCTCTTCGCTCACGGAAGGGGCGATGATCACCTCCACAAACTGGCGGCTGATGATGGCTTTGGCGGTATCAGCATCCAACTCGCGGTTGAAAGCGATAATGCCGCCGAAAGCAGAAGTCGGGTCGGTTTTATAGGCGCGCTCATAGGCTGCCAGAATGGAATCGCCGATGGCTACGCCGCACGGGTTGGCGTGCTTAACAATGACGCAGGCCGGCTCTGCAAACTCTTTCACACACTCCAGAGCAGCATCGGTATCCGCAATATTGTTGTAAGAGAGCGCTTTGCCTTGCAGCTGCTGCGAGGTGGCGACCGAAGCTTCGCTAACATTCTCTTCTATATAGAAGGCTGCGTTTTGATGGCTGTTCTCGCCATAACGCATATCTTGCTTCTTGATGTAGCTCAGATTCAGGGTGCGCGGGAACTGGCCGGAAGGCTTGTCGGTTTCGCCGTGGTAAGCCGGAACCATAGTACCGAAGTAGTTGGCAATCATGCCGTCGTAAGCCGCGGTGTGCTCAAAGGCTTTAATCGCCAGGTTGAAACGGGTTTCCAGCGTCAGGGAGCCGTCGTTGTTATCCATCTCTTCTATAATAGAAGCGAAGTCCCCATTCTTAACCACAATCGCCACGTCTTTATGGTTCTTCGCCGCTGAGCGAACCATGGTTGGCCCGCCGATATCAATATTCTCAACCGCGTCTTCCAATGAACAGTCTGGGCGCGCAACGGTTTGGGCAAACGGGTAAAGGTTTACGACCACCATATCAATAGGCGCGATGGCGTGTTGCGCCATGATCTCATCGTCTTTGCCTCTGCGACCTAAAATCCCGCCGTGCACTTTTGGGTGCAAGGTCTTGACGCGTCCATCCATCATCTCCGGGAACCCGGTGTAGTCAGAAACTTCGGTCACCGGCAGGCCTGCATCAGCGAGTAAGCGAGCAGTTCCGCCTGTAGAGAGCAATTCCACGCCGCGTTGCACTAAAGCTTCGGCGAATTCTACGATACCGGCCTTATCAGAAACGCTGAGTAGGGCACGGCGGATTGGACGAGGTTGTAACATGGTGGTTATTTCCTTGGCTTTGAAGTCGCAGTAAAGAGTGTTATCTGAGTTCAAGAGGCGCTTTCTTCTCTTTATATAGAGTAATTTTGAGAAAAGAGCGGCTTTGCACTGAGATAACTGTCCTTTCGCATCTCATTTTTCTTAGTTGTTACCTTAATGAACGTAAAAACAGACGCGCGAAATTGTAGCGAAAACGATTGCGCGGCGCTCGTAAAATTTGAGCAAGATGTTGCTCTGTGGATAAGTTTGTGTAAAACACGGTATAAGCGGTGTATTTGCTGTGGAATGCAGCAAACAGTGGTTTTTCTTAAAATTAGCCCTTGCGGCCTGCTCAGAACTCCCTATAATGCCGCTCCATCGACAGGGAACAACGTGAACAACATCACGAAGTGAACGAGTCGGAAAGATTAAAAACAGCGGCAACCGG
>NZ_JBQSVA010000013.1:0-46548 GCF_052375995.1 Ewingella sp. AOP9-I1-14
TCCCCCTCCCCCACATCTCCCTAAGCAAATCCCTCTAAACTAACTGCACAGATAAATACTTCTGGGTTACGGCACACAACTTGCTTTAAATTCAATCAGTGGGTTTTACGTTCTACTACTTGTCTTATTCCAGGGGAAATATCGTGAAAAAATACAGTGCAGTGATGTTGGCGTTACTGGGTTCATTTAGTGCGATGAGCCACGCGGAAACCGTGCTTAAGTTTGGGGTGGACCCTTCTTTCCCGCCTTTTGAATCCAAAGCGGCTGACGGCACCTTGGTGGGTTTTGATATCGATTTGGGCAATGCCATTTGTAAGCAGGCCAACATGAAGTGCGAATGGTTGGAAACGGCCTATGACAGCATCATTCCGGCGCTAAACGCCAAGAAGTTCGATGCCGTGCTGTCGGCCATGGCCATCACGCCAAAACGCAAAGCGCAGGTCAATTTCACCGACGTGCTGTACAACATTCCTAGCGTGTTAGTCGCCAAGAAAGGCAGCACGTTGGATGCCACCGCAGAAGCCTTAAAAGGCAAAGTTATCGGCGTATCTCAGGGCACCACGCAGGAAACCTACGCCATGGCGGTATGGCAGTCGAAAGGCGTGCAGGTGGTCTCTTACCAGAATCAGGACGCAGTGAATCTGGATTTAGAATCCGGCCGCATTGACGCCACCTTCACCAACGCCGCGGCGGCGGAAACCGGCTTTTTGAAAACCAAGGCCGGAGCTGATTTTGCCTTTGTGGGTAAAACGGTATTAGACCCGCAGTACCTCGGTGAAGGGGCGGCCATTGCGCTGCGCAAAGACGATCAGGCGGATATGGATATCATCAACAAGGCGCTGGCCGGGATCCATGCGAACGGCGTTTATAAGCAGTTAGAGAAGAAATACTTCACCTTCGACGTGTTTAAAAACAACAAACCTTCTGCTTAACCCCTGCCCCCTGATCTCCCCCGCTGGCAGCGAAATTAAACGCGCTGTCAGCAGGCGGCAGATAAGTCAGTTATAACAGTTTTAACCACGCCGGCGGCTTGAAGGAGAGCCATGCTTCTGCTGTTATAGGCGCAGGTTTTACTACTAACTGACGAAATGGAATGAGACATGACCCAGCTGAACCACTTTGGACAACCCGTCGGCGATGAACTGCCGGGCTGGCAACCTCGCGAACTTCCGCAACGCATTCAACTGGATGGCCGTTTTTGCCATTTAGAGCCGCTGAGCGTGGAGCGCCACAGCAAAGAGCTATTTGAGGCCTGGCATGCCATCGACGATGGCCGCGACTGGACCTATCTCGCCGTTGAGCGCCCGGCGACGCAGGCCGAGTGCGACACTTTTATCGCCGCCAACGCCGCCAGTAAAGATCCACTGTTTTACGCCGTGGTAGATAACGCCACGCAGCGCACCATTGGCAGCGTCGCGCTGATGCGCATCGACCCGGTCAACGGCGTGATTGAAATTGGCTGGGTGAACTGGTCGCCGCTGATGAAACGCAGCAGCCACAGCACCGAAGCCATTTATCTGCTGCTGAAATACGTGTTTGACGGCCTAAATTATCGCCGCTGCGAGTGGAAATGCCATAGCCTGAACGCGCCCTCCAGCGCCGCCGCCAAGCGATTTGGTTTTGAATACGAAGGAACTTTCCGCCAGGCAGTCGTTACCAAGGGCCGCAACCGCGACACCCAGTGGTTCTCGATTTTGGACAGCGAATGGCCAGCGCGTAAGGCCGAATTAGAGCAGTGGCTGAGCGCCGACAACTACGACGCCGACGGCCAGCAGAAACAGCGTTTAGAAGCCTTCAGAAAATAGTCGTTTTAGCGTGAAGGCAGCAGCTGATCGATGTCTTGCCACGCATAAATCAGATTGTCGGAAAGCCACAGAGGGCCGGAATCGGTATAGCGTCCGGCCTCTTGGCCCCCTAGCGCCGTGTAGAAGTTAATGGCGGGTTGATTCCCCACCACCACGCCCAATCCGGCGGCGGTAAAGCCATGTTTTTTAAGGCGCTGGGCGATTTCCGTTAATAAACAGCGGCCAATGCCCTGACGCGCAAATTGAGTGTCGACATACAGCAGCTTAATCTCAGCCATCTCGCCAAACTGCGGATTGCCCGACTCAGATGCCAGCGTGAATCCCACCAACTGCCCGTCAATCTCAGCCAGCAAAGCAAACTGCCTTGGGGCCGGGTTGGCGAATTTGTCCTGCCAGAAAGCCAGACGGCGGGCTTCATCCAGTGCGTCAAACGCCTCGGCCGGTGCTAATTCACGATAAGTTTCGCGCCATACGGCCACGTGCAGGCGAGCCAGTGCGGCCGCGTCGGATGCTCGTGCATCCCTGATAGCCAGAGTCGTCACAGGAAGATATCCTTTAGTTATTATTGGGTTTGGCTTTCGTCATCGAAAAGTCAACGCGCCAGTATAGACTGAGTCCCTCACTCAAGGAGACAACAATGCTCACCGGTTTCAATCATTTGACCCTCTCTTGCCGCGATCTTGAGAGAAGCGTGCCCTTTTACCGCGATCTGCTGGGCTTTAAGCTGGACGCCATCTGGGACAACGGCGCGTATCTGTCGCTACCCGGCCTGTGGCTCTGCCTGAGCAAGGAGCAGGTCAAACCGCCGACGCCGCACGAGGAATACACTCACTACGCGTTCAGCATTAGCAGTGAGCATATGGCGGCGTTCAGGCAGAAGTTGCGGGAGGCTGGCGTGATTGAGTGGAAGCAGAACCGCAGTCAGGGCGACTCCTGCTATTTTCTTGACCCGGACGGCCATAAGCTGGAAGCCCACGACGGCAGCCTGCACCATCGGCTGGCCGCCTGTAGAAACCAGCCTTATGCCGGAATGACTATTTTCGACTAGCCGCGTGGCTTTTATGCTCTTGATCGAGCAAGGCTTTTTTGCGCTCAACGCCCCAACGGTAACCCGAAAGCTGGCCGTCGTTTTTCACCACCCGGTGACAAGGGATAGCCACCGCCAGCCAGTTAGCGGCGCAGGCTCCCGCCACCGCGCGAACGGCCTTCGGCGCGCCAATCTTCTCGGCGATTTGCGAATAGCTCGCCGTGCTGCCGAGCGGAATGTCGCGCAGCGCCTGCCAGACGCGCTGCTGGAAAGCCGTCCCACGGATATCCAGCGGCAGGTTCAGCCCGGTTTCCGGCGCATCGACAAAGCCGACGATGGTCGCGATCCGCTGTTCAAACTCAGCATCCGCCCCCTGTAGCGCGGCGTGCGGGAAACGCTGCTGAAGTGACTGCACCAGCGCGTCCGGGTCATCCCCCAGCAAAATAGCGCAAATCCCCCGCGCGCTTTCAGCCACCAGAATATGGCCCAGAGAGCACTGGCCGACGGCGAACCACACTTCGACATTTCGCCCGCCGTCTTTGAAAGCTTTTGGCGTCATGCCTAAGGTCGCCGTGGCATTCTCATAAAACCGGCCATCGGAAGCATAGCCAGACTGGTAAATCGCATCCGTCACCCGCCCATCCTGCGACAGGTTCTGTTGCAGGCGTTTGCCGCGCAGGGCCTGCGCATACTCTTTGGGAGTCACGCCAGTATGGGCTTTAAACAGGCGATGGAAGTGGTAAGCGCTGATGCCGACGTCGCTCGCCAGCTGCTTCAACGGATAAGGCTCGCTGGCCTGCTCTATCAGGCGGCAGGCTTGGGCAATACGCTCGGCGTGGAACTGCGCCAGCGAGATCATACCCTGGCGGCAGCGTTTGCAAGGGCGATACCCGGCCTGCTCGGCGCTGGCGGCGTCGCTGAAGAACTGCACATTTTCAGGGTTTGGCTGGCGTGAGGCGCAAGACGGCGCGCAGTAGATGCCGGTGGTTTTCACCGCATAGACAAACTGGCCGTCGGCGGCGGCATCGCAGTTCACCACCGCCTGCCAGCGCGGATCGTTTTGCACATCATGTTTCGGATTGGCTGACATAACAGACCTCTCTTGTTAGGCGGAGTGAAGCGCATTCAGTAAGGCCAGTCTAGCGCCACGAGCTTTCTCCTCCCCTCCGACTCTTGCTTTTTCATTCTGCACGGGTCGAGGCTGCTCGTCATTATGTCTGTCATCCGACAGCCCTGATATCAGGGCTGTTGGGGTGAAGCTTACTGGCCTGCCGGGCGTTTTACCGCCATTTCTAAATTGCCAAAGTAGTGCGTTTTGATTTTCTCCCAGGTGCCGTCGGCGATGATTTTCGCCAGCCCTTGGTTGAGCAAGGCTTTTACCTTGTCATCGCCTTTGCGCAGGCCGTAGGCGGAGCCGATGCTGAACAGCTTGTCGTCACGCACTTCCGGGCCGGTCAGGGCGAAGTCTTTGCCTTCCGGCTTGTTGAGGAAGCCAAAGGTCACCGCCACGCCGGGGCTGAGCGAGGCATCAAGGCGGCCTGCAATCAGGTCCTGATAGATGGTGTCCTGATCGGCGTAAGCCACCACGTCTACCCCTTTCGGCAGCCAGAAAGTATTGGCATACATCTCCTGAATCGACCCTTGCTGCACCGCCACGCGCTTGCCTTTGAGAGACTCCGGCGTTGGCAGCAGCGGGCTGCCTTTTGGGGCCACCAGTTTGGTCGGGATGTGGAACACGAAGTCGCTGAAATCAATCACTTTACGGCGCTTTTCCGTCGCGCCCTGTGGCGAGATGAAATCGACCTTTTTCGCCATCAGCGAGGGGATCTCGGCATCGAAGCTGCTCACCACGTATTCGCATTTGACGTTAACCGCCTTGCAAATGGCGTTGGTGACGTCAATTTCAAAGCCGCTCGGGTTGCCGCTGGCATCACGGAACTGAAAAGGCGGGAAAGCCAGATCCGCGCCGACGCGCAGCGTCTCACCTTCGGCGTGCGCCATGCTGCTCATCATCAGGCCGAAAGCCGCCAAAACCAGTGTTTTTCTCATCATTATGTTCTCTCTTTCCCAAGGTTATCGCTGTGAATGCCACTGTGAAAACTCTTCGCGCACCGCTCTGAGCATCGCCGGGTCCTGATACAAGTCGATCGCGGTCATCGCCAGCGCCTTGGCGGCCTGTAACATGGTTTGCAGCCCGGCCGGAGAGCCCGCGGCTTCGGCAAATTCCGGGGTGTGCGGCAGCACATCGCCAATGCGCAGATAAGGGTGGATGGCCGCTGTGATCTGGCTGACGTTGCCGATATCAGAGGAACCAATGCCGCCGCTGAGTGGCGGTGGCACCACTTCCACACCCAGTATCTCCAGGTTTTGTTGGAAGAAAACGGCCAGCGTCTGATTGTTGTTGCGCTCGGCGTAGGTCAGCCCTTCTTCGATTTCCAGCCGCGCGCCGCTCATGTCGGCCGCCCCTTGTGCGGCGGCAAACGCTTTCTGTTTGACGATAGCCAGCCCTTTGACGGTGTTGGCGCGCATCAGGAATTTCGCCTCGGCATAGGCCGGAACGATATTGGTGGCGCTGCCGCCGTTGGTGATGATGCCGTGGACGCGGACGTCATCGGTGAACAGCTGGCGCAGGGCGTTAATGCCGACGAAAGTGTGAATCACCGCGTCCAGCGCGCTGATACCGTTTTGCGGCGCCGACGCCGCGTGGGCCGCCTTGCCGTAAAATTTAAAGGTGGCATCGACACAGGCCAGGCCGCCACGCGTCACCATGGTTTTATCTCGCGGGTGGAACATCATCACGGCGTCCACGTGGTCGAAATAGCCCAGGTTTGCCAGAATAATTTTGCCGCCGCCCTCTTCTTCTGCGGGTGTACCAATCACTTCCAGCTTGCCGGTCAGGGCTTCGCCGCAGGCTTTTAAGGCCAGTGCGGCGGTGATTGACGCCGTGCCAATCAGGTTGTGGCCGCAGGCGTGGCCCAGACCTTCCAGCGCGTCATATTCGGCTAAAAGTGCAAGGGTCGGGCCGGGCCTGCCGCTGTCGAAAGTGGCGCGAAACGCCGTCGGCAGGTCGCCAATGCCCTCTTCAATGCTAAAACCAGCGGCGCGCAGCGGCGCAATCAGCGCGGCGGCGGACTTCACCTCTTCAAAGCTCAATTCAGGATTGGCATGCAGGTTTAGCGCCAGCAGCGTTACCTCATCCGAAAGCTGGTCAACCGCGCCAATCACGCGATTTTTATGTTCTGTTATGGTGCAAAAAGCCATGTTGTTTTCCCTGCCGTGGTGCAAAAAACCAAAAATTATTTTCGCCCGCCGCCATGGACATGCTTCGCAGAGCAGGACGAACACCCTCAGAAATAGGGCTTTTTGCCGAAAGCGTCCAATTGAGCCTTTTTATCTGTTGCGCTTATTAGCCAAAAATTATTTTATGGCTGAGGCATTTCATCAACAAACGGGGAACGGGGCGGCAATGAATGAAAAAGATTGGCTGATTCTTAGGGCGGTCTATCAACATAAAAATATCACCCGCGCCGCCGAGCAGCTTTACACCTCGCAGCCCGCGCTGAGTTATCGCCTGCGGCAAATTGAGCGCAAGTTGGCGATTCGGCTGTTCGCCGAAGGGCAAAAGGGGCTGGTGTTTACCGCGCAGGGGGAGTATCTCGCCCAGCACGCTCTGAAGGTGCTGGCGGATTTGCAGCAGTTGAAAATCACCCTGCACAGCATGGAGCGCGGCCAGCAGGGGGAGATCACCCTCGGCGTCTCCAGCAACTACGCGGCTTATCGCCTGCCCGCCCTGCTCAAACAGTTTCAGCAAACCCATCCCGGCATTCGCGTTCACGTGATGAGTGGCTTTAGCGAACAGATCTTCCAAAAGCTGCTGCGAAACGAAATCGACATGGCGCTGGTGAAGGACGACTTTAGCTGGAAAGAGGGCAAACATTTGGTGGAGGAGGACGACTATTTTTTAGTGAACCGACAGGATTTCGACTTCTCTTTATTGCCGCAAATGCCGCAGATAAAAATCCACCACGGCGCGCACGTCACCCAACTGATTGAGCGTTGGTGGAACGCCAATTTCTCCCATGCGCCGAACATTGCGATGGAGGTCGATAAGCTGGAGGTTTGTCTGGCGATGGTCGAGCACGGGCTGGGTTATGCCATTGTCGCCAGCTACTTACCTCTGGCCGAGCACCTTTATCGCCGCCCGATCACGGTCGATGGCAAAACGGTGAAGAACCGAACCTGGCTGCTTCACCGCCATAATTTGGACACCTCGCCGGTGATGCAGCCGTTTATCCATTTGATGCAAATGGCGCTGCACGACGAGGCGAGAAATTGATTCACAGCAACTAAAATTTAGAGGGTCACGGTGCCGTCAATCAGCGTGCAGGTATTGCCGCCAATCCAAGGCTCACCGTCGATGTACTCCACCGCCACGCAGCCTTCGCGCTGGCGAATGGTGCCCTGACGCACCTGATAGCGTTCGCCGGTTTGCGCTCCGTCCGGGAAGCCCTGAGACTTCAGCACCCGCGCCAGACAGGCGTTGGCGCTGCCAGTCACCGGGTCTTCAATCAGCACGCCCTGCTCGATAATCAAAGCACGCAGCTCATAATCCGCCGGGCCGTCCTGGTCATGCAGGCCGAAGATCGCCAAACCGTGCATCTCTGACTTATGTACGATCTCTTGCAAGGCCTCCGCGTCAAACTGCGCGGCGAGACAGGCTTTGGCACTCTCCATACGCACCACCAGCCAACCCAACCCCATGCTGACCGCCACCGGCACGGCATCCTGCTGGCGTTTCGCCCCTTTTAAGGCTTTATCCAGCAGCGGCAGGTGCTCTGCCGCCAGCGCTGACAGGCTGGCAGGGGGCGCGCGGAAGGCCAAACCGCCCTCTTCCAGCATCTTGACCGGCACCAGCCCGACGCCGCACTCCTGAATCAAATGACCCGCGTTTTTTGGCTTCAATCCCGCCTCCAGCAGCGAGTGCGCCGTGCCCAAGGTCGGGTGGCCCGCGAACTGGAACTCCGTGTCCGGGGTGAAAATACGCACCCGATAATCCGCCGCCGGGTCGGTCGGTTTAAGCACAAAAGTGGTTTCCGAAAGATTGGTCCAGCGCGCCATGGCGCTCATTTGTTCATCACTCAGGTCGTCGGCGTCGAAGATAACAGCCAGCGGGTTGCCTTTGAGTGGAACAGCAGTAAATACATCTACTTGCTTAAAACGGCGTGTGCGGGTCATGAGAGATCCTGTCTAATTTCAGCGATTAAAAATCCACATTCAAAGCAGTGTTCTATGATTACTGCATCCGAAAGTCAAAAGAGACTTGTATGTCCACCATGCCATTTATGTCTAAAAACAGTGAAAAGAGTACAGCAGTTGACCTGATAGGGGTCGGGATTGGGCCTTTCAACCTGAGTCTGGCGGCGCTGGCAAAAGATTCCGGCAAAGTGACCAGCCATTTTTTCGATGCCAATGACGCCTTCCGCTGGCACCCCGGCATGTTACTGCCGACGGCCACCATGCAGACCTACGTGTTGCAGGATCTGGTGACCACCGTCGCGCCGCGCAGCGAATTCTCATTTATCAATTATCTGGTGGAGCAGAAGAAAATTTATCGCTTCCTCGCCACCGAGCAGCTGATCATCAGCCGCGATGAGTTCTCAGACTACCTTCAGTGGGCCTGCGATCGCATCGACAATCTGCATTTCTCCCAGCCAGTGGACGCCATCGACTTTGACGACGACGCCGAGGAATTTGTGGTGCACACCCCGCAGGGCGATCACCGGGCGCGCAACATCTGTCTGGGCACCGGCCACGCGCCCTGGGTGCCGAAAAGCGCCCGCGCGGCGCTGGGCAAACAGTGTTTTCACGCCGCCGAGATTGAGCTGCGCGAGCATGATTTTACCGGCAAAAGAGTGATGATTGTTGGCGGCGGCCAGAGCGGCGCAGACATCGTGCTCAACGCCCTCGACGGCCACTGGGGGGAGTTCGCCGAGCTGAGCTGGCTGTCGCGCCGCCCCAACTTCCAGCCGCTGGATGAGTCGATTTTCACCAATGAGTATTTCACACCGGAATACGTGGATTACTTCTACACCCTGCCGGAAGAGATCCGCGAGCGGGAGATTCAAACCCAGAAACTGCCTTCCGACGGCATCAGCTACCACACGCTGGAAGCCATCTATAAGCAGCTTTACCACAAGTTTGACGTGCTGCATCAGCCGCGCAATGTGCGCCTGTTCCCACACCGCGCGCTGGACGCTATCCGCCAGCAGGCCGACGGCAGCTATCGCCTCCAGGCCTTGCACGGGCTGGAAAATGTCGAGGAGCATTTCGACGCTGACGTGGTGATTCTGGCTACTGGCTACCGCCCGGCCCTGCCGGACTACCTCGCGCCGCTGCTGGATCGCATTCCCTATGACCGCGAGCAGCACCTGCCGCTGCGGCCTAATTTCAACCTGCAATGGGAAGGCCCGGCCAACAACCGCATTTACGCGGTAAACGCCGGGATCCATAGCCACGGCAGCGCCGAAGGCCAGCTAACCCTCACCGCGTGGCGCTCGGCGAAGATCCTCAACCACCTGCTGGGCGAGGCGCATTACGACCTCAGCCCCGGCCCGTCGCTGGTGCAGTGGTGGAGCGGCAACTAGTGCCGGCCTTTGGCTTTTAGCAGATCCACATAGGCCTGATCGATTAACTCCTGACGGTCTATGTGCAGCTTTTCCAGCAGATCTTCGGCAATGGCCACGCCCTGCTCTTGGGTTTCGTGGTCGGCCAACACCACTTCAAACTCCAGATAGTCACCGAGGTGCTTAACGCGATCCAAATGCAGCCGCGTCTGACCAATCATAAATAAAGTGCGCTGCTTGATAACCCGCCCGGCCGCGCCGTAGGCCTGCGTCAGGGTATGGCGTAGCCCGCCGGGATCGGCGGTTTCGGTCAGGGTGTAGAAACTGGTTTTCGGCCCGGACTGATCCGGCCGCTGGTAGAAGATCAGCTCACCGCGATCCGCTGAGAAGGTGCGCAGCTTGAGGCGACCGTGCGGGCAAACAAAGAAAGTATCATCTTGATCAATCAGCGTCGGCAATCCCTCAGCCAGTAGGGCGAGCTTTTCATACATCGCTGAAAAATCATCAATTCTGGCTTTTATTTCAACATTTCTGGCCATGCCCTCTCCTTAAAAACAGTCCATAAAAGTTAGACGTTTTACCCTATCATGATGAAACCACCGTGACATCCGCAGGGTTAATCGACGCGGCGCAAATTCTTGGTTTTCTCCTTAAGCTTTTCAGGTAATAACCAGATAAACTCGCACTATCGGGTGTCGCGCACCTTTCTCATTACGTCAGTCAAAGGCCGGAGGCCAGCGTCCAGAATGATATGGATTATGTTAGCTGCAGTTGTTGTCGTGTTTATCGTTGGCTATTGGTTCATGACCGCAGATACCCGTAAGGCGAATGACTCCCTTGCCAGCCTGCTAAAAATTAAGCCGGTTTATATCGATTCCATGCTGTTAGAAATGGGCAAGCGCCAGAGCCAGATGTTTACCCGCTCCATCAGCGGCGGCTATGCCGAAGAGATCCGCAAGGCGGCCTATGTGGTGTTTATTTACCACACCTTTATTAAAGACGCTTCGGAAGAAAACGTGATCAAATGGCGCGAAATTCTGATCCGCGCGCACCTGCCGCCGCAGCTCTCCAGCGAGCATGCCGAGCTGGCGCTGTTCTACTTCTCCGAGTTGGATATCGAACCGTTCGAGTTGGCGCAGTTCCGCCGTCAGTACAATGAAACCTATAATCAGATCCACTTAGTCTGAAGCCTGACTCTGGGTTAGTGCAGCGCGAAACGGCCCCTTATATGGGCCGTTTTTGTTTCTGGCACTGAAAAGAGCAATCTCAGTCAGGATGACTCCTCCCGCCGCTGGCAAAGTGGTGTCTTGAAGAGAGGGAAAATGAATAACGACAAATTTGATGATTACGCCCGGCGTTTCGAGCAGGTATTTGATTTTATTGAACAGCATCTGGACAGCGCGCTGACGGTTGAACAGCTCAGCGAAGTAGCCTGCTTCTCGCGGTTCCACTTTCATCGCCAGTTCAGCCAGTTCTGCGGGGTGAGCGTCAGCCGCTATATCACGCTGATGCGCCTCAAGCGCGCCTCGTACCGGCTGGTTCAGCAGTCGCCGGACAAGATTATTGATATTGCGTTAGATGCCGGTTTTGAAAACCCGGAGTCCTTTTCCCGCGCCTTCAAGCATACCTTTGGCCTGACCCCCAGCGAGTTCCGCAAGGCACCCGTATGGATGGACTGGCATAAACATTTCCAGTTTCCCGGCATGGAAACCCAGAAGAGGATGGAGAAGATGGACGTAAAAATTATTGAAGTTGAGCCGATACCGGTGGCGGTGCTGGAGCACCACGGCGATCCAATGCGGGTCAGCAACTCGGTGGCGACCTTTATTGAGTGGCGCAAAGCCTCGGGGCTGTCAGATTACACAACGCAAGGCACCTACGGCGTGCCTTATAACGACCCGCTGGTCACTCCGGGCGAGGAGTTTCGCTTTGACATTTGTGGCGAACTCAACCCGCAGGCGCAGGGCAAAGTCCCGGCTAATTCGCAGGGAGTTATCAGTAAAACCCTGCCCGGCGGCCGCTGCGCCGTGGTGCGCCACGTGGGTTCATACGATCGCATCAGTGAAACGGTCTACAACCTGTATCGCCAGTGGCTGCCGCAAAGTGGTGAAGAGCTGCGCGATTTCCCAGTCTATTTCCGCTATTTGCAGCTTGACCAAGAGTTGCCGGAGCACACCCAGCAAACTGACATTCTGCTGCCGCTGAAATAGCCGTTCGCCCAATCATAGGCAAAAAAATAGCGCTGAATTTTCAGCGCTATTTTCTTTTCGACCGCCTTAGCGGAAGACGTTTTCGAGATAACTCGCCAAAATTTGGCGTGAGCTGAAACCGTGGCAGATGCCGTAATAGGCTTCGTTTTCACTGGCGACGTCCAGCGGGAAACGGGTGTAAACCTGACTACTGCGAAAAGAGGCCGTTGGCTCGGCGAAACGTTCACTGCGCTCTTTCAGCGCCGGATGTATCACCAGGGCAGTCCGACCAAACCGCGCTTCCCGGTTCACATACACGTAGTGCTCACCCCGGTGGTAACCGTAGGCTTTATCATCAACAAAATCGCGCTCAAAACCTGAATTTTCTAAAACGCGCGCCACTTCATCTGGCCGTAAATACATGGTTGCTCCTCGCTTCTTTAACCGCAGAGCGACCTTACCGTATTCATCCGCCTGAATAACCACTTTATCCCGAGATTTGGCCTCTTTAGGATTTATCTAAAGCCAATAAAGATAAATTCTCGGGGTTTTACACTATGTTTTTTCACCCTCAAGCCGAAGGCGGGGCCGCTTTGGCATTGGCCCACAGGCGCAGCGTCATTAACCATGCCAACACCACCATGATTGCCGCCGCCAGATAGATAGACGAGGTGCCCGCGTGCGCGATCAGCAGGCCAGCAATCGGCCCGGTCAGCCCCAAGCCGAGGTCGAGAAACGCCGAATATGTCCCCAGCGCGGTGCCCTGATTCTGTGGCGGCACCTGCTTCACCGCCTCGACGCCGAGGGCCGGGAAGATAAGCGAGAAGCCGCAGCCGGTCAGCAATGCGCCCAGCTGAACGGTGATAGGGTCAGTGCCGAGCCAAATCATCAGCAGGCCCAGAGCTTCGAACAGGAAGGAGGCCAGCGCCACGCGCAGGCCGCCGAAGCGGTTAATAGTATTAGCAAGAATTAGGCGAATGCCCACAAAGCCCAGACTGAACAGGGTCAGGGTGAAAGCCGCGCCGCTCCAGTTCTTCTCCGCGTAGTAGAGAGTGATGAAGGTGGCGATCACCCCGAAACCCACGGTACCGAAGCCAAGGCCCAAACCGTGCAACCACATGCGCCCCAGCACGGCTTTGAACGCAATCCTCTTACCCGTCGTAACAGAAATATCCTGCTTACGGCTCGCCAGCCAGAGGGCCAGCAGCACGGACAACACCAGCAGCACCGCGACGCCGGTCAGGCCAAAATGCGCATTGAGCATCACGCCCAGCGGCGCGCCCACCGCCATCGCGCCGTAGGTGGCGACGCCGTTCCATGAAATCACCCGCGCCGTGTGCATAGCTCCTACCGCGCCAATACCCCACAGGGTGGTGCCGGTGCTGGCAAAGCTTTCGCCCACGCCCAAGAACAGGCGGCCGACGCACAGCATCAGCAGGCTGACCAGCGGATATCCCGCCAGCAGCACCGCCAACATGTAGAACACGCCGCTGATACCACAGCAAGTCAGGCCAAACAGCACCACCTTTTTCGGCCCGAGCTGGTCGGCATAGCGCCCGGCGTGCGGGCGGCTGATGAGCGTTGCGAAGTACTGCACGCTGATAATTAGCCCAGCCAATACCGAGTTAAAACCCAGCGTGTTATGCACAAAGCCCGGCAGCACCGCCAGCGGCAAGCCGATGGTCAGATAGCAAACAAAGGTGAATATCATGAATGACAAAATGCGTTTATTTAATTGCAGATTGGTGCGCAGCGTACTTACTGACATGGGAGAACCCGAACGGAGATCACAGATTGAATATTTATAGGATAAACAGGTTTGGCAGAAGTAGAAATCTAATTGCCGGGGAAAAATGTTATCTGCTGTAAAACCTTTCTCCACTTACAGAAAAGTCTGAGCCACGTCACGCTAAGCCGCGTGGGGACTGGTGCCGCTTCATAGTCAGAACCGCTAATATCGCCGAAAATCGCGGGTGATTCCCCTATGGATCCTTCCATCGCAGCATTTTGGACTATGCTTAAAGTACAGTTCAAACAAGGAGAGCCAAATGTTTAAGAAATCAGAAAAAGTAGAACGAGACATTAATGAGGATGTAACTCTGCTGGCCGATACCCTTGACGAGGTGCTGCAATCTTCGGGCGCTAAATCGAAAGATGAGCTGGAAAAAATTCGCGGCAAAGCCGAAGGCGTTTTACGCGATGCTCGTGCCCGCTTTAACGGCAACAGCAACATTAAGCAGCACGCGATTGACGCGGCTAATCAGGCGACCAACTACGTGAAAGATAATCCGTGGCACGGCGTCGGTGTCGGTGCCGCCGTAGGTATCGTGCTCGGTGTTTTACTGGGTCGCCGCTAAGCGCCTCGGTAAGCAGAAGTAACCTGAGTAGTAAGTAGGACAGGTGCTAATTCCTGTGTCGGGTACCAGCACCTGAGCGGAAGTTGACCCCCTCATTATTCCGCTTAGAAGCGGGGCTAATTTAATATTGGCCCCGTTTTCTATTTCCCCGTCATACTTCAAATGGCTGATGCGTTGGCTTCACTCAATCACCCGAATCACTGACACATGTCAGCTCATCGGGATTCCTTCGTTTGCCGCCTTCCATCCATTCGAATTATTTAGGGGAACCTCTCCGCGCTCTCAATCAAAATCGCCGCTAATTTATCGACCAGCTTGTCGGCCTGCTGTTGATTGAGAATATTGGGAAAGCCCATCAGTAAGCCATTTGGCCTTTGCGCATCGCCCTTCTTCCTCGGCTCCACTTGCCAATCTGACAGCGCCTGAATGGCCAGCCCCTGCGAGCGGGCGTGGCGCGCAATGGCAGCATCGTCGAAGCTGGCGGCCAAATTGGCGCACAGCTGGATCCCCCCGGCCTGTGGATTAACCCACAGCTGGTCGCGTGGAAAACGCGCCGCCAGCGCCTGAGTCAAAAAGGCCCGGCGCTCGACGTACAGCTGGCGCATACGCTTGAGATGGCGATAAAAATGGCCCTGCGCGATAAACTCAGCCACGCCGGTTTGCATCAGCCTCGGGCTGGCACAGCCGCGCAAATGGCAATAATCACTGACCTTATCCACCAGCTTTTCCGGCACCACCACATAGCCGAGGCGCAACGCGGGGAACATCACCTTGCTAAAGGTCCCGGCGTAAATCACCCGCCCCCGAGCATCGAGGCTTTTCAGCGACGGCAGCGGCTGGCCCTGATAGCGAAACTCACTGTCATAGTCGTCTTCGATGATCCACGCCTCACGGCTGGCGGCCCAGTCGAGCAGCGCCATGCGCCGCGACAGGCTGAGTGATACGCCCATTGGGCTTTGGTGCGCGGGGGTGACCACGGCAAATTTCGCCTGCGGGAAGTGCTGAACGGCGTGGTCGATGTCCATCCCCTCGCCGTCCACCGGGATGCCCATCGGCGTGGCGCCCGCCGCGCGGAAAAAGGCCTGCGTCACCGGATAACCGGGATCTTCCAGCCAAACGCCATCCTGCGGCTGCATTAGGCTACCTATCACTAAATCCAGCACAGCCGCGTAGCCCGAACAGATGAAAACCTGCTCCGGTCGGCAAGAGAAGCCGCGCGACAACTGCAAGTAGGCCGCTACTTCATGGCGCAGAGCGGCATCGCCGTTGAGCGGCGCGTGGCCGAGATCCTCGATTCGCGTATGGCGAATTTGCCGCGCCACGATGCGCGACCAGATAGCGCGCGGGAAAGCGTCAAGCGCGGGCAGGCCAAGTTCCAGAGGAAAAGGCCGGCTGTTGGGCAACATCGGGTTAACCGTAAAGCGCGGCGGCTCGGGGACGCGCTCCGGTAAGGAGGAAAGGGTCGGCAGCGACAGGCTGACGCGCGTCCCCGCCTGTCCGCGGCTCTGCAAAAAGCCTTCCGCCATCAGCAGGCCGTAGGCGTTATCCACCGTGGCGCGGGCGACGCCCAGCTCGCTCGCCAGGCTGCGCGCCGAGGGCACGCGCTCTCCGGCCTGTAGCTGATTCTGCATAATGGCCTGCTTAAAGCGCTGATAAATCTGCCGATAGAGTGGCGCGGAGAGCTGGGGATCGAGC
Organism: Ewingella sp. AOP9-I1-14; assembly: GCF_052375995.1. NCBI lineage: Bacteria > Pseudomonadati > Pseudomonadota > Gammaproteobacteria > Enterobacterales > Yersiniaceae > Ewingella > Ewingella sp. AOP9-I1-14. The sequence continues at coordinate 15,697 of NZ_JBQSVA010000013.1, forward strand.
TGGAAGGAAGCCGAAAACGCGGACATTCATGGCCCTATCAAAAAGTGATTTTATGGCTCTGTAGTATAGTCCATGCAGCGGCTAAAGTATCTCTTATCAACCCAAGAGGAGATCAACATGACCCAGCTTCGCCTGCCTTACTACCAACTGTCCGCCAGCGTGATGGAACCGATGAAAGCCGCCCTTGGCGCGCTGGAGAAAGGCCCGTTGGACAACATCATCATTGAGCTGGTGTTCCTGCGCGTATCGCAAATCAACGGCTGCGCCTACTGTCTGGATATGCACGCGAAGGCGCTGCGCAAGGCGGAATACCCACAGGGAAAATTGGATCAACTGGCGGGATGGCGTGTCAGCCACGCCTATTCCGAACAGGAGCGCGCGGCGCTGGCATGGGCAGAGAGCCTGACGCTGATTGCTGCCACCGGCGCAGCGGATAGCGATTATGAGCCATTAAAGGCGCAATTTAGCGACGTTGAAATCTCTGAATTGACTTTTGCTATTGGTCTGATGAATGCGTTTAACCGTCTTGCGGTGGGGATGCGTCAATAAATGACCCGTTAATCTCTGCTTAAAAAATAATCTCACCCTCTTCAGCCCGCACCCAGCGGGCTTTGTCATTTTTGCAATAAGCAAAATTAAAATATCTACATATTGTATGGTTGATAATTTAAATCACCACATCTAGTATTCAATTCGTCGGGACGCTACTAAAGCACCGACACCCGCGCCCCCTAACTGCTGAAGCCATCGCCACAGCGACCGGGCAAAAATTGTCTCTGATTTCATTATGGATGGGAATACGAATCATGAGCATTATTATTTACAGCAAGCCAGACTGTGTCCAATGCAACGCCACCTACCGCGCTTTAGATAAGCAAGGCATTGCCTACCAAGTCATCGACTTAACGCAGGATGCGCAAGCACTGGGCCAGGTTCGCGCCATGGGTTATCAGCAAGTGCCGGTGATCGTGGCCGGTGACGATCACTGGTCTGGCTTCCGCCCAGACAAAATCAGCGAATTGCGCCAACTGCAAACCGCGTTCTGAGGCCAGGCGGATGAATCCGTTGGTCTATTTTTCCAGTAGTTCAGAGAACACTCATCGTTTCGTCGGTAGAACAGGTCTGCCGGCGATTCGAATTCCGATTGACCGCCAGCCAGAGAAGTTACGCGTCACTCAGCCCTACATTCTGGTGGTGCCGAGTTACGGCGGCGGCTCAGCCAAGGGCGCAGTGCCCACGCAGGTCATTCGTTTTCTGAACGACGAACACAATCGTTCACTTATCCGCGGCGTTATCGCCGCCGGAAACACTAATTTCGGCGCAGCGTATTGTATTGCCGGTGACATCATCGCCCAAAAGTGTCAGGTGCCTTACCTGTATCGCTTTGAATTACTGGGTACGCCGGAAGACGTTGCAAAGGTTACACAGGGAGTTACTGAATTTTGGCAACGACAGAAATGAGTCTTACCGAGGCAGACACCAGCAGCCCGGACTATCACGCTCTGAACGCGATGTTGAATCTGTTCGATGCCGAAGGCCGTATCCAATTCGACAAAGACAGGCTTGCGGCGCGCCAGTACTTCCTGCAGCACGTGAATCAAAACACGGTGTTTTTCCACAATTTGGCGGAAAAGCTGCGTTATCTGGTGGAAGAAGGTTATTACGAAGCGCAGGTGCTGGATCAGTACGCCTTCGAAGACATTAAGCGTTTGTTTAAACAGGCTTATGCCAAAAAATTCCGCTTCCAGACCTTTCTGGGGGCCTTCAAGTATTACACCAGCTACACGCTGAAAACCTTCGACGGCAAACGCTATCTTGAGCGTTACGAAGACCGCGTGTGCATGGTGGCGCTGACGCTGGCTCAGGGCGATATCGCCCTCGCCGGGCACTTTGTGGATGAGATCATCTCTGGCCGCTTCCAGCCTGCCACGCCCACTTTCCTCAACTGCGGCAAAAAGCAGCGCGGCGAGCTGGTCTCCTGCTTCCTGCTGCGCATCGAAGACAACATGGAGTCGATTGGTCGCTCGGTGAACTCGGCGCTGCAACTGTCCAAACGCGGCGGCGGCGTGGCCTTTATGCTGACCAACATCCGTGAAGTCGGCGCGCCGATTAAACGCATTGAGAACCAGTCATCCGGCGTCATTCCTATTATGAAGATGCTGGAAGACGCCTTCTCCTACGCCAACCAGCTTGGCGCGCGTCAGGGCGCGGGCGCGGTGTATCTCAACGCGCACCACCCGGACATCCTGCGTTTCCTTGATACCAAGCGCGAAAACGCCGACGAGAAGATCCGCATCAAAACCCTCTCTCTTGGCGTAGTGATCCCGGATATCACCTTTGAGCTGGCGAAGAACAATGAAGATATGTACCTGTTCTCGCCGTATCACGTGGAGAAGGTCTACGGCGTGCCGATGTCTGAAATCAGCATCACGGAGAAATACCGTGAAATGGTTAACGACAAGCGCATCCATAAAACCAAGATCAACGCCCGCGAGTTCTTCCAGATTCTGGCAGAGATTCAGTTTGAGTCCGGTTATCCGTACATGATGTTTGAAGACACGGTGAACCGCGCGAACCCGATCAAGGGTCGCATCAACATGAGTAACCTCTGCTCGGAGATTTTGCAGGTCAACACGCCGACCGTTTATGGCGAAGATCTCTCTTATCAGCAGGTGGGGAAAGATATCTCCTGTAATCTCGGCTCGCTGAATATCGCCTCGGCGATGGACTCGCCGGACTTCGGCAACACGGTAGAAATGGCTATCCGCGCGCTGACGGCGGTCTCCGACATGAGCAACATCCGCTCGGTGCCCTCTATCGATCAGGGCAATCAGGACTCCCACGCCATCGGCCTTGGGCAGATGAACCTGCACGGCTACCTGTGTCGCGAACGCATTTACTATGGTTCAGAAGCCGGTTTGGACTTCACCAATATCTATTTCTACAGCGTGGCTTATCACGCCGTGCGCGCCTCCAACCAGCTGGCGATTGAGCGCAACCAGCGTTTCAAAGGCTTTGAGGATTCGACCTACGCCAGCGGCAGCTACTTCGACAAATATGTCGATGAAGCCCAGGCCGACAAGTGGCAGCCGAAAACCGAGCGCGTGCGCGAGCTGTTTAGCGAGGCGGGAATTCACATCCCAACGACCCAAGACTGGGCAGCGCTGAAGGCCTCGGTGATGCAGCACGGGCTGTACAACCAGAACTTACAGGCGGTGCCGCCGACCGGATCTATTTCTTACATCAATAACTCGACCTCAAGCATTCACCCGATTGTTTCACGGGTGGAGATCCGCAAAGAGGGCAAGATTGGCCGCGTCTACTATCCGGCAGCGTTTATGACCAATGACAACCTTGATTACTATCAGGATGCCTATGAGATTGGGCCGGAAAAGATCATCGATACCTATGCCGAAGCCACGCAGCATGTGGATCAGGGGCTGTCGCTGACGCTGTTCTTCCGCGACACCGCCACCACGCGCGACATCAACAAAGCGCAGATTTACGCCTGGCGTAAAGGCATCAAAACCATCTATTACATCCGTCTGCGCCAGATGGCGCTGGCCGGGACTGAAGTTCAGGGTTGCGTGTCTTGCACACTGTGATCGATTGAAAGGACTTAAAAATGAGCGCAGTAAAACAATTATTAGTTCCGCAGCCAATTAGCAAAGCCATCAACTGGAACAAGATTCAGGATGATAAAGATTTGGAGGTGTGGAATCGTCTGACCTCCAACTTCTGGCTACCGGAGAAGGTGCCGCTGTCCAATGACATTCCCTCTTGGGCCACGCTGAGTCCAAAAGAGAAGCAGCTGACTATCCGCGTATTTACCGGCCTGACGCTGCTCGACACGGTGCAAAACGTGGTGGGCGCGCCGACCTTGATGAAAGACGCGGTCACGCCACACGAAGAGGCGGTTTACTCCAATATCTGCTTTATGGAGGCGGTACACGCCCGCTCGTACAGCTCGATTTTCTCAACGCTGTGCGCCACGTCGGACGTTGACGAAGCTTATCGCTGGAGCGAAGAGAACGTCGCGCTGCAAAACAAGGCGGCGATCATTCTCTCCTATTATGACGGGCAAGATCCGCTGATGAAGAAAGTCGCCAGCGTGTTCCTCGAATCTTTCCTGTTCTACTCCGGCTTCTATCTGCCGATGTACTGGTCCAGCCGCGCCAAGCTGACCAACACCGCCGATCTGATCCGCCTGATCATTCGCGATGAGGCCGTGCACGGCTATTACATTGGTTATAAGTTCCAGAAGGCCTTGGCTTTGGAAAGCGAAGAGCGCCAGCGGCAGATCAAAGCGCAGGCGTTTGATCTGATTCAGGATCTGTACGACAACGAAATTCGCTATACCGAAGAGTTGTATGACGACGTGGGCTGGAGCGAGGACGTGAAGAAGTTCCTGCACTATAACGCCAATAAGGCGCTGATGAATCTGGGTTATGAAGCCCTGTTCCCGGCCAGCATGGCGGACGTCAACCCGGCTATCTTGTCAGCCCTGTCGCCGAACGCCGATGAAAACCACGACTTCTTCTCCGGCTCCGGCTCGTCCTACGTGATTGGCACGGCGGTGAATACCGAAGACGAAGACTGGGACTTCTAACGCCGCAGTCTTAGCACCAGCAGCACCAACCCCGCGATACAAACCGTTGTTCCCAACAGTGGGAACAACGGAATTCCCCATAGATTGACGGTCGAATTCATCAAGTACGGCGCGATCCCCAGCGCGAAGGCGGCAGTCACAATGGCTATCGCCAGCGTAATAGCCGCGCGTTCCAGCGAACGGCTCAGCTCACTGAGGTTTTTGATCTCCACTCCGGCGTGCAGCCTGCCGCTTTTCAGCCGCTGGGTGATCAGCCGCAGGGTTTGCGGCAGCTCCTCGCTGGCCTCCACGGCTTCAATCCCCAAGTTCACCAGACGCTGGCGCGTCGCCTCCGGCGAGAAGCGCTGCAGCATCATTTTTTCCAGCATCGGGCGCAGCGTGGCGACAATATCAAACTGCGGATCCAGCCGGTGCAGCACGCCGTCGGCGGTGATCAGCGCCTTAAACAGCAGCACCAGATCGGAGGGCAGGATCAGCTGATGCTCGCGGGCCATCAGCAGGAAATCGGTTAACGCGCCGCCGAGGGTCATCGGGGCAGAAAGCTGCCGGTCAAAGAAGTTCTGCGCCGCCAGCTCTAGGTCCATCAAATCCACCGCGTCGGTGTCGGTCCAGGCCACCAGCGTGTTGACGATCCCCGCCGTGTCGCGCTCCACCAGCGCGTGCAGCAACAGCAGCAGCTGGTTGCGCCGCCGCTCGGAGAGGCTGCCGACCATACCGAAATCGATAAAACCGACTTTATCCCCCTCCAGCGCCATCAGGTTCCCCGGATGGGGATCGGCATGGTAGAGGCGCAGATCCAGCACCATTTTCATAAAGGCGATGGCCCCACGCCGCGCCAGCAGCGGGCGATCAAAGCCTGCGGCGATCAAATCGGCCTGATTAGAAGGCGAAACGCCGGGCAAATATTGCTGCACCAGCAGGCGCGGGGAAGAGAATTGGGTGTAAATTTTGGGAATGACGATCTCCGGCCGATCGCGGAAATAGTCGCCGATCTGCCGACAGTTGTAGCCTTCGTGGCTGAGATCTAATTCGTGGTTGAGGGCAATCTCCAGCGTCCTGACAATCTGCTGCGGGCGGAAACGCGCCATCATCGGGCTTTGCTCGGCGGCGGTATCCGCCAGATAGGCCAGCAGGCGCAGGTCGGCCTGAATGGTTTTCTCCAGCTCAGGCCGCAGAACTTTAACCACCACCTCTTCGCCACTGTGCAGCCGGGCTCGGTAGATTTGCGCCATGGAGGCCGCCGCCAAAGGTTCTAAATCAAACTCGGCGAAAACCTGCTGCGGGTCGCCGCCTAAGTCGCGACTCACCTGATCGCGAATAGCTTCCCACGGTAGAAACTGCGCCTGACTGTGCAACTTATCCAGCTCATCAATCCAACGCTGGTCGAGCAGGTCGGAGCGCGTCGCCAGTATCTGGCCGAACTTCACAAAGGTCGGTCCGAGGGCCTCCAGCGCGGCGCGCAGCCTCTGCGGCATAGTCTGGATATCAGCCTCATCATTGGCGGCCAGGCGCGATTTCACCAACCCGCCTAGCCCTACGATGGCGAGCAAATCCTGCAAACCGTAGCGGATCAGCACCTCGGTGATCTGCTTGAGTCTGGCGCGGTCGCGCACCGTCACGTACATCATTTTCAACATATACAGCTCCGTCCCTGAAGTGTGGTTGCGGCAAATTTCATACTCTCATTGTAGCGCACCGCGTGGCATAAACGCCGAAATGCTAAAACGAAAAAGGCCCGGTGATTAACCGGGCCTTGGTGACGCACAAGGAGCAATCAGGCGAAGAATTTCGCCAAGACCAGCAGGCCAACCGACACGTTGATCGCGCCACCGATGCGGGTGGCAATTTGCGCGAAGGGCATCAGCGCCATGCGATTGCCGGAGGTCAGGATAGCCACGTCGCCGGTGCCGCCCTGCCCGCTCTGGCAGCAAGAAACAATAGCCACGTCGATAGGGTGCATGCCGATTTTCTTGCCGACAAAATAGCCTGTGCCGACCAGCGCGCAGACCGTGGTCACAATCACGCACAGGTTCGAAATGGTGAAGGCGTTAACCAGCTCCTGCCAAGGGGTGATAGCCACGCCCACCGCGAACAGCACCGGGTAAGTCACCGCCGTGCGGAAGAATTTGTACACCGTCATCGACCCTTGTTGAATGGTCGGTGACACGCCGTTCAGCAGTTTGACCACCACCGCCGCGAACAGCATGCCGACCGGCGCTGGCAGGCCAATCAGGCGCTGACCCAGCATCCCCACCATGTACAGCAGCACCGCCAGCAGCGCGCCGCAGGCCAGCGCGTTGACGTCCGGCTTGCCTTTGAACTCTTCCAAACAGTGGCCGATCAGGCCATTTTTCGCTGGCATCAGCTGGCCTTCGCCAGTGAGGTGCGGATAGCGTTTACCGATTTGGTTCAGCACGCCCGCCAGCACGATAGCGGTCAAACCACCCAGCATCACGATAGGCAGAATGCGGCCCAGCGCCACGCCCTGCTCCATGTGCAGAATGGTCGCATAACCCATCGACAGCGGGATAGCACCTTCGCCCACGCCACCGGCCATGATCGGCAGAATAAGGAAGAAGAAGGTCTGGAACGGCGGCAGGCCAAGTGCCATGCCCATCGCCAGCCCCGCCACCATGCCGACGATTTCGCCACACAGCATTGGGATGAAGATCCGCAGGAAGCCCTGAATCAGCACCTGACGGTTCATGCTCATGATGCTGCCGACAATAATGCAGCAGATGTAGAGATAGAGAATATTGGTGGATTTATAGAATTTGACCGTCGAGTCGACCACCACGTCCGGCAGCAGGCCATAGTGCACCAGCGCGGAAGGAATAAAGGTGGCGCAGATTGCCGCTGCGCCCAGCTTGCCGATGATAGGCAGGCGTTTGCCGAACTCGCCGCAGGCAAAGCCGAAGAAGGCCAGCGTCGCCACCATCACCACGATGTCGCTCGGCAGTTTGCCATTCAGGCAGTCGAGCAGAATCAGCACCCCCGCCAGCAGGAAGAAAGGCAGCGGAATGATCCCTATCTTGTAGTTATCCAAGATATGCCACCAGCGCTCCTTGGCAGAAACGGCCGGGGTTTCCTTCTTTTTCACAACAACGTAGGAATCATCAGTGGTGCTCATAATACTTTCCTCATACTTTAAAACTTCATTAGTAATGAGGATAGAAAATAGCGACCCCGCATCGTTGTGAGGCTGTTCAAATTAAAATCGCTGATTTAAAGGTTGTAATGGTTTTAATGGCGTTAATGTTACTTAGGCTGCAAAGCTTATCAGCTTTGTAGTAAATCGCGCCTTTAGCCTTTTTATTATTGTGGCTATTAAGCCCCGCGGCGCACGGCAGTTGCGTATTTCCTCACAACACCGCGCGATGGGAATGACGCCGCTGAAAACGCCATGTTAGGCTTATTCTCTGTTTACTTGGTGGCTGCCAGAATGCGATTACGATTCACCTTTCAAATAAAGCTCTTTCTCTCTCTGGTGGGTTTTTCCTGCGTGCTTTTGGCGGTACTTGGGCTACTTTTATTCCGCACCGTGGATGAACAACTGCATAAAGATTTGGGCAGCCGCGCCAAAGTGCAGGCTTCGCAAATCGCCCTGATGCCCGGCCTGGCTGAGCGCGTCGAGGCCGAAGACAGCGCGGGAGTGGCAAAACTGGTCGCGCCGCTGCGGGCGAAAAGCGATGCCAGTTATATCGTTATTGGCGATGTGCATGCCGACCACCTGTACCATTCGCAGTCGCCGGAACGCCTCGGTAAACCTCTGGTTGGCGGGGATAACGCCGAAGTGCTCGAGGGAAAAACTATTATTACCGTGCGTCAGGGCGGCATCGGAATCTCTTTACGCAGTAAAGCGCCAATCGTAGACGCCAATAATAAAGTCATCGGCATTGTCTCCGTCGGATACCTGATTTCTTATATCGATGACGTCACGGTGAAATTGCTGGCGCAGACCGCCCTGTCCGGCATTCTGCTATTAGCCCTGCTGTTTCTTTTCTCATGGTTATTCAGTAAGAATCTCAAGAAACAGATGTTCTGGCTGGAGCCAAAAGAGATTGCGCTATTAGTTCGCCAACAGAAGGCGCTGCTGGAAGCCATTTATGAAGGGGTGATCGCCATTGATCACCAGCAGCGGATTTTGTCCATCAACCACGCCGCCCGCGAGCTGCTGGACATCCACCAGCCGGAAGACCTGCTGGTCGGCCAGCACATCCGCGACATCATCCACACCGGCGCGGAGTTCTTCACCGGCGACCGCGAAACGCCCAACAGCCACGATGAGGTGACGCGTTTTAATCAGCGGCAGGTGATCGTCAACCGCGTGCGCATTGAACTTGGGCCGTCATCGGAGATCGGCTGGGTGGTCAGTTTCCGCGATAAAAACGACATTAACACCCTCAGCAGCCAGCTCAGTCAGGTGAAACGCTATGCTGACAACCTGCGTATCATGCGCCACGAGCAGCTTAACTGGACGGCGACGCTGGCCGGCCTGTTGCAGATGAAACGCTATGACGAGGCAATGGGCTACATTCAGGCGCAGTCCGAAGGGGCGCAGGCAGTGCTGGATTTTGTTTCAGAGCGCTTTGCCTCGCCGACGATTTGCGGTTTATTGTTAGGGAAATACTCCAGCGCGCGGGAAAAAGGCATTGAGCTGACCTTCGACCCGGCTTGCCAGCTTCAGCGCATGCCCGCCGCGTTGAGCGAGTCGGAGCTGATGTCGATTATCGGCAATCTGATTGATAACGCGGTAGACGCCACGTTGGCCGCGCCGGGGCCGCATCAGCCGGTAGAGTTCTACCTCACCGATCGCAATGACGAGCTGCTGATAGAAGTGGCGGATCAGGGCGCGGGGTTGTCGGCGGAGATCCGTCCGCGTATTTTCGAACAGGGCGCAACCACCAAGCCGCTCTCCTCGGCTGACCAAACCGGCGGGGAGCACGGCATCGGGCTATATGTGGTCGCCAGCTATGTGCATCAGGCGCAGGGCATGATTGAGATTTCAGACAATCAGCCGCGGGGTACGGTGTTCTCACTGTTTATTCCCAATCCGAAACCGCCGGGCAGCAACAGCTAAAATTTGACAGACTGGAACAGCGCTAAGTGCACTATTTTAATAAGAAAATCATGACCTACCCTACTTTATGAGCATGTCAGGAAACACGATGAACAAGAGTAGTTTCAACAACGGGGGCAGTATCAATAACGGCAGCGCGCTGGACGTGGTGATTGTCGAAGACGAGCCTTATCTGGCCGGCCTGCACCGTGACTTTATTGAGCAAAACTTCAATCTGCGAGTGGTGAGCATCGCCGCCACGCTGGCGCAGGCCAGAACTCAGCTGCAACTCTACCGGCCACGGCTGGTGCTGCTGGACAACTATCTGCCGGACGGCCAAGGCATTGAGCTTATCGACAGCGCGCTGCTGAAAAGCCTCGACTGCTCGGTGATTTTCATCACCGCCGCCAGCGACATGAATACCTGCAGTCAGGCGATGCGCTATGGCGCGTTTGACTACATCATCAAGCCGGTTTCTTTCCAGCGCCTGCGCAATTCGCTCGAGCGCTTTTTGCAGTTTGTGCATCAGTTGCGCAATGTGAAGGTGCTCGACCAACAGGCGCTCGACAGGCTGTATAACCTGCCCGCCACTGACATGCCCGCAGCCCCTGCGACCAAAGGCATTGAGCCGAATACGCTGGAGCTGGTTCGCCGGGTGTTTATCGCCGAGCCGGACCGCAATTGGTCAGTTGATCAGGTGGTGGAACAGGTAGGAATTAGCAAAACTACCGGGCGGCGGTATCTGGAATATTGCGTGGAAATAGGCTTTATCGCGGTGGAAATGCAGTACGGAAATATTGGCCATCCACGGCGACTTTACCGGCTGATATTCCGCGAAGATCAGGCCCCTGTTCATGACTAAATTATCCGGCTCAAGGGCCGGATAATTTTTGCGTCTCACTGACACAATTTCGTTACATTTCGACAGATTCTCCACCGGCATCCGTGGATTATTCCCAGCCGACACATTTTTTCTTCAGCAGATTTCCACCTCTTCTCAGCCTGTTAGCGAAATGACTATTTCACCCAAATGACAAAACCCCTTGAAATATCTCTATCTTGCGCTAACAGAATATTATTCTGTACATAAACCACAAAAACAATACAACAATTAAACCTATAAAAATCAATAAATTGAATCCAATATAATAATTATCTCAGCATGTGGAAATAGTCAAAAAAACCTGTGATTTCATTGCACTAATTCATGCAGAAAACAGCTGATAATTGACGTGAAATAACAAAAAAACCCAACAAAATTTCGCGCCAAATTAGCCACAGGGGAGTGCACCGAGGAATATTATTCAGAAAGATTGAGACTTGTCTCAGACTCTCATTGTGGTAGGGTGTAAACCGTTCGATATTTCCGTACTTTGCGTACTAAGTAGATTCTATAGAGTTCAAACACAACTAGACCCATTTATAGCCGATGGCTATTTCTTTCCAAGGAATGCACATTGCATGACAATTAAAATCGAAGTAAAGAACCTGTATAAGGTATTTGGCGAGCACCCTGAGCGCGCATTTAAGCTGATAGATTCCGGCAAGAGTAAAGAAGAAATATTTGAGAAAACCGGGCTGTCATTGGGTGTCAAAAACGCCAGTCTGGCCATTGAAGAAGGCGAGATTTTCGTCATCATGGGATTATCCGGCTCCGGTAAATCCACTATGGTACGCCTTCTCAATCGTCTGATAGAACCCACCCGCGGTGAAGTGCTGATTGACGGCGAAGACATCGCCAAGATCTCCGAATCCAAACTGCGCCAGGTTCGCCGCAGCAAAATCAGCATGGTTTTCCAATCCTTCGCCCTGATGCCCCATCTGACCGTGTTGAACAACACTGCCTTTGGTATGGAGCTGGCTGGCGTGCCAACCGAGGAGCGCAACCAAAAAGCCCTCGAGTCTCTGCGTCAGGTTGGTCTGGAAAATTACGCTAACTCTTATCCCGATGAGCTGTCCGGCGGTATGCGTCAACGCGTTGGCCTGGCCCGCGCCATGGCGAATAACCCCGACATTCTGCTGATGGATGAGGCCTTCTCCGCGCTCGATCCCCTGATCCGTACCGAGATGCAAGATGAGCTGGTGAAGCTGCAATCCCAGCATCAGCGCACCATTGTGTTTATTTCCCATGACCTCGACGAAGCCATGCGCATTGGCGACCGTATTGCCATTATGCAGGGCGGCGAAGTGGTGCAGGTCGGCACGCCGGAAGAGATTTTGAATAATCCGGCCAATGACTATGTGCGCACCTTCTTCCGCGGCGTGGACATCAGTCAGGTGTTTAGCGCCAAAGATATCGCCCGCCGTCGCGGGACATTAATTCGTAAAACCCCCGGTTTTGGTCCGAGGGCAGCCCTCAAGCTGCTGGAAGATGCAGACCGCGAATATGGTTATGTGCTGGAACGTGGTGAACGCTTTATCGGCGTTGTGTCGATTGACTCACTGAAAACCGCGCTAAAAGCCAATCTTTCACTGGAGTCCGCCCTGCTGGAGTTCCCGGCACCGGTGCAGGCAGACATGCCGCTCAGTGAACTGATTTCTCACGTTGCCGCCGCGCCGTACGCCGTGCCGGTGGTCAATGAGAGCAATAACTATATCGGTATTATTTCCAAAGCCATGCTACTTCGTGCTCTGGACAAAGAAGGGGGTAACGAATAATGAAGCATTCAATTCATAACGATAGCATCGTGCAACACGCGCAGGCAGCCACTCAAGAACTCGATCCGTCCGTCGATCCGTGGAGTGCGGACAACGCCAGCGGCGGTCATGTTGACGCCGCGCAGTCAGCCACATCGGCACCGACCGATGCGGGCAGCAGCGATCCTTGGGGCGGCGCGTCCGGCGGCAGCGATGCCGCAACCACGACCGCCCACAGCGCGCCGGATGCCACCCATCAGGCGGCGACGCAGGCCAACGACTGGCTGAACGTCGCCCCGGCGCAGCATGACCAGTTCAACATTCTCGACCCGTTTCACACCACGCTCATTCCTCTCGATCGCTGGGTTACAGAGGGTATCGACTGGCTGGTAACCAATTTCCGCCCGGTTTTTCAGGGCATTCGCGTGCCGGTAGACTTCGTGCTCAGTGGTTTCCAACACGGCCTTGAGTCACTCCCGGCCCCTATCGCCATGCTGATTTTTGCTCTGATTGCCTGGCAGATGGCGGGGTTAGGCATGGGTGTCGCCACGCTGGTTTCTCTGGTGGTGATTGGCGCTATCGGCGCGTGGTCACAGGCCATGGTGACTTTGGCGCTGGTGCTGACCTCGCTGTTCTTCTGCGTGCTGATAGGACTTCCGCTCGGTATCTGGCTGGCTCGCAGCCAGCGCGCGGCGAAAATCATTCGCCCCCTGCTTGATGCGATGCAGACCACCCCAGCGTTCGTCTACTTGGTGCCGATCGTCATGCTGTTTGGTATCGGTAACGTGCCGGGCGTCGTCGTGACCATCATCTTCGCCCTGCCGCCTATCGTGCGTCTGACCATCCTCGGGATTAATCAGGTGCCGGAAGATTTGATTGAAGCTTCGCAGTCCTTCGGCGCAAGCCCGAGCCAGATGCTGTTCAAAGTGCAGTTGCCGCTGGCGATGCCGACCATCATGGCCGGTATTAACCAGACGCTGATGCTGGCGCTGTCGATGGTGGTTATCGCCTCGATGATCGCCGTAGGCGGTCTGGGTCAGATGGTGCTGCGCGGCATCGGCCGTCTGGATATGGGTCTGGCGTCGGTGGGTGGTGCAGGTATCGTTATCCTCGCCATTATCCTCGACCGCCTGACACAGTCGATGGGTCAAGATACCCGCAGCAAGGGTGGCCATCGCTGGTTTACCCGTGGTCCAATTGGCTTATTGACCAAGCCTTTCGCCAAAAAAGCCTAACAGCTCGCTGTTCATCCCGGCGGTTCGCCGCCGGGAGACATAAAAGTTGTACCACTACGCGTTAACGCACCTTCGCCTCATAAAACGCAGTCCACTCTTAAATTATTTAATAAAAGAATAAGGGTTCACTATGCGCACGACACACATCAGAGCGATTGCTCTCTCCGTATTACTGGCGGCACCTGCCGCTTTCGCCGCCGACCTGCCGGGTAAAGGCGTGGTGGTGAAGCCGCTGCAAAGCACGCTTCCAGAAGAATCATTCCAAACCGAACTGGTGAATCGCGCCCTGCAAAAGCTGGGTTATGACGTGCAGCCGACGGGTGAGGTGGATTACAACGTCGCCTACACCGCCATCGCCAGCGGCGACTCTACCTACATGGCGGTGAACTGGGACCCAATGCAGGTCGATATATATGACGGCGCGGGCGGTGACAAGAAGTTTTACCGTCAGGGGACCTTCATCAGCGGCGCGGCGCAGGGTTATTTGATCGACAAAAAAACCGCCGATCAATACCACATCACCAGCCTCGATCAGCTGAAAGATCCCAAGCTCGCCAAGCTATTTGACGCCAATGGCGACGGCAAGGCCGACCTCGCTGGCTGCGATCCGGGTTGGGAATGCGGCAACGTGATTAGCACCCAGCTCAAGGCTTACGGCCTCGACAGCACGGTGCAGCAGAATCAGGGCAACTATTCGGCCATCATCGCCGACACTCTGACGCGCTTCAAAAGCGGCAAGCCGGTGCTCTACTACACCTGGACGCCGTATTGGGTGAGCAACGAGATGAAACCGGGCAAAGACGTGGTCTGGCTGACGGTGCCATTCTCAGCGAATCCGGGTTCGAACAAAGATTTGGACACCAAGCTGCCTAACGGCAAGAATTACGGTTTCCCGGTCAACAATGAACATATCGTGGCCAACAAACAGTGGGCCGAAGCTAACCCGGCCGCCGCTAAGCTGTTCGCCATCATCAAACTGCCTCTGGCTGACGTGAATGCGCAAAACCTGCGGATGCACGAAGGCGAATCCTCAACGGCAGACATTCAGCAGCATGTGGATGGCTGGATCAAAGCTCATCAGGCCACTTTCGACGGCTGGATTGCCGAAGCTGCCGCCGCAGCTAAAAAATCCTAATTCGCACAGCAGTAATAACAATGACGATAAATCGACCATAAACAGGACATTCTTCTATGCGTAAATCAACTCTCTGGGCGGCCGCCGCCCTGACAACGCTGGCCTCGGCCACCACTTTCGCCGCTGACCTGCCGGGTAAAGGCGTCACCGTCACCCCGATTCAGAGCACCATCAGTGAAGAGACCTTCCAGACCCTGCTGGTCAGCAAGGCGCTGGAAAAACTGGGTTACGACGTTCAGCCGATCCGCGAAGTGGATTACAACGTGGGTTACACCACCATTGCCGCCGGTGATGCCACTTTCACCGCCGTTAACTGGTCGCCGCTCCATGATGAAATGTACAAAGCCGCCGGTGGCGACAAGACCTTCTATCGCCAAGGGACCTATGTCAACGGCGCCGCGCAGGGTTACCTGATTGACAAGAAAACCGCCGAGAAGTACCACATCACCAATATCGAACAGCTGAAAGATCCCAAAATCGCCAAGCTGTTTGACACCAATGGTGACGGCAAGGCCGACCTGACGGGCTGTACGCCGGGCTGGGGCTGTGAGGCCGCGCTGAATGAGCAGCTGAAAGCCTACGGCTTGGAAAAAACCGTCAATCACAATCAGGGCAATTACTCGGCGATGATCGCCGACACCATCACCCGTTATAAAGAAGGTAAACCTATCTTCTATTACACCTGGACGCCGTACTGGGTCAGCGACGTGTTAGTGCCGGGTAAAGACGTGCTGTGGATGCAGGTGCCGTTCTCCGTAGTTCCGGGAGAGAAAGACGCCGACACCGCGCTGCCGAATGGCAAAAACTACGGTTTCAAAGTCAGCACCATGCACATCGTCGCGAACAAGAAATGGGCCGAAGCTAACCCAGCCGCCGCCAAATTGTTCGCCATCATGCAGTTGCCTCTGAAAGACATCAACGCGCAGAACTCGGCGATGCACGCAGGCCAAAGTTCTGAAGCCGATATCAATAACCAGACCGACGGCTGGATCAAAGCCCACCAGGCCACCTTTGATGGCTGGGTAAAAGAGGCGGCTGCGGCAGCTAAGTCTTAATAGCTTTTCTATAAATGCCTTGAGTTTTCTCGGGGCGAAGTAGGCAGAGGCGCTGAATAATTATTCAGCGCCTTTTTATTTTTCCCCTTCCTCCTCCTCTGCAAACGCCAAAAAGCGTTCGGCGGCGGTGGAGAGGCTGTTTTGCCAGACGCACAACACCTGTCGACGCGGGGCGTTTTCGATAGGAACCGAGATCAGGTCTTTGGCGTGTTGGGCGTGAGAAAGCGGCACAATGCCCGCCGCCAGCGAGCGGCGAACGATGCTCTCCAGCCACTCGATGTGGTCGATTTCAAAGCTGACGTGGCGCGTTATTCCGGCTTCGCTGAAGGCGCTGTCGGTCTGCCGCCTGGCCCCGGCTCCGGCATAAAAATCCACCAGCGGCACCTGGGCCAGCTGGCTAAGCGTGAGCTGCGGGCAAGTAGCGAAAGGATGTGTCGGGCTGAGCAGCGCCACCAGGGGTTCGTCGGCCAGCAGGCGGTTTGGCAAACGGAGCGCGGCGCTGTCTCCCGGCCATAAACCGACAAAAGCCACGTCGGTGCGCAGCTGTTGCACGTCTTCCAGCAGCTTCTCGCTCATCGCGACATACATGCGGATATTCACCCGCGGGTAGCGCTCGGTAAAACTCGCCAGTTGGCCAATAACATCTATCGCGTTAAGCGTTGAAATAATGCCTACGGTGAGAGTGCCGCTCACTTCGCCTTTCAAGGCGTCCATGGTATCCAGCAGGTGGGTTTGCGCGGCGAGCAACTGCTCCGCTGGCCCGATAAAAGCTCGCCCCGCCGCGGTCAATCTCACTTGCCGCGAAGTGCGTTCAAACAGCACGCAGCCTAGCTCCTCTTCCAATTTGGCTATCTGGTGGCTAAGGGCCGACTGCACGGTGTGGCAGCGCTGGGCTGCGCGGGTGAAATTCTGTTCTTGCGCCACCGCAAGGGCAAAACGGATCTGTTTGAGGTTCATCGATTCATCGCGAAATGAGATAGTTAAGATGAAAATTATACATTGGTTTACTATTTAAAGCTGGGTGATACTCGCCCTCGCTCAATGTGGCGCAACGCCGCGAATGGGCCAAAACCTGCTTCCCTCTCTAATAATGAAAATAAAATGACTAATTCAACCAAGCACTCCCCTCTCACGCCGGGGCTGATCGTTCTTATGGCGATAGCCACGGGCCTGGCGGTCGCCAGTAACTACTATCCGCAACCCCTGCTGGAGACCATCGCACGCGCCTTTGGTCTGTCAGTCAATCAGGCCGGTTTTATCGTCACCATTGCCCAGCTCGGCTATGCCTTTGGCCTGATGTTTATCGTCCCGCTGGGGGATATGTTCGAGCGCCGCAAACTGATCGTGGTGATGACCGCCCTCTCCGCTGTCGGGTTGTTTATCACCGCCATGGCCCCGACGCTGACCATTATGCTGATTGGTACCGCGTTGACCGGGCTGTTCTCGGTGGTGGCGCAGATTCTGGTGCCACTGGCCGCCACCCTGGCTGAACCGGCGAAACGCGGCAAAGTGATCGGATTGATTATGTCCGGCCTGCTGCTGGGTATCCTGCTGGCGCGAACCGTGGCGGGCGCGCTGGCGCAGCTCGGCGGCTGGCGTACCGTCTACTGGGTGGCCAGCGCCCTGATGCTGATTTTGGCGGTGATCCTTTGGCGTCGTCTGCCGACCCACAAACAGCACACCGACCTGAACTACGGCCAGCTGTTGAAATCCATTTTTAGCCTTTTCTTCAAAACGCCGGTGCTGCGTACCCGCGCGTTAATCGGCCTGTGCTCCTTCGCCAACTTCAGCATTTTGTGGACCTCCATGGCCTTCCTGCTGGCGGGCCCGGCCTATGGCTATTCCGAAGGAGTGATTGGGCTGTTCGGGCTGGTCGGCGCGGCGGGCGCACTGGCGGCGACCCGCGCCGGGCAGCTGGCAGATAAAGGCAAGGCGCAGTTGACCACCACTTACGGTTTGATTCTTATCTTGCTGTCATGGGCGGCTATCGCCTACGGCCAGCACTCGGTGGTCTCGTTGATTATCGGCATTATCGTGCTGGATTTGGCAGCGCAGGGTGTGCACATCACCAACCAGAGCGTGATTTATAAGTCGATGCCGGAAGCGCGTAACCGCCTCACCGCAGGTTACATGACCACCTATTTCATCGGCGGCGCGATAGGTTCTGTTTTGTCTGCTTCGGCCTATGAGTGGGCCGGATGGTATGGCGTTTCCGCCGCTGGCGTGGTGATGAGTACCTTAAACCTGCTGGTCTGGTGGTCGGGTTACAAATACAAAATGACCTGAGACCCAGACGGGCTAAGCCTTGATAAAAACTGACAAACGGGGGCAATCATCACGCCCCCTGATTAGCATGCAAATAATAATGATGGAAATTTATTTTCCTCCGAGGGTGTTATCACTACAGACAGTCTGGTAATGTTTGCCCTATAAATTATTCATGAACGATATACATCGTTGACGCCGCACCGACTGTCCTATGCAAACCCACAGAGTCTTAAAGACGACACTTACCCCGCATGAATCTATGTTCAAGCTAGGAATGGTTGACGGTCCGCCCATCACTATTGGTTATCTCCCTTTCGCATTCCTTTTTGGCTTTGGCGTCTTATTGATGCCCGCTAACTCGCGCCTTTTGGCACTGTTTTCATCGGGCAGGCGTTTAATTTCTGGCTTCTGGCAGGCAGAAAAACATTCGTTGGCTGAGGCGCCATTTGGCCAGCGAAACGTATTACCTTTCGAATAATTCACCGGAGTTATGAATCACACTTATTGCTAAAGCTTTGGTGATTCCTGACATTGATATTACTAATTACGATCGTTACTATGTCAACCGTAACTAATGAGGCTTCTCATATGGACAGCTCGTTCGCGCCAATTGAAAACATGTTAAATATCCGCGCCAAGAAACAGAAAGATTTCCCTTATCAGGAAATTTTGCTGACTCGGTTGTCGATGCACATGCAAAGTAAATTGTTAGAAAATCGCAATAAGATGCTGAAAGCACAGGGTATTAATGAAACGCTGTTTATGGCGCTTCTGACTCTGGATGCTCAGGAGAGCCACAGCATTCAGCCTTCAGAGCTGAGTTCCGCACTGGGTTCTTCGCGTACCAACGCCACCCGTATTGCCGATGAACTGGAGAAGCGCGGCTGGATTGAGCGCCGTGAGAGCGATAATGACCGTCGATGCCTGCATTTGCATTTAACGACGGATGGCGAAGCTTTCATCCAGAAGGTGTTACCGCCTCAACATAAGTGCCTGCATTTCCTTTGGTCGACTCTTGATGCTGATGAACAAAAGCAGTTGGAAATCCTGACTCGCAAATTGTTAACCCGCCTCGATCAGATGGATGTCACCGCGACACAATTTTTCTAATTTCTGTTCAGGTAAACCACACATGTCACTCCAAGCCAGCTGGAGACTCACGCCGCTGTTCGCCGTTCTGTTATTGGCGGGCTGCGCCTCCAGCGATAACCTCGCTCCGCAGTCAACCTTGCTGGATACCCAGCAGTTGAAACTGGCACAACCGAAAGTCAGTTCAATGTCGATAAGCCCGCAGTGGTGGCGCAGTCTTAACGACCCGCAACTTGATGCGCTGATGACAACGACATTGCAAAATTCGCCGTCACTGCGCCAGGCCGCGGCTCGGGTCCGCGAAGCGCAAAGCATCCTTGGAGGAGCCCACGCGGCGCAGACCCCGAATATTGATGCTACGGCTTCTCGGCGTCGCGAACGTATTTCAAAAAATACCATCCCGCCTTTCCTGACCAGCTACCCGTCAGCGCCTATCTATGACACCAGTAACGCGCTCGGGCTGAACTTCAACTATGAGCTGGACTGGTGGGGCAAGTTCCAAAATCAGGTCAATGCTGCCAAAGCGCAGGTTGACTCCGCGCGCGCCGAGCAGGCTCAGGCCGCGCTTAATCTGACCAGCTCCGTCGCCTCTGCTTACTATCAGTTGCAGGCGAATCTGGCGGTGCAGAAAGTCTTGAAACAGGAAGTCGACAACAATCAGCGTCTGGCAGATTTGCGTAAAGCGCAGTATCAGGCAGGGATCTACGGCGTGGACGTGCCGCAGCAGATTCAGGCTCAGGCCGACAGCGCCAAGCAGCAGCTGATTGAGTCGCAATCCCAGATTGATCAACTGAAACACCAGTTGGCGGCCCTTGCGGGGCAAGGTCCTGACGCGATGAACAATCTGCGCGAAGTGCCGCTTCCTGCCGACGATGCTATCTCGCCGAAGGGTGAATTGACGCTCGACTTACTGGGTAAACGCCCGGATATCGCCGCGCAGCGCTCGCTGGTTGAGTCCTATTTGCAGACCGTCAAAGCCACCAAGAAAGAGTTCTACCCGAGCCTAACCATCAGCGCCTTCGCCGGATTGAACACCACTGATTTTGGCGGCACGCACCCGAACCTGTTAGAGGCGGCGAGCAAGGCGTGGAACATCACACCGGCCCTCTCCCTGCCTATCTTCCACGGCGGAGAGTTGCGTTCCCAGTTAGCCGGAGACTCCGCGCGCTACGACGAGGCCGTTGAGTCTTACAACCAGACCATCCTGACCGCCGTCCAGCAAACTGCCGATGCCATGACCGTGGCGCAAAGCAGCGCGGCTCAGTTGCAACAAGCCTCTTCCGCCGTGAAGTCGATTGAAGATGTCTATCGGGTGGCAGATGCGCGTTATAAAGCCGGGGTGATTGGCCGCGATGAGCTACTCACCGGCCAGTCCGCTTTGTTGCAGCAGCAACAGACGCAGTTGAATGCCAGCAGTAATTTGTTGCAGGCGAAAATCAGTCTAATTCGCGAGCTCGGCGGCGGCTATCAGGCCCCGGCAGCGGAAAAAAACCAATAATAAAAACCTAAGCGTGGATGGAGAAAACCATGAGCGATAATGCGGGCATTCAGTCAACGCCTCCGCAGGAGCCGGTTGCGACTAAGCAGCCACACAACAAAAAGAAATCACGCAAAATTGCCTTGCTGTTCTTAACGGGGGTATTTGTCATCATCGCCATCGCCTATCTGATTTACTGGCTGCTGGTGCTGCGTCATTTCCAAAGTACCGATGACGCCTACGTCGCCGGTAATCAGGTGCAGATCATGGCTCAGGTGTCGGGCAGCGTGACCGACGTGAACTTTGATAGCACCGACTACGTCAAGAAAGGCGATACGCTGGTTGTCCTCGACCCAACCGACGCCCAACAGGCTTTCGAGCGCGCCAAAACCGCGCTGGCCAATAGCGTGCGCCAAACGCACCAGTCAATCATCAATGGCCGTCAATATCAGGCTAACGTGGCGTTGCGCCAGACCCAGCTGAAACAGGCTGAAGCTGACCTGAAACGCCGCGTGGTGCTGGGAAACGTGGATGCGATTGGCCGCGAAGAGCTGCAACATGCCCATGATGCCGTCGACACCGCCAAAGCCCAGCTCGACGTGGCCGTGCAGCAGTACAACGCCAATCAGGCGATGATCCTGAACACCCCGGTTGATAAACAGCCGCAGGTATTACAGGCCGCCGCGCAGGTTCGCGATGCCTGGCTATCCCTGCAACGTACTAAGGTGGTCAGCCCAATCGACGGTCTGGTTTCACGCCGTACGGTACAGGTCGGCCAGCAAATCACCCCAGGAACCGCGCTGATGGCGGTGGTTCCTGCCAATCACGTGTGGGTGGATGCTAACTTCAAAGAGACTCAGCTGGCGAACATGCGTATCGGCCAATCCGCTACCGTGGTCAGCGATATGTACGGCGACGACGTGACCTATAAAGGCAAAGTGGTCGGGATGGATATGGGTACCGGCGGCGCGTTCTCCCTGCTGCCTGCTCAGAACGCCACCGGTAACTGGATCAAAGTGGTTCAGCGCCTGCCTGTGCGTATTCAGCTCGACGACGAACAAGTGGCGAAGCACCCGCTGCGCATTGGCTTGTCCACGCTGGTGACGGTCGATACTCAAGACCTGAATGGCCTGGTGCTGGCTGATAAAGTGCGTACCGAACCTCTGTATCAGACCACCGCGCTAACGCTGGATCTGGCACCGGTTAACGCCATTATTGCTGATGTGATCAACGCCAATGCTGGCTAACGGCTTCGGAGGCCAACGTGGATAAGAAACCATTAGTCGGCGCGCCGTTAGCCTGGATGACGGTGGCGCTGTCGATGGCCACGTTTATGCAGGTGCTGGACTCCACCATCGCCAACGTGGCTATTCCGACCATTGCCGGCAACCTCGGTGCCTCGAACTCGCAGGGCACCTGGGTTATCACCTCGTTCGGGGTGGCTAACGCCATCTCGATCCCCATCACCGGCTGGCTGGCGAAACGCATCGGCGAGGTCAAACTGTTCCTGTGGTCTACGGTACTGTTTGCTTTCGCATCTTGGCTGTGCGGCATGTCCAACAGTCTGGAAATGTTGATCTTCTTCCGTGTGGTGCAGGGCGTGGTGGCAGGTCCACTGATCCCGCTATCGCAAAGTCTATTGCTGAATAACTATCCTCCGGCCAAGCGAAGTACCGCCTTAGCGCTATGGTCGATGACGGTGATCGTGGCGCCCATTTGCGGCCCGATCCTCGGCGGTTATATCAGTGATAACTACCATTGGGGTTGGATCTTCTTTATCAACGTGCCGATCGGTATCGCCGTGGTGGCCTTGACGCTGAAAACCCTTAAAGGGCGCGAAACGGCAACGCAGATCCGGCCGATCGACAGCGTCGGGCTAGTGCTGCTGGTGCTGGGGATCGGCTGCTTGCAGGTGATGCTCGACCGGGGCAAAGAGCTGGACTGGTTTAACTCCACGGAAATTATCGTGCTGGCCGCCGTGGCGGTGGTGGCGCTCTGCTTCCTGGTGGTCTGGGAGTTGACCGACAACCACCCGATAGTCGACCTGTCGCTGTTCAAGTCGCGAAACTTCACCATCGGCGTGCTCTGTATCAGTCTGGCTTACATGCTCTACTTCGGCGCAATTGTTCTGCTGCCGCAGCTACTGCAAGAGGTCTATGGGTATACCGCGACCTGGGCGGGCCTGGCGTCAGCGCCGGTGGGGATATTGCCAGTAGTGATGTCGCCGATCATTGGCCGCTTCGCCCACAGGCTGGACATGCGTAAGCTGATCACCTTCAGCTTTATCATGTACGCGGTGTGCTTCTACTGGCGTGCTTACACCTTCGAGCCGGGCATGGACTTTGGCGCTTCGGCGTGGCCGCAGTTTATTCAGGGCTTCGCCGTCGGCTGCTTCTTTATGCCGCTGACCACCATTATTCTGTCCGGCCTGCCGCCAGAACGCATGGCGGCGGCATCCAGCTTGTCGAACTTTATTCGTACGCTGGCCGGCTCGATTGGTACCTCGGTCACCACCACCATGTGGGCTAATCGCGAGTCGCTGCACCACGCGCACCTGACTGAAAACATCACGCCGTTCAACCCAGAGGCGCAGCAGACCTATCAGCAGTTAGAAGGGATGGGAATGAGCCACCAGCAGGCGTCGGGTTGGATTGCGCGGGAGATAACCAATCAGGGGCTGATCATCTCTGCCAATGAGATTTTCTGGCTATCCGGTGGAGCCTTCTTGGTGTTGCTGGTCTTAATCTGGTTTGCCCGACCTCCGTTTGGCGGTGCGGGTGGCAGCAAGGACGGCGGCGGCGCGCACTAAGCCGCTGACTGAATAGGCTTTTCGCCAAGTAAATCATAAATAAAAAGGACGCCCTGAGGCGTCCTTTTTTAATGCTTTAAGCGAGTGAATCTGCGGGAATTACCCCTGATTCTGACGCCACCAGTCGGCCAGCAAGATACCGGTTGCGACAGATACGTTCAGACTTTCCACTTTACCGGTACCACCAATAGAGATGTTGATGTCACCCTGCTGCCATGCGCTGTCGGACAGACCATCGCTCTCTTCACCCAGCACCAACACAATTTTGGCAGGCAGTTCGGCTTTGCCGAGCGCGGTGCCTTTGTGGCTGGAAGTGGTCACGATGGTGTAACCGGCTTTGCGGAAGCTGGCCAGCACGTCGAGGAAGTTGTCAGCGCTAATGGCTTTAACGTGTTCCGCGCCGCCTTCGGCAGTACGCACCGCAGCACCAGACTCCAGCAGAGCCGGGTCTTGAACCAGCAAACCTTTCACACCGAAGTGCGCGCAGCTACGCATAATGCCGCCAAGGTTGTGCGGATTACCGACGTTTTCCAGTGCCAGTACGCAATCTTTCGCCGGAGCCGTTTGCAGATAAGTGTCTGCATCCAAGCCCTGACGCTTTTTGATCAGGAAGCAAACGCCGCCGTGGTGCTCGGTGCCAGAAGCTTTCGCCAGCTCGTCATCTTCGACCACGTGGTAGGCTTTGCGATTCGCCGCCATCCAGCGCAGCGCTTCGCGGAAACGCGGCGTCACAGACTGCACGAACCAGGCGCGAACAATGGAGTCAGGACGGCTAGCGAACAGCGCCTGACAGGCGTTTTCGCCGTAGACACGGGTCTCTTCCTGACGCTGACGACGCAGCTGCTCTGGGTCGATAAAGCTTTTGCCGCTGATTCCGCCGTGATCCGGAGCTGACTCATCGTCTGGCGCGCGGGAAACGGTTTTCCACGGAGAAGAATACGGGCCGTCATCGTCACGCGTGGAACGCGCAGGACGAGGTGCATCACGACCTGTACGCTGCGGGCGAGCATCGCCACGACGTGCGTCAGGACCGCGTGAATCACCACGGTTATCGCTGCTACGACGCTCATTGCGGCGGGCATCGTCTGGACGGGATCCTTGGCGAGGTTTATCGCCTGGACGTCCTTTATTGTTGGAAGGACGTTTATCGTTATTGCGGTTATCGCCGTCGTCGTCACTGCGGACGTACATCACTTTGACTTTGCCGTTTTTGCCACTGAATGAATCGTTCATTTCTCTCTCCACCTACGCGCAGGGCGCGAAGATTACCTGATGTCTGTGTGCTAAGCCACTTGCTTTGGACCAAAAGCTTAAAACTATCGTATTCATTGAATAAACCACGTTGTTCGCTCGCCCGCATCTCTCCATACTTACAACAAATAAGTAACATATCAGCCCCGCGGTTACCGCTAACAGGTTCGGGTTGATCCGATCCCATTTGAGCAATACAGAGGCTATTTTATGAATACGATTTGTCCATCATGTCAGGCCACTAATCGCCTGCCAGAGGATCGTATCAATGACGGCGCTAAGTGTGGCCGATGCGGCCATGCCCTATTTTCCGGCAGCGTGGTTCATGCAACTGCCAGTACGCTGGATAAATACCTGCAAGATGATCTGCCGGTGGTTATCGACTTCTGGGCCCCGTGGTGCGGCCCGTGCGTGAGCTTTGCGCCGATCTTCGAAGACGTCGCGCAGGAACGTGCCGGTAAAATCCGCTTCATTAAAGTCAATACTGAAGCCGAGCCGGAGCTGAGTGCGCGTTTTCGCATCCGCAGCATTCCTACCATTATGGTATTCAATGAGGGCAAAATGGTCGACTCTCTGGGCGGTGCCATGCCCAAGACGCCTTTCAACAATTGGCTGAATGAATCATTGTAACGCATAAGTCAGAATTAAGCCCTGACCAATGGCCTGCTTGATGCGGGCCATTGGTTTTTATGCTGACAAGAACCTACCACTTGCGGGCAACGGCGATTAGAATAGCCGGTTTTCCACCCGCGGAATGCTTATGTCAGACAATGCCGTTCTTCGCCTGCGTGCGCAGCGTTTAGCTCAATCTACTCGTCCCTTTCTGGCGCGCGGCTCGCGGGCTATTCGCTGCCAGTCCTGCCTGCTGCCGAAACGCAATTGCATCTGCGCCACGCGGGAGATTCATCAGGCCACCAGCCGCTTCTGCTTGGTGATGTTCGACACCGAACCCATGAAGCCGAGCAATACCGGGCGGCTGATCGCTGACGTGCTGCCTGATACCCAAGCCTTTATGTGGTCGCGCACTGAAACCGATCCGGCTTTACTGGAAGCCATTGCTGACCCAATGCGTCAGGCTTACGTAGTGTTCCCGGCCTCTTTCGCCCAGCCTCCGCGCCAGGTCTTTACTGAAATTCCGGCAGACAGCAAGCCGCCGCTGTTTATCATGCTCGATGGCACCTGGACCGAAGCCCGCAAGATGTTCCGCAAAAGCCCTTATCTGGATAACCTGCCGGTGTTCTCGCTCGATGTGAGTGTCAGCTCCGACTACATCCTGCGCGAAGCCTCGCGCCCGGAACTGCACTGCACGGTAGAAGTGGCAGCTGCAGCACTTGAAAAAGCCGGAGATCTGGCCGCCTCGGCTGGCCTTTCGCGCCACTTTACCCACTTCCGCACCCAATATTTAGCCGGAAAACCTCATCATCCGGTGCACCAACTCACAGCAAAAGAGCCGGAAAGCTTCTAGAATCAAAAGCATCACGGATTTGAGGAAAGAGAATGAGCCAGCGTGGACTAGAAGCCTTACTAAGACCTAAATCCATTGCGGTATTAGGGGCGAGCGACAAGCCGGGCCGCGCCGGATATCTGATGATGCGCAATCTGCTGGGTGGCGGTTTTAACGGGCCAGTCCTGCCCGTCACGCCGGCTTACCGCGCGGTGTGCGGCGTGCTGGCTTATGTAGATGTCGCCAGCCTGCCCATCACGCCCGATTTAGCCATTCTCTGTACCCGCGCCGAGCGCAACCTCGCGCTGCTCGAGCAATTGGGCCAGCGCGGCTGCAAGACGGTGATCATCCTCTCTTCCCACTCCCAGCAATTTACCGAACTCAAAGCCTGTGCCCAGCGCTACGCCATGCGCCTGCTCGGGCCGAATAGCCTTGGGATACTCGCGCCGTGGCAAAGGCTCAATGCCAGCTTCTCGCCGGTGCCGATCCTGCCCGGCAAACTGGCATTTATCTCTCAGTCCGCCGCCGTGGCTAACACGATCCTCGACTGGGCGCAGCAGCGCTCGGTGGGCTTCTCCTACTTTATTTCCCTTGGCGACAGCCTCGATATTGATGTCGATGACCTGCTGGATTTCTTGGCGCGGGACAGTAAAACCAGCGCCATTTTGCTCTATCTCGAGCACGTCAGCGACGCTCGTCGCTTCCTGTCGGCTTCGCGCAGTGCCTCGCGCAACAAGCCGATTCTGGTGATTAAAAGCGGTCGCAGCACGCAGGCGCAGAAGCTGCTCAATAGCCCGCTCAGTCTGGACGTGGCGTATGACGCCGCCATTCAGCGCGCGGGCTTGCTGCGCGTGCAGGACACCCACGAGCTGTTCTCTGCCGTAGAGACCTTAAGCCACATGCACCCGCTGCGAGGTGAGCGCTTGCTTATTGTCAGTAATGGAGCCGCTCCGGCGGCCATGGCCCTCGACCAGCTACTGGCGCGCAATGGCAAACTGGCGGCTCTCGGCGAAGAGACTCAGGCCGCACTTCGCGCCGCGTTGCCGCAGAGCATTGCCATATCCAACCCTTTAGATCTGCATGATGACGCCACGCCCGAGCGTTATCAGTCAGTGCTTACTTCGCTACTAGACAGCAATGACTATGACGCCCTGCTGGTTATCCACGCGCCAAGCGCCGCCGCGCACGGTACGGTGACGGCCGAGCGGCTAATTGCCACTTTGAAAGGCCATTCGCGCGGCAAGCGCGTGACCCTGCTGACCAACTGGTGCGGCGAATACTCGTCACAAGAGGCGCGCAGACTATTCACTGAGGCGGGGATCCCGACTTATCGCACTCCAGAAGGCACGGTCACGGCCTTTATGCACATGGTGGAATACCGCCGCAACCAAAAGCAGCTGAAGGAGACGCCCTCCCTGCCCGTTGGGTTGCAGCAAAATACCGATGAGGCACACAGGTTAATCACTCAGGCGCTGGCCGAGGGGGCAACCCAGCTGGATACCCATGAAGTTCGCACCATTTTGCATGCGTACGGCATGGAGGTGCTGCCAACCTGGATTGCCAGTGACAGCGCCGAGGCGGTACATATTGCCGGGCAAGTAGGTTACCCGGTGGCGCTGAAACTGCGTTCGCCGGATATTCCGCATAACTCTGAAGTTCAGGGGGTTATGCTCTATTTACGTACCGCGAGTGAAGTCGAGCAGGCCGCTAACGCCATTTTTGATCGCGCCAGGCAGGTTTTCCCGCAGGCCAGAATTCACGGTTTGTTAGTGCAAACTATGGCCAACCGCCCCGGCTCGCAAGAGTTGCGAATCGTAGTTGAGCAAGACGCGGTGTTCGGCCCGTTGATTATGCTTGGCGAAGGAGGCAGCGAATGGCGGCCTGAGAAGCAGGCCGCGGTGGCACTTCCTCCACTCAATCAGGCGCTGGCGCGCTATTTGGTGCTGCAAGCAGTGAAAGGCGGCAAAGTGCGGGCGCACAATGTCTCACGCCCGCTGGACATTCCCGCGCTCAGCCAGCTGTTGGTCAAAGTCTCCAACCTGATTGTTGACTGCCCGCAGATCACCCGTCTGGAGATCCACCCGCTGCTAGCTTCCGGCGATGAACTGAATCTGCTGGATGTCACGCTCCAACTTAGCGACGTCAGCGATATCGGGCCATCCAGACTGGCTATTCGCCCTTACCCTCAAGAGCTGGAAGAGCCGGTCACGCTGAAAGATGGCTCAGGCTGCCTCTTCCGCCCCATCCTTCCTGAAGATGAGCCGCTGCTGAAAGCCTTTATCCTTAAGGTGACTAAAGAGGATCTCTACTATCGCTACTTCAGTGAGATCAACGAGTTTACCCACGAGGATTTAGCCAACATGACCCAAATCGACTACGATCGCGAGATGGCTTTCGTGGCGGTAAGAGATTTTGATGAAAAATCTGAAATCATTGGCGTGACGCGCGCAGTGTCCGATCCCGACAATATTGATGCTGAATTCTCGGTGCTGGTTCGTTCAGATCTCAAGGGACTTGGCCTTGGCAGACGCCTGCTCGAAAAGATGATCATTTACACCACAGAGCACGGAATACAGCGTCTGACAGGTATCACGATGCCGAATAATCAGGGTATGGTGGCACTGGCGAGGAAGCTTGGGTTTGAGGTGGATATCCAATTGCAGGATGGCATCGTTAATCTCACGCTAGCCCTCAATTCTAGCCATAACCTCGCCGCTGAAGGCCATAAATAGGCAAAACATACGCACAATGGGGATTACTAATGGTATTATCGACCGATTGTGCGGTGTACATGTTCTGTCTGTACCGCTATCGCTATTACCTAAAGAGAGAAGAAGCGCACTGTGATGTTGTCAAAATTTAAACGTAATAAACATCAACAACACCTTGCTCAACTGCCAAAACTCCCCCAAACGGTTGACGCTGTACAGACGCTGTACTGCCCAACGGATTTCCGCACAACGCTGCTCGAGGCTATCGCCAAAGCAACTCAACGGATTTATCTGGCCGCGCTGTATCTCGAAAATGATGACGGTGGTCGGGATGTTCTGTCAGCACTCTATGCTGCAAAACAACTAAGGCCTGAGCTAGAAATTTGTATCCTGGTCGACTGGCACCGCGCCCAGCGTGGTCGTATTGGCGATGCCGCGTCCAATACCAATGCCGACTGGTATTGCAGCATGGCGCAGCAGCATCCTGACGTTCTGGTGCCGATTTATGGCGTCCCGGTTAACACTCGCGAAGCTCTTGGGGTTCTTCATCTCAAAGGCTTTGTTGTGGATAACCGAGTCATCTACAGCGGCGCCAGTCTCAACGACGTCTACCTGCACCGTCACGCCAAATACCGCTATGACCGCTACCATCTGATCACCAATGCTGCATTGGCCGATTCCATGGTCGACTTTATGAAGAAGTCGATTCTCTCTGCCAGCGCGGTGCAACGCCTTGATCGCCAGGATCGCCCAAAAAGCATTGAGATTAAAAACGAAACTCGCCAGTTCAGGCAGTCGCTAAAAGACAGCAGCTATCACTTTACCGGTACTGCGGGTAATGATGAGCTGACGGTGACGCCAATGGTGGGTTTGGGTAAGCAAAACTCGCTTAATCGCACCATTCACCATCTTATGGCCAGCGCCGAGCAAAAGCTCACTCTCTGCACCCCTTATTTTAATATGCCTGCCCTGCTCGCTCGTAACATCGTCGCTCTGCTGCGCCGGGGTAAACAAGTCGAGATTATCGTCGGCGACAAAACGGCAAACGACTTCTATATCCCGCAGGATCAGCCATTTAAAATCATCGGCGCGCTGCCTTATCTGTATGAAATCAACCTGCGCCGATTCCTCAGCCGCTTACAGCGCTTTGTCGACAGCGGCCAGCTGATTATTCGTCTTTGGAAAGATGGCGAAAACAGCTACCACTTAAAAGGAATGTGGGTTGACGATCGCTGGCAACTGATCACCGGTAACAACCTCAACCCGCGCGCCTGGCGTCTGGACTTAGAAAACGCCATTCTGATCCACGACCCGCATCGCGAAATGGTGGTGCAGCGCTCTAAAGAGCTGGATGAGATCCGCGAACATACGCAGATCGTTTCTCATTATATGGAATTGGAAAGCATTCCTAACTACCCAATCAAAGTTCGTAAGCTTATTAGGCGTTTACGCCGAATTCGAATCGACAGATTAATTAGCCGAATTTTGTGATCCGCTATACTAGAAGCCTGATCGATGTGATCAGGCTTTTTTTATGTCAGGAATATCAGTCATGAAGCTCTTGCTCTCACGCTTACCTACTGTAGCCCTTCTCATCCCTATTATACTCTCCTCCGGATGTAGCCATTACGCCAATGACAATTGGACAGGCAAGGACAAAGCTCAGCATTTTATGAGTTCGGCAATCTTAGCCGCTGCGGGCACATCTTATGGTGAGCGTCAGGGGTGGAATGATGCTAAAAGCCGGTCTTTCGGGCTGCTATTTTCTGTCGGATTAGGTGCAGGGAAAGAGCTTTATGACAGCCGAGAAGCGGGTACAGGGTGGAGTTGGAAGGATTTTGCCTGGGATATTGCCGGGGCAGCTGCAGGCTATGGGGCTTATCAGGCGATTCATAATTAGAATTGATTCTGCCAGCCATCAATCTAATATCACTATATTTCAGTAAGATAGAAAACGTCGCTCAGTTTGTGATCCACTGGCTTAACAACCGCGCACAGTGATCACTAAGCCATGACGTAAAAAGCCCCCCGGCTCGCCAGAGCAGGGGGGCTTCTTTGTTTTGCACTTTGCCA
>NZ_JBQSVA010000014.1:0-42724 GCF_052375995.1 Ewingella sp. AOP9-I1-14
GAGGCGCGGGAATAAAATCCCATTCAGACGCCGGATAGATTCAAGCAAGCCAATTTATCGTCAAAATCGGTGTTGCAAAAACGGGAGTGACCATAGATTCCGTTTTCCATGCGGACCCCTTTTCTGATGTTTTTGGATTAAATTCAGAATTTCCACTTATAAATTCAAAGTTAAAATAATTCTGAATGACTTCCCACACGATACAGCCTTAGTTCTGAATCTGTACGTTGGTAAATCAAGAGTAAGTCAGGCATTCCATGGCATTCTAGGTAGCCTATATAGCTACCAATCAGCGGATGTTCTCTATATTTTTCAGGTAAAGGCTCACCTTTTTGAAGAAGCGCAATCGTTTCTAAGATGACCTTTTGCGCTTTCTTATTGTTTCCATATCGTTTTGCGTCTTTTTTAAACCGGCTCTGATAAACAATAGTCAGCATTATTACCAGCCAAGATCATGTTTAAGTTCATCAACCGTATCGACGCGCGTTACCTCGATATTATTTTCTAAGTCGCGAATAGCTTGTAAGGTTTCCTGGTTCGGCTGAAGCAGGTCTCTCGGTAGCTCACCGTTCACTGCTAACCGGTTAACCACCATGCGGATCACGGTAGATAGATCTAAGCCAAGCGCTTTTGCGTTAACCATCGCGGCGGCTTTCAAAGCCGGCGATACTCTTGCACGAACAACGGTATCAGTCATATTACCCTCCATATTCAGTCCATTTATTGTAGCTACAATGTAGCCACTAATCAAACTTCGTACTTTTTAGTTTTATGCGCGCAGCGCATAGAAGGCGACAACCTAAGCCAAAAAGGTTCATAGAGGTAAGTGTCGCCGAAGCGCGGCGCAGCCGCCCTAAGTTAATAGGTTTCATCAATTCCCCCCTTCGCCCTGCAAAGCTAAACCCGCTCAAAGTAACGTAGAAGCTTCTGTGCGCGGTCGGAGTGGTCCCGACAAGGCCTATGGCCGCAGTCGGGGCGTATCTCCGCGTGCGAGCGTTAGCGAAGCTACGAGCGTGTACTCAGAACGTTCAGCAAAGCTACTTCCAGCGATACCAATTTAGTAGTTACAACATTCACTTTTAAAGCCACTCTGTTCCGGGCCTTTGGCCCGGGGCGGGGCGGCTTTTCAGGTGGGCGGAGGGGGTGCGTGCAGGCTCGGTGCTGGGGGTGATGTTTTGAAAGCCTGATGAATGTTGTAACTAATATAACGGGTGTTATGCCCCGGCTTGTCCGGGGAGCTACTTCTTCTTTTTCCCTGGCAAATGATGCCATTGTTCAGGTGTGGTTGCCCTGAGCACAGCGAAGGGAGCTACTCCAGATGCCATGCCGTAGGCTGGCTCAGGAGTACTCTTTCTTTAGAAAGCTTGTTTTGTTCAGAAGTAACGTTCGAAATTAATCACATGTTAAGAGGGGTTTTCGAAGTTAATGGGATGCCTCGACCGGGAGAATTATCTCTTCGAATTTAAACGATTATTTCTTAATCAGACGTTGGCCAGCGCTGCCGGGTGAGAATGCCCCGACCGTCGCCGGTGCACATTTTGGCGGATAACAGACGTGGGGAAGCCTGCCTAGCATCCGCGAACGGAAAAAATGCCAGCATCAGGCCCCCGCGAAATCGCAGGAAGGGGAAAGGTTTAGAGAGGAATGTGGTTAAGACAGTGGAACGCCGGCACGCTCCAGGAGCCGCCGATAAAACGTCTCAGCATCCGTGGCCAGCAGCGTCGGGAACTCGGCTTTAAGGGCACTTTCCAGCGACATCTGCGCAATCGTGGTGAGCAGGCCACTGGCCGTAAATCGCCGCCACGCGTTCTCATGCGTGGCCGTGCTATTTTTTGGACGCAGCTGCCGCACTTTACGCGCCTGTTCGTCAAGAACGGCGCCAATATCTGCCTCAGTTCGCGCTTTTTCATCGCGCAGCTCCGGGCTGACAACCCAGCGTTTTATCTGTCTCAGCCGGTTTTTGAGTGAATGGTGGCGGTCAATACTGATGCCAAGACGCGCCATTTTGAGCAGGTGACGCTGATATTTCTGCTGCATTGACTCCGCCAGTCCGCTGGCTACCGCCCACTGGCGATATTTATGCAACCACTCCCGGATGCTTTCAACGGCGATGCCGCGTGAAGTGAAGCATTTGTCGGTGAGAAAAATTCGCATGGGCTTGTTCTGGCCAGAATCGGCGTCGCGGTCACGGTGTATCACCACGTAGTCCAGTTGCTCCATCACCCGCAGGGCATGGAGCAGAACGTCATAGGCTTTACGACCGTTCTCATAAACGTGCAGCGCATTCATGCGGCGGGCAATCTCTTCCACCGGCAGCATCATTTCGAAAAGGTAATCGCTGTCCGGGCTGTAGTCACAATTGGCGGCCAGAACCAGGGACAGAGAAGTCAGCGCCTCACGGCTCTCAGAGCGAGGGGTAATACGCATAGGTTTAGGGGTAAAGGAGGGGTCAGACGCACGGGAGTACGGCGTGTAACCAGTACGGCGAAGCGCGATCAAATCGGTATTTCGACGCCAGTCATGCTGACGGAAGCAGGCCACCACTTTTGCAGCCATGCCGCGCGGCGTTTTGCCCGTGTAGACCGGCTGGTTGTTACGATGCGTTTTCGACTGGCCTCTACGTAGGCGATTAGCCTCACCCCGACGTGAGGGACGATAAACACTGGCAGAAAAACTGTTTGCTACCGGGGAGAACGGAAACAGTTGTTCAGACACGGCTCCCAACGCTTATGTTGCGCCGGAGGAGTTGATTTTTAAAAGGCATAAATCTATACTCCCTGCATAGAGCAACAACTCTATACAGTTTTAGTGAGCCCCGGTTATCTTTCCTCGCCCGCCAAAGTGAAGAAGATTATCGGGGTTTTTGCTTTTCTGGGCCTGTAAAATCTTCTACACAGCACCCATTCCCTGCCACCTTGCGGCGTGGCTCACCAAAATTCTCTAACTGATCAGCAATCTAACACCGGATCCCAAAACACTCAAGAAAGTTATTCCGTAACGTCTCCAGCTAACCGACTGCTCGCGGTTTTTATTAATTCTTCGAGCATCTCTGTTTGCGTAAGACCTTCTGCTTCGCATAAGCGTTGAAAGTCTTCTTTCAGCGCACTCTGCACGTACACACGGATCTCTTTATGGGTATCTTTTCTACGAGCAACCAAAGCCTGCTGTCTTTCTGACGGCGACAATGGATTACCTTTCCTGTAAGGGCGTTTATTTTTCGATGAGGAAGGAGCTACATTTGTGGATTGTGACATTTTTGGCCTCCCCAAGGATCTGAATATATCGTTTGGGAAAGCCTACTATAGATTCATTAAATCAGCAGCATAAAAAGCATTTTCACTCCCGTTGGCGCGGGATAAGACGAAGATGCGAAAAGAGAGGACGCGTCCCAGGTCAGGTTTTCCGGCACGCACTTAGTCAGTGCAGGTAATGGTCACCTTCAGTGCCTCGTGGTGCAATCCCGGATGCGTTCTGAAAGGGGGCAGTTTGGATATCGAAAATTATTGTGCGTTTAGGCTGTTTATGGGTTTTGAGAGCCAACCGTACGAAAACGTACGGTAAGAGGAAAATGATCGTCTGAAAAATCGATTTATAGACAACGTTGTCCGACAACTGCCTGTTTTCGATTAAATCCTGAGAGATTAAAAAGACGCCATTTTCAGGTCTGTTTTCCATGTATATTATGTTTTGATTTGTCTGATAAAAAATCCTTATCGTGTGAAACCGTTCCGTTGAGCGTCACCCCCCTATACCCACCGCGGGGCATTAGGCATATTTACAACCAAAATCAGTAATTCCAATAAGGTACTGAAATGAAATGGAAAATATTAATAATTACTCTTTACCTTCTTCCCTTTATTGCAAGGGCTGATTCGCAATTAATAAGCCTGATGTGTGCTACTGAATCAGACTTCAAGAGCTCAAAACACACACACGGCGTAATGATTATTGATATCAAATCTTCAAGTGACGGTGTTGGTTATGCAGTAACTAAATTCATGTCAAATGATGGCAGCGTCAAGCTTGGGATGACGTACTTCAAAGCATCAGGCAAAAAAGTCGATGATTCTGTATTATTTACCACAAGACAAAATCCAGATGATCTTGGTAAGGATGCTGATTTCCTTGGTCTTTCACTCAAAGATCAAGGTTTTACTGGCCAGGAAATATACGGAGCTGTCATTGGGAGAGGTCATGATTCTATCAGCACGTATACCGAAAAATATTTTTGCTGGCCCAATAAATAACAAAACTGCTGATAGTGGATCAACGGTGCTTTTTCACCGTTCATCGTTTTTCTCCTGACACCGCGCAAAGCCACCTCAAACCCGGTGGCCTGCACGACCTCGCCTTATTTCATCGCATTATCGATGGCCTGCTGCATCACCTGAGCGGACACGACGCCCAGAATGACGGTTGTGTTGTCAGCGGTCGCGTTCTCTGCCGGCATCACGATGATCCCCGGCGTCCCGGTTAATCCCAATAGCTCTGCCAACGCACTGTTACCCGCGATCAGGGCATCTGCCGCTGTGCGGTTCGCGACGTCTTCTTCTCCTGCGCCCGCTGCCGTGGCCACTTTTTCGATATCGTCTGACGTCAGTTTCCCTTCGTTATGGCCGGTGCCGTAAATCCCGTTGTGGTAGGCCATATAGGCATCAGCCCCCTTCTGTTTCCAGATGGCCAGACCCCGGCGTGACGCCTGCGTAGACTCGGGGTAATGCCCGGCAAAAATCGTCCAGTCACGAAAAGCAAACCGCACATCCGGGTTGCTGACCATGACCTGCTCCATTACCGGGGCCATCATGCTGCAGGCAATGCATTCGTAGTCGAAAAACTCGGTCACAATCACTTTCGAGTCCATCGGCCCTTTCACCGGCACGCCGTCAAGCTGCATCAGCAACCGGTGCCCCTTCAGAGCGGACTCCGCCATCAGCTGTGCCTTGATGGCTGCCTGCTGTGCCTGCAGCTTTTTGCTCACCTCGATGAGCACCTGCGGGTGGGCCACCAGGTAGTCGGCGGCAATCTCGCCGATGCGTGACTGTTGTGCCGGCGTGAACTCTTCCGGCTCTGCGGCGCCGGCGTGGATTGAACCGAAAGTAAAACTCAGGGCGAGCGAAAGCGCCGCCGCGTTAAAACGGTTTGTCATGATGATGTCTCTCGAAGAAGGATCCCGGTGTCACCGGTGAATAAAAGGTTGAGCCGCTGCCATGATGTGTCGCGGTGTGGATTAACGTTCTTTCTGAATATTTCGGACGGCTTCGTGGGTAATTTCTTCCCGCTCCGGCTCCCGGCCCCGGCTTTCGGGCGGCAGCGTCAGTTGCCCCTGTTTTTCCAGTTCACGCGCCGCGCTGGCCAGCGCCCGCTCTGACAGGTCATTTTGTGGGTTTTTAGCGGTGCCGTGCGTTTTATCCTGCTCGGCCTGCACGTAGCGGAGTGTTTCTGCAGACACCATGCTTCCCTGTGCGTTTTCAGCCGGCAATACTGCACTGGCAAACTGACCCGCCCCGGCAAGGGTGGCCAGCACGGCCCGAATGGCACCGTTGTTGTCCTGCAGGGCTTCGTTTTGGGCAAGCAGGCCAGACGCCTGACGGATAAGCGCGGCGTAGTCCGGCAGTTTCTCACCCGGTAGCACCGGTATTTCCTGCTGCATGTTTTGAACTACACGCTCGACCAATTGTGCTGACAAAGCTGGCACATCCTGCCCTTTAGTCTCTGGAAGCTGAATTTCAGACAGGGGATGCCGCGTCTCTTCAATAGCCCGGAGTGCCTGGCGAAGCAGGGCAGACTCATCCGCCGGCCTTTCTTCTGCCGGCAGATGCCGCAGGATCTCCTGCAGCTCAGACTGGACCAGCCTGAGCAACGTGGCATCCGGCCTGACAGTCCGGTCAGTCACCCCGCCCGCCACTTTCAGCAGCTGCGCGGACGGCATCTGCCGGCCGGTGAGCAGCAATACGCCTGCCGCCGGGTTGCCTCGCGCCGCCGTCAGTGCCTGCGTCATATCGCTAACCACAATCGTGTCACCGTTGCGGCTTTTTTGCACCACCGCCGCCTGGGCGCCCTCAGTCGTCAGCTGGCGTACCGGCCCGGTCTGTATCTGGCCGGTGTCTGACTGCAGGGGAAACATCGTCAGGCCCGCCGTCTTGCCGTTGCCGTCATAAACCGGTAACGCCAGGTGCGGCATGGGATATTTTCGGGTCGGCGGAATAATCCGCGCCGTCACGGGGTTATCTTTTATGCCCTGTTCCCGCAGGTAGGTTCGCCCGATGGCCGTTTTGCCCACCGGCTGCCCCATCGCCCAGATGCTCCGGGCCTGCGCCCGCTCTGATTCCGGCTTCAGGGCATCATGCGCCGTCGTCGGGCCGTTATCCTTTTGCCGCAGCGTATCCATCCAGTCACGAAGACCATCGGTATAAATCTGCACATGATCGCGCGCACGGGAGGCGTTAATGTAAAAGGCCCGCATGCCGCTCATTCGCTTACGCGCCCCCTCCGTCCCCTCCAGCGCAATCACATAGTCCGTACTGGCCCCCTGTGCGCCGTAGCCGGTCACCGCCCAGGCATAATCGATGTGCTGGTCTGCCCGCGTCATGCCCGGCGTAATGACCTTTTCGCCGCCGGCGTTTTTAAGCACCACCTCGCCGTTGTCACGTAGCGTTTCTACCCGGTACTGTTCATGGGCATCATGGCCCGCCTGCTTCTGCGTTTTGCTCATGCGCACGCTGTCACCTTCCCGCAGCTCAATCTCACGCCGTTCAAACACCTCAATTTCGGTGGCGTTTAGCTCTTTCGGGGAGTAATAGTGCATGCGGTCATTTTCATCGCGCAAAAAGACGCGCTCCGTTCCCAAATCGATGCCGGTCACGCTCAGATAACGCTCGTTGGTCAGCACCACCTGCCCCGCCTTCCAGTCATTAATGCGGTTGAAATCGTGACGACCGCCGGTGATGCGATCCAGTATCGGGACGGTCACCGCCTTCTCCCCCAACGACCCTTCTTTTAACATGGCCTGATGAATGTATTTATTGATCATCTGCCGGTCCTCATGCAGCTGCACCACAATCATGGTGCGCTCGCGGGCATCCGGTGTCCGGCTCATGTAGTCCACGGTAATACGTGTCCACGGTGATTCGGTTTCGACCACCGAGTGGCCAGGCGCCTCCCAGGACCTCAGCCGGGGCACCGTCTTCGGTGAGACTCTCTCTATTTTCTCGAGGGCAGCACCGGCTTTGTTCTCAATGACGCTGTAAACGGCAGACTTCAGGTCATGATTACGCTGGCGAACGATTTCGTTCATCACGGCCACGTCGAGGGTACTGCGCTCCTGCATCAGCGTGAACGGTGCCCCGCTTTCCGGTGACTGCAGCTGACCGGTATCGCCCACCGCAACGGCCCGGCCCTCTCCGCGCGATATCGCCTGATAGGCGGCAGCGGTGTCCTGATTCCCCAACATCGAGGACTCATCAATCAGAAAAAGTGTCCTGGCATAACGCACGTCTTCGCCCGCCGCCGTGCGCTGTTGCCAGTCCACCACGAAGGATTTAAGGGTCTGCGCCTCGATGCCAACGTCACGCATTTCCTTCACCGCGCGGTGCGTCGGGGCAAGCCCAATCACGAGCGGCCGTTCACTTTCCGGCAGGGTGTCAATCGCGGCTTTCACCGCCCGGAACTGGGTGGTTTTCCCCACGCCGGCATAGCCCTGTACGGCAGTAAAGCGATCGGGGCTTTGCAGGATAAGCGTCGTGGCGGCCTTCTGCCCGGCGGTCAGCCCATTAAGCAAGACCGGATCCATCGTGGCCATCAGCGGCGTCTGGGTATTTTTACCCGTATCAATTTCCCGGATGATGGCCTTTTCCATCTCCCAGGTCGCCCGCCCCACAAATCCCCCTCCGCCGGCGACTTTCACCGGGATGAGGTCTCCCTCTTTCACCTGCCGGGCCACTTCGCCCCGTAACGCCCCCAGATTATTGAAGAACGTGCCCGCCTGCTCCAGCAGCTTCACCTCTGAGAAGGCGACGTCCTTCATCTGGGCAACCGCCCGCGACACGGCCTTTTGCGCATCCGTGAGTAATCCCGCGTTTAACGCGGCCAGCGCTTCCCCGGCGTCTTCCTTGCCACTGGCCTGGCGGACTAACGCCAGCGGTGACCGGGTGGTGCGCATCCGGCCGAGTTTCTCCTCCGCCTTGTTTTGTGCTTCCCCGGTAAAGATTTCCGCCTCATGGCCCGACTGGGCCAGGGCGTTAATGATGTTGCCGGACAGGTCACGGGCGTTGAGGCTGGCCAGCACGATACCGTGCTCATTGTCCCGGCTCCCCGGTGCGCTGACGTAGCCGTGCGTCAGATACAGCGGCCGGTCGGTCGCGACCTGCAGCGGTTTTTTCTGGCCATCGCGCTGCACCGTTAATTTTCCCTCACTGACGGCAGTGACCGTCAGCCGGTCGCGGGCTTTCAGCCCATTGGCTTTGTCTGCGGCCAGGGCAAACAGCTGTTCCCCCTGAGCAACGTGCAGCTGTTCACGGGTAAACAGCCGCCAGTCGCCGGTCAGGTCGCTCAGTTTTACGCGGCTCAGAACGCCGTCGCTGTCGATAAGTGACAACATGCGCGTCTCCTCATGCACCCGGTCAAGGGTGTAGTGGCGGGTCTCATTTTTGTCTGACCGGTCTTCCAGCACCATCCCCGCCCGGTACGTGGCCGGGAGCAGGCGTTCTTTCACGCTGGCATAGACCGGCGTGCGGGCTTCGACGGTCACGCCGTCCCGTTCAAGCTTGCCGGCGTTTTGCAGGGCGTCACGGATAATGCCGGTCAGGTGCTGCTGCTCGCGGGCGCCGGTGACCACGGCGGTGACGGGGGAGTCCGGTGAACTCAGGTCAGCATAGCGTTCAGCCAGTGCCCGGTAACGGTCACGCTTATCGCCGATACTGATCACCCGTGCTTCCAGCCCCGCCACCGGTTCGGTCAGACCGTGACGGGGCACGCCGGCGGATGACAGCACCGACAGGGCGTTGGCGTTGGACTGCCGCCCGGCGCTGTCCAGGAAAATAAGCTGGGCGTCTTTCTCCTTCGCTTCGCCGCTCAGGACCAGCATCTCCTTGAGTCCGAGGCGCTCCGCACTTTCCACGATGAGCGTGCTGTGCGGTGAGAGACTGAACCCCTTATCCAAAATGCGGCTGCGATAAAGGATGTCGTCTTTGAGCAGCACAGATTTGCCAAAGCTCAAGCCCCGTTCGGCAGAACTGGCCAGTATTTTCACCTCGCGGCCATGCTCACGTGACATTGTCACCAGTTCTTCCGTCACCTCGCGCAGACGGCCGATTGACGCCGGCGCGTTCAGGATGGCCACCGGCGCAAATTCCACCGCTTTGAGCCGCTCAGGCGTGTCGATGTCGGTCTGCCGGAAGCTGACCACTTTCCCTTCCTTCACGATATCGGCCGCCAGGGCCTGCACAGACAGTTCATCCAGCAGATGAATATGCGAGGTAAATACCCCTTTGTCCCCGT
Organism: Ewingella sp. AOP9-I1-14; assembly: GCF_052375995.1. NCBI lineage: Bacteria > Pseudomonadati > Pseudomonadota > Gammaproteobacteria > Enterobacterales > Yersiniaceae > Ewingella > Ewingella sp. AOP9-I1-14. The sequence continues at coordinate 9,496 of NZ_JBQSVA010000014.1, forward strand.
CCAGCGGGGCCAGCAGGTTTTCACCGATGGCCCGGTCGATCGCCTTGCGCAGATTGGGGATCGACTGTTGCCCTTCCCCCGCCTCATGCGCCGTCATCAGCAGGTCACCGTAGGTAAAGCGGGTGCGGGTGTCACTGAGCACCGAAATCGCAGTACGCACCGCCTGCATGACGCTCGGCGGCATCGGACGTTCTTCCGCCTGTTCAGGCTCCACGGCGCGAACCTGTGCCGCGTCTATCACCTCACGGATATCAAAATTCAGGTCTGCCATCTGCTGATCCCACCGGGCCTGCAGCCGGTTGCGCCCGGCCTGCGTCTCTGGTTTGGCGATGGGTGGTTCCGCCGGTGCGTCCTTTGCACCCGTACTTTTTTCCGGCGTTACCTGTCCGGGTTCGGTCAGACTGACCGCCTCAGCGGTCATGCGGACAGGGGCGTTCCCCTCTCCGCCCACCTCAATTGCAGGTTCTGACGGGAAATCCACGCGTTCACGGGACAGTGATGGCTCGGTGACGGCTTCAGCCGGACTGGCCATCTCATCAGGCGTGCGGGCAGAGGCTATACCCGGTTTACCCACTTCGGCTGCTGATTCTGACGGTAAATCCAGACGCACAGGGGGCGGTGATGGCTCGTTGCGGGCGTCTGCGGACGTCAGTGACGGGGCAACCGGCGTGCGTGCGCCCTGCGCATCGACGTCATCGAGTCCGTAACGGCTGATATCGACCTTTTTCTGCCGGGTGTCTAACGCCGCGACGTCGCGGCTTCTCAGAGACGCTTCATCCCCGACCTGGGCGGCGATTTCACGGTGACGGGACGAAAACTCCTCCAGCACCGCCTCCGGAAACCCTTTGATTTCCCACAGTTCATGCTTGCCGCCGGTGAGTTCTGTCTCATACCCCATCGCCTCGGTTTTCGCCTTCAGGCTGTTGCGGTAGATTTTGCCGAAGCTGACCTGATGGCGGTACATCGTCTCAATAAACCCGGCACCGTAAATGGCATCGGTGGCCAGCGCCTTCCACTTCCCGTCCAGCTCGGTCACGTTGGCAACCACGGCGTGGGTGTGGATGGCCGGATCGAGATTGCGAGATGTATCGTGGGTAAAGAGCGCCGCCACCATCTTGCCGGTGGGGACGATCGAGGTGATGCCCTCCTTCGTGTCACGGGCGGAAATCGTCTGCTCCATGATGGCCAGCGTTTCTTTGACCGCCTCAATATGGGCCTGCAGCAGGCGCTTATCGCCGCCGGCCAGGATAAGCATTGAGACACTTTTCGGTGCAGAAAAGGTGAAGTCGTGTCCGGGCCGGTGCACATGATTACCTGACACCTCCTTCCCCAGCTCCACGCCATTCGGTAAATGCCCGTGCAGGATATTGGTGAACGCCTCAAGGTCAACGTTCCCTTCCAGTCCCAGCTCACGGGCGCCTTCCCCCAGCCACTGGCTTTGCAGATCATCGAGAAAATAGTAGTTATCTTTGCTGCTGTAATAGCCCGCCGCGTCTGCAGCAGACGCAACGGAGGCAACGGTCATCATCGTTCAAAACCTCCGGGTTCGTGGTGTTCATCCATATGCTGGTAGGCGTCATAATCATCGTGGTGTCGCAGAATGTTCTGTTCCTCCTCGGCCATCGCGCGGTTTGCCGCGCCGTACTCCGTCGCCTGGGCTTCATCCAGGCTTTCCGGTGACTCCTTCCGGGCGCCCAACGTGCGCAAAACAAGCTCGCCTTTTTCATCCACTTCCACGTCCATCTGCAGATCCGGTGCTTCACCCTGTGCCTCTGCAGCGGCCTGACTGTCCGGGCCTTCTGAAGACGAAACGGGCTTACGGCGTTTAAGCGCGAGCAACTCAAGCGCGCTGAGGCCGGCCAACGGTTTCATGTTGTTGGCAGCAACAGACAACACGGGTGGGTTTTTCAGCGCGGCAGAAGTGTGTGGTTGAGGGGGTATGGTGTGAGTCGTTATGGCGGGTTGCGGTACGACAGGCACAGGTTCAGGTTTAGTCTGTGTGTTGGCCTCTATCTCGGGTGCCACGCCCTTTTTCACCGTTTCCGCCGGCGGAGGATCCTGTCGCATACGCGGGGTGAAAGGGCGAACATTCGCTGGGAGTATCGGCGCATCAGAGGGTTCGGGCTTTTCAGCGTCGTGTTGTTTTGATTTTTCCACGCCCCTGGCAACCGGGGGAGTGCTCAGACTGACGGCAGACACGAGCGGGATATCGGCCTGCTTTCCAGTCGGGACAGTTTTCTGCCGGTCGGCTTGCGGTGTCACCGCCGGGCTGGATGACTGACCGGCATTATTCGGTTCCGCTGCGGCTTTCTGCCCTTCCAGAATTTCGTCGCCGGTCGGGAAGACAATGCCCACCCTGCGCGTCGCCTGTTCGTTCTGGCTGATGACCTGTTCCAGCTGGGGACTGAGCACATCCTTGAAATCGCGCTCAATCAACGCCTTGTGATACTTCTTCTGCGGACGGTACTTCAGATCCAGTTTCACGACCGGGTATTCCCCCGGCAGGCGGGCATAGAAACGCAGATTTGGCATCGACATGATCTGGTCATAATCGACAACCGGCTCATTGACCTTGTCGCGACTGATGGAAATCCCGTCACGGATTTGGTCAAGACCGTAGCTGTTCTGCTCCCGCGCCTCACGGCGGCGCTGATGCCCCAGCTCTTCCTCTACGATTTTCGCCACTTCAGCGCTTGGCGAACGGCCATAGAAACGGGTGTTCAGCAGGTCAAAAATAGACTTGGCCACCTCACGTCCGTACACGTTGATAAGCTGTGGCATGTTCTGAATGCCAATAACAAAACAACCGCCAAATTTGCGCCCTTCAGCCAATGTCTCGGCAAACTCGGGGATTTTTTGCAGGCTGGTCTTTTCATCGACGACAAACCACACACGGCGGTCGGGATCTTCCCCCATGCTTTGCAGATAAATCGTGGCCATCGATAGCCACATGGATATCAGCGGACGAACCGACTTGCGATGACGGGCCGTGGTGGAGATAAACAGCCAGCTTTTGTCGTACCGGGCGTCGGTCATCCACTCCCGGATGCTGAACTCGGGTTTCCCCTCCTGGTCAAGCCCCTGCAGGTATCGCAGCGCTTTGGCGTAGTTGGTGACCACCGAACGGATAGAGATGGCCGTTTTCTCAATTTTTTCCTCAACCAGGTTGGCAGAGGGGGTGTTTTTGAGAAATTCGCGCAGACTTTTCAGGTCGATAGACAACAGGGCTGTCAGGAATTTCTCAATACTGCGATCGCTATGTGAGGCAAACTGCATTGCCGTATCGCTGAAAATGGTACGCGAAGAGGACACCCAGAACGGGTCGGACTCCCCCTCCACCGGAATAAGCGAGGCCGTCAGGTTCTCGTAGTCCACGACCTCCCGCGCTTCCCGCCACAACACCCAGTTCTCACAGCGCTTATCGTGCGGGTTGAGAATTTTGTCGATACGTTCGTCAAAGTGCGTTTCAATAAAAGTGCCGCCGGAGTCGTAGACAATCGCCCGGTCCCCCCGTTTACGAATAAAGTCGAGCAACCAGCGGATAAGCGTGGATTTACCGACTGCAATAGTGCCGTGTATCAGGTAGTTCATGATCTCGGCGTTCTTCACCATGTGTAGGCCACCGATCTGCAGGTCTGATTTCTGACCGGCCTTTTTCAACTGACGGTTTACGCTGTCCACGTCATCGGTCAGCGTCATGCCGGAGAGATAGGTGTCTTCACTCTCTTTTTTTCCAATGCGCCCCACGTACCAGGCAATCACGCTGAACAGCAGCAAACACACCGTGCCGCAGCCTGCGGCACTCAGCTTTAAGTTATTCACCAGCTGGTCGCCCATCGACTGCATCCAGGGGTCAGCCAGCAGCTGTCCCAGCGTCAGTTTGGTGGTGCACAACTGTACGCCGCTATTGCAGTGCCAGCTGATATCCCAGGTCGCCGGGCTTTTCGGGTTCATCAACGGCACAAAACTGGAAAACAGCCTGCCGGTCCAGTACCAGAAACCGTTATTCAGCACATCGGCGGAGGTGACCGCCCAAAATACGCAGCCGGTGGATAACAAAAACAACAGGAACAGCCAGTTAAATATCCACTGGTTGACCTGGGCAAACATGCGCAGGCGGTAGGCCGTCATCTGGCCCCCCTGCGTGAGGTACTTCGGTGTAAAACTCATGGTTCAGCTCCGGCAAACGCGCAGGCTTAAGCCGCCCGGACGGGCAGTTCAGGATGGTCAATGAAAAACAGGGATGAAAGGGACGAAAAAGCAGTAAAGAACTTAATGGAATGACGATGTATTGCGGCGTGCGTGAGTTTGACTGAACTGCGCCTGGATCAGTGCACCGGCCGTTCTGAACAGGAAAGCCACCGCGTTTATCATGGCAACCGTGACAGACGACAAAAATGCACCCACCGCCAACACCAACATCATCAGCAGTACGACCGGCAAAGCATCAGGCAGCATATCGCTGCGGGTCTGGCGTAAGGCCAGCGAGAAGGCGTACAAATTACTGTCGTGCATGATGAACTGCAGCAGGGCGACGCCGTGATACCAGAGAACAAACGCGCTCCAGATGAAAAACAGGGTAAACCAGGCCATCAGGCCACGGGCACTTTTGTATAGCATGAGCAATTCCTTCAGTTGGGCGTTTAGCGGCAACGCTCGCCACAGTCCGGACGCGGGGATTTGCGTCTGGACGAGGAAGCGGAATATCACAGGTGGATAAGCAGGCACGGTCACTGGGGAGTTAACAGGCAGAGCGCTGAATTATGACGTCATGCGAGTGGGTGAACATGGCACACGGGCGTGTGCCATCAGGACAATAAACAACAAAGATAATACGTTCAGGTCAGTTCATGATCCCGGCGACGGATTTCGCCAGCTGGGCTTCCAGAACCGGTTTTGCCTCTTCGAACTTGAGGTTCACCTTGTTGGCGTTAGAGACAACGCGCGTCTGGTATTTCATGCGGTTGCCTTCTTCACTGCTGGTCTGCACCTTCACACCCGAGTTACCCTGGCGTAATGCGGCGATGTTATCTGTTGTCACGGTCGCTTTGCTGCGTTCGGAGATCTGCAGATCGGTCACCATTGTGTAGTTAGTGTCTTCCACCATCGCGTCTGCCGCCATACCGGCAAGACCTGCGGCCAATCCTACCCCCAGAATTGCCCCACCGGATGTGCTGTTATATGCGGTGATCCCAGCGCCCAGTGCGGCACCTGCGGCAGCACCTTCATACCCCGTGGAAAGCAGACCCTGCGCCTGACGCAGGTCCATTTTCTCGGCTTTCAGGACGTTGGCCTGGATCCAGTAATAGGCAGAGTCCGGTGACGACGTGACGTTATAGCCTTTAGCACGCAAATCCTGTGCTAATAGCGTTTGCAGGTCGCTCATGTCTTTGTCAGAGGTGTTTCGGATCTGGATATAGACCGTTTTTTCGCTGGATGGCTCCAGCCACACGGTCTGACTCATCTGTGTTTTCACATCGAGGTTACGTTTTTTGATGGCGGTGCCCATCGCGCTACAACCGGAAAGTACCAGACATGAGACGACCACAGCCGCCACAAGAGAATTGCGGTTTTTCATTTACTGTTTCCTTGTCAAAAAAGCGGGGCAGGCACGCCCCGAAACATTGGCTATTTGGATATAAATCTGGAGGGTGAAACCCTTCCGTTAGAATTACAGAAGGGTTATCGGCAGTAGGGGATTTAACTTAAATCTTTTTGATCAGCTGGCTGATTTTTTCGAGGGCCATACCTGCACCCAGACGGTTAATTTCAGACCCGACAACCAAATTTATGGCAAAAAACATCACCAGCTCGAGCAATGGAATTGCAAAGGCTAACCTTGAGTAAGTTCCAGAAAGCAATGCTGTCAATAGCATAAGTAGCAAGAACGCACTAGCTGTTCGACATGCTACTTTCTTTAAATGACCAAGAATTACGGATTTATCGCGAAGCTCTTTTGGTACTGACATGTACATTATTAAACTGTTATAGGTCATAAATGAAAAAAACAATCCAATAACAACCGTTGGAATCACAACAATCCATCCATCACTGAGAAGATAGCTAAAATATCCTCCAAACGATGAATCTGAACCTTTATAAAAAAGATAAATACTTAGTATGCTGATCAGGCTAAAAAAGGCAGATAACAACGGAATAAATAAGCTCAATCTCAATAATGAGAATAGCGAAGGAATAGGACGGCTATCAAATCCAAAGCCATTCATAAGACCGGCGATATCAGCATCAATCTTATCAACAGTTAAATTACTCATATATCCTCACACTAATCCACCGATTGACCTTAAGAAGCTTTTCTCTGCTCTTCTCTAAGCCGCTCAAGTTTATCTTTAAAGTTATCCCTTTTTTCTGAGCTATCCCAAACAGGTAACGTTTGTTTTAGATCCTCTTCAGAGCGGCCAATCTGCTGACCTTTCACCGCACCCTGATGCTCATTTCTGAGTATATCACTGGATGCCTGAACAGGGGTTTCGTTTTGATCGATTTTCCCGCCATTTTCTCTAATGACATTAGAATTCGCAGATCTTTGTGCTGTAACCTGCGCCGCCACGTTGCTTGGGATACCTGCTCCCTCCGCGTGCGCCCTCACTTTCTCCGCTGCTGAATTATAATTCTCAGTCATTGAAGCTGAAGGCGGACCACCCTGCACGTTAAGATCTCTCTCCCGATTATGCAGGTTCACCTCATCAGCATGTACAGATTCGGCACCCCCAATCCGGTTCCGTTGTGGGCGGTGCGCTTCATCCTGTGTTGATTGGCGATTTTCGCCCACCGGCGCTGACTGCTGGCCACTTTGTACGTGGTGCTCCCGGTTATGCAAGTTGACTTCATCGGAACTTGCAGACGCCGCTCCTGTACCAGGAACCTGGGAAGTGCTGTGGTCATCCGGCGCACTCACAAACGGTGCAGTCCGTTGCGGGGTTGTTTCAAAGACGCCTGATGGTGTCGTTCCATTGACGTTTTCCGGGCTGCCGGCTCCCCCACTCGCTCCATAAGGCGCAGGGATTGAGTCACCTCCTGCGGTATGTTGCGCAGTGACCGCGCCGTATTCTAACGAGTTTGATGGTGTCAGAGGTTGTGTGTTTGTCTGTTCCGTCCGTGCGCCGTAGTTTTGCATGATTTCCGGCTCGAGACGCTCCTTCATAAACTCCGTGGCCGCTTCCCGCGCAGAGTTAACGTTGGTCAGAATACCCTGGGCATTATTACCAAATTTAGCCGTCGTCCAGTCCACGAATTCCTGGTTGTAGTTGGCATCCAGGCTGGCACTTTCGTTCTGGGCCAGCGTGGCCATCCGGCTGAATTCCTGACTTTTAGTGCTGCTGTCAGTGTACTGATGATACTGACTTTTGGCATCGTTCAGCGTCGCGGCATACTGCTCGACCTGGGAATTCGACTGGTTATCCGTCTGGTTGCCAGACTCGCTTACGCGGGCTGACGTCACCATATCCATACCCTGACGGAAATCTTTAACCGTCTGGCTGTTTTCGTCATGGCGGAAATCTTTCCCTTCTGAGTGAGTATCCTGCGTACCGTGTGCACTGCCAGAGGTATGTCTCCAGTCAGTATTGATATGCGCCTCACCGCCAACGCTTACACCCGAGGCCCATTTGCCCAATTTCCCGACGAGCTGATCGCCAGAATCAACCTTAACATTCGCCGACATGCCTGCTCCCCCTGAACCCTGATTAGTGATGTCCATCAGTTGGTTGTAGGCCTCCTGGGTAGAGATATTATGGGCTTTACCATAGCTTTCAGCGGCTGACATCATCATGCTCGCCCCCCGTGTTGCGTTGGTGGCCTGGGTGTTTTCACTGCCCTGCGTCATGGAGGCGCTGTTACCGCTTTGGCTGGTCAGCTGGTTCAGTTGCTGGAAGCCGCTGGTGACACTTTGGTTATAGCCATCGAGCGCCGTTTGCGCCTCCTGCTGTGCCTGCCGCGACTGCTCCTGGAAACCGCTGCTTGCCAGTGAACTGAGTCGCATGTTAACCGGCAGGTTAGAGATGGCCTGAGACGTGTCATAGACGTTATGACCGTCAGCCGTCAGGGTGCGCATCCCGCCATTTTCCATCTGGTGGCTTTGTTGACCCATACGTTGCGACAGGTTGGTGTCAAATTTGTTGGCGTTAACGTTATCCATCGACATGTTGTTAAACGACCAGTTGCCGTCAGCGGTCGTGGATGCCTGCCCGCCCGCCGAGAACGCCGCTGAACTCATCACGCCGCCCACCACCTGCGACGCCACCGAGGCCGCCCCTTTCGTCAGGAAAAAGGACAGTACCGGTATCGACATACTGAGATAGCCTGCGATATTGGCCACGTCAGAATGCTGCAGGGCAATGCGATCCTGATTCGCCAGCACCAACGCCGTTGAACCGGTTTTCGACTGGAGGTAGAAGTTGGCCAGGGAATTCAAAATCGCAAACATCACCGGCCACATCTGGAAATACAAAAACCCGCCGGCGTACAGCTTGAGGGTATTCAGCCCAAAGATGGTGTGGTTGACCAGGGCCAGCGCAATCACCAGCGGGAAAAGGCCTATCAGAATCAGCATCATCAGGGACTGGAACATCGGTAACGTTTGTGAGGCAATCGCCCCGCCCGCCGCCCAGCTCAGACGCTGTTTGGTCAGGGTCGATTCGGTGGCCAGATTCACCAGGTTTGCCGTATCCGAGGAACGGGCCGCAAACCCTTTCCAGCCGTCGCGGATGGCGGCATTGGTCACGTTGTTACGCATAATCTGTGAGGCACTCAGTCCGCCCGCATAGAAAAACCCGTAGCTGTCGTTCATGGCATTGCTCAGCAACGCATCCGCATTCACTTTACTGCCAAACACGCGGGTCGCCATATCGTGCCAGCTGACGCCGCCCACCGAAATATCACTCCCCATCAGCGTTCTGATGGTGCCGGCGGCCTGCTGGCAGGTCACAAACTGCCTTACCCCACTGACCGTCTGATAGATCCCCCGCAACGGACTCGGGTTACTGGTGATCAGCGTCAGCGGGTCGGTGCTGTTGAGCAACTGGTTGATGGTGTATTTATTGTTAAGCAGAATGTCGCCAATCACGCAGTTTTCGACATAGTCTGTCAGCATCTGTGCCAGCTGCGGGTTTTGCGTCCGAAAATTGGAGGTTTGCGCCACGATTTGAGAACCAAACAGCATCCCACTCTTGGTATAGGTCAGCGAGTCCGGGCGCGATAAGGTGTAATCGTACAACTGCGCCACCCCAAATCCCGCACCGGTGGTCAGCCCCGCAGTCATGGCCAGTCCCAGCGGCACATTGTCCACCTCGTACACAGCTGCCGGGTCGGTGATATCGAGGATTTGTACCGACCGTTTTGGCACCAGTAACACAGACGTAATAAACATGAACACGGCCAGCCAGTGCATAAATACGCGCGGATCACGGGTTTTGATAAAAGACACCATCACCCCCAGCACGCCAAATGTGCTGACAATGCGAAGCAAGGTATCAAACGTATCGGCGCCCAGAATGGTGACGACGCCGTTTAACACCTGCCGCCACATGTCCCCGCCGTATATCGTATACATTTCAGTCATTGCTGGTCCCCCAACGGTAGTTACCCTGATATGACGTTGAAATAATGGTCGAGACCTGTTGCTGGAGGTACTGCATGTTGCGGTCAATACCGTCCAGCGCGTTCTGATCGGCCGCCGACTGCAGCTTCATGTTGGCCAGCAACTGCTGAGCCTGGGCCACGTTCTGCCGCAGCTCCCCCGCCGCCTGTTCCGGGAAGTTTTTCCCGGCCAGCGACTGACTGGCCTGCTTCACCAGCTCCTGCAGGTACTGGATCATTAAATCCTGCGCGATGTAATCCGCCACCTGGATGAGGTAGGTCGGGCTTTGCCCCATGCTCTGCGAGTTGGTCAGGTATTTCAGGACGGGGACAGAGGTGGTGTTGAGAAACCCCTTTTCCTGGTCGGATAAGCCGGTGTCATCCGTCAGCTTCTGGTTCATGGACAGCATGATGTTTTGGACCAGCGTGACCAGCGCGTTATTGCTGCTGATGGTGACGCTGGCCACCGTCGGCCCGAGGCAAAGGTCGGGTTCATCACAACCGTAAATCTTGGCGGTCCCGCCGCGCATCAGTACGGTGATCACATCCCGGTTATCCACCATCGGCGTCAGGATAGTCACCTGCCCGGCGCTGTTGAAAATGATGGATCCGACGATACTCATCACCAGCTCTTTCAGCTGGCGGTTCCCGTCGAAAAGATGATTGCGCCCGAGCGCATCCCAGATGAGATTTTTGTTCTTCAGCACCTGGTCTTTTTCATTGGCGTTGGCCCGATTCGTGACGCTGTCACCCTGCCCGCCTACCGTGCACCCTTGCCGGGATGAGGCCCAGTCGGAGAAAATATTGTCGTCACCGGCAATGTCCTGGCAGATTTTCTGGTTGGAGAGCTGAGACACGGGCCAGAGGCCCCCAATGATCCCCTGCGCCGCCTGGCATGAACTCATGTTGGCGGAATTCACGTCGGAGGCGATTTTTTGCAGAAAGTCTTTGGCCTGTTTCAGTTCAGGTACCATCGTCTGCAACGCCAGGTCGAACGCGTAGCCCGCCGCATTACTCATGATTTGCTTGGCAAAGCGCTGAATTTCCTCACCACTGATAAATGAGAAGGCGCCCAGATAGGCATCAATGCCCCCGCAGCCGGAATTCAGGGAAGGCACCTGCATCGAGATAAGTTGTACCTGTTTTACCGGATTTCGCAGATATACCGAACCACCGGTGATGTAGCCTGCGGCCTGCCCCTGCCAGGCCTGCGCTTTGGAGACGTTGCCGTCATAGCCCAGACTGCCGAAAAACCCGTTCAGGTCGCCCTGTACGTCGGCCAGCGCCGGTGTGCTGATACACATTGCGGTCAGTAATGTCAGCATGACCTTTTTGAGTTTCATGGGTATCCTTATATTTGTGGTTTACGACCCAGACAAAGCAGACAAAATATTGTCCATAGCAAGAGGTCGGAAAATCTCGCGCCGCCCGCCACAACATCCGGATAATTACGCTGACTGAAAATCCAGAACGCCGTACCCAAGCTGGCTGCAATAATGACTCCATAGCGTTGAAGCCAGCCTTTGAGTGTGGGCAAGCCTGAATAGATTTCGTGGTCTAGATAAAGGCACCCAACCGGCAACAGGGTGAACAACCACCCGGGCAGGCTGTACATCCTCAGGTCTGCCAGATATCGCCAGCCTGCATCGGGGGGAAACGTAGGTACAGTTTCGACACGGGTGCAGAAGAAGATGTACCACGTTAAACCACACCAGATAATGGCGCACAGCAGCACAAGCCTTTCAGCGGGTGTTCTCTTCGTCTTTACCGGCTGTGCGCACGGATCTGTTGTCTTCATCTTTTTTCTTCCTTTGGGATAACCACGACGTCACCGCACAGCGGGCGGCATTCTCAGGCTCGATGTTCATCTACTATCGGGGGGCGTACGTTCGTTACTGCGGGCTGACGGCCTGACTGGAAGGCACCGGCCCCAGCGTATTGGAGGGCAGATTGTCGATATCCGCCTCAATCATCAGCGCGACGCGCTGGCTCAGGGTACCCATGTCGGTATCCCCCTGATAAAGCGGAAAGGCCGCAATGGTATTGTCCGGGCGTGGCGTGGCAACGTTAACCAGAAACGTGGTCGGCGTGGCGATGGGCAGACCGTTGCCAAAAAACGTCATAATCTCCCCCGCCAGCGGCTCATTTGCGCCGCGTTTACGGGGAATGAGTGCCACCGGAAAGGACGTATCGCCATAGCCGTCAAGCGTATAGGGATAAACCTTGATGCCGACTTCATCTGACCACTGCTTTAACTTCGGGTCGAATTTCGCGCTGTACGGACACCCCCGCTGCATAAATACCACGATCGCGTAATTGTTCAGGTTCACCTCACGCCCGTCGGTGAGCGTCATCATGTGCGGCGCACGGTCTGAGGGGGAGCGCGCCTGCGGTAATCCCAGGTCAGGCAGCACCGGTGACCAGTTGGTTTGTGTCTTGGACTTTTCCAGCGCCGCTATCTGGTCGGCCACGGTTGCCTGCGCGGCCAGCGGAGCCATCAGGCAAAAGAAAAGGAAATGCAGACTCAGTTTCACGATTTTGCCTCCCGGTTCTTCCTGCGCGCTTTACGGTGTGCGAGGACTTCAGACGCGATGAGCACGACCAGCGACAGGATAAGGCAGGTGAAGGTTGAAAAAGTGAGTACCTGATACGTCAGCTTAACCGAGTAGGCCAGCAACTCGCTCAGGCAGTTAGCGATGATGCCAAGCAGAAACAACACGGCCACGACGGGTAAATTATTCATGTTTTTGCTCCTGTTTCCCGCCCTGAACCACCATGCCAAAAGCCGCGACGGACATCCGGCCTTTACGTCCCACCATCAGCCAGCGCGTGGCCCCCGCCACCAGCCCTTCGGCCTGACGGATGACAAACGCCCCCGGCGAAGGCCTGGCATTAACCACGATAAAGAGAGAGAAAATAAACACCGGCCCGATAACCATGATATCGAGCACGAGCCTGACCGCAGCCCAGCCGGCTGCGGCGCCCGTTTTGAGCGCTGAAAGTTGCATGAGAAATCCTCGGTTCTGAAGAAGGGGTTAAACGGGGGGTTAGTCGGTGAGGTCTGCCGCGTAAGGCACGATACGTTCACCGACACTCAGGAAGGAGCAGAGCAAGATGAAATCGCCCGTCCCCTGCTGTGGGCAATAGTCAAAGTTCAGCATGTCGTCCATGAAGTGCGCCTGTATCGCACTTTCCAGCGCATGACAGTCCAATCCGGGGCGCGTTGAAAATGTCACAACGTCATACTCAATGCCGGTGAACGTTTCACCTTCCCTGATGCTTTCAATATTAAGAACAATGCTTTGCATAATGGGCCTCCCTTTAGAAGTTAGGTTTGAAACCCGTGGCCACGTTCAGGAAGCGCTTCGCCAGGTCATCCTGTGTCATAAAGCCATAAGCCAGCGGACGAAAGTCGCGGGAGGCCGGGTTAACCAGGAATAAAGCGGGGAAATGGCTGATGCCCATCCGGGCACTTTGCCCTGCGTCCTGGCGGCTGTCCGGCACCTGCGGGGAGATTTGACCGTCCACGCTCACCGGAATTAACGAGATATGCCGCGTGCGGGCAAAGTCAGCCACCACCCCGGCCATCTGCGCATCAATCGGATCACTGCCGCGATAGAAGTAAAACATCCCGTACTGGGCAGACAGTTCGCTGATGGCCTGTGCCTGTTTGGCCTGGTCGCTGGCTTGCTGCAGCGGTGCCGTACTGTTGTAGTGCGGGTGTTCGAGGTTGTAATCCAGATCGGGATGATCCAACTGCGCCACCGCAAACGACTGGCTGAACATCGATGCCCTGTCCGTCCAGAACTTCTGCCAGCGCAGGAAGGTGGCGGTATTTTCGCTCGACGGGTTAAGAATGGCCCGGTCCAGCGCCTCCTTCGTGTAACGCTTGAGCACTGCCGCCTGCTCTGACGGTGACAGCTTGCTAAAATCCGGCACTTGCGGGGACGGGGCCGGTTTGGGTGCCGGCGTGTCCGCCGGCTTCTTCGGTTCGTTGTACCAGTGCCAGCCGGTGAACGGATCCGCTGGTGTCACCACCGCATCAGCCGGTGTATCTGTACCGTCCGCCCACGCCGGGAGCGCGAGACTGAGCAGGCAGGCAAACCACAGTGTTTTCATCATTTCCCTCCGCCCTGCGCGTTAACCTGCGCCGCAATCCGGTCTTTCACCTGCTGAACCATCACCGACGAGTTCGGGATTTTCTGGTTGGTCATCAGGTCGCTGTAGAAATCAGCAAAGTTAATCAGGTCAAAGTTGATGGCCTGCAGCTCAGGCACGGTGATCCCCCGGCAGTTCGGTGAATCACCGCTGCCAAAACTCACACCCAGCTGATCGCGCCGCCCCTGCTCCTGAATAATGCGGGCCAGCTTGCCCCCGAACACGCAATACACCTGTTTTTTCTGAATACAAACGCCCAGCACGGCGCGGTTGCAGGCCTCACCGACGCTGACTACCACCTTTTTCGCCTTGGCCTTGCCGATGGCCATTTCATCACTGTTGCAGTTCGCCAGCCCGGCGTTGTTCCCCCAGCCGGAGTCCACACAGCAGTTGGAGAATCCCGCCATTGCCTTGCGACAGGACATCGCCTGACCGGTAAAGGCTTTGATGTTGATCTGGTCGTTGACGACATCATCACCGGCTGATGCCAGTCCCGCGAGTTTGGCCACCGCCGTGTCAAAACCGCTGTCTCCGGCGCCGTTGGTATCGTCACAGTCCCCTGACATGCACAGGTAATTGCCGCCGCAGAGTTTGCCGGTAGAGGTGTAGGTCTTCTGGCACTGATACGTGACCTGTTGGTGCGAGCATTGCCCTGCCGTTTGTTCAGTACAGTGACTTCCGACGACGGTACAGCTGGCATCAGACATTAAAGCGGCACAGTTACCGTTACTGGCCGGCGTCGTCAGATAGGTATCGGTGTACTGCCAGCAGTCGCTGTGAACGGTGTAGGTCTGTCCGTTCACGGTGGTTGTCCTGTCGCCGCCGCCCACCGTGCATTGCGTGCTGATTAACTGGCCGCCCACGCTCTGGTCATCACACGCCTGCTGAACGTTGGTCTGGGGTTGATACGTTTGTACGGTAGTGACAGCCGTCATGCTGAGCGTCAGGGACGCAGATCCGTTACTAAAACCACGAATGATGCCGTCAAGGAAAGTCGTCTGGTGATTCACTGACCCAATCGTTAAAGAAAGCGTGACCGTCTCTCCCTGATTCATGTGATAGCCCGAAACAGACAGATTCTTTTGCGTGGTTCCCGAAATCCTATCCGGTACGACCATCGCGTCCCCTAACACGCTCCAGGTGACTGTCCGGGCCAGATACCCCGACATGTTGAAGTTCGCCAGCTGAAGGTCGCCGGTAAAGGGTGCGACAAAGGTGGCATAAACCGTCAGGTTGTTGCGGTAGTAGGTGAAGTCCCCGGTATTGATTACCGCTGTCTGATTGGTTTGCGTCGTCACATACGTCCCACCTATCGTGACGGCACGGTTACAGCTTTGGGTCACCGCCACGTCTTTGTCGCAGGTGTAATTCTGGAAGGTGCTTTTACTGACGACTTTGTCCGTACACTGATCGTAGGTGCCGTTGACGACCGTGCCGGCAGTGCTCTCCGCATCCTTGCCGTTGGTAATGAACGGTGCCTTGGGGTCAATAGTCACCGCCGGATTGGTCGTGCCGGAGCTGATAACCGCCTGCCCGGCGTTGTTCTGACCGAGTTCAGTCTGTCCTTTGTCACTGATACCACCGTCCCCACCCTGCACGCCCCCGTAATACCCGCTCTGTGACGGACTGGCGGTGTACCCTGGAATAACGGTCGAGGGTGAGGTGTTTTTCATCCCCGAGGTGCCCTGACTGCTGTTAGATTTTCCGTAGCTGGAACCGGCGTTGTAGGCATCGCTGACGGCATCGGCCTGTGCCCCCTGGGCACACAGCAGCAACAGTGACAAAAGAAATCGCTTCATTATTTTCCCTCCGCCGTTTTCAGCAGCTGTGTCGCCGTGGTCGCACAGTCTCCCCGGCGCACGACTTCTTCGAGTGCCTGCTTAACCGGCAGGCTGCCGTAAAGCACGTCATAGTTGCCCTGACAGGTGACCACCAGGGCGGGCACAGCTTTGATGCCGTATTGCTGATACAGCGTCGGGTCAATCTGCACCCCCGCCTCTTTATCTTTCTTGGACAGCTCAAACATCACCGAGGCCGTTTTGCGAAAATCGTTATCCAGCAGGCCGCGCAGCGTCGCCGGTATACCAAAGCGGCGGGCATCGGCGAGCATGGGCAGTAACCCTTCTTCCGGAATGCCCAGACTCACAAAATAGAGCGCCTGCGGCGTGGGCCGGTCGGCGCTGTTCTGGTCAGCCTGGGACGCGGCGATTTCGTTTTGCAGCTGAGACACCTTATTTTGCTGTGCCGGTGGCAGGGTAATGTTCATGCCCTTCAGCTGCGCCTGGAACTGCTCAAGCTCGGTTTGCTTTTGTTTCATGTACGCCATATCACCGGCGGACACGGTGGGCTGCTCGGCTGCCTGCACGGATTGCGCGCAGAGCAGCGCGGCGCTGAGCGTCAGCGCCGTCATCAGGGGTCTGTTCATGGAAGGTCCTTACAGATAAGCGCAGTTACGCTTTCGCCACAGGAGGTAGCCGAAGTTCTTTTTGGATGTCGGGGCGTTATGTACCGAGCCCCACAGCTGCGTGGTCGTGCCAAAGGGGTGGCAGTCGCTGGCTTCGGGGTACATGTTGACCATCTGATATCGCCAGCGGGATTTCGGGATAATCGGGGACGGATACTCGTAGCACACCGCCACGTCCGCCCCGACCGTCTCCATCACGAGTCCCTCCCGGTGCAGTTTGAACGCCATCCGTTCACTGACCAGCACCGACGCCTCAAGCGGCGAAAACTCGTTGCTGGTGTAGCCCGTGAAGGGGTACATCGACCCCTGCGCTCCGGCACACCAGAACAGCGGATCCAGCGGCACACCGGCTGTGGAGGCAATCGAGTCGGCGGCGCAGGCCCCCTGTGCCAGCAGGTTAGAGAACAGGCTCACTTCCGGGTTGATGATCATCGACAGCGTGCTGTCATTCCACAGCGGGTCAACCTCGGAAAGGTAAGCAATATCCATGTCGCCGGTCTGCATGCAGCCGGTGCTGGTGATGATATTGAGCCAGTAAATCAGCGGGTATTTGTACCAGTGGACATGGTAGAACGCGCCGGGTGAAGGCTTGTCACTCTGCCCGCCCGTACCCGTACCGGTGCGTCCGAGGTCAATTTTAAACCCGCCCATATTGACCATTACGCCGGGTTCGCGCGTCACGTCCGTCAGGGCAACGGGTTCCCAAAAGCCGATGGCCAGTCCCAGGCGGTAAAAAATGCCGTAAGGACACAGCTGGATAGGCGATGCCGGATTGGGGGTGTCAGGGTGTGAACCGGAAGCCAGCTGAATGCTGCCGAGCGTCATGGGAAACAGGCATTTCCAGCACACATCACTGATAGGGTTCACCCAGCGGCCGTCTCCGGCGTTCGTACTGGCCGCCTGTGCCGGCGTGCACAGAAAGGCCGTCCAGATTAAGGTAAGGCAGAGAATGAGCTTGCGCATTCGTCCTCCGGTTCCCTGACAACCGGCATAACCTTCCAGCCCAGCCGTTCACAGCTGTCGATAAGCTGGATAAGAAACTTCGGTGCCCGCCCGGACTGCATCTGATAGTCGATATCGTCTTCAATGTCCGAACCCAGCACGGTCAGAAATTCCTGACGGGCTCTTTCGACTTCACGGGCCATTGCATCAATGGTACTGCCTGACAACAGCGGCGCTACACCCATTTCCCGGTCTGACAACGTGTAGCCCGCCCGCTGCAGACTGCGCAGAAAGGCAGAGAAAATGGCGTCAAAATAGGCTTCGTTCATCTGCGCCTGTAAGGCTTTACCCGTAATGGCGGCCGGATACCTGAACAGCTTCGATGTATTGCCTTCGGCACGGGGAGCATCGTCCTGACGGGGCATGGGTTTTCCAACAAAATCATTCTTCCCGACAGCTTTGTACCAAAAAAACAAGTAAAGGCAGAGGAGTAATAACAGCAGCCACAATATTTCGTCGCGTGTGAGTGATTCAATAAATGCAAATAATCTCATCGTTATTCAACCTTCTGATAAGGTGCGAAAGAGGCCACGTATAATCCGCGCTGACGCAATCGCCTGAGCATCCGGTGCACCTTCTGTGCACTTTCACCGGCAGCAATCTCCATCCGGATTTGGGCAATTTTCTCTTCGGGTTGGATGTGGGCGGGCAGCGTGCCAATCCAGGTGTAAAGCAGCAGGTTAGCCAGCTGTGTGAGCACGATTTCGGGCACAGAGATTTCCAGCCGGGGATTGGTACTCAGAAAAAGCCCGTGGTCTTTAAGCAGGTGCTCCAAATCGAGAGCCGCCGCCAGGTAAAGCGCCTCTTCCTGCCCGCCGATATCCGCCCCGCCTTCATGCCGACCGATGACGCACGTCAGCAACGGCTTTAGCCATGATTTAATCGGGTTCACAGTGTTGGACTTTCCATTTACACACTCCTTTCTTTAGACAGCGGCCCGTGACGCTGAAGCACTGTGCGAATATCGTGCTCATTCAGTGACGCCAGGATGAGCGAGGTGCGAAGCTCGGCACTCAGAGCCAGCAGCGTCTGCAGAGCCGCGCGGATAACCACCGATTCGGTGTAAAGCGGGTGTTCTTCGGTCATGGCCCGCAGGCCGTTTTTATCGGTGTCGCCCAGCCGCACGGTGGTGGCAAAGCGTTTTATGTTATCCGCGTCGTGATTGTCTTTAACGCAGTGATTCATTTCAGTGCCACCTCCTCGACCTTGAGCGTCCTGTCGTCGCGGCTGATACGTACCGGCGTATGCTCAAAGCCAAATTTTGTTGTCAGGGTGCCGTACTGGTCGAAGTACACCGGTTCATCCAGCGCATTGCTGCTGTCCCGGATATTGCCGTTCACCAGAATGACTTTGAAATTAACCTGCCCGGCCAGCTGCTGTTTCACCCACTTCATCTGCGCGGGGTTGTCGCCGTCAATGAAGTACAGGGTTTCGCTAAACGGCACTTTATCCAGCGGATTGACCTGGTCACCGGCACGGGCGATCACGTTACCGCGCATATCGCGGATAGTTTCACGCACGGTAAACGTCGGGTCATAGTGCAGCGTGCGGTCGGCTTTCGCCGGGGTCAGGCCCGCCACAGGATCGGGGCGAACGGCGTGGGCTTTCACCCTGGCTTCGGCTTCGCGCTGGATCCTGTCCATCTCACCGTTGTCTTTCATGCCCTGCAGGCGCTGACCGATAAAATCCAGCAAGTCAGGCTCGGCTATCGGAAACAAATGCCCCATAGTGCCGAGATCCTTTGCCCCTGCTGACAGGCTGAATAAGCCTGCCAGCAGGCAGATAACCCACCGTGATGTCATGGTGCCTCCTGCATGCGGTGGGCAATGTCCGCCTGGATCTGAGGCGTGATGTCCAGTACGGGCATCACCACCGCCGGCGGCACCAGGATCAGGTCACCGTGCGCCTGCTGCCAGTCATTCAGGCTGGCTTTAAGCGCCTGATCAAACCGGGTGGTCAACACCCGTGCGCTGTTCTCATCCAGCTGCTTTTTAGCCGACTGCTGCATAAACAGATCGATAGTGCCCTTCATGTCAAAGACCACCGTCCGGCGCTGAAATTGTTGAGCGACCAGTGCACTGATACCGGCACACACCGCGACCAGCAGCAGTGTCAGCAACAGTGCCACCGCCCCAGCCCGCACGAATTTCTTGTTGAAAAAACCGGCCTTACTGGCCGGTGTGATGCTGATGCCCTGCCTGACGTTTTGCGCATCGATATCGGTTTCATTCACGGTTGATTTCCTCGGTTTCTTTCACACTCAACCCTGCCCAAATTTCCAGCTCGCGGATCTCGTCCTGATACATGTCGGGTTCACAGGCCAGCAGGTAGGCCGCCTCTTCACTGGTGGCCCCCGCATCCTGCGCCTCGCTCATGTATTGGAAATCCTGCCCGCGCGTACTGAACATCGCCCGCGTGACCGGATCGACGAAAACGCGATGGAAGGAACTGTTTTCCCCGGTCGAAATCATCACCGAACTGAAGCCCGTTTCTTTCGCTGGCTGGAAGCCGCGAATGACCTGCGTTTCCAGCTCGGTAAACTGGTCAGGGTTGGCATTGAGGTAGGTTTTAAAGGCTTTGGCATCCTGCAACAGCGTCACCTTCGTCCCGCTACAATCCCAGGCTGCGGCCGCCGCCGGCGGTGCGGCCTGGTCTTTGGTACCGGTGAAGTCCTTAATCCCCTGCGTGATGGTGATGAAGGCCCCACGGTGACGACGCACCGTCCGGTAGCCGGTTTCGATAAAGCGTGCGGCATGCGGGTTAGAGCCGCTGAACAGACGCCAGGCTTCGTCGATAATGGCCACTTTTTTCAGGTCACGCGGCGAGTGGTACATTTTTTCCTGTATGGCCAGAATGAGCGAATACAGGATGGCGGACAGCAGGTGTGGCTGATTTTCCAGGCTCAGCAACTCCAGCACGGCAAAGCGTGTTTCGCCATCGAGCGTCGGATTGTCGGAGTTGAAGTATTCTCCGTTCGCCCCCCAGGTACACCAGCGGTCGAGCAGCAGAACCAGCTCGTTAATACGGTCACGGATGGTCGGCTGGGATTCGTAAGTGGTCGTGACTTCTTGCGAAATCATGTACGCCACCACGTCATCAATACGGGCTTTGTTGGCTTTCGCTTCCCAGGCCGCAACCACGCCTTTGAGCAGAATGGTTTCGCTGACCTTATCCAGCGGCTCGTTAGGGCTGGCCAGTACGGTCAGCAGGCCAGTGATGCCTTCTGCCGACTCTTTAATGTCCACCACGTTAGCAAAGGGGTTAAAGCGCAGGGTGGCACCGTCCAGGTATTTCCCGCCGGCTTGTTTACAGAAGTTTTTGTAGCTCGCCCCCATGTCGATAACCCAGGCGAAGCCGTGGGAGTTCAGCACCTGTCGCAGGATTTCCTGAATAAAGAAGCTTTTGCCCGCGCCGGTGGTCCCCGTCACCGCAATGTTGTAGTTGGTGCTGCCACTGGTTTCGCTGAACATATCGAAAAATGCCAGCTGGTTGCGGTAGGTCGGCAACGGGCTGCCTATCGGTGACATTTGCCGCTCAGCCACCACCGGCATCAGGTTGACGGCGTTAAAGCTTTTACAGCGCAGCGTCGAACCCATCACCACCATGTCTTCCCACAGCCCCTCCTGCATCATGAAGGGGAAGGAGCTGATCCAGTTTCGCAACTGCTGAAAGCGCGGGGCGGAGATTTCCAGATCATTTTTGCGAAAGACGTTGATGGCCGCCAGTTCACACGACTGTTGTTCGCTGGCGTCATCCGGCGTGAACAGGGTCAGGTTCAGCGAGAAATTGCACATGGCAATTTCGTTACTGGCCAGCCCCTGCCGCAGGTCTCGCCATTCCTCATACGCCCGCTGGGTGCCGGGGAAAAGCTTGGCGTAGGACGTGCCGGCTTTCTTACCCAGGTCCTGCTCTTTACGAAACGCGTCGTTCTGGCTTTTTACCTGATCTTCCACGGATACCGTCCAGCTGAGGATGAACGGACAGGGAATACCCAGATCGGGAAAACGCATGTTCTGCAGATTGTCTGACGCCTGCCAGAGCGCAAACCTCGCCGGGGCTTTAGTCAGTTGCATATTCACAATACGGGTGCTGGCGACGGCGGTATCGCGGCTGTCCCCGAGGATTCGATCCTCTGGCTGACGCGCGGTGGTCAACCGCAGATAGCCCGGACGCACTTCCATTTCGGTACTGTGATCGACGCACTGGCGGTGCAGTTCCTGGTCGGTGTTCCAGTGATCGGGACTGCGGGTCACCTGTCCCGGCCGGTAGTTAAGCTGTTCCCGCATGATCGACAGAAATTCCGGGGCACCGACGCGGCGGGTTTCCATATGGGCCGCCATCAGCGAGACGCGCAGCGTCTCCCGCAGTTGCACAACGGCGTCCATCGCCCGGATACCGCCTCGCCCTGAGCGGGCATACACCAGAAACACGCGGTAGTTACGCAGATAAAGCGGGTATTCCCGGTCATTACTGAGTCCCTTCAGGGCCGCCCGCTCCCAGTAGGCTTTGGTGATGGCATTAAGCGGTTTCGCCATGCTGCCTTTCCACATGTCCTTACTGAGACCATTGTCGAGCATCTCACCCACGCACTTGCTGGCCACCATCAGCACGGTCACCGGCGTTTTGCGGGGCATTTTTTTGCGCAACAGGTCATCGAGCGCCTGCACCACCTGCTGATTGGCCCCGGCCAGCGGAGCCACTTCCATGATGAAGCCGATGGAGCGGCTGTTGATAAAGAGTTCGGTTTTTTCATCATACATTCGGTAGGGCAACAGGCTGGTGATGGACGGATAGCTCAGGCTTTGCTGCAACATGTCGGCCGCCGTCTTTGCCCCGCCTTCATCTTTACTGCCGGCAAAAATGTTAGCCAGCTGGTCTAACCAGGAATCGCTCATGACACCCTGCCTTTTTTAATGTGTTGCAAATAACGAAGAGGATGCGGGGCCGCGTTGTTGAACATTCCCCGGGCGTCGTTGGGCATAAGGCTTCCGCGCGGTTCTGCCTGCGCAACACGGTTCAATACGGCCGGCATGTCGAATGTCTTGCCGCTCCCCGTCGTCCCGGTACTAATAACGTTCCAGGCACAGGCACCACGGGACAGCCAAAACAGGTCCATGCCTGCCGGTCGATACTGCAGGCAGCGCAGGGATGACGCCGGCACGGGCTGCGCGTCAATAAATTCGGGCGTTAAGGTCCGCTTCATTGGCCTCATTCCCCTTCACTGATCACGCGAAAATCGGCATCCCAGCGGGATTTGTTCTTCACGAACTCGACCACGGCGGGCTGATGGAAGCTGTCTTGCTCATCCACCCAGGGGGCGATCCACAGACGCTGCGTGGCATCGGGGATACGACGGGCGTCCACCTGCCCCGGACCGGCATAGTCAGTTGGCGTGATGGGACGGATTGACGACAGCGCGCTTGAACTACTGCCGGTCACCGGGATCGTTGACGCCCGCAGCATGGCGTCGTTATTGGATACTGGCGTGCCGGCTATCGGCCGGGGGGCCAGACCGGCAACGCTGATGGGGCGGTCGGGCGACACGTTCGGTTTGATGTTTGTTGTGGGAGCCAGTGACTCAGCGGCAGGCTTTGGGACGGTTTGCGCCGCCGCCGTCAGGTCGTCCAGGCTTTTGCCTTTGGCGGCCAGGTGACTGGCGTCTGACATGGACAGGCATTGATCAGTGGCTGTCTTGTTACAGTCGAAATCGGAATTCATACCGGCGCAGCCGGTCAGCATGCCGCACAGCAGCACGGCAGGAAGGACTTTGAACATGGTGTTTACTCCGGATGCGGCGATGCCGCCTTTTGTGAAAGAAAAAATGAGTGAATGGTAGGCAGTGCAGTGGGGGGAATTTCTGTGTTCTGAATTACGGGTGCGCGATTCTTAGGTTAACGGGATAGTACATATGCGGGATTTGCGGGCAGAGGGCCGAACATTTCTTCATATCGTTGCACCAGGCGGCGGAGCGTATATGCTTCTGTTTCCGTTTTCTTCAGGTTTTGACGCAAATGGTCACACTCGCTGGCTAGCCGCGACTTTTCCCTGACCGCTTTTCGGACCACCTTTTTAGCGCCTTCTGGATCAGCAAATTTCGCCAATGCATAAGCCAGCATATCCAGTTCAAAACGCAGGTCTGCCGGATGTTGCCAGAACGGCGACAACTGGTGACCCAGATACCCGCATGCGAGACAGCCACAAATATGACCGGCCTTCACCCTGACATGTCCGCGTGTGTTCACCCACAGCAGTCCCCAACGGTCGGGAAGATCATCAAGGTCGATTAATCCTTCCGGACAAATGTAATACCGGTAAGTGCCCGTTATCTCGCCTCTGCGGTGGGGTTTTGCCCGGTCAGCCAGAAAATCAGAGCGGCTGACCTTGGACTCCACCACCACCGAACCGCCGTCACCCCCCCACCGGTACGCAAAGACATCTGCTCG
Organism: Ewingella sp. AOP9-I1-14; assembly: GCF_052375995.1. NCBI lineage: Bacteria > Pseudomonadati > Pseudomonadota > Gammaproteobacteria > Enterobacterales > Yersiniaceae > Ewingella > Ewingella sp. AOP9-I1-14. Next base: position 33,160 of record NZ_JBQSVA010000014.1, read on the forward strand.
CTCACCACCGTATAGCCCGCCCACCTCCGTTAATGCCACCTGACAGCCGGGGCCGTTACCGCTCGCCGGACGCTTACACCACTTCGCCGCAATCGCGTTCAGTTCGTCATGGTTCATACGCCATAAACCTCGTATAACTTTGCCGCCAGTCCCCCCGTTAACACGCAGCAGGCTTCTATCAAAAAGAGTGCGTTGATATCGTCAGCGTTTAATACCGGGAGACGCCAGGCCACGATGATCCAAAAGGTAAAACCCAACAGGCCCAACACGAGGGGGAACCCGAGTGCAGTCAGAATGATTTTTCCGTTGAATGATTTTCGTCTGCCGGCGAAGAAAACACTGGCAAGGTAAATCCCCCCCAAAAGCAGCGTGCACCGCCATATGCCCCATTCTGCCCGTATATGAGCGAAATGATTGATAGCGGCCCAGCCGCCAAAATAGGCGATAAACGCCAGGGTAAGAATGGCAAAGGGCCACCGGTTGTGCTTACTCAGCAGCATCATGTTTTCCTTAAAGCGTTGAGTTAACACCTGACAAATTGAAACATGCGCCCCCACAGGGCACTCAGAAGTGAAATAACGCCGTGCGTCTCTAAAATGCCGTCTAAAAGGGAAGCGTTAAGCGCAGGTAACCTGCAGGCCACAAAGGTTAACAGCACACAATAGAGAGCCATCATCCCCCAGAGTGCGGCCATCATGCAGAGCGTATTGATGACCGAAAAATCAATCGCGCTGGCATAAATCAGAAACAGATAAAGTGCGCCGGCAATGAGGGCAAAGCGCCAATCACTCCAGTCGGCCGTTGTTGTATGGTGTAATTCGTATGCCCAGACGCCATAAAATCCGAGGGTTATCAGACAAAGGATGACATAGGGAATACGGTTGTTTTTACAATCACTCAGAAACATCATGTTCTCCTCAATAATCCGGATTGAGATTTCCCAACCCATTGGCTGGCTGCGTCGCGTTCCCGGCGTCAGCATCAGACTGGCCGTGCTCAAGCTTTTCAATGTCACTGAGCAGGGCCGACAACTCACAGGATGACGCTTTGCGCTTCCAGGCCTGGCGGTAACGCACTTTTAATGCGCCGAGCCGGATACGTTGTTCCCGATTTTTCACCACGTTTCCCCTCTTTTTATGCCGCTGCTCCCCGCCCCAACACCCGTACACGCAGCGTTTCCGGTGCCCGACGCCCGCTGACCGGCACCCGTACCACCTGATTCATCAGCGTCAGCATCAGCATGGCTCGCCTGGCTCCGTTGGGTTCGTCCCAAACGGCTTCCAGCCCTTCAAACACCCCGCTGAGCACCTCCACCCGGTCACCGTGCACCGGCATCGTCGGTGCGGGTGACAGGCAGTCATGGGTTTTCAGCCGCTCCACCACCTCATCGGGCACCACTGATGGCATGCCGCCAAAACTGATTAAGGACGACACCCCCCTTGTGCTTTTGATGGTGGTGGTGTGAATAACCTCCGGATCAAAACGCACGAAGATGTAACCGGGGAAAAGTGCCTGAGGTGACACCGTTTTAATCAGCGGGCTGCCGAGTAACATGGGGGTGATGACTTGTGCCGTATAAAGCGGCAGGAAACATGTCACCCCCTGATTGTCCAAATGCTGTTGTGCGCGTTTTTCCTGTGCATACTGCGTCTGTGCAACGTACCAGTGTTCCATATCCCTTCCCCCTGTCAGTTAATGGTATCGCCCAGCTTCAGCTGGCTCGCCTGACGCAACACTTCATCAGGATTGAGGACGGCGGCGCGGGTGACGTTATTCACCTGCGCGGAGGCATTACCGGCCACCTGCTGCACGTTGTTCTGCGCGTCACCTTTTTTGTCTTTATCCGCTTCAATGTCTTCAATGGTTTCCAGACGGAAGCCCTGCTGGAAGACCACGGTCACGCTGTTTCCCGCGCCGATATCAATCACCGGGTGATACTGCTCAGCCCGTTTTATCCAGTACTGGCTGAGCGTGTCAGCCGCCTTGCTGGCACCGCCGCCAATCCCCTGCTTAAACACGTCGCCGGCACCCACTGACGCCGTGGCACCCAGTCCGACTGACGGCGTGGCGGCTGACTTGATGCCTTCCCCGAAGCCAGAGAGCAGCCCTGCCATACCGGCGTAGCCGATGATCTGACCGTTACGCATCACCGGCTTGCCGCGAATACCCTGCTTGCCCTGATAGGCCACGTGTCCGTCAAACGGCATATCGATATGCTTGCCGTTTTTCAGGATGCAGCTGATGTTTTTGGTTCTGACCTCACCGCGTTCGCTGGAGATGTCCCCCCAGATTTCGCCGGTGACGCGGCACTGGTCCATGTTGTAGGTTTTACCGTTGGGCATAGAGACATCACCAATCAGGGTGATGACCACGGGAGAGGTGTTCTGCTGACCGGTCACGCTGGCGTTGGCATCCGCCCCTTCAATCATTACCGCTTCCGAGAAGGAGCCGGACGGTATCCACGGCAGTTTGGTTTTCCTGGCCTGCAGTGAGGTATAGCTGAAGGTTTTACTGGTCATACCCCCCAGATGGCCCGAGCCGGTGCCGGGGTAAAAACCGGCACCCTGTCCCTGACCTTGCCCCGGATAAAACTGACTGCCCTGCCCGGCACCCGGCCCACGGTGCGGGTCGGTGACGTTCCACTGCGCGGGGCTGGCCGGGCCGGTGGCAACCGGGCCGTTTGTGCCTGCACCGGGACCGTTGGCTGGCCCGGATGGCGGTGCGCTGGCCACAGGAGACGCCTGCGGCTGACTTTGCAGCTTGCTCATGGCGTCCATGATTTTAGAAAGCTGTTGCTTGAGGGCTTCGTTTTGCTGCTGCTGGTCGGTTTTGAGCTGGTTCACGCTGCTTTCCAGCGCCGAGGTTTTGTTTTGCTGCTGGGCCAGCGCCGCCGTGGCCAGGTTGTCGGTAAAGGAGCTGGTGACCACGCCGCCGGTCATATCGACAGCTTTGGGTTTGGTCGGGTTCTTCAGCGCTGTCTGATGGTGGGCATACGCCCATATTCCCCCCCCGACGCCAAGGGCCACCGCGACACACACGCCGGTTACGACCCACTGTTTGCGGCGGGTCGTGGTGTTGATGTTGCTCATACCCCGCCCTCCGTCGCCGTGGAGAAGATAACCCACACGTACCCTTCACCGCCGGCGTAGAGGTTATGGGTGGACAACATCACCGCACGGACCCCCTTCTGCCAAAACTGCTTTTCTGACAGCGAATGCGTGATATAGCCGGTGTTTTTCATGCGATAGCGCATGACCAGCAGGTGCGAGCCGACCAGCTGGCGTTCAGGTGTCAGCTGGACGCCCGGCATCGGATTGTAGGCAGGTCCGCGCGCCGCTTTGGCTTCGATATAGCTGTCAGGTACGCCGCCGTTCACCACCGTGCGGGCCACGCTCACCAGCGTTTTCTCCCACGGCTGGCTTTCCTCCCAGGCTTTTGCATCCGGGTTGGCCTTCAGCGGTACCGAGGCGGGGATAAGGTGCAGCGTATGTCCGCTGCCCGGCTTTGGCGTCACGTCCAGAGAGGCGCCGATACCGCTGGCCGTTTCCAGAAAGAGCGTGAAGTTCTGGCCGGTCAGTGGCGTGATAAGCAGTGCCCCGTCTTCGGTGTTTTCCTGGGTAAAGGCCCCGTCGGGGCCGGTAACGCGGGTGATAAGCTCACCCTCAATGACAATTTTGTTCGGGCTGGTATTGCTCAGCTGCGCTTTCAGGTGCGCATCATTTTCAAATACGGTGCCCGCCGGGCCGCTGACGTCGGCCATCGCCGCCGGTGTGAGGCAGAGGCCGGCGACGAGCGCGGCAAGAAGTCGTGCTTTCATGCGGTTATCCCTGATGCTGTTTTGACACGGGTTGAGGGGGCTGCACTTCGGGGAAGGCGGTCAGACGGATGATGCCGTCCACATATTTCACGTTGAGCCGGTAGGCTTTATGCACATCGGGGATGTCTAACTTCAGGCTGCCGTTAGAGGTGCTGGCAGAGAGCGTGCCGCTGACGATGACGTCACCGGTCGCGGGGTCGAACGCCTCATCCTCGATGCGAAACACCGTGGAAATGCCGTTCTTCTTGATGTAATCCGCCTCGACGGCCAGCGCTTTTTTCAGCTCAGAGCGAGCTTCGGGCGGTACCCAGCGCAACAGGGCGGCGTGCTGACTGTCAACGGTGTCAGGCGTCACGCTCAGGCGTAAGTTAACAAACGAGCGCACCAGCATGTTGTTCAGGTTGGCATCCCCCTGCGATGCATCGGAGGTGAATGACCGGTCAAATAACATCGGGGTGGTGATGGTTTTTTGCGTGGTCGCAAAATGCCAGGCCATTGCGCCGGTGATGCAGGTGCCCACCAGGCTCAGAGCAAGGAGCGAACCGAGTGACGCCAGAGCCAGCATCGTCACCCGGTTTCGCGTTTCTTTCACTTGGTACTTCATCGTTTCTTCCTTCGGGCAGGGAAAGGGCGCCACCCGAAAGTGGCGCATACGCTACTGCATCCAGTGACGGTTGCCTGAATCAGGCACCCGCCTGAACTGCACCCGGAAAAGTACCGTTGGCAGATACCAGTAAAGAAGGTTTAAGAGCCACCATGAGCCCTGACCTTTTTTAAGATGTCGGATAAGCAGCCAAAGGACGGCACCCACGCACAGCATCACGATAAAAATGTCGCAGAAGAACCCCGTCACCCCGCAGGCTAAAAGCACAAAGGCTTCCTCGGGTGGCAGTCCGGCAACGCGTTTTTGCTGATTGAGAGTCTCCGGGAATCGATATTTCAACGAGTCCTGGTCCATAGAAGGAATTAAGCGATGAGGGCGAAGAAAGCGCGGGTGATAAGAATAAGCATAATAAGACCGGCAAATACCATCGGGTTACGGGTTTTAATAAAACCGGTCACCGACACGATAATTTCCGCCACATATAACACCCACTCCACCGTCGAGCCGTGACCAAAAGTATCATTGGCATCCGCTTTTTGCGTAGCCATTAAATCCACAGCGTGAGCCAGGTGGGGAGAAATAACGACCGCAAGGGCCAGTGCAAAGAAAATAAGATTTCGCCGGGCGGCGGGAGACTGCGAAATAACGGGTTTAATACGGTGAGAGAAAAAAGCACTAAAGTAAAATGGGCGGTTGCCGATAATACCCCTCTGGAGATTATGTCCCCCTTCAGGCAAAGCTACCGCTACCCCTTCCGTCATAGCGGAATCGGTCATCACTGATTTCATTATGAAAAACCTCGATTTAAGTAATAAAAATGTCAGCGTGCGTAAACAGACGTAACGCCCGTCTATCTTACATTGAGTCAAAAAAAAAAAAACTGTGACACATATCACAGTTTTTTCAGTTTCTGAGATATTTCTTATCGTTCACCGGTAGTAGGCTCACACTCTCATTTCCTGTGTTATTTCAGTCAGGCACAAAAATATGAAAGTAAAAGAGAAGATATACGAACGGCGCGGCCGTCCGAGAAAATATACGATGGGCGAAGTGCGTTACCGCGTACTCTGGGCGCCTGAAAATCTGCTGCTGGAGTTGCGCATTGCCGCCCGCGTTCGCGGGGTAAGCATGAACGATGAGGTGGTGGGTCGGCTGATTCAGTCGCTGGATTTCACCCCGAAAAAACCCATTATTAAAACGGAAGAGGGAGAGCGGTTATTAGCCCTGGCCCGTTTGTTTGATGAGTTTATTCAGGCGCACCTGGATATGCTGCGGGAAAAATATGCCCAGGAAGCAACGGTGGTGGATGACAAGCGGCAGTTTGTGGCCGGTAAAATGCGCCGCTTCAGCAGCAGTTTTCCGGTGAATTTAAAAAAGGACATGGAAATCAGCGCGCGGTTTAATCAGCGCAGTATGAATCAGGAAATCGTTCAGCGCCTGTTAGGGTCACTCAATTATTTCACTGAGCAGCAGTTGCCCGAAAATGAGGAAATAAAACGACTGCGTTCGCTGGCGATGCTGTTCGATGAATTCATTGTGTCGAAGGTGGCGGTGGCGGAGAACCCGTTAACGAATAAGGAAAATAACGAATCGGGATCTTAGTTATCCTGACAAGATATGCCGGGCAACCAGCCCGGCATAAACTTCATTCTTCTGCGATAAAATGTTTTGATTCTGCCCGGTCTTCGGCGGCGCTCATGCCGGAGAGGTTTCTGTCGAGCAGTTCCTCCAGTTTTTCATTCCCGCCCTCACCGCGCAGCTGCAAATACATTTCTGACATCATGGCCATCATAATGCTGATGCCTTCACGGCTTCCGGAAACTTTCCGTATTAAATCCCGGTTAAACCCTTCCTGGTCAAAGCTATTTCCTTCTCCCTGGTGCTTTTTCACCATCAGCCCGATGTTAACCAGTTCATTGACCACGGAGGAAAAGTTCACCTCGCCGTGCGTGGCACCGTTTTGCAACTCAATCTGCACCAGTTCCAGCACTTCCCTTTCGGTTTTTTCTTTGAAATAAATATTGCGTCTGGCCATCTCTTTTTCCTGTGTGTCCGGCAGTGTTTTATTGCCGGTGATGTTCGCGTTATTTCCTGAGGTATTAGGCAACCGCATGGGTGAGATAAAGCGAAAGGTGTTATTCTGTTGGTGGCGATTATTCTGCCGAAACTCAGTGTGTGTCAATACGGCACTGCAAATTAACCTCGTCCGTTTTGGTTTGGGTGTGTTAATCCAGCACTGTGGAAGAATTTCATGTGTGACAATCAGGCACTGCATGCCGTTTTGGGGTGTGTTAATCCAGCACTACACGGTATTTTGATGTGTGTTAATCAGGCACTATGCCGTAAATAAGAGTGTGTGGATTAAGCACCACACACCATTGTGAACTATTTAATTTATTGATATTTAAAAAAACACACTATTATCACACCATACAGTGCTGGTTAGAGTGCCGAATTAACACACCATCAGGCACTGTAAACACACACAATACGGCACCTCATTAACACACCATTCAGCACTGCAAAGTGTGCTAATTAGCACACACTTTCCGGGATACTTGTAAAAATACATTAAAAATCACAGTTAACGCCATGAATTACAACAACAAAACCGCAAGATGAAATCTTGCGTGGGGTGTGATGTAAGTTGTAAGAAAAAGCGGCCTGGTGAAATATCCCTATTCTGTTGATTTATTTAATTCCGTGGTGACATCAGAAGGCGTTCGCAGAGCGCCCTGTGCGCGTCTGTAACTAATTATCTTGCATCGGGAAAGGTGAAAGCGTATTTTCGCCAGAAATCACGCCGCGCTTATCCGGCGCATTCTTGGGGAATATAAAATAATGAAATGGTATGCTCTGCTTACGCTGGCGGCGGTGTTTTCTGCCCAGGCCAGCCCGGAAATTTGTTTTAACAAGGCGGGACGCGATTACGGTATTGATCCGCTTTTACTGACCGCCATTTCAATAAAAGAGTCGCGCCTGAGAATGGACGCCATTAATGACCGTAACCGTAATAAAACAGAAGATGTCTGCGGCATGCAGGTTAACAGTTCACATTATGCGGCGCTGCGAAAATTTGATATTACCCGTGAACGGTTACTGAAAGAACCCTGTACCTGTATTTACACCGGCGCCTGGGTACTCGCGCACAATTTCCGGGCTTACGGTAAAAACTGGGACAGCGTCGGGATGTATAACACCGGTCCATCACCGAAGCTCATCGCGCAGCGACGGGCCTACGCAACCGCTATTAAAAATATATATCGCATCCTGCTGGCCACACAAATGATTCAAAATAAACAAATCGCACAGCGTGACGAAAACCCGCTTCTGGCCAGGTCAACGGCATCAGCAAATACAGAAGCAAAAAGAAACAATCATTAATGCAACCACGAGGCGTGCGTATACGTTTTCTGATTTTATGGTGCGGGAGGAGAAATAATTCGAAGGGGAGAATAATATAATGACGTCAAATATCCGGCGCTTTTCGATTGCGCCGGACAGATAAACCGCTACCATTCAAAAACATCGTACCCGTCAAGAGTATCAGCGTCCGGGTCAAAACAGATCATCCCGATTTGATGTTGTTTGCGCATACAAAACACCAACTTCCTCACGGGCTTTGAAATCCCCATTTCTTTTAATTTCAATACCGGATACCGGTATTCACGCAGCATTAAAAGATAGCCATAGCCGGTGTCAAATACCCAGGGGAATTTTTCGTTGACGTATTGCTATAAAATTTCTCCATCGCCCGGCGTTATATGTGCCGTGCTGCATGTCATGCCGTGAATCTTTTCCATACTGTTGACCTTATGCACAGGGAGAGCGAACACTCTCCCTAATGTAAATGCAAAATGTTACGCCTTCATTTTTTTAAACTGCTCGGCAATCATCCACAGCGCCCGGTTTAATTTCACGTCGCCGTCAATACCGTTAATAGCGCGCGTCGTGGTGCGCTTTCCTTTTTCGTTGCGACCGGTTAATCCCCCCCGGATCATATTTTCCTGCACCCGCTGAAAGGTCACCCACAAATCATTTTGGCGGTCTTCGGTGCGGCGCGGCATTAATACACTCGCCGGGGTAACGGGGATTTTTTTATCCTCTTCCCCGTAGCGATACATGAGCGCCGCCTGGGCAAACAGGTCTTGTTCATCCCGGTTGAGGGGGATGTCTTTCATGATGTTCATGTGCTCATCGACTTTGTCAAAGATGCCGAGCACCTCATACGCCCCCTCAATAACCTGCCCGGTCACATCGCCTTTGTGGGGGACACGCACCTCGCCAAAGTCCTCACCGCACACCATGCCGTTCGAACAAACAAAGCGGAAAATGCCGGGCAACATCTGATAACTGCTGCTGCCGTCGTGTGAATTGAGCAGGATAATTTCCGGCACTTCGCTGCCGGTAATTTGATTTTCGCGGCGCAGCCGCAGCATGTGTTTGGTGTGGCCTTTCCGGGCTTCATCCCGCACGCGGGTCTGACAGGCAAAGAACGGCTGAAAGCCTTCTTTGCGCAGGCTGTCGAGCAGCTGAATGGTCGGAATATAGGTATAACGGTCACTGCGGGAGCCGTGTTTTTCTTCTGAAAACACGCTCGGGACGACGCTGGCCAGCTCGTCATTGGTCAGCGGACGGTCGCGGCGGATCTGATTTTTGGCACCAAAGCGGGACGCTAAACGCATAATATTATCCTCGATGTTGATCATGTTGTTGGGTCAGGTGTGAGTCATGAAAAGCGCGCCGGGCAGCTGACGTTCACCGCCCGGCAAAGACGCTATTCCTCTTCAAACAGTTCATTGCGCAGGTCGCAATAGGCGTTTGCGGTGCGGACAACTTCCTCGTCCGTGAGCGTCAGGCCTTTCTTTTCCGCCGCCTGCAAAAACACCGTCTGGTCTTTTTCCGGCAGGCGTTTCAGGTGCGCGACGGCGCTGGAAATCAGGGTGTACTCGTAAATTTCGGCATGCTGGCCGCAGGTGTTGCCTGCATAAATTTCCAGCCGGGAAATCACCACGTCGGCGCGGATCACATCAAACGGATGAGACGACGAAATGTCAGTAATGAAACCGTCCCTGCGCAGCGAGGTGGTTTTCGCCCCCCATCTTTCGGAAGATTCAGGAGCGGCGGTCTTGACGTTTTGTGTG
>NZ_JBQSVA010000015.1:0-40063 GCF_052375995.1 Ewingella sp. AOP9-I1-14
CGTTGTGGGCCCAATACCTTTCAGTTCCATTAACTGCTGGCTGCGATGATCTGTTTTGGCAACACGAGATAACACCCTGTCATATTCGGCGATTTTCTCTTCAATATTAGTGACATGTGCTAATAGATCATCAATGCACAGCCTGACCTGTACTGGCAGAGTTTCCTTCTGGTCAGAAACAGCATGACGCAGAGCATCAGTGCTTTGTGGGGCAATAACCCCGAATTCAGATACCAACCCCCGAAGACGGTTATACGTCGCTGTTCTTTCCTGAATAAATCCCTGTCTTGTCCTATGTAAGCATTGCATTGCCTGCTGGCTTTCGTCTTTGACGGGTACAAAGCGCATGTGCGGCCGCTGCACAGCCTCACAAATAGCTATTGCATCAGCTGCATCATTTTTCCCGGTCTTACCCGCCATGCGATAGGGTGAGACAAATTTCGGTGCCATCAACCGGACATCATGGCCATACTGCCTGAATAATCTTGCCCAATAGTGGGCACCCGAGCAGGCTTCCATTCCAATGACACAGGGAGGTAAACCAGCGATGAGTTCAGAAAGTGCTGCACGCGACACCTTGGGTTTAACCAGAACTGCTTTACCATTTTGGTCAACGCAGTGAACAGCAAACACATTTTTAGCAAGATCGATACCGACAGTGGTGATGGTCATAACGAATCCCTCTGGGTCAATGTTTATCCCATGATTGCATGAAAGTTAACCAGGCGCATATCCAGGGGAAGTCCCTTCCATTCGTTAAGCTTTTCAAGCTTAACGGGTGATTTCGTTCCATTGATCGGAAACCCCTGACCGCAAGGGATGTACGGAACTGTCAGGCTGTCCGTTTCTGGTTTTGCCTACTTTCGGACAGATCAACGGCATGGTGTACGTAATCGTTCGGTTTCGGACGTTTAAGTCACATGCACGTTAACTGTCGGTATTCATCGCCTCACTAGTACTACTCTGCTAGTTCATCATGTTCTTCGAGAGCATATTCAAAATCGGCAACAAGCAAGAAATTTTCTATCCTATAAGCCTGATTTAACTTAATTCGTTGGTATCTTTCGTTCAATAATCGCCATGCTGTTTTCCGTAGTACCATCGGTACGGATTCATCTTTTAAAGTACGCATGAGCACAGAACAGGTTGTCAGAAAAGCAGCGTCCTTACGTTTTCGGTAATACGCATCAGTCGAACAAACCGCAATGATCTCGATTGATTCAGGGTGATGACAGATAGCATTAACCGTAGTTTGTTCATGTATCTGTGCCTTGAGTTCAGCCTGAATTTTTGATTGATGATACATAGCCTTGAGATAGCTAAACATGATTTCCCCATCGAACAGTAAGTCGTGTCAATTCCTAGAGTTAACACATTTCTGATCATGACTCACACGTTACGTTCAGTCGGTAGCCATCTGTGCAAAAAATGCGCTTAGCGTAGGATAATTTCCTTTTTCCAAGCGGACCCCAAATACTATCAACACACTAGCAGCGCATCCATTCTTATCAAATTCGTCAAACAACGAACTAAACGTACAATAATTCTCTATATCCAAACTGACTCCAATAATTTCCAATCTCCAAACTTGTCTATGCAGTGCTACGCAAAAAATCCGTTACTTTCCCCCTGCCCTTCCCTCAGATTTCACGTAGTACACATATGATGTTAAGAGATTCAAAAATATTGATGTTTTGATGTTGCGTAGTAAAACATGTAACCCAATGAAAATTATAGAAACGTTAAAGCGCCGGTGGCACCCATCAGGAGATGGCCAACACATCCGTGTGTGGTAATCACAACAATATAATTGAAGGGTAATTGCAGGAATAGCACTTTTTGACACGAAACCGGTTGTGGCATTTGCTATAACCTCGTAACTATGTCTGTAGACTGCAATAGGTGACTTTATGGGTGAAATTATTCGAGGCAACTATCCTGAACTGGATAAAGTGCTGTGGGATTTTCACACTCAGAAAATTCCCGCAATGTTGGCTTTTCGTATGTACGAAGAGCGTTGGAATTTTGTTGATGAAAAACATATAGGTCAAAATGAACGCCAGTTGATTGATGCCTTAACTGATTTTTACGGTAACGGTGTCTTTATGGCTGCATAAGGATTCATTCTGTAGTGAACGAATATAAGATTAAGCATCATAAACTAATCAGGTCGGTATTGAATAATTTCAATGCCGACTTTTTTTTTGCTAACTCTATTTATTTCGGAGGGGGAACTCGTATTGCCCTTGAAATAGATGAGTATAGAGAATCGATCGATGTTGATTTTTTGTGCCCTGATAAATCATCTTATCGAGCCGTACGGGAACAGGTTACATCCAACTCACTTGGCAACTTAGTAAAACAAGACTTCCAGTATGCCAGAGAAATAATGTTTGATAGATATGGAGTTCGCACCTTCATAAAAGAACAGGACGCAACGATAAAGCTTGAGATAGTTAGTTTCGATAACTACGATTTAGTAGCTGATACGCGCAAGTTGTTCCCTATTCCTTTCATAGATCAAGAAAGCTGTTTTTATACTAAATTATTAGCAAATTCAGATAGATGTATGCATGGGCAGTGTAAGGATATTTTTGATATTTTGGCTATGTATGATGCGTGGGGAGGCATACCACAAAGCGCAATCACAAAGGCCGAAAAACATTATGGTTCTTCTGTTTTAAGCGATCTAATCCGCTCGCTTAAAGATATACAAACCAATAGTGCTCATTATTATGAGCTTGCCGATGCTATGTTAATTCAACATGATTTTGCTCAAAAACTCATTGGTGATGTTGCTCCACAGGTACTAGCAAATCTATCTTAAAATGGTGGAGGCTAAAGATGCTAGCCTCCATTAATAGCACCTATCTACGCTTCGAGGCTGACACTTCATCAGCTTCTAATTGCTCTCTGTGTAGATAATCCCCTGCAATTGGAGGTGGAGTTACCAGTTTCGGACGACCAGTTTCAACATCACGCACTGTAACCAGCCCAACAATTTCCCCGTCATGAGTCAGCGCCCATGCCGCCAATTGGTAAACAGTACTCTTGGTTGAACAACCTTCGACATTATCATGCCGGAAATACCAGTCCGTTGACGGCATTATCTGCTTATAGCGTGTTGCTGGCTCACTGACAGGTTTGATAGCCGCAGGGCTTTCTTCCAGTGCTAACTTTAAAATCAACCTTGCCTGACCTTCTATAGACCGCTCTGACATTGCAGCCATTTCTTCTAATCGAGTGTAGAGATCATCAGGAAAGTTTCGAACTTGTATCTTAGCCATTGCGCAGACTCATTTTGAACCCTATTTGAATAAAATGTATCTAATCTAGGTTGTAAAGTGAACACCTTATTTGAATTAATATTTTAGTTACAACATTCATATGTAAATGAAAGGCCGCCACATCAGCCATAGAGTTGTAGACAAGCCCCCAAAAATCGGTGCGGGTAAGATACAATATGTTAAATTGCCGACTTTTGATAATTTTATAGCCGCCAAACCATATATCTACTACGAAACCTTCAAAAACCAAGCTCAATCTGACGATTTCATTCTTTTTTGGCGTACATAACTGATCATCAAATTTCAGCTTAACCGACCAACCATTAACATATTTGCAACATGCCTGATTTCACCTTGAATTTATGTCCTAAGCTCCATTTTCGCCAGTTTCCCTTTTTCTGTTACGTTGTAACCGAAAGATATCATAAAGACATACAATTTACATTGTAAAGACACAGAAATCATTACATTGTAATGCACACATAAAGACACTGAGTGATTTACAATTGCTTTACTATGTAAATACACAAACATCTTTATAATGTCTTTACATAGTAAAGCGCTCGATGTATAAAGATACTGTAAAGACAGATGCGTCTTTATTCCATCTTTACAACGTAAATAATATGAGGCCTCAAATGGGTAAAATTTTACTGGTAGTATCAGACAAAGGCGGTGTTGGGAAAAGCACCTACGTAGCTAATACGGCCTCTATGCTGGTAAACAAAGGCAAGTCGGTTATCGTTCTGAAAACAGACAAAAACAAAGACATGTTGAGTTGGAGTGAAAAGCGTCAGGCAAATGGCCTGTTACCCGTCCCTGTGCATGAGGCATACGGGAATGTAACCAAGGAGATAAGCCGCCTAAGCAAACTCTGTGAAGTACTGATCGTGGATTGTCCAGGGCATGATAGCCATGAGTTCCGTAGCGCTCTAACCGTATCAGACATCATGGTTACACTAGTAAAACCTTCATCTGACTTTGAAAGTGAAACCCTAACAAGCGTAACGGAAAAAGTCAGAATAGCTCAAAAGACTAACGGAAATCTTCAACCGTGGGTATTAATGACGCGCATTAATCCAAGCAAACCACGTCACACACAGAAAGCCATAGAACTAGACAAAATACTCCGTTCAGACAGCATCTGGATTCAACCATTAAAGACAAGAATAGCCGAGTTGGATGTATTCGAAAACGCATGTAACGAAGGGGCAGGGGTGCATGATGTAGCTCGTGCTTCCAGCCTTAACAATGCAAAAGCACAGCTCGAATTAGTTGGTATGGAATTAGGAATTGTTTAATAAATTCAGTAAATTAACAACGTATCTTTACATTGTAAATACACTATAAAGACACTATAATAAAGACATTCGTTATAGTGTCCTGACTAAAGAGATCAAAAAATGGCTTTAAAACTGAATACCCCAAAACTTCCTGAATCAAACGAACCAGCAACTAACGCAGAAACTGCGCGTTTCATTGCCGGAGCCAGTAAAAAGCCAGTAACTGCTAAAGCCAAGCTGCTTAATTTCCGCTTGAATGAAAATTTCGAAGGTATACTCGAATCCGAGGCAATGAGGACAGGGCAAAGTAAAACAACCGTGTTGAAAGCTGCACTGGCAGCATGGGACAACATGGATGAAAACCAACGAAATCACTGGTTATTAGAATCAGCTAAAATAGGGTGATTTGGATATTTTGGGTTGGTTGCTTACAGAGCATAATTAATTGATATAGGGAATTAAATGTCATCATTAATATTTTATACCGACGAAATACAAGCGGTAGTAGCGACAGATACACTTGCTGTTGATAATGGGAAGCCTATTGCTTTTGTAAGTAAGTCAGGCTTTATACCTCACTTAAAAACCATCGTAGCTGGCACTGGAGCAGGTGGCTTTGCAAATAAGTGGTTACTTGAAGCATCAACAAGGATGGTTGTGCGGGGCATCCAAAATTTGGATTTTCACACTCCAAAAGCACTTAATAGACTTTGGTTAGACTATAAAAAAGAATTTTCTCTGCCTGATGAATTTACAACAACAGTCTATCAATTTGGTATTTGTGAAGAAACTGGTAAAACCGTATCGTATGCATATCGATCAACTAACGATTTTAAATCTGAATCATTAGGATATGGGACAGGAGTAAAACCAGATTGCACAATACTTGAAGGTAACTTAGTTGACATAATACCAACAATGATGAATGAGCAGAGATACCTAGAATCAAAAAAACCAGTACATGAAAGAATATATATTGGAGGAGAAATAATATTGTATCATTTAACAGAAAAAGGATGTAATTGTTTTAAAATTGGCGAGTTTGATGATTATAAAACTCAGCAAGATAATTTACTTTCAAACTTTTAGATATAAAAGCCCATAAGGGCTTTTAATTTATTCTTCATCATCTTTCAGTAAAGAGGCAAATGATTCATCACTCATCATTTCAAGTGTATTCTTGAATACATAGAATGAAATGCCGGACATCTCACATACACGCTTAATCACTAGCCGTTTCTTTTGCTGCCTTACTGTAGCAGCATCACCGAACTGAACCACTGCAAGTACACCATCATCATATGACGTTATCACATAATCACATGTGATATTTTGAACCTCGACAATCAATTCTTTTATTGCATCATCACTGCCATAAGGACGTACAAATTCAATTAGCCTTACCTTTGGGTATACTGAATAATCAGGTATAATATTACGTGAAAGAACACCTAAAAACTCAGCCTCTGATTCAGAAAGCAGATGAATCTTATTAAAACAATCAACCTCACCAATTGCTATAAAAGCATTGCTCGAATATTGAGGGTTATTGCTGATGAAATCACTAAAAACGTTAACGCTTGATGGAATGACTACATTATTAGTTGGTTCAATTACTTTCTGCTTATTACGTTTAAACATTATCGATTATCCTTAAAATAGAGCCTGCGGCAGGCACAGGCAAAAACCCCGTTTTTGGACAATCAGATAGAAAATTGGTACCAATTTCTAGCGGATTGTCTATCCTGCATTGTCATGATCTGCCTGTAGAGTCAGAGCCTATGCCGAACAACCTGAAAGCAAATCGGCTTTCAGTCCACCACGTAAACAATTGTTCCGCGCAGCCACAAAGAGACAAAACTAACCAAGCAGCAAGAACGGCGTAGCCACTCACATTAGCCCCCATAAACCAAACGATGGTAAGCCCCACAACGGCAATACCGCCGATGATCTGAAACAACAGCCGCAAAGCCGCCATAACACCAAGGGGAACAACAACAATCAGGTAAAGAGAAATAGCAAGTAGATACCGAAATGGTAACAAAAAAGATAACAGTCGAAATGAAGTAGTGTTGTGATTATATGATTCATCATTCACAGCCGCAGGTTTGGATTTTTCAAGCCCACATTTGATGCCCTGAAAATCAATAATATTGTTTTTCATCATGTCCTCCCTAATCAATAGGCGGGAATTTTTTATCAAACATATCTAAAAACTCACTATCTTCATTTGGCAACTCTGTAGATTCTAATGAATAAGTGAATTTCAATGTGTTAACTTTCCTTCCTATTTTCCCAGAAACTTCAAAACTCAGTTCCTTAATCTCAGTATTTTTTATAATCTCTTTAACAGACTTATTTAACACATCCCTTTTAAAAGCTGGGAATTCTGGATATTTGTATTCTTTATTTCCGTGAGAGTCTATAGTATATAAATTAAGTTCTTCTTTCAGTTCATCAACAGACATTTCAAAAGACATGATTCTTGGATTATTGCTATGTATTTTCCTGATTAGTTGATACAACGAAGATGAGTTTACACTAGAAAGTCTCACTACGGATAAAAGAACTTGAGTTGTATACCTTTTTTCAGAACCAACTAATTTGCATAAAAATCTTTTCGCAGTGTTAGTGAATTTTATGCCGACTCGACCTTCATTCTTATAATATGCCGAAAATTCAGTAAGGCTCAAGTTCAATGAATCAGGTACGTTTTTAGATGTGAATGGGAGATTTAACTCACTGCTTAAATCTAGAATTTCATCGTTTCTTAATTTTAAAACAACACTATCCAATATATTTGCACCATCTTTAAGAGCAAGATATGCAGCATCAGGTTTAACATTAACCCATTTAGTATAATCGGAGGCATTAACATAAAATATATGGTCATCATCAAATTCGTTTTTTGAATTGATTTGACTCATAGCCAAAAACAAAACTTTTTTGGCCGCCATCGGCAAAGTGGAAAGAGTAGAATTTAACTCATTCCTATGTCGAACTTTGGTCAGCCTTGAAAGTGATGTTTTATTCATGCTCATTCTCATCTATGCCAGTTACCTTCTAGCTATCAACTTATCATTCAAAACATGATAACGCAATTTCTAATTTATCATGTTAAACCGATTTTCTTCTCATGCTTTACGCCTTTCGATGCTATGCAGCGCCTGACTTCTTCATCAAAAAACCCGCCCAAAGCGCAATCGCTAAGAGATTCAGATACAATCAACATAAGATTGGAAAAAGATTTAACAGGAAAAACATATAGTAATCTTTTTTTTGCCCCCAATCTGTTAATTACACCGAGGAACCTCTCATGTTTAACCGAGGAACCTCTCATGTTTAACCGAGGAATCTCTCATGCTTAACCGAGGAACCTCTCATGTTTAACCGAGAATGTTATCATGCTTGACCGAGGAACCTCTCATGTTTAAAGATTATAATCCATATATTTCAGCAAGTTATACCGATGTAAGTTTTTAAGTCTTTAAAGAAAAAAAAGAAGATATAAGTTATTTAATGCACAAAGCCTGTGGATAAATCAGCATAAACACAGGGGATTGATCTTGCTAGGCATTCAGATTACTGCTCTGATAAGTATTGTGTAATATTTAACCATTGTGTGTAAGAGCCATTCTGTTAGTACCGGTTCACTTCCGCTTCCTCGCTTTGCCTGTTCGTTCCTCGTCGCTATGCTCCTGCGGTACGCCTCAGCCAAAGACTGCGGCGAGCGGTATCTCCTTTCTCGAAAAGGCTTGATCTAATCACAGACTAAGATCTTGAAGAGATCCTTTTTGGATCTTTTCCTGCAAAGCAATAGAACGCTCTCAGAGCCATTTTCTTTACCCAGCCCTGCCAAAGTTACAGCTAATCAGCAAAATACGCTCAGAACGCTTCTCAGGACGATTTATCGCGTAAGTATTCCAAAATTGATAAAGCATTCCGCTAACACAGTTTACAACTGTAAAGAGCAAGATTGATTTACAATGTATTTACATTGTAAAGATGCAAGGGGGGGGGATGTTTTGCTTGCCAATACGTCCAAATAGACGTATTATTAATTCATCGAAAGAGAACGTTCTCTTTCACCATAAGCCCAAACGGGCAGGAGCTTAAAATGAATATCCAAGAAGCATTAAATATTTTTGGTCTATCTGGCGATCTGACAGAAAAAGACATTAAGACAGCATATAAAAAAGCTGCTTTAAAATATCATCCAGATCGTAATCCATTGGGCGCAGAACTGATGAAAGCCGTAAACGCTGCTTTTGATTTCCTGATGGCTAACATTGATAAAATCAATCAGTTTCAAAGTGCTGATGAAAACGCCCGATATGACTACAGTGAAGAATTGGAGAAAGTGTTGAATGTTCTTTCTGGATTATCTGGAGTGGTTTACGAAGTCATTGGTAACTGGATCTGGATCAGTGGTGACACCAAAGAACATAAAGACACTCTAAAAGAAATGGGGTGCAAGTGGGCAGCAAAGAAAAAACAGTGGTTCTATCGTCCTGAAGAACACAAAAGCCGCTGTAATCGTAAAGAACACAGCATTGATGAAATCCGTGAGATGTATGGCACAGCCGGACAACACAAAGCGAAAGGCTGGAGGAAGGTAGAAGCAAGCGCATAAAATCTACAGGGGGCGAAAGCCCCCATCAAAGCAAGACATTATCACGGGGCATTAAAATGAAATCATTCTTTGAACGTTGGCAACCAGTTTTTGAAATCGTGTGTCGTATCCTAGGGAATGGGTGGCGCGTTAACCTTCTTGATGATTGCCAGTACCGTATAAAACTTACATCCCCGAAGTTTAAGAATTACTCTGTACATATACGGAATGAAAAAGAGAGACTTTCAATCGTGGGAAGCGTGGATAGTCGCAATTGGCGTAGTCCATGCTATTCCTGCACCGTATCACTATTTCGTAATCCTGTTGAGATAGCCGCCGATATTGAGAGGAAAATTTTAGCAAATGCCCTGCAAGATGTGGAAAAGGCGCTTGAATGCGAAAAGAACATACAGGCAGAACGGGAACAAAAACGGATTCTGAAAGGGATGTTATCGCAACTTGTACAGCTTGAAAACTGGTACGGAACGTTAACAGGCTTCAAAGTGGAAAATGGATTGAACGGACAAATAACCGAGCATGGTGATGGCTATGGTTTTCTTGTTCGTGGCTTGAGTTTGGATCAACTTATTACACTAACTGGAATGGTGAAACAGCTATGAGAAAAAACAAAGGAGATATTACCTACTATCTTGAGGAAAACGCAGGTGTATACCATTTCGTAAAAAAGATTAAGACTCGTTCAAAACTCATGACCGAAGGTAAAAGTAAAATTACTAAAAAAATGTTAAGTGAGTTTTATTTCGTTGAAAATGAATTTAACTTGATTGATTTTACCACTAATGGTTTAAGAGTGGTCGATAAAGAAATTATCATTACAATGATTAAAGAAATTAAGGAGAGTGATCGTGATAACTGATAATACGCCGGAAAACATTAAAAAACTACGTGAAAAATTAGGGATTACGCAAACTGAATGCGGAAAACTCTTTGGTGTAGGTTTAAGAACATGGCAAAAAAAAGAGGAAGCTAAAACCCATAACCGTTTGAGCTTATCAAAAGGGGAGTTTGAATATCTTCTTTTAATGGCTGGGGAGCATCCTGATTTTGTTTTAGAAAAGAGAAAAAAAACTGAAAAAGAATAAGCTATTCACTTGTTGATACGTCTAAATAGACGTATAATAAAATCATTGAAAGGGAAAGCATCTTTCACCATAAGCCCACACGGGCAGGAGATTTAAAAAATGAAAAGAAAGAAACCGTTTGATATAGCTAGTTTTCATGAATCAGTAAAAAGGGATTACGACACTGGTTTAATCACACTGGAACAAGCCGCTATTGAATTTTACAAGGGTAATTGGACACCATACATAGACATAGAATACACAAAGAAAAAGTTAGGAGTAAAATGCTATGAAAAATGAATTATATGAAAAAGAATACGAGGAATATTTTAATTCCTTGAAAGAAGGTGATGAGGTGTTAAATTTAAAAGAATTTATAGAGTGCATATACAGTAAAAAGGAGGTGGAAAACTAAATGTGTGAGAGGTGTGATCAGGTTGTTCGAGCAACCTGATCACCGTTAACAAACAAAACTTAGTGAGGTTTTAATATGTCAACACAACAAATCGTACAGGTTGCAGATTCACTTGTCAAAGGATGGGAAACACGAATCCCTGCTATGAAAGGTAGGGAATGGGATCAATTCCGATGGTGGTTAAACTACTTGCAAGGATATGCAATGTTTTAAATATATTTCGTAGGGGCTGGAATGCCCCTTTTATGCCCTGAAAGGGCATGGAGGCGAAGCCGGAAGCCCCGCAGCGAAGCGAGGACATAAAAGCGTCACGGCGTTAGCCGCGACAACCCCCCACACTGCAAAGCCAATGAGCGAAGCGAACTAGTTAGCACGAACGTATAGCAGCTTGGTTGCCAGATGGTCGGAGACAAGAGAACGTTCTAGCGACTTATATGCTCTATTTGAATCTTCCTGTACATTAAATGGGCGTTCTGTAGTTTAGGTATGCTAGAATCAATGCAGGATAGACAATCCGCTAGAAATTGGTACCAATTTTCTATCTGATTGTCCAAAAACGGGGTTTTTGCCTGTGCCTGCCGCAGGCTCTTTAGGTGAGTTATGAAACAAGTAAAATTCAGGCTAGATGATGATGAGTATGAGCTTGCTAAAGTTAATGCTGCCGTCTGTGGTGTTAACAGTGTCAACGTTTTTGCAAAGCGTAAGGTGCTTGAAGTTGAGACAACACCTCTATCAATTCATGTATCAGATAAGCCAGCAAAAGCCGTTTTTACCTATCTTTATCCTCATGAAATTGAAATTTTAAAACGTAATGCAGCATTGCATGGCATGAGTATGAGTCGTGAGATAGCAATCAGAGTAAGGCAGTCTTTATTAAAAAATGAAGTTTGCCTTTATCCTGATGAAATAAAAGACTTGAAAAAACTAACCACTGCAATTGACCGCATAGGCCGTAATATACATTTTATCATAAAAGGCGAAAGATTTTGTACGGTAAATGATCCGGATTTTAGAAAGGAAGTAGTTGAGGTTATTGGATTATGTCAGTCTATTGATTCAGCTTTAGAGACTTTAACCAAAAGCGTTGTTAACAGGTTCGGGTGATTTATGGGCGTATTTGTTGAGAATGAATATAGAACAAAACGAGCAAAAAGCTCAGATAAAGCAAGCCAGCCAGCAAAACTAACAGGTCGTCAAAGTCATGCCAGTAAATCCGCATTTAACCATAAAGCTCAACATGGTTCGGATAAAAAATCATACGGTTCAACCCCATCAAAAGAAGTGACTTTTAAAATAACTGGTTCAGGTAAAACTGTTGCAGGTATAAAAAATGGAGTTGATTACATAACGCGAGAAGGTGAGCTTGAGGCTTACTGTTATGATGGTAATGGTATTGAAGTTTCTGGAAAAGGTGACGACTTTAATAAAGAGTTTACAGTCACTCTTGCGAAGGGAAACGATTATGATAAAAAGTACCGTGGTGAAAATATTGATCATGTAAAAAACATGGTCTTTTCCCCGCCTCCAGATGCTAAAGTAAGCCGAGAGGATGCGTTAAAAGCAACAGCAGAGTTTTTAAAAGAAAGCTATCCTAATCATGCATTTGTAGCAGTCTATCATGATGATAAAGAAAAGCACCCACATGTGCATGTTAACTTCAAACTTAAAAACGAAGATACAGAAAAGCGTTTAAGGTTGACTAAGGACGAAACAAAAAAATTTAGGCAAGGATTTTATAGAAAACTTGAAGGCATGGGTTATGATGTTGCGGCAACATGGAAGAAAGATCCAGAACGTAAACGTGAGGTTGAAAGGCTACAGGCCGAGAACCCTAAGCGATTGAGGAACGTTTACAAGGTAGTCGAATTTGGCGAAACTGCTTATCAGAACAAAGCAGGTGAAAAGAGAACTCCCTATCTGACCTATGAAACCCTTAAAGGTGGTAAGCAGGTAACGATTTGGGGCAAAGATTTGAAAAGCCACTTTGAATCAGAAAAGTTGCAGGCTGGCACGTTAGTTAAAATAAAAAAATTGTCACCAACGCGAGTCCGTAGCCCGATGTTTAATGATGATGGTTCCGTTGCTGGTTACAGAGAGAGTCAACGTAGTAACTGGCAAATAGAGAACATAGGGATTGAGCGTAACAGAGAACGTGAGATACCAAAGGCAATAACCAACCAGCCAGATGATAAAGCGGTTAAACAACAGATTGAACGGAAGAATGAGCGCTCTCGTAACATTGGATTTGCGCTTGAAAATGGTTTTACGAAGGATTCAACTGAACATAAGAAGCAAAAGCAGGAGCAGGAAAGAGGTTGGAAAGGGTTCGGTTTTTAAGTTGATTTAGGCGTAGGCGAACAAAGCGGCTACTTTGTTCACCTACTGATCACAACAACCTGAATGAGAGGTTATCATGACTAGGGACGATGCTATCCGTATTTCCCGGCTACATCAAATTTTCACAGAGGAACAGTTGAGTGATCATCAGAAAGACATTGCGATGATGTACGCAATTGGTAGCACAATCGAAGAAATTGCAGACGAAAAAGGCATAAAGCCGATAACTGTAAGAAATCATCTTGATGTGGTGAGACATACGTTAGGTGATGTTACTTTGTCTGGTATTCGTACAGTAGTATTCTTACGGGTGCTGTCAGTTTTTTTGGTTAATCATGTATAAGGAAATAAAAATGCTAAGAATCATGATGTTAGTTTCATTATTGGCTTTGAGTGGGTGCGGCGAGGAAACCAAGAGTGTTGATTGGTGGCGGAATCATCCAGAAGATGCCTTGAAAAAGGCCGATGAGTGCAAGAAATCCGGTGCTGATACGGATAACTGTAAAAATGTGAAAGCTGCTCTTTTCAGAAATAAACAGCAAGACGCACCCATTCCCACCTTCAACTAAAAGCTGATGAAAGCCCTTTGATAAGGGCTTTCTTACCAAATTAAGAATTTTCTCTATCGGTTTTTCAAACTTTTCTGAAATCAATATTTAATCCATTTAAACGGCGATCATAATTTTTATGATTGCCGTTTTTTGTTTGTCAGGCGATTCTCTCACAATCACAAATCACGAGAGTTTTAATCACCGAATATGAAAGAGAGTAACCGAGGGGATGAAAACAAAGAGACACACGTAACGATAAAACTTGATCGTCAACTTAATGACTTCATCGAAAGACGGGCGAAAGAATCCTTGCGTAATAAAAGGCATCAAATCGTCTATATGCTGATGCAGTTAATGCGCAAGGAGGGATGAGTTATGGCAGGGATTTTACCTAGTTTGCTTTTGTGCGCGGCCTCGGTGCACCCTGATACAATCAATGATGTTGCTCGCGTTGAAAGTGGGTTTAATCCATTTGCTATTGCAGAAATTATCCCAAAAGCAGAACGTGATGAATCAGGTAAAACTGTCATTACACACTTACCATCATCGAAAGAAGATGCACTCGAAGTTATACGTGAGATAGAGAATAAAAAAAGACGGTATTCCGTAGGATTGATGCAGATTACCAGTACAAATTTTTCATTATTCAATACATCGGCGGAAAAACTCTTATCACCATGCGAAAACCTATCGGTTTTCGAAAAAATTATTGTTGATTGTTATCAGAGGGGAGGGGATTTAGAAAACGCTCTTAGTTGCTATTACTCTGGTAATTTTTCAACTGGTAAAAGAAAAGAGTCAGAGTTTAGTTATACCAGTTACATAGAAAGAATTGGTTATAAAAACGATTCTAACAAATATCTTGTTCCAAGCACAAAGAACGAAAGGGGAGATAGTGGCATAGGGAAAACTCACAGCAAAAAAAAATCAGTAATTTATCCAGAATCAATTCTTAAATCAGCTTTTGTCGATAACGCCATACCGACAAAAATCATCAATTAAAAGGGTATTAACATGTCTATTAAGAAGACTTTCCAAAACGGTGTAAGTGCGTGTGTTTCAGCTATCAACATGCGCAAAACTAGCTTTGCGGCCTCGATTGCTGGGGCAACTATCGCATCACCGGCTTTCGCTGATGGGTTCTCTAAAGCAGAAAGCCTGTTGGAGAAGGTTCAGACGGGGCTAAGTGGCCTGTCTATTGTTACGGTCACAATTGCCTGTTTATGGGTTGGCTATAAGGTGTTATTCGGTGGCAGTACCATTCGTGAATGCTCACCTATCATCATTGGCGCGATCGTCATTGCCAGTGCCGCCGAAGTCGCCTCTATGATGGTTGGTTAACAAACTAGGGACGATAGTATGTCGATACTTTATAAGGCCATGACGCGCCCCGCAATGTATCTGGGTGTCCCTGTCGTCCCACTTACTGTGGTCATTGGGGCATTCTTCTTGTCAGGGGTATATGTAAACAAACTGGTCTGGTTAGCGATACCTGTCGCTATTTTCATTTTAAGAATGATAGCGAAACAAGATGACCACATATTTAACTTGTTTTTCCTGAAACTAAAGTTGCTGGGAAATTCTGCTTGTAATAGATATTTCGGAGCGAGGGCATTTCTTGCATCGCAGTATGAGCCAGTTGACATTGATGAGTTCACTCAGGCTATGAAACTAAACGAAAGAGTTTCGCTGGAAAAGCATATCCCTTTTTCCAGCCATGTAGATAAACATTTTGTTAAAACGAAAAATGGTGATTATGTCGCCACATGGCAGCTAATGGGCGTTAGCTTTGAATCGTTATCAGAAGCTGCACTGGAAGCTATAGATTCTCAGGTGGCTACTTTAGTCCGCTCTTTCTCAGGGCTGTCTGTATCGTTCTATAATCATACCATTCGTGAGAGTTTCTATGATGGCTTTGATATAAAATCAGGTAATAAGCACGCTGATATTGTTTCTGGTCGTTATTATGATTCGCTCAAGGAAAATAAATTCAAAGGTAATGCTATTTATTTTTCTGTTGTATATCGACCTGATAACAGGCTTGATAAACTTGAAAATAAGAAAAAAAGCCTTAAAGAAAAACAGGAAAGCATTGATATTCATATCAGTAAAATGAATGATATTATCAATACTCTTTCTAGTGGCTTGGATAAATTCACATCTAATCTTCTTGGTATGTATGAAGAGGACGGTAACGTTTTTTCATCACAGCTTTCATTTTATAATTATCTGTTAACAGGTAAACATCAAAAAATACGTGTTACCAAAACACCTATTTACAATGTGCTTGGTGGCGTGGATGTGTTTCTTAATCACGATACAGCACAGGTGAAAAGAATAGATGGTAGCCGTTTTTTCCGCTCTATTGAAATTAAAGATTTTTCCAGTGAAACATCATCTGGTGTTTATGATGCGCTACATTTTTCTGATGTAGATTATGTGATTACCCATTCATTTACTGTAATGAGTAAGACAGAAGCATTAAATGCCATTAAGCGTACAGAGAAACAGCTTAAAAGCACCGAAGATGATGCAGTAACACAGTTGCAGGAGCTTGAAATCGCGAAAAACGATCTCGTTGCTGGGGAGATTTCTTTTGGCTATTATCATTTTACTCTAATGGTGTTTGCCGACTCCATTAAAGAACTGGATGAATCAGTTAGCAAAATATCTTCTGATTTTATTGATTTAGGTATGGTTGTTGTATTATCTACGTTATCTTTACCTGCTGCTTATCTTGCGCAGCTCCCAGCAGTATTTAATCTAAGACCACGACTATCACCTATATCAAATGCTAATTTTGTTGAACTGGCATCGTTCCATAACTTCTATCAAGGGAAACGCGATAAAAATTGCTGGGGTGAAGCTCTCGCCATTTTGAAAACTCCTAGCAAACAGGCTTATTATTTGAATCTTCACAACTCTGTCTTGTTTAAGGATGAAGTTGGAGAGAAAAACCTCGCAAATACTAAAATAATCGGTACTGCGGGTTCAGGTAAAACAATGCTGCTTTCATTTATCGCCTGTATGTTACAGAAATATAATAATCCAAGTACGTTTGCTAATAGTGCTAGACAGAAAAAAATGACCACTGTTTTTCTGGATAAGGACAGAGGGGCAGAGTTATGTCTCCGCATGTTGGGCGGTGAATATTATACAGTAAAAAGCGGTGAGCCTACTGGCTGGAATCCCTTTGCGCTTGAAGCAACTAAACGCAACCGGATTTTTGTAAAACAACTAATGGCAATCCTTTGTACCCGCAATGGCGAAACTTTGACAACCCGTGAAACACTGCTCATTGGTGAGTCTGTTGATGCCGTAATGGATTTTCCAGCAGGGGAAATGCGGGAATATGGCATATCTCGTATGCTTGAGCACCTCATGCAGAAAGCAGACCGTGATGAGCAGGAAAACGGGATCATTCTACGTTTGTCACAGTGGGCTAATGGTAACGCGAATGGCTGGGTATTCGATAATGCGCAGGACACTTTCAATATTCAGCATGTAAACAATTTTGGTATTGATGGTACGGAGTTCCTTGATGATCCAGTTGTGTGTGCGCCTATCACCTTCTACTTGCTGTATCGCATTACTCAGCTTCTAGATGGTCGCCGTCTTGTCATCTTCCTAGATGAATTCTGGAAATGGCTACAGGATGAAGCATTTAGCGATTTTGTTTATAACAAGCTAAAAACTATTCGTAAGTTAAATGGGCTTGTTATTCCAGCGACACAATCACCTGATGAAATTTTGAAAAACAAAATTTCACGAGCAGTAGTCGAAGTTTGTAGTACCAGTATTTATCTTGCTAACCCTGATGCTGATTTTGATGATTATGTAAATGGGCTTAAATGTACGCCGGAAGAATTTAATATCATTAAAAATCTTGATCCAATGTCCAGACAGTTTTTGATTAAAAAAAGCAGTCTGAAAAAAGGTGATGGTAAGGCATTTTCGGCATTGGCTACTCTGGATTTATCAGGACTTGGTGGATATTTAAAAATCCTATCAGCCAGCGCCGACAATTTAGAAGTGTTCGAAAATATTTATCGCAATAGTATGTCTCCTGATGATTGGATTCCTACATATCTTGAGCAAGCAATTTAGTGAGGTTTTTATGAAAAAGACAAAGGCCGTTTTATTCTCTGTTCTGCTGTGTACTTCATTTTTCTCCACTGCGGGTATTCCGGTTGCAGTTGATGCAGATCCTATGAGGGATGTTCAATGGGCGCAGGATTGGGGGCAGAAGATTAAGGAATGGACTGACACTGCCGCACATTATAAAAGCCAGATACAGGCTTATAAAGACCAACTTGCTACTGCTACAGGTGTTCGTAACATTGCATCGTTTACTAATGAATTAAGTAATCTGCAATCAGAGTTGACGAATATTTATAAGCAAGGGGATAGTTATATATCCAGCTTTACTAACGATCCTACTGGCTCTTTAAGCAGTGAGGCACAAAGTCTTTTTAAAAAGTACGGTGCATTCGATATGTGCAATACGGGATATGCCAAAAATGACAATGTATGTAAGGCTAAAGTGGTGTCTACCGCTGCCAGTATCGAACAAGGGAATGTAATCAATAAACAGTTATCAAATACCATGTCACAGATTCAATCATTAAGCAGCCGTATTGAATCTTCTAAGGATATTAAAGAGTCTCAGGATTTAGCAAACTCTTTACAGGCTCAATCCCTGAAAATGCAAGCAATCAAGATGCAATATGATGTATGGGAAAGCAAAAATAAAGCTGATGCAGAAATGTTGAAAACGCAACAAAAAGCAGAGTTTAAACAACAACAGTTGCAAGCGGCTGTTCCTGATTTTCAATAAAAGAGGGTTGGTTTATGGCTGGTCAGGGTTTTTTCGTTAAGTTCAATAATACAATAATGGACTCTGTGCAGAAAATCAGTGACTCCTATCAAAGCCAGTTTGCCAGCGACATTATGACGCTGGCGGCGGCTTCGGTAACATTGTATGTGTTGTGGAAAGGCTATCAGACGCTTGCAGGGAAAACGCAAACACCACTTCCCGATCTGGCATGGGATTTAACGAAGTTCGCCATCATTATTACTTTCATAACTAATGCGGGAGGTTATTTAACCAGCGCAACTACTGCAATGGAAGGTATTAAAGACGGTTTATCCGGTGGAGTAAGTGTTTGGCAGACGCTAGATAATCTTTGGGCGAGTACACAGAACCTTGCTGAAAAAATTTATCAAAAAGATACCGATTATATTCCTCTTGCTGGAGCATTTGGGATGGCGCTTGTGTGGGCTGGCTCAATGATTTTAATGGCGATTAGCACAGTGGTTTATCTCGCCGCTGATGTCACGATGAAACTGCTCATTATCACAGCACCTATCTTCATATTCTGCCTGATGTTTGGTTTCTTGCGTCAGATGTTCAACAACTGGCTACAGTTGAATTTTTCTAGCATTCTCACGGTTTTATTTGCCTCTCTGGTGATCAGAATCGGTATGGATTATCAGGGGGAAATTTTACAGCAAGTATCCAATGCAGCACCAAACAGCAACGTAGTTACTGCCGGAGCTATGGGGTTCATGGCGGGCTTGTTATCAGCGCTGTTGGTTATGCTTGCCCGTATGTTCGCAACACAGCTTGCAGGTGCTGGCGTCGATGGTGCTGTGCAGGGTATGGCAATGATGGGGTTAGGTGCTGCTGGCGTTGGGGCATCCCGTTTAGGTATGTCTGGGGGCAAGGCTGGATTCGGATTAATGAAAGGGCTTACGGGTAAAGATGTTGGTAACACAGCGTCAAACTCAAGTCGTCTTGGAAACTTTCTTGGTCGGGGAACTCGTTCAGCGTCTGAATGGGCTGGTCAAAAAATGCAAGGTGCTGATGCGTGGGCAGGGCAAAAAATACAAAGCGGCATTAATTCAATGGCTGATCGCCGCAGGGCATCACTTGCTAAAAAAAGGAGTGAAGCAGCATGAAATTAGAAAAATTAGTTCTATTGATTTTCATTTTTTCGATTATCGGATGTTCCAGTAAGGCAACTTTACCGTCTGATGTCTCTGGAAAACTTGAACCAATAAACCATAGTCAGGTTATTAGCTATGAATAAAAAAATTAAAGAGCAAATTGATACCGCAAAATCTTTCGAAACTCAGATTCATGCTGAAAACGAAAAATCTAAAAAAACTGCTTGGTGTGTGGCTTCGGTTGCATCACTACTGGCAATTTGTTTGGGGGTTGATGTCGCGATTCTTACTCCTTTAAAAGAGAAAGAACTCGCTATTGTTAGCGTTGACAATACTACTGGACGAACAGAGTTAATCACACAGGTAAAACAGGAACAGATTTTACAGTCAGAGGCGCTGGGGCGTTACTTTGTCGATAAGTATATCTCTTTGCGAGAGGGCTATAACTATCCTTCATTACAAAGTGATTATGAAACAGTACAGCTATATAGCTCTAATACGGTGAAAGATGATTACCTACGCCTTTTTGCCAGTGATTTAGCCCCTGACAAAGTGCATAACAATAACGGGGCTTATGTAGTAGTTGAACGGTTATCTAACATTATAACTGATGCAACTGCACCAGATAGGCTTTCTACATCTCGATTCAAAGTCATTAGTAGAAATTTCAGAACAGGGCAAGTGACCATCTCCTATTTAGCTCTGCGTGTTACTTATCGCTTTGATTTGAAGAAAAGCAGTGCAACTAATCCACTTGGATTTACTGTAACCAGTTATCAGGCAGATAAAGAAATCAGGGGGGAATAATGGACACTAAAAGTTTAATTATCGCTTTAAGCCTGTTTTCACCTTTCTTAGTGAATGCTGCGGCAGTTCCTCAGTCGTCAGGCTATGACGCAAGGATGCAGAATGTGAGTTATAACGCTGCAAACACCACTGTGATTAAATCGAAAACAGGTTTTTTAACGTCAATCGTTTTTGACGAAGGCGAAGCCGTTATAAGTGCTAGGGCTGGTTTTCCTGCTGGTTGGGAGATTGATAAAGATGATAACGTTGTTTATGTGAATCCTCGGCCTGTGGTTCAGCAACAAGAAAATGCAGAAGGAGAGAAAGAACAAAAAATTTTCCAACCTGTAGCTAAAGAGTGGGACACGAATCTTTTCGTCAGAACAACAAAAAGAGTGTACAGCCTCGATTTAGTTATGATTTCTGATGAACAAAAAAATAGCCCCGCATATGTAGTTAAATATAGTTATCCTGCGGAACAGGCAAAATTAAGAGCGGAAGAAGCTAAAAAAATTCAAACGCAACAAGAGGAAATAAAAAACAAAAAAGTTATAGCTAACAATTTTGAAAGCGCCGACGCACCAAAGAATTGGGATTATTACATGCGAGTCAATGAAAAATTTGATAGTCGCAGGATTGCTCCTGATTTTGCTTATGATAATGGTGTTTTTACTTACATTGGTTTCAACTCAAGCAAAGTGTTCCCTGCCCCGTTTATGTATAAAGATGGGAAAGAACAAACATTGTCTTTCAATGTTCAGACGAAAGGGAAATATAAAATAATGGTTGTTCACAGTGTAAACGATAAGTTTGTTCTTCGTTATGGTAACAGTGTTGTTGGTGTGGTTAATCAGTCGTTTGGGAAAATAATTACAGACCAAATTAATACGGCATCACCAAATGTTGAACGTGTCGAGGTGAAAAATGACTGATATAAAAAAAACCGATGATCTGGTTGAAGATGCAAATCAATTGAGGCAGGAGCAATCACAGCTTCATAACATTGGTGGAGTAAAATCTAAAAATAATCGCTTTAAAATGGGATTGCTGTTTGGTTTTGCCACAATTCTTATTGTGGCTATTCTTGGCCTGAAAATTTACAAAAACTTTTACTCCGAAGAGCCTCAAGCAGCATCTACTGTAAAGGCTGATGATAATGCCTCGCAAGTTGGTAAGGTTCGTACAGGTATGGGACAAAATTTTGACCCTGTAGCGAACGAGACAACCAGCGGGAATGGTGCGGAAACGACGAGTAACAATCCTGCACCAACGGATAAGTCAACTTCCGGCCAGTTCCAGAAGTATCTCTCTATTCCTGTCTCAGGGCAGTCAGGCAGCAATAGCGAACGTCAAAATAGCACAGGAACGGTTCAACAAGACGAAACGAGCACAAGCCAGCCAAAACCACAGGCTAAGGCTGTAACTGCATCCCGTATGCAGGTATCAGCAATCAAGCTAGATCCAAACCTTTATATTGAAGAGAACACCATTATCCCGTGTGCACTCACAACGCGCTTTGTTTCAGATGTGGGCGGACGTATCAATTGCGTGATCACAGATGATGTGTGGAGTGCTAACCATCACACGAAGCTGATTGAGAAAGGAACTAAAGCATTTGGCAGTTACAAAACCGGTACTCTGAATCATGGACAGGGGCGCATGTTTATTATCTGGAATCAGTTACGCACACCTGATTTTAAAAGAATTGATTTAGTAGATACTGCGGCAGCAGGTGCCTTGGGCGAAATGGGTATTGATGGATGGATTGACTCACATTTTTGGGATCGCTTCGGTGGTGCAATGCTAGTAGGGATGATTCCTGATGCAATGCAAGCACTTAGTGGAGCATCAAATAATAATAAAGATAATCAGACCGATTATACAGCAAACAGTCGGGAAGCATTTGCCGAGATAGCGAAAGAAGCGGCAGCAAACAGCGTGAATATTCCACCAACTATGTACAAAAATCAGGGCGATATCATATCTATTCTTGTTGGTGACGATATTGATTTTTCTGGTGTCTATCAGTTAAAGGCAAAATAAATGACGAATAATGTTGCTCCACTGATAAACAATAAATCTCTGGATTTTTATAAACGACAAGTTTTTCAGCCTTATCTTGATATTGATGGATTAACAGAAATTGCTGTAAACCGTTCAGGGGAGGTCTGGACGGAAATTAACGGTGAATGGTCAGTGCATGATGATGAGAAAGTCACCTTTGACTTTTGTAAGCGTTTTTCTCAGACATTAGCTTCATTTCGTGGTGATGAAGTTGGTGATACAAAACCTTTGCTTTCAGCAACACTTGAATCAGGTGAGCGTGTGCAGGTTGTTTTTCCTCCAGCGTGTGAGAGAAACACCATATCTATTACGATTAGAAAACCATCAACAAGGCAGGTAACGCATAAGGAATATATAGAAAGAGGATTTTACGACTATGTTCAGTCAGGGAAAACGTATCATAGCCATGATGATACGCTTCTTGAACTCTTCAAACAGAAAAAAATTGCGGAGTTTATGGAGTTCGCTGTAAAAGTTGGCAAAAACATCGTTTTTGCGGGCGAAACAGGTTCAGGCAAAACTACCTATATGAAAAGCCTGATTGATTTTATTCCGTTAAGTGCAAGGCTAGTTACCATCGAGGATGCGGAAGAAATAGAGTTCTTTATTCATAAAAACTTCGTTCATCTTTTTTATCCTTCGGAATCTGGAAGTGATTCAGGCTCAATAATCACCGCTGCAAAGTTAATTAAATCTTGTTTAAGGATGAAACCAGACAGGATTTTACTTGCAGAAGTAAAAGGTGGTGACGCATGGGATTTTATCAAAGTAGCGGGTTCTGGACACAGAGGCAGCATGACGTCTATTCACGCAGGTTCTGCGAAAGACGCCATCATTCAGATGGTGACGAAATGTTATCAAAATATGGAATGCCAAAACCTGCCATTTGATGTGCTTAAAAAAATCATTCTGGACAATATTGATATTGTTGTTCATGTGGGAAGGGATGGTGTTGTTAGACATATGAGTGATATTTATTTTAAAGGGGCAGATTGTGAAAAAATTTAACAAACAACAGTCTGTATTTATCTTTGGGATCATGTTGGCCTTTACGTGGTTTTCTGGTTCGTTTGCTTTCTTTGTCCTTTACTTCAACCAAGTGCAATACATTAAACCATTGAAAGCGATATTCAAGGCAATAGACGCATATAACATGGACTCTTTCATCAAAAGCTTGGTGCTGACTGGTGTTGCAGACGAGATAAGGTTGATTGCATTTCTTGCCCTGTGTTCAGGCTTTGTGTTGTCGTTGGCGATACCAGTAATGGCATTAATCAAACTAAATGAGGAAAAGGAAAATGTGTTTGGTGATGCGAGATTTGCCACGATAAAAGATGTAAAGGAGTCGAATAGTTTTACTCTTGATGGCGACGAAAAAGAGGGAATTATTGTTGGCCTTAAAGATAAAAAAATAATTCGCTATGTTGGAGCCGCTTTTAGCGCTATGGGGGCGGGTACTCGTGCAGGTAAAGGGGCAGGTATAGTTATTACTAACCTGATGAAATATTGGTGGAGCGTGATAATACTCGACCCTAAGCGTGAGTGTTTCAACATTACCAGCCTAATCAGAAGAGTGATTCTTCGTCAGGAGGTGTTTAAATTTGACCCCTTTAGCTCTGTCACTCACCGATTCAATCCTCTTTTTTATGTCAGTATGGGAACAAGTGAAGGATTTAACCAGTTAGAAAATCTCGCGCTGATTGTTTACCCGTATAAAACAGATGGTGCAGACGCGGGTAGTTATCTCAACAAAACAGCAGGGAGTTTGTTTAAATCTCTTGCTGTTACTCTTTGGTTTATGATAGCAAAGGATAAACAAGCATTAAAAGAGCTTGACATTGAACCCTTATTTTCAATGTCAAAAATTAATCTTCTTTTTGAACGCGCTGACCCTGAAAACTTACTTTCATTTCTTAGTGAAATACGTGGTGATTTGAAAGGTAAAGAAAAAACACTGGTTGATATAGGTGTGTCTGGTCTTAAAGCATTCATTGAAATGGAGGATAAAACAAAAGCACAACTTAAAAGCAATTTCCTTAATGGATTATCCCCATTCTCTAACCCGAACGTGGCGAAAGCTACTGATGGAAATGATTTTGACTTACGTCAGGTTAGAAAAAAGAGAATGACCGTTTATTTCTGTATCTCAGGTGATAATGCACGCCTTGCCGAAAAAGTGACAAACATTTTTTTCCAGCTTGCTATTCAGATCAACCTTGAAAAGATGCCTACGGATGATCCAGAGATAAAGCATGACTGTTTATTTCTTCTTGATGAGTTCCCGTCAATTGGTGCTGTGGATTACATCAAGAGCAAATCTGGCCTTATCGCTGGCTACAAGCTGAAATTGTTGATTGTTTATCAGGTTGGCTCTCAGCTTGAAGAGATCTATAGCTATGCTGGCAGCAAAACGCTACTCGCCAGTGCGCCATGCAAAATTGTCTATTCAGCTTCCGATGTTAAGGATGCGCGCGAACTGTCAGAGGCTATGGGGACTAAGACGGTCACTATTGGCTCTAAAAGCAAGAGCCGTAGTCGTGGCGGCATGTCTCGCTCAGAGTCCGAGAGTCTTATTGAACGTCCTCTGGTAACGACTAACGAACTCCTCACACTAAAATTTAGTGAAGAAATTCTCGCGATGAAGGGGGAAAACCCGATTCGATGTGAGAAAGCTTTTTACTACATGAATGAATATTTCTTTGGCGATTTTATTAAGGTAGCACCTTCTTTGGAGAGTGTTTTCCCTAAAAAGAACGGTAAGTTGTCAATGCCACCTCAAAAGGTATTTGAAAACGAAATTGTTGCTAAAGGCTATCTCGCTATAAAAGATGTTCCTGATCTCGATATGGCTGCATAAAAGGAAATCAAGATGAAAGTAATGCTGATAATCGTAGTTCTCGCTCTTACTGGGTGTTCATCCCCTCCAGAACCAACTCCTGTAGAGTTTGGCAAGGTAAATGAGATTGTAACCCCTTCTCTACCTTATATGGCTGATTTTTACGGTGTCATACCATCAGAGACTAATGGCCTTGGATGGACATTTAGCAGAACTTTTTCAAAGAGAGAGGATTTTACTACTCCAGAGTATTACTACGCACTGGCACATGCCGATAGAGTTATTGTTTACACCAGTAAAGCCGATCTTTGGTTTCAAGTAAGGGATGGGTTGAAAGCTCAAGGAGCTAGAGGTGTTATCGAGTGGGCATATCAATCTTCTTTTTTACCAGAGCAAATAAAAATAACCTTCATTAAAACATATCAGGAGAGAAAAAATGACTAGAAAGTTTTTAATGGTTTTACCTCTGCTTACAGGGTTAGGATTGGTTTCAGTTAACGCACATGCTGCTGATCCATGCGAGGTAGTACTCTGTATGTATGGGAAAGCTATTGGTAGCGGCGGTGGAGGTGAATGTAAAAGCCCTGAAAAAGCATTTTTTAACATAGTGAAAAAGAAAAAAGGCTCTATCCGATGGGATAAAACCTTTGATGCTCGAAAATCATTTTTGAATCAATGCTCATCGGCTGATCCGTCTGCTATTTCAAAAATCATGAGTAAGTTCGGGAAGGTTAAAGGCTAAATGCATCCCCGCATCGCATCAACGGTAGCGGGGAAAAATGGAAATTAATATTTTGAAAAAAAACATACTAGTGCTTTCTATAATTTTTTTCTCTGGTTTCCTGTCTGCCGCAGAAATGCGGGGCAAAGTTATCCGTGTTCTTGATGGTGACACTATCGAAGTATTACAGAATAAAAAGCCCGTAAGGATTCGCTTGGCAAACATCGATGCGCCGGAAAAGACACAGGCTTTCGGACGTTGGTCAATGAATCAACTTAAAGGTCTGGTTGCGGCACAGCCTGTTACGGTGACGTACACGCAGACAGACCGCTACGGGCGCATTATCGGGAACGTGTTCATGACGAACGGCACTGAAGCCAGCCGATTCATGGTGCAATCTGGCGCTGCATGGGTGTATGAGCGCTATAACACGGATAAGGCATTACCGGATTTGCAACGGGAAGCTCAGAAGCAAAAGCGCGGCCTGTGGGCTGACAGTCAACCAATGCCGCCGTGGGAATGGCGGCATAACAAATAAGATTAGGAAATCAACATGAAAACAGAATCGTTTAAAGTCAATCTGGCAGACTGGATTAAACAAGAAGAGGCTGAATCTGGTGAAAATGCGTTTTACCACCCTAATACTGAATACTTCAAAGTTATACGTGAAATTAATCAGCATGAAACTGAATTTATCGCTAATAGTGGTGATTTAGTAAAAATGGCTGAAAAGCATTCTGTTACTTATAACCAACTCAATGAAGAAGATAAAGAGTTTGTTAATTTTCGCCTAGATGAAGAAATTTTCTTCATAAGTTATGACGATGAGTGAATTCGTTTTCAATAATCTTGAATTTGAGGGTAGTTAAATGAGACTGTTTATTGCAGAAAAACCATCTTTAGCTAAAGCTATTTTTGAAGGGCTTGGAGGAAATCCAAATACAGAAAAGAAAAATGGATACTTTCAGCATGGTTCTGATGTTGTTACTTGGTGTTTTGGTCATATGCTTGAACTATGTGATCCAGAGGATTATGACGATAAATACACTAAATGGCGATTCAGTGATTTGCCGATCAAAACGACATACCCGCCTACTTACAAAATAAAAAGAGAGGCAGAAGCACAAACTCGTATCATACTGTCATTGATTGAACAAGCTACCAGTATTGTTCATGCTGGAGATCCAGATGAAGAAGGCTGTTTGCTTGTTGACGAGATTTTAGGTTATGCCAATAACAAAAAGCCTGTAGAACGTTTATTGATAGCTGATCTCAACCTTGCACCAGTGCAAAAGTCACTTGTAAACATGCAGCCAAATGACAAATTTAGGGGTATGACAAATAGCGCATTGTCGCGCTCACTGCTTGATCAGAGCTTCGGTTATAACCTAACTCGCGGTTGTACCCTCAAAGGCCAAGAGAAGGGCTATGATGGCACCCTGAATGTAGGGCGTGTACAGAGCGCGGTTCTTGGTCTGGTGAATCTGCGCACACTGGCAAATCAGAATCATGCCGAAAGTTTTTACTATGATATTTTCGCAACGCTTGAGATGAACGGGCATCAGGTAAAGGCTAAATATCAAACCACGGATAGTGATCAGATTGATGATAAAAAACGGCTCATTTCAGATGCACAAGCGCGGCATATAGCTGAACGGGTTTCGGGGAAAGAGGCAATAGTCACGATAGCTGCCACAAAACCAGAAAACACTAAGCCACCGTTGCCGTTAGATCTTTCAACTCTCCAACAGATTTGCGCGAAACGCTACGGCTATAAAGCCAAAGAAACTCTTGAAATCATGCAGGGGTTGTATGAAACACATAAACTTCTAACGTACCCACGCACCGATAATCGCTATCTATCGGATGAACATTATTATCAAGCTGGCGATATTGCCGCAGCCATCAGTGCGATAATGCCGGAACTGGCTACAGCAGCCGCAGATATGGATAAGGGACAGAAGCATAAAGCGTTTAATGCAAGCAAAATTGAGGCTCATCACGCTATTGTTCCAACCACTAAGAGCGGTGCAGGTATCCAGCTTAGCGAAAAAGAAAAGAACGTTTATAGACTGGTCGCTACCTACTACATCGGTTTGTTTTGGCCTGATGCTATTCGGAATAAAACGAAAGTACATTTTGATATCAAAGGTGATACTTTCTCCGCGACACAAAGTGTTTTAGTGCAGAAAGGATGGGAGGCATTGGGTAAAGACAGTAGCGATGATTTAGAATCTGATGATAGTGAGCTTACAGGCTTTGATTTATCAACACTGAAATTTAATGATAACGGCCTTTGTGAATCTGCTTTAGTAGATAAGAAGCCAGCACTACCGCCAAAATATTTTACTGAATCAACGCTAATCGCAGCAATGAAAAGTGCTGGAAAATTTGTTGATGATCCTGATTTGCGTAAAGCGCTTGAAGCTAAAGAGGGAGGCGGGACATTAGGAACGGAAGCTACTCGTGCTGGTATATTAGAAAAATTGGCGGCTAATACAGGGCTATTAGCTATTGAGAAAGAAAAAGGTTACTCAGAGCTTGTCTGGAAAACAACTAAGCAAGGACAGGAGTATTGTGCTGCATTACCTAGTGAAGTGGTAAAACCTGATATCTCCGCTCGTTGGGCAGAAAAACAAGCTAAAATCAAAGCTGGAGAGCTGGCTGTAAGTGATTTCATTAAGGAAACTGACGAATATATTAGTGAGCTTATTAGCGATTTGGATAAGAACGGTATAAATATATCATCAAATGCGGCTCCCTGCCCTGTATGTAATAAAGGCTTTTTGCGTAAACGTAAAGGGCAGAATGGCTTCTTTTGGGGATGTTCATGCTATCCTGAATGTAAAACTTCATTCCCTGATAAAGATGGAAAACCCGTCACTGACAAGAAGCCAGAAGGAGCAAGCTCTCGATTAGAGATTCCTTGTCCTTCATGTGGAAAAGAAATACTCATCAGGCCGAAAGGTTTTTTCTGTACGGGTTGTGAGTTTAAGATCTGGCAAGAATTTTGTGGTAAAAAATTAACTTCAAATCAAGTTGAAAAATTGATTAAAGATGGCAAATCAAATCTGATTAAGGGCTTTAAAAAACGTGACGGTAACACGTTTGATACCGAGCTTGTTTTAGAGGATAAAAAGACTGGTAAACTTGGTTTTCCAGTAAAGAAAAAGTAAACTGCCTCCGGCGAGCTAATGAGCGTTAACTAACTGACAGGAAACAACAAATGACAGAACTTTCTAAAGATGAAGAATACGGTATTGTATCTAAGCATCTTGGTAGCATCACCGCTTTAAGAAAATTTGCGCAAACGAAAGATTTTGAGTGGCTGGAAGAAGTTAAAGGCAAACTTGAAGCGTTAATCAGTGAGTCTCGCGAAGAGTATGAGTTGAAGAAACTTGAGGCAGAAGAACTGGAGCAAAAAAGGCAGCAAGCGCTTGAATACATCCGTTCTCTTGGCCTCGATCCTGAATCCCTTGCGGAACCTGTAACAGTTGGTGGCATCAAGACTAAGCGCAAAAACGCTAAAAGTGGTGCAAGAAAAGCTAAATATCGCTTTACCGATGAGGGCGGGAACGCTAAGGAGTGGTCTGGCAATGGTAAACGTCCATCAGCGTTGCAGAAGCTACTCGATGCAGGCCATTCTCTCGATGAGTATCTAATCAATAAAGAGCAGCCGTAATCGATAACCGTGATGCCGTCGCAAACTTGTTTTGCGACGGTTGAGAGGTTGACCGAGCCGCAAGCGGCGCTGGTTAAGCCGCTATCGGCACGATGTATGCAATCGCTCTGTTTCGCACACAGAAACGCCGCAGCCCCGCCATTCGGGAGTCAATCAGAAGCGCCTTGGTCAAAAAACAGTTTTAGCGGGTAATGACTCCAACTTACTGATAGTGTTTTATGTTCAGATAATGCCCGATGACTTTGTCATGCAGCTCCACCGATTTTGAGAACGACAGTGACTTCCTGCCCAGCCTTGCCAGATGTTGCCTCAGATTCAGGTTATGCCGCTCAATGCGCTGCGTATATCGCTTGCTGATTACGTGCAGCTCTCCCTTCAGGCGTGATTCATAAAGCGGCCAGCCATCCGTCATCCATACCACGACCTCAAAGGCCGACAGCAGGCCCAGAAGACGCTCCAGCGTGGCCAGAGTGCGTTCACCGAATACGTGCGCCACAACCGTCCTCCGTATCCTGTCATACGCGTAAAACAGCCAGCGCTGACGTGATTTAGCACCGACGTAGCCCCACTGTTCGTCCATTTCAGCGCAGACGATGACATCACTGCCCGGTTGTATGCGCGAGGTTACCGACTGCGGCCTGAGTTTTTTAAGTGACGTAAAACCGTGTTGAGGCCAACGCCCATAATGCGTGCACTGGCGCGACATCCGACGCCATTCATGGCCATATCAATGATTTTCTGATGCGTACCGGGTTGAGAAGCGGTGTAAGTGAACTGTAGCTGCCATGTTTTACGGCAGTGAGAGCAGAGATAGCGCTGATGTCCGGCAGTACTTTTACCGTTACGCACCACGCCTTCAGTAGCTGAACAGGAGGGACAGCTGATAGAAACAGAAGCCACTGGAGCACCTCAAAAACACCATCATACACTAAATCAGTAAGTTGGCACCATTACCGGCACTTGCGCTATGTCGAATTCCTCCCGACGAGCGCAACTGGAAAAAAAATCAAGAGTGCTTTCAAAGCGACAGGAATTGCCTTTCCTTGCTTATCTGTTACAACGAGCGTCAAGCATGATGACGCTCGAAGGCTGATCCGAATGTTTGCAGACCACAAAATCAATGCGTAAGCGCACCTTGATGCACAATGCCTTTTTTCAGTAAAATCTTAAATACTCCCGCATCAGAAACATGCATTACCATGCTTCACTAAAAGCCTGAGAAATTTGACTCCCCATCATGTATGAGTGACGCCAAAAGCAACCTAATTCACGCTCTGCCGATAAAGCGGGAGGAAGCTCCATCACTGCTAAATGATCCGGTAAATGTACATCTCTTACCCAGCCATACGGCAATAATGCATGACCATAACCTGCGGCAACTAAAGCCATTCGATGCTCAACACCAAGGCCATATGTACGAGTCAAGCCGGAGCTTAATAATTTACTTAAGCCTTCAGTAATTAGCGATGGAACAAAATCATCCTCGCTAAGTGGTAGTAATCCAGGCTCACAGAGCATAAGAGGATGGAGTTCAGGCTGAAGTTTATCGGCTCGCACTAGTAAGACAAAGTGTTCCTTGAATAAGCTTGTATATGCCATCCCCTCAGGAACCGACTGTGCTGCACTAATTAGCAAATCAATTTCACGGTTCTGTAAACGCCGTAACAGACCTTGATGCTTGCCACTAACCAACTCGACTTTAGTTTTACCTGAACGGTGAGCACAAATCTGGATAATCCGTAACAAGTTATCCGGTGCCAGTGAGGAAATCACTCCAATACGTAAGGTTTGCCCAAAGGGAAGAGCTAAGCCATCATCACGTAACCCCTCAAGCCGAGTCACGCCTTCTAAAATTACGGCGATTAAGTCTAAAACTTCCTTTCCAAAGGCAGTGGGTGTTATTTTACTCCCCCTTTCAAAAATGGGCTGTCCGAGAATTTCCTCTACTTTTTTTACTTGATAAGACAAGCCCGAGGTCGAAATACCCATGTCTATGGCCGCATAACGAAAACTACGTTTCATTGCGACGGCCTCAACTAAAAGCAAGTCACGCACAGACACTGCTGCTAGCTTGTTCGAAATTACTTCACGCACCGTCATAAACATTCGATTCCAATTGATGAAAAACTGGCTATAATATTTTTAATCAAAATCATATTCAATCTCATTCTCAATTGGAGGGGTTATGACCTCAATACCCCGTTGCTTTGCCGTGCTAGTAGCGACAACTTTGTTATCAGGTAACTTGTCAGCGCAAGAATTTAACTTTACTGATGTAACCGGACAGGAAATTAAGTTAGAAGCCCCTCCTAGACGTATCATTACTCTGCCCAATCCAGCTGCAGCTACCTTCATCGCAATAGATGGTTCTACCGAGCTGTTAGTGGGTATGAATGAGGGCTCTAAACGAGCCTTTGAGAGCGGTATGATGAGCGTTATGTTTCCTGAAGCTGTTGATATCTCCAGTGACATTTTGTCGGAAAACGGTGGTTGGATGCCCAACGTAGAGGCCATCGCAGAACTTAAACCGGATTTAGTCATCCAGTGGGGTGAGCGCGGCGATGATATCGTAGCTCCACTTCGCAATGCAGGTTTGCCCGTTGCTCTAATGGTAGGCGGTGGCAATGCGGGTACAGAAGAGCTGGCCCGAGCCAATATGAAAATGGTGGCTGATATCACGGGTAATACTGAAAAACTGTCAAAGCTTATTGATTGGCGTGACCGTGTACAAAGTGAAATTACTACTGGTTTAAAACAAGTAGGCTTTCATGCAACACCAAGCATTTTGCATTTGCGCTCTGCCAAATCCAAGTTGACTGCTACTGGTGAGAAAAGTTATCAACAAACCTTCATCGAGCTGGTTGGCGCTAAAAATGTAGCTCAAGGAGCTGGCGTACAAAGCACTGTTAGCGTGGAACAGATTCTTGAATGGAACCCAGATATTATCTTACTTTCCGCAGCAGAGACGGATGCTGGATTAGAAGCGATATACGACGACCCATTACTTTCTCGCTTAAATGCCGCCGTACAAAAACGCGTTTATAAGACACCTCAAGGTGGATATATCTGGGATAGTGCTTCCCATGAAAGCCCCTACACATGGATGTGGCTGGCCAATCTTACTCATCCCGATATTTTCTCTTTTGACCTACGTCACGAATTAAAAGAAGGCTTCAAATTACTTTATAACTTTGACCTATCGGATGAGCAGATAGATCGAATTCTGCGTATTGATATGAACGGCGACAGTCACGGTTATCAAGTGTTTCGTAAACAATGAACAAATATACGCGATCGATTCACTCGTCCTCAGAAATGGTTGAGCCAGTTACCCTGAGCACTTGGCGTGCTAGTCATTGGCCTCTTTTGTCCCTACTGCTTATAGCGACTGTGCTAATCGGGCTATCAGTAGGTCGATACAGCGTAGCGCTAGATGAGATTGTAGCCATCCTATATGCAGCCTTACGAGGTGATAACTCACAGCATATGGATGCGTTGGTGATCTTGAATGTACGCTTGCCGCGCATATTATTGGCAGGAGTATGTGGGGCTGGGCTTGCCATCTGCGGGGTAGCCTTACAAACCTTATTTCGTAACCCTCTCGTTTCACCTAAAGTGCTAGGTTTATCCTCAGGTTCAGCATTAGGAGGATCACTGGCAATTTTGGCTGGAGTAGGGGGGCCGCTACTGATGGGGGCTACGTTTGTATCAGCATTTGCTGCTCTGTTTTTAGTAGTGCTGATTTCAAATATGGCGGGTCGTACTTTGATGACTATTGTGCTTGCTGGAATTGTTATTGATGCTTTATTTGCAGCAGGTATTTCGTTAGTTCAATATGCCGCGGATCCAGAAACGAGTTTACCTGCCATCGTCTTTTGGCTGATGGGAAGCTTTGCAACGGCGAGTTGGGAAAAATTTGCACAAACTGCTCCTATACTCATTGCCAGCATTTACCTACTGAATAGAATGCGCTATCGCATTGCTGTACTCGCTATGGGTGACGACGAAGCTAAGTCGTTTGGCATCCATGTTGCACGCT
This sequence comes from Ewingella sp. AOP9-I1-14, assembly GCF_052375995.1. Lineage (NCBI taxonomy): Bacteria > Pseudomonadati > Pseudomonadota > Gammaproteobacteria > Enterobacterales > Yersiniaceae > Ewingella > Ewingella sp. AOP9-I1-14. The sequence continues at coordinate 33,645 of NZ_JBQSVA010000015.1, forward strand.
CCCGGATGGTCGTCTTCGCGTTGATTTCTATCATTATCGGCGCCTGCGTAACCGCATCGGGCGTAGTGGGGTGGGTAGGACTCGTAATCCCACACTTTGCTCGTATGTTAGTAGGCGAAGATCACCGCCGGCTCTATTTCACGAGTCTTATGCTGGGTGCCACTTTCATGATTTTGACTGATACGTTGGCTCGTAGTTTAACTGCTGCAGAGATTCCTTTAGGCGTACTCACAGCTCTAGTTGGCGCCCCCGTCTTTGTGTACTTACTATGCACTCGTCGACGTGAAAGGGCTTAATCATGCAAACCGTCTTTACCTCTCATCTCAGTTTAACTGGAGCGTGCGTACGTTTTAGTGAACGTGTGATTTTTCAGGATTTAAGTTTTAACGTACAAAAGGGCGAAACGTTGGCCATTTTGGGCCCAAACGGACGCGGTAAGACTACGTTGCTAAAAGCTCTATTAGGCTCACAACGTTTAGATCAAGGACAACGGCAGGTACCCCACCTCATCGGCTATGTACCTCAATACCAATACGGTAGTGAAAACCATTGTTGCCTCGATGTGGTACTCATGGCACGAGCCGCCTTGCTTCCCATGTTCAGCCTTCCTTCACAGCGGGATCGTAAGCTAGCTCTTGAAGCATTGGAAAAAGTAGGCGGAGGGCATTTTGCTTATCGTTTATATGGCTCTCTATCCGGCGGCGAGCGCCAATTAGTGTTGCTTGCTCGTGCTTTAGCTACTGGTGCTGAGGTACTCATACTTGATGAGCCGGCTTCAGCTTTAGATTTAGCTAATCAGGACTTATTGCTTAACGTCTTATTCGAGTTACGCCGAGTACGTAGCCATTCGGTCGTTTTTACCACTCACCATCCGCAACACGCTCTGCATCTCGCAGACAAAGTACTGCTGATGCACACCAACGATCAGATTAAATTTGGTCCAGCTGATGAGCTGTTAACCGAGTCTGAGTTATCCCGTTTATACAACGTCAGACTACGCCGTCTAATGGTGCAAACGGGAGAACATTTTCAAAGCACAATCTGCCCGGTTTTTGGAATACGTGAACCGGATCAAGATATGCCCATTTCTTATCCTCTAAACAAAGGTAAATACAATGAGTAACGATACAATCTCCTATCTGGAAAATGGACATGAATTTACAGTCCACTTTGATGAGTTATTAAAATACCACGGTGCCGGTTATCCGGGTGGTGTAGCCCACGGGCTAAAAGTTATGCAGCGAGCCTGGCCCTTGCTAGATAATGGTCGTTTGCCTGAACGACGTGAAATTCGCTGTGTCACAGCCTTTGGAGGCCCAGGGGGTAGAGATGCGATTGAGTTTGTTACCCGCGGTCTTACTGAGGGTCGCTACATTGTTGATAACTCAGTAGGGCTCGAAGAAGAAGAGTCCCCCGGTGGTCGTTATTACTTCCGTTTCGAGTACCGTGGCACCGCTGTTGAAATCACCATCCGTCCCGGACACGTACGCCCCGAGTTCATTCAGTTAGCACGCAAGAAAGACCGCTCACCAGAAGAAGAGATCATTTTGGCTGAAATGAAGCTCGAAATGGGAGAACGCTTGTTAGTCCAGCCCGCAGAAGATATTTACAACGCTACCGTATTATCGTAATAAGTCATAGCCATGAATCAAGAACGTCAAACTTGGCTCGGGCTACTTGCCCGAGCTAACCGAGATTATCTGGAAAATATCTGGGCTACTTACAATCCGGGTGTGCCTATACAAAAACTCGCTGGCCCTGAAACGGGGTTGGTGCAGCTCAATACACAAGCTTGTAAGGCCTCAGTGTCATTTCAGTTTGGTGAGGCTTCTTGTACTCGCTGCGTAATCGCTATTGGGAAAATTCAAGGTTACGCAGTACATTTGGGCTCCGATCTACGCAAAGCGGAGTTAGCGGCCTATCTAGACGCCTTTCTACAAACGGCCCCCTCCCACCAACGTGAGCTGGTGCTGCACCCTATACGCCAACAGTTAGAGCTAAAAAAGGCTGAGAGGGAGCAGCTGACGGCTGCTACTTCTGTACGTTTCTACACCACACAAAAAACTTAGAATCATGAAAATACCTTTACGATCTGAGCACAGACATGACGATGAGTTACATCGGCAGACGCGTACTTATCGGCGACTACTGCATGCCTTTGGTTACCCAATGCGCATACAGCAACTAGAAGAGCGTGCTATTCATTGCATCGTTGACTGCCTTCTAGACAGCCAAACGACGGTAGCTATTGAGGTGGAAAATAAGGAATTAACAAGCCGTATTTTGAATACAGGCGCAACCTTGAGCCAAACTCCCGAATGGGTTTTTGCAGGTTCTCAACGGCATCACTTACAACATATTCCAGCAGGAAGCCGTGAGTCGCCTGAAAGTGGGGCAACCCTTGTCATGGAAATAGCCGCCATATCACCTACAAACGGGGGGCTTGCTATACGAGCCACCGGTGCAGGACTCAACAAACCACACACTTTATATTTTTCAGGGTTACATCAAAATGTAGTCATTGATCATATTGCTTTTCGTGCCGATTACCCGCGTGGAGTGGACCTACTACTATGCGCTGACACGCAGCTGGTTGTATTACCACGTCACTTAACTTTGGAGATCATTTAATGTACGTACCAGTAAAGGGTGGTGAACAAGCAATTGCTGCTTCCCGTATAGCCGTAGAACGGAGTCGCCGAGGCGACGACACAATCCCCGAGATTGAAATTAATCAAATCATGGCACAAATGTCGTTAGCTCTTGATCGGATCATGAGTGAGGGGGGCTTATACGATCGACGTTTTGCTGCTATTGCCTTTAAGCAAGCTCAGGGAGACATTGCCGAAGCGGTATTTCTCGTACGTGCTCATCGCGCGCAATTAGCCAATTTTGGCTCAAGCCAAAACATAGATCTAAAAACAATGCATTACAGTCGCCACATTTCCGCCACGCAAAAAGAGTTGGCTGGAGGGCAAATTTTAGGCGCCACTTACGACTACACCCACCGCTTACTGAATATGGATTTAGAACACTCTCGCCCTCAGTGCGAGTTACCTAAATCAGTGATAACAGCTCCCTCATCGCCCTCTAGCTCTGAGCCACTGTACGCAGATCTTATCCGCACCGAAATATCTAAAGCTCCGATAGACATTACGCGAACTGTTTTGCCTTCTTTACCTGATCCTTGCGAGCGTCTCGCTCATCTCGCTCGTGGCGAAGAAGGCTACTTAACTGGATTAGCTTACGAGAGTTTGCGTAAAGCCTCAACGAGTCATCCCTATGTAGCGCAATTAATGAGAGGGAGCGTTGAAATATTCGTAGAGCTGGAAGACCTCAATTTAACCGTATCCATTGGTGAGGTTGAGTTAACTGCCTGCACTACTGTGGCTCCAAATTTTAGCTCATCTCCACATTTAGAAGCGGGTTTTGGTATTGCTTTTGGAGCTAACGAGCGTAAAGCCGTCGCCATGGCAATCGTAGATCAGCACTTTAAAATTGAGGGTGCTACCAGTGATGCACTCATGCATACCGACGGAGTCGCTGCATCCGGCTATGTCAGCCATTTGAAATTACCTCATTACTCTGACTTTGATGCTGATTTAGCGCGTTTACGCCGAGTTCAGGCTAAGGAGGAAATATGAATTATGCCTACCTTGATCTACCGTCCAAACAAGAAATACGTCGTAAAACCCTAAAAGCACTCTGTCTACCTGGACGTCAAATACCTTTCTCAGCTCCTGAGCTACCCATTGCCTATGGTTGGGGGGTAGGAGGCATGGCTATTACCGCTGCCTTATTAGAACCGAATGACACGTTAAAGGTAGTCGATCATGGTTCGGATGATACCGTTAATGCCCTGAATATCGCGGATTTTTTTACTAAAACGGCAAACATATCAATTACGACAACAAGCTCAAAGGCTACTCTCATTCAAACGCGTCAGCGAGTCCCTGAAAGCCCGTTGCGGGAAGAGCAAATTGTGGTGTACCAAGTTCCTCGACCTGACCCTCTACGTGGATTTATTAATGATGCGGCCGAAGCACTGACACGGCACGCACATCATGATTACGGTGTCGTGTTAAGCGCTCTATTTGAAACATGGTTGCAACAAGATGATGCGTGCTTAGGATACGACCACCCTGTGATTGTTAATGATGGGGTCTTAATGTCACCGTCGCCTATTCCTGCTATGGATAACCCCCGCATGGCGATGATGCCTGCTATTCAGATTTTTGGCGCCGCACGCGAGCGACGAATTTATGCATTGCCTGCCTATACACCCTTAGCAAACTTAGCTTTTGTTGACCTGCCTGCTAGCCTGAAAAAAGTCGATACAGCATGTTGTATCTGCGGCTCATCTATTCATTATTTGGATAATATTGGTACGTCAAACACCCCCCATTGGGTATGTTCCGACTCCGAAGCATGCAAGGAGCGCGCTCATGTTTAGCTTGCCAGATCCCGTGCTGACAGCACAGGCTATCTCACTTGAAATAGCTGGGCACCGTATTTTGTCGGATTGTCACCTCAAGCTTTATCCTTCCGAGGTTCTCGCTTTAGTCGGCCCCTCAGGTGCTGGAAAATCAAGTCTTCTGAATATACTTGCTGGACGACAGCTATCTAACAACTGTCAGGCTCTTTCCCTTTTAGGCCAGGATTTACTACGTACCAGTCTTTATCAAACTAACCTTTTACGTCGGCGGGCGTGTGGCTATGTGGCTCAGGATGCCAGCACAACCCTAAACCTGAGACAAAGTGCCGCCACTAATATCGTACGTCGTCTTTTTGATTTAGGTGACAACCGTGCGGTTGATGCACTCAAACAAGCACAAAAATGGGGCCAGCGACTTGGTTTATGTCCAGAACGATTACATGAGCCAGTGAAGAACTTTTCGGGAGGGATGCGCCAACGCGTACAAATCGCTGCGGCCATGATCCATCAGCCGAGCATTTTATTTTTAGATGAACCCACTGCTGGTCTCGACTCAGTCGCTCAAGCAGATTTTTTAGATGTGCTCTCTAATTTGAGAAACCAAACACAGACTGCCATGGTGTTTGTGACTCATGACTTACGTCTAGCTCGACTCATTGCTGATCGGGCCATCGTGATGGATCAAGGCCGCATCGTCAGCGAATCCATTATGGATCGTTTGCTTACTGAGCCTGAGCATCTCATCGCCCAAGCTCTTGTTAAGGCAATGATTTAATGAATAAACCAACTGTGATTTTGCAGTATGAAGGCAATGGCATACATCATGGGCCACTTCGCATAACGGCACAAACAGGGCAGATCGTACAGATCTGGGGAGCGTCAGGCTCAGGAAAATCGACTTTGCTCTCACGAATTTGGGGAAGTCGAAGCTTAGGAACGGCACACTTGTGCATACGAACCCACGATCAGCAGTTCACACCAAGCACAATGACACCCGCCCACTTTGCATTTCTACGCTCACGATTAATGTCGTACGTAGGGCAACATCCTACCGTACTACCTCGCGAAAAACTTGTGGATTGGTTTGCTCTAGTCCCCACAAAGACAGTACTCGACGGACTAAGACTGCTGGACCTCTCTCCTAGCTTACTCTCTCGCTATGCCTGTGATGTCTCTGGTGGTGAACTACAGCGTTTTATGTTGCTTCACGCTTATTTTTCTTCTCCTCCAATCTTACTTTTAGATGAGCCCTGTACAGGATTGGATCCAGAGCGTAGTCATCAGGTGAGCACGCTTTTATTACAGGCTAAAGCCGCTCAGAAACTGGTTATTTACACCAGTCATACGAGTGCCAGTTGGGTGGATCAGTCAATCTCTTTAGACGGTTAAACCGTCTACATTTAATTTAACCTGGAAAAGTACTCATAATGAAAAAATTTTATTGGGATCTGCGTTGAGTGTAGGTTGCCTAAACTTCGTTCATGCCGATACCTCAGTCACACTGTATGGTGTGTTGGATGCTGGAATTACTCATCAACGTATTAGTGGCATGTGGGACGGTTCTCCTTACTCATCCAAATCCACTGGGCTACTCAGCGGTGGCCAATCCGGAAATCGATGGGGCTTAAAAGTCACTGAGTCATTGGGTAATGGCACGGCAGCAGTCGTACAGCTAGAAAGTGGTTTTGAGTTAACTACCGGTGAAAGCAAGCAAGGCGGACGTCTATTTCGGGTCCGCTTGGAAAAAGGAAATTATCCTACTATAAGGGCTTCCCCAAACAGTCAACGCCGGTTTTTAATTTCTGGCTGTTCATCAATGAAAGGCAAGGGATGAGACTGCACTACTATAAACGGTCACGCTGAATCGCTATTGATTCGGACCCTGATGAAAGACGCTCGTGAGATCCTCCTTCGTTAATCGGATAGTGATATCCAGTAGGATATGCAGATACTTCTCACGGGGGTCTAACCCTTTACCATCAAC
>NZ_JBQSVA010000016.1:0-36655 GCF_052375995.1 Ewingella sp. AOP9-I1-14
GGCCATCCTGGCTTACGAAGCCAAAAGGTAAGGCAACCCAAGGGCGGGGCGCGATGCCCCGCCTCTTGGTTGTTGTTGTGCATCGATCTCTGAGCACCCTTCTACAATCTGCCGGTTAATAGGCTGGCAGACCTTCGAATTAGCCTTGAAGATCTTTCTGTAGCACCTGAGTAAAGGTATCCATCGGGCAGAAACCTTGCTTATCGGTTTCACATCCTTCGATTTGCAAAGTAACACGCTGCGGAGGGTTTTTCAGGCTCAATGGCGTATTGTTGCGGATCTGCTTGGCCGTTGGATAAACGTACTCAATCTTCATCAGATCTTTGTCGGTTTTCTTGTCATGCCAGCGCTGGAACACAACGGCTCCGCTGATCGGCGTGCGTTCATATTGGCCCGGCAAGCTGTAGTCTTTGGTTTTTAGTGCCGCCAGTAATGAAGCGATATTGGAATCATGCCCAACCAGCAGTGCCAACTTGGCTTTTTGCGCCGACTGCTGATCTTCTGACTTCGCATCGTCCTTGTTTAAAGCCCCGGCGATGAAAGTGAGCAGCGGTTTTGCGGCATTGGCGGCAATCGCCGGTGAGCCGAAAAGCGTTTCATGGTACATGTTTTTGATGGTTTCCAACTGCGTCCACTGCTCGGAGGTTTTAATTTTCCCCCACGCCACGTCCTTCATTGGGAAACCTTCGTAATACTGCAGCATAAAGGCATCGGCCGCGCCGGTTCCCATACGCAGTGGCCCGGTGATCCCCGGCTCTTTGCCCTGAGTCAGCACAACGCTCGAAGGCTGAGAAGCCAAATCACACTGTTTATCCTGCTTACACACCTTGGAGTTCTGGTAATCCATGATGTTTTGCAGCAATTGGTAATTCGGCTTGAGGCGCTGATTCAGGCCATCAATCCCGCCTTCACCGGCGTGCTGATTAATCGAATTCAGCGCGTCGGTTTTAAATTTTTCATTCACCTCGGCGGTGATAATCGGGTTGAATACCGGATCCATTTTGCCGATTTCAACACGGTTGACCACGCTCAGATCGCAGCCTGGGAAAGCCCCGCTAATGAAGTGTTTAGCCGTATCAATAGTGCGCGGCAGGCTGTTGGCATAGGAGAATACCTGCCCCGCCGTTGGGCATTGCGCTGCCGGGACCAGCTGAGTTTTGGCCAGCCACGCGCGGAAATAATGCCCCATATGCTCTTCGACCTGCCCCCCTTTCGGCGTTAACAGGCCACCTTCAGTTTGCCATTTCGGCCAGGTGTGGGTAGTTGATTCGGCCAGCACATCACCGTAATTGACCAGAGGAGCGCGAATACCGTGACGGCTCATAATCAACACTTGCTGCAACTCCAGTGACGAATTGGCGGCAAAAGATGGGGCAGACATTGGAAGCAAGCAGGCTAATGCTGTCAGTGCTAATACGCGGCGAGATTTTTTCAATGGTTGATCCTCTGTGATTTCCTTGGCAATAGACATCCACCGTGGCCCAATCTTTTACTTAGATTGGTTCCAACGGTGAATTTGCAGCATAGGGGAATACATCACAGCAGAGAGGGATCAAGGTCACATCAATCAGTTAATGTGACACTTTTATTACAGCCTTGTTAGAACTGATAACGCAGCCAGGCAAAGAAGACGTTGCCGTTGTTGTAAGTCCCCGGAATATAGGTCGCCTGGAAGGTTAACTTGTTATAACCCACCGAGGCTAAAGGCAACACAATAGGTATGGGAATATAAGAATAATCATCCCGCGCCGTCACCGCCGCCGTATAACCCAACCCCAAGCGGAAGTTTTTATCTTGCGCCGGTTGCCATATTTTCTCATACCCATAACCGCCTATCGGCTCCCATTTATTATGGGAATCTTTGAAGGCCATTAAATAGATGCCGTGCCAGTCGCCGTTTTCATCATAACGAGAAATACCATAACCACCGCCCCAAGGGCGCTCGTTATATTTATCCGTTTTCTCTTTGTCATACGTAAGACGGTTATGCCAGGTAATAACGGGTAGATAGAGATCTTTGTTTGGAGAGTCGTTCCAGGTGGTTGAGACGTCCTGAGTCCATGAGTCCCACCAGCCCATAAAGCCTGGTCTTTCTGGTGATGTAGCCTGTGCAGCCGGCTCAGCGCCAGCAAAAACGGTCACAGGTAGAATGCAGGATAATATCACTATCCATGATGTAATTTTTTTTGAAATAACCATTTAACTTAATACTCCCTTTATCCAAAGAGCATATTAGCAACAGATGGTTAAATAAGGTTTAAACACAGAGTTGTCGTTTTGTAAGGAAATATTCCAGAATCTAACAATCCAAAAACAGTGAGATAATATTGAGATAAATCCTAGGCTTTAATAACTAAAAAAGCAGAGGCACCTTATAGAAAACGATAAAAATTAACTTATCCATTAAAAAAAAGATGCTGAATAAACAATAAGTAATAACTTAGGATTAATACTATATCTGAATTCTTATCTGCTAGTGCTGTGTTTTTAAGCAAATACTTTTATCGAGCACAAAAAAACCGGAGGCAGAAGCACTCCGGTTTTTATTTTAACTAACCATTAGCCCAGCTGTTTGCGGGCATTACGGAACATGCGCATCCATGGGCTGTCCTCGCCCCACTCTTCCGGGTGCCACGAGTTGCTCACGGTGCGGAATACGCGTTCAGGGTGCGGCATCATGACGGTGACGCGGCCCGATAGGTTAGTCACGGCGGTGATACCGTTTGGTGAACCGTTCGGGTTAGCCGGATAGTTTTCCGTCACTTGACCGTTATTATCCACAAAACGCAGCGCCACTAGGTTGGCATGTTCGAGCTGGGACAGATGCACAGCGTCACGCACTTCCACATGGCCTTCACCGTGGGAAACGGCAATTGGCATACGTGAACCCGCCATGCCCTGCATGAACATGGATGGGCTAGCAGTGACTTCTACCAGACTGAAACGAGCCTCGAAGCGATCGGACAGGTTACGCACGAAGCGCGGCCAGTGTTCAGCCCCCGGGATCAGCTCTTTCAGGTTGGACATCATCTGGCAACCGTTACACACGCCGAGCGCCAAAGTCTGTGGACGATGGAAGAAATCCTCAAACTCTTCGCGCACGCGGTCATTGAACAGCACCGATTTCGCCCAGCCTTCGCCAGCCCCCAGCACGTCCCCGTAGGAGAAGCCGCCGCAGGCCACCAGCGCGTGGAAATCTTGCAGGTCACGGCGTCCGCTAAGCAGATCGCTCATATGGACGTCGATGGAATCAAAACCAGCACGGTGGAACGCCGCCGCCATTTCAACCTGTGAGTTGACGCCCTGCTCGCGCAGCACCGCCACTTTCGGACGCGCGCCTTTAGCAATGTAAGGCGCTGCCACGTCTTCGTCTGGTGCGAAGCTAAGCTTCACGTTCAGGCCCGGATCGCGATCATGGGTTTTGGCTTCATGCTCTTGGTCGGCGCACTCAGGGTTATCGCGCAGACGCTGCATCTGCCAGGTGGTTTCCGCCCACCAGGTACGCAGCGTGGTGCGGCTTTCGCTGTAGACCGGCTTGTCGCCCTGAGTGATAACAAAACGATCGCCCTGCTCGACGCTGCCCAGATAGTGAGAACAGTCGCCAAGGCCGAATTTAGCCAAGGTTGCTTCAACTGCGCCACGGTCCTCAGCACGAACCTGAATCACAGCGCCCAGCTCTTCGTTGAACAGCGCCGCCAGCGCATCTTTACCCAAGGCGGCAATGTCCACATTCAGGCCGCAGTGGCCCGCGAAGGCCATCTCTGCCAGCGTCACCAGCAGGCCGCCGTCAGAACGGTCGTGGTAGGCCAGAAGCTTGCGATCGGCCACCAGCGCCTGCATGACGTTGAAGAAGCCAGCCAGTTGTTCTGCACTGCGAACATCGGCAGGCGTGTCGCCCAGTTGGCGATAAACCTGAGCCAGCGCGGTAGCGCCCAGTGCGTTATGCCCAAGACCAAGGTCCACCAGCAGCAGGGCCGTGTCGCCTTTATCAGTGCGCAATTGTGGAGTTACCGTACTGCGCACGTCCTCGACGCGAGCAAACGCGGTGATAACCAGAGAGAGCGGAGAAGTCATTTCGCGCTGCTCGTTGCCTTCCTGCCAGCGGGTTTTCATCGACATAGAGTCTTTGCCGACCGGAATAGTGATCCCCAGCGCCGGACACAGCTCCTCGCCGACAGCTTTCACCGCCGCGTACAGGCCAGCGTCTTCGCCTGGATGGCCAGCAGCGGACATCCAGTTAGCAGAGAGCTTCACGCGTTTCAGGTTGCCAATTTCCACTGCGGCAAGGTTAGTCAGCGCTTCGCCGACGGCCATGCGGCCAGAAGCCGCGAAGTCCAGCAGTGCAATTGGAGCACGCTCGCCCAGCGACATGGCTTCGCCGTGGTAGCTGTCAAGGCTGGCGGTAGTGACCGCGCAGTCAGCAACCGGGATCTGCCACGGGCCAACCATCTGGTCACGAGCCACCATGCCAGTGACCGTACGGTCGCCGATGGTGATGAGGAAGGTTTTTTCCGCCACGGCCGGTAAATGCATTACGCGCTTTACGGCTTCCGTCAGCTGAATGTTTGCCGCATTTAGGCTGTCGCCCTTGGCTTTCAAGGTGGTGACGTCGCGGGTCATTTTCGGCGTTTTGCCTAACAGCACGTCAAGCGGCATGTCGATTGGCTGATTGTTGAAATGGCTGTCTTCCAGAGACAGGTGCATCTCTTCAGTGGCTTCCCCAATCACGGCATAAGGCGCGCGCTCGCGCTTACAGATAGCGTCGAACTGCTCAAGCTGGGCCGGAGAGACTGCCAGCACGTAGCGCTCTTGGGATTCGTTACACCAGACTTCCAGCGGGCTCATGCCCGGTTCGTCATTGAGAATATCGCGCAGTTGGAAGCGACCGCCGCGATTGCCGTCGCTCACCAGCTCAGGCATGGCGTTGGATAAACCGCCCGCGCCGACGTCGTGGATGAACAAAATTGGGTTAGCTTCGCCCAGCTGCCAGCAGCGGTCGATCACTTCCTGACAGCGGCGTTCCATCTCTGGGTTATCACGCTGTACGGAAGCAAAATCCAGATCAGCATCAGACTGGCCAGAAGCCATTGAGGACGCCGCGCCGCCGCCCAGACCGATATTCATCGCCGGGCCGCCCAGCACAATCAGCTTAGCGCCGACGGTGATTTCGCCTTTTTGCACGTGGTCAGCGCGGATGTTGCCGATCCCGCCCGCCAGCATGATGGGCTTGTGGTAGCCGCGCAGCTCAGGGCCGTTGTGGCTGTTGACGTTTTCTTCATAAGTACGGAAGTAGCCGAGCAGCGCCGGACGACCAAATTCATTGTTGAAGGCCGCGCCGCCCAGTGGGCCGTCGGTCATGATATCCAGCGCGGTAACGATGCGATCTGGCTTGCCGAAGTTCTCTTCCCACGGCTGTTCAAAGCCCGGAATGCGCAGGTTGGAAACCGAAAAGCCCACCAGACCGGCTTTCGGCTTAGCACCGCGGCCTGTAGCGCCCTCATCGCGGATCTCGCCGCCGGAGCCAGTCGCCGCGCCCGGCCAAGGTGAGATGGCCGTTGGGTGGTTGTGGGTTTCCACTTTCATCAGGATATGAGCCTGTTCCTGATGGAAATCGTACAGGCCGTCTTTGGCGTTGGCGTAGAAACGCCCAACCTGCGAACCTTCCATCACGGCGGCGTTATCTTTATAAGCCGAAAGCACGTGATCTGGCGTGTGTTCGAAGGTGTTTTTAATCATTTTGAACAGTGACTTAGGCTGTTCCTGACCGTCGATAATCCAGTCGGCGTTGAAGATCTTGTGGCGGCAGTGCTCGGAGTTAGCCTGCGCAAACATGTACAGCTCAATGTCAGTCGGGTTGCGCCCCAACGACGTGAAAGCGTTCATCAGATAGTCGATTTCGTCCTGTGCCAGCGCCAAACCCAGTTTGGTATTGGCGGCTTCTAAGGCAGAACGGCCTTCGCCGAGAATATCCACGGACTGCACCGGTGCAGGCTGGTGCTGAGCGAACAGCGCTTCGGCATCTTCAAAACGGTCAAAAAGGGTTTCCATCATACGGTCATGCAGCAGGGCACCCAGTTGACGCCACTGCTCGTCGGTCAGGCTTGTTGCCTGCACGTAGAACGCCAGACCGCGCTCAAGGCGCAACACCTGAGACAAACCGCAGTTGTGCGCAATGTCGGTGGCTTTGGAAGACCAGGGAGAGATAGTGCCCGGGCGCGGCGTGACCAGCAGCAGGCGGCCAGCAGGAGCATGTTCAGCGAGAGAAGGACCGTACTTGAGGAGGCGTTGTAACTTGGTTTGTTCGTCCGAATTCAGCGGCGCGCTGACGTCAGCAAAGTGTACATATTCGGCATAGATATCACTGACGGGGAGATGAGCATCCTGACAGCGGGACAATAACTTATTAATACGAAAAGCCGACAAAGCGGGCGAACCACGCAGTATTTCCATAATCACAGATCTCTCGTCTTCGAAGCAACTGACCGTAGTGCTTCATTGGGCGCAACAGGGGGAAAACGCGGGCTATTATAAAGAAAGCCGGAGCCTGACGAAACCGTTTGCGTAGTGAATATTGATATATTCACTAACACCTACCTTATCCATGGATATTATGAATAAAGTTGCAGGCTGTCGTTTTGTTGAGCAAAATGCGTCGGCACTGGGAATATAACCATAGTAAGTAGAGAGCATAAGCTCAAAAAAATAATAGCGCCGCAGAGAGATAACTATTTGACGCGCATAAAATTAAATTACTTTCTAGTGGGTCTCGCAGCGTTGCTGATGGCGTTGGCTTTATGGCCGACCGTGCCGTGGCACCGTGGCGAAGGTGACCAACTAGAACAGATAAAGTCTCGTGGAGAGCTGCGCGTAACAACGCTAAATTCTCCGCTGACTTTTTTCAACAGCCCAGACGGAAACCTCGGATTCGACTACGAACTGGCGAAACGATTTGCCGACTATCTTGGTGTGACGCTTGTCATGTCACCTCATAATAATGTCAACGCGATGTTCAATGATCTGGACAGCAATCGGGCCGACCTGATTGCCTCCGGTCTGATTTACAATGTCGAGCGTCTGAATGCGTATCGCACCGGGCCTGAATACTATTCGGTATCACAACAATTGTTGTATCGCCAGGGTTCCGCACGTCCCAAAACTTTCGACGATGTGAAAGGGTCCCTGACCGTCTCCGCCGGCACCGCCCATGTCGCCACCTTGCAAACCGCGCAGAAAAAGTTCCCGGACCTGACCTGGACCGAAACCGATAAGCTGTCACCTCGCGATCTGCTGCAACAGGTGGCCGACGGTAAACTCGCCTATACCATGGGCGACTCCGTGACCGTGGCGCTGATGCAGCGCGTCTACCCGCGTCTGGCCGTGGCTTTTAACGTCACCGCCGACGAACCGGTCACCTGGTATTTCAGCAAGAAAACCGACGACGACAGCCTGTACGCCGCCATGCTGGACTTCTTCAGCCAAATTTCTGAAGACGGTACGCTGGAGAAGCTAGAGGAGAAGTATCTCGGCCACGTTGGGGAGTTTGACTATGTGGACACCCGCACCTTCCTCAAAGCCATAGACACCACCCTGCCCGCGCTGCAGCCGCTGTTTGAGAAATACGCCGGAGACATTGACTGGCGCCTACTGGCGGCCATCTCTTATCAGGAGTCGCATTGGGATCCGCAGGCCAAATCGCCGACCGGGGTGCGCGGCATGATGATGCTGACCCGCGCCACGGCATCGGGGCTGGACGTCGATGACCGAACCGACGCCGAACAGAGCATTCAGGGCGGCGCGCTCTATCTCTCACGCCTGATGGACAAGATGCCCACCAGCATTCCGCAGGATGAGCGCATTTGGTTCGCTCTGGCGGCTTACAATATGGGGTATGGGCACATGCTCGATGCCCGTAAGCTTACGGCGGATCAGAAAGGTAATCCGGATAGCTGGCTGGACGTCAAACAGCGCCTGCCGATGCTCAATCAGAAGCGCTACTTCTCCCGCACCACCTATGGGTATGCCCGGGGCACGCAAGCTTATAATTATGTTGAGAATATCCGTCGCTACCAGATCAGTCTGGTGGGGTATTTGATGGAGAAAGAGAAGAAACAAGCGCAGCAGGCGGCGTTGCAGGCTCAACTGGGTGCTGGTTATCCCGCCGTTGAAGCCACACAGGTGCTCGCCGCTGCGCCGTGATTTAGCTTAAATCGGTAGCGCCACTCTGGGCGGCGCGCTGCGCCTGCTTCAACGCCTTTTTCTGGCTGCGCCGCCAACGGAAGAACGCGCTGAGCATGGCCGAACATTCGTCCGCCAACACGCCCGCCTCAATTTGCACCTGATGATTCATACCCGGATGGCCCAGCACGTCTAACAGTGAGCCCGCCGCGCCGGTTTTAAGATCAGTCGCGCCATACACCACGCGGCGAATGCGGCTGTGGATCATCGCCCCGGCGCACATCACGCAGGGTTCCAGCGTCACATACAGCGTGGCGTCCAACAGGCGATAGTTTTGCACCTTCTGCCCGCCCTCTCTCAGCGCCATGATCTCGGCGTGAGCCGTGGGATCGTGATGGCCAATCGATCGGTTCCAACCTTCGCCAATGACCTGATTGTCCAGCACCAGCACGGCGCCCACCGGCACTTCCCCTTCGTCCTGCGCCTTAAGGGCCAGATTCAACGCGTAGCGCATCCAATCTTCATCGCTGAATTGCTCAGTCACTCTTACCTCTATTACTTTTATCCGGCCGCCATTATAGCGTTCTCACTAACTCTACCCAACCATTGCGGGCACTGCGCGGGAATTGATATTCAAGGAGGGAAATTCAGAGAGGGAAAAGCATCGGGCCGGTTTAACCGGCCCGATATACAACACCGTTATTCGAGCTGCTGAAGCTCGCCCTGCTTGCTGACTCTGAAGCGATGCTCGCAGAAGAACAGCAGCGGGTTGTCCTGCTTGCTGTCGCTGTAACCACTGTAGAGTTTCAGCGGGGAGCCGATGCGTTGCTCGAGCTGCACCACCTTCTCTTCCCCCAAACAGCGCAGCGGCAGCAGCCAACCGCCCTTGCCGCGCGCCATGCGGCTGCCGACTAAACGGATACGCGGTAAGAAAGGAGATGCGTTATACACCTGTTGCACCAGATTTTCCGGTGAACCGGTGATTAACCACACTTCGGCGTCATGCTTTTCAATGTACTCACGCAGTCGTCGCTGCACCACCGGAAACGCCACCACCTTCTGGCGGAACCAGTTCACAAAGCGCAGTTCGAGGTCTTTCAGGTGCGCCTCGCTGTGCCCGAAGGTGATTGACCACAGCAACAGACTCATCGGCCAGCGCGCGGCTCGACCGTGAATCAACATGCCTAAACCGACCACAGGTAACAGCGGCACCACTAACAACAGGTTTTGCGGCATCCGCCACAGCAGGAAGCGCATAAATGAGCCAAACATGTCCTGCTGGTGCAGCGTGCCATCCAAATCAAAAAATACTACTCGCCGATCCGCCTTCGCGCCCAATGCGTTACTCCTCGGGATCGTTGAACCCCATCATCCAGGTGAAAATAAATCCAGCTAATACGGTAATCAATATCCCAGCGAGGTACAACACCACTTTTCCCGACACAATGGTCAGCGCCAGTGGCAAACCTGAGATACCGAAAGTGATCACCGTCGCCACTTTCCAATAACAGATTAGCGCACCGCCGACCGCTCCGCCCAAACATGCGCCGATAAAAGGTCGGCCCAGAGGCAGAGTCACGCCGAAAATCAGCGGCTCGCCGATGCCCAAAATACCGACAGGCAGAGCACCTTTAATCACTTTTTTCAGCCGGGCGTTGCGCGTTTTCATGTAAACGGCGATGGCCGCGCCCACCTGCCCGACGCCCGCCATGGCTAAAATCGGCAGCAGCGGGTTGGAGCCGTGGGCCTGAATCAGCTCCACGTGGATCGGCACCAGACCCTGATGCAGCCCAGAAAGCACCAGCGGCAGGAAGGTTCCGGCGAGAATTGCGCCAACCACCAGGCCGCCCTTATCGATCGCCATATTCACGCCGTGCGCGATGGCGTCGGAGATAACCCCGCCCAGCGGTTGGAGGATCACAATCGCCAGCGTGGCAGTGACCAAGGTGGTGATCAGCGGATTGAGGATCAGCTCGACCGACTCCGGCAGCCATTGGCGCAGCCGCTTTTCCAGCCAGCACATCAGCGCGACCACGAAGAGTACCGCGATCACCCCGCCGCGCCCCGGCTGGAGCGCTTCGCCAAACAGGGTAATTTGCGCCAGCGCCGGGCTGGAGAGAATGCCCGCCATCACGCCCCCCATGGCCTGCGAGCCGCCAAACACTCGCGCCGCGTTGACCCCCACCAGAATGTTCATGATAGCGAAAATCGCCCCGCCGAATATCCCCAGCAGGCCGAGAATATTGGGGTAATCCAGCGCCAAAGAGCCCGCGATATCCGGCCGCTTGAGCAGGTTGATAATGCCCATGATCAGGCCGGAGGCAATGAACGCCGGGATAAGGGGGATAAAAACGTTGGCGAGTTGGCGCAAAGCGCCGCTCATCGGTGCAGAGTATTTCGACTTGGCATCGGCCTTATTTCGGGCAATCAGGTCCGGTGAGGCCGCCGGGGCTGGCGCGCCTGAGAGCAGCTCGCGCATGGCATCCACCACCTTCGCCGCCGCGCCGGGGCCGACCACGAACTGATGCTGCTCGCCCTGCTTGATATAGCCCTTAACGCCGTCGAGCGTCTGAATGCCTTTCAAATCAAGCAGCTGCTCGTCGAGAACTTCAACCCGAACTCGCGTCATGCAGTTTTCGAGTTTACTGATATTGCTCTCGCCACCTACGCGTTGCAGGATTTGCGTTGCCAGCAGCTGCGTTTTGTCCATTGCCGTCGCCATACCCTTCCCCCATCAGCCTGAAAGCCTTAACCCGCGAGCGCCGCGCGCAGGAATCCGTGGTGCGCCGTCAGCCGCTGAATGGCTTCTTGAGCACTGATATTTGCCAAAATCATCAGAATCGCCGGTTTCACTTCGAAGTCGGTTTGCGAGAGCGCGGCTTCGGCATCGGCCCGCGCGGCACCCGTGGCTTCCACCACAATGCGGCAGGCCCGGTCCACCAGCTTGACGTTGGTGGCCTTCACATCAACCATCAGGTTTTGATAAACCTTGCCGTTTTTCACCATCGCGCCAGTGGAAATCATATTCAGCACCAGCTTCTGCGCGGTGCCGGATTTCAAACGCGTCGAGCCAGTCAGCGCCTCGGGGCCAACTACCGGAGAAATCGCCACCTGCGCCTCATGGGCAATCGGCGAATCCGGGTTGCAGGAGATGGCTACCGTGGCGCAGCCCAGCTCCCGCGCGTAACGCAGCGCGCCGATGACATAAGGCGTGCGCCCGGAAGCCGCCAGCCCCACGATGGTATCCGCCGGGGTAATTTGCAGGTTTTTCAGGTCGGTGACGCCCAGCTCTTCGCTATCCTCCGCCCCTTCGACGGCTTTGAGTAACGCCCCCGGCCCGCCGGCAATCAGCCCGACGACTAAGCCATGAGGCACGCCAAAGGTCGGTGGACACTCGGAGGCGTCGAGCACGCCGAGACGCCCGCTGGTGCCCGCGCCGAGATAAATCAGACGGCCTCCGGCTTTAAAGGAGGCGGCGGCCATATCCACGGCCTGCGCGACCTCTGGCAGCACGGCGCGGATGGCTTCCGGCACTTTGCTGTCTTCGTGATTGAAGCTGGCGACCATCTCCAGCGTGGTCATTTCATCAAGGTTCATGGTGGCCGGATTGCGGCTTTCTGAAACGAGTGATCCTAGGTTCATTGATTGACTCCTGAATTTTTAATTCAAAATATTAATTCATATTTGAATATTTTATTCTTAAAGGCGAGGGAATTTTGCTACCTTAGATAAGATAATGTTCAATTCGTGATGTGCGTAGGTGCTAAGGGAAGGTCCGACAATGAGCAGTATGATCCGAATTCGTCAGCTCTACCCCACGCTGGCGCAGAATGACCGCAAGCTGGCCGACTTCCTGCTGCAACAGCCGGAGAAGGCGCGGCACCTTAGCTCGCAGAAGCTGGCAGAGATGGCCGGTGTCAGCCAGTCCGGGGTGGTGAAATTTGCCCAGAAGCTAGGCTACAAGGGCTTTCCCGCTTTAAAGCTGGCGCTCAGTGAAGCCCTCTCTTCGCCGCAGAATGAAGTGGCGGTCACCGTGCATAATCAGATTGTCAGCACCGACAGTCTCCAGACCGTCGGCGAAAAGCTGCTAGCTGAAAAGTACGCCGCGCTGCGCGCTACGCTGGATATCAACAATGAACAGCGGCTCCAGCAGGCGTTATCGATGCTGACCCATGCACATAAAATCGTGCTCACCGGCATTGGTGCGTCGGGGCTGGTGGCGAAAGACCTAGCCTATAAGCTGTTGAAAATTGGGCTGACGGCCATCGCCGAGCCGGATACGCACGTGCTGCTGGCGACGGTTCAGGCGCTGTCGAAAGACGATTTATTGCTGGCTATCTCTTTTAGCGGTGAACGGCGGGAGATTAATTTGGCGGCAGATGTGGCCCGCAAGAGTGGCGCGCAGGTGTTGGCCCTCACCGGCTTTTCGCCTAATACGCTGCAACAGCAGGCGTCCCACTGCCTGTACACCGTGGCGGAGCTTCCGGCGACGCGCGGCGCGGCTATCTCCTCGACCACCGCGCAGTATTCCCTGACGGATATCCTGTTTATGGCGTTGATTCAGCAAGATAGCGAGAGAGCGCCGGGGCGGATTAAGCACAGCGAGGAGCTGGTGAAGAAGCTGGTTTGATCGGGATCATTCCACAGCGCGATTGTCATTTCGGCAGGCTCTCGGACAGGTCAAATCTGCTATACTGCGCGACTTCATCATTACTGACGCGAGAGAGATCATGGCCCTGCTTATCACACACAAATGCATTAACTGCGACATGTGCGAGCCGGAATGCCCGAATCAAGCGATCTCAATGGGTGAGGAAATTTACCAAATTGACAGCGATCGCTGCACGGAGTGTGTCGGTCATTATGATAAACCCACCTGTCAAAGCGTGTGCCCTATCGATAACACCATCATCGTGGACGCGCTGCATACTGAAACCAACGAGCAGCTGTGGGACAAGTTTGTTCTGCTGCATCACGCCGCGCAGCTGTAAGGCTGGCGGCGCGAAGCGCACTGTTTTCAGCTTTCGATAATCACCGTGGCACAGGCATAGCGACGCTCATCGGCCAGCGTCACGTGCACGGATTTAACCCCCAGCTCTAATGCCATTTCCGCCGCGCGCTCGTGGAACACCAGCCCCGGCTTGCCCAATGGGTCATTAACCACCTCGAACTGCTCAAACGCCAGCCCATTGCGAATGCCGGTGCCCAGCGCTTTGGCAGCAGCTTCTTTCACCGCAAAGCGTTTGGCGAGAAAGCGCACCGGCTGTTGGTGATTCTGATACAGCGCCCATTCATTGGCGCACAGTATCCGTTTCGCCAGCCGATCTCCGCTTCTCTCCACCACGGCTTCAATACGGGTGATTTCGACAATGTCGGTGCCCAGTCCAAGAATAGCCATTAACGGCGTGCTTCCCGCATCAGGATTTTCATCTCGCGCACCGCGCTCGCTAAACCGTCAATCACTGCCTGCCCGATGATGGCATGGCCGATGTTCAGCTCGTGCATCTCAGGCAGCGCGGCGATGGGCAGCACGTTGTGGTAGGTCAAGCCATGGCCGGCATTCACTTTCAGCCCTTTGCTGGCGGCATAGGTTGCGCCTTTCTTGATGCGCTCAAGCTCGGCAAGGCGCTCGATATCGGTTTTGGCATCAGCATAAGCGCCGGTGTGGATTTCGATATAAGGCGCGCCAACGGCAACCGCGGCGTCGATTTGGCGGAAGTCAGCATCAATAAACAGAGACACCAAAATACCGGCTTCAGACAGGCGGGAGACGGCGACGGTCATTTTGTCGATTTGACCCGCAACGTCCAGACCGCCCTCGGTGGTGACTTCTTCGCGCTTTTCCGGCACCAGGCAGCAGAAGTGTGGCTGAGTTTCGCAGGCGATGCCGATCATTTCGTCGGTCACCGCCATCTCGAGATTCATGCGAGTCTGGATGGTCTGGCGCAGCAAGCGCACATCGCGGTCGGTAATGTGGCGACGGTCTTCACGCAGATGCACAGTAATACCGTCAGCGCCCGCCTGCTCGGCAATAAACGCGGCCTGAACCGGATCAGGATAGGCCGTGCCACGCGCGTTACGTAGCGTGGCGATGTGATCGATATTAATGCCTAACAGCAGTTCAGCCATGACAACTCCAGTAAATAGGTTAAAGAGTTCGCAAAAGGATCGGGTTGATACTGACGGTTTTCCCGCTAATTGGCGCAGTTTACACCCGTATCAGGCGTGACGGGTACCCCAGCGGGCAATTTATTCGGCGGGTGATTCAGGAGTGGCAGTGGGCTTTTTAACTAAAAACTGGCGGAATAGCTCGCGGCTTTTCAACGGCTTACCACCCAGATAGGGCTTTAGCGCCATGCGGGTAAAACGTTTGGCGGCGCGCAGTGTGGCGACGTCCGGGAATTCACGATTCGCCAAGGCTTTAAGGTCGCGGCCGGTGAAGCTCAGGTTGTCGACCACCAAACTGGCGATAAAGCCTTTTTCTTCACGATAGCGATAGGTCATGGTGTCACTCACTTCTTCGCCGCTACCGGCGCAGTGGAGAAAATCAACGCCATAGCCGAGGTTATGCAGCAAAGCCAGCTCGAACTGGCGCAGCGACTGTTCCGGAGAGCCGGTGGCTCCCGCCAGATTTTGCAGGCAGTTGAGATAGTCGAAAAATAGCGACGAGTAGTTGGTCTCTTGCTCGAGGACGCGGGCCACCAGTTCATTGACATACAGGCCGCTATACAGCATCAAACCAGAGAGAGGGAGTGCGAGGGAAACTGGCTCAGCGTTGCGCAGAGTTTTGACTTCACCCCGGCCGCTCCAGCGAACTAATAAAGGCGTAAAAGGCTGCAAGCAGCCTTTTAAGTTTGACCGACGACCGCGCGCACCCTTTGCCAGAATGCGCACGCGCCCCTGTCCTTCAGTGAAGAGATCCAGCATCAGGCTGGTTTCACTGTAAGGTCGCCCATGTAAAACAAATGCGCGTTGCCAGCCTTCCATAGGCGGGGACCTTATAAGTCGTCTACATAACCCAAGCTGCGCAGCGCACGTTCGTCATCTGCCCAACCGGATTTAACCTTGACCCACAGCTCAAGGTGAACTTTCGCTTCGAACATGTTTTCCATGTCCTGACGCGCTTCAATACCAATGGTTTTGATTTTTGAGCCTTTGTTGCCGATGACCATTTTCTTCTGGCCTTCGCGCTCAACTAAAATCAAGCCATTGATGTCATAACCGCCGCGCTCGTTAGTGACAAAGCGTTCAATTTCAACGGTTACCGAGTAAGGCAGCTCTTCACCCAAGAAACGCATCAGCTTTTCACGGATGATTTCTGACGCCATAAAGCGCTGCGAACGGTCAGTAATGTAATCTTCAGGGAAGTGATGAATCGCTTCCGGCAGACGCTTACGCACGATGCTGGCGATAGTATCAACGTTGATACCTTTCTCCGCAGACATTGGCACGATGTCGATGAAGTTCATCTGCTCGCTGAGGAACTGCAAGTGTGGCAGCAGCTTGGACTTGTCGGTCACGTTGTCGATTTTATTGATAGCCAGCAAGACAGGTGACTTCAGATCACGCAGCTTGTTCACTACCATTTCGTCGTCCGGCGTCCAGTGGGTGCCTTCAACCACGAAAATAACCAATTCAACATCACCGATTGAGCTGCTCGCAGCACGGTTCATCAGGCGGTTAATGGCCCGTTTTTCTTCAATATGTAACCCAGGGGTGTCAACGTAGATAGCCTGATAAGGGCCTTCAGTATGGATGCCCATAATACGGTGACGGGTAGTTTGTGGTTTGCGTGAAGTAATGGAGATCTTCTGCCCCAATAATTCATTCAACAAAGTAGATTTGCCAACGTTAGGTCGGCCTACGATGGCGACAAAGCCACAGTAATTTTTTTCTTCGCTCATTCAAGCTCCAGCTGTATCAGCGCTTGTTCCGCTGCCGCCTGCTCGGCTTTTCTGCGACTTGAACCGGTTCCTACAACCGGCTGGCTCAAGCCACTGACCTGGCAGTGGATGGTAAACTCCTGATCGTGTGCTTCACCGCGAACCTGCACAACCAGATAAGAAGGCAATGGCAGATGGCGACCTTGTAAAAACTCCTGCAAACGGGTTTTTGGGTCTTTCTGCTTATCACCGGGACTGATTTCGTCAAGACGACTACGGTACCAGTCAAGAATCAATCTTTCGACATTCTGGATATCACTGTCCAAGAACACGCCGCCGATGAGTGCCTCCACCGTATCCGCGAGAATAGACTCGCGGCGGAAACCACCACTTTTCAATTCTCCCGGCCCTAAACGCAAGCACTCGCCGAGATCAAATTCACGCGCCATTTCTGCCAATGTATTTCCGCGAACCAAAGTGGCACGCATGCGACTCATATCGCCTTCATCAACGCGAGGAAAACGGTGATAAAGAGCGTTGGCGATAACAAAACTAAGGATTGAGTCACCCAGGAATTCTAAACGCTCGTTATGTTTGCTGCTGGCGCTGCGGTGAGTCAGTGCCTGCAATAAGAGCTCCTGCTGTTGAAAAGTGTAGCCCAGCTTTCGCTGTAGCCTGTTTATTACGATGGGATTCATGAGTTACCAATAGATCAAGAATGCGTCAAAAACTTCAGCATACGGAACAGGCCTGCTTCGCCTTAAGCCAATCCAAAGCTGTTTCGTTTGCAGTGGCTCCCTCTATTCTTTTTAAATCTCGTCATTTAATGACCCGTTTAAAAATCGGGGAGCCAACTTTTATCGCTCGAAAGTGTATTCTACAACGTGTGGAAATATATTGCTGCGGAAATAGACCGCAACGAATTAATGAATTCCACCAATGCGGCTCAGGCGAACACCTGTTGGCCACTCACCTTCCTGCTTTTTAAAACTCATCCAAATACCCGAGGCACGGCCCACCAGATTTTTCTCTGGTACAAAGCCCCAATAACGGCTGTCGGCGCTATTGTCGCGGTTATCACCCATCATGAAATAATGACCGGCAGGAACCACCCAAGTACCCATAGGCTGGCCCGGTTGCTGATAATAGGCACCCAGTTGGTCACGCGCGCCAGGAACAGTCAGAATATTATGGGTCACATTGCCCAAGGTTTCCTGACGTTCTAACAGGCGAATACCGTCTTGAGGCACATTCTCAGTCGGAGGAATTTCAAAGAAGCCGCTGGTGGCTTCACTGCCGCTAGCCTGACCGAAAGTCTGGACGAAACCGCTCGCTTTACCTTCATCATAAGTCACAGCCAGCGCGGTGCTGCAATTCTGTCCACTGTTACAAGCAGGCTGAACAGTAACCTGTTTGCTGAAGGGATCATAAGTCACGCGATCGCCCGGCAGGCCTACTAAACGTTTGATGTAATCCACACTTGGATTTAATGGGTATTTGAATACCACGACATCACCGCGTTTTGGCTCGCCGGTTGGGATCAGTTTGGTCTGAGTAATAGGATCTTTCAGGCCATAGGCATATTTTTCAACCACGATGAAATCGCCGATTAACAGCGTTGGCATCATTGAGCCTGACGGAATTTGGAAAGGTTCATAGATGAATGAACGCACCACAAATACCACCAGAAGCACAGGGAAAACAGAGGCGCAGGTTTCCACCCAGCCCGGCTGTTTTGCTGCTTTGCTCAGCGTCTTCTCATCGATGGCGCCAGCAGTTTCTACCTTGAGAGCGGCAATCTTTGCCCGGCGAGCCGGGGCAAGTTTGAAACGATCAAGACACCAGATAATCCCCGATACCAGCGTTGCAATCGCCAGAATCAAGGCAAACATGTTAGCCATGCATACTCCTACCGCTCATTGGGGGCTTATTTGCCGTCTTTACCAACATGGAGAATCGCCAGGAATGCTTCCTGAGGTAACTCAACGTTACCTACTTGTTTCATGCGCTTCTTACCATCTTTCTGTTTCTGTAGCAGTTTCTTCTTACGGCTAACGTCACCGCCGTAGCACTTAGCCAAGACGTTTTTACGCAGCTGTTTTACGGTTGAACGCGCAATGATGTGGGCACCAATCGCGGCCTGAATCGCAATGTCGAACTGCTGACGCGGGATAAGCTCCTGCATCTTTTCAACCAGCTGGCGACCACGGAACTGTGAGTTACCACGGTGAGTGATCAGCGCCAGCGCATCCACGCGATCGCCGTTGATTAACACATCAACGCGCACCATGTCAGACGC
Organism: Ewingella sp. AOP9-I1-14; assembly: GCF_052375995.1. Classification (NCBI taxonomy): domain Bacteria; kingdom Pseudomonadati; phylum Pseudomonadota; class Gammaproteobacteria; order Enterobacterales; family Yersiniaceae; genus Ewingella; species Ewingella sp. AOP9-I1-14. The sequence goes on from NZ_JBQSVA010000016.1 coordinate 18,358, forward strand.
CTGGAAACGTTTAAAGTTGTAATCCAGTGAAGCGTAGCCGCGAGAGGTTGATTTCAGACGGTCGAAGAAGTCGAGAACCACTTCCGCCATCGGAATTTCATAGGTCAGTGCAACCTGATTGCCGTGATAAACCATGTTGGTCTGCACGCCACGCTTTTCAATACACAGGGTGATCACGCTGCCCAGATACTCTTGCGGCATCAGCATGTGACACTCAGCAATCGGCTCACGCAGTTCTTGAATGTTGTTCAGCGCCGGCAGTTTTGACGGGCTATCGACATAAATCACTTCGCCGCCCGTGGTTTCTACTTCGTAGACTACCGTTGGTGCGGTGGTGATCAGGTCCAGATCGTATTCACGCTCCAGACGCTCTTGAATGATCTCCATGTGCAGCAAACCAAGGAAGCCACAGCGGAAGCCGAAGCCCAGCGCGGTAGAGCTTTCTGGCTCATAGAACAGTGAGGCGTCATTCAGGCTAAGTTTGCCCAAAGCGTCGCGGAAGTTTTCATAGTCGTCGGAACTAACCGGGAACAGACCCGCGTAAACCTGTGGTTTAACCTTCTTAAAGCCTGGAAGCGCTTTATCAGCAGGATTACGTGACAGCGTCAGGGTATCGCCAACCGGCGCGCCGAGGATGTCTTTGATGGCGCAAACCAACCAGCCAACTTCCCCGCAACCCAGTGAGTCACGGTCAACGCGTTTCGGTGTGAAAATACCCAGACGGTCGGCGTTATACACCTGTCCGGTACTCATCACTTTAATTTTGTCACCCTTTCTCAGGGTGCCGTTTTTGATTCGAATCAGGGACACCACGCCCAGATAGTTATCGAACCATGAGTCGATGATCAGCGCCTGCAGAGGAGCGTCTGGATCACCTTCCGGCGGCGGAATATCACGCACTAAGCGTTCCAGCACGTCTGGAACACCCAAGCCGGTTTTCGCCGAGCAGCGCACAGCATCTGTGGCATCAATGCCCACGATATCTTCGATCTCTTGAGCAGCACGCTCAGGATCCGCAGCTGGCAGGTCGATTTTGTTCAGAACCGGAACCACTTCCAGATCCATTTCCATCGCCGTATAGCAGTTCGCCAGCGTCTGGGCTTCTACGCCCTGCCCGGCATCCACCACCAGCAATGCGCCTTCACAGGCAGCAAGGGAGCGGGATACTTCGTAGGAGAAGTCAACGTGCCCTGGGGTATCGATGAAGTTCAGGTGGTAGGTTTCGCCATCCTGAGCTTTGTAATCGAGGGTGACGCTTTGCGCTTTGATGGTGATCCCGCGCTCGCGTTCCAGGTCCATTGAGTCAAGAACTTGCGCTTCCATTTCACGATCTGACAGGCCACCGCAGATTTGAATAATACGATCGGACAGCGTCGACTTACCGTGGTCAATATGAGCGATGATGGAAAAGTTTCTTATGTTCTTCATTATAAAGAGTTTCTACCTTGGTATTTCTGAATCATTCGCCATAAAAACACAGCGACGGTTTGTAAGTTGGCTGTCTTTCGCCTGAGTCGCAGCATTCTACATGTCAGGGGCCTGAAAACCTAGTCTCACCGCCACGGAACTCTGGATTATGCACTGATTCCTGTCAGCAAATCCCCCCGTAAATGCAATAAGTTGTAAGCAGTTAGCGAACTGACTCAAATAACCATTTTTCATAGCCACTGGGAGGCTGGGACTTTAGGAAAATGCTCATATACTCACCAGCAAAAAAGCCTTTAAATAACTGTTATAAAAGAATTTATTAGCATTTTATTTTTCACTTTTTTAACTTTTTTGCTTTATTTTTCAATCCGGTTACTAAGGTTAGCATCATGATCAATGAAGGGCGTTTGCTAAGTCAGCACGGCTTTGCCAGAGTCAATTCCTGGATCACCATGGTTCTCGCCACATTATTAATCGTTGGCGGTGCAGTCCAGGTGGTATTTTTGCTTGCTCTGGGAAGGTCAAGCGACAGCGGATTGTATGTCATCACCCTCACGGCGATTTTCAGTATCGCCTTGGGCATCGCTATATTTATTTTCCGGCATATTCTTAAGCCGAAACAAACCTATCAACTGCATGAAAATGGAATTCTGGCGATTAATGAACGGGAGCACAAAAACCGTTTTATTCCCTTCGAAAGAATCACTGAGATATATAGATTCCGAACCGGCAAGTACTCCAGAAAAATACTTAATACTATGGCTTTCCGCGAAGGCAATAGTACTCATTGGCATAAAATAACGCCCAATATTGCTCATGCCGAAAGACTGGTTGAAGTGATCAAAAATGAGCAATTGATGACTAAAGGCCCGCAGGCTCTAAATATTCTGGCCAATGACGGCAGCGTGGTTTTCACTTATCACGCAGCGGCCAGATGCGGCATTCGTCACTTATTTGCTAATAATCTCATGGGGTTAAATGAGAAGAAATTGCGGCTAAGTGCGCGTTTCCTCACTTCTGACGATGGAATTTGTATCCCGGTTGAAGAGATTCAATATATCAGCGGCGGCGCTAACAGCCAGATGATCCACCTGATGGACGGTAACAGGCGCATTCTTTTCTCAGTGTTATATACGTCTCTATTTAACGCCGATCTGTTCATCGCGCTGATTGAGCATATGATTCAAAATAGAATCCCAATCAGAAATTAGCATCAACCTATTGGCAGCAAAAGTGTGGCGATATAAACAAAAATCGCCGCCCGTGGGCAGCGATTTTTTAATCTTTAGCTTGGTATTAAAGCAGAAATTATGGCGCGATATGCGCGTTATCCGTTTGGAAGCGGAATGCGTCTGGCGGTAAGCCAATCTGCAAAATAACCGGCTGATACCCAGCCTGCTTCTCAAGGCTGGTCGCTAACGCGCGGGCCAGCAGAAAACCAGCAACGCCGCCAGTCACCGCGCCTACTACCGAGTAAAGATCACTTTGTGTAAGCCACTGCAACAACCCGCCGCCCAGAATAACGCCCAGTAAAGGGGTCATATAGACCAGAAGCGCGGAGCGAATCAGGTTACCTTCGGTAATACCCAGCTCAACTTTCTGCCCCGGCTGGAGCTGTTCGGCAATATGTACTTGTAGATTATGTTCGGTTTGCGGGCCTAGCTCATTGAGCACGCGCGCACCGCAACCAGAGCGTGAATGGCAGCTGCTACAACCTGCCTGCGTTTCACAACGCAGCTTAGCGATACCGTCCTGCCACGAAACCACTGTGGCCCATTCTTTCAACATATCAAGTACCTAACCTTTTAGGGTGTCGCGAACACGATGCTATCAGCAATGCGTTTCGCTGTAGCAGGCGGCAATTCGCCTACGACCGTAATTTCATTGGCGTTACGGACTTCTGTCTGCACCGTGCGACGCCCCTGCCGGACAAGCTGCTCTGAAGGGCCGCTAGTGGTGACATTAACGTTAACTGAGAAACTGAAAAGCCCGTCGGAATATAAGCGTGATTCTACCGCGACAGGGACATTTGGCAAGTTTCTGCGGCTACGGGCGACTTCTTTCACACCGTCAGGTAACCATTTTGGCTGCCAGGTAAAAGTAGCTTTTTCGCCCTCCGGCACGGAGAGAACCGGCGGCAAGGTCGCTTTTTCCAGCCCGGTGAGTGCCCCTTTGACTTCATCATCATCCACAAAGGAGATCACGCGGAACTGCTCTAAGGTTTCACCATCCCGATCCAGAAGATCGACGCGCAGCGGCAGCTTAGTCTCTTCATCAACCCAGATAACATAGCTAAAGCGCGTGCCATCACGGGACACCACGCGAACCACCTGGCTTAAGCGATCGACAGCGCGACCACGGCCAACGGGGATAAAATCGTAGTATTTCGCCAGGCGAGAAAAATCACTGAACACCACGGTCGGCAGTGAATCAACGATATGGTCACCATCGAGGGTAAAAGGCTGAAGCCCGGTCTCGAAGTAACTGATCTCTTTGCCACGCTGGACGATTTCGCGCCGAGGACCGTCCATCAGGACGAGCTGTGCGAGAGGGATATGATCGGAGATAGCATGACGATAGCGATAGGAATCAATTCCCTGCTTCGTGATGCTAATGAAGGCGATTTCATAATTTAGTGACTGGCTCGCCTTGCTCATCTCTTGCAATAACGCCTCGGAAGTAGGTTCTGCCGAGGCGATTGCAGGAGTTAACAGGCTACCGGTCAGTAAACAAACGGCAAACCAAATTTGCTTCATTACTGCGTTTGCATTCCTAAAGACTGAGTTCCGGGTACTTGAACCGCTGCCTGTTGAGGCGTGGCAGTTTCCAACTGAAGTTGATCAGAATGCAATCTACGTTGCAGCTCATAATCCTGCAAAAGAGCATTAATGCGTTTGCGCTGTTCCTGCACGTTTTGCTTGCCATCAAACGAAGTACTTTCACTCGTTGGCACGCCAAAACTCACTGGAGAAGCTTTGCCAATAATAGGCACAGTGTTGAACGCAGGCGTTTCTGGCGAAGCACCAGAAGCGTCAGGCTGGTTGTAGTATTGAACACCAGCGATGACCGCCAGAGAAACGCATGCCGCCACGCCAACTTGCGTCAGTTGGCTCGCCCATGGGCGAACTTTATGCCAGAAAGGCATTTTCTCCCATGAATGAGGTTGCGGTTGCGACTCAGGAACAGCACCAGGAACTAGCTTAGCTGGCTCATTCGCCAACGCAGCAGCAACGCGGTCTGCAATATCAAGATGCACGACATTTCCCATATCACCGCGCATGGTGTCGCGGATCAAGTGATAACTCTGCCAGCTTTGTTGAAGCGTTTTATCATCCGACAGCGAATTCAGCAGTTCGGAATCTAATGCTTCACCATCCATTAGAGCGGAAAGCTTTTCTTTCTGCATGCCTAGTACCCTTCCAGTGTCCGCCATCGTTAACGCTGAATCAGCGGTTGAACTTTATTATCAATAGCTTCCCGGGCACGGAAAATACGGGATCTCACCGTACCCACGGGGCAGTCCATGATGGCGGCTATTTCTTCGTAGCTCAATCCATCTAACTCCCTTAAGGTGATCGCCATGCGAAGATCCTCAGGAAGTGCTTCAATAGTACGGAAAACTATCTGCCGTAACTCTTCTGACAACATCAAATTCTCAGGGTTCGAAATTTCTTTTAATGCACCGCCACTTTCGAAGTTTTCAGCATCATTTGCATCTACATCGCTAGAAGGCGGTCGGCGGCCCTGCGCCACCAGATAATTCTTCGCCGTGTTGACCGCGATACGGTACAACCACGTATAAAAAGCACTGTCGCCACGGAATGACTCCAACGCGCGATAGGCTTTAATGAATGATTCTTGAACCACATCAGGCACATCGCCTTGTGGTACGTAGCGGGAAACAAGGCTCGCTACTTTATGCTGGTAACGGACTACCAGTAAATTGAACGATTTCTGATCACCTTTCTGGACCCGCTCGACCAGAACCTGATCTGCTAACTGCTCGCTCATCCGAGGTAAAGTCTCCCCAAAACTATCTCCGCGCATAAAGTAGTACTGCCAGCTATCATCATTATATTCCTGAGCAAGTACTGCTTGGAGTTCACATGAAACGTTAAGTTCCACATCGCTGTTGTTTTTTCTATTAAAGTCTCAAGTCCGTGGCTTTTGCCAGGACGTTTAGGCTAACATGAATTTCACTCTTCTTCTGCAAACATCATACGCTATGCAACCTTCATCTGAATTTGTCAGCGATGTCTTGATCATCGGAAGCGGCGCTGCCGGTCTGTCATTAGCCTTGCGGCTTGCCGACCATTGCAGCGTCACCGTCCTTAGCAAGGGACCTTTAAACGAAGGTTCAACCTTTTATGCTCAAGGTGGCATCGCGGCGGTATTCGATGAAACTGACAGCATTAGCTCGCACGTAGATGACACGCTGATTGCCGGTGCCGGTTTATGTGACAAAGAGGCCGTGGAGTTTATCGCCGGTAATGCGCGCCATTGCGTGCAGTGGCTGATAGACCAAGGCGTTCTATTTGACACTGAAACCAACGCCAGCTCCGAAGAGCGATATCACCTCACTCGCGAGGGCGGCCATAGCCATCGCCGAATTCTGCATAGTGCTGATGCTACTGGTAAAGAAGTAGAGACTACGCTGGTAGGTAAAGCAAGAAATCACCCGAATATTTGCGTGAAAGAGCGCTATAACGCGGTCGACCTTATCACCTCCAGCAAGATTGGTTTACCGGGCACTCAGCGTGTGGTCGGGGCGTATGTGTGGAATCGCCAGAAAGAACAGGTCGAAACCTTCCGCGCGAAAGCGGTGATCCTAGCCACCGGCGGCGCAGCTAAAGTCTACCAATACACCACCAACCCAGATATCTCCTCGGGTGATGGCATTGCCATGGCGTGGCGCGCGGGCTGCCGAGTCGCCAACCTTGAGTTCAACCAGTTCCACCCGACCTGCTTATACCATCCGCAGGCAAGAAACTTTCTGCTAACTGAAGCCCTGCGCGGCGAAGGGGCTTATCTCAAGCGCCCGGACGGCAGCCGCTTCATGCCAGATTTCGACTCGCGTGGCGAACTCGCGCCGCGCGACGTGGTGGCTCGCGCCATTGACCACGAGATGAAACGCCTCGGCGCGGACTGCATGTATCTCGACATCAGCCATCGCCCGCCGGAATTCATCATGCAGCACTTCCCGATGATCTACGAAAAGCTGCTGTCGCTGGGTATTGATCTGACCAAAGAAGCCATCCCGATTGTTCCCGCCGCCCACTACACCTGCGGCGGCGTGATGGTTGACCAACACGGGCGCACCGACCTTGATGGCCTGTATGCCATCGGCGAAGTGAGCTATACCGGCCTGCACGGCGCCAATCGCCTGGCGTCTAACTCCCTGTTGGAGTGCGTGGTTTACGGCTGGTCGGCGGCAGAAGACATTATCAAGCGCCTGCCTCACGCCAAGCTGGCCAAACAGCTGCCGCCTTGGGATGAGAGCCGGGTAGATAACTCGGATGAGCAAGTGGTGATTCAACATAACTGGCACGAATTGCGCCTGTTTATGTGGGACTACGTAGGAATTGTGCGTACCACCAAACGCCTTGAGCGCGCACTGCGCCGCATCATGACTCTCCAGCAGGAGATTGATGAGTATTACGCTAACTTCAGAATTTCCAACAACTTGCTGGAACTGCGCAACTTGGTACAAGTAGCCGAACTGATTGTTCGCAGCGCGATGGAGCGAAAAGAGAGTCGCGGGTTGCACTTCACTCTCGACTACCCTGACCTGCTCGACGATCCGCAGCCAACCATTCTTCAGCCTTAAACTTGCTATTAGCTATTAACAGTGCGATGGATCGCACTGTTAAAACGCACTTTGCCTAATAATTCAGATAGAAATCAGCGATTAAACCGCGAAACTCCGGGCTATAAACCCCTTCGCGTTCGCGTAAATCCATTTCTTGCAGATCGGCCTCGGTAGGTTGTTTACAGAGCACTAACAGCAGGCGATTCAGCGGCTTACCGGGGCGATCGCGCACGGCAAGGCGGCTGAAAGTGAACCATCCTGCTTGCTGCGCTTTGGCTTCGAGTTGCAATCCAAGATCATAAGGCAGCACCACGCAGAACTTGCCACTAGGCTGCAAAAGCTTATCGGCACAGTCGAGCAAGGCGGCGTGAGTCAGACTCTCAGTATAACGGGCGGTATTGCGCGCCTCATCGCGGCAAGCCACGGCGGCCTCGAAATAAGGCGGATTGCTGACAATCAGGCCATAATGAGCCGGATGGGATTGGGCGACGAGATTGATATCTTGCGCGAAAACCTGAAGTCTTACGGCCCAAGGCGAAGCCTGAAAATTTTCGGCGGCCTGCTCGGCTGCGGGAATATCCAGCTCGACGGCATCAATCCGGACCGACTCGCCAGTTCTTTGCGCCAGCATCAGGGCGATAAGACCACTGCCTGAGCCGATATCCAGCACTCGAGTGGCTTGCTCAACCGGCGCCCAGGCCCCGAGCAGCACGCCGTCGGTACCGACTTTCATTGCACAGCGATCGTGTGCCACAAAAAACTGTTTAAATGTAAATCCATTACGCCGCATTGGCTGGCTGACCTTGACTTCGTTCACCACATTTTCACCATTAAACCATCAGCAAGACGGCCTGATATCCAGAACTGACATAGCATAGGGGAAACATTCGGCAAGGAAAAGCCACGCTAGCCGCTTAAATAGGTGAAGATCGCGCCTAACACGTCTATAATCGGCGCCCCAAGTAGAGGTAGACCATGACTGTAACGAATTTTTCCGAACTCGAACTCGATGAACGCCTAATAGACGCCCTGAGCGAAAAAGGCTATAGCCGCCCGACTGTCATTCAGGCAGAGGCCATTCCGCCAGCGATGGACGGACGCGATGTGTTGGGTTCGGCTCCTACCGGCACCGGCAAAACAGCAGCGTTCTTGCTGCCTGCATTGCAGCATTTGCTGGATTTCCCGCGTAAGAAATCTGGTCCGCCACGTATTCTTATTCTGACGCCAACCCGCGAACTTGCGATGCAGGTCGCTGAACAGGCGCGCGAACTCGCCAAGCACACTGATTTAGATATCGCCACCATCACTGGCGGCGTGGCGTATATGAACCACGCCGAAGTCTTTAGCGCAAATCAGGACATCGTGGTCGCCACCACGGGCCGCTTGCTGCAATACATCAAAGAAGAAAACTTTGACTGCCGCGCCATTGAAACGCTGATCCTTGATGAAGCCGACCGCATGCTGGACATGGGCTTCGCGCAAGATATCGAAACCATTTCCGCCGAAGCGCGCTGGCGCAAACAGACGTTGTTGTTCTCTGCAACGCTGGAAGGCGAAGCCATTCGCGAGTTTGCCGAACGCATTCTGACCGAGCCGGTTGAGATCGAAGCCGATCCTTCTCGCCGCGAGCGCAAAAAGATTTTGCAGTGGTACTACCGCGCCGATGACGTCGCGCACAAGACCCAGATGCTGATCCACCTTCTGAATCAAGAAGATGTCACCAAGTCGGTGATCTTCGTGCGTAAACGCGAGCGCGTGCACGAGCTGGTAGCCTGGCTGCGTGAAGCAGGGATCAACTCCTGCTATCTTGAAGGGGAAATGGTTCAGGTTAAACGTACTGAAGCTGTAAAACGCATGGTTGAAGACCGCGTTAATGTGCTGGTTGCCACCGATATCGCCGCGCGCGGTCTGGATATCAACGACATCAGCCACGTGTTCAACTTCGACCTGCCGCTGACCGCAGACACCTACCTGCACCGTATCGGCCGTACTGGCCGTATGGGCCGCAAAGGGACTGCGATCTCCTTCGTCGAGGCGCATGACCATCTGCTGCTGGGCAAAATTGGCCGTTACCTGAATGAGCCACTGAAGCCGCGCGTGATTGATGAGCTGCGTCCGAAGACCAAAGCGCCAAGCGAGAAAACCACCGGCAAGCCGTCGAAGAAGGTGCTGGCGAAGCGTAAAGAGAAGCAGAAAGAAGCGCAGGTGAAATCAAAAGTTAAAGTGAAAGTGCGCCACCGCGACAGCAAAAACGTCGGTAAACGCCGCGTGAAAGCTGAAGCAGACAGCAAAGGCAGCGCGAAATAAGCCCCCTGAGCTTTCTCTAAAGCATAAAAAAACCGCCAATTAAGGCGGTTTTTTATTATCTCAGCTTTTCACTGCTCAATAGGTCTATTGAGCGAAAGCTTACAGACTTTCAGTGAAAGTACGGGTGATCACGTCGCGCTGCTGTTCTGGCGTCAGTGAATTGAAACGTACCGCGTAGCCTGAAACACGAATAGTCAGCTGTGGGTACTTTTCAGGATGCTTCACAGCATCTTCCAAGGTTTCACGGCGCATCACGTTGACATTAAGATGCTGGCCGCCCTCAACGCGAACCGTTGGCTGGAACTCCATCGGCACTTCGCGATACTCGATTTGGCCCAGTTCGCTGACTGCGACAATCTGATCTTCTTCATAGCCCGCTTTTGCACAGATGCAGCGCGCTTCTGCTTTCTCGTCGTCCAGCAGCCAGAAAGAGTTTTTCAGTGCTTCATTATTGGCTTTAGTAATTTGAATACCGGTGATCATGTGTTGCCTCCATTAATGGCTACGATACTGTAAACAAGCTGCCGCCAAGGAATGACAGCAATACCTTGCTCCTGATGACCTGTATAACAGTTGGGCACCCCGCGTTCCTTGATAAATATCAACTTTAGCCTTGGGGTGTTAGGCGCCCTGCGGCAAATTTATGTTTTATATCAATTTTTTCCAGCCCCTCCCTTCAATTAATATTGTTAAATATCAATTAAATTTGATCGGGCCTGATACACCTTGCTGTTTGCATTTTGATAACAGGGTAAGGTTTCACTCAAATCCGCTTGCAGGTAAGCTAACGCGATTGAAATTACAAAGAAAAGGAGCGCGTTAATGTCCACGACCCTGACATGGCATGACGTCATTGGTGCCGAAAAAGAACAACCCTACTTCATTGATACCCTGAAGTATGTCGCCAGCGAACGCGCGGCGGGAAAAACGATCTATCCTCCGCAGGCTGACGTGTTCAACGCCTTCCGCTCCACCGAACTGTGCGATGTTAAAGTAGTGATCCTGGGCCAAGACCCTTACCACGGACCGAATCAGGCACACGGCCTCTCCTTCTCCGTTCGCCCGGGAATTCCTGCTCCGCCCTCTTTAGTTAACATGTACAAAGAGCTGGCGACTGACATTCCGGGCTTCGAGCGCCCCTCCCACGGCTACCTGCAAAGCTGGGCTGACCAAGGCGTGCTGCTGCTCAACACCGTGCTGACCGTCGAGGGCGGCCAGGCTCACTCCCACGCTAAATTGGGCTGGGAAACCTTCACCGATAAAGTGATAGCCGCGCTGAATGAGCACCGCCAAGGCGTGGTGTTCCTGCTGTGGGGCTCACACGCGCAGAAGAAAGGCAGCTTTATTGATACTCAGCGCCACCACGTGCTGAAAGCACCGCACCCTTCGCCGCTGTCGGCCCATCGCGGTTTTCTCGGCTGCAAACACTTCTCCGCTACCAATGAACTGCTGAAAAAACAGGGGCTGGAGCCGATAAACTGGATGCCAGAACTTCCCGCTTAACTGCTGATTCTGCAAACAAAAAAGGCATCCCGAAGGATGCCTTTCTAACAAAAGCGGGGGCTTATGCCTTGGCTTTTGACACCGCAACCATCGCAGGGCGAAGCAGGCGACCGTTCAGCGTGTAACCTTTCTGCATAACCATCATGACGTGGTTAGGGGCCAAGTCTTCTGACTCCATCAGCGTCATTGCCTGATGCAATTCAGGATTGAAAGGCACGTGAATGTCGGCAACCACTTCCAGACCAAACTTGCGAACGGCATCCAGCAGTGATTTAAGCGTTAATTCAACACCTTCGACCAGAGCAGTCAGTTCGGCGTTAGATTTATCCGCCATGTCGAGCGCACGTTCCAGGTTATCAATAACCGGCAACAGCTCACCGGAGAATTTCTCCAGTGCGAATTTATGGGCTTTCTCAATATCCAGCTCGGTGCGGCGGCGGATATTTTCCACTTCCGCTTTAGCACGCAGCAAGCTATCACGCTCGCGCTGCTGAGCTTCTTTCAATTGATTTTCCAGTTCTGCAATACGCTCGTCGCGCGGATCAACGACGTCTGCCGCCTCAGTTTCCGCTTCCGTATGCAGCGCTTGCTCCTGATTTAACTCATCAGAGACTTGCTCGTTAGGCGTCTTATGTTCTTTACTACTCATGAATATCTCCGCGTTTTAGCATTAATCTTGCTACTGGGCTTATTATGGGGATCAAAACCGTTGTTTCAAGGTTTGCTTTTAAAGGTTCAGACATAATGCAGGCGTGACAAAAGCCTATTGAGGATAACCACCGCAATGAATAAAAAATTTGAGTGCATAGGCATCGTTGGCCACCCCCGCCATCCATCAGCACTCGCCACCCATGAAATGCTTTATCACTGGCTGGTCTCCAAGGGCTATGAAGTGATGGTGGAACGCACGGTGGCTCAAGATCTTAAGCTGGAAGGCGCACAAACCGGCAGCCTTGCAGATATCGGTAAAAAGGCCGATTTAGCCGTTGTCGTCGGGGGTGACGGTAATATGCTGGGCGCAGCGCGGGTGCTGGCGCGCTATGACATCAAAGTCATCGGCGTCAACCGCGGTAACCTCGGTTTTCTTACCGATCTTGACCCCGATAACGCCTTGCAGCAGCTTGACGACGTGTTAAAAGGGGAATATCTCAGCGAGCAGCGTTTCCTGTTGGAAGCCCTTGTGCGTTGCGAAGACCGCCAATGCCGCGTCAGCACGGCGATCAATGAAGTGGTGCTTCACCCCGGCAAAGTTGCACATATGATTGAATTTGAAGTCTATATTGATGACAAATTCGCCTTCTCACAGCGCTCCGATGGCCTGATTATCTCGACGCCGACCGGCTCTACTGCCTACTCGCTTTCCGGGGGCGGTCCGATTTTAACCCCCACGCTGGATGCCATCGCGTTGGTGCCGATGTTCCCGCACACCCTGTCGGCCAGACCCTTGGTGATTAACAGTAGCAGCACCATCTGCCTGAAATTCTCTAATATCAGCAGTGACTTAGAGATAAGCTGCGACAGTCAAATCGCCCTGCCGATTCAGCAAGGGGAAGAAGTGGTGATTCGCCGTAGTGACTACCACCTCAACTTGATCCACCCAAAAGACTATAGCTATTTCAATACGTTGAGCACCAAACTCGGCTGGTCGAAGAAATTGTTCTGATACCAAAGGTTGCCACAGAAAAAATATTGCGCCAGGGACTTTACTGTATATAAAACCAGTTTATACTGTATGAAATTACAGGTCTGTTGTTTTGTACAGGAAGGTGATCATGCTGGCGCAATTAACTATCAGTAACTTTGCCATCGTTCGTGAGTTAGACATCGATTTTCACAGCGGTATGACGGCAATCACCGGTGAAACCGGCGCAGGTAAATCCATTGCTATCGACGCCTTAGGTTTGTGCCTCGGCAACCGGGCTGATGGCAGCACCGTGCGTCTGGGGGCTAATCGCGCCGATATCTGCGCGCGTTTCACTCTGGCTGACACTCCTTCTGCAAAACAATGGCTGGCCGAAAATCAGCTCGACGAAGGCAATGACTGTCTACTGCGCCGCACCATCAGCGCTGACGGCCGCTCTCGCAGTTTTATCAATGGCACCCCTGTCCCGCTTTCCCAAATGCGGGAAATTGGCCAGCATCTGATCCAGATCCACGGCCAGCATGCTCACCAGCTCCTGCTGAAACCTGAACATCAAAAACAGCTACTGGATGCCTATGCAGACCAGCCTCTGCTGCTGGCGCAGATGCGTCAGGCGTACCAGAACTGGCACCAAAGTTGCCGCCAGCTGGCGCAGTATCAGCAGCAAGTCACCGAGCGCGAGGCGCGTCGGCAGCTGCTGCAATACCAGCTGAAAGAGCTGAACGAGTTTGCCCCGCAGGCTGGCGAATATGAACAGATCGACGAAGAGTACAAACTGCTGGCGAATAGCGGGCAGGTGATGTCACTGAGCCAGAACGCGCTCTATTTGCTGGCCGATGGCGACGATCAAAACGTGGTCAGCCTGCTGTATAGCGCTAAAAGCCAGCTAACCGAACTGGCCGAAATCGACAGCAAAATTAATGAGCTGATCGTGATGCTCGACGACGCCTCCATCCAAATCAGCGAAGCCAGCGATGAGTTGCGCCACTACAACGAACGGATGGAAATCGATCCGAATCGCATGTTTGAGCTAGAGCAGAGACTCTCTCGCCAACTGAGTTTAGCGAAAAAGCATCACGTTTCTGCCGAAGAGTTGCCAACTCTGCATCGCCAGCTGTTGGACGAGCAGCAGATGCTCGACGATCACGAAACCAATCAGGCAGAACTCAGCGAAGCCGTTAACCTGCACTATCAGCAAGCACTGAGCATTGCCCAGCAGCTGCATGATAAGCGCCAGTTCTATGCTGACGAGCTGACTCGCCTGATCACCGACAGCATGCAAAGCCTGTCGATGCCACACGGTAAATTTAAGATACAAGTTCAGTTTGTTCCCGAGCATTTAAGTCAGGAAGGTGCCGATCGTCTGGAATTTCAGGTCACCACCAACCCAGGCCAGCCATTACAGGCTCTGGCGAAAGTGGCCTCCGGCGGTGAACTGTCCCGCATCGCACTGGCGATTCAGGTGATCACGGCGCAGAAAATGGAAACCCCGGCGCTGATTTTCGATGAAGTGGACGTGGGTATCAGTGGCCCAACTGCCGCTATCGTCGGCAGACTGCTGCGTCAGTTGGGTGAGTCAACGCAGGTGATGTGTGTGACCCACTTACCGCAGGTAGCGGGTTGTGGTCATCAACATTATTTTGTGAGCAAAGATACCGACGGGGAAGCCACTGAAACCCAAATGAATCGACTGGATAAAAAAGCCAGATTGCAGGAACTGGCGCGTCTGCTGGGCGGTAGCGAAGTCACCAGAAACACCCTTGCTAACGCCAAAGAACTGCTCGCAGCTTAAAAAGCTCAACTTTTTTACGATTCTGCGGTCATACAGGTGCCCTGCAAAGGTTTCAAACTGATGAAAGGTCTATTATCATCGGCATCTTATGCCCTAAAGGAATGTAACGACTATGCGCTGTAAAACGCTAACTGCCGCCGCAGTAACTCTTGTAATGCTGACTGCGGGCTGTTCCACACTGGAAAAGGTGGTTTATCGGCCTGACATCAATCAGGGGAACTACTTGGCTCCTGCTGATGTTCAAAAGATTCATACCGGCATGACCAAGCAACAAGTGGCTTATGTCCTTGGTACCCCGATGCTGGACGACCCGTTTGGTAATGACACTTGGTACTACGTTTTCCGCCAGCAGCCTGGCCATGAAGGCGTGAAGCAACAAACCTTGACGCTGACCTTTAACCAAGCGGGAACGCTGACTAACGTTGATAACAAACCTGCGTTAAGCGACAAGAATTAATCTCCCTCCTGATGCTTGCTGGCAGCAGCCAGAATCCATCCTCGGGGTAAAAAAATAAGGCGCTCAAGGCGCCTTATTTTTTAGACTTTTCTGCTCGCAGACGCCTAAGCTCTTTTGGATCAGCAATCAGCGGCCGGTAAATTTCAATTCGGTCACCGTCAGCGATGATGTCCGCCAGCTTCACGGGGCGGCTGTATACGCCAACTTTATTGCTCTTGAGGTCGATATCCTTCCTCAACTCCAATAAACCCGACGCGACAATGGCTTGCTCTACCGTGCTACCTTCTTCCAGCTTCACCGTGCGCAGATACTGCCGTTCAGGTAACGCATAAACCACCTCAACGCGGATCTCAGACACTGTAAACCTCTTTCGCGCGCTGGGTGAAAGCCTGAACCATGCTGCCGGCTAGCTCTTTAAATATTTTACCAAACGCCAGTTCGATCAATTTGTTGGTGAATTCGAAATCAAGATTGAGTTCGACTTTGCAGGCCTCTGGGCTCAGCGCGGTGAAATTCCAGCCGCCCATCAGCTTGCGGAAAGGTCCATCAACCAATTGCATATCGATGCGTTGATTGCTAAACAGCGTATTGCGCGTGGTAAAAGTTTTGCTGATCCCCGCCTTAGAAACATCAACCGCGGCGGTCATGGAATCTGGGCCTTGCTCAATAATTCGGCTACCCGTACACCCCGGCAGAAATTGAGGATAGGCATCAACATCATTCACTAAGGTGTACATCTGTTCTACGCTGAACGGCACGAGCGCAGAACGACTTATCTGTGGCATATCATTTTCCAAGTATCATAAATCGTACAAATCATACCATTTATCGACCTCGAGACAAAAAACTACCTCGGAGCGAAAGCAACAAAGGCCAAAAAACGCAGGCTGTTACCCCGTGGGGATTTCATTCCCCAATGCTTACAGTATAATAAGTGACACTATGACAAAGAAAAAAGCACATAAACCCGGTTCCGCGACTATCGCGATGAACAAACGCGCTCGCCATGAATATTTCATCGAAGATGAAATTGAAGCGGGGCTTGCTTTGCAGGGATGGGAAGTCAAATCGATGCGCGCTGGTAAAGCAAACATTACTGACAGCTATGTCACATTCCGCGACGGTGAAGCCTTTTTGTTTGGCGCAACTATTCAACCTCTCAATGTGGCGTCGAGTCACATCGTTTGTGACCCTACGCGTACTCGTAAACTCCTGCTCAACAAGCGCGAGTTAGAAACGCTTTTCGGCAAGGTCAGTCGCGACGGCTACACCGTTGTTGCACTCTCCCTGTACTGGAAAAACGCCTGGTCGAAAGTCAAAATCGGTCTGGCGAAAGGTAAGAAAGAGCACGACAAGCGCGATGACATCAAAGATCGCGAGTGGAAGTTAGACAAAGCACGTATCATGAAGCACGCAAATCGCTAAGCTACTGGCTTAGCATGCAGTTTTTCTGATATACTGCACGACAGTACTTGGGGCTGATTCTGGATTCGACGGGATTTGCGAAGCCCAAGGAGCATGCCGAGGGGCGGTTGGCCTCGTAAAAAGCCGCAAAAAAATAGTCGCAAACGACGAAAACTACGCACTAGCAGCTTAATACCCTGCTCAGAGCCCTCTCTCCCTAGCCTCCGCTCTTAGGACGGGGATCAAGAGAGGTCAAACCTAAAAGAGATCGCGTGGACACCTTGCCTGGGGTGAAAGCGTTAAACCCAATCAGGATAGTTTGTTAGTGGCGTGTCTGTCCGCAGCTAACCGGCGAATGTAAAGACTAGACTAAGCATGTAGTGCCGACGGTGTAGTAATTTCGGACGGGGGTTCAAATCCCCCCAGCTCCACCAAACAAGGTTTCGGTTATCACCAGATAAGGCCGTTACCGCAAAGAAAGCCGCAACCTGAAAGGGTTTGCGGCTTTTTTGTGTTTGCAGAACACCTTCGCCAAACCCGCTACTCCGGCTGCATTTTCCTGTTCCATCCAAAAGTATCGGCGCAGGGTGCTAACCATTGACGGATTTTGGGATTGCACGACAGCGCCTCGGGTTCGAGTAAGCGTGCTCCGAAATTGGCATGCCGCAGGAAGCGCACGTCCAGGCATTGCTCCAGCTGCCCAGCCAGCAGGGGAAAATCCATAAGGCTGGATAGTCGGGGCCATTTGATCAATTTTCGGTAGCGCAGTTGCTCCGACTCTATGCGCAGGTCATCATTCGGGCGCCACTGAATATTGAACAGCTTGTCATGACGCGATAGGTCGACCAACCAATTCCCGTTAGATGGGATGCGTAACTCCAGTTTCAGGCTTTCAGGCCGCAACTTGTTGCGCTTGTAAAACCAATGCTCAGGCGGTTCGTTGGTTAGGTCGATGGAACACCCGCTATATGGCACCTCGGCGACACCGAAGCTGGCAAACCATTCTGCGACTTCGGGGTGGGTAGAATGGTCGAACATATTTTGCATGCTCCTCAGAAAGCGTCATATAGCACAACAGCTTATGCTCATAGCAGCCGTAATATCCGTAAAAAACATCAAAATTTCCAGTGAGTTCTATATCAATGAACTGAGTCTCAATGAAGATTTTACAAATGGCGGCTCTTTAGTTTATAAAGCCTCCAACCAACGTCCGGGAATGCTATCCCACATAGGCCTATTAATTGCTCTAACCTTGGGTGAGGGGTGTGCCGAAACAACGATTTTAACGGGAAGGTGCTCCAACAGCGGCGATGCCTTCTCAGCTTTACGGCCAACTAATACGACGGTTGAGAGATTGGGTAAAAGAGTTAAAAGATGAGCAAGCTCGGAAAGACCATTTTTGTTTTCGAGGGATGTCATCTTAATCGTACCATTCCAGCCCGGAATAGTATTCCACAGGACAGTACGATGCCGTGGAATGCCCGCCACATTCATAAAATTAAATAAAGCCTCGGCTGTTGAATCATTATTATCTCGGGAAACAAAACCTGAACCACCAAACTTTGGTGAGGTTTTTGGACCAGGTTTTTCTAGCAAAAATAGAATATCCGCTAACTGCCCACCATCATGTGGATCGAAATATGGGAATTCCCATCCCGGATATTTAATCTTTAGCCCTTCAACATACTTTGTGAGCTGTTCAATATGAGGCGCAAAGAGCAATGATCTTTTGGCCTCAATAGCCTCGAGAGAACGCAAAGAGCGTGGCGAGGAAAAGTTATCAAATCCCATATCACCCTAACCGTTAGTGCAAAGATATCGTCAAATAATACTGTAGCCAGTCATTTCAAAATAGCGATCCTCTGCGACCGCATCCAGTTTGAAAGTTTTTACTAACACTAAAATGCCGGCTCCATTGCCACCCCTATTGCTCCCATCCCCAACGCTATGTCATCC
>NZ_JBQSVA010000017.1:0-26429 GCF_052375995.1 Ewingella sp. AOP9-I1-14
ATTTCTGCAATAGAAAAGAGGGTGCTTCGGCACCCTTTTTTTATGCCTGAGTGTTGCAGTAATAACGATTCTCATTTACAGTTAGCTCAGGTTTTGTTCGATGTGTGGTTTCTATGTACGTGTGTTTATGTAATAGCGTTAGTGATAAAACAATCCGTCAGGCAGTTCGTCGCTATCAGCCCCAAACGTTCCAGCAGCTTAGAAGTTTTGTTCCGGTAGGTACGCAGTGCGGTAAATGTATCCGCGTCGCGCGCCAGATAATGGAAGACGAATTGCAGCAGATTCCACAATTCGACAATATCGCTTAAAAATACCTCGCCAAATGTAAGCCTTTTCTTTGACTTACTCTGAACCGGATCTACGCTTTAGATACCGGAACGGAGGAGTTACCTATGAAAGGCGATAAAAAAGTCATTGCACACCTCAATAAACTTCTTGGAAATGAACTGGTTGCAATCAATCAGTATTTTTTGCACGCCCGAATGTTTAAAAACTGGGGTCTGATGAGACTCAATGGCATCGAATACCATGAGTCAATTGATGAGATGAAGCATGCGGACCTCTATATCGAGCGCATTCTCTTCTTGGAAGGCATTCCTAATTTGCAAGATCTCGGCAAACTCAATATCGGGGAAGATGTTGAGGAGATGCTGAAGTCAGATTTATTGCTTGAGCTCGACGGGGCCAAAGACCTGCGTGAGGCAATCGCCTACGCCGATACAGTCCACGACTACGTTAGCCGTGATTTGATGATTAACATCCTCGCTGACGAAGAACATCACATTGATTGGATTGAAACCGAGCTCGAACTCATTGGGCGCGTGGGGATCCAAAACTACCTTCAGTCTCAACTCAAAGAAGAATCACAGAAATAGCGATGTGCTTTATTAGAACGTCAGCCAGACAGAGTCACTCTGCTGGCTGATATACACAATAAGCCCCGCAGAGGCTAAGCTCGGGCCGAACGGAATTTGCTTAGTCATATGATTTCTCCTTTTGCTTACCAGTGCGAACACCATTCCCGTCAACGCAGCCAAAATGCATAGGTGCGGCAACATTTGCCAGCCAACCCAGACGCCCAGTGCCGCAAGCAGCTTGAAGTCACCATATCCCATCCCTTCCTTACCTGTGACTATTTTGACTCCCCAGTATAAAAACCATAAAGACAAGTATCCGGCCACCGCGCCATAAACTGCATCTTGCAGCGCCACGTTGCCTAAGAATGAATTGACCAGCAAACCTGCCCACAGTAGATGCAATGTCAGGCTATCCGGCAGCAAGGATGTGGCAAGGTCAATCAGGCTCAGCGCCAACAGAAACCAAAACAAGATAAGTGCGGCGCATAAAGCCGCTGGGGTTGAGAGCATGAAAGAAAGTGCTAAAAAGCCTAGGGCGCACAGACCTTCATTAAAAGGGTAAAAGCCAGGGATCTTACTCTGACAGTAGTGGCATCTCCCTTTCAAAACCAACCAACTGAGCAGCGGAACGTTATGCCAACACCGCAAAGTGTGTTGGCAGGCAGGGCAATGGGAAGAAGGGAAAGAAAGATTAAATCTGTGTGTGGTAATTCTTTCCGCTCGAGCAATAATCAAAGGGATACGGTAAACCACCACATTGAGAAAGCTGCCGGCAAGCAGCCCGAAGAGAGTGATGCCGCTGTGGTAAAACCAACCCTGCGATATTACAGCACCACCAAGTAACTGCCATTCATCCATTTTGCCTTCCTCCATGAAGGGTATCTAAGCCGATTGCTGGCTAATCCTTCAGCGCAAGTTATCAGCAGAGAGGGGGAGGGGACGAGAGGTTTTTGTCTTTTGAAGGGCTTAAAAAGCCGTTCTGCGATCAGTGCTGGAAAGTGATGAGTGCAAAATAAAAGCATTTTGTTTGCCGTATTGGTTGCTTCCTACCTCTATTTACGTATAATGCGCGGGCTTACCTAATCTTGGTAAGCCTAATTCGATAAGGATTAGTTGATTAGCAATGCTGTACCGCTAATCAAACAATACTCCCGATATGGGGGTTATATGAAGAACGATTACACTCTCCCATCAATCGAAATGGGTTTGAGGAGTAATTATTTACGTTTAAAATAATTGGAGCTCTGGTCTCATGCAGAACCAAAGAATCCGTATCCGCCTGAAAGCGTTTGATCATCGTTTGATCGATCAATCAACTGCGGAAATCGTTGAGACTGCGAAGCGCACTGGTGCGCAAGTTCGTGGTCCAATCCCGCTGCCGACCCGCAAAGAGCGCTTTACCATTCTGATTTCTCCGCACGTCAATAAAGATGCGCGCGATCAGTATGAGATTCGCACTCACAAGCGTCTGGTTGACATCGTTGAGCCAACCGAGAAAACCGTTGATGCTCTGATGCGTCTGGATCTGGCTGCTGGTGTAGACGTGCAGATCAGCCTGGGTTAATCAGGGTCATTGAGCGATTGAGAGGTTGAAACAATGATTGGTTTAGTCGGTAAGAAAGTGGGTATGACACGTATCTTCACAGAAGATGGTGTTTCTATCCCAGTAACCGTTATCGAAATTGAAGCAAACCGCGTTACTCAGGTCAAAGACCTGGACAACGACGGTTACCGTGCTGTGCAAGTTACTACTGGTAGCAAAAAAGCTAACCGTGTAACTAAACCAGAAGCGGGTCACTTCGCTAAAGCTGGCGTAGAAGCTGGCCGCGGTCTGTGGGAATTCCGCCTTGCAGAAGGTGAAGAATTTACTGCAGGTCAGGACATTAGCGTTGAAATTTTCGCAGACGTTAAGAAAGTAGATGTTACCGGTACTTCTAAAGGTAAAGGTTTTGCTGGCACAGTTAAGCGCTGGAATTTCCGTACCCAAGACGCTACCCACGGTAACTCCTTGTCTCACCGTGTTCCGGGTTCTATCGGTCAGAACCAGACTCCGGGCAAAGTGTTCAAAGGCAAGAAAATGGCAGGCCAACTGGGTAACGAGCGTGTAACCGTTCAAAGCCTGGACGTAGTACGTGTTGACGCTGAGCGCAACCTGCTGCTGGTCAAGGGTGCTGTTCCGGGTGCTACCGGTGGCAACCTGATCGTTAAACCTGCTGTTAAGGCTTAACGTCGAGGAGATAGGAATGGAATTAGTAGTGAAAGACGCGCAAAGCGCGCTGACTGTTTCCGAAACTACCTTCGGGCGTGATTTCAATGAAGCGCTGGTACACCAGGTCGTTGTTGCGTATGCAGCAGGTGCCCGTCAAGGTACTCGCGCTCAGAAGACCCGTGCTGAAGTAACTGGTTCCGGTAAAAAACCATGGCGTCAGAAAGGTACTGGCCGTGCGCGAGCAGGTTCTGTAAAGAGCCCAATCTGGCGTTCCGGTGGTGTTACCTTCGCTGCAAAGCCACAGGACCACAGTCAAAAAGTAAATAAAAAGATGTACCGCGGCGCGCTGAAAAGCATTCTGTCCGAACTGGTACGTCAAGATCGCTTGATCGTAGTCGAGCAGTTCTCTGTAGAAGCGCCTAAAACTAAGCTGCTGGCACAGAAACTGAAAGACATGGCTCTGGAAGACGTGCTGATTGTAACTGGCGAAGTCGACGAGAACCTGTTCCTGGCCGCACGCAACCTGTACAAGGTTGATGTTCGTGATGTAGCAGGTATCGATCCAGTAAGCCTGATCGCCTTCGACAAAGTCGTTATGACTTCTGACGCGGTGAAGCAAGTTGAGGAGATGCTGGCATGATTCGTGAAGAACGTCTGCTGAAAGTGCTGCGCGCGCCGCACGTTTCTGAAAAAGCTTCTACTGCGATGGAAAAGAACAACACCATCGTTCTCAAAGTTGCCAAAGACGCGACTAAAGCAGAAATCAAAGCTGCGGTTAAGAAACTGTTTGAAGTCGAAGTCGAAGACGTTAACACCCTGCTTGTTAAAGGCAAAGTGAAGCGTCACGGTCAGCGTGTTGGTCGTCGTAGCGACTGGAAAAAAGCTTACGTTACCCTGAAAGAAGGCCAGAATCTGGACTTCATCAGCGGCGCAGAGTAAGTCGGAGGAGTTTGAACAATGGCAATTGTTAAATGTAAACCTACATCTCCGGGCCGCCGCCATGTTGTTAAAGTGGTTAACCAGGAGTTGCACAAGGGTAAACCTTATGCCCCGCTGCTTGAAAAACTGAGCAAAAGCGGTGGTCGTAACAACAATGGCCGTATCACCACCCGTCATATCGGTGGTGGCCACAAGCAGCATTATCGTCTGGTTGACTTCAAACGCAACAAAGACGGTATCGCAGCAGTGGTTGAGCGTCTGGAGTACGATCCGAACCGTTCAGCGAATATCGCTCTGGTTCTGTACAAAGACGGCGAACGCCGTTATATCCTGGCGCCGAAAGGCCTGAAAGTGGGTGACCAGATCCAATCTGGCGTTGATGCAGCAATTAAGACAGGTAACGCCCTGCCTATGCGCAACATCCCAGTAGGTTCAACGGTTCATAACGTAGAAATGAAACCAGGTAAGGGTGGCCAGATGGCTCGTTCTGCTGGTGCCTACGTTCAGATCGTTGCACGTGACGGTTCCTACGTAACTCTGCGTCTGCGCTCTGGCGAAATGCGTAAAGTTCAAGTTGATTGCCGCGCCACCTTAGGTGAAGTCGGTAACGCTGAACATATGCTTCGCGTTCTGGGTAAAGCAGGTGCTGCACGTTGGCGTGGTATTCGTCCTACCGTTCGCGGTACTGCGATGAACCCAGTCGATCACCCACACGGTGGTGGTGAAGGTCGTAACTTTGGTAAGCACCCGGTAACCCCGTGGGGCGTTCAGACCAAAGGTAAGAAGACCCGTAGCAACAAGCGTACTGATAAATTCATTGTACGTCGCCGTAGCAAAAAATAATTAGAGGATAAGCCATGCCACGTTCTCTCAAGAAAGGTCCTTTTATTGACCTGCACTTGCTGAAGAAGGTAGAGAAAGCGGTGGAAAGCGGTGACAAGAAGCCTTTGCGCACTTGGTCCCGTCGTTCAACGATCTTTCCTAACATGATCGGTTTGACCATCGCTGTCCATAATGGTCGTCAGCACGTACCAGTATTTGTTTCCGACGAAATGGTCGGTCACAAACTGGGTGAATTCGCGCCGACTCGTACTTATCGCGGCCATGCGGCTGATAAAAAAGCTAAAAAGCGCTAAGGTAGGAGGAAGAGATGGAAACTATCGCTAAACATCGCCACGCTCGTTCTTCTGCTCAGAAGGTTCGCCTTGTTGCTGACCTGATCCGCGGTAAGAAAGTGTCGCAAGCTCTGGAAACTTTGGCCTACACCAACAAGAAAGCTGCTGGTTTGGTTAAGAAGGTACTAGAGTCTGCCATTGCTAACGCAGAACACAACGATGGCGCTGACATCGATGATCTGAAAGTCACGAAGATTTTCGTAGACGAAGGCCCAAGCATGAAGCGCATTATGCCGCGTGCTAAAGGTCGTGCAGATCGCATTCTGAAGCGCACCAGCCACATTACTGTGGTTGTGTCCGATCGCTGAGACTCTGGAGACTAGCAATGGGTCAGAAAGTACATCCTAATGGTATTCGACTAGGTATTGTCAAACCTTGGAACTCTACTTGGTATGCAAATACCAAAGAATTCGCTGACAACCTGGACAGCGACTTTAAAGTTCGCCAGTTCTTGACTAAAGAATTGTCGAAAGCTTCCGTTTCTCGCATCGTTATCGAGCGTCCAGCGAAGAGCATCCGTGTGACTATTCACACCGCTCGTCCTGGCATCGTTATCGGCAAGAAAGGTGAAGATGTCGAAAAACTGCGTAAGGTCGTAGCGGATATCGCTGGCGTTCCTGCGCAAATTAACATCGCCGAAGTCCGCAAGCCGGAACTTGACGCTAAATTGGTTGCTGACAGCATCACTTCACAGCTGGAACGTCGCGTTATGTTCCGTCGTGCTATGAAGCGTGCTGTACAGAACGCAATGCGTCTTGGCGCTAAAGGTATCAAAGTTGAAGTAAGCGGCCGTCTTGGCGGTGCTGAAATCGCGCGTACTGAATGGTACCGTGAAGGTCGTGTTCCGTTGCACACTCTGCGTGCGGATATCGATTACAACACATCTGAAGCGCACACCACTTATGGTGTAATCGGCGTTAAGGTATGGATCTTCAAAGGTGAGATCCTGGGTGGTATGGCTGCAGTTGAACAACCGGAACCGGCTGCTCAACCTAAAAAGCAGCAGCGTAAAGGCCGCAAGTAAGGAGAGTCGCTGATGTTACAACCAAAGCGTACAAAATTCCGTAAGGTGCACAAAGGCCGCAACCGTGGTCTTGCGCAAGGTACGGATGTGAGCTTCGGCACTTACGGTCTGAAAGCTGTTGGCCGTGGTCGTCTGACTGCTCGTCAAATTGAAGCAGCACGTCGTGCGATGACCCGTGCAGTTAAGCGTCAAGGTAAGATCTGGATCCGTGTATTCCCGGACAAACCGATCACCGAGAAGCCACTGGAAGTTCGTATGGGTAAAGGTAAAGGTAACGTAGAGTATTGGGTTGCCTTGATCCAGCCTGGTAAAGTCCTGTACGAAATGGACGGTGTGCCTGAAGAGCTGGCTCGTGAAGCCTTCCAGCTGGCAGCAGCCAAACTGCCTATCAAAACCACCTTTGTAACTAAGACGGTGATGTAATGAAAGCACAAGAGCTGCGCGAAAAAAGCGTGGAAGAGCTGAACACTGAGCTTCTTAACCTTTTGCGTGAGCAGTTTAACCTGCGCATGCAAACGGCAAGTGGCCAGTTGCAGCAAACACACCTGTTGAAACAAGTGCGTCGTGATGTTGCACGTGTGAAGACTTTACTGACTGAAAAGGCGGGTGCGTAATGAGTGACAAGATCCGTACTCTGCAAGGTCGTGTTATCAGTGACAAAATGGAGAAATCCATCGTTGTTGCGATTGAACGTTTTGTGAAACACCCAATCTACGGTAAATTCATCAAGCGTACGACTAAGCTGCACGTACATGACGAGAACAACGAATGCGGTATCGGCGACGTCGTTGAAATTAGCGAATGCCGTCCGCTGTCTAAGACTAAGTCTTGGACACTGGTTCGCGTTGTAGAGAAAGCGATTCTGTAATAGACTCGTCGTCTCAAAAATAGATAAACGGCTCATAACTGTGGGCCGTTTATTTTTTCTACCCATAATCTGGAACCGGTGTTATAATGCCGCGCCCTCATTTATGGGGATTTCTTAACGACCTATTCCTGGGTCCTAAAGTTGTAGTTGACATTAGCGGAGCACTAACATGATCCAAGAACAGACTATGCTGACCGTGGCCGACAACTCCGGTGCACGTCGCGTAATGTGTATCAAGGTTCTAGGTGGCTCGCACCGTCGCTACGCAGGCGTCGGCGACATCATCAAAATTACCATCAAGGAAGCAATTCCTCGCGGTAAGGTGAAGAAAGGCGATGTGCTGAAGGCGGTAGTGGTGCGCACCAAGAAGGGTGTTCGTCGCCCGGACGGTTCTGTCATTCGCTTCGATGGTAATGCATGCGTTATTTTAAACAATAACAGCGAGCAGCCAATCGGCACGCGTATTTTTGGGCCGGTAACTCGTGAACTGCGTAATGAGAAGTTCATGAAAATTATCTCTCTGGCACCAGAAGTACTCTAAGGAGCGAACCATGGCAGCGAAAATCCGTCGTGATGACGAAGTTATCCTGCTTACCGGCAAAGATAAAGGTAAGCGCGGTAAAGTAAAAAATGTCCTGTCTTCTGGTAAGGTCATTGTTGAAGGTATCAACCTGGTTAAAAAACATCAGAAGCCTGTACCGGCTCTGAACCAACCAGGCGGCATCGTTGAAAAAGAAGCTGCAATTCAGGTTTCTAACGTTGCTATCTTCAACGCGGCAACCGGTAAGGCTGACCGTGTAGGCTTTAGATTCGAAGACGGCAAAAAAGTCCGTTTCTTCAAGTCTAATAGCGAAACTATCAAGTAATTTGGAGTAGTACGATGGCGAAACTGCATGATTACTACAAAGACGATGTCGTAAAAAAACTCATGACTGAGTTTGGTTACAATTCTGTCATGCAAGTCCCTCGGGTCGAGAAGATCACCCTGAACATGGGTGTAGGTGAAGCGATCGCTGACAAGAAACTGCTGGATAATGCAGCAGCTGACCTGGCAGCAATCTCCGGTCAAAAACCGTTGATCACCAAAGCACGCAAATCAGTTGCAGGCTTCAAAATCCGTCAGGGCTATCCGATCGGCTGTAAAGTAACTCTGCGTGGCGAACGCATGTGGGAGTTCTTTGAGCGTCTGGTCTCTATTGCTGTTCCACGTATTCGTGACTTCCGCGGCTTGTCCGCTAAGTCTTTCGATGGTCGTGGTAACTACAGCATGGGCGTGCGTGAACAGATCATCTTCCCGGAAATCGATTATGATAAAGTCGATCGCGTTCGTGGTTTAGATATTACTATCACCACTACTGCGAAATCCGATGATGAAGGCCGCGCTCTGCTGGCTGCCTTTAACTTCCCGTTCCGCAAGTAAGGCAGGGTTACTAATGGCTAAGCAATCCATGAAAGCACGCGAAGTCGTTCGCGTGAAACTGGCTGACAAATACCGCGCTAAACGCGAGGAATTGAAAGCTATTATCTCTGGTGTGAACTCTTCCGACGAAGATCGTTGGGATGCGGTTCTTAAGCTGCAGTCTCTGCCGCGTGATTCCAGCCC
Organism: Ewingella sp. AOP9-I1-14; assembly: GCF_052375995.1. NCBI lineage: Bacteria > Pseudomonadati > Pseudomonadota > Gammaproteobacteria > Enterobacterales > Yersiniaceae > Ewingella > Ewingella sp. AOP9-I1-14. Next base: position 8,676 of record NZ_JBQSVA010000017.1, read on the forward strand.
GTCTCGTCAGCGTAACCGCTGCCGTCAAACTGGTCGTCCGCATGCTTTCCTGCGGAAGTTCGGGTTGAGCCGTATTAAGGTCCGTGAAGCCGCTATGCGCGGTGAAATTCCGGGTCTTAAAAAGGCTAGCTGGTAATTTTCACCAATTGAATCACGGGAGTAAAGACAGATGAGCATGCAAGATCCGATCGCGGATATGCTGACCCGTATCCGTAACGGTCAAGCCGCGAACAAAGTTGCGGTCACCATGCCTTCCTCCAAGCTGAAAGTGGCAATTGCCAACGTGCTGAAGGAAGAAGGTTATATTGAAGAATTTAAAATCGAAGGCGACGCCAAACCTGAACTGGAATTAGTACTGAAGTACTTCCAGGGCAAGGCAGTGGTAGAAAGCATTCAACGTATCAGCCGTCCAGGTCTGCGCATCTATAAGAAAAAAGATGAGCTGCCAAAAGTTATGGCCGGTATGGGTATCGCTGTTATTTCTACCTCTAAAGGTGTTATGACTGATCGTGCAGCTCGCCAGGCTGGTCTTGGTGGCGAGATTATCTGCTACGTAGCTTAATCGGGAGGAAAGAATGTCTCGTGTTGCAAAAGCACCCGTCGTCATTCCTGCCGGCGTAGAGGTAAAACTCAACGGTCAGGTTATTACGATTAAGGGTAAAAACGGCGAGCTGTCACGTACTATCCATGACGCCGTTGTAGTTAAACAGGAAGAAAACACCATCACTTTCGCTCCACGTGAAGGTTTTGTTGACGGTTGGGCCCAAGCGGGTACAACTCGTGCACTGTTGAATGCAATGGTTGTTGGTGTTACCGACGGCTTCACTAAAAAGCTTCAATTGGTTGGCGTTGGTTATCGTGCTGCCGTTAAAGGCAATGTGGTGAATTTAGCTTTAGGCTTCTCTCACCCAGTAGATCACCAGCTGCCGGAAGGCATCACTGCTGAATGTCCGACCCAAACTGAAATCGTGCTGAAAGGCGCTGATAAACAAGTTATCGGTCAGGTTGCAGCAGATTTACGTGCCTACCGTCGTCCTGAGCCTTATAAAGGCAAGGGTGTCCGTTACGCCGACGAAGTCGTGCGTACCAAAGAGGCTAAGAAGAAGTAAGGTAACACTATGGATAAGAAATCTGCTCGTATCCGTCGTGCGACCCGCGCACGCCGCAAGCTCAAAGAATTGGGTGCGACACGTCTGGTGGTACATCGTACCCCGCGTCATATTTACGCACAGGTTATCGCACCAAACGGTTCTGAAGTATTAGTTGCTGCATCAACTGTAGAAAAAACTATTACTGAGCAACTGAAGTATACCGGCAACAAAGATGCTGCCACTGCTGTAGGTAAAGCTATCGCAGAACGCGCATTGGAAAAAGGGATCACGAAAGTATCCTTTGACCGTTCCGGTTTCCAATATCATGGTCGAGTCCAGGCACTGGCAGATGCTGCCCGTGAAGCTGGCCTTCAGTTCTAAGGAAGAGGTTTAAGATGGCTCACATCGAAAAACAAGCTGGCGAACTGCAGGAAAAGCTGATCGCGGTAAACCGCGTATCTAAAACCGTAAAAGGTGGCCGTATCTTCAGCTTTACCGCACTGACAGTAGTTGGTGATGGTAACGGTCGCGTTGGTTTTGGCTACGGCAAAGCACGCGAAGTTCCGGCAGCGATCCAGAAAGCGATGGAAAAAGCCCGTCGCAACATGATGAATGTCGCGCTGAACAGCGGCACCCTGCAGCACCCAGTTAAAGGTGCTCATACGGGTTCCCGTGTGTTCATGCAGCCGGCTTCCGAAGGTACCGGTATTATCGCCGGTGGTGCAATGCGTGCCGTCCTGGAAGTCGCTGGGGTGCATAACGTATTGGCTAAAGCTTATGGTTCTACAAACCCGATCAACGTGGTTCGTGCAACTATCGACGCTCTGGCAAATATGAAATCCCCACAAATGGTCGCTGCCAAGCGTGGTAAATCCGTTGAAGAAATTCTGGGGTAATTAACCATGGCAAAGACTATTAAAGTAACACAAACTCGCAGCTCTATTGGCCGCTTGCCGAAACACAAGGCAACGCTGTTAGGCTTAGGTCTGCGTCGTATTGGTCATACTGTAGAGCGTGAGGATACTCCTGCTGTACGCGGTATGATCAACCTGGTTTCCTACATGGTTAAGGTTGAGGAGTAAGAGATGCGTTTAAATACTCTGTCTCCGGCTGAAGGTGCCAAACAAGCGCCGAAGCGTGTAGGTCGTGGTATTGGTTCTGGCCTGGGTAAAACCGGCGGTCGTGGTCACAAAGGTCAGAACTCACGTTCTGGTGGTGGCGTACGTCGTGGTTTTGAAGGTGGTCAGATGCCTTTATACCGTCGTTTGCCGAAATTCGGCTTCACCTCTCGCAAAGCAATGATAACGGCAGAAGTTCGTCTGTCTGAACTTGCTCTTGTAGAAGGCGACGTAATCGACCTGAGCACGCTGAAAGCCGCTAACGTAGTTGGTATCCAGATCGAGTTCGCGAAAGTTATTCTTTCTGGCGAAGTTGGTCGTGCGGTAACTCTGCGTGGTTTGCGTGTCACCAAAGGCGCTCGTGCTGCTATCGAAGCTGCTGGCGGTAAAATTGAGGAATAAGTAGCAGATGGCTAAGCAACCGGGGTTAGATTTCCAAAGTGCCAAGGGTGGACTAGGCGAACTGAAGCGCAGACTTTTGTTTGTTATCGGTGCGTTGATCGTTTTCCGTATCGGCTCTTTTATTCCGATCCCTGGTATTGATGCCACTGTACTTGCCAAATTGCTCGAGCAGCAAAGAGGCACCATCATTGAAATGTTTAACATGTTCTCTGGTGGTGCTCTCAGCCGTGCTTCTATCTTTGCATTGGGTATCATGCCGTACATTTCGGCATCGATTATTATCCAGCTGCTGACGGTGGTTCATCCAGCGTTAGCAGAGATAAAGAAAGAAGGGGAGGCTGGCCGTCGTAAGATTAGCCAGTACACCCGCTACGGTACGCTGGTATTAGCTGTGTTTCAGTCAATCGGTATTGCTACCGGTTTACCGAACATGCCTGGTATGCAAGGCCTGGTATTAAACCCAGGCTTTGCCTTCTACTTTACTGCTGTTGTTAGCTTAGTTACCGGGACAATGTTCCTGATGTGGTTAGGTGAACAGATTACTGAACGCGGTATCGGTAACGGTATCTCAATCATAATCTTCGCGGGTATCGTAGCAGGTCTGCCACCGGCAGTAGCTCATACTATCGAACAAGCTCGGCAAGGCGACCTGCACTTCCTCCTGTTGCTGTTGGTTGCAGTTTTAGTGTTTGCAGTGACTTTCTTTGTTGTGTTCGTAGAGCGTGGTCAACGTCGTATCGTTGTTAACTATGCTAAACGTCAACAGGGTCGTCGTGTTTATGCAGCACAGAGCACGCACTTACCGTTGAAAGTGAATATGGCCGGGGTTATCCCAGCGATCTTCGCTTCCAGCATTATTCTGTTCCCTGCCACGATTGCATCATGGTTTGGGGGCGGGACTGGTTGGAACTGGCTGACTACGATTTCGCTGTATTTGCAGCCTGGGCAACCGCTTTATGTGTTACTCTATGCGACTGCAATCATCTTCTTCTGTTTCTTTTACACTGCGTTGGTTTTCAACCCTCGCGAGACAGCAGATAACCTGAAGAAGTCCGGTGCATTTGTACCAGGAATTCGTCCGGGAGAGCAAACGGCGAAGTACATCGATAAAGTAATGACTCGTTTAACCTTAATTGGTGCGATGTATATTACTTTCATCTGCCTTATCCCGGAGTTCATGCGTGACGCAATGAAAGTGCCATTCTACTTTGGTGGTACCTCACTACTAATCGTAGTTGTTGTCATTATGGACTTTATGGCTCAAGTGCAAACTCTGATGATGTCAAGTCAGTACGAGTCTGCATTGAAGAAAGCAAACCTGAAAGGCTATAACCGCTAATCTGGTGCGTTTGCGAAGTTACGGAGAGTAAAAATGAAAGTTCGTGCTTCCGTCAAGAAATTATGTCGTAACTGCAAAATCGTTAAGCGTAACGGTATCGTTCGCGTAATCTGCAGCGCCGAGCCGAAGCATAAACAGCGTCAAGGCTGATTATCTCGCATATTTTTCTTGCAAAGTTGGGTTGAGCTGGCTAGATTAGCCAGCCAATCTTTTGTATGTAAGCTGCAACATTATTTGAGTATCCTGAAAACGGGCTTTTCAGAATGGTGTTGCCGTATATAAATAGTAGGAGTGCATAGTGGCCCGTATAGCAGGCATTAACATTCCTGATCAAAAACATACCGTGATCGCATTAACTTCGATCTACGGCATCGGTAAAACCCGTTCACAGGCTATCTGTGCAGCGTCTGGTATTGCTGAAAATGTTAAGATCAGTGAGCTGTCTGAAGAGCAAATCGAAAAGCTGCGTGACGAAGTTGCCAAGTTCATTGTTGAAGGTGATCTGCGTCGTGAAGTCACCCTGAGCATCAAGCGTCTTATGGACCTTGGGACTTATCGTGGTTTGCGTCATCGTCGTGGTCTTCCAGTGCGCGGTCAGCGTACTAAGACTAACGCACGTACCCGTAAGGGTCCGCGTAAACCGATCAAGAAATAATCGGGGTGATTGAATAAATGGCAAAGGCACCTGTTCGTACACGTAAACGTGTAAGAAAACAAGTCTCTGACGGCGTGGCTCATATCCATGCTTCTTTCAACAACACCATTGTAACCATTACCGATCGTCAGGGTAATGCTTTGGGTTGGGCAACAGCTGGTGGTTCCGGTTTCCGTGGTTCTCGTAAATCCACTCCGTTCGCAGCTCAGGTTGCAGCAGAGCGCTGCGCTGACGCAGTGAAAGAATACGGTATCAAGAATCTGGAAGTTATGGTTAAAGGACCTGGTCCTGGTCGTGAGTCTACTATCCGCGCGTTAAACGCGGCTGGTTTCCGCATCACTAATATTACTGATGTGACTCCTATCCCTCATAACGGTTGTCGTCCGCCGAAAAAGCGTCGCGTATAACGCTGCTTTTAGGATTGTTGGAGAGAGAAAATGGCAAGATATTTGGGTCCTAAGCTCAAGCTTAGCCGTCGTGAGGGCACAGATTTATTCCTTAAATCTGGCGTTCGAGCGATCGATACCAAGTGTAAAATTGAACAAGCTCCTGGTCAGCATGGTGCGCGTAAACCGCGTCTATCTGACTATGGTGTGCAGTTGCGTGAAAAGCAAAAAGTTCGCCGTATCTATGGCATCTTAGAGCGTCAATTCCGTAACTATTATAAAGAAGCTGCTCGCCTGAAAGGCAACACCGGTGAAAACCTGTTGCAACTACTTGAAGGGCGTTTAGACAACGTTGTTTATCGTATGGGCTTCGGCGCTACTCGTGCGGAATCTCGCCAGTTAGTTAGCCACAAAGCTATTATGGTAAACGGTCGCGTTGTTAACATCGCTTCTTATCAGGTATCTCCGAATGACGTTGTCAGCATCCGTGAGAAAGCTAAAAAGCAATCTCGCGTTAAGGCCGCTTTGGAGTTGGCTGAACAGCGTGAAAAGCCGACTTGGCTTGAAGTTGATGCTGCGAAGATGGAAGGTGTGTTCAAGCGTAAGCCTGAGCGTACTGATCTGTCTGCTGACATTAACGAACACCTGATCGTCGAGCTTTACTCTAAGTAAAGCTTAGTACCAAAGAGAGGACACAATGCAGGGTTCTGTGACAGAGTTTCTAAAACCGCGCCTGGTAGATATCGAGCAAGTCAGTTCGACGCACGCCAAGGTGACCCTTGAGCCTTTAGAACGTGGCTTTGGCCATACTTTAGGCAACGCACTGCGCCGTATTCTGCTTTCATCCATGCCGGGTTGCGCGGTGACCGAGGTTGAGATTGATGGTGTACTGCATGAGTACAGCACCAAAGAAGGCGTACAGGAAGATATCCTGGAGATCCTGCTCAACCTGAAAGGGCTGGCGGTGAGAGTTCAAGGGAAAGATGAAGTTATTCTTACCCTGAATAAGTCTGGCATTGGCCCTGTGACTGCAGCCGACATTACCCATGATGGTGATGTCGAAATCGTCAAGCCGCAACACGTTATCTGCCACCTGACCGATGAGAACGCTGCAATTAGCATGCGTATCAAAGTTCAGCGCGGTCGTGGTTATGTGCCGGCGTCTGCCCGAATTCATTCGGAAGAAGATGAGCGCCCAATTGGTCGTCTGTTAGTAGATGCATGCTACAGCCCTGTAGAGCGTATTGCCTACAATGTTGAAGCAGCGCGTGTAGAACAGCGCACCGATTTGGACAAGCTGGTTATCGAAATGGAAACCAACGGTACGATCGATCCTGAAGAGGCGATCCGTCGTGCGGCAACCATTCTTGCTGAACAACTTGAAGCTTTCGTTGATTTACGTGATGTACGTCAGCCGGAAGTTAAAGAAGAGAAGCCAGAGTTCGATCCAATCTTGTTGCGCCCTGTTGACGATCTGGAATTGACTGTCCGCTCTGCTAACTGCCTCAAAGCAGAAGCAATCCACTACATCGGTGATCTGGTACAGCGCACTGAGGTTGAGCTACTTAAAACGCCTAACCTTGGTAAAAAATCTCTTACTGAGATTAAAGATGTGCTTGCTTCCCGTGGTTTGTCTCTGGGCATGCGCCTAGAAAACTGGCCACCAGCAAGCATCGCTGACGAGTAACCGGATCACAGGTTAAGGTTTTACTGAGAAGGATAAGGTCATGCGCCATCGTAAGAGTGGTCGTCAACTGAACCGTAACAGCAGCCACAGACAGGCTATGTTCCGTAACATGGCCGGCTCTTTGGTTCGTCATGAAATCATCAAGACGACCCTGCCGAAAGCGAAAGAGCTGCGTCGCGTTGTTGAGCCGCTGATTACTCTTGCCAAGACCGACAACGTTGCAAATCGTCGTCTGGCATTCGCCCGTACTCGTGATAACGAGATCGTGGCAAAACTGTTTAATGAACTGGGCCCGCGTTTCGCGAGCCGTGCCGGTGGTTACACTCGTATTCTTAAGTGTGGTTTCCGTGCAGGCGACAATGCGCCGATGGCATACATCGAGCTCGTTGATCGTGCAGAGTCACAAGCAGAAGTAGCAACTGCTGAATAATCTGTAGATGCATGAAAAAACCGGGCACTTGCCCGGTTTTTTTACGCCTGCAGTTTCTCACCTTCTTTTGAAAGCATCTTTTCTCTAACTTTTTCCTATCCAGCCGTTATCCTTTTCTCATACACATTACTTCGCTAACGGGAGAGATTATGTTTCTTGGTGATGCTATGGCTGAGCAAAAAATTGCGGAAGCTATAAATAAAGGTGAATTGGATAATCTGCCCGGCGCCGGGAGCCCCCTGCTTCTTGATGATGACAGTGACGTGCCGCTTGAACTGAGAATGGCATATCGAATTCTGAAGAACTCTGGTTTCTTGCCGCCCGAACTGCAGGACAGAAAGGAAGCTCTGGAGCTAAATACCTTACTGCAAACTCTGACCGCAGACGACGCCAGGTTTACTGAGTTAGAGAAGAGAGTAAAATTGCTTGAACTAAGGTTGCAGCAGGCTGGTCAGAATACCGACTTCTTACGCGGTGATTATCAAAATCCGCTGCTTGAAAGATTGCGAGGTAAGTAGCATGTATAAGATAGGTGAGCTTGCTAAGTTAGCAGACGTGTCCACAGACACGGTTCGCTACTATGAAAAGCAGGGAATGATGGAATGTGGCGAAAGAAGCGATTCCGGCTATCGCCAATATAATCATCGCGATTTGCAGCGCCTGCGCTTCATTCGTTATGCCAAAACCACAGGTTTTACGCTGGAGGCTATCAAGGAGCTACTTTCTTTGCGAATCGATCCGGCGCATCATACTTGTCAGGAATCCAAGTCTATTGTTGATAGTAGACTGGCAGAAGTGGAAGCAAAGCTGAGTGAATTAGAGCGAATGAAGGATTCACTGACGCGCCTAAGCAAAGCGTGCTGTGGCTCTTCGCATTCCAGCGCGAGTTGCTCTATTCTTGAGGCGCTAGAGGCAGGGGCGATTAAAGGGAAATAAGTTTGCTGCTCCAATATTATATCGAGTCAATAAAGTTAATTATGAGGGTAACATGAGTAATTATAAGCATCAGAAAGGCGTCATTCAGGACAACGCGATTCAAGCACTGCTGCATGATCCGCTGTTCAGGCAACGAGTTGAAAAGAGTCTCAAAGGTAAAGGCAGTTATCGTAGAAAAGAGAAAAACGGCAAGAAGGGTTATCAGGAGGGCAGTGCTAAGCATTTATTCGGGTTCTTAGCACTGTCCTTCTAGCATTAAAAAAGCCATCTGATGATGGCTTTTTTAATTATGAGAAGTCTGATTTTACAATCTTGGCGTTTGTTGTTGTTTCAACAAATCGCGGATTTCTGTCAGCAGGGTTTCTTCTGCCGTTGGTTTTGGTGGTTCAGCTGGCGCGGCTTCTTCTTTGCGACGCATTTTGTTCATCAACTTGACTGCACAGAAGATAGCCAGAGCAACAATCACGAAGTCAAAAATGTTTTGAATAAACACGCCATACTTCATGACAACCGCAGGTACTGTACCCTGAGCCTCGCGTATAACCCATTCAAACTGCTTGAAATCCACCCCGCCGATTAACAGGCCCAATGGTGGCATAATAATATCTGCGACCAGCGACGACACAATTTTGCCGAAAGCTGCACCGATGATCACACCGACTGCAAGATCAACAACGTTGCCACGCATGGCAAATTCACGAAACTCTTTCATAAAACTCATAAAACATCCCCTTGGCAAGTCGATACTTTGTGTCAAACAAAGTAAAGACCATTTGTTGCGTCCGCGCTACAAAAGTTGAAGAATTGATTCCAATTCATTGATAAATATTCAAACACCTGTGGCATTTTATAAGAAAAATGGACTTGGCTGGAACAGTCTCTCGACGTCACGCACGAATTTCTTATCAGTGATGAACATAATCACGTGGTCACCTTGCTGAATCCGGCTCGCACCGTTGGCGATAATAACTTCATTACCCCTGACGATAGCACCGATGGTGGTACCAGGCGGCAGCTTGATCTGTTCAACAGTTCTGCCAACAACGCGTGAAGTGCTTTCATCACCGTGAGCAATGGCTTCGATGGCTTCCGCCACGCCGCGGCGAAGAGAGGAGACGCTGACGATATCCGCTTTGCGCACGTGACCAAGCAGTGCCGAGATGGTCGCTTGCTGTGGGGAAATAGCGATATCAATCACGCTGCCCTGCACTAAATCGACATAAGCTCCGCGCTGGATAAGCACCATGGCCTTTTTGGCACCCATACGTTTGGCCAGCATGGCCGACATGATGTTCGCCTCATCATCATTGGTGATGGCGATAAATACGTCGACCTGCTCGATATGCTCTTCTGCGAGCAGCTCTTGGTCCGAGGCGTCGCCGTAAAACACGATGGTATCTTGCAAGATTTCGGCTAACTCAGCGGCCCTTTGCTGATTGCGCTCAATAAGCTTTACGCTGTAATTCTTCTCTAAACGCTGGGCTAGGCCTGCGCCGACATTACCGCCGCCAACGATCATGATGCGTTTATAAGGCTTCTCGAGACGTTGAAGCTCGCTCATTACGGCGCGAATATGCTGCGACGCCGCAACGAAGAAAACCTCATCACCTGCTTCAATAATGGTTGAGCCTTGTGGCCGAATAGGCCGGTCTTGGCGGAAGATAGCGGCAACGCGCGTCTCGATGTGCGGCATATGCTCGCGCATGGATGACAGGGCACTGCCTACTAATGGGCCGCCGTAATAGGCTTTAACCGCCGCGATGCTGACTTTACCTTCGGCAAAGTTAACCACCTGCAGTGCGCCCGGATACTCAATCAGCTTATAGATGTAATCGATAACCAGCTGCTCAGGGGAGATAAGGTGGTCAATTGGCACGGCTTCGGGCTTGAAGAGCTTTTCTGATTCACGAATATATTCAGAAGAACGAATGCGCGCGATTCGGTTTGGCGTGTTGAAAAGTGAATAGGCGATTTGACAAGCTACCATGTTGGTCTCGTCGGAGTTAGTCACCGCAACCAGCATATCGGCATCTTCTGCACCGGCTTCGCGCAGCACTCTTGGGTGCGAGCCATATCCCTGAACCACCCGCAGGTCGAACTTATCCTGAAGCTGGCGCAAGCGTGACATGTTGGTGTCAACGACGGTGATGTCGTTGTTTTCACCCACAAGGTTCTCAGCCAGTGTCCCACCAACCTGCCCGGCACCAAGAATAATAATTTTCATAAGAGGCTCATTCTCGCTTAGGAATTACTTCGCTGACTTAATCAGTTTAGCGTAATAGAAGCCGTCGCCATCTTCAGCGTGAGGCAAGTTCTGTCTGCCCGGATTTTCCAAAGTACCAGTCTCAACCAGTTGCGCTTCCGGGTGGTCATGCAGGAATGCTTTAATCTGCTGGCTATTCTCTTCTGGCAAAATCGAGCATGTCGCATAGACCATCACGCCATTCGGCTTCAAGCGTGGCCAAATAGCGTCGAGAATTTCGCGCTGCAAACCTGCCAGCTCGGCAATATCGCTGTCACGGCGCAGCCACTTGATGTCTGGGTGGCGGCGAATCACGCCGGTCGCAGAACATGGTGCGTCGAGCAAAATCTTGTCGAACTGACGATCGCCGGCCCAAGACTGAGGCTCGCGGCCATCGCCCTGTTTGACCTCGGCATGCAATTTCAGCCGTTGCAGGTTTTCGTTTACCCGAACCAGCCGTTGTTTATCCACATCTACTGCAAGCACGTGGGCCTTTGGCGCGGCTTCCAGAATATGAGTGGTTTTCCCGCCCGGCGCGCAGCACAGATCGAGGATCATCTCGCCATCTTGTGGATCAAGAAGATCAACACTGCCTTGGGCTGAGGCATCTTGCACTGTTACCCAACCCTCGGCAAAACCGGGTAATTCGGACACGGCTGAAGGCGTTAGCAACCGCAGGGCATCGGCATATTCAGGGTGAGGAGCAGCATCGATGCCGGCGGCTTGCAGCAGAGCCAGATATTCATCGCGTGAATGATGGATGCGATTTACGCGTAACCACATTGGCGGGCGCTGGTTATTGGCTTCAATGATGGCTTCCCACTTTTCTGGGTAAGCCTTCTTAATGCGATTCAGTAGCCAGCTAGGGTGCAGATAGCGGCTGTCGGTATTCTCCATTCGCTGAATCAAATCTTCCTGTTGGCGCTGGAATTGGCGCAGTACGCCATTAATAAGACCTTTCAACTGTGGGCGTTTCAGCGCCACGGCGCCTTCGACTGTTTCAGCCAAGGCCGCGTGTGGAGGAATACGCGTGTGGACCAGTTGGTAAATCCCGACCATCAGCAGATAATGCAAAGTACGCTGTTTGCCGGTGAGCGGTTTTGCCATCAGCTGCTGCAAACACCATTCAAGCTGTGGCAGAACGCGTAGCGTCCCGAAGCACAGCTCTTGCAGTAAACCGCGATCCTTCTCGGAAATATTCTTTTGTAACCCTGGCAAAACGGTAGAAAGAGACTGGCCTTGATCAAGAACCTGGCTGATGGCTTTTGCAGCAATGCTGCGGAGATTATAGGTTGTTTTCATAGTCAGAAAGGCTGCAAAGGTCAGCTTATTAGAAGGAAATGACCCGGCGCGTAGCCGGGTACGATTGGCAATGATTAGGCGAGAATATTGCCTTCAATAAACCATTCACGGCGTGAATTAAGGATATCTTGGACTGACATTGCTTTCTTGCCTGCCGGCTGTAATTGCAAGATATTCAAAATACCGTCAGAAGTAGCAACCTGTATCCCGGCTTTTCCAGCAGCAATTATCGTGCCCGGCTGGGCTGAGGTTTGCTGACTGAGAGCCTCGGCTTGCCACACTTTTACCGGCTGCTCATCAATGACGAAATAGCTCATTGGCCACGGATTGAAAGCGCGGATGCAGCGCTCAAGCTGTTTGGCCGAGAGCGCCCAGTCCAGACGCGCTTCCTCTTTGCTCAGCTTTTCGGCATAAGTCACCAACGCTTCATCCTGAACTTCGGGTTTTGCGCTGCCTTCGGCTAACTGCTGCAGTGTCGTCATCATACCGGTAGGGCCAAGCTCTGCCAGCTTGTTATACAGCGTAGCGCTGGTATCTTGCGGCTCAATATCACATTCGATTTTGTGCAGCATATTGCCGGTATCCAGCCCAACGTCCATTTGCATGATGGTGATGCCAGTTTGGCTATCTCCCGCCCACAAAGAACGCTGAATCGGCGCGGCACCGCGCCAGCGCGGCAGCAGTGAACCATGGACATTGATGCAGCCCAGTTTTGGCATATCCAAAACAGCCTGTGGGAGGATTAACCCATAAGCCACCACCACCATCACATCCGCATTAAGTTCAGCGACCAGCTGTTGGCTCTCTGCCGGGCGTAAAGATTTAGGTTGGAATACCGGAATGCCGTGCTCGAGAGCCAGCGTTTTCACCGGGCTAGGCGTCAGCTTATTACCACGGCCAGCAGGGCGGTCTGGTTGAGTAAAGACCCCAACCACCTCATGTTCAGATGTTAAAAGCGCGTCAAGATGACGCGCTGCAAAGTCAGGTGTTCCTGCAAATATAATGCGCAAAGCTCATTCCTGTTATTGACGAAAATCAGTCAGCACGAGCGTTCAGCTTGGCCATTTTTTCCATCTTCTGGCGAATACGCTGGCGTTTCAGTGGAGACAAGTAATCCACGAAAAGCTTACCGACTAAGTGATCCATTTCATGCTGGATACAGATAGCCAGCAGGTCATCGGCCTCAAGCTCAAAACTCTTGCCATCGCGATCGAGTGCGCGGATTTTTACCTTCTCAGCGCGAGGAATCAAAGCGCGCTGGTCAGGAATCGACAGGCAGCCTTCCTCGATACCCGTTTCGCCGCTCTGTTCCAGCAGCTCAGGGTTAATCAGCACCAAACGCTCATCGCGGTTCTCAGAGACATCAATAACGATAATACGCTGGTGGATGTCTACCTGAGTGGCGGCCAAACCGATGCCTTCCTCGGCATACATGGTTTCGAACATATCATCCACGATTTGCTGGATTTCGGCGTTAACTTCTTTGACCGGCTTTGCAGTAATGCGAAGACGCTCGTCTGGGAAATGTAAGATGTTTAATACGGACATAAATTTTTTGGATCTTCATTCAAATGATTGACGATATATAGACTCTATTCTAGACATTTCCCGTCCTGATTGACAGCATCCTCTACCAATTGGAGCAGTAGCCAGCTGGCTTTATTAAGGAGGATGCGAGTGACACTTAGGGAAATGTGGTTACGTTTGTCAGCGATAAAGCGGCTGGATGCTGCCTCAATATGTCAGATCGTTGACGCATTTATTGATGATGGCAGGTGTGACGCCAAATCGCTCAGTTCTTACGGCCTGAGTGAAGAGCAAATCCAGCGTTTCTTCAATATTGAATCTCAACGTATTTTTACAGCTTTAAACTGGCTAGATGCTGAGTCACACCATTTCATCACGCTGCAAGATGCACACTACCCGTCGATGCTGAAGCACATCTCCTCGGCTCCGCCGGTGCTGTTTGTCAAAGGCCAACTCCCCGTATTGGCGACGCCCCAATTGGCCATGGTCGGCAGTCGTAACTACAGTGATTACGGCGAGCAGTGGGCGCAGTATTTTGCCGCGGGATTAGTGAGTAGCGGTTTTACTATTACTAGCGGGTTAGCTCTTGGGATTGATGGAATTAGCCATGCCGCCGCGCTAGAGGCGGGAGGAAACACCATCGCGGTATTGGGAAGCGGCTTGGCGAAGATCCACCCACGCAGTCACCTTGGGCTTGCCGATCGCATTCTAGAGAGCGGCGGCGCACTGATATCAGAACTCTGGCCTGACACTGCAGCGATGCCGGCTAACTTCCCCCGACGAAATCGAATTATCAGCGGCATGAGCGCCGGCGTGCTGGTGGTCGAAGCCTCTTTACGTAGCGGCTCTCTCATCACGGCGCGTTATGCGTTGGAACAAGACCGAGACGTCTTTGCCTTGCCCGGCCCGTTAGAGAATGCCACCAGTGTGGGGACTCACTGGCTTATCAAGCAGGGGGCTTATCTGGTCACTGAACCCAATGACATCGCAGAGCAAATTGGCAGTGGGCTGACCTGGTTGCCGGTGGCGGCAAGTGGCTTATCGTCACAAACTGCTCATGGAGCAGTTCAATCTGCAACAAAAGAGATTATTTATGCTCAAGACAACGAAGTTGAATTGCCATTTGCTGATGTGTTGGCTAACGTAGAATATGAGGTGACACCTGTTGACGTCGTCGCCGAACGTGCCGGCCAACCTGTGCCAGACGTGGTAGGTAAACTACTCGAACTGGAGTTAGCAGGATGGATCGCAGCTGTACCCGGCGGCTATGTCCGAATTAGGAGGGCAGGCCATGTTCGACGTACTAATGTACTTATTTGAAACTTACATTCATAACGAAGCGGAGATGAGTGTCGACCAGGATAGGTTAACCGCCGATTTGGCTGAAGCAGGCTTCCATCGGACCGATATCCACAATGCTTTAAATTGGCTTGAAAAGCTCGCCGAGCTGCAAGAAGGTGAAACCCCATCGCACTTACTGGATGCAGACCCCTTTGCATTGCGTGTTTATACCAATGAAGAGGCGGGGCGTCTTGATGTCGATTGCCGTGGTTTCTTGTTATTCCTCGAACAGATAAAAGTATTGAATTTCGATACCAGAGAAATGGTTATCGATCGTGTCATGGCTCTCGACACCGAAGAGTTTGATCTCGAAGATCTCAAATGGGTCGTATTAATGGTGCTTTTCAATATCCCCGGATATGAAAATGCCTATGAGCAAATGGAAGAGTTACTATTTGAAGTTAATGATGGTTATCTGCATTAGAGATAACGGATAAAGCGTAACGTATGACAAAAGCAGCACTTTTTGCTGAAAAGCAAAATGAAACATGTCCGGAATGTGGGGCTGTATTGGTGATCCGCAGTGGTCGTCACGGCCCCTTTCTTAGTTGTTCGACATACCCCTCCTGCCAGTATATCCGTCCTTTAAAAAGTCAGGCAGACGGGCATGTTGTTAAAGTCCTTGAAGGTCAGTCATGCCCTAAATGCCAATCCACCATGGTGTTGCGTCAGGGGCGTTATGGCATGTTCATCGGGTGCAGTAATTACCCTGAATGTGATCATATTGAGACTATCGATAAACCAGAAGAAACCAGTCTGTCATGCCCGCAGTGCAAACAGGGCCACCTTCTGCAGCGTAAATCTCGGTACGGCAAAGCCTTTCACGCCTGCAACCGTTACCCGGATTGCCAGTTTGCGATAAACAATAAACCTGTCGCCGGGCAATGCAGTCACTGCCAGTATCCGCTGTTAATGGAAAAGAAAACGGCTCAGGGAGTGAAGCTCTTTTGTGCCAGCAAGTCATGTGGCAAGGCTGTAAACGACATAAACAAAGATCAAGATGAATAACGATAAAGAAACCAATTTCACCGAAGTCCTAAATGCGCTGAACCAGCAGCAAGTGATTGCTTACCCGACAGAGGCCGTTTTTGGCCTGGGATGCGACCCTGATAGCGAGCTCGCAGTAGAAGAGTTACTCCGCCTCAAACGCCGTCCGCGCGAGAAAGGGCTGATCCTCATCGCCGATAACTATCAGCAGCTTCTCCCCTATATAGATGACAGCACCCTGACTGATGAGCAGCGCCAGACCATTTTTTCCCAGTGGCCCGGCCCCGTGACTTGGGTGATGCCCGCGAAGGCGACGACGCCATCTTGGCTAACCGGCCAGTTCTCTTCACTCGCCGTGCGCGTCACCGACCATCCTTTGGTCAAAGAGCTGTGCAGCCGGTTTGGCAAACCTCTGGTGTCGACCAGTGCGAATCTCAACGGCCTTGAGCCTTGTCGCTTTGCCCAAGAAGTTAAACAACAGTTTGGCGACGACTTCCCAGTATTGGAAGGCAATGTCGGCGGACGCCAAAACCCTTCAGAAATCAAAGATGCGCTGACTGGCCATCTTTTCCGTCAAGGTTAAGGAATCTTTCGATGCCCTCTTTCGCCGTTTTTGGCAATCCAATAGCGCACAGCAAATCCCCAAGAATTCATGCTCTTTTCGCCGAGCAAACTGGCATTGAGCATACTTATGGCACCGTGCTGGCGCCGCGTGACGAGTTCGCCGAGTATCTTGACGCTTTCTTTGCCGAGGGGGCGAAAGGAGCGAATGTGACCACGCCTTTCAAAGAGCAGGCTTTTGCGAAAGCAGATGAACTGACCGAAAGGGCTTCAATGGCGGGAGCGGTAAACACCCTCAAGAAGCTTGAGGATGGGCGGCTGCTGGGCGACAACACCGACGGCATCGGCATGCTCAGCGATCTTATCCGATTGAACATGTTGCATGAAAACGATCGCGTCCTGCTGGTGGGCGCGGGTGGTGCGGCGCGCGGCGTGATCCTTCCGCTGCTTTCCCATAACTGCAAGGTGACGTTGGTCAATCGCACCTTTAGCCGTGCAGAACATTTGAGCGAGCTGTTTAAAGGAAAAGGGGAGATCCGCGCTGTGCCGATGGAGGGTCTGGATAATGAGAAGTTTGATCTCATCATCAATGCCACGGCTTCCGGCATACACGGCGAGATCCCAGATTTACCTTCTTCTTTATTAACGGCCAACACCCGAATCTATGACATGTACTATCAACTTGGCCCAACGCCTTTTATAACCTGGGCGCAAGAACATGGCGTTCAAACCTGTTCGGACGGCTTAGGCATGCTGGTGGGGCAGGCAGCTCATGCATTCCATCTTTGGCATGGCGTTATGCCGGAGATTGAACCTGTCCTCAAGCAACTCAAGCAGGATTTACTGGGCTGATTAGATGCCAAAACGCCTGATTCGCGTTAACACGTTCAGGCGTTTCTTCTTATATAGAGTTTATTTCGGGAAGAGCTGTTTTTGATCAGCATCGTTCAGATAAAGATCTTTCCACTTCACATAGTTATTCGATGAGTAAAGTAACCCTTCGAGTTCCTCGGCGCTCAGCGCCCTGATCTTCTTCACCGGGCTGCCTAGATAGAGATAACCACTCTCCAGTCTTTTGCCTGGGGGGACCAAACTCCCCGCGCCAATCATCACGTCATCTTCAACTATCGCACCATCGAGCAAAATCGATCCCATGCCGACCAAAACCCGATCCCCAATCTTGCAGCCATGCAGCATAGCTTTATGACCCACGGTGACATCTTCACCAATAATAAGGGGGAAGCCCTCCGGATTATGTTGGGATCGGTGGGTGACGTGCAGAACACTTCCGTCCTGAACATTGGTTCTACGGCCAATCACCACTTTATTTACGTCACCCCGAATAGCCACTAATGGCCAGATGCTGACATCGTCAGCCAGATCGACTTCGCCAATGACCACGCTTGAAGGATCAATCATCACGCGATCCCCTGTGGTGGGCGCCACACCTTGATAGGTGCGCAATGGATAGTGAGACATGAATTACCCCGTTAGAAAGACATTTATCCTTTGGGAATATAGCCCGTGAAGAAGGGATTACAAACTTACAGCGTCTGGGATCGAAGAGAAAATCAGCTTTTCGTGCAAGATCGCAACGAAAGGGTGGAAAAGTACGCAGTTGATCATTTTATTCGAAAAAACGCTTGTGGAAAAAACAGGGATCCCTATAATGCCGCTCCATCGACAGGGAACAACGTGAACAACATCACGAAGTGAACGAGTCGGAAAGATTAAAAACAGCGGCGACCGG
>NZ_JBQSVA010000018.1:0-13641 GCF_052375995.1 Ewingella sp. AOP9-I1-14
CAGCCCTGGTGGTTTGTTGTGAAAATCAGGAACCGGCCATCGATGACCAGGAAGCGGAAGATAAATCCAGGCCACAGCAGGTTGCGGAGAAGCTACCTCACGAAAATCACGCGACAGCACAGGCCCGGTCGTCCCGGAACACCGGCTCCCTTCGTCATGTTTATTGTGCATTGAGCGGGCAGCCGCGGTGGCGAAGCCACGGCAGCGCCCTGTTCAATGGCATTTGACGTTCGCCCTGGCAAACAAAGCATTCAGGCTATAGCCCCGCCGCTCAAATGCGGGGCCATGCTTTTAGGGTCAGTCCTTGAAGGCGTGGTCGAGTTCGTTAATTTGTTTGTAGATTTCCAGCATCTGGCCGCTGAGCTGGTTCACCACCTGCCCGGCCAGGCGCTGGGTTAACTCGTCGCTGCCCCAGAAGTATTTTTTCTCAAACGCCCGGAACTGCTCGCGGAGTTCATAGGTCGCGTTCGCCAGCGCCGCCACGTCCACACGCAGGGCAATATTGTCTGAATAGTTGCTCATATCAGGCTCCCGTACTGCTGAAAGGCTGCAACCGGCGCCGCCGGACGCAGACGCTGAAATTCCGCCAGGCGACGCTGCCCCGCCGCGTGGTACTCCTCCATTAACTCGATGCCAATCCAGCGTCGCCCGCACTGCGCCGCCGCGACGCAGGTCGAACCGCTTCCGGCAAAGGGGTCGAGGACTATCGCACCCGGCTGCGTGAAGGACTCAATCAGCGGCCACAGGATAGAGACGGGCTTTTCCGTCGGATGGTGACGGTTGCCGGTGTACTGCCAGGGCATGACGTCCGGGAGCGGTTTTTCCGGCAACGGCGGGCGCCCTTTGGCGAGGACATAGGCGCTTTCGTGCTGATAGCCGACGAATGCGGATTTCGAAGCATAGGTCTTGGTGAAAACAATGTGGCCAACCACGCGAAAGCCGGCGGCTTTCCATGCGGCCATAAACTGATCCACCCGGTTCCAGCCGTAAAAACTGACCGCCAGACTGTCGTTTTTCAGCACCCGGAACATCTCGCGGCTGGCCGGCAGTAACCAGTCCCCCTGTTTATCGTTGGCAATAGACCGCCCTGACCGGTCAGTAAATCCCACCAGGTAAGGCGGATCCGTGAGGATAAAATCCACGGAACGGGACGGAAATGTTGACATGACCAGCTGACAGTCACCCTGCATATATCGGGACATAGTGTTACTCACAGAGAGTGCCGGAACCGGCCGGCGCCGTGCCCCCACGACAGACGGGCGCAAAGCGGAGCAGGCAGGTGCGTCCCCGGAAGCCGCAGCGCAAACCCGTCACGGGCTGAATGCGCCGTGACGGGTGCGAACGGGTGAGGAGACGACGGAGTGAACACTTGCAGGCGCAGCGGCCCGGCTACAGTGCGGGCACGGCGTTGGCACTAACGTTAAGGACGTGGAGGGATAGCACGGAAGTGAGCAAATCAGGGCGGCACCGTCAGGTGCTATGGATGTGGAGCAACGCGACATCCTTGGGTGAAAAGCCGCCGGGCACAGGACCGGCGCAGCAAGGTTCACCGACTTATCCCCCGCGAATACCGAAGTTACTCAGTGAATCTGTGGATAACCGAAAGCGGTTTGAAATGAGACGGTAGTCTGCGACGACCGGGGCGGTACGCGAAATGAATGGCAGCAGGACAGACACCGGCCAGGCCGGCCTCTGAGGTCAGACGATGAATGAGGATGACATGCTGTTCGTCGCGGGCGGTTCAGAGGTGGCCACGATGCTCTTCAAGCAGGTCAATCGCCTGCTGCATCACGCCGGCCGTATAGTTGTCTTCAATAATTTTCGCATAAGCCAGCCGGTCGGCCAGGCATTCCATCAGGGTATCGTGGCAGATCTCTTTACCTGTCAGAAAAATGCGGGTCGCCGCGTCAGCGACGGCATCTTTGACGTCCGAGAAGAAAATCAGCTCTTTGGGAAAGCGGGGATTAATGACCATGTCATGCCTCCAGCGGGGTTAAGCGCCCCTTATCATGCGTCCGGGTTCTGAGCCGGCCAGCACGACCGGGCGTCGTCTTGAGCATGTCGAAAAGCGGAAAAAAAGTCCACCCTGGAAAAACCCGCAACGCTCGCCGCAGACTCGGCTGAGGCGTACCGCAGCACCGCGAGGAACGAACAGCCGCGACGAGGAAGCGTCATATCGTCTGCAGCTGAGGTGAAAACCGCACACTCCCGGCCTGATGTAGCCATAAAAAAACCGGCACGCGGGCCGGCGGAAAACGATGATCGGTTTTACTTACGGTTTTACTTACGGTTTTTCTTCCAAGTTTCAGAGGCCAGAAAGGCCGCGCGTACCACCACGATCGCCCAGCACAGCTGCAGGAGTATCTTCACCGGCACACTGAATCCGTCAAATATCAGCAGCGGCACAATAAACAGGCAGCTGAGGAGAAAACACCACTCCGCCGCGCTTTTGCGCGCCCTGCCCGTCAGCGTCTCCAGTCCGATTATCCCTTTGCATAACAGCATCAATGACATGGTTCTCTCCACAAATCTTCCGGCACGCCGGAGGGCTTCAGTCTTTTTTCAGCATGCGTTTGAAATTAGTCCGGGCCTGCCCTTCCCCTTCCGTACTGCCGGTGGGTTCCGGGAGCACTGAGGGGGCAGATACCTGGCCAGCGCAGGCGGCAATGACGTCCTGAATGCTGGCCGTCGTGGGCTGCCATCCCGTCGTTTGCTGAATAATACCCACCAGCTGGTCGGCGGTCAGCTGGCCATCGAACAGCATGGACAACAGATAAGGCAGACGCTTATCCAGCTGGTATAACGCGCTTCCGCCGACGATCGCCGCCCGGAAAAAATCACCACGGGTGCGCAGGGGAACTGACTCGATAATCTCCATCGCCCTGGCATCCTGACTGTCGTCTTCAGGGTGCAAATAGACGGTCAGTTTCTTACGTTTGTCGGTCACGGATAGCGCTCCTTGGAATTAAAGTAAAACAAGTTCGCGAACCAGCGCCGTCTGGGGTTCATTGACCACCACAATACGGTCGGGGGCCAGTTTCCAGGCACGGCGCACGGCAGCCTCAATCAGCGACGCCCCGCCACCCACCAGCCAAACCCGGTTCACCTGGCGGTACGCCGACAACTCATTGACCACCCGTTCCCCGAGTCGCTCGATGGACGAACTTATCATGTCCAGCACATAGTCCACTTTTGACTCATCGTTGACAACTGTGGCGGCAAACTCGCGGTCATGCCGTCGCTGTATCAGTTGATCGGCCACAAAGGCGCTGGTGTCGCTGTTGGCCATACGCAGTGCCGTGAGTGTGGCCTGTGTCACCATCGATACGCCGATCGTAGAATTGCCCTGAATGGCACTGACATCTTCAAACTGCCCCACCAGGACACCGGCATCGAGCGTCGTTCCCCCCAGATCAATAACCAGCGAGGTTTCCAGCGCCCCTACCCCTGCACGTTCCAGCGGCGATATCACGGCAGGCAACGATTCCGGCATGACGTCAACGTGTGCGATGGTGAAGGTTTCGCGCTTGTTCAGCGTTACCGGCCGCAGCAGGTTGTCAATTTTACGCTGTATGTTGGCCTCGTTATGCTGACAGTCGCTGGTGTAGAACTCACTGATAGGTAAGGTGACCGTCAGGCTTACCGGCTGTGGCGGCAGGCCACTGGTGAGCAGTGCATGATGTACGGCCAGCAAATTGGTGTCGCCATACTGGTATTCGATGTTGGTGGTATTGATCGCCTGATGGCTGACGCTGTCAAAGGAGTACTTCAGCCCGTCAATTTCATAGTTGTACGTTTCACTGCTGCCGATCCCGGCGACCTTCCACCCCGCTTTAAACGAATTCGGCGAGACAGAGGTACAGATTTCATCGCCGTCCCGCCAGGCCAGTTTTACGTTCGTCGAACCGTCGTCACAACCCATCTTTTTCATGACACACCTTTATATTTACTCAATTAGAGTAAATATAATACCCCAAAAAGGACTAATTGCAATTAATATTACTCATAATGAGTATTATTAAATCATCAAAATAGGGTTTATTTGAGGTGGAATGCCTTTTGTTCAAAGAATGTTCCCACGAATTATTTCCGCCTGAGAAAACAGAGAGCTAGTTAAAAGAAGCCATGCGGCGCTTGCAAGTCTGATTTTTCACAACAATAATACTGTGATTATATACAGTATTATTAAAAGGAGTTGCCATGCTACATATCACTCCCGCCGCCGTTGATCCGGTGAAGGTTTCGTTACCCCTGTTTATTGAACGATGCCCCGCCGGTTTTCCCAGCCCTTGTGCCGACTACGCTGACGCAGAACTGGATCTGAACGATTACTGTATAAAGAAAAAATCCTCCACGTTCTTCGTCCGGGCGATTGGAAATTCGATGACAGATATCGGTTTGCACAGCGGTGACCTGATGGTCGTAGATAAGGCAGAAGAGGCACATCATGGTGACATTGTGATAGCGGAGATAGACGGTGAATTCACGGTAAAGAGACTGTTACTGACACCTCGCCCAGGGCTTCAGGCCATGAACCCTAACTTTCCGACAATCTATCCGGAGGACTTGCAGATTTTTGGAGTCGTGATGGCTTTTGTGCATAAAACCCGGGGCGGTGAATGATGTTTGCCCTGGCGGACGTAAATTCATTTTATGCAAGCTGCGAAGCGGTTCTTAACCCAAAGCTTCGCGGTAAACCATTGATAATATTGAGTAATAATGATGGTTGTTGCGTGGCGCGATCCGCAGCAGCCAAAAAATTAGGCATAAAAATGGGCATGCCGTGGTTTCAGATCCAGCAGATGTCGTTCCCTGAGAAGGTGTACGCGTTCTCCAGCAACTATTCCTTATATCACTCATTTTCTCAACGGGTGATGAGTCATTTAGAGGAACTTTCGCCACGCGTGGAGCAATACAGCGTCGATGAAATGTTTATTGATATCAGAAGCATCGATAACTGCATGGATTTTGAAACCTTTGGCCACCAGCTGCGCGCCCACGTTCTGAAGGGAACTGGCCTGACCATCGGTGTAGGGATGGGACCCGGCAAAGTTTTGGCCAAAGCCGCTCAGTGGGCCTCGAAGGAATGGCCACAATTTAAGGGTGTACTGGCTCTTACGCCGGGTAATCCCCGGCGGACTGAAAAATTGTTATCGCTGATGCCCGTTCAGGAAGTCTGGGGCTGCGGAAGTCGGATTTCAAAAAAGCTAAACCTGATGGGTATTCACACTGCCCTGCAGCTCGCTCGCGCAAATCCCACTTTTATCAGGAAGAACTTTAGCGTTGTCCTGGAAAGGATATGTCGGGAACTGAACGGCGAAAGCTGTATCAGCCTGGAGGAAGCCCCGCCTGCAAAACAGCAAATTATCTGCAGCCGCTCTTTCGGCGAGAGGATCATAACCTATGAGGCGATGCGTCAGGCCGTCTGCCAGTATGCCGAACGGGCAGCGGAAAAGCTCAGGGGTGAACATCAGTACTGCCGGCATATTTCCGTTTTCGTGAAAACATCACCTTTCGCAGTCAACGAAATCTATTACAGCAACGTGGCCACTGAAAAGCTCACCACACCGACACGAGACACCCGCGATATTATTGCGGCCGCAATGAAGGCACTCGATCGTATCTGGGACGATGGCCGCCGGTACGCAAAGGCCGGAATCATGCTCAATGATTTCACACCAAACGGTGTATCACAGTTGGATTTGTTCGATGAAGTTCAGCCCCGACCTGCCAGTGACGCGTTGATGCACGTTCTCGATGGCATCAATAATTCTGGCCTGGGAAAGGTATGGTTTGCGGGACGTGGGATTGCACCCGAATGGCAGATGAAACGTGACATGCTCTCCCCTGCTTACACTACAAGATGGTCGGATTTACCGGTTGCCTCGATTCGTTGACCCTTCTCTATCTGCGTGTAAATTTTAGCGGCAATACGATATTAAATAAAAATCATTATGATTGTTAAATAATGCCTTTTTAATATTTTAATGATATTAAAATAACTTACATACCATTAATCCATCTCAACATTTAAAATCTGGATTGTGCTTCTGCTCTGCCCACCCCACGCAATTCCCACAGCATGGTCGGACGGGAGTTTTATGCTTGGAATACTTTTAAATAGTAATTTCAAAACTAGGGCTATCGAAGAGTCACCTAAGTGGAGAAAAAGTGACTCTGATGCAATAGCAATTGCATCTATCACAGTTAACCAATGCAAAAAATTTCTCTTTATCTAGTTACCAATCATTTACACCTCAAAAACAAATTATATTAATATTAAAATAATATTATTTAATGATAATTATCTGAGAAAATGCTGGTTTAAAAAGATATTTTACTGCTAGTATAAGAACATCATAAGCACAGCATTTTAATATTAAAATGAGGGTAAAAAATGATTCTTACAGTTGGGAATACTAAAGGTGGTGTAGGGAAAACAACACTTGCAGTGAATATTGCTGCCGCCAGAGCCATGCAAGGCCGTGATGTCCTACTTATTGATGCTGACCGGCAGGAGACAGCACAGACGGCGATCAGCATAAGAGCACAAAACGATATCCAACCAGGTATCGCATGCTCGGCTTATGCTGATGGCCCGATTCTGCGCTCACAACTTATGCAGCAAAAAGCAAAGTATGATGATGTGATCATTGATGCTGGCGGCAGGGACTCAACAGCATTGCGTGCAGCACTCGTTTTGACAGATGTCCTTTTAGTTCCCTACCGTCCAGGCAGTTTTGATGTATGGGCTTTGCAGGATATTTCAGACCTAATTACAGAGGCACGTAGTGTGCGTGACGGGTTGAAAGCTTACTCAATCATTAACGTTGCCGATGCAAATCGTAACTCAATAGACAATAGAGAAGCTGCAGCCATCTTTACCGATTACCCGGAGCTTGAGTTTATCCCTGAACATATTGTTGGCCGTAAAGCATTTTCAAATGCTGCTGGTTCAGGCCAATGCGTCTTTGAATATAAGCCACAAGATGCTAAAGCTAATCTGGAACTTACTACCCTCATAAGCATCCTATTTAACAATCAATAAAACATCATATTAATATTAAGGTGATATGAAATGGCAATTACAAAACCACCAAAAAAAACAAATGAAGCCAACGCTAAACTAGATGCTTTCATCGAAGGTGCTCCAGATGGCCAGTCAGCCAAAAAGAAAGGTGTCATTAAAGGGAAAAAACAACAAATCACGTTAACTATCACCCCAGATATCCTTGACCAATTAGACCAGAAAGCAGGAGACCTAGGGCTTTCGCGCGCGGCTCTGATCAACATCGGGATCCGGCATGTACTTAATGAAGGCGCAATGATTGGTGGGAAGAAAGACTAGAGGATATTCTCTATCGTTTCTTTTAACACTTATAATACTATCATTATGATATTAAATTGATTGTTTTTTAGATGCGTAATAATGGTTAAACACGTGCATAAAATGCAGACTTTGTTGTTTGGTGAGATATACACACTCCTAGTAAATTTAGCCAGATTTTGGAAATTATTGATGACCATTCTGGTGACAGACGAAGTGTATACATGTGGAGAGGGCAGGGTGATGTGAGTTGGGCAATACATAGTTCAGCATATCGCCGTCTCTTGAAAGAAAGACGCTGGGAAGAGCCACCTTCTGAGGTGACGATGCGCGATTATGAAAGAGATCTGCTACTTAACGCTTGGCATCAGGGCTATGGCTATGAAAATGGCAGGAAGTTGACTGATTTTGAGTTACTGGCAAAGCTTCAACACCATGGTGCTGCAACTAGGCTGATCGATGTATCAAGAAATATGTTAGTGGCTTTATGGTTCGCTTGCAGATCGCAAACTGACAAAACAGGCATTCTACTGGGATGGCATATAAGTAATATTCTGGGTTTTGAAGGTCGTTCTGAAGAAAGGGGATATAACGAAATTTTTGGGGCAGGGGACACTAAAGGTCTTGATACGGGCTCACATCCTGTTGTCTGGCAACCACCTGTAGTAACAAAAAGAATTGCAGCTCAAAGCGCTGAATTTTTATACAGCAGAGTTTGTGATGACCCAGTAAGTAGTTTGGCGTTTATAAAAGAAAAGAAGGCATTCCTGGCGATTGGTCTTACGCCGGAAATGAAAAGCGTTTGTTTAAGGATCCTCGAAGATAGCTTTGATGTACGCCAGTTAACTTTGTTCCCTGATATCGACGGTTTTGGTTATGCCAACAGTGAAAATTTTGGACGTTACAGTAACGAAAGATGGTGAACGAATAGGAGAAGATCCCTTTCATCCGTTCCGAACTGAAGAGTGGATCTAGTCAGAGTCTTCTGGATCAATAAGTTATCCACATATACACCTGATATTACAATTCTTAAGATCATAATTAGATCATATTAAAGAAAAACAGATCACCAGCCTCGTATTCTATTGAAAACATTACTTAAATCGGCACATTGAGCGGTTACTTTCATAAAAAAAGCGGTTACTTTCATAAATTTAGCGTTTACTTTCATAATAAAGGCGGTTATTTTCATAACCTTTAGGCGGTTACTTTCATAAAAAGTTCTCAAATTTCAAATACGGTGTGGATAAATGGAAAACTCTAATGATATCAATCCACCAGAAAGTCCATTCGCGATCATCAAGAAAGATTCAGGCACAGCTTATGAACTGATCCCGAACAGCAGCAAAACTGTCCAGCCTGTAGCACTACTTAGATTGAGTGTGTTTACCCCTGTTTCACCTAAGGAAAAGGGGAAGCGGGAATTTCTGATTGATGCGTCAGAAGAACTTTCCAGCTTAGAGGTTGCCAGGCAGGAAGGGTATACAAATATCAAGATTCAGGGCGCCAAGCTCGGTATGTCCACTGATTTCAAAACGTGGATAGGGATCATCTCTGCCTTTTCAAAATACGGTTATTCCAGTGAAAAAATAACCTTACCGTTCTCAGAATTTGCCCGGATGTGTGGTTTAAAGCCCACAGACATCAATGGACGTGCCAGAACACGTCTCAGTGACTCTTTGTTCAATTTATCGAGTGTTACCCTGTAGTGGCATAGTGAATTTGGCCACCTGAATAGAGGTGATATCATCACCTCATAGTCAAAACAGGTGACATTATGACCGGACGTAACAGACGCAATTTTAGCCCCGAGTTTCGCCTCGAGGCTGCCCAGCTTGTACTCGATCAGCATTACACCGTTGCCGCCGCTGCCACTGCGATGAATGTCGGCAAATCCACGATGGATAAATGGGTTCGACAACTGAAAGAAGAGCGAGCGGGAAAATCACCCATAGCTTTACCCATGACACCTGAGCAGATTGAGATACGTGAGTTGAAGAAAAGACTTCAACGCGTTGAAATGGAAAGGGATATATTAAAAAAGGCTACCGCGCTCTTGATGTCAGACTCCCTGAACAATTCTCATTAGTTGAGAAACTCAGGGCGCGGTTTCCTGTTGCCGTTGTGTGCAACGTGTTTGGGGTTCATCGCAGCAGTTATAAATACTGGCGGCAGCCCAGGAAGCCTGACGCCACGAGAGTGGCATTACTGAGCCTTGTGCGTGAAGTTTATCGCGAAAGTAACGGTTCAGCAGGAGCGCGAAGCATTGCCGCAATGGTCACCACCAAAGGTATAAAACTGAGCCGCTGGCGAGCAACAAAGCTGATGAAAGCGCTCAATATTATCAGCTGTCAGCAACGTGGCCATCGTTATAAGAAGGCGTCTAAGGAACACATTGAGATCCCTAATTATCTGGATCGCCAGTTTGCTGTTACCGAGCCTAATCAGGCCTGGTGCGGTGATGTGACTTATATCTGGACGGGAAAACGCTGGGCTTATCTGGCTGTTGTACTCGATTTGTTTTCCCGTAAACCGGTTGGCTGGGCGATGTCATTTTTCCCTGATTCCGCACTGACAGGTAAAGCCCTGTCGATGGCCTGGGAAGCACGGGGAAAACCGGCTAATTTACTGTATCACTCGGATCAAGGCAGTCACTACACCAGCAGGAATTTCAGACAGTTACTGTGGAGATATCAGATAAAGCAAAGCCTGAGTCGCCGTGGAAATTGCTGGGATAACAGCCCAATGGAACGGTTCTTCAGAAGCCTGAAAACAGAGTGGGTACCGGATAATGGCTACGCGAATTTTAGCGAAGCCAGCACGGCAATAACGAATTACATCACAGGATATTACAGCCAGCTCAGACCTCATCAATATAATGGTGGTTTGACGCCGAATGAATCAGAACGATTGTTCTGGAAAAACTCTAAAGCTGTGGCCAGTTTTTGTTGACCATATATGGACGCCCCGGGTGTTACAAGTACTGGTTCGATACGGTTTGCGACCATATATCCGGCGTCGTTAGTGGGTTAATTTACCCGCGCCATGATGTTATCCGAGCCCTGTTTCCTTATCACTACACCGGTATATGATTACCCAGGTCAACTTCAGGCTGTTACAGGGACGGTAGCCGTTTTCTCATCAGTGCCTGCAAACTCAGTTAAATAAGTTTCTGTAAATTGCTGTTTTTAGCTAATTCATCGCAACGGCCTTCTGCATATTAAAATCAACCCCATCTGTCAGCACACGCCAGATAATTCTCGTCAGTTTATTCGCCAGTGCAACCGTGGTTTTCAGGAACCCTCGACGAGCTTCAAGCCTTTGCAGCCAAAGGCCCAGACTGTCATCGCGCTTTTTCATACAGCGCATTACAGACCGTGCTCCATGGATGATTAATGTTCTGAGACTACGATTGCCATTTTTTGTCACGGAGGATAATCGTTGCTTGCCTCCCGAACTGTGCTGCCGGGGAACCAGGCCACACCAGGCGGATAACTCTCTGCCGTTGGAAAATTGCCCTGCATCCACTTCACTGATAAACGCTGCCGCGATGAGCGGGCCGACTCCCGGAATAGTTAACAACTGGCGATAGGCAGCTTGTTGTGAAGACAATGCAGCAATTTCCTTATCCAGTCCGGTGACGCGTTCATTCAGCGCCTGCATGTCTTCCCGCAATGTAGAAAGTAAACGGCGGACAGTGAACGTTAACTCATTCGACGCGTCTTCCATCAGTTCAGGCAGGTGCTGCTGGAGGCACTGTATCCCGACAGGGATAATGAGACCATATTCAGCGAGCAGAGAACGAAGCTGGTTAGCCAGCGCCGTTCTTTGCTCAACCATGAGCTGACGGGTATTTCGCAGCGCTTTGATATCCTGCTGCTCAGCAGTTTTGACCGGAACAAAGTGGATGCCAGGGCGGAGTGCTGTTTCACAAATCGCCAGCGCATCATTAGCATCGTTTTTCTGGCTTCTGACAAAGGCTTTAACGTGCTGGGCAGGTATCAGTCTGACGTTGTATCCCATCGTTCTGAAGGTTCTGCCCCAGAAGTGCGAAGTAGAGCATGCCTCCATCGCGATAAGCGTTCCGGGCTCGAAGTGTCGAACGCAATCCAGCAATTTTGAACGGGAGATCTTCTTGTTATATGCAATTGAACCATCAACCATCCAGACGCATACCTGAAAAACAGATTTGGCAATGTCGATACCAACAACTCTGATTGTGTTCATGTGATATCACTCCTGAATTAATTGCAGTCAATAGAGTATGGCACTGGCTACTTCAGGGAGGGGCGTCCATAACATCACTACAGATGTGATATTGATAGAGCAGGTCGATAGGTTGTCGCGTCTTAGCGATGAAGACTGGGACACACTGAAGCGTAGAATGCTTGAGAAGGACTTGTCAGTTATCAGTCTTGACCTTCCAACCAGTCATATAGCTCTTACTCATGCGGCTTCAGACAACTTTACACGAAGTATGCTTAGGGCTGTCAATTGTATGATGCTCGATATGTTGGCCGCTATCGCTCGTAAAGATTATGAGGATCGTCGCCGACGACAGAAAGAAGGTGTAGAAAAAGCCAGACAGGAAGGGAAATATGCCGGACGGCAACCTGATATGGCAAAACACGAGTTAATAACAACTTTACGGCTACATAACGGTAAATCCATAAATGAAACGGCGCGACTGGCAGGTGTATCAAGAATGACCGTTATTCGCGTATGCAAAACTAATAAAGGATGCTTAGAATCACAGTCGGAATCTGATGTTGCTTTAATATTAAAATGAAACCCCGAAATTAATCGGAGTTTCATTATTTTACGTTTAACAGGGTCCCGATCTCGGGAGTGATGTAAAAATACGCTTACAGAAGCGGTAATACAAATATTATTTTTGGCTGTCGAGCCATTTATTCATGTGCTCAATTTCACCTTTCTGAGCTTTTATGATGTCCTGCGCAAGCTTTCTCATTTCGGGATCTTTTCCGTATTTAA
This sequence comes from Ewingella sp. AOP9-I1-14, assembly GCF_052375995.1. Classification (NCBI taxonomy): domain Bacteria; kingdom Pseudomonadati; phylum Pseudomonadota; class Gammaproteobacteria; order Enterobacterales; family Yersiniaceae; genus Ewingella; species Ewingella sp. AOP9-I1-14. The sequence continues at coordinate 12,323 of NZ_JBQSVA010000018.1, forward strand.
GTTCGGTCTCAGCCATGGCGATTGCCCCTTCATGGTGAGCAACCATACCTTTTGCAAACGCCTTGTCGGGATCGGACTCATTAACGGCGGCCATCATTTTGGCATGCATGTCTTTCATGCCTGCCATATATTCCTGTGACGATGCCGATGAGGACATATCAGACATTTTCATGTCCGAATGTTCGGCGGAAATGGCGGGCAGGGATAACATTAATATAACAAAAAGGCTGTTTCTGATTTTCATATAAAAATTCCTTTCAGGTAGGTACCGGTAAATTGTAGCTGAGTCAGTTAAAAAAGCCCCCTGGCGGGGGCAAAAAGAAGCAACAAATCCGGTAAAGGAATATTCTATCAGGGAAAAGGTAACAGCACGGATACTACCGTCGCATTCAGCCTGCATTGATCATGCGGCGGTGCGCTTCGGCCATGGCCTGATGTGGGCCGGATTGCCCGTTATTCATGAATTCATGGGCAACCGCTGCTCTTTCATGCTCATTCATCGCCGCGTAAGACGTTGACGGGACGGTCGTGGATACCGTGTTATTTCCCATCATCTTCTGATGACTTTCCACCATTTTCTGGTGCGCATCCGCCGAGCCGTTCGTCATGGTTTCATGAGCAATAATGGCCTGTTCATGCTGGTCCATACCGGTCATACGAGGAGCAGTCCCCTGGATCCCGACAGGAGCCGCAGCAGACTGCATCTGGTGAGCAGGAGCCTGTGCATTGTTGACGCGATCATGGATATTCACGGTTTCAGTGGCCCAGGCCGATGAAATTAAACCAAAGCCCAGCAAAGATGCTAATACGATATTTTTCATGATAACTCTCCATTTCTGAATTAGTGATGTCCGGGGAAGTACAACCGGTGTTTTCAGTTCCATAACTGAAACAAGTTCGGCAGCGTTTATTTCTCCGGAAGAGGGCTGGATATTCATTTCCTGGCGTACTCTGACGCCGGGTATTGATGAAGCAATCCAGCCTTCCTGATAAGTTGCACTAATTATATCGAATGGCTTCTGTTTGCTGCATGACAGGCTAATGACATCTTTGTCATTTACATCTTTATTTTCAGCATTGGGTTTCCGGGATCATTTTCTCCAGTCTGGGCACGGATAAGATAAAACGCGTGGAGCGTACGTCTGATTCCACCTGCACTCTTCCGTGATGTGCTTCCACGATTGACTTCACAATCGCAAGGCCGATGCCGCTGCCTTCTCCTTTTCGTTGTCTGGATGGATCCACCCGATAAAAACGGTCAAACAGCCTTGATAAATGTTCTTCAGGGATCGGTTTCCCTGGATTTTCAATCACAAGGT
>NZ_JBQSVA010000019.1:0-10810 GCF_052375995.1 Ewingella sp. AOP9-I1-14
CAGTAATTCTTTAAACCGGTGTATTTCTGCCGTTATGCTACATAAGTTTGCTGTCGTGCCGTTAGGGCCCAGGCTATTCTGGCCAGCTTGTTTGCCAGAGCACAAGTGACGACAAAGTTGCTTTTTCGGCACAGTAAATCCCTGACCCAATCGGCCAATTTGCCAGACTGGTGTTCCAGTTTTTGTATGAATACCCTGGCACATTGAACCAACAAAGTTCGGATCTTTTTATTACCTCGCTTACTAATTCCCAGCAATGTCGTCCTACCTCCCGTGCTGTACTGCCGAGGTACAAGCCCTGTTGCCGCCGCAAAGTCACGGCTGCTGGCGTACTGCTTCCCGTCGCCAATCTCAGTTGAAATAGTACTCGCTGTCAGTGTTCCGACGCAGGGAATGCTCAGCAAGCGCTGTCCAACCTCATCTTCGTCCAACTTTCGTTTCAACTGGGATTCCAAATCTTTAATCTGCTCAACAAGATAGTGATAATGCTGTTGTAATTTCAGCAATAACTGGCTGAGGTAAAGAGGCAAACTATTATCCTCAAGAATGGTACTCAGTCGGCTAATAACGGCAGCTCCTCGGGGAACGCTAATGCCAAATTCCAGCAGAAAAGCATGCATTTGATTGGTTGTTTTTACCTTATCCTGAACCAGGGATTCACGGACACGATGCAGAGCCCGCATTGCCTGCTGAGATTCCGTTCTGGGCTGCACAAAACGCATAGACGGACGCGATGCAGCTTCACAAATAGCTTCGGCGTCGACAAAGTCGTTTTTATTGCTTTTAACGAACGGGCGGACAAATTGTGGTGATATCAGCTTTGGGGAATGCCCCAACTCTTCCAACTTGCGTGCCATAAAGTGAGAACCGCCACAGGCTTCCATTGCGATGGTTGTAGCGGGGCATGTCGCCAAAAATTCGATCAACTTTGGCCGGGTAAATTTTTTACGGTAAACAGCCTTCCCGCGACGATCCTGGCAATGAATATGGAAAGAGTTTTTACCCAGATCGATACCAATGAGCGCAATGTTTTCCATGATAGTTCTCCGAATGAAAGCCTGTCCTCAGCATAGTACCGGGAAGGAGGGAGTGACCATCTCATTAATTATCCCACTCTAAGACTGCTTTTTGTACAATTCGGTATCGACTGTGCGTAATGGCCGATATTTCCCGGACCCCAGCTTAAGATTGTTACGCCAGACGTAATCACCACTCAGATTGATATGTTCCCAGCCCAGAGGAGAAAGATGAGATACCAGTTGCTCATTTATCGGGATACCTTTTCGTTTCAGTGACTCAATGGCTCTTTCTATATATACCGTGTTCCACAACATGATCGCCGCTGTCAGTAACGTCAGCCCGCTGGCGCGGTAACTTTGATTCTCCAGCCCACGATCCCTTATCTCACCCAGACGGTGCATAAAAACCGCTCGCGCAAGGGCATTACGGGCCTCACCCTTATTCAGCCCCGCCTGTACGCGTCGGCGCAGACCGGGATCTCGGAACCAATCCAGCATAAACAGTGTCCGCTCGATGCGGCCAATCTCTCTCAGCGCTTTGGCAAGCCCATTCTGTTTTGGGTAACTGGCTAACTTTTTCATCATCAGCGATGCGGTGACTGTCCCCTGCTTAATCGAGGTTGCCAGACGCAATACCTCATCCCAGTGCGCCTCAATGTCTTTGATATTCAGGCTGGTTGTTGATATGACGGACTGAAGCCCCGGATAGCGATCTGCCTTTCCATGAATAAACAGCCGCTTGTCATGAAGATCCCGGATCCTCGGCGCAAAAGCGAACCCCAGCAGGTGCATCAGAGCGAAAACATGTTCAGTGAAACCTGCGGTATCGGTGTAATGCTCGGTAATTTCCAGATCGCTTTCATTGTACAGCAGACCATCAAGCACGTGGGTTGAGTCGCGCACCCGGCTGATCACTTTGGCGTAGAACGGGCTATATTGGTCTGAGATATGCGTATAAATCTGCACGCCTGGCTCCTGACCATACTTAAGATTGACCTGACCCGCATAACGCCCGTGACTGCCTACCCGAAAGTTTTGCCCGTCTGACGACGATGTTGTACCGTCGCCCCAGAATGCAGCCAGAGGTCGCGCTTTCTGAGCGTTGACCAGCTCGGCCAGTGCCGCTGAATAGGTTTCATCTCTTATGTACCATGCCTGAATACCTTCGAGTGACGATTTTGTTGCCCCCGGGCAGGACTCCGCCATTTTTGTCAGCCCCAGATTAATGCCGTCGGCCAGAATTGTGGTCAACAACAGTCTTCCGTCTTTTGGTCTGACGTTATTATTTTTGAGGTGCGCGAAGTGATGCGTAAACCCTGTCCAGCTGTCCACTTCTTCCAGTATCTCGGTAATTTTCGGATGAGGAAGCATGCCATAAACCAAATCGGCAAAGGGGGAAATACCCGAAGGAACGCTGTTCTCCAGCGGAGTGATTTTTACGCCTTTATCTGAGATATCAACATCGGGCAAATCACCGGCAAGAGCCATCGCGTTAACTTCTTCCAGACGCGATGCAAGAAGCGTCATACGGGCCTGAAGATAAGCCTGGCAATCGGTCTGAACGGCCAATTGTAACTGGTCATTATGTCGGGATTTCTCAAACTCAGCAGCCGGGATGAGATAATCATCAAAATTTCTGTAGCGGCGCGATCCTTTTACCCAAATATCACCTGAGCGTAACGCCCCCTTGAGCTCATTCAGTACGCAAAACTCGTAGTACTTGCGGTCGATTCCTGAAGGCGTGAGTACCAGTTTTCGCCAGCTTTCAGGGATAAACCCTGTTGGCGCTGCGGGCGGGACTTTACGAAGTTGTTTACGGTACATTTCCCTGATGGTGTCCAGCGCATCGCTGAGCGTCTGCGCAGCAGGTGTTGCGATGAACTGCAATGCTGACAGCATACGCGGGGCGTATTTACGCAGCGTACTGTATTTTCGGTGATGAGGTGAAGCGGGTCGAAATTGCCCTTACGGGAGAGAAACTGTGTTTCTTCCAGGCTGTTGGCGAACTCCTGCCAGGGAAGGACATCTTCTATCGCTGCCCAGGGATCTTCACCGGATTCTCTGGCATGCAGCAGTGCCTGACCGACAGTAACATATTGTTTCAACTTGCTCTGGATGAGTTTCCCCGTCAGCTGAAGCCTCTCGGCCTGTGTACGTTTTGCCTGGCTGAACAGCGTACTCATAATACGTTCGTGCAGTTCGATAACCTCATCGGTCAGTGTGGCCCGCGCTTCCTGAATGACACAAACCAGCGTAGCGTAACGTCTGACATCGGTGAATTTTGCCAGATCTCTGCTGCTCATTTTCCGGCCCTCACGCGCCAGTTTAAGTAACCTGTTCTGGTGAACGGAAAGCGCAATACCACCAGACAATTCCAGCGCAGCGATGGAATTAAGCCGATCGATATGTTGCAGCACATTTTTACCGTTTATTTTACCGGGAGGTTGAAGTAGCCATGCCAGACGGGAAGGTTGTTCACCCTCTGATATGAGCAGGCTGTCGAGTGCTGATTCATGCTGCTTTTCCAGTTGCGCAGTAAGTGCCGAAAATACGGCTCTGTCAGCGAGCGTGACGACTTCGGCAAGCGTCCGTTCTATCACATCAACAGAAGGGAAAATAACATTATTGTTATGTAGCCAGCTGAGCATTTCTTCCGCAAGTATAAATCCTTTGTCAGTACGCATGGCATAGGGGTGAAGATGCCGGATACAGTCTTTTTGCAGTGACCGACTGAACGGAGATAATTTCAAGTAGCGATAAAGTTCAGTCAGATGTTCCCAGCGAGTTTGCTCTCTTGAGGCATATTCCGGCCATAGATCAGGTTGAAGCTTCAGCCGGGAAGCGATTCTGGATATGACGCCACTGTGAGGGATATTACTTTTGTCCGGAATAAATCCAGGTCCGCGCAGATAACAGAGTAATACAGCAAAGCCCAGGCGATTTGCTGGCCGTCGGTGTTTATTAATGAGTGCAATATCATGTTCATTCAGAAAACACATGCGCGTCAGAAGAACGTCATCATCCGGCACAACCAGCAAGCGTTCTTTTTCTTCACTACTGAGTATTTGTCTCCGTGGCATAGATGCTTCCTCTGCATATAGTTGATTTGAGTTATCACTTCACACTGACCGAAACCGGTCGGTTTCGTACATCTTCTAATATATCTGTCCGAAAGTAAGTGAAATTCATTTCGTACAGGTGTTATAATTCGGACATCCATTTCGTACGGAAAGTTTCCTATGTCACGAGTTTTTGCCTACTGCCGGGTCTCCACTCTGGAGCAGACCACAGAAAACCAGCGTCGTGAAATTGAAGCGGCGGGTTTTGATGTTCGTGCTCAGCGATATATTGAGGAACATATTAGTGGTTCGGTTGCCGCAAGTGAGCGACCTGGATTTATCCGACTGCTTGACCGTATGGAAAGTGGCGATGTTCTGATAGTCACCAAGCTTGATCGCCTGGGCCGAAACGCGATGGATATCAGAAAAACGGTAGAACAACTGGCAGATTCCGATATTCGTGTCCACTGCTTAGCTTTGGGTGGAGTAGATCTCACCAGCCCCGCGGGGAAAATGACCATGCAGGTTATTTCTGCCGTGGCAGAATTTGAACGGGACCTACTGCTTGAACGCACACATTCAGGTATTGCGCGGGCAAAAGCGGCAGGGAAACGTTTTGGCCGTCCCTCTGCCCTGAACGAAGAACAAAAACAGGTCGTTATTGAGCGTATTAATTTAGGCTTAAGCATCAGCGCCATTGCCCGAGAGTTTAGTACTACCCGTCAAACCATACTTCGGGTAAAAGCCGGATCTAAACTGCCATAAGACTGGTCTCTATTTGACCAAGTTGTCAAAGGCGTTAGATTGATTTTACCTGTATTGAAAACAGATTTAGCTCGTTAATAATGCACTCAGGTTCTTCACTGAAAGGCATGTTGTTCAAATCTAAAACGCCATCATTTTTTTGAGGGTTATCTGCCTGTAAGTCCGTAAAGAGAGGTGTAAAATCCAGTTGTGCCTCCCCTCGCTCAGCGACCAGCTCAAACGTTTTATTTGTGGCTGCATCGTTACTCAACGCACTGACCAGAACCTGGGCGATTTGTTTTCTGGATATCACACCATCTTCCGGCGTTCCTGCATGGTGTCGATCCCCCTGGAGCATAACGATTCTGTGTTCATCATCATTGTTGTAGTCAAACCAGCCGGGCCTGACGATGGTATAGGGATGGCCACTCGCCCTGACCAGACGTTCGGCACGTCTTTTCCAGTCATGAACCTCAGTGCGTTGATTCCAGGTGCTGAGCCGTTCAGTCACGCCAATCGTGGTCATTAAGCCGATGCGTACAGACGTATCCCTGAATAGTCGTAAAATGTTACGTACACCACCGTAATCTATCGCTCTGGCCCCAATACGCCCCTGGCCATCGGAACCGAGAGTGAAGATGATGGCATCAATATCTTTCGGCAAATCGGTAAGTGTTTCAGGCATTGAAACATCGCCGTAAAAAACATCCGTTCCACGCGGAAGTAATTTTACTTTCCGTTTATTTCTGACCAGCGCCACGGGCTGATGGCCTATTTCGATAGTGGTATTCACGACATGAAGACCAATACTTCCGGTCGCGCCTGCAATGAGTATTTTCATGATAAACCCTCTGATAATTCAGACTTATTTTCTCTACAGTCAGAATATCAATTATCATTATTGTCAGTAATGGGGCTAAAATGATTGTGTCTATGAACACCCTTCATGAGTGCGCGTTGAAGGGAATGTCTCCATAAGGAAATCGCCGATGCTCAAAGAAAACTTCAACGAACTGCAAATCTTTCTTGTGGTAGCGAGGGAGCGAAGTTTTACCAAAGCAGCGGGTAAACTGGGGGTTTCTCAGTCTGCACTCAGCCACGCGATGAAGGCCCTGGAGGAACGGCTAAATATCCGACTTCTGACCCGCACTACCCGAAGCGTTGCCCCCACAGAAGCCGGTGAGAGAATTATCGCCTGCCTTGAACCCCGTATTGCCGATCTTGAGCAGGAGCTGGAATCGCTTGTTCAACTGAACGGCACTGCCTCCGGCAATATCCGTTTATCTGCCGGGGAGCATGCAGCGCGAAGTCTGGTATGGCCTAAGCTAAAGCCCTTTCTCAGGGAATACCCGGAAATTAATCTCGAACTGGTGGTTGATAACGGTTTTGTCGATATTGTTGAGGGGCGTTTTGATGCCGGGATCCGCCTGGGCGAAAGCGTAGATAAGGATATGATCGCGGTGAGGATTGGACCGGAAATGCGCATGGCAGTGGTGGGAGCACCGTCCTATTTTGCCGCTAACCCCGTACCAGAAACACCGCACGAGCTACAAACCCATCGGTGTATCAATATGCGCCTGCCGACTGCCGGTGGTCTTTACCACTGGGAGTTTGAGAAGAATGGGAGGCACTGTTGCAAATAGTCGGTGGTGATAAACTTATCATCCCCTTTTGCTGATGGAGCTGCACATGAACCCATTCAAAGGCCGGCATTTTCAGCGTGACATCATTCTGTGGGCCGTACGCTGGTACTGCAAATACGGCATCAGTTACCGTGAGCTGCAGGAGATGCTGGCTGAACGCGGAGTGAATGTCGATCACTCCACGATTTACCGCTGGGTTCAGCGTTATGCGCCTGAAATGGAAAAACGGCTGCGCTGGTACTGGCGTAACCCTTCCGATCTTTGCCCGTGGCACATGGATGAAACCTACGTGAAGGTCAATGGCCGCTGGGCGTATCTGTACCGGGCCGTCGACAGCCGGGGCCGCACTGTCGATTTTTATCTCTCCTCCCGTCGTAACAGCAAAGCTGCATACCGGTTTCTGGGTAAAATCCTCAACAACGTGAAGAAGTGGCAGATCCCGCGATTCATCAACACGGATAAAGCGCCCGCCTATGGTCGCGCGCTTGCTCTGCTCAAACGCGAAGGCCGGTGCCCGTCTGACGTTGAACACCGACAGATTAAGTACCGGAACAACGTGATTGAATGCGATCATGGCAAACTGAAACGGATAATCGACGCCACGCTGGGATTTAAATCCATGAAGACGGCTTACGCCACCATCAAAGGTATTGAGGTGATGCGTGCACTACGCAAAGGCCAGGCCTCAGCATTTTATTATGGTGATCCCCTGGGCGAAATGCGCCTGGTAAGCAGAGTTTTTGAAATGTAAGGCCTTTGAATAAGACAAAAGGCTGCCTCATCGCTAACTTTGCAACAGTGCCGTGAAATAGCCAGTCTGACAGATCGCTGCACGCAGCTGGAAAACCAGCGTGATGATGCCCGTCTGGAGACGATGGGAGAGAAAGAAACGGTCGCGGCACTGCGTGGTGAGGCTGAAGCCCTGAAGCATCAGAATCAGTCACTGATGGCGGCGCTTTCAGGCAATAAACAGACCGGTGGCCAGAATGCGTGATGATGACAATTCAGACGCCTGTGATGAAGCGCCCCGGGCGGAGGATAAATGCTACACCAAAGGGCGACTTCGGGATGAGTTCAGGATGAAGCCAGCCCCCGGTGTGGAACCGGTCAGATTGTACAAAAGTCCTTACGGCGGGAAATACGGCGTATGGCGGCTGGCTGACTGCGTCCCGATGCGGGCGAAACGCCCACAGACAGAAAAACAGCGGCAGGCCAGCGCACGTCTGGGCCTGCAAGCCCGGATGAAGAGTGAGCGTGGCAGATTCGCCATGCTGGCACATACCTGGTTAACGCTGGACCCCGTCTTCCTCGATACCGAAACGACCGGACTTGATGCCGGCGCGCAGGCGCTGGAAATCGGTCTGGTGAATGCCCGCGGTGAGAGGATATTTGAGACCCGCCTTAAACCCACTGTCGACATCGATCCGGCAGCAGCTGCAGTACACGGTATCAGTGACGATGATCTGGTCAGTGCGCCATCCTGGCCCGATATTGCGCAGCAGCTGCAGCACCATATCGGCCGGCGCCCGCTGGTTATTTTCAATGCTGATTTTGATACGCGGATTCTGAAGCAGACAGCGGCAGCGCATAATGACCCTGCCAGCTGGCTGGACTCTCTGACGGTGTACTGCGCCATGCGGCTCGCTGCGGGGTATTACGGCCCCACCAATCGCTACGGTACCATATCGCTTTCCGGCGCTGTCAGTCAGGCAGGCCTGAGCTGGACCGGGGAGGCTCATTCCGCCGTCACTGACGCCGTTATGACGGCACGCGTGGTAAACAATATTGCCGGATACTGGCGTGATCTCCAGTGTGAAATGAATGATGACGCAGGGAGTGAGCCAGCATAGTGCTGCTCTCTGGCTGGTCAGACAGCTGCAGGAATTAATTCAGGAGTCTGGAATGGAAAATACAATGAAAACAATGCATGAGCTTTTCCCCATGCGAACAGTAGTGATCGAACAATCTCTGGATATGTTTGGCGTCAAACGAAATGAGGACGGGACGTTACTCTTCCCCCGTCACTCCGATAAACGTTTTCCCGTTGCACGTATCCGTAAGCGACTGGCGGCTTATGGCTGGCGAGGAGAACGCCTGAATAAGGAGGTGGCGCGTATCGTCGCGGGCCCTGATATCCTCCCTGAGAGAAGTGAATACAGCATTATTTTCCCTTACGGATGGGAGAAGAAGCAGCTGACGCGTGAGATGCGTCGAATGTTTCCCCGTAAGACTGGCCGGCGTGTGCTGATTATGCTGGATGAATTACATCATTTTTCTGACTTGCGGGAGAAGCCGTGACGCTGACAGAAAAATCAGGTCATCTGGCGTGGTGTGCCCTGGTGGCGCTTGCGCTGGCCAGGCAGGATGGTGGCGTTCTCTCGCCGGCACAGGAAAACCTCTTTCTCACCCGCTGGCTGGCGACTGCGCTGAAGCAACGGCGTTTTTCTCGTGATGTGACGCCCGATATTGAGTGGCTTTTGAAACAGGGACGTCAGCTGGGCGTCAGCGCCAGGCTGGCCAGCAAGCTGAATTACCTCTGGCGTTCCTGCACCGGCGAGTTGTCCGGGCAGAACGACCTGTTCCGGCTGACGTATGCGCTGGAAACAGCGAAAGATATGCACTGGAACTACCGTCTGCTGAGCGATCGGGAATGGTCCGGCCGGAATGCTGTGGCGTTCAGTGCAGGCGTGAACGGCATTTATCTCTCACGGGCCAACCTCGATGTTGCTTTTGACGACAGCGGCCGACAGATAAATCCGCTGACAGCGCGTCTGACTGGGAACGTAGCGGGGGTGATGAAGCTGTTTAATCGCTGTGGCTGGCAGGCAGAGCCTGAGTCTGGTGCCTCCCTGCCCCACCAGTATTCGCTGATGGCCGGGCAGGGAGTGCCTGGAAAGGGGGATTAGTGGCGGATCTGCGCCAGGTCGTCTTCAGTCAGACCGGTCATTTTCATGACAGTATTGCGGTCAATGCCGTTCTGGAGCATGGTACGGGCTATTTTCAGAGTCGCTTCGCGCTCACCTTCTGAACGACCTTCCTGTCTTCCAAGCTGGATACCTTTCTCAATACCCTTTTGTTCGAGTTGTTGTGCGATGGTCATAAGTGCGTCTCCGTGTTGTGGCACACGCTGTGCCAGTTCGCGTACAAAGGCTTCGGCGTCGGATGTTTCGCCTGCCTGCACTATATAGTGTACCAGTGATATCACCTGCGATGAAGACAAGTATCCCGTCAGCAAGATGGGCGCCAGCCGGTCAACCAGTTCTGCCAGGTCTCGCTGGTGAATATGCTTTTGCAGTAAAGTCAGGGCGGCCATGCTGCGATGGCCAGCGATTTCATCATCCGGAATGACCGTAACGTCTACCAGCGGGAAAGCGCTGCTGTAGAGTTTGCCTGCCAGCCCGGGATCGTCAAACTCATCCAGCCACCGGGTGGAGTACGGATACGGGCTGCGTTTACCCGTATAGAACAGCACCGGTATCACCAGTGGCAGTTTTTTATGCCCTGCCTCCAGGTGGCGCTGCATGGCAGCCACCGCATAGCGTATGAGGCGGAAAGCCATATGTTTGTCGGGCGTTGACTGGTGTTCGACAAGCACATGAATATAGCCGTCGCCGGCTGTGGTTTTCAGGCTATAGAGAACGTCGCTGAAATACTGGCGGAGATCATCCTCAACGAACGAGCCTGATTCCAGTTTCAGCGTGCTGAGATCGCAGACTGCGCGCAGCTCTGCGGGCAGATGGATTTCCATGAAATCACGGGCCACATCCGGCTGTGTCAGAAACTGTCGGAACGTCGCATCGTGAGGTGTTGGCGTCATGTTTTTTTTCTTCATCTGTCTCTGTCCTGAGCCTGCAAAATAACCGACATATCTTATCACGTCCCCCTGCGTTGGTTTACAAGGAGGTAGCCCTGGTAATTTCTCAGACATGTAGGACAGCACAATAAAATACAGTCACCATGATAGTTGACGATAAATAAGTGAATAAAAAAACGCTCCCGGACGGGAGCGTAAGCCAGTGAAATCGGCGTCAAAAGAGGGTCTAACAAGTGGGGCTGCGGGTTAATTCTGAGTGGCCTGGCTGCGATGCTTTTCAGCCTGCTGCTGATGAATCACTGAAGACTGACCATTATTCGCCTTCTCGTGCACAACTGCGGCTTTTTCATGCTCGTTCATTTCAGAAAATGACTTTGCGGTTTCGTTGGTGGCTCCTGATTTGCCATTCATCATTTTTTTATGCATTTCCGCCATGTCCTGGTGGGCAGAAGCGTTGCCGTTTTGCATCATTTCATGGGACATTGCAGCCTGATCGTGGCCGCTCATATCCATCATTGTCATGCTGTCTCC
>NZ_JBQSVA010000020.1:0-10384 GCF_052375995.1 Ewingella sp. AOP9-I1-14
GGCTTTATTGAAGCCTACGCCGGTAGAGGAGGCCCGTACCAATCATTGAATCACGCCTTACTCTCGCGGCCAGTTGTTCTTCGTTCAGGTTCTCCGTACCAGCCGGGCGTTGCGGCAGTACGAAATAGCAAATTTCGGCATTACTGTCCCAAACGCGAATTTCTTTCTCCGGTGGAAGCTCAGTACCGAACTTCTTCAGCACGCCTCTTGGATCAATCACCACACGGGAGCGGTACTGTGCAGATTTAAACCAGATTGGCGGCAATCCCAGAACCGGCCACGGATAGCAGGAGCACAGCGTACAAACAACGATGTTATGTACCGCATCACTGTTTTCGAGGACGTGAATGACTGCGCCTTCGGCACCTGAAAAAACCATCTCGCTGATGGCAGCCGTGCCATCTTCAAGCAGCTTTTTTTAAATTCGGCATCAAGCCAGGCGCGCGCCACGACACTGGCACCGTTACGGGGACCGATCTTGTTTTCAAAATAGTCCACGATGGCGTCTGAAGTTTCTGGATCGAGCTGACCTTTCTCCGTCAGGAATGACTGAATCGCCCGCACTTTGATGGCATTTTCGGAAGGTAAGACATCATGATTTGATATGCTGACTCCACTGTAAGTGATTCATAACTGATTGCTCCAGCCTGTTGGCTGGAGCAAAGAAAATTAAAGGGCGGGATGAGTGCGATGCCAGTCAGTAACCTGCTGCCACGCCCAGCCAGACTGTATCAATGCGGTTTCGCCAAAATGTGGTGCAACAAGCTGGAAGGCGATTGGTGCGCCTGCAGCAGTACGCCCGCAGGGCAATGTCAGAGTTGGGTGGCAGGTCAAATCAAAAACGCTGGTGTAACGCAGCACACCACTGAACAGTGTTTCGTCCTGACCAAACATGCTCATGAGGACTTTTACATGATAAAGCAAATGCGCCAGCAGGGTGCGTATATTGTTGATATTGCCACTCAGGTTGGTTGCTCTGAGCGGACTGTCAGACGGTACCTGAAATACCCGGAACCTCCGGCCAGAAAAACACGCCACAAAATGGCCAAACTCAGGCCGTTCATGGACTATATCGACATGCGTCTGGCTGAGAATGTCTGGAACGGCGAGGTCATCCTCGCGGAAATCAAAGCGATGGGTTATACCGGCGGACGCTCCATGTTGCGTTACTACATCCAGCCAAAACGTAAGATGAGGCCATCGAAGAAAACGGTTCGCTTCGAAACTCAGCCCGGTTACCAGCTCCAGCATGACTGGGGAGAAGTTGAGGCTGAGGTTGCCGGGCAACGATGCAGGGTTAACTTCGCGGTTAACACGCTGGGGTTCTCACGTCGCTTCCATGTCTTCGCGGCACCAAAGCAGGATGCTGAACATACCTATGAGTCACTGGTCCGCGCCTTCCGCTACTTCGGCGGCAGCGTGAAAACCGTGCTGGTCGATAATCAGAAAGCCGCAGTGCTGAAAAATAACAACGGGAAGATGGTGTTCAACTCCGGGTTCCTGCTGCTGGCCGATCACTATGGCTTCCTGCCACGGGCATGCCGTCCACGAAGGGCCAGAACCAAAGGTAAGGTGGAGCGGATGGTGAAATACCTCAAGGAGAACTTCTTCGTCCGGTACCGCCGGTTCGACAGCTTCGCCCAGGTTAATCAGCTACTGGAGCAGTGGATGGCTGACGATGCCGACAGGCGAGAACTTCGCCAGTTCAGGCAGACACCGGAACAGCGCTTCACGCAGGAACAGGAGCATCTGCAGCCGTTGCCGGATACGGACTTCGATACCAGCTACTTCGATATCCGTCATGTCTCCTGGGATGGCTATATCGAGGTTGGCGGAAACCGTTACAGCGTGCCGGAAAGCCTGTGTGGCCAGCCGGTATCAATACGGATCTCGCTGGATGATGAACTGCGGATCTACAGTAATGAGCAGCAGATGGCATCGCACCGTCTCTGTTCGGCTGCATCCGGCTGGCAGACCGTGCCGGAGCATCACGCCCCGCTCTGGCAGCAGGTCAGTCAGGTGGAACCCGAAATCTGATTTATTCAACAAAGCCGCACCAAATCATCACTCGAAGATATTCAGGCATGGTACATCCGCGGCAAGCCCCTAATTTGTACTGAGGGGCAAAGTGAAAAAAGTTACTTTTTGTTGAAACGACAGTTAGCAATAACCCCCGCTTGCGGGGGCCATACCCACCAGGAGCAAACGCAGAAAGCCCGAGATACTTCTGCTGTACCGGGGGCTGGCGACATTTCAGGCAACACTCATAGTTGACATCCTCCCCGCCCTAAAGGGCGGGGAGGATGTCAATAATAGCAGACCACATCATGATGTCATTCTGACCGACAGATGCCAGAAGCAGAGGATCCATCCCATTTTATACCTACCTTATAACACTTAGAAAAACAACATGTTAAAAATGTTTATTGGAAACAATTTTATTTCCAATTGTAATGATAACCATTCTCATATTAATATGGCTACGTGATAATTAACTTTTGATGCACTCCGCATGTCTGACCGTGCCACTACCACAGCTTCCTTAACGTTCGAGTCGCTTTATGGCACCCATAACGGCTGGTTGAAAAGTTGGCTGACGCGCAAACTCCAGTCTGCTTTTGATGCAGATGACATTGCCCAGGACACTTTTTTGCGGGTAATGAGCAGCGAAACGCTCTCGACGATCCGCGATCCTCGCTCTTTCCTGTGCACTATCGCCAAACGCGTGATGGTGGACCTGTTTCGCCGAAACGCGCTGGAAAAAGCGTATCTGGAGATGCTGGCGCTTATGCCGGAGGGGGTAGCGCCTTCACCTGAGGAACGCGAAAGCCAGCTCGAGACCCTACAACTCGTCGACAGCATGCTGGACGGGCTAAACGGAAAAACACGTGAAGCGTTTCTGCTTTCGCAACTGGATGGCCTGACATACAGCGAGATTGCGCACAAACTCGGTGTTTCCGTCAGCTCCGTGAAAAAATACGTGGCGAAAGCCGTCGAGCACTGCCTGCTGTTTCGTCTGGAGCATGGGTTATGAATCCTTCGTTAACCGATTCCCGCCGTCAGGCGCTGCGTTCAGCTTCCCACTGGTATGCCGTGCTAAGCGGCGAGCGCGTCAGCCCACAACAGGAAGCGCGCTGGCAACAGTGGTATGAACAGGATCAGGATAACCAGTGGGCCTGGCAGCAGGTTGAAAACCTGCGCAACCAGCTTGGCGGTGTGCCTGGCGACGTTGCCAGCCGGGCGCTGCACGATACCCGCCTCACCCGCCGTCACGTGATGAAAGGATTACTGCTGTTGCTCGGCGCTGGCGGAGGCTGGCAACTCTGGCAGTCGGAAACCGGCGAAGGTCTGCGGGCAGATTACCGCACCGCCAAAGGCGCAGTCAGCCGTCAGCAACTGGAAGATGGCTCCCTGCTCACGCTGAATACCCAAAGCGCGGCGGATGTGCGTTATGATGCGCATCAGCGCACCGTCCGGCTCTGGTACGGTGAAATCGCCATTACTACCGCGAAAGATGCGCAGCAACGCCCCTTCCGCGTCCTGACCCGTCAGGGCCAACTCACCGCTTTAGGGACAGAATTTACCGTCCGCCAGCAGGATAATTTCACGCAGCTTGACGTGCAGCAGCACGCCGTGGAAGTGCTTCTCGCCAGTGCCCCCGCGCAAAAACGCATCGTGAACGCTGGTGAAAGCCTGCAGTTCAGCGCCTCTGAGTTTGGCGCAGTGAAACCGCTGGATGACGAGAGTACAAGCTGGACGAAGGGCATCCTGAGCTTCAGCGATAAACCGCTGGGTGAGGTGATAGCCACGCTAAGCCGTTACCGCAACGGCGTGCTGCGCTGCGATCCCGCCGTTGCCGGGCTGCGCCTGAGCGGGACGTTCCCGCTGAAAAATACCGATGCGATCCTGAACGTTATCGCTCAAACGCTTCCCGTTAAAATTCAGTCTATTACGCGGTACTGGATAAACATTTCACCGCTGTAAGAAAAATAATTCTCATTTCGATTGTCCTTTTTACCCTTCTCGTTCGACTCATAGCTGAACACAACAAAAATGATGATGGAGAAGGTATGACGCCGTTACGCGTTTTTCGTAAAACAACACCTTTGGTTAACGCCATTCGCCTGAGCCTGCTGCCGCTGGCCGGTCTCTCGTTTTCCGCTTTTGCTGCACAGGTTGATATCGCACCGGGATCGCTCGACAAAGCGCTCAATCAGTATGCCGCACACAGCGGAATTACCCTCTCGGTTGACGCCAGCCTGACGCGCGGCAAGCAGAGCAACGGCCTGCACGGAGATTACGACGTCGAGAGCGGCCTGCAACAGCTGCTGGACGGCAGCGGACTGCAGGTAAAACCGCTGGGAAATAACAGCTGGACGCTGGAGCCCGCGCCCGCGCCAAAAGAAGATGCCCTGACCGTGGTCGGCGACTGGCTGGGCGATGCGCGTGAAAACGACGTATTTGAACATGCTGGCGCGCGTGACGTGATCCGCCGTGAGGATTTCGCCAAAACCGGCGCAACCACCATGCGTGAGGTGCTTAACCGCATCCCTGGCGTCAGCGCGCCGGAAAACAACGGCACCGGCAGCCACGACCTGGCGATGAACTTTGGCATCCGGGGCCTGAACCCACGCCTCGCCAGCCGCTCGACCGTCCTGATGGACGGCATCCCCGTCCCCTTTGCCCCTTACGGTCAGCCGCAGCTTTCACTGGCTCCCGTTTCGCTCGGCAACATGGATGCCATTGACGTGGTGCGCGGTGGTGGTGCGGTGCGTTACGGACCGCAGAGCGTGGGCGGCGTGGTGAACTTTGTTACCCGCGCCATTCCGCAGGACTTTGGTATCGAGGCGGGGGTGGAAGGTCAGCTCAGCCCAACCTCTTCACAAAACAACCCGAAAGAGACGCACAACCTGATGGTGGGCGGCACAGCGGACAACGGTTTTGGCACCGCGCTGCTCTACTCCGGCACGCGCGGCAGTGACTGGCGCGAGCACAGCGCCACCCGCATCGACGACCTGATGCTGAAAAGCAAATATGCGCCGAATGAGGTGCACACCTTCAACAGCCTGCTGCAATATTACGATGGTGAAGCCGATATGCCCGGCGGCCTGTCCCGCGCGGATTACGACGCCGATCGCTGGCAATCCACCCGCCCGTATGACCGCTTCTGGGGCCGTCGCAAGCTGGCGAGCCTGGGCTACCAGTTCCAGCCGGACAGCCAGCATAAATTCAACATTCAGGGGTTCTACACCCAAACCCTGCGCAGCGGCTACCTGGAGCAAGGCAAACGCATCACCCTCTCGCCGCGTAACTACTGGGTGCGCGGTATTGAGCCACGCTACAGCCAGAGCTTTATGATCGGCCCTTCCGCGCACGAAGTGGGCGTGGGCTATCGCTATGTGAATGAATCAACGCATGAAATGCGTTACTACACCGCCACCAGCAGCGGGCAGTTGCCGTCTGGCTCAAGCCCTTACGACCGCGACACGCGTTCCGGCACCGAGGCGCACGCCTGGTATCTGGATGACAAAATCGACATCGGCAACTGGACCATCACGCCGGGTATGCGTTTCGAACATATCGAGTCATACCAGAACAACGCCATCAAAGGCACGCACGAAGAGGTGAGCTATAACGCACCGCTTCCGGCGTTGAACGTGCTCTATCACCTGACTGATAGCTGGAATCTTTATGCAAACACTGAAGGCTCGTTCGGCACCGTACAGTACAGCCAGATTGGCAAGGCTGTGCAAAGCGGCAATGTGGAACCGGAAAAAGCGCGAACCTGGGAACTCGGTACCCGCTACGACGACGGCGCGCTGACGGCGGAAATGGGGCTGTTCCTGATTAACTTTAACAATCAGTACGACTCCAACCAGACCAACGACACCGTCACTGCACGTGGCAAAACGCGCCATACCGGGCTGGAAACGCAGGCACGTTACGACCTGGGTACGCTAACGCCAACGCTTGATAACGTTTCCGTCTACGCCAGCTATGCGTATGTGAACGCGGAAATCCGCGAGAAAGGCGACACCTATGGCAATCAGGTGCCATTCTCCCCGAAACATAAAGGCACGCTGGGCGTGGACTACAAGCCGGGCAACTGGACGTTCAATCTGAACAGCGATTTCCAGTCCAGCCAGTTTGCGGATAACGCCAATACAGTGAAAGAGAGCGCCGACGGCAGTACCGGCCGTATTCCCGGCTTCATGCTCTGGGGCGCACGCGTGGCGTATGACTTTGGCCCGCAGATGGCAGATCTGAACCTGGCGTTCGGTGTGAAAAACATCTTCGACCAGGACTACTTCATCCGCTCTTATGACGACAACAACAAAGGCATCTACGCAGGCCAGCCGCGCACGCTGTATATGCAGGGGTCGTTGAAGTTCTGATGTGTTAACGCCCGGCTTGCCGGGCTTTTAGCTGGAATGTGACTATGTTGGCATTTATCCGTTTTCTTTTTGCAGGCCTGCTGCTGGTGATCGGCCACGCCTTTGCCGCCACGGTTCAGGACGAACACGGCACGTTTACACTCGATAAAACGCCACAACGGATTGTGGTGCTGGAACTCTCGTTCGCCGATGCGCTGGCCGCCGTGGACGTCAGCCCGATCGGTATTGCCGACGATAACGATGCAAAACGCATCCTGCCCAAAGTGCGTGCGCACCTGAAACCGTGGCAGTCCGTCGGAACGCGCGCGCAGCCGAGCCTGGAAGCCATTGCTGCCCTGAAACCAGACCTGATCATTGCCGACAGCAGTCGCCATGCGGGGATTTACACCGCCTTGCAGCAAATCGCGCCGGTACTGCTGCTTAAGTCCCGCAACGAAACCTACGCTGAAAATTTGCACTCAGCGGCTATCATCGGCGAAGTGGTAGGTAAAAAACGAGAGATGCAGGCGCGTCTGGAACAACATAAAGAGAAGATGGCGCAGTGGGCCAGCCAGCTTCCCACAGGGACACGCGTGGCCTTTGGCACATCACGCGAACAGCTATTCAACCTGCATACCCAGGAGACCTGGACCGGCAGCGTGCTGGCTTCTCTGGGGCTGAACGTTCCCGCTACGATGGCGGGCGCGTCCATGCCGTCCATCGGCCTGGAGCAACTGCTGGCGGTCAATCCTGCCTGGCTGCTGGTTGCCCACTATCGCGAAGAGAGCATTGTTAAACGCTGGCAACAAGATCCGCTCTGGCAGATATTAACCGCCGCGCAGAAGCAGCAGGTTGCTTCAGTCGACAGTAACGCCTGGGCGCGGATGCGCGGTATTTTTGCCGCAGAGCGTATTGCCGCTGACACGGTAAAAATCTTCCACCATCAGCCGCTTACCGATGTGAAATGACCGCGCTAAAACACCCGGTGCTGCTGTGGGGGCTTCCCGTTGCAGTACTTATTATTATTTTCTGGCTGAGTCTGTTTTGCTACTCGGCCATTCCTGTTTCCGGAGCAGACGCAATCCGCGCCCTGCTGCCTGGACACACGCCAACGCTACCAGAAGCGCTGGTGCAAAACCTTCGTTTGCCGCGAAGCCTGGTCGCCGTTCTGATCGGCGCAAGCCTGGCGCTCGCGGGCACGCTGCTGCAAACCCTGACCCACAACCCAATGGCCTCTCCTTCACTGCTCAGCATTAACAGCGGCGCGGCGCTGGCTATGGCGCTTACCAGCGCGCTGAGTCCGACGCCGGTTGCAGGCTATTCCCTGTCGTTCATCGCGGCATGCGGGGGCGGCGTGAGCTGGCTGCTGGTCATGACCGCAGGAGGCGGGTTTCGTCATACCCAGGACAGAAACAAACTGATCCTCGCGGGTATCGCGCTGTCGGCCTTTTGTATGGCCCTGACCCGCATCACCCTGCTGCTGGCCGAAGATCATGCTTACGGCATCTTTTACTGGCTGGCAGGCGGAGTGTCCCACGCCCACTGGCAGGATGTCTGGCAGCTCTTGCCGGTGGTGGTCACTGCAGTCCCTGTCGTGTTGCTGCTGGCGAATCAACTGAACCTGCTCAACGTCAGCGACAGTACCGCCCATACGCTGGGAGTGAACCTGCCGAGACTACGTTTGATCATCAATATGTTAGTGCTGCTTCTGGTTGGCGCGTGCGTCAGTGTGGCAGGTCCGGTGGCGTTTATCGGCCTGCTGGTGCCACATCTGGCGCGCTTCTGGGCAGGCTTCGATCAGCGCAACGTACTGCCGGTGAGCATGCTGCTGGGGGCCACGCTGATGCTGATGGCAGATGTACTCGCACGCGCGCTGGCCTTCCCCGGCGATCTGCCCGCAGGCGCAGTGCTGGCGCTGATTGGCAGTCCTTGCTTTGTCTGGCTGGTGAGGAGGCGAGGATGAAAATTGCGCTGGTCATTTTCATCACCCTTGCCCTGGCAGGCTGTGCGCTGTTATCACTCCATATGGGGGTGATCCCCGTGCCGTGGCGCGCGCTGCTGACCGACTGGCAGGACGGACGCGAGCATTATTATGTATTGATGGAGTACCGACTGCCGCGCTTGCTGCTGGCACTGTTTGTCGGTGCAGCCCTCGCCGTGGCGGGCGTGCTGGTACAGGGGATTGTGCGTAACCCGCTAGCATCACCGGATATTCTCGGCATTAACCATGCCGCCAGCCTTGCCTCTGTGGGAGCACTGCTTCTTATGCCATCACTATCCGTGATGGTGCTGCCGCTGCTGGCCTTTGCGGGCGGTATGGCGGGGTTGATCTTGCTGAAGATGCTGGCAAAGACCCACCAGCCGATGAAGCTGGCGCTCACCGGCGTGGCGCTTTCCGCCTGCTGGGCGAGCCTGACGGATTACCTGATGCTCCTGCACCCGCAGGATGTAAACAGTGCCCTGCTGTGGCTGACGGGTAGCTTATGGGGGCGCGACTGGCACTTTGTGAAGATTGCCGTGCCGTTGCTCATTCTGTTTTTGCCGCTGAGCCTGCGCTTTTGTCGCGATCTCGACCTGCTGGCGCTGGGCGATGCACGAGCAGCCACGCTCGGCGTGTCGGTTCAGCGCACCCGGTTCCAGGGGCTGATGCTGGCTGTCGCGATGACAGCAACCGGCGTGGCCGTCTGTGGCCCGATAAGTTTTATTGGTCTCGTCGTGCCGCACATGGTGCGCAGGATCGCCGGCGGGCGTCACCGCTGGCTGATGCCCGTTTCGGCCCTGACGGGCGCGTTGTTGCTGGTCATTGCCGATCTGCTGGCACGAATCATTCATCCGCCGATGGAGCTTCCGGCAGGCGTGCTGACCGCCATTATCGGCGCACCGTGGTTTGTCTGGCTGCTTGTGAGAATGCGATAAATGAGATTACGTACTGAAAATCTGACCGCCAGCTATGGCGCACAAACCGTGCTGGATGGACTTTCTCTCGCCCTGCCTGCCGGAAAAATCACGGCCCTGCTCGGCCCTAACGGTTGCGGGAAATCGACGCTGTTGAACTGTTTTTCTCGCCTGTTAACACCAGACTCTGGCGAGATATTGCTTGATGAAAAACCCATAGCCGGTTTTTCCGCCCGCCAGCTGGCTCGCCGCCTGGCTTTACTGCCGCAACACCATTTATCCCCCGAGGGGATCACTGTACGGGAGCTGGTTTCCTACGGCCGCAGCCCGTGGCTGTCGTTGTGGGGGCAACTCTCCGCGGAAGACAACGAGCGGGTCAACGTGGCAATGAGTCAGACCCGGACGCGCAATCTGGCTGACCGCAGGTTAACCCAGCTTTCCGGCGGCCAGCGCCAGCGTGCGTTTCTGGCGATGGTGCTGGCACAGGATACCCCACTCATTCTTCTTGATGAGCCTACGACCTACCTCGATATCAATCATCAGGTTGAACTGATGCGCCTGATGGTTGAACTCAAAAGGCAGGGGAAAACCGTAGTGACGGTACTCCACGATCTGAATCAGGCCAGCCGCTATTGCGATCATCTGGTGGTACTGGCAAGCGGTCGCGTGATGGCGCAAGGTGCTCCGGAAGCAGTGATGAAACCAGAGCTTCTAAAGACGGTGTTCAGCGTAGAAGCGGAAATCCATCCCGAACCGGTATCTGGCAGACCCATGTGTGTGGTGAAGTAGTCTGGCGAAGTCATAAGGATCATCACAGGACAGATAAAGGAAGTGATAACCACCTGCCAACAGGCACCAAAATCTGGCTGGTTGCCGGTATCACCGACATGCGCAACGGCTTCAATGGTCTCGCCGCAAAGGTGCAGACGATGCTGAAAGATGACCCGATGTCCGGCCATGTCTTCATCTTCCGGGGCCGCAGCGGCAGTAAGGTCAAACTGCTGTGGTCCACCGGCGACGGGCTGTGCCTGCTGACCAAACGGCTGGAACGCGGCCGCTTCGCCTGGCCCTCTGCCCGCATTATGGGCGTTGGCCTCAACACGATTTTCCGCCAT
>NZ_JBQSVA010000021.1:0-7341 GCF_052375995.1 Ewingella sp. AOP9-I1-14
CCATGACACCTGAGCAGATTGAAATACGTGAGCTAAAATCTGCCTCTAATTAGGCCGAATATTTAAAGTCATCTTCCGTGAATAACGTTGAACACCTTCGTCTAACATCTTTCGCCTCGGCGAAAGATGTTAGACGTTCCCCAGCATAGATGATTACGGTAAAATAGCCTTATTCCAGAGAGCGATGGTCGATAGTAGCCGGATAAAATAAATATGATGCAGTATATTAAGAACCATGAATTTCTTCAGTATTTGAAAACGACCTTGATCAACAGCGATATACCGGTGTTCAGGGTGATTATTGTTTTTACTCTGTTGCACTGTGTCGCTCACTACCTTGTATTGCCTTATCTTGACAAAAAATCTTTGCAACGCAAGTCCTCAAAGCTGGCGGTAATCACCCATCATCATTTCTTCCGTTATGTTGTCTTAACTCTGCAAGGAGCGGTGCTGGCGGGCCAGCTTTCTTTTATCGTGAGCACGGAAAACAGGGTGCTGGATGTCATCCTAGCAGGGGCTCGAATCTGGACTCTGACGTTCGCGTTGCTGGCTTTCTATTCATTTATTGATGTCGCCGGCGATTTATTAAAAACCAATAGCCAGCTGAGGGGGCTACCTTATCGCGGCATTGAACAGAGTCTCAAACTGGTCGGGGCCCTGATCTATTGCCTTTTTCTGCTGTCCATGATGCTGGATAAATCGCCACTTATTCTGCTCAGTGGTATAAGCGCAATTGCAGCGGTGCTGCTGCTTGTGTTTAAAGATCCGCTGCTTGGTCTGGTTGCCGGTATACAGCTTTCCGCGAATGATATGCTCCAGCCGGGAGACTGGATTGAAATGGAGCAGTTGGGAGCCAACGGCGTCGTACAAGATATCGGTCTGACCACAGTGAAGGTGCTTAATTTTGATAACAGTATCACCACCCTTCCAACCTACACCCTGGTTTCTGGCTCGTTTAAAAACTGGCGATATATGATTGAACACAGTGCCAGACGGCTCCAGAGAAATATCAATATCGACATCAAGACCGTCCATATTATTACGCCTGACGAAAAACAGGCCATCATCAAAAACGTCACGTTAGCGCTTTTCACCAACGTGAAGACTCCGCTTGAGACGAATATTGAGCTGTTCCAGGAATACGCCAAAGCGTATTTGCGTCAACATGGATCCATCTGCACCGAGATGACCTTAATGGTCAGGCAGCTGCAGCCGACGGCTTATGGATTGCCCGTCGAAATTTATGCTTTTACACGTCTTACAGAATGGACGGCCTATGAAACGCTGCAGACGGAGATAATCTCTCACCTGATTAGTGTTATTTCATTGTTTAATCTGAAGGTCCATGATGTTTCATAACTTCGTATAATGTCTTTGGTGCCTTCTGCTACGCTTAAATATGGGTCTCACTGGGTGTTACCCATTTTCTACATCAGGAGGCGAATAATGCCAACATTATGTGATATTTGTCAGGTAAGACCGGCTACCAGCCAAGTTACGCTCGTCCAGAATGGTCAACGAAAAACGATTGCTATTTGTGATTATGATCACCGTCAGTTGATGCGGCACCAGAATATTCTGAACCCTTTTGATTCCTTACTGGGGCGTGGGGGACTTTCCGGTTTCTTCAACGGCTTCGGTAATAATATCCGCGATGGGAGTGAAGACGATATCTTCGGTGCGGTGCCACGGGAGTCGATTGATACGACGGAAACCTTCAGTAAGCAGTCTCTGGAGCTGCTACAAAAGGCAGCCGAAAAGGCTCACCAGCTCAATCGTACGGAGCTGGACACCGAACATCTTCTGTACGTTCTGGCAGATGCCGACGTGTGTGCAGCGTTGTTTAAAGATCTCAAAATCTCCCCAGAGGATATTAAAAGTTACATCGATCAGAATGCTTACAGCGGCGCGACGGAAACCGGGGGGGGGCCAGGCGACCTCTCCATTTCACCCCGTTTGAAAAAAGCCTTCATGTACGCTTTCCAGGCCTCCCGTGAGCTGGGGCACTCTTATGTAGGACCTGAGCACTTACTTATCGGGTTGAGTGAAGTCCCGGATAGCGTCGCCGGTGCGTTGTTGAAGAAATATGGTATTACCCCGGAGGCTATTCGCCAGAAAGTGGTGAAAATCGTGGGTAAAGGAGCAGAGGATGGGCGGGTTGACACGCCGACCGGTACGCCTAACCTGGATAAAGTGGGACGCGATCTGACCGAAATGGCACGGGCAGGTAAGCTGGATCCCGTGCTTGGGCGCGCTCAGGAGATTGAAAATACTATAGAAGTGCTGGCCCGCCGCAAGAAAAATAACCCGGTTCTGATTGGTGAACCTGGCGTTGGTAAAACGGCCATCGTTGAAGGGCTGGCGCAGCGGATTGTCAAAGGTGATGTGCCTGAGGTTCTACGTGATAAACGCCTCGTAGAAATAAACATGAACTCCCTGGTGGCGGGCGCAAAATATCGTGGTGAATTTGAAGAACGTGCCAAACAGTTGATTGATGAGGTTACTGCTAAGAAAGGGGAACTGATCCTCTTTATTGATGAGCTGCATACGATTGTTGGTGCCGGGCAGGGAGGCGGCGAAGGCGGTCTTGATATTGCGAATGTCCTCAAACCGGCACTGGCGCGAGGTGAACTCAGTCTGATCGGCGCCACTACGTTAAACGAATACCAAAAACATATTGAAAAAGACGCCGCCCTTGAGCGCCGTTTTCAGCCTGTACTGGTCGAAGAACCCACTGTGGATCAAACGATTGTTATCCTCCGCGGGCTACGAGACACGCTGGAAGCGCACCACCAGGTTACCTTCCAGAACGAAGCATTTGTCGCAGCCGCGGAGCTCTCTGACAGGTATATCACCTCCCGTTTCCTACCGGATAAAGCCATCGATCTTATCGACCAAGCGGCGGCGCGAGTGCGCATTGGTGCCAGTTCACGGCCTGCGCCAATTCAGGAACTGGAGGCTGAAATTGCGCATCTGAAGCGTGAAAGAGATTACGCCACGTCGCGTAAACTGTTTGATGAGGTTAAACGTTTTGAAGGCGAAATTTCAGAAAAACAGGGATCATTGGATAAACAGACGGAAGCCTGGAAGAACAAAACCGGCTCCGAGACACTTGAAGTGACGGTTGCCGCAGTGGCGGAGGTTGTTTCGCGTCTCACCGGGATCCCAGTTTCGGATCTGACGCAGGAAGAGCGCAAAAAACTTCTTAACATGGAAGAAACGCTGCGTCAGCGCGTGGTTGGGCAGGATGAAGCGGTCACTGCTGTTAGTGACGCGGTCAGGCTATCGCGGGCCGGGCTGGGGCAGGCGCATCGTCCTATCGCTACCTTCCTTTTCCTGGGGCCGACGGGTGTCGGGAAAACCGAGCTGGCGAAAGCGATTGCCGAAGCCGTGTTTGGTGACGAGCAGTCCATTATTCGTATCGATATGTCAGAATATATGGAGAAACATACGGTCGCCCGCCTGATCGGTGCGCCTCCAGGCTACGTTGGCTACGATGAAGGAGGTCAACTGACGGAGAAAGTGCGTCGTCGCCCGTACAGCGTGATACTACTGGACGAAATCGAGAAGGCACACCCTGATGTCTATAACGTTCTGCTACAAGTCTTCGATGACGGTCGGCTGACCGACGGCAAAGGTCGGTTAATTGATTTCAGCAATACCACTATCATCGCGACCAGCAACCTCGGTTCTGCTGTCATCATGGCTAACTCCGGATTACCTTCCGATGAGCAGAAATCGCCTAAGGAACTCCATGAAGAACTAATGCAGTTGCTAAAAGGTCACTTCCGTCCTGAATTCCTGAACCGTATTGATGAAGTGATTGTGTTCAATGCGTTGTCGCAGGAGAACATTCGTCTGATTGTTCAAATCCAGCTCGATCGTTTGAAGCGTACGGCATCTGCACAGGACATCACAGTCAAGCTTGATGATTCTCTTGTTGAACATCTGGTTGACGTTGGATATCAACCAGATTTTGGTGCGAGAGAACTGAAACGTAAAATCCGTCAGGAAGTGGAAACCAAGCTAGCAAAAGAGATCCTCAGTGACAATCTCAAATCGGGTGATACGGTAACCATAAGCTATAACACCGGTACCGACAGCGTCATGTTAAGCAAGGAGACAATTACACAGGAAAAAGGGAATGACAACGATCAAAAAAAACTGGAGAATAAAGCAAGCTGATTACCTGTAAATGATAATAGGTCCGATTTTATGGGCCTATTATATAATAATGGTCATTTAAGGACCCATTTTAATGATTGTGCGCCCCCCGCAACACTGGTTTGTTCGCCTCTTTGCATGGCATGGTTCTGTCCTCTCTAGAATAATTTTTCGGCTTTGCCTCAATATAGCGATGTCGGTTATCGCTATTGTGCTGTTTCAGTGGTATGAACAACTAGGAGTTCATCTGACCGTTGCTCCCTTTAGCCTGTTGGGGGTCGCCATCGCTATTTTTTTAGGCTTCCGCAATAATGCCACCTATAGCCGCTTTATCGAGGCAAGAGCGTTATGGGGAACCATGATCATAGTACAACGCAATATTATGCGTCTGATTATTAACCTTTTCCCTGAGAATAAAAACCTTCATAAAATGATATCCGATTATCTTATTGCTTTCAGCTGGAGTTTAAAGAATCAGCTAAGAAATAATGATGCTTCTTATGAGGTGTATAAGATACTTCCTAAGTCCGTTTTTTTAACAGTTATGAACAGTGCCTATCCCTCTAATAAAATCTTGCTACTACTCGGTAACGAAATAGGTAAGTTACGTACTCAGGGGCTAATCAGTGATATTAATTTTTCACTCATCAATAATAGTATTAATGAGCTTGCCCATGTGCAGGGTGGATGCGAAAGGATTGCCAACACGCCGGTACCCTTTGCTTACACATTGATCCTGCAGCGGACGGTCTATCTTTTCTGCACCATGTTACCGTTTGCACTGGTCACCGATTTACGTTACATGACACCTTTCGTATCAGTCTTTATTTCTTATGCTTTTCTCGCATGGGATGCCCTTGCTGAGCAGCTAGAGAAACCTTTTGGTACCGACTCAAACGATCTCCCGCTTAATTCCATCTGCAATACAATAGAACGTAACCTGATGGATATGACCCGACAAAAACCATTACCACCCGTTCATCAACCAGACAGCTATTTTAACCTGACATAGTAAACTGTATGAATTGAAAATCGAGATATATCATGCTTGGTTTGTTTTTCCAATAAATGATGAATTATGTACGGAGAAACTTTCTCTTCTGCAGATCATTGTTTATCTGATATTGGTTAGTGTGCATGCTTTCATCCGACGCGGGATGGCATTAATCCTGGGTATTTTGGTGACCCGGTTTATCAAATGATTAGCAGGTATCTGCTAATCATTGCTTATTTGATGATAGGTTGTCTTTTTATCCTTTCATTGGCTTGATGTCGGGTAATAGTGTTCTACCTTCGACTCCGTTTACATTAGTGGCAATGATTTACCACTATAATATGGGAAAGCAGCCCTGAATATGATTAGAGTGGGTTATTGTTTGAGCATTTTATGGGTATTTATTGGCTCCTGGCCAGATGCGTTAGTGATACTGGTTATTGCAATTGTTTGAATAAGTACTGATGAGTTAGTTCGGTTTGTTCTACCAGACAAAAATAATGGTCAGTTCAAAAAGTCGGGTTACAAGGTAACCCGACTTGATAGCTTAATGCGTCTTCATTCCTGCTGCGGTCATCAGAAGTTTAAACACGGTAGCAACTACGCCGAGAGCCATCACACTGGTAGCCCAGATAATGACCAACCACATCAATTTTTTCCAGAATGGACGTGGTGTTTCATCAATCATTTTCATTGCAGAGCTCTCCATTACCGATGCCATTAATGATACCCCTCACCCGTTTTCACTTTCCCACGGAAGACATAATAGCTCCAACTGGTGTATATCAGGATAACCGGAATAATCAATAGCCCGCCAATCAGCATAAAGCCCTGACTCTGTGGAGGAGAGGCCGCCTGCCAGATAGTGATTGAAGGAGGTATGATATTTGGCCAGATACTGATCCCCAGACCGCTGAACCCAAGGAATACCAGTCCAAGCGTAAGCATAAAAGGGCCATAACTCGCCCGTCGGTTATAAGCACTGCGTACAATACCCCAGCAGCAAACGAGAACCAGAAGTGGAACGGGCAGGAACCACATGACATTTGGCATACTGAACCAGCGATGCTCAATTTCGGGATGAGACAACGGTGTCCAAACGCTGATAATTGCAATGACCGCCAGTAAGGCTAATGTTAGGGGGATAGCCAGCTCTGACATCCTTCGATGCAAAGCACCCTCAGTCTTCATAATAAGCCAGGTACAGCCCAAGAGTGCATAAGCCAGCACCAGCCCTATGCCACAGAATAATGGGAAGGGAGCCAGCCAAATCAGAGCAGAACCACTGAATTCACGGCCCGTAACGCTCAGACCGTTTAGCAATGTCCCGACCGCCACTCCCTGACTGAAGGTAGCGAGTATTGAGCCAACAATAAATGCTTTGTCCCAGATATGTCGATGTTCAGGTGTGGCTTTAAAGCGAAATTCAAAGGCAACACCACGGAAAATTAACCCGAGGAGCATTGCGGTGAGTGGGATGCTGAGTGCATCAGCGATGACTGCATAGGCCAGAGGAAATGCCCCATACAGTGCTGCCCCTCCCAGAACCATCCAGGTTTCGTTTCCGTCCCATACAGGAGCCACGGTATTCATCATCGTATCGCGATCGACGTCGTGCTTATGAAATGGGAATAAAATACCAATTCCGAGATCAAAACCATCCATCACGATATACATCAACGTGGCGAACACAATGATGACAAACCAGATAATTGACAGATCGATACCCATTATTTGTTTCTCCCACTTGTACCCATGGACTCATTTACAGCTGACAGTGGTCGTGCCGGTGTTCCATCAGTTACTTCCTGATGCTCGTCTGCATGGACTGGGCCTTTCTTGATCAGTCGCACCAGGTAAATGTAACCGACGCCGAAGACCGAGGTATAGACAACGATAAAGGCCAGCAGACTGATTGACATGTGCAGGTCCCCGTGGGCAGAAACGGCATCACGGGTTCGTTGCACACCGTAGACGACCCATGGCTGACGACCTATTTCGGTAGTGAACCAACCAGCCAGCAAAGCAATTAGACCTGACGGTCCCATGAAAAGCGCGAAATAGAGGAACGGTTTAGAGGTATAAAGACGTCCACGCCAACGCAGCCATACACTGACTATACCCAGAAGCACCATCAACATCCCTAACCCCGCCATCACGCGGAAAGACCAGAAAATTATTGT
>NZ_JBQSVA010000022.1:0-6838 GCF_052375995.1 Ewingella sp. AOP9-I1-14
CTAGGTCAAGCTTCATCAGGTAAAATAATCGAAAAAAAACAAGCGCTTTTCCGCCATCCACAGCAACACATGCGCAACGACTTTTTCAATCATATCGATGACAACGCTCTCGGTGATTCCCATCTGCTCCATTTCTTCTCGACTGAGATGATTTTCTTTAACTGAAGTCCTGACGTTAAAAATACCCACTATACTTGGGGGGCTGGTTTGTTTGTTCCTTTTTGGCGATTGACCACATCGCACAATCCGGGCTGAGTACCTTTAAAGTTATCTACTTTCCGCGCAGTTATTTATCAAATATTGCTGTCAGAGAATGAACACATTTTCAGCAGAAATACTTCATCAGAAAAATCACCAGCGTTTAAAAAACAGGTTATTCCCTTTCTGCATGACCGGGATTCTAAAATTTCATTTCCCCCCTCATTTCATTGGACCTATAATCTTTCTGCCTACAGAACATAAATTTAGTTAAGATCTATAAGGAAAGAAAAATGATCGTTTCAGCTCCCGCCGATTATCGTGAGGCCGCCCGTCATCGCCTTCCTCGATTTCTGTTTGATTATATTGATGGCGGCGCAGTAGCAGAAAATACCATGCACGCGAACTCAACTGAACTCGCCTCAATTGCGCTGCGTCAGCGGGTGCTTTGTGGTGTTGGCGACCCGACGCTGACGACTAATATCCTTGGAACGTCATGGGCAATGCCGGTCGCGCTGGGTCCTGTAGGAGCCACTGGCATGTACGCACGGCGCGGCGAAGTCAAAGCGGCGCGAGCCGCAACCGACGCCGGCATCCCTTATACCCTTTCCACGGTATCGGTATGCCCGATAGAAGAAGTTGCGCAGCATGCCTCCGGAGAGCTCTGGTCACAGCTGTACGTGCTTAAAGATCGCGGTTACATGCGCAATGCTCTCGAACGCTCGTGGGCCGCAGGGATGAAAACGCTGGTTTTCACCGTCGATATGCCCATCCCCGGCTCGCGCTATCGCGATAATCGCTCGGGTATGTCCGGACCGTGCGCCACTCTGAGACAATATCTGCAGGCCTGTACCCACCCCCGTTGGGCCATAGACGTTGGGCTGGCTGGCAGACCCCTGTCGTTTGGCAACATTGAAACCTACACCGGACACAAGATGACGATGGACGACTATATGGGGTTTATAAGCAATAACTTCGACCCCTCCATTGCATGGCACGATTTGGAGTGGATACGCGACAGCTGGAAAGGGAAGCTGATTATCAAGGGTATCCTTGACCCTGAAGATGCAAAGAATGCCGTCCGTCTGGGCGCTGATGGCATTGTGGTTTCTAATCACGGGGGCAGGCAGCTTGATGGCGCAATTCCAACGGCCAGGGCGCTACCTCGGGTGGTAGATGCCATCGGCGATGATCTCACGGTTCTGGTCGATTCAGGAGTGCGTTCCGGGGTGGACGTTATCCGGATGCTTGCCCTTGGCGCAAAAGGGGTACTGCTGGGACGTTCATATATTTATGCGCTGGCGACGGCAGGAGAAGCTGGTGTCGCACACCTGCTGCGCCTGTATGCTGAAGATATGAAGGTAACGATGACTCTGACGGGCGCAGCATCACCGGCGGATATTCACGCTGACTGCCTCGACCGTTTAGAGAAAGATATGGCGCAGCTAGCCAGGACGCATTCTGGACAATAGAACCATGAGACCAGACCCACGCTATGCTTACACGGGTCTGGTCGCCCACTAAAAAGTTTACTGGAGTTCAGCGAGAATTTTTATCGGGAAAAACGCAGCCGATGAAAGAGTGCACTGAGCTATCCAATACCACCATGACAGGCGTCACCGTCACTCCCAGTCGCTAGTGTAGAGCGGATTTTTTAATCACCAGATTTTTACATTTTTCTGAGCTATCTTTGCCTGCCAAAAAACCAGCCATTGCGTTCTGCAGGCTTTTCTGACGATCGTTGGCGCACCACACCCGCTCCGAATCCTTGATGGATGGCGGCCCCACCGTCAGAAATGACATTGTCAGGCCGGCACCAGTATATGTTTGACGTGGCTTTGTTGAATAAATCAGATTTCGGGTAAGTCTCCCCCGTAGCGGGTTGTGTTTTCAGGCAATACGCACGCTTTCAGGCATACCTGCTTTCGTCATTTTGTTCAGCGCTCGTACCAGGGCCATAGCCTCCGCAACCTGACCATCGTAGTCACGCAGCGTCAGTGAACCCCCGAACAGCTGTTTTACCCGGTACATCGCCGTTTCCGCTATCGAGCGACGATTGTAATCTGTTGTCCATTTCCACCGCGCATTACTCCCGGTCATTCGCTGATTAGCCACTGCACGGTTACGGTCTGCATATTCACCGGGCCAGTAACCCGCACCTTTTCGGGGAGGGATAAGCGCGCTGATTTTCTTACGCCGCAGTTCATCGTGACATAGCCGGGTATCGTAAGCGCCATCGGCGGCGGCTGACCTGATTTTCCGGTGGGTTTGCCGGATTAACCCGGGGAAGGCCTCTGAGTCCGTAACGTTGTTCAGCGACAGGTCAGCGCAGATGATTTCATGTGTTTTACTGTCAACGGCGAGATGCAGCTTACGCCAGATACGGCGGCGTTCCTGGCCATGCTTTTTGACTTTCCACTCGCCTTCACCGAAGACCTTCAGCCCGGTGGAATCAATTACCAGGTGTGCGATTTCACCCCGGGTGGGCGTTTTGAAACTGACATTAACCGACTTTGCCCGCCTGCTGACACAGCTGTAATCCGGGCAGCGTAGCGGAACGTTCATCAGAGAAAAAATGGAATCAATAAAGCCCTGCGCAGCGCGCAGGGTCAGCCTGAATACGCGTTTAATGACCAGCACAGTCGTGATGGCAAGGTCAGAATAGCGCTGAGGTCTGCCTCGTGAAGAAGGTGTTGCTGACTCATACCAGGCCTGAATAGCTTCATCATCCAGCCAGAAAGTTATGGAGCCACGGTTGATGAGGGCTTTATTGTAGGTGGGCCAGTTGGTGATTTTGAACTTTTGCTTTGCCACGGAACGGTCTGCGTTGTCGGGAAGATGCGTGATCTGATCCTTCAACTCAGCAAAAGTTCGATTTATTCAACAAAGCCGATGAACGATAATACCCTGTCGAATACCGATTCTTTAAACGATATCGTGAAGGATGGACGGCAACAACTCGCTCGAGGCAGAAATGATTTTCTGCTTTTTAACTCTCAGACCGTCAGCCCGGGAACCAACCTGAGCAGCCTCGATGCGCTTAAACGCGATTATTTGGCCTACGCTGATGTCCTTGATAAAGCGTTAACGCTTACGGAGCAGGGAAAACTGGATGACATCCTACGGCTACGTATTCAGGATTATCAGGTATCCATGCAGGATAGCTATAATCGCTGGCGCGTCACTTATGAAGACGTAAGTCGACGGGGGATCAGTGAAAATCAGAAAACCTTTACAGAAATGCTGTGGACTATGGGAACAGTTATTCTCTTGGTGATCATCATTATATTACTCAGTTGGGTCGGATTACGGAGAATGCTCATTGCACCTTTAAAAGATAATATGCAGCATTTGAGCACTATTTCGCAGGGAGATCTCACGCATTCGGTGAGGGTCGAAGGAAATAATGAGATGGCAAAACTGGCAGAAAGTATTCTCCATATGCAACAGTCTCTGATCAGAACAGTCAGTGATGTCAGACTCGGTTCTGACTCTATATACACCGGGGCAGGTGAGATAGCCTCAGGTAGTCATGATTTGTCATCCCGGACCGAGCAGCAAGCTGCATCACTGGAAGAAACTGCAGCAAGTATGGAACAACTGACGGCAACGGTTAGGTTGAATGCTGACAATGCCCGCCAGGCTTCACAGCTTGCAGTTGCCGCTTCCGATAAAGCATTAAAAGGGGGAGATGCTGTCAGCTTGGTTGTAAGTACAATGGATGATATCGCCGATAGCTCTAAGGAAATTGGTGCCATCATTAATGTTATCGATGGTATTGCGTTTCAGACTAACATTCTCGCCCTTAACGCGGCCGTTGAAGCAGCAAGAGCTGGGGAGCAGGGGCGCGGATTTGCCGTGGTGGCTGGCGAGGTTCGCAACCTTGCCCAGCGCAGTGCGCTTGCGGCTAAAGATATCAAGATACTCATTGAGGCCTCAGTCAGTCGTATTGAAAATGGCTCAGGCTTGGTTAAACGTGCTGGCGACTCGATGTCTGATATCGTCAATGCAGTGACCCGAGTGACAGATATTATGGCAGAAATTGCTGCTGCATCCGATGAACAGAGCCGCGGAATTGAGCAGGTTGGTATTGCGGTTCACGAAATGGACAGTGTGACGCAGCAGAACGCATCCCTTGTTGAAGAGTCCGTTGCAGCGGCGGCGGCACTTGAAGAGCAGGCCGGGTTGCTGCAACAGTCTGTATCAGTATTCAGGCTCCGGGACGACAACCTGGTTGTACCAGCACAGAAAGCGATTTAACCGACTGAACCGCGTTTCCGGTGGCCGTCGGCAGGAAATTGCGACTGGCTACCAAACACTGCCGGAAACGCGGCTGAACGGTTTTAGCCATGAAGCATGGTGTCGTAAACCTCTTTACAGACTGTAGTCTTGTGCCCCAGATCGGCAAAGAGGTTTACGCGGATGCCGTTCGCCTTCCCCACATAATCACTACTGATTAAAAGTAGTCCATCAGGATAATCTGCCTAACTTCCCCCGTTCCGTTCGGAAAACCGAACATAGCATCCGTATTTTTCCGGATAACCGGAATACCTAAAATCACAGCTCACAATTAACCTCCATTTATCAATTACTTATTTTTTATAAAAAGTGGCACGCTCAGTGCAATGACAGAGATGCGATGAACGTTTCATTCATCAACAGACAATGATTCAATTTGGAGAGTTAAATATGACTGTGTTGCAGAAATCCCTTCCGAAAGGGGTCGAATTATTAAAAAATCCAGGTCTGAATAAAGGCACGGCTTTCTCCCAACAAGAACGTCGTACCTTTGGTTTTACATGTTTTTGTTCGCCGTTGGCTATTCTGTGGGACCGCAGTTCATCCGCGCGATTCGTAGCGATGGCATGCCGCAGGTAGTTTTCACGGTGATCGTCTGCCTGTCAGGACTGGGGACCGCGATTCTTATTGGTAAAGGTCTGCATTATGGCGGGCCGATGACGGCAGGGTTGCTGGCTGGAGGATATTCCCCTGTTGTTTAACCTGTTTGTAAACCAGTCATCGATCAGTTTCAATCGCACAGCCCCAGTGATTAAAGAGACAAAACTTCATCAGTTGATGGCCTGGCGTTGGCCCGGGAACGTAAGGGAGTTGCGAAATGAAGCCGAGAGATTTGTTCTGGGCATTAAGAGTACAATCACAATGGGAGATATTTCTTCGGATATCTCCTCGTTCTCACTGATGCAAACCGTTGAATATTTTGAGAGAGGTTTGATTGCCACTGAGCTCGCACGCCATGCAGGTAGCCTTTCTCGTACAGCAGAGTCACTACAGGTAGCCAAAAGTACGTTGTCCGATAAGATAAAGAAATATGGGCTAAAATTTTGAAAAAATGGAATTCATCCAATAATGCAATAAATTAGAATCGTATTGCTGATTTTCGTTGATTCCAGTTGATCATATAGAACCATGAATCATTATGCCCATCATCACCGAGGATTCCCCTTTTGCATTGGTTAGTTCGTCTACGCCTGACCTGGCGCCAGGTCGTCACTGGATTTCCTTCACGTGCGAGGCTGGCAGCGCGTGATGCACTTGCTACTGCACTCGCCTGCCTGCTGTCATGGATACTGGCCGTATGGCTGCTGGGACATGAACATCCTACTTTTGCCATCGTCAGTGCCGTGGTATGTCTTGCTCCGGGCGTACCCAGTCACCTGAAACAAGCAAGAAATCTAGTGATTGGTTGTACGTTCGGTATTGTGATGGGGGAGTTGATGTGGCAGTTACCCGATACTCACCCACTGATTCGGATGTGCGTCGGTATGTTCTTCGCTATTTTGTTTGGTGCCGCCATTGGCCCGGCCCCGGTGGTACCAATCCAGGCTGGAGTATCGGTTGCTTTGGTTCTTGCCATGGGGCCAGAAAACGCGGGTGGAACCCGTTTGGTGGATGTTTTGCTGGGAGCCTCTGTAGGATTATTATTCAGCCAGGTGCTTTTTACGTCTAATCCATTTAGTGATATTGGGCGTTCAACTTCTGATTTCCTTCGACAACTCGGTAATGGGATGGATCGAATGCTCAGAGCCTGCGAGGTGCAAAGCAGTAAGGGGGCAGAAGCCGCTTTGAGTCAGCTTTCAGATGCTCAGTCAGCTCTGGCAGCTCTTCGTGCCGCTGTAGCTGAAGCACAGGTCAGTAAACGCTGGTCGCTACGGGGTCGGCTACATGCAGAGCGGATTAACATCGTCACGCAACGTTACGACCGCCATGCAATACGGGTATACGCAACTTCCCTTTTATTAGCGGAAAGCATAAGCCGAGCCATGTCGCACACGCATACTCCGCCACCCGCCGCAGTTATGACGTATTGCCAATGGCTATCAGATAACTGCATGGAATTAGCCCGGCAATCAACCGTTTTTGTGCTAAAGGAAAGTGCCCCCCAAGCTTATATGGGCAAGCAGCCACAGAGCACAATCTATAAGTGCGATATATTACCACCAGAATGGCTCATTGTAGAAGATAATGCTAAACAACTGGAGTATGCCTTACAGGTGCTACTGTGTTCACGAGACGCATAATTGTAATGCCGAGATAACTGTATGCTGAACTACTGTTAGTATTTATCGACGTGTGTCACTTCCGTCACTTGGCTGAACAGTGGAAGATCTAATGACAAGTG
>NZ_JBQSVA010000023.1:0-6776 GCF_052375995.1 Ewingella sp. AOP9-I1-14
GACTTAGGTAAAGTTCCGGAGGGTGTTACTCAACGCAGAGCACGTTGGTTACCCACTGGGGTGAAGCCAGGCTGCCGGCACCCTTTTCCAATGCATTGGGGTTTAAAGAAGAAAGCCCAATTACCCACAGACTTATCCCCCGCTTTTGTGGATAAGACTATATCTAGTGTTTATCTCTTACGAAAAAACCAGATATTGCGGTTTTTGCCAGCTTATCGTTGGGGGATTTTCTGTAGACGTCAAAGGGAGGGTTTTGCCGGTTGCTGCGATATAATGTATTTGGATTCAGAGGATTGCATACCGTCTGGTCCGGTCAGGCGGCAGCGACGGGGCGTTGCTGTCCGCCCGATTCCCCCATAGGTTAGGTTTTTCCCGTATAGGCGCCCCCCTATAAAACGACCGAACGCCATTTCGGTATTTATTCTGGTAGATCGTGACGCAGATTGCGGTGATTAAAAAATTCAGCCTTTATACCCCCCGAAAGTTTTCAGAATTCACGTAGCTGCATTCCGACTATGAAATGATGAGAAAATCCCACTTCCCGAAATAGCCCCCTCTTCTGTGAAATCTAGCCACTTGCCACCCCGGACCAACCCCATTCCGTTTTCT
Organism: Ewingella sp. AOP9-I1-14; assembly: GCF_052375995.1. Lineage (NCBI taxonomy): Bacteria > Pseudomonadati > Pseudomonadota > Gammaproteobacteria > Enterobacterales > Yersiniaceae > Ewingella > Ewingella sp. AOP9-I1-14. Next base: position 610 of record NZ_JBQSVA010000023.1, read on the forward strand.
GCTATTACCGGCAACCGCGCCCCCCGGGCGGGTTTTTGGCCTAAACCCCACCATCTGGTGTTCACAACCCTCTTTAGCCACTAAATACAGCACGTGAAGGATCCTTTTTGGATCCTCTCTTTGCAACTCGCTAAATTATTTGATTCCGATTTATGGCATAATTCCATAAGTCGGAAACGATGACCGATCACGTCCACGAGTTTTTGCCGTGGTATCCGCCCCGCCGCTGGGCGAAAATGGTCACCTTAGCCGCCGCCGGCGGATAATTTTGCGCAGATTGCGCTGTGTGAATTCTGAAAACCGATCGGGGGGTCAGTGCGCTATTTTTTACGTAGCGCGATCTCAGCCGTTTTTGGCCACACGTGATGACATTTGCGGTTCTGTTTGAAGGAGATGATAACCGATGACTGAGTTGACCACGCTGCCGGGACCGGAGCGTCGACCGATGTTAATGGTGCGTCCCGAAGATCACCGGCGCGCGCTGGCTCTTCGCCAGATGGCCATGGCCTATGCCGACCTGCCAAGGTACCTTTTATTGCCGGAGGTCAGCGCCCTGCTCCACTACTTGCCCGACTGGTCACAGCACGCCCTGGTCTCCACGTTGTGGAACACCGGCGGGCGGATCAATGAAGTGCTGGCGTTGAAAAGGCGCGACTTCCGGCTTAACGGCGATTACCCGCACGTGGTGATACGCACCGCCAAGCAACGCCGCGCCGGCACCGGCCGTCCGGCTAAAGGGAAATCGGCAAACCGCGTGGTGCCTTTATCCGATCCGGGGTTTGTGGACGAGCTGCGCCGGCTGTTCGCCAGCACGCGCGAAAGGATTGAGACCGATGCGCAAACCGGTGAGCGCCGTCCGCTTCCCATCTGGACGGCGACCGACAGAACGGTTAGAAACTGGTTAACCCGGGCGGTCGATGAGGCAAGGCGTGACGGCGTCACGTTTTCAGTGCCGGTCACGCCGCACGTATTTCGGCACAGCTACGCCATGCACCACTGCTATCAGCATACGCCGCTGAAGGTGCTGCAGGCATTACTCGGCCATGAAAAAGCGGAAAGTACCGAAGTGTATACGCGGGTGTTTGCGTTAGACATTGCGGCCAGCCAGCAGATCACCTTCAGCATGCCGGAGTCCCAGGCCGTAAGCCTGCTGAAAGAAACGCATATTTCAGGTGCCTTTTTGACGCAAAAATAACACCTTTAATGCACAAATATGGCTCCCTATTGGTACCGTTTTAGCATAAATAATTTTTATGTTGGTCACACAGGCTTTTCAAAGAAGTGCACGGATGAACGTGGGGAGGGATATAAAAGGAGAGATGAGCCTGGCCGGGTTTGTTCTGATCCAGTGAAGAATGAAAATTAAGGAGCCTTTTAATACTATAAAAGCTCCTTATTGGTACCAAAAATGGTATCTTTTTAGCGTTATTCACCCAGCCCATTTTCGGCATAGAAAGATAGCGCATGGCGGATCATATTGAGCTTGGAGCGCTGGGTTTTCTCGCACAGTGACTCCAGCTGGGTAAACTCAAACTCATTAAAGGGTACCCGGATGGCTTTATAGTCCCGCTTGGCATCTTTGGGCAGGCTGAGTTTCTGCGCCGGCGTGTTTTCGGCGAGCGCGGCAAAAGCCTCAATTTTATCGGCATCGGCTGTTTGTGCCGGCCGTTCTCTGCGTTTTACCATTTCACAATCTCCTGTACCAGGCATTGGATCTCACCGCGGGCTTTGCCGTTGTCCATCTCCACCACGCCCTTACCTTCCGACATGCAGTCACGGTAGATTTTACGGTCCCGAATGATGGTATTCATCAGCTGGAGCACCGGATAATCTGCCAGGTAAATTTTTGCATCCTGAGTCTCATTCACGATCGGGTTGGTCGGCGCCATGGTCAGCAGCGCTTTCACCCGAAGTTTGGGATTTAGATCTAACGCCATCGTGATGATGTCCTGCAGTGCGGGCAGCGTATCGAGGTCTGGCTGCGAGGGTCTGAAAGGAACGATCAGCACGTCGGCGGCGCTCATACCGGTGCGCAGTTCCCGGCTGTCGCGGCCTGCGGAATCCACAACGACATACTCATAGCGTTTGGCCAGGTCAGACAGCGTTTCATGGATGTTGTCGAACTTCTGAATGCTGTGGATTTTTGGCAGATTCATATTCTGATTACGATCGCTGATCCAGTTGGATGCCGTACCCTGCCGGTCAGCATCAACAAGCATCACATCCTTTCCCTGTCGTGCAAGTTCAGCGCCGATATTAGCGGCGGTTGTGGACTTACCACAGCCTCCCTTTTGGCTCCCTATAAGTATAATCATGGCACCCTTCCAGTGTGATATTGATGTCAAAGTAGTACTACTTTAGCCGTTACTCGAATGCGGTACAACAAATGTGTCGTTGGCGCTTTGCTCGAATTAATAACAGACGCGCATCCTGCTGATATTTACCGACTGGGGAATGAGACAGGTACAAGAGTTAAACGTGATACTAATTGCGGTAACAATAAGCAGCGATATAATTTGTTATATTTCATAGGCTTAATTGTAGCCTGTGTCATTCTAACGTGATAACTTTTGCGGTAAGATTGGCTACGTTCTCGCCTGGAATGCTTAACCTATCTAACGTGATATGATTTGCGGCGCTTTTCATCAGGATCTGTATCCCGGCGGTTAGCTGTCATACGTGATAGGTTTTGCGGTCACGGAGTAACAATTTACGATCATATTCCTGTTTTCCGCGGTCATTACACTCTTCTGGGATACTGTCACACAAAGCCTGATGTCAGGTTCTGAATGCGGAATCTGTTAAGGTGATATGTTTTGCGGTTCTCATGTAAGATTTAATCAATACATTCAGGTTGATACATTTATAAACCACATTAATGAGAGAATGTTTTACTGATGGTGCTCAATATTGATACGAAGATCATTCTTCATCTGACGATCAAAAAATAAAACAACGCGAAGCTGCGTTAGCTTGTTTTATTTCTTGTTTCTTATTTCTCTTTTCTTGTTTCTAGTGTTGATTTAACTACTATATTACAAGAGGTTAAAACAAGTTACGTGATATACTTTGTGGTAATACGTGATCGCTTTTGCGGTTAAAGGTGATAACTTTAGCGGTGTTACGTGATCGGATCTGTGGCAAGACGTGATCCGATCATCTGTTGATAAGTCTGTTTTTAACGTGATATATTCAAAAAAAATATCACCTTTGGGTTGAGACAGATACATGGATAAACAAAGCGTCAAAAAACTGTACGTGACTCAGGATAATAAACTTCTTGAAGGTGCATACAGCGCGACCCTTGATGAAATGCGCCTTCTGTATCTTGCCTTGGTGCAAATCGACAGTAAAAAGCCTCAACCCGATGGTATTTATACTTTGTTTCCTGCGGACTTTGAAAAAATGTTCGGGGTTAATCCATCTCATACTCACCAGCAGCTCAAGAAAGCCGCGGATTCACTCGGCAGCAAGCCGATCGTCACGTTTGAATGGAACGATAAAAAGCAGCGCCTAGATAAAGTAAAAAGGTTTTGGTTTTCTTCGATCCGCTATGACGCATCAGACAACAGCGCCGATGTGACGATCCGTTTTTCTCCTGATGTGGTGCCCTATCTTTACGACCTCAAACGCGAATTTACCCAGGTTGACTTTCAGCATGTGTCAAAACTGGATACTCCTTTCGCATTCCGGCTTTATAGCTGGCTGGTTAAGTTCAGAAAACTCACAAAAAATGCCCGCACTAACGGCATCATTGAGACCGATGCCTTAGAAATTGACTGGATGAAAGAACGCACAGGGCTGGTGGGGAAATACGAGGAATATCGGTTTTTCAAACGTGACGTGCTGGTCCCGGCTGTTGAGCGTATAAACGCTAATACGGATATTTCGGTTACTTGGGAACCGGTGAAAATGGGAAGATCCGTTAAAGCGATCAAGTTTTTTTATATCACAGAAACAGGAACCACATCTGCCAAACCTTTACGCCCACGTCTGCCGAGAAGGCCTCATGTTCTCGAAGGGTCCGACAAAGAAGGCGTCTGGGCGAGGAAATGTATTGCCGTGATGCAGGATTTTAGAGCACGGTTGGAAGAGTATGATGATAAAGAGAAATTACCTTTAGCAGACTTAAAAAAGTGGCTGCACTGGTATGAGATTATTGGCGATGATGCGTCGGTGAAACGCATGAAAGTTGAGATTTCTGGCAGGTCAAAAAGAAAACCAACCGACGCGAATATAAGTGCTTCAGTTTAAGATCCCATTCTGATCCTAAGGTTGATCCCTCCATAAGGCCTTTAGAAGCCTGAAAAAAGGCACCTGAATACCTAAGACTTATATCCAGGCTTATGCCCCCATGAGGACTCTCAATGCACGCAGGCAGCTTGTTTGCAAGCGTTATTAAGTTCATGACCTTTCCCGCGAGAATAAGGAAGTTATAAACACCGGAAGATAACACCAACGCACTGTGTTGGCTCGTGAATATAACGAGTACATGATGCGCTGTGTTTCAGCCTTATGAGAAGCTAGGGAGAATGCGAGATGATAAACTTGTACTTAAATAAGTACATTGTTATTATGTCTGCAAATTGCTTTAAGGAGACTGTTCAATGCGACACATCACTTTTACAGAGGCCCGTACCAATTTCGCGAACGTACTGAATCAGGTCAGTGAGGACGCAGATACCGTCGTTATCACCCGTCGTGGCAGCCGTGACGTAGTGATGATTGATGCAGACGAATACAGCAGCATGGTTGAGACGCTTTACCTGTTCAGTAACCCGGCAAACGCTGCGCATTTAGAGGGATCATTGAACCAGTTAGATCGCGGTGAAACGGTTGAAATTGATGTATGAAAACCGTATTCACGGCGCGCGCCGCTGAGGACTATCGATACTGGCAGGATAACGACCCGAAGAAGTTCGAACGCGTGCGCCAACTTATTAAAGCCCTGCATGCTGACGCGTTCGTCGGGATAGGTAAGCCCGAGCCGCTAAAGCACAAAAGGCCATTATGGTCACGACGTATCGACCGGGAACACCGGCTTGTCTACTACGTTAAAGACGGCGAAATTGTTATCATTGCCTGTCGTTTTCATTACACCGGCATCTGATAGGCCCGCATTATGCGGGCTTTTTTGTGCCTGTAAGGGCAAACGCATCTGAAAAGTGAGACCGTTAGTTTATCCCTAGATTCACGTTGAAGCATGTCCCTTACCAGCTGTCGACATAAAGCAAGACCGCCTGACTTCATAATTTCTTAGGAAGGTTTAATCAATACCCCCTCTTTTTTCTCCTGCTGAGTGGTACTTAAGAATGATCAATTAGTATATTCAGTACAATGCAAAATCGTTGCTGATGTGTTTACAGCGATGCTTTTGTGTAGCATTATTGCTTTTTTATTAAAATGCTGCATGAGAGGCTGTATGTCTGGGGATAATAAGCAGATCGGGAAAATCGCTGAGCGTTCTGAAAGAATGCTCATGTCTCTTACTGAACAGATACAAGGGAAGGTGCGAATAAGCGGGGAAATTCTTCTCGGCTGACTCAGTCATTTCATTTCTTCATGTTTGAGCCGATTTTTTCTCCCGTAAATGCCTTGAATCAGCCTATTTAGACCGTTTCTTCGCCATTTAAGGTGTTATCCCCAGTTTTTAGTGAGATCTCTCCCACTGACGTATCATTTGGTCCGCCCGAAACAGGTTGGCCAGCGTGAATAACATCGCCAGTTGGTTATCGTTTTTCAGCAACCCCTTGTATCTGGCTTTCACGAAGCCGAACTGTCGCTTGATGATGCGAAATGGGTGCTCCACCTTGGCCCGGATGCTGGCTTTCATGTATTCGATGTTGATGGCCGTTTTGTTCTTGCGTGGATGCTGTTTCAAGGTTCTTACCTTGCCGGGGCGCTCGGCGATCAGCCAGTCCACATCCACCTCGGCCAGCTCCTCGCGCTGTGGCGCCCCTTGGTAGCCGGCATCGGCTGAGACAAATTGCTCCTCTCCATGCAGCAGATTACCCAGCTGATTGAGGTCATGCTCGTTGGCCGCGGTGGTGACTAGGCTGTGGGTCAGGCCACTCTTGGCATCGACACCAATGTGGGCCTTCATGCCAAAGTGCCACTGATTGCCTTTCTTGGTCTGATGCATCTCCGGATCGCGTTGCTGCTCTTTG
>NZ_JBQSVA010000024.1:0-6291 GCF_052375995.1 Ewingella sp. AOP9-I1-14
ATGATTTTGAACTTTTTTTTTGCCACGGGATACCGCTACAGGATCGAGAATGTGGTGATCTGATCCTGATTATGGCCAAAAGTTCGATTTATTCAACAAAGCCTCGTAACCATCGTAGAACGCCATTCCCACTTTGTTATACTGGCCAAAATTAGGGACAACAAGACCATAACCGTTATATCTGCACTCATCAAACAAGCCCGGGAATTACCTGGTGAGCTTTATAAAACACTAACATGGGATCGGGGGGCTGAAATGACCAGCCACACCAAGTTTACTATAGCCACAGACATTCAGGTTTATTTCTGTGATCCTCAATCTCCCTGGCAACGCGGTTCAAACGAAAATACGAACAGATTGCTCAGACAGTATTTTCCAAAAGGAACTGACTTACCGGTACACAGCCAGCAAAGACTAAATAGTGTTGCCAGACAGCTCAACGAGAAGCCGAGAAAAACGCTAGACTATGAATCACCCGCAGAGCGGCCCAATCAGTGTGTTGTATCCATCGCTTGAACTCACGCCAATAATGGACCTTGACAAATGCACGTTAAGCATTTCTCCACTTAACATTGCGGTATGCAATTTACGCGGTCAGACTGGCTTGCTTCAATCATTATTGTTTCCAGTGGTTCATGGCTCAACTCATCCGCAAAATTGTCGTAGCGGATCGCGCGACTCATTACTGAAAATACGGGTAAACACCCTAGCGCGTATCCGCGTCCAGATAGTAGTAGGTGTTGTTTCACCGGTCCAGAAAGGCGTGCTACGCGTGTGCATATAATGAAAGGGAATAGCTATTCGATTCATTAATCAGTCCTTATGTGTGTTCACTACCTGACCAAAACCTTTACCGGTCAGCTTTGCCTCAGGTTCGGTAAAAAAGTCGATATTGAAATATGTGTCTTCGGTCAGAAGTTCTATACGATGCCATTTTTGCGGTGGGCTAATACCAAAATTCCCGGCCTCAATCACCAGTTCCAGATCCGGTGCCTTATTTTCAGCATCCGGGAAACCAAAGTACTTCACTGTGCCATGCATGACAGACAGGCGACCATAGACTCCCGCTTTCGTATTATGATGACTCAGAAGGGCAGCAGGAACATTTGATTTGTCAAAGAATGGGGTAGCACGCGTATGCACGTAATGTGAAGGAATAGTGAGTTTCATAGATAACCTCATAATGTCGATTCAGGACGGGATGATTGATAATTAATTTTTTTCGCTATAATGCTCAATAACGCGCTGACGGGGATGTATCGCGGTATTACACCACAGTGACTTCTTTCAATGGCGCCCGTGTCTGTACAACAAAGGCTCTCTCGCAAAATAAAGGACTAAACCTGCAATTCCCGCAACAACCCAAATGCCAGTTTCATATGCGCTTCGCTGACGATGAATGCCCGAAGCTGCTGCGCTTCATTATAGCCTCTGGCGATTAAACCCTGCGGATCGGCTGTAATTTGCCAGCTTAAATCCGTACGCTGCGTTTCACCTGCCAGATGTAACGGTAGCTCAGGTGTTTTCACTTTCACCAGCATGGCAGGCAGCGTCAGTCCCTCGGTAGCACCCAGCAAATTTTTGGCAAGCGTCATGGCACTACACTGAATGGGCTGCAGGAACGGCAGTACTTTGCCATCGATTTCAGCGCAGTCTCCCAGTGCGTAAATATGGGCATCAGACGTCTGTAACTGGCGATTGACCTGAATACCGCGGTTTACTGCAAGCCCGGCGTGCTGCGCCAGCCCAACGTTTGGACACAGCCCAATAGCGGCCACCACGGCGTCAACGTCAACGATACGGCCGTTGCTCAGGGCAGTACTGATCCCTTGTGGTGTTTTGCTCAGCGACTCCAGACGTTGATTAAATAACAGCTCAACGCCCATTTGATTCAGGCGATGCTGAAGGCGGCTACTGACCTCTGCCGGCATCAGCGAGGCGAGCAGGCTTGCGGAATTATCCACCACAATGACCTGTTTACCCGCGCGGCAAAAATCCATTGCCAGTTCTGTACCAATCAGACCAGCCCCCAAGATCATCACCCGACGGGCATCACGCAGCGACGTTTCACAAGCCAGGAACTCCTGCTGGCTGTTGAGTGTCAGCATCAGCTCTTTGCCGGCAATGGGCGGAAGCAGGGCGTTGGAGCCGGTCGCCAGTACCAGTTTGTCGTATGGCCATTGCTGGTCGCCACACTTCACCAGGCGTTCACGAGTGTTAATCTCAGTCACCCAGCTGTTCGCATTCAGTGCCAGATTAAATTGCTCAGCAAACTCCCCGGCATGTTGCCGGGTGAGGTCGTTCGCACGTTGATTCAGGCTGATGACATGGCTGAGATCGGGTTTGTTATACTCGTCCATGCTGTCGGCGGCAATCATGCGTACGGGAACCTGCGCATCATGCTTACGGATATTTTTCACCAGTTGGCGGGCGGCAAAGCCCGAACCGATGATCACAATGCCATGATTCATTTTACCTCCGTCGCCAGCACATCAAACACGTCTTTCCCCAGTGAGCATTCAGGGCACAGGAAGCTGTCGGGTACATCGTTCCATGGCGTTCCGGCGGCAACATCCTGCATTGGTTCGCCGGTTTCAGGATAGTAAACCCACTGGCAAACACTGCACTGCATACGTGGGCCGAGGTCGGCATCGCTTTTCGTTTCCACAACGCTCTCTTGTGGCGCCACATCGATGGTGGCAGCCAGCGCCCACTGTTGGGCAAGTTCACGACCGTGGGCACGGCAAATATCCTGCGCATCGCCATCCGGACGCCATTTGGCTTTCAGGCTCAGCGACATTTCCAGACCTGCATCCTGTAAACGTGTGGAAAGGCGGTCTACAGCACCGCCGCTCCAGCCGTGTGAACCGAAGGCACTGGCGCGTTTATTCCGAAAACGCAGACCGGTCATCTCTTCAACCAGACCGGCAATTTTCGGCATCATCACGTTATTCATCGTAGAGGTGCCCACCAGAACGCCTTTGGAGCGGAATACGTTCGTCAGGACTTCGTTTTTATCACTACGGGCGATGTTAAAGATTTTCACGGCCACGCGTGGATCGGCTTCCGTGATCCCCTGAGCGATAGCATCAGCCATCATGCGGGTGTTATTGGACATGGTGTCGTAGAAAATAGTGATGCGATCTTCCTGGTAATCAGCCGCCCACTTCAGATACAGCTCGACGATTTGCGTTGGGTTTTCACGCCATACCACACCGTGTGAAGTGGCAATCATATCGACAGGCAAATTGAAGCCGAGGATTTCGGTGATTTTCGGCGTCACCAGGCGGCTGAATGGCGTCAGAATGTTGGCGTAATAACGCTGGCACTGCTCGAACAATTCAGCCTGATCAACTTCATCGTTAAACAGATGTTCATCGCAATAGTGCTGGCCAAAAGCATCGTTACTGAACAGCACTGCATCGCCTGTCATGTATGTCATCATGCTGTCCGGCCAGTGCAGCATTGGCGTTTCAACAAAGATGAGTTGCTTGCCATTGCCAATATCCAGGCTGTCGCCGGTTTTCACCACATTGAAATTCCATTCCGGATGATGATGATGCCCGTTGATGGAATCAATACCGTTGGCAGTACAGTAAATTGGTGTGTTCGGAATGTAGGACATCAGCTCAGAAAGAGCGCCAGCATGATCTTCTTCCGCATGGTTGATAACAATATAGTCGAGGGTGTTCAGGTCAATTTCACGTGCCAGGTTCTGGACAAATTCGCGGCTAAATTTATGATCGACAGTATCGATAAGCACCGTTTTTTCTTCTTGAATCAAATAACTGTTATAGCTACTGCCGCGCAATGTTTTGTATTCGGTACCATGAAAATCACGCACTTCCCAGTCACGTTGTCCAACCCACTGGATGTTGTTTTTAACTAAAATAGCCATTTGTCATTACCTTAAATAGAATTAAAAAATGCAGCTCATCTGCCCTATGTAGCATATGGCGTGCCAATTATTTAACCAATTGATTTATAATAATTTTATATCAGTTACTGATTGACGTAATTGTCAATATGACTATGCCAAGGATTGTCGCATTGACAAGTAAATTGTCTTTTTGACAGTACTAATGTACGTTAGCGAGACTATTTTTATGGAGTCGCTTATGAGCCTGTCGATCACCTCTCTTGCCAATATTGCCATTGACCTGCAACGCGGCATTTCTCATCAGGATCGTTTTTCCCGTCTGGTCCGCGCCCTGCGCCTGCTGTTAGGCAGCGATGCCACGGCTTTACTGCGTTATGAGGCGCGGCAGTTTCGTCCACTGGCTATAGATGGTCTGGCGCAAGATGTACTCGGGCGGCGTTTTGATTTAGATGTCCATCCACGTCTGGAGGCGATTGCGCGTGCGGGTGATGTGGTGCGCTTTCCGGCAGACAGTGAATTACCCGATCCTTACGACGGTCTCATTCCCAACCACACGGATTTAAAAGTCCATGCCTGCCTTGGTCTGCCGTTATTTGCCGATCAAAACCTGATTGGTGCATTAACCGTGGATGGCATGGACCCTTTACAGTTCGACCATTTCAGTGATGAAGAGTTACGCTTAATAAGTGTGCTGGCGGCGGGTGCGTTGAATAATGCCCTGTTAATGGAACAACTCGAAAATCAGACGTCTGCGGTGGCGACACTTCCCCTCACCACCCGAACAGCCAGCGCTAAAATGGTGGGATTGTCTGCGGGAATGATGCAGCTCAGGAAAGAGATTGAGAGCGTCGCGGGCTCCGACCTGAATGTGTTAATCACCGGAGAAACCGGTGTTGGTAAGGAACTTGTGGCGCGCGCGGTACATAACGGGTCGGCACGTGCGGCAAACCCACTGATTTACCTGAACTGTGCGGCGTTGCCAGAAAGTGTGGCGGAAAGTGAGCTGTTCGGTCATGTAAAAGGGGCATTTACCGGAGCCATTCACCATCGAACCGGTAAGTTTGAAATGGCAGATAACGGCACGCTTTTTCTTGATGAAATAGGTGAATTGCCCTTAACGCTGCAGGCAAAACTGCTGCGGGTTTTGCAGTATGGTGATATACAGCGTGTGGGGGATGACAGCAGTCATCGTGTGAATGTGCGGGTACTGGCGGCGACCAACCGCGATCTCAGGCAGCATATGCTGACAGGAGAATTTCGGGCTGACTTATTTCACCGTTTAAGCGTGTTTCCTCTGCATGTGCCGCCACTGCGCGAACGGGATGACGATATCACGTTGTTGGCTGGTTTTTTCTGCGAGCAAAGTCGCATAAAAATGGGGTTAAAACAGGTTTCGTTAAGCGATGCTGCCCGTGAGTTACTGCGCGGTTACGACTGGCCAGGGAATATTCGCGAGCTGGAACACGCACTGTATCGTGCCACTGTGCTGGCGCGTTCTGGCAAACCGGATGGTGAAATCTGGCTTCAGCCTCAGCATTTTCAGTTGGCGGATGCAGAAGTTAAATCTGTGAATACCCGCGTTGTGGCCGCGCTTGTGGTCGATAATTTGCGTGCAGCGACAGATGATTACCAGCGCCAGATCATTATCAGTACGCTGGATGCTAACACAGGCAACTGGGCTGCCTGCGCCCGACAATTACAACTGGATGTTGGTAATTTACACCGTCTGGCAAAACGCCTTGGCGTGAAATAGGGTACTGTTGCTAATCGGGTTGCTGGCTCTCTTAAATTGAGTACGGTACAAGCATCAGAGTTAATCCGCAGTATGCTTAAAGCATACGTTAGTCTAAACTGGTACAGAGCATCACTGAAGCGGATGGAATAAATAAAACGCCGTATCGGTTGAATTATATTGATGATGAAAGAGTTCTACACTGGGAGCCTAGATTTTTCCGTCACCCCGGTTTTAGCACGGCAACCAGCGCATTAGGATCACTAATCTCATTGCTGCTCTGGAAGGTGCAATGGCCATTCAACAAAATGTGTTGCTTGGCTATCGTTTTAAGATTTACGCGCAAGTATTGTCGCGAAGCGCAGTTTGATTCGATTACCCTCGGCGTCGGTTTTATGTAGCTGACCGACGTCTTCATTGTACTTAATGAGTTCCCAATCCTGATAGTAATCACGAAGCTCACCGGCTTTAAACGCAAATGGGAAACCGATGTTGCACGGAAAATCTTCAGTGTCCATCGCCGCCACAATCAGGTTATAGCCACCCGCTTTCGTGCAACGCTGCATATTGGCAATCAGGCCTGGAATTGTGTCGCGCTCAAGGAACATCATCACCACGGTTGAGAGGATAAAATCGTACTCCACTTCAAAGGTCAGTTCGTTAAGATTAACGATATCAG
>NZ_JBQSVA010000025.1:0-5993 GCF_052375995.1 Ewingella sp. AOP9-I1-14
GACTTACCATTTTGATGGTTTATTCCACACCAATTATCACACGGATTGAACATAACATCTGAAAGCTGTATGACCCTGTCAGACTTAGGTATTATATGAAAGGGTTGGTTTTTACTTAACCTAAAAGCTCCGAATGAAGGGCTAATACACAGTAAAATAAGGGAATAAAAGATGGCTTTAGTTTGTAATGACATTGAAAAACTCAAGAAAGAAATCGTAGAAAAATACAACGTCACTCAGAGCGAAAAACTGACAGGCACTGCATTTCTCTTTGCAGAACCTGCATTCAACGGCTTCATTGTTAACGTTTTTAATACTGGAACAGTACAGTTTCAAGGTGGGTTCTGTGCGGAGCTCAAACTACAGATGGAAAACTTAGTGGGCTTCATTAATAGCTAAGCTAAAGCCGCCCTGCCGGGCGGTTTTTGTATCATTTACTGACTCGGATTGAACATAACATCCGTTGTACGCAACATGCAGTAAAGCCTGCTGAGCGCAGGCTTTACGTAAAAAGCAGGGTATGACGAAACCAAGTGTTAGAGATTGCCCCGTCCACCACCTGATGGATTTCCCGTAGTGCTAGGCCAGTTACCACCATTATTAAACCCGCGAAGCGTCCGGCTTAACTCCTGTCGGTTTCCTGTGTTAATAAGCACACATAATGTCATAACCCTGTCTATGGCAGACTCATGTAGTAGGTCACCTTTAGCGTGGAGTTCAAGTACGGTTGAGATATAAGCCAGCATTTCAGCCTCATCTGTACTGGTTAACTTGAGGCTATATCCGGTTTCTGCTTCCTTCAGTGCTTTTTCTAGATCCATTTTCAACCCTCTGGTTCATTCAATACTGCAACAAAATAGCATATCAAAACGAGTCACAACGCACCGGCATTTACCATAACATCTGTTGTCGGCACCGCTGAAACCGGGTTGGTGGCGTTTCCGGTGCCAGGCGGGAGAAAGTGGCGACAGACATCACGAAAAACACCGGAAACGCACCCGATAAATTTTACCCCATTGCATGACTATGCAGCCAGGTGAATGCGTACCGGTTCTGTTCGTCATACTGACGATAAGCCCTGTTTTCCCCACTTTAGCCCAGCGTCGGGCCGTGGTACGTTTTCTGGCGCGGTGAACGTTCCAGCTCCAGCGTTTTCTGATGCTGAAGCTCCCGTTCATGCAGCTGACGCTGTTCGAGGACATTCAGCCTTTCGACAACCGGCGCAGCTGCTCGCTTAAACTCTGCACCTGTCTGCTCAAGCTGCTGACCTGCTCGCTCAGTCTCGCGTTCTCCCGTTGTGTAATGGAAAACATCTTCTGCAAATCCACGGAGACGCTCGCCCACTCGTCCAGCCTTTGCGAGTAATCCTGCTGTAACTGCTCTAACGCGCTCAGCAACTGTTTTTCCAGCTCTGTCATCCTGCTCTACTCCTGTACCAGTTTCACGGCTTTCCGCTTCCCGTTGTCCACCGTCCAGCTCGTTTCTGCCCTCACGCCTTTCGGCAAGACCAGAAACTGCCCGTTGCTGTCGTTCTGGAAACGCACACCAAACGTTTTCGCGTTCAGTTGCTCCAGCGCGTCCTTCTGCTCCCGGATGCTGATGTAATTGTCGCGTATCTGCTGCCCCTGCCACCACAGTATGCCCCCGCTCGAGGCGATCAGCAGGACGGACACCAGGACGATGGTCAGCCACGTCCTGCTGACCATCCGCAACATCCCTTTTGTACTCTGCGCGAGGGCTGAGGCCATCAGCCGGTCGTGGTCGCTGATAGCGCCGTTGATTCTCTTCGCGCTTTCGGTCAGCTCCTGATTTACATACGCTTCGTGCTCGCTGAATGCGGCTTTCAGCATCTCGCCGGTATTCTGCTGCTGCGCTTTCGATTTCTGCTCTAAGTCCTTCGCCAGCGTTAAAAGACTGCTCATAAATGGCTCCCTTCAGTCGGATATTTCGCCCCCCGTCCGGGTCGGCAATGCTGATACTGTTTTTTGTGGTGCGAACCACCTTAAAACCTGATGCTTCCAGCGCCTCAGTGACGTCCTGACGCGTTTTAAGCTCCCCGGATGAGGCAAGGGCAAGCAGACCACGGGTGATCGTCTCTGATGCTTCCAGCTTCGTTTGTGGCAGGGCTGACGGGGTGACCAGCGCCCGCCGGTTTTCCGGTGCGTTCGGGTCGTGAAGCCCCAGCCTGCCGTTAACCACGGTCTGCCAGGCATCGATGCGCGGACGGTCGGCGCGGTCGTAGTAAGGCTGGAGACGTTTCCCCGTCAGAAGTTCGGTATTGGGGATCAGGAAATTCAGCTCCAGACGCCCCTTGTCGGCGTGCTCCACCCAAAGAACGCTGTACTGGTCTTTTTCCAGCCCGGGCATCAGAACCCGCTCAAAGCTTTCCATCAGCTTTTCACGCTGCCCGGGTGGCAGATCTTCTTCGGCGAATGACAGCACCCCGGAGGTGTATTTCTTCACATACGGTGACGCATCGATAAGCTCCCGGACTTCTTCGGGCTTACCCTGCAGAACGGTCGCACCGTCACGCTGCCGGTCTTTCCCCAGCAGATAATCCACCGGGCCAGCGCCTCCGCCCCGACCACGGGGATGAAACTTAACGATCATCGTCCGGCTCCTTTTGCAGTACGGCGTGTCGCAGCCGCTCCAGCCCGGCATCAATGGCCATCAGCGCGGCCACAATCTGCACCCGGTCATGCCCGGTACCGGCGTTCACCTTCCGCGCTATCTGGTTCAGGTTGTTACCCATGCCGGCAAGCTGACGCAGCAGAGCCGGTGAAACAGATGGCAGTTTCCCGATGCGCGCCGGCTTCTCATCGAGACACGTCTGCCGCATCCAGGAGGCCAGTTGCTTTCCGTCACAGCGCGCCAGCAGTCGCCGGTGCTCATCTTCCGTCACCCACATGGTGAGCATCTTGTTGCGCTTTTCTGCCAAATCATCCTCCTGAAAACGGCGGTGAGGCGGGGAAATCATTCCCTGCCGGAACGGGTGTTGGACAAGCCCGGAGGGCGCGTCAGTGCTTTTGGCGGGTTTCGGGGCGCAGCCCTGAACCAGTCACGTAGCGCTAGCGGAGTGTATACTGGCTTAATATGTTAAATCGAAGTGGGAATTCAGGAAAGTGCTTCATGTGGAAAGGGAAAAATGTGGCTGCAGGGCGTAATTGCAATATGCAGGTGGGGATTAAATGACGCCTCCTCGCTCGCTCACTCGGTCGCTACGCTCCTGCCGTGAGTCTGCGGCGGGCGTTACCTGTTCACGAATGACGGGATAAAGAGACAGAGGTAGAGTCAGGAAGGGCAGAAAAAGGATGCGCCGTTGCCGTTTTTTCATAGGCTCCGCCCCCCTGACAAGCATCACAAAATCTGACGCTCAAATCAGTGGCGGCGAAACCCGACAGGACTATAAAGATCCCAGGCGTTTCCCCCTGGTAGCTCCCTCGTGCGCTCTCCTGTTCCTGCCTTTCGGTTTACCGGTGTCATTCCGCTGTTATGGCCGCGGTTTCTCATTCCACGCCTGACACTCAGTTCCGGGAAGGCAGTTCGCTCCAAGCTGGACTGTATGCACGAACCCCCCGTTCAGTCCGACCGCAGCGCCTTGTCCGGTAACTATCATCTTGAGTCCAACCCGGAAAGACACGACTTATCGCCACTGGCTGCGGCCATTGGTAAGGGGTGTACAAGAGATTACTGATGCAGAGTTCTTGAAGTTAGAACCAAACTACGGCTAAACTGGAAGGACGAATTTGGTGGCAGCGGTCTTGTACACCCTGTTACCACGGTTCAGAAGTTCCCCAACTTACTGAACCATCGAAAAACCACCTCCCCAGGTGGTTTTTTCGTTTTCAGAGCAAGAGATTACGCGTAGAAAAAAAGGATCTCAAGCAGATCCTTTTTGGTTCATGTCATAACCCAACTTACCCCCCCACACTGAACTGATGAAAAAATAGTCAACAATGGGATCAGTACTTTAAAAAAGCCTCAAATGACATTTTTCAGGGATACAGCAGCAAGGGCTACAACTACACAGCTGCAAGTTACCTAGTTGTAAGCCTAAGCGAAGATCAGGTATACTCGAATCAAGGTGATTTGCTACCTTTAAGTGCAGCTAGAAATTTAGGTGATTTGCTACCTTAAGTGCAGCTAGAAATTTAGGTGATTTGCTACCTTTAAGTGCAGCTAGAAATTTAGGTGATTTGCTACCTTTAAGTGCAGCTAGAAATTTAGGTGATTTGCTACCTTTAAGTGCAGCTAGAAATTTAGGTGATTTGCTACCTTAAGTGCAGCTAGAAATTTAGGTCATTTACTACCTTAAAGTAATACAGTAAAAGAGGCGACTACACAGTCGCCTTTTTTACGAGAAAAAAATGAAATTTTACACTATATCAAGCAGATACATTGAATACCTAAAGGGATTCGAAGACAAAGTTCCCAATAGCGAAGATCCTACCTATCAGAATCCGAAAGCTTTCATTGGCATTGTGTTAGAGATTCAAGGGCATAAGTATCTAGCCCCTTTAACATCCCCAAAGCCATGGCATAGCACTATTAAAGAATCATCGCCTAGCTTCTTTAAGCTCCATGAAAATGGTGTCCCCGAAAATCAGCTCGGATTGATTAATCTGAAGTTCATGATTCCAATAATCGAAGCCGAAGTATCCTTACTTGATTTGAACGGTATGCCGAATACCTCCTACAAGAGAATGCTCTATAAGCAGCTCCAGTTTATTCGTGTAAATTCAGATAAAATAGCTGAAAAATCAGAGCTTTTAAGGAATCTCGTCCTGCAAGGAAAAATGCAAGGAACATGTGATTTTTCCCTGTTAGAAGAAAAATATCGAGATTTTGGCAAAGAAGCTAATGACACGGAAGAAGGCGAGTAACGCTTCATTTGCCATCCTGAATAGTGTCCGAAACCGAGTGATCTTGGACACTATTCAGGCCTAATATTCAAAACTCAACGGTTCGACTCACATACATAGTTCACGGTGAACCATATTATGATTAATACAAACACCAAATCTCAAATAAAAAACCTTTAAAAACAACGAAATAAAAAAATAACATCATTTTTATCTTTCTAGATAGATTTTTGTGAAGGCGTTACAACGCCTTCACGCCCTGAGATAATAAAAACAACAAGAAGCGATTACGAGGGGTGAAAAATGTTTGAGAAAGGCGTGTGTCTGGCTGAGAGGCTTGCGAAAGTCGCAGTGGTAATAACTAACCTTGTGCTCTCACTTTCTATATTGGGATTGGTCTATTTCATCTTTCAAAACTTGGCCTTGAGGTGATTCATGCTGTACTGGAAAAAAATGCCTTCACTATGGATAGGAAACAGGATCGCTGAATTCAGCGATCTTGATACAGCAAAAGCCATAGCGGCGTTAAAAATTTATTTAACATTCTGCCTGTTTTGCAAAGAGTCAGACTCTGGTCACAGAACGGTTGAGCTAACCTTTAGCAACCTTTGCGAGATAGCGTCATTAAGCCGTTCCCTGGTGAACGAAGGTCTTAAAATTCTTTATGCAAAAGAGCTGATAAAAAACATGTCGCCGACTGCACGAAAAAAGATTTATACCGTGGATGTGCTAGAAAATCATGATGATGGATGGTGCAAGCTTCCATTTAAAGGAGTTGTCGACGAGGACAAAAAAATAAGTGCATTTCAATCCATGCACAACAGATATCCCTTTGAGTTACTAGCCTTGCAAACTTACATGTATCTTCTTTACGCTCGTGATAATAACAGCGAATACACACTGGCTAGGAAAAAGACCATATGCAAAAAATTGAAATGCAAATTACCTGAACTAAACAAAGCAATCACCTACCTTATCCATATAGGTTTGCTTGATAGAATTGTGAAAAAATCCATAGAAAACAAACCACTAGAGATGTTTCATGACTCGTACTATTTCTATATAAAAACAGGCAGTAAGAGCGCTCTAACCTACAGAAGGAAATCAGAACCGCCAGTTATTCCAGAAGCC
>NZ_JBQSVA010000026.1:0-4400 GCF_052375995.1 Ewingella sp. AOP9-I1-14
CTTTTCTTTAGACATCGATTGTCCCTCTAAGACACGGTTAAATCGGTGGTATCACCACATCAACCAAGCATTTGCTTGATGAATTATTTTACAGAAAGAAAATCAGGAGGGAGAGAATTGGGAAGTGGTGCTGATAGGCAGATTCGAACTGCCGACCTCACCCTTACCAAGGGTGCGCTCTACCAACTGAGCTATATCAGCACATACTTGGAGCGGGCAGTGGGAATCGAACCCACATCATCAGCTTGGAAGGCTGAGGTAATAGCCATTATACGATGCCCGCATCCTGGAACTCGGCTACCTGATTGTTCTGAAGAACGAGAAGACGGGGATAAGGAAATGAGACACTTAACACCTCATCTTCACTTACAAAGCACTTGGCCTCATAAGTTGCCTTAGTGATAAGGCTTGTTTGGTGGTGGGGGAAGGATTCGAACCTTCGAAGTCGATGACGGCAGATTTACAGTCTGCTCCCTTTGGCCGCTCGGGAACCCCACCAGATTTTAAGTACTTGATTGGTGCCGGCACCAAGAGTCGAACTCGGGACCTACTGATTACAAGTCAGTTGCTCTACCAACTGAGCTATGCCGGCATCAAGTGCTGCGCATTCTAGGGAGACTCGGCGGGGGATGCAACAAAAAAATTGCGACTTTTGCTCTATCGGTCATGTTTTATGCAAAAAGTGAGGAAAACAGCGTATCCAGGCCCTTTCTCGCCCAAATATTATGCAAAATGAATTTTTTAAGTTTTACCGCCTCTTGCTGGCCCTTGCCATCCACAGGCCCGAATCTGCTTGGCTCTGGAAACCCGAGCGGCGCTAATTATCCGTTATCTCTCTTTAATCTGTATTCAACACAGATATTTCCTTGAGATAACGCAAAGCAGCCTGCCAATCAGGATGCCAAGGTATAAAAATGCGGATTTATGACTTTAGTTAAAAATTTTTAACCCAATCAAAGAATTCGATAAGGTATAAGAAAAATGTCTACGACGAAAATTTAGCTGTCTATAATGGGCAGCTGGTTTACTGTCTGGACTTGGCGTGCGGCGCCTTTCCTGACCTGCGCTAACAGGCAGATTTTAACTTATGAATAAAAGAGACTTATCCTTGGCAACCCCTTATCTACAGTTCGACAGAGCTCAATGGGCAGCCTTACGTGACTCGGTTCCGTTAACACTAAAGGAAACTGAGATCGCGAAATTAAAAGGCATCAATGAGGATCTATCCTTGGAGGAGGTTGCGCAAATCTATTTGCCGCTTTCACGCCTTCTTAATTTTTACATCAGTTCGAACCTTCGCCGCCAGGCAGTCTTAGAGCAGTTCTTAGGCACGGATGGTCAGAAAATCCCTTATGTCATTGGGATTGCGGGCAGTGTCGCGGTAGGTAAGAGTACGACGGCTCGCGTTCTACAAGCCCTTCTGAGCCGCTGGCCCGAGCATAGGACGGTCGAGTTAATTACCACCGACGGATTCCTGTATCCGAATAAGACGCTGCAAGAACGTGGGATCATGAAGAAGAAAGGCTTCCCGCAATCTTATGATATGCATCAGTTAGTTAACTTTGTGTCAGAGGTTAAGTCCGGCGCCAAGAGCGTTACCGCTCCGGTCTATTCGCACCTGATTTATGATGTGATCCCAGATGGCAACAAAGTCATTGAGCAGCCAGACATTCTTATTTTAGAAGGTCTGAATGTCTTACAAAGCGGGATGGATTACCCACACGATCCCCACCATGTCTTTGTGTCTGACTTCGTCGATTTCTCTATTTACGTCGATGCACCTGCAGACCTATTACAAAGCTGGTATATCAATCGTTTCCTCAAATTCCGTCAGGGCGCGTTTGCCGACCCAGATTCTTATTTCCACCACTATGCGAAGCTGCCAGAGGAAGAGGCAGTGAAGATCGCTACGCAACTGTGGAATGAGATCAACGGGTTGAATTTAAAAGAGAATATCCTCCCAACTCGCGAGCGTGCTAGTCTGATAATGACCAAGAGCGCAAACCACGCGGTGGAGAGTGTTCGATTAAGGAAATGACAAAGGAGGGCAAAAGCCCTCCTTTTTAATGCAATCTAACTTCGACTTGTTACCTACCGCGCAGAGATATCTCGCCACCAATGTATGGCTTAATTACCCCGTCTTGTTCGAGCAGTAATGCACCTTGCTGATCGATACCTCGCTCAATGCCATGAATTTCCTGCTCGCCAATCAATAGCTTAACTGGGCGATCGATAAAATTATCCAGGCTGCGCCAGCGGCTAATGAACGGGGCTAACCCATCAATCTCAAACTGGCGCAGTGCCAGACGCAGCTCAGAGAGTAATGTCGCCGTGAGCTGGTTGCGATCGATATGCACGCCAGCTTCTTGCAGATTTATCCAACCTTGATCGATGCTATCGGCAGAGAGTTCACGCATTTTCAAGTTGATGCCGGCGCCAATAACCAGATGCGCCGCATCGCCGGTTTTCCCTGTTAACTCCACTAGAATACCGGCAAGTTTGCGATCTTTAAGGTAGAGATCGTTTGGCCATTTAACGCGAACGTCCTCCGCCCCCAACTTTTGCAGCACTTCGGCCATAATGATGCCGATCACCAAACTCAGGCCCATTGCCGCAGCCGGACCTTGTTCCAGCTTCCAATACATAGAGAGGTAAAGATTGGAGCCGAAAGGAGAGAACCATTTTCGCCCTCTTCTTCCACGGCCTGCTTGCTGATACTCCGCCACGCAAGCATCACCAGACCCCAGTGTGGTGATACGATCTAACAGATACTGGTTAGTTGAGTCGATAACAGGCAGCACGCTGACTCGTCCTTCCGGCAGGAAGGAGAGGATCTGCTGCTCGTCGAGCAATTGAATGGGTGCAGGCAGACTGTAGCCCTTACCAGGAACGGTAAAGATATCAACTCCCCAGTCCCTGACTGTCTGTATGTGCTTGTTGATGGCGGCACGGCTCATGCCTAACTCTGTGCCTAACTGCTCGCCAGAGTGGAACTCGCCGTCGGAAAGGATGGAGATAAGGTGGAGAGGTACGGTGATATCTTTCATGAAAGCGCCTCAACTGCGTTTACTTCACCCACTGATGATATAAAGCGAACCTCTGGCTCTAAATACACACCAAAACGCTCTGCGACGGTTTCTCGCACCAGTTTTGCCAAAGATTTAATGTCCGCTCCGGTTGCACCGTCTCTATTCACCAGCACCAGCGCCTGCTGTTGATGAACACTCGCGCCACCCAAGCTTGTTCCCTTCAGACCAGCCATTTCGACTAACCAACCTGCGGCAAGCTTAACCGTGCCGTCGGCCTGTGGGTAATAAGGCATGGCCGGATACTGGTTCTTCAGAGCATCAGCGATAAGGGCATCGACAATCGGATTCTTAAAGAAGCTCCCTGCATTCCCTGTCACTTTAGGGTCTGGAAGCTTGCTGCGACGCATATGACACACTGAATCGAATATTTGTTGCGGGGTTACGCTGACATCATCCAGACGGGTTAAATCACCGTAAGTCAGCTTTGGATGCCAATCCTTACTCAGCCGCAGCCCCACCGCCACGATAGCAAAACCATCGCGATACCCATGTTTGAAGATGCTTTCACGGTAGCCGAACTGGCATTCGCTGGCATCAATACGGCTAATCTCGCCGGTTGCTAAGTTAAGTAAGTCGACATAATCACAGACATTTTGCAGCTCAATGCCGTAAGCGCCAATGTTCTGAATAGGCGCAGATCCCACACAGCCAGGGATCAAGGCTAAGTTTTCGAGTCCGGGGATATTCTTCTCTAGCATTGAAACGACTAACTGGTGCCAATTCTCACCTGCGCCTACATGCAATAACCACTCATGATCATTCTCTTTAATATCGATCCCAAGGATGCGGTTCAGAACAATATCACCGGAGAAATCATTTAAAAACAGAACGTTACTGCCTTCGCCCAATAATAAGAATGGCTTGTTCGATTTTTTGGCCTCAAGCCAGGCTGCTGATAATTCCGCGGGCGTCGAAGCCGTTATTACGGCGTTAGCATTAGCGTTGATAGCAAAGGTATTGAAAGCCTTTAAAGATGTACCTTGGATCGGCATAACCACATTACTCATTCGTTACTCAATTATGCCCAGTTTAACTGATCCAGCGGTTTACGGCTTATAGAGTTTGATTGTGTTTTTAAGATAGGGAGGATCTTAAGAGAATTAAGGAGGAATGTATGAAGTTTTATTTACCGTTTCCCACATAGCAAAAAACCCCGGCCTTTAGGCTGGGGTTTCTCACTTTATTTGATGCCTGGCAGGTGATGAACCACCGCGTGCTTCACCCTGCGGGACGCTGCTGCGCAACGTTCAAAAGGCAGCGCCTTTTGTCCTACTCTCTTCTCGAGCAGAGAACCGCCGGAAGGCAAAAAGC
>NZ_JBQSVA010000027.1:0-4149 GCF_052375995.1 Ewingella sp. AOP9-I1-14
ACAGCTACCGCAATCAGAGGCCGCAAAGGCGGCAGCTCTTCATCACGCACGCCTGTAGAACAGCCGGACGATCTCCAGTCCATTGCGAAAGCAAAGGTGTTGATCGCGCTGGGTGAGGGAGAGTGGGCCGGTGGCCTGACGGCGCAAAATATTTATTTAGATGGCACACCACTCCAGAACCCTGATGGCAGCAATAACTTCAGCGGCGTGACATGGGAGTTCCGCCCGGGCACGCAGGCGCAAACCTATATCCAAGGGTTGCCTGGTTCCAATAATGAAATCACTGTCGGCACAGAGGTCAAAAGCACCAGCGCATGGACTCGGACATTTACGAATTCTCAACTGTCAGCGGTTAGATTGCGCCTTAAATGGCCCGCGCTGTTTAATCAAAAAGACAACGGAGACCTGGTTGGCTACAGCATTAATTATGTCATTGAGCTTCAGACCGACGGCGGAACATGGCAAACCATTTTAGACACGTCTGTTACTGGCAAGACGACAACAGGGTATGAAAGAAGCCATCGAATTGATTTGCCGCAGTCTGGTAGCACATGGACGCTTCGCCTTAGAAAGGTGACGGCCGACGCCAACAGCGCCAAGATTGGCGATGCGATGATGCTGCAAAGCTTTACGGAAGTTATCGATGCCAAGCTGCGCTATCCGAATACCGTTCTACTTTATATCGAATTCGATTCAAGCCAATTTAACGGATCGATCCCGCCTGTGTCGGTTGATACAAAAATGCGCATCGTGCGGGTGCCGGACAATTACGACCCTATCAACAGAACATACTCTGGAATATGGCAGGGTGGCTTTAAGTGGGCGTGGACGGATAACCCGGCATGGATTTTCTACGATATCGTGGTCTCAGAGCGCTTTGGTCTTGGTGACCGTCTGACGGCAGCCAATATCGATAAATGGACGCTGTACCAGGTGGCCCAGTATTGTGATCAGCCTGTTCCCGACGGTCGAGGTGGAAACGGCACAGAGCCGCGTTACATCTGCAACGTGTATGTCCAGAATCGCAACGATGCCTACACCGTTTTGCGCGATTTCGCGGCCATTTTCCGCGGCATGACCTACTGGGGCGGGGATCAGATTTTTGCGCTGGCGGACATGCCACGCGACGTGGACTACAACTTTACCAACGCGAACGTTGTTAACGGCCTCTTCACCTACTCCAGCAGCAACACGAAAACGCGCTATTCGTCGGCCCTGGTCTCTTGGTCTGATCCGGATAACGCCTACGCTGACGCTATGGAGCCGGTATTCGAACAGGCGCTGGTTAATCGTTACAAGGTCTTTAACCAGCTTGAGTTGACCGCGATTGGCTGCACACGTCAGTCAGAGGCCAACAGGAAGGGGCGCTGGGGGATTCTTACCAATAATAGCGACCGCGTTGTCACATTCTCTGTGGGCCTCGACGGCGACATTCCCCAACCAGGCTATATCATTGCTGTTGCAGATGAGAACTTGTCCGGGCGCATCACCGGCGGCCGAGTTAGTTCGGCCTCGGGCCGCGTTATAAACTTGGATAGAGTACCAAATGCTAAGCCCGGCGACCGTATACAGGTGAACTTGCCGACGGGAGTTTCTCAAAGCAGGACGATTCAGGCTATCAATGGAAATATTGTCACTGTCAGCACAGCCTATTCAGAAACTCCTGAGGCTGAATGCGTGTGGGTGGTTGAGTCTGATGAGCTTTTTGCACAGCAATATCGAATCACTAGCACGGCTGAAAATGATGATGGCACATTTACCATCACCGGCATTTTGCATGATCCTGATAAGTTTGCGCGTATCGATACAGGCGCGGTGATTGACCAGCGGCCAATCAGCGTCATTCCGCCAGGCAACCAGTCAGCACCGGCTAATATTCAGATCAGCTCATTTTCTGTGGTTGAACAGACAATCAGCGTCCAGACGATGCGAGCGACGTGGGATGCCACTCAAAATGCTATCGCCTATGAAGCACAGTGGCGCCGTAACGATGGGAACTGGGTTAACGTGCCGCGCAGCTCGACAACGTCGTTTGAGGTACCCGGTATTTACGCTGGCCGCTACCTCGTTCGCGTTCGGGCGATCAATGCCGCCGAGATATCCAGCGGGTGGGGGTATTCGCAGGAAGCCACGTTGACAGGTAAGGTGGGCAATCCACCGAAACCCATCGGCCTGGCGGCCACGGCGATAAACTGGGGGATCACACTTAACTGGGGGTTCCCTGCAAACACTTCGGATACTCTCAAAACAGAAATTCAGTACACCCCAAACGAGGACAAATCCAACCCGATTCTGCTATCTGACGTTCCATATCCACAGGCGACATATACCCAGCTTGGGTTGAGACCCGGTCAGATATTCTGGTACCGCGCCCAATTGGTGGATAAAACCGGCAACGAATCGGGGTACACCGATTGGGTGCGTGGAATGTCCAACGACCAGGCCAATGACTACCTTGGCGAAATTGCTGATGATTTGCTGAATGCGGAAGATGGCCGCCGGCTGACCGAGCAGATTGGGGGAAGCATTGAGGCGTTGCTGCAGACCGCACTGGCTAGTAATGCCGGAATACAGCATCAATACGCTGAGGCTGGTGCTATTCGCGCTGACGTTTTGGTTGTGATGACAACTATAGCCAATACCCAAAAAGCTCTCGCAGACCTAACCACGACTGTTCAGGCGACAAACAGTTCGGTTGATTCATTAACTGGTAAGGTGCAGATAAACACGGCTGCGCTCGAACAGAAAATGACATCGGTCTTCAATAATGATGGCTCGGGCAGCGCCATCTACAGTATGAAAGCTGGCGTAAACATGGGCGGGAATTATTACGATGCCGGGATGTCGATCGCCGTTATTGCTGAGCCGGGAAAACCTGTATTAACCCGCATCGCCTTTAACGCGAATCAGCTCGTTTTGATGAGCGGTTCTAACGGTAATTATTACTCGCCATGGGCCGTGGTTAATGGAGACGTGTTCATCAACTCTGCATTTATCCAGAATGCGAGTATCGATTTTGCGAAAATATCAGACACGCTTCAGTCCGCAAACTTTGTTTCTGGTGATGCCGGTGATGGATGGCGGCTGCCAAAAAACGGCAATGCCGAGTTGAATAACGCGGTTGTACGCGGAACGGTTTATGCAACCGACGGCAGGTTCCGAGGAACAGTGTATGCAACAGACGGCGACTTCGCGGGAACGGTGTACGCGGCAAAGATGGTTGGTGATTTAGCCGATTTTAGCGTGGGTCGTTCAGAGAGCAATCAGGCGCAGGTCGGCAACAGTGGGGGTATATCAGGGACGCTCTTTAATGTTGCTCAAGATAAGGGGTTTGCAAGGAAAATCTCTGTATCTGGAACCTTTAAGGGGACGATAACCTCGGGAAGTCCGGGTACAGGATCATTCATTGCAATCCGGGTCGGGGGAAATGATGTGATAAAAATATTTTCCGACAGTTTTTCCTCTAATGGTTTTACTTTTTATGTCCCAATCGGAACAGGGAACCTGCCTGTTACCTATCAGATTTTCAACGGTCACAATGGCTCAGCAAATGTCAGTTTTACTGCTCAATATGATGTATTCGCAAGCCGTAATGCTAGTGTGATCAGCTAGTGAAAATCAAAAAACTTAACCCGCTACGGCGGGTTTTTTTATGTCTGGAGAAAATAATGACTTGGTATTCATCTGGCACTGTAAACACCACGGCAAATAGCCCGGTGGTCATTGGCGTGGGCACCGTATGGACAAACTCAGGCCTTCGCCCTGGTGACATGCTTCTTATTGGATACAGCACCATTAGCCCGCGGGCATTTGAGATTAAAAGTGTCGACAGCGCCACACAGATAACACTGGTACTGCCGTTCCCCGTCGCAGTTACCGGGGCTAGCTATGTTGGCATTCCGATGCTGAGTGG
This sequence comes from Ewingella sp. AOP9-I1-14, assembly GCF_052375995.1. Taxonomy (NCBI): domain Bacteria; kingdom Pseudomonadati; phylum Pseudomonadota; class Gammaproteobacteria; order Enterobacterales; family Yersiniaceae; genus Ewingella; species Ewingella sp. AOP9-I1-14. The sequence goes on from NZ_JBQSVA010000027.1 coordinate 3,914, forward strand.
TGACCGCACAGCCATCACCATGACGCTGGCCACTCAAATTACTAAAGCGCTTGCTGACACCGAAGCAATGAGCGCAGTGTATCAGACGTTTTATACGTCACCGGGAACGGTCAATTTAACACTGCCAGGCGGCTTGGTTGTCTCTGGATCATCATTCCAAAAACTCACTGCTGATATGGCAGGAAAGGCAAGTAACACTGACCCAAGGTTATCAACTGTTGATGGTAAGTCTGGAG
>NZ_JBQSVA010000028.1:0-3932 GCF_052375995.1 Ewingella sp. AOP9-I1-14
ATTGATGGTAAAGGGTTGTAACCCCGAGAGAAGTATCTGCATATCCTACTGGATATCACTATCCGATTAACGAGGGAGGATCTCACGAGCGTCTTTCATCAGGGTCCGAATCAATAGCGATTCAGCGTGACCGATTATAGTTGCGCAGTCTCATCCCTTGCCTTTCATTGATGAACAGACAGAAATTAAAAACCGGCGTTGACTGTTCGGGGAAGCCCTTATAGTAGGATAATTACCGTTTTCCAAGCGGCCCCCTCTAATGCGGACTTCAGGGAAACTGGAGTATCTGCAACGAGGCGTGGCATGTCTTCACTCCGCGAGCCTGGGAGACCCAAAAATTGGCGACAAGGGTCCAGCAACCATCGGCATGAGCGATAGCTGAGCTGAGTTACTTTTCGTGTGTATGTGTGCGGCTCCCTTAGAAGCCGTCTTCCCAAGCAGGTGCTAGAGCGCCTACAAGCCATTCATGGTCCGACGGTCATGGCGCCGCTGGCTTCGGAGCAACCCGTACTGCTGGCGTGTCGGCCTCAGGCTAGCGATAGTTAGTGAACTTCGACGTGTGGCCGATACCGGGGTTGAAGCAGTTGCAGGGGTCCAGCCCTTGATAGTGATTGCGCAGGGCGGGCTTGGCGTAATACAGATGTCCGACATTGTGTTCAGCTGGGTATTCGGCACCGCGCTGATCCAGCAACTTCCACATCTTGTGCTCGATCGCCATGCAGTCGTTGCCCTTCTTCACGATGTAGTCCTGGTGGAACACGTGACAGAGGAAGTGGCCGTAATAGAGCTTGAGGATGATTGGCGTCTCGATCTCCCGCGGCAGCTTCTCGAACCAGTCCCGTTTGTTGCGTGGCAATGCGATATCCAGGGCGAGAATGTTCTCCACGGTCCGGGCGTGTACCGCACGGTAGCGGTTGGCTGCGCCGGCTGCCGCGAAACGATGCAGGAAAGCTTTGTCGCCTTCTTCGGGCGTACATTCGAAGAAGCTACCGGTCGCCGTGGAGAAGTAGTCCTTGAGAAAGCTTCGGGCCTCGTCCGTGCCCTCCGCCGAGACTTTGAGTAGCAAGTGATGTTCGAACTTCTCGTGGAAGTCTTTCATGCGCGCCGGCAGATGATTCGGGAACAGGTGACTTGCTGCCTGCATGAAGCGATCGGTCAGGTGCGCTGGCAGAAAGGGGATTCGGTCAAAAATAGTATCGAATCGGGCCTTCAGCGCAAACAGCTTTGGCAATCTCGCCGTGCCGAGGTAATGGATCATAAGAAAGGTATCTTTCCCATACTTCTCAGCAATTTCGAACGCATCGCGATGCATGTATTCGCCAGAGATCGGCATATGCTTGAATTTGCCGAGTACTTGCCGCCTGATATCGGTCAGCTCGTCGGTCTTGTTTGTACCGATATAGAATACCTGGGGGTTCTTCTCGATCGGGAATGTGTCCAGGCGCACTGCAAACACCATGACTTTGCCGGCGGATCCGGAGGACTCGTACAGCCGTCCAGGGTCCGCATTGAAGCGGGCCGGCGTGTCCTCGTCGATCTCGCGGACATGCTGGACATAGTTGTGATCTGACCCTGCTCCAGCGTCGTGAACGACGTCAGAGTCGGAGAAATCACCGCTGTCGAGGTGTCCCAGGATGTCCTCCTCCGACCCAGTCAGACGGATTCCGAGATGATTGACCAGGTGTAAATGTCCCTCGTCATCGACGCGTGCGAATACCGACATCTGCGTATACGCCGGGCCGCGCTGAACCAGCGCGCCCCCCGAGTTGTTGCATACCCCGCCAAATACTGAGGCGCCGATGCAACTGGAGCCGATGACAGAATGCGGTTCCCGCCCAATGGGCAATAACTTTTGCTCAAGCTGATCGAGCGTCGCACCCGGTAGGCAGACAACCTGCGTACCACCCTCGATCAGATAGACCTTTTTCATGCGAATGGTGCTGACGATGACGATGTCGCGGTCATAGTCGTTACCGTCGGGCGTTGAACCACCCGTTAGTCCCGTGTTGGACGCTTGCGAGATAACGATCACGTTGGCATTGATGCAGGCCTTCAGTACATGCCATTGTTCGACAAGTGACCCGGGCCTGACGACTGCCAGAGCCTTGCCGGTGCCAAATCTGAATCCCGTTCGATAGCGTTTCGTCGCGGCTTCATCGGTCAAAACGTTTTTTCGGCCGACGATGGCCGTCAAGTTGGAGACGAGAAGGCTGCGGTCACCAGCCGGTTGGACCGAAGCGGCCGTGGGCCATTCAAGCATTGAGGACACGAGAGACTCCTTATTTGTTTAAGGGCGTCAAACGAAGGGCACAGAGATCAAGGATCTGCTCTGGTTGGCCTACGAGAAAAACCGCCCTTTGTTGATGATGTTGTCAGCTTAGGAGCATGTCGCGATTCGATCCAATACTTCATAGACACGTTTTCAAGACGAGAAACATATCGAAAACAAGTTGGTCGAGGTATGCTGGTCGTATCCGTGCGCTCTCCCTCCATTTGGGTGCAGGCGTGCCCAAGATGACGGCGTGCGCCGCTCGGCCTCGTTTCCGTACACGCGCATACGGTGCAGGCACTGAAGCCGCCATGCTCAGATGGCTGATCTGGAGTCTTGGGCTTTCGCCCGCACGCACCTTGAACCGGAGGACATACCATGGAGTTTCGCCAGTTGCGGTATTTTTTGGCCGTGGCCGAGCATCTGCATTTCACCATCGCAGCAGAGCGACTCGGCATCGCCCAGCCTCCCCTAAGCCAACAGATCATCAAGCTTGAGCGGGAAATCGGCACAAAGCTCTTTTTCCGTTATCCGAGACGAGTAGAGCTGACTGAGGCTGGCACCATCTTCAGGGAGAGCGCGAGACGCATACTTGAAGATGCCGACCGTGCACTAGTACAGGTGAAGAAGGCTGCCAGAGGCGAAAGTGGCAGTTTGTCCATCGGCTTTGCCGGATCGACGGTCTTTCATCCCTTGGTGGCTACGGTCATGCGTCAATTTCGCCAGGGTTATCCGGGCGTTTCGATCAAGTCCGAAGAGAGCAATAGCACAACGCTTCTCGAAACAGTCATGGATGGCAAGGTCGATTGCGCTTTGGTTAGGCTCCCATTGAATTGTCGGGACCTCGACACCGTTTCTCTGGTTGAGGAGGAAATGGTCGCGGTCCTGCCATCGGGTCATCGCCTGGGCCGTTTGAGAAGCATTGAACTGGCGCAACTGTCGCGCGATCCGCTTATTCTCTTTCCTCGCCACATAGGCCCTGACCTGTATGACTCGATTATCAGTGCTTGCCGCATTGCGGGTTTCTCACCGCAGATCGAGATGGAATCTCCGCAGATTTCCTCGACCGTGAACATGGTTGCGGCCGGCTTCGGTGTGACACTGATCCCCGAGTCCATTCGACAAATACATGCGACCGGTGTGACCTATCAGAAAATCAAGCACAAGGTGCTTAGGACGACCATTGCACTGGTGCACCGACCACGTGAGAAGTCAGCTACCGTCCAAAACTTGGTAGGCATCCTTCGAACCATCGCCAAACAGCGCTCTAGAAGCGACGCCAAACCTTAGCGATCAGTGGCAACCGCCGCCACCCGACTGAAAAACCAGTATCTATTCTGCAACCGCTGATTGAGGGGGGCAGTTTGGAGATCGGAAATTATTATACGTTTAGCGCATTATTTAACCACGCCAACCCATAAGGGATTGATTTAGTGCCAGTGGCTATCGCTTTTAAATTATCGCGTATTCCGTATCGTATTTAGGTTATCCGATTAGACAAAATCCACGGGAAACGGCGTATAGCGCGGGAGTACACCCTATTGCTAGAGGTAAACCTGTCCAAAAAAACAGGCTTACCGTACAATAATTCACTATATCCAAACTGACCCCTAATAAAGTTGCATTAATCACAGGAGGCACGAGTGGAATTGGTCTGGCAACG
>NZ_JBQSVA010000029.1:0-3811 GCF_052375995.1 Ewingella sp. AOP9-I1-14
TAGCCTTTGTGGTTTGTTGTGGAAAAGAAAAGCCGGACATCGATGGACAGGGAGAAGAATCAAAGAAATAAGCAAATGAAGAAGAACAGGGGAAGCCAGGAGAGGAAACGTACGAAAGGAATGAAAGAGAGAAGCCGGTGAAACAGACCGGAGGCAAAGCAAAGCCGCCGCGGCGCAGCCGCAGCAGCTTGCGGGTTTATCTTTCTTTTCTCTCCAGGTCAGACAGACGATTCGGCAGCATCAGGCGATCAAGGTAGACCTCAAACTCACTCTGTTCGTCAGCGTGCCGGTTTACTTCCAGCATCACCACCCACAGCGGTTCATACCGCAGAAAGTACCGGTCAAAATGCCCGAGACTGGGAAAGCGTGAAAACCACGCGTAAACCAGTTCGCCTAAATCGTGGAGTAGCAAGTCTCTGCGCGACCAGTTGTCGTACCACGGCCTGACCGTGCTCGGGGTACAAAATGCCAGCTCGATCTCAGCCTGCCCCAACAGCGTTTCATAGCGTATCCGCTTCTGTTCCCCTGCTTTTGCTTCAACATTTTGCCTGCGGTTAGCCTTCAGACGGGCACGCTGTTCCCCCCGCTGCCGCTCTCTGCGTTCAACTTCAGGGAACAGGCTGTGCCCTACTCCGCCCGACAACGGAGAGGGGCACGATGCGCCCCGTGTCGAAATAAGCATATCGAGGGCGGCGATGTATCGCTCCTTACCCGGACGCCCCCGCTGGCTGGGGTCAAAAGTACCGTCGAGCATCCGGATGTCATCTACGCCAATAGCCGGTTTGCCCATAAACCGGAAAAAGGCATGGGCATAGGGGTATCTCCCCATCCGGTGGGCCGTCTCACTGCGACGTTCAACATAACCAATGGCCTGCATGGCTGCCCGCCGCTGAGGCTGTAACGGGACTAACGCATGTGAGCGGGGGATCATACGGCCACCCCCGTAAACCGCAAGGCGGCGGCCAGTCTGCCCGCGCCGGTATATCCCGCATGCACATACTCATCGATGCGCTCAATTTCGCGCCCGATAGCCGCTATTGCAGCGTTATCGATAACCTCAGACACAAATAACCACGCGACCGATAAATCGTTGTCAAACAACAGCCCCATCGACCAGAAGGGGGCATCTGCTCCGCCATGCCCGAAGATAAGCCGGATATCAGGCGCCGCCGTCAGCACGCAGCAGCTCGACAGAAACCCCTCTTCGCAGGGCGCAGGCACATCAACAGACCATGCAGCGGGCAGATCAACGTTTTGCAGAACAGAGTCCGTAAACATCTGACGGACGTTGCCACGCAGTTCGGGAGACATGTCTGCCCCTGCTGGCTGGCAGCCCAGAAGGTTGGCAAGAAAATGAGGTTGACGGTTTTTCATGGTGTTATATGCCGCTCCTTCACGGAGCGGCGTCTCCTTATCAGGCGGCAATGGCTGCGGCGGTGTGAGTGTCAGTATCCGTACCAGCGTCCGGCTGCTCACAGACAGCCATCAAGCATTCAGGCACCCAACTGGTCAGTGTGATTTTGTCTTCAGCCAGTTCTGCTGCCTCGGCTTTTTTCATTTTGAGGGCGTCCCGTGCCGCGCCGTCCAGACCGGCCTGCGACAGGCTGTCAGAAATCTGCTCTTTGCTAATACGCCCGAAGAAATTGGCCTTTGTCGGCAGCCACCAGTCGCGCAGCGTGAAGCCCAGCATCGCCTCCACCGGCTCGAGTTCTTTTCCTGCCTTGCTGTCTTTGTGGCTCAGGCGTTCTGATGCCCCGTTCAGCGTTTTGGCAAGGCAATAGCCCATGACAGAAATCAGCTGCTGCGTATCCCACGCAAGTAACCAGTCCCAGCTTTCGTGCCAGTTGTCCGGCAGCAGTGCCTGCCACGCCTCGTGCATGGCGTTAAGATGCTGCATCGCCAGTCCGTCGTTTGCGGTCGGGGCATTGTCGAGCAGGTTGCCGGTGTGAGCATGCAGCGAAACTTTGAGGGTGGATGCCGTATATGAATGGGTGGTAAAGGTGGATTTCAGGCAATCGTGCACAAAAATCACCAGTGCCATTTGCGGTTGTGCCGCCAGTGCCGCCTGTACGGCTAAGGTGCGCTCGCTGGACAGGCTTTTGACCAGTGCGGCGCTCAGCGGTTTGGCCTGTGGTTGCGCAGATTCTTCTTCGCTGCCTTCAGTGCGGATACTGCTGAGGTGCTGATTAACACCGGTTTTATCATCTGCGGCAATTTCCGGCAGGTCGCTGCGCAGCATCACGCCGCGACGGACAGAAATCGCCCCGTGCAACAGTGACACCACCACGCCGCCGTGGGCACGAACATCGGCATCCCATGCCCGGATGTTTGCGGCGGCTTCGATGGCGTCCATTTCGGCCTGACAGCCATCTGCAGCCAGTTCCAGTGCGTCATGGTCTGCGTCTTCGTCATCATCCTGCTCAGACAGCGTTTCCAACTGCTTATCGAGCGCATCAAACCGCGCACGTTCCTCGGGAGTCAGTTCACCGGCAGGCTGTTTGAGTAACAGATAACGCTCTGCATCTTCACCGTAGGTGCTCACCCCCTCGGTGCGCCCCTCCGACCATGACCATCCTTCGGCCTGCGCAATGCCGGCGGCAATATCCGTCAATTTCTGACGGGCGACGGTGTGGAGCAGCACGGTATCGCCGATAAAGCCTTCATCAGAGAACAAATCGTAGCGGAACCCGCCGCCTGCCTGTTCGTAAGCTTCACGCCCGACAAAGTCGAGCAGGCGGTTGCCTGCAGCGGGCACCTCGCCCTTGAGCACCGCTTCCCGCAGTTCCTTCGGGTTGCGGTAATAGCCGAAGGCATTTTCCCAGACGTTCAGCTGGCGTTCCTGATCTTCGCTGGCCGACAGGGCCTGCAACTGGTCAACGTTGAGCTTGTCTTCGGCCAGCGCCGCAAGCAACGCCGGAGCCATGCCTGCCAGCCGCAGGAATTTCTGAACGTGTTTAGTGCTGTAGCCGAGCACACCCGCGATTTGTGCCGCCGTTTTCCCTTCGCGGCTCATTTCACCAAACACCGCAATCTGGTCGGCAGGGTGCATCTCTTCATGCTGAAAGTTCTCCGTTGCGGAGACGATTTTTGCCATGTCTTCGCTGACGGTCTTCACCGGCACCGCGTAATCTGCGGTGATCATCCCGCCATTCAGCAGGATGTTCAGGGCACGAAAACGGCGGCCACCGGCGGCGGCACCCAACAGGCCATCCGGCAACAGATGTACGATCAGGTTCTGCAACACGCCCACGGCGCGAATGCTGTCTGCCAGTTCCTGCAATTTCACCGGATCGGGGGACACTTTACGCACATTCAGCGGTGACAGTGTCAGCTGGCTCAGGGGCACCATCTCGACCGGCGTATTTGCCAGTGCCTGCTCCACGGCGGCGCTCTGCGCGGAGTTTTTAGGATTTTTTGCTGCTTTACGGGTTGTAGATACTGCTTTAGACTCGGTTACTGACATAGTTGATACCTCATAAGTTTTGATTTATGTCTGCCGGACGTTTTCCCCGTCCGGCACCTCACTTCACTGCCTTACTGCTTTCTCACGCCGTTGCTGACGATGAATTTGTTAAACTCTGCCCCCGCCGCAGGCTGGAAATTCCACGCCCGCCAGACCATCTGCCCGAACACGCGCAGGACAAGGCGGAAATGCGTCCCCTGATCGTCCTCAATAGCGATATTGCTGTATGCCGCTGCTACGGCCTCCGCCTGCTGGCGGGTGAATTGACCGGCAGGCAACAGGACGCGTTGTTCTTTCGTCCCCCATCTTTCGGAAGATTCAGGAGCGGCGGTCTTGACGTTTTGTGTA
>NZ_JBQSVA010000030.1:0-3238 GCF_052375995.1 Ewingella sp. AOP9-I1-14
CTGGCCAGCCTATTTAACTAGGGACCGGATAGAAAAAGCCTCGAAACTTAAACTGGCATTAACTGCCGGCATTGGTTCTGATCATGTGGATCTCGACGCGGCCGCGAAGGCAGGTATCACTGTCGCGGAAATTACTGGGTCAAACAGCATCAGTGTGGCAGAACATGTGGTCATGATGGTGCTTTCCCTGGTAAGAAATTATCTCCCTTCGCATCAAATTTCGGCCGATGGTGGATGGAACATTGCAGACTGTGTGACACGAAGTTATGACGTTGAAGGTATGCATTTTGGGACTATTGGCGCTGGCCGTATTGGACTTGCTGTATTACGCAGATTAAAAGCGTTTGATATGCCATTGCATTACACCCAACGCCACCGTCTTGCGTCAGCTATCGAAGAGGAGTTAGGGTTAACATACCATCCTGATGCAGAGTCCCTGGCTCGTACTGTGGACATTGTTAATCTGCAGGTACCACTCTACCCATCAACGGAGCATTTTTTTAATCAAAAAATGATATCTGAGATGAAAAGGGGGTCTTATTTGATTAATACCGCCAGGGCACAACTTGTTGACAGAGATGCGGTTGTTAACGCGCTGAAGTCTGGGCACCTGGCAGGATACGCTGGTGATGTCTGGTTCCCACAGCCAGCCCCCGCGTCTCACCCCTGGAGAACTATGCCCTGGAATGGCATGACGCCACATATGTCAGGCACGTCACTTTCTGCACAGGCTCGTTATGCTGCGGGGACGCTGGAAATTCTTGAATCCTTCCTGGGAAACTCGCCTATCAGAGAAGAGTATCTGATTGTGGATCGCGGGCAACTGGCCGGGACCGGGGCAAAGTCTTATCAACTGAACTGATCATTACAGTGGAACTTGCGTAATAATGTCAGTTCAGTCTGTTATTTTGCTATGCTGGAGTTCTGTTTACTGACCTTTATCAAGGAGTTCAGGGTGGGGTGTCCATTTTCACAGTCCGTCTCTCAACCTGTGGATGAGAGACTTACGCGTGCAGCCATATTTCTGGTTGTGACTATTAATCCCGGTAAAGCGGCTGAAGTCGCCGTGCGTGCTCACTGCAGCATACTTTCCTCTCTTATCAGAGGCGTCGGTTTTCGTATATCTGATGGTGGGTTGTCGTGTGTCATGGGGGTGAGTGAAGGAGGGTGGGAGCGCCTTTTTGGGGATACAAAACCTGAATATTTGCATGTATTCCGTGAAATCAATGGTGTACATCATGCTCCATCAACACCCGGAGACCTGTTATATCATATTCGCGCCGCCCGGATGGATCTTTGTTTTGAGCTGGCCAGCCGGATACTGTCGGATCTCGGCAACTCGGTTAGTGTTGTTGACTCCGTTCAGGGTTTTCGGTATTTCGACGATCGCGATCTATTAGGTTTTGTTGACGGTACTGAAAATCCGGTCGCTCAGGCCGCTGTGGATGCAACCCTGATTGGTGATGAGGACATGGTATTCGCTGGCGGGAGCTATGTGATCGTCCAGAAATACCTGCATGATCTTGATAAATGGAATGCGATTCCTGTTGAGCAGCAGGAAAAGATTATTGGCCGCGAAAAACTATCAGACATTGAGCTCAGGGATGCTGATAAACCCAGTTATGCTCATAATGTACTCACCAGTATTGAAGAGGATGGCGAGGACGTCGACATACTGCGTGACAATATGCCATTTGGCGATCCCGGCAAAGGCGAGTTCGGAACCTATTTTATCGGTTACTCCCGAAAACCTGAACGTATTGAAAGGATGCTTGAGAATATGTTTATTGGTAATCCACCGGGTAATTATGATCGGATCCTGGATGTCAGCCGTGCGATAACGGGAACATTATTTTTCGTTCCGACGACCAGCTTCCTGGACAGTATTGAACCCCAGTCAGCTCCCGGTCAACAGGGAGATGATGTGATAAATACACTACGCTCAACCGCCATTAAAGGAGACATAATGCCCGGTTCCCTTAATATTGGTTCGTTAAAAAAAGAGGTTTAGAATGAATAATCTACATCGCGAACTTGCGCCTGTTTCCGATGCGGCGTGGGAACAGATTGAAGAGGAAGCAACCCGTACACTTAAACGTTTCCTTGCTGCTCGGCGGGTGGTGGATGTCACTGATCCTCAGGGGGCGGCATTGTCGGCTGTTGGGACAGGTCATGTTGCCTATCTGGATGGCCCCTGTGCAGGGGTAAGTGCAGTAAAACGTCAGGTACTGCCGGTGGTTGAATTCAGGGTCCCGTTTAAATTAACTCGTCAGGCAATTGATGATGTTGAACGTGGCTCTCAGGATTCGGACTGGTCCCCTCTAAAAGAAGCTGCCCGCAAAATTGCGGCTGCAGAGGACCAGACAATTTTTGATGGCTACATGGCGGCAGGTATTGCTGGGATTCGACCACAGTCGAGTAATACACCTTTAACCTTACCTGCTACTGCTTCAGATTATCCAACGGTGGTTGCTCAGGCACTGGATCAGTTACGCGTGGCAGGAGTGAATGGTCCCTACCATCTGGTGTTAGGTGAAAAGGCTTATACGTCGATTACCGGCGGTAATGAAGGCGGTTATCCGGTATTCCAGCATATCCGCCGGCTTATCGATGGTGAAATTGTCTGGGCCCCTGCTATCGAAGGTGGATTACTGTTAACCACTCGTGGCGGTGATTTTGTCATGGATATCGGCCAAGATATATCCATAGGTTACCTGAACCATACCGGCACAGATGTTGAGCTGTATCTGCAGGAAAGTTTCACTTTCAGTGCACTCACGTCAGAAGCCACAGTAACATTACTTCCTCCTGAAGAATGACAGACAGACGCGGCGGCCATGAAGAATGGCTGCCGCGGTAACGTTAGCCGGTTAAAGAGCAATCGCACTGCGAAGTTTTTTCATCGCGTTATTTTCAAGTTGTCTCACGCGCTCTGCGGATATACCGTAACGTTCCGCCAGTTCATGCAATGTCGCTTTATTATCGTCATCCAGCCAGCGCGCGCGGATAATGTCCTGACTTCTGGGATCCAGTGTCTCCATCGCTGCAACCAGATGGTCCGTTGCTTGCGCATCCCAGTTATCTTCCTCAATCATGCCGGCAAAGTCTGAGGATTTATCCTGCAAATAGAGAGAAGGAGAAACTGGGTGATGGGTATCTGTTTCATCATCCGGATAGATATCATGGTAATGACTCCAACTTATTGATAGTGTTTTATGTTCAGATAATGCCCGATGAT
>NZ_JBQSVA010000031.1:0-2938 GCF_052375995.1 Ewingella sp. AOP9-I1-14
GTGAAACACCTTCGGGTTGTGAGGTTAAGCGACTAAGCGTACACGGTGGATGCCTAGGCAGTCAGAGGCGATGAAGGGCGTGCTAATCTGCGAAAAGCGTCGGTAAGGTGATATGAACCGTTATACCCGACGATACCCGAATGGGGAAACCCAGTGTGATACGTCACACTATTGCATGGTGAATACATAGCCATGCAAGGCGAACCGGGGGAACTGAAACATCTAAGTACCCCGAGGAAAAGAAATCAACCGAGATTCCCCCAGTAGCGGCGAGCGAACGGGGAAGAGCCCAGAACCTGAATCAGTTTGTGCATTAGTGGAAGCGTCTGGAAGGTCGCACAGTATAGGGTGATAGTCCCGTACACAAAAATGCACTTGTTGTGAGTTCGATGAGTAGGGCGGGACACGTGACATCCTGTCTGAATATGGGGGGACCATCCTCCAAGGCTAAATACTCCTGACTGACCGATAGTGAACCAGTACCGTGAGGGAAAGGCGAAAAGAACCCCGGCGAGGGGAGTGAAATAGAACCTGAAACCGTGTACGTACAAGCAGTGGGAGCCTACTTTGTTGGGTGACTGCGTACCTTTTGTATAATGGGTCAGCGACTTATATTTTGTAGCAAGGTTAACCGAATAGGGGAGCCGTAGGGAAACCGAGTCTTAACTGGGCGTCAAGTTGCAAGGTATAGACCCGAAACCCGGTGATCTAGCCATGGGCAGGTTGAAGGTTGGGTAACACTAACTGGAGGACCGAACCGACTAATGTTGAAAAATTAGCGGATGACTTGTGGCTGGGGGTGAAAGGCCAATCAAACCGGGAGATAGCTGGTTCTCCCCGAAAGCTATTTAGGTAGCGCCTCGTGAACTCATCTTCGGGGGTAGAGCACTGTTTCGACTAGGGGGCCATCCCGGCTTACCAACTCGATGCAAACTACGAATACCGAAGAATGTTATCACGGGAGACACACGGCGGGTGCTAACGTCCGTCGTGAAGAGGGAAACAACCCAGACCGCCAGCTAAGGTCCCAAAGTCATGGTTAAGTGGGAAACGATGTGGGAAGGCATAGACAGCCAGGATGTTGGCTTAGAAGCAGCCATCATTTAAAGAAAGCGTAATAGCTCACTGGTCGAGTCGGCCTGCGCGGAAGATGTAACGGGGCTAAACCATGCACCGAAGCTGCGGCAGCGACGCTTAGGCGTTGTTGGGTAGGGGAGCGTTCTGTAAGCCGTTGAAGGTGGCCTGTGAGGGCTGCTGGAGGTATCAGAAGTGCGAATGCTGACATAAGTAACGATAATGCGGGTGAAAAACCCGCACGCCGGAAGACCAAGGGTTCCTGTCCAACGTTAATCGGGGCAGGGTGAGTCGACCCCTAAGGCGAGGCTGAAAAGCGTAGTCGATGGGAAACAGGTTAATATTCCTGTACTTGGTGTTACTGCGAAGGGGGGACGGAGAAGGCTAGGCTGGCCGGGCGACGGTTGTCCCGGTTCAAGCGTGTAGGGGTGTGGTCCTGGTAAATCCGGACTGCTTTAACCCTGAGGCGTGATAACGAGCCACTACGGTGGTGAAGTAGCTGATGCCCTGCTTCCAGGAAAAGCCTCTAAGCTCCAGGTAACACGAAATCGTACCCCAAACCGACACAGGTGGTCAGGTAGAGAATACTCAGGCGCTTGAGAGAACTCGGGTGAAGGAACTAGGCAAAATGGTGCCGTAACTTCGGGAGAAGGCACGCTGGCGCGTAGGTGAAGAGACTTGCTCTCGGAGCCGAAGCCAGTCGCAGATACCAGCTGGCTGCAACTGTTTAATAAAAACACAGCACTGTGCAAACACGAAAGTGGACGTATACGGTGTGACGCCTGCCCGGTGCCGGAAGGTTAATTGATGGGGTTATCCGCAAGGAGAAGCTCTTGATCGAAGCCCCGGTAAACGGCGGCCGTAACTATAACGGTCCTAAGGTAGCGAAATTCCTTGTCGGGTAAGTTCCGACCTGCACGAATGGCGTAATGATGGCCAGGCTGTCTCCACCCGAGACTCAGTGAAATTGAACTCGCTGTGAAGATGCAGTGTACCCGCGGCAAGACGGAAAGACCCCGTGAACCTTTACTATAGCTTGACACTGAACATTGAGCCTTGATGTGTAGGATAGGTGGGAGGCTTTGAAGCGTGGACGCCAGTCTGCGTGGAGCCAACCTTGAAATACCACCCTTTAATGTTTGATGTTCTAACTCGGCCCCGTAATCCGGGGTGAGGACAGTGTCTGGTGGGTAGTTTGACTGGGGCGGTCTCCTCCTAAAGAGTAACGGAGGAGCACGAAGGTTAGCTAATCACGGTCGGACATCGTGAGGTTAGTGCAATGGCATAAGCTAGCTTGACTGCGAGAGTGACGGCTCGAGCAGGTACGAAAGTAGGTCATAGTGATCCGGTGGTTCTGAATGGAAGGGCCATCGCTCAACGGATAAAAGGTACTCCGGGGATAACAGGCTGATACCGCCCAAGAGTTCATATCGACGGCGGTGTTTGGCACCTCGATGTCGGCTCATCACATCCTGGGGCTGAAGTAGGTCCCAAGGGTATGGCTGTTCGCCATTTAAAGTGGTACGCGAGCTGGGTTTAGAACGTCGTGAGACAGTTCGGTCCCTATCTGCCGTGGGCGTTGGAAGATTGAGAGGGGCTGCTCCTAGTACGAGAGGACCGGAGTGGACGCATCACTGGTGTTCGGGTTGTCATGCCAATGGCATTGCCCGGTAGCTAAATGCGGAAAAGATAAGCGCTGAAAGCATCTAAGCGCGAAACTTGCCTCGAGATGAGTCTTCCCTGTGGCTTTAAGCCACCTGAAGGGACGTTTAAGACTAAGACGTTGATAGGCTGGGTGTGTAAGTGCAGCGATGCATTGAGCTAACCAGTACTAATGACCCGAGAGGCTTAACCTTACAACACC
>NZ_JBQSVA010000032.1:0-2819 GCF_052375995.1 Ewingella sp. AOP9-I1-14
TTGCTGGTCATGAGCCGAAGGGGGACAGGTTCCAGCCCTGGTGGTTTGTTGTGGAAAAGAAAAGCCGGACACAGATGACCAGGGAAAAGGGTCAAAGGAATAGTCAGAGGAAGAAGAAAAAGAAGAAGAAGAACAGAGAAAGCCAGGAGAGGAAACGTACGAAAGTAATGAAAGAGAGAAACCGGAGAAACAGGCCGGAGAAGCAGCATGACCGCCGCGGCGCAGCCGCAGCAGTTTGACTGCTGAGGGTGTTTTGCGGGCTAAAAGCAGGGATTGCTCCCTGCCCTCTCCTCAGAATGTCCGGCAACTGCCCTTAATGCGATACCAGAACGGCGTGTACATTTCTCGGGTGATTTTCTGGCTCAGCGAGTTGCCTATCCTGACACAGGCGGGAATGCCCAGCAGGGACAGCTGCACAAAGCACATACGCGCCGCCACCGGATCCAGATCGGTGCACTGCACTAACAGCTGCGTCTGCGGGTTATAGCCACGGTCAAGCAGCACTTTAGCGGCGGCGATCACCATACCGCCTGCGCCGCAGGTCGGCTCATCGAGCGTAACATAGAGCGCACCATCCGCCAGCTCCTGCACGCGCTGCCCCATGACCAGCCCCGCGATCAGCTCGCTCAGGGAAAACGGAGTGAAAAACTGCCCCATGTCCTTGCTGCCGATCTCCAGCTCCATAAAAATGGAACCCAGAAAATCACACATACCGGCGTCAAGTCCTTCCGTGACCAGAGCCAGTAAGCGTGCCATGCGGTTCAAATCGTCTTTTTCGTAACCGGCTATCGTCTGAAAATATTCATTTTCCAGCTCGTCACACTGCAAAAAGGCATTTTCCAGAGCCACGGCGGCCATCGTCACAAAGTCCCTGAACACCTGATACCGGTTGTGATAGCGAGCCGTTTCACGAAACAGTTTCACAAAATCTTTGCGGTGATTATCCAGCGGCGAAACGGCGCTGTCGCGCACAGGCCGGGAAGGTGCAATCACGTCAGCGTGCGGTACGGCTGTCACGAAAACCGGTTTAACTGCGCTGGACTCCGGCATTTCAGGCTGAGAAAACAGCGAATCAAAAGATAACTGGCTCATGCTGTTTTGCCCGTTTCACACACCGCCGCCCTCAGGGAAAATTCACCGCCATCAATGCTCACCGTCAGATCGGCAACGCGGCTAGTCAGCAGTTCCAGCATCTCAGGTTCAACGTTCAGAACTTCCAACATTGCCCCCTCAATGCCTGTCGCTTCATCCATTGCGACAAACAGCTCCCCAATATCATCCCAATGCTCGAGATCAAACCCTTCGGCATAGGCAATGGTGCGTTTTGCCCCCACGTAAGACGGTTTTTCAGCGGTCAGAAAAATGCCTTCCTCACCGACCAGCAGCAACGCGCCGCCGTTCGTTTTCAGATCCATCATGACCGGCTTCAGCGTTTCCGCTCTGAACATCAGTTGTTTACTCATCCTACCCCCCAAAAATCATTGAATTGCCGCCCCGCAGGGCGGCAAGGTCATCAGGCGTAAGCCCGTTTCAGTTCCAGCGTGCGCAGCACCTGACCGAGTTCACTGGCTCGCATGGCGGGCACCCTGACGGACTGGCGTTTGCGCTGACATTTGGCGATATGACGTCCCAGCGCCTTAAACGGCACGGCGATGTCCTGACTTTTCAGCGGTTCCCGCACAAGGCGCGGATGCTTTTTTGCCGTCTCAGACTTTACAAACGGCGCGGGGGATGCAATTATCTGTGGGTCGAAATTCATGGCTTATCTCCGTTAATTTTTGACAGCCGGCCTAGCTTTGAACGGGCGAAACCGGCATGAGAGAGCAGACGAAAGTCTGCTTTTTTCATTTCTGCACTACGGTTTCTTTGCCTAACACCTCCTTAATACGTCCCACAATTTCGGCATGGCTCAGGGTGCATTCATCGCATAGCTGGAAATACCGGCCTTCGACTTTCGCGTAAATGTCCGTCACGCTGCCGCACATCATTTCGGCAAACTTGAATGATTCGCTGTCCCGATCGCCCTGCCAGTCCATCGGCGGTAACGTCCCCAGCACGTCCATATATCTGTGCAGGTCGATTTCCACCGGCGCGGTCACATATGATTTTGCCCGCGCCTCCCAGTAAGCGGCCTCCGCGCCTGCGCTCCATTCGAACCGGTTTTTACCCGCGTCGCCGGTGATGATGTCAGGTGTATACATGGTGTTTCTCCTGTTAAGTGAAGGCGGGGAAATCCCGCCTTCCGGTATAACTAATGACCAAAAGTTTCCGCGCGAACGCGCTCCCACGCCCGAAGACCCAGAAGGCTATAGCGACTCTCTACAACACGTTTCGCCAGCATCCAGCACTGTGCGACAGGGAAGAATACGCACGGTTTGCCGTCTTTACCGGCACCGGTGGTCTCAGCAACATTCAAGGCCAGCGGAACCAGATAGCGGCGTAAAATTTCAACCATTTCATCCTCGCCCGTTGCGACCTCATAGATGTAGATGCCGGAGAGTTCATCCAACAAGGCTCCTTGTTCGGCAACGATCAATGACGTGTTTTTCACCCATCTTTCGGAAGATTCAGGAGCGGCGGTTTTGACGTTTTGTGTGTGCATTCTTCAGGTCCCCTTCAGGTTAAATGTCATCTCTCGGTGAGTTCTTTCGCGGCAAAGGGCGAAGTAGCGACGACGCACGGGGGAACGCAAGGGCGCCGCAGGCGTGCATTTCACCCTTGCGTTAACCTGGGTGGCGGTGCTACACCCAGCCCTCCGCGTAAGGGCTTGCCGCGAGATAGATAACCGCACCCGGCAGAATGCACACACCCGACGGCGA
>NZ_JBQSVA010000033.1:0-2099 GCF_052375995.1 Ewingella sp. AOP9-I1-14
TTGACCTGTAAAGATCACCAGTTATCACCCCGATAAACTTATGCGGCATCTCTTCCCTCTTTTCGTTTTGTTGGATTCTTCAACATCATTTCAACGCAAAAATCTGTTGACAGCAGAAATTTCACTAGGAATTTCTGTCAACCAAAATGGTTGATAATAGGCATTGTAAACCATTTTGGTTGACAACACCCCATCCGTTGAGCATCATTTTTGGCGACTGTAACGTGGGGTTTGAGGGCCAATGGAACGAAAACGTACTTTTCCATTTTTCCCTCTTCATAGACAACCACACAAGAATACGCATGATTTTTCACCCCAGGATTCACACAATGCGACCTAAATGCATCGTCTTCAAGGTGTTTGCTTAAGCATGGTAACAGCGTCTGCACCAGGCATGGAGAACTGCACCCGATGGCGGGCCGCCACGTCCAGCGCAAACACCTTCGTATACACCTCCGTCGAGCTGACCGACTTGTGCCCCATCAGGCTCTGCAGCACCTTGATGGTTAGGAAACTCAATCGACCCTTATTGGGTTTCCTAACCATGAACTGTGGCAAGGAAGAACCCCAGATGGTGCGGGCTGTCGCAGAGTAATGCGGGTAAATGCCAGTTTTGCTGTGTTTTTAAGCTAAAACCCATTTTTCAGGCGCACTTATCCAGATCCGGCGCTTGAAGCCATCGTTTTTTAGCCATCCGATGCAGCCTGTCGGACAGCATTTTGGTGGCGTGTTCACCCGCCATGGCGCCGGCAAAACGCAGCCGGCCTTTGCAGAGGATGCACTGGTACGGATCGGTGCCCAGGAAGCCCTTCATAAGTACTGCGAACCCGGGCCGCTTCGGTTTTTCCCGTACCGTCATTTCCAGCGCATTGTAGACCTTCGGCAGCAGCGAGCCTCGCTTGCGGTTGGCCAGAAAACCGTAGTACCGCACCATTTTAAAATGCCGCGCCGGGATATGGCTGACGTAACGCTGCAGCATCTCCTCCTGGCTGATTTTCTGGCGTTTGTGCTGCTGCGTTCGGTGGTCGTAATACTGATGCACCACGGCACCGCCGCGGTAGTGGCGCAGCTGAGAAGCGGCCACCGGCGGGCGCTTCAGATAACGGCCCAGGTATTTCACGCTGCGCCAGGCGCCGCGGGTCTTTTTGGCGAAGTGCACTTTCCAGGCACGGCGATACTGGGCATGCAGGTAACGGTGCCACCGGTCTTCATTACGGATATGACCGAGGCCCGGCAGGCCGCCGGGGTTGATTTGCGCATAGTTGTCGCGCAGCAGGTAAACCACGGCGTTGCGCCAGATTTGCTCTACCTCTTTCTTTTTAAAGAACAGCTGCCGCCAGGTGCTGTGTTTGATGTCGAGGCCGCCGCGGGTGACGGAGACGTGGATATGCGGATGCTGATTCAGCTGTCGGCCGTAGGTGTGTAGCGCGCAAAAGATGCCGACTTCGATCCCCTGTTGGCGCGCCCAGCGGAGCATGGCGCGAGTGGCACAGCGAAACAGGTCATTGAGCAGGGGCCAGTTGTTGTTGAAGAACGGCCACAGCAGGTGAGGCATGGTAAACGTGATGTGCTGCCAGTCGCAGTCGGGCAGGATGTGCTGCTGTTCGGCGATCCACTGCTCAGTGGCCTTGAGGCCACAGCTGCTGCAGGCTTTGGACTTGCAGCTCTGGCAGAAAAAGCGGGAATGGGTGCAGTCCGGTGAGGCGCAGCAGTAACGGCGCACGCCCATGGCGCAGGTGCCGCAGGCGAGCATGCGCTCGACGGCGAGTTTAGTCCAGTCGCTGAGGGCGTCGCCGTGTTTGTCGAGATAGCGGCTCCAGCCGTCATCATGCTGGAACAGCAGCTTTGCCGGTCGGGGAATATACATGGTGCAGAGTCTACAGGGCGGCAGGGAACAGGAAAAGGGCACCGGCGCCAGCGGGCTCACGTCGCAGGCGTGCTCATTTTATGCGGGTGTTGCGGCAGGGGGCATGCGCCCCCGTGCGAGCTATAGGTCAGTCAGACGGCGTCGGCGTCGGCGTTGAGGTGAGGCTGTATCTTAAAGACGGTTGAGGCAGCAGCGCTGCCGTGCTCGCCCCGCAGGGGCGCTACGTTCTGTA
>NZ_JBQSVA010000035.1:0-1375 GCF_052375995.1 Ewingella sp. AOP9-I1-14
ATGAAAAATTTAACTGAGTAGTAACTGAACTGTAAATTGTTGATGGTAAAGGGTTAGACCCCCGTGAGAAGTATCTGCATATCCTACTGGATATCACTATCCGATTAACGAAGGAGGATCTCACGAGCGTCTTTCATCAGGGTCCGAATCACTAGCGATTCAGCATGACCGTTTATAGTAGCGCAGTCTTATCCCTTGCCTTTCATTGATGAACAGACAGAAATTAAAAACCGGCGTTGACTGTTCGGGGAAGCCCTTATAGTAGGATATTTAATGAGATGGTCACTCCCTCCTTCCCGGTACTATGCTGAGGATAGGCTTTCATTCGGAGAACTATCATGGAAAACATTGCGCTCATTGGTATCGATCTGGGTAAAAACTCTTTCCATATTCATTGCCAGGATCGTCGCGGCAAGGCTGTTTACCGTAAAAAATTTACACGGCCAAAGTTAATCGAATTTTTGGCGACATGCCCCGCTACAACCATCGCAATGGAAGCCTGTGGTGGCTCTCACTTTATGGCACGCAAGTTGGAAGAGTTAGGGCATTTTCCTAAGCTGATATCACCACAATTTGTCCGTCCATTCGTTAAAAGTAACAAAAACGACTTTGTCGACGCCGAAGCTATTTGTGAAGCTGCATCGCGTCCGTCTATGCGTTTTGTGCAACCTAGAACGGAATCTCAGCAGGCAATGCGGGCTCTGCATCGTGTCCGTGAATCCTTGGTTCAGGATAAGGTAAAAACAACCAATCAGATGCATGCTTTCCTGCTGGAATTTGGCATTAGCGTTCCACGAGGAGCTGCCGTTATTAGCCGACTGAGTACCATTCTTGAGGACAATAGTTTGCCTCTTTACCTCAGCCAGTTATTGCTGAAATTACAACAGCATTATCACTATCTTGTTGAGCAGATTAAAGGTTTGGAATCCCAGTTGAAACGAAAGTTGGACGAAGATGAGATTGGACAGCGCTTGCTGAGCATTCCCTGCGTCGGAACACTGACAGCGAGTACTATTTCAACTGAGATTGGCGACGTGAAGCAGTACGCCAGCAGCCGTGACTTTGCGGCTTCAACAGGGCTGGTTCCCCGACAGTACAGCACGGGAGGTCGGACGACATTGCTTGGAATTAGTAAACGAGGCAACAAAAAGATCCGAACCTTGCTGGTTCAATGTGCCAGGGTATTCATACAAAAACTGGAACACCAGTCTGGTAAATTGGCCGACTGGGTCAGGGAGTTGTTGTGTCGGAAAAGCAACTTTGTCGTCACCTGTGCTCTGGCAAACAAGCTGGCCAGAATAGCCTGGGCACTTACGGCGCGCCAGCAAACTTACGAAGCATAAAGGCAGAAATACACCAGTTTAAACAATCACTC
>NZ_JBQSVA010000036.1:0-1259 GCF_052375995.1 Ewingella sp. AOP9-I1-14
TGAAGTGGTCAACAAAAACTGGCCACAGTTTTAGAGTTTTTCCAGAACAATCGCTCTGACTCATTGGGTGTTAAGCCACCGTTATATTGGTGGGGTCTGAGTTGGCTGTAATAACTAATGATGTAATTTGTTATTGATCTATTTGCTTCGCTAAAATTAGCGTATCCACAGTTCGGTACCCATTCTGATTTCAGGCTGCGAAAAAATCGTTCCATTGGGCTGTTGTCCCAGCAGTTTCCACGGCGACTCATGCTTTGCTTTATACGATAACGCCACAGTAACCGTCTGAATTCCCTGCTGGTATAGTGACTTCCCTGGTCAGAATGATACATAACGTCAGCCGGTTTCCCCCTGGCTTCCCAGGCCATCGTTAATGCTTTTCCTGTCAGACCTGAGTCCGGAGAAAACGACATCGCCCAGCCTATTGGCTTGCGGGAAAATAAATCCAGAACAACCGCCAGATAAGCCCAGCGTTTGCCCGTCCAGATGTAGGTCACGTCGCCGCACCAGGTCTGATTAGGTTCCGTTACTGCAAACTGGCGATCCAGATGATTAGGGATATCCACATGCTCTTTTGTGGCTTTTTTGTAGCGATGATCCGGTTGCTGGCAACTAACAATATTCAGCTCTTTCATTATCTTACTGGCCCGCCAGCGACTCAACGGAACACCTTTTGCGCTGACCATATCGGCAATGCTCCGGGCCCCCGCAGAGCCATTACTGGCATGATAAACTTCACGAACCAGGCTTAGTATAATGATGTGTTTTGCATCAGGTTTCTGCGGTCGGCTTAGCCAGTACCGATAGCTACTGCGATGGATCCCGAACACATTGCATATAAAGGCAACAGGAAACCGCGTCCTGAGTTTCTCAACTAACGAGAATTGTTCAGGGAGTCTGACATCAAGAGCGCGGTAGCCTTTTTTAATATATCGTTTTCCATTTCAACACGTTGCAGTCGTTTTTCTAATTCACGAATGCGAAGTTGCTCAGGCGTCATCGGAGAGGCCTTTGGGGATTTCCCTGCGCGTTCTTCTTTAAGCTGGCGAACCCATTTATCCATCGTGGATTTACCGACATTCATTGCCGTTGCAGCGGCGGCAACGGTGTAGTGCTGATCGAGTACAAGCTGGGCAGCTTCGAGGCGAAACTCGGGGCTAAAATTACGTCTGTTACGTCCGGTCATAATGTCACCTGTTTTGACTATGAGGCGATGATATCACCTCTATTCAGGTGGCCAGATTTAGTATTCCACTTCA
>NZ_JBQSVA010000037.1:0-1234 GCF_052375995.1 Ewingella sp. AOP9-I1-14
TGAATAGACCCTAGTTTCCTAGACTGTTCCGTGCCTCATGAACCAGGCACTTTCATAAACTGCAGGGGCTTGATCCTCACAGGCACTGTGGCGGCGTTTAGCATTATAAAACATCTCGACATAATCGAAGATATCCGCCTTCGCTTCTTCCCTATTTTTATAGATCCGTTTCTTTATGCGTTCCCGTTTTAGCAACTGGAAAAAGCTTTCTGCCACTGCGTTGTCATGGCAATTACCCCGACGACTCATGCTGCTTTTTAAATTGTGAGCTGTCATAAAATGCTGACATCTTTCGCTCGTATATTGAGAGCCCTGATCTGAATGGATTAATACTTCTGCCGTTGGTTTACGTCGCCATACCGCCATCAATAATGCATCCATTACTAACTCAGCGGTCATTCGTCCGCCCATGCTCCAGCCGATAACCCTGCGTGAGAAGAGATCAAGAACAACAGCCAGATACAGCCAACCCTCATGCGTCCTTATATAAGTCATGTCACTCACCCAATGCGTATTTGGAGTTGGGACAACGAACTGGCGTTCAAGGTAATTTGGACTGGCAAAAGAAGGCTTTCCGCCACCGTAATAGCGTCGTTTTCGGTATCCAGTCTGAGATGCTAGTTCAGCGAGCCTCATCAGGCGCGCGATCCTGTTACGTCCGACGCATTCACCCAGATCTTTCATATCGAGCCAGATTTTTCGATAGCCGTAAACCGTACCGCTTTCAAGCCACAGTTGTTTAATCAAGCCTGTTTGCCGTTCATCTTGCCGGGTACGCAAAGATTTAGGCCGCTTTAGCCACTGGTAATAACCGCTGTGATGGAGGCCAAGAACCAGGCATAACCTGCGTACAGCATAAAAGGACGACATTTTTTTAATGAAGGCGTACTTCAGCCTGACGTTCTTGCAAAGTACGCGGCGGCCTTTTTTAAGATATCCCGCTCTTCAGTTACTCGCTTAAGTTCTTGCCTGAGGCGCTTTACTTCATGCTGAAGTGCATCGTCCTGCTTACGCTGCGGCTCGGGCTTCTGGTAGCGCTTAACCCAGGCGTAAAGACTATTAGTGGATACACCAAGTCGAGAGGAGACCTCAGATACAGGGTACCCCTGCTCAGTGATCTGTTTTACGGCTTCAATTTTGAATTCTTCAGTGAACGTTTTGACTGACATAAACACTCCTTCATTAGGCCTCCATTATGAGGCAAAAAAGTGTCTACGAAACCCGGGTCTATTCA
>NZ_JBQSVA010000038.1:0-1179 GCF_052375995.1 Ewingella sp. AOP9-I1-14
TATCAGCGATTAAGCGATAACTTTAGCAACAACACCTGCACCAACAGTACGGCCACCTTCACGGATTGCGAAACGCAGACCGTCATCCATCGCGATTGGGTGGATCAGGGTGACTACCATGTTGATGTTGTCACCTGGCATTACCATCTCTACGCCTTCTGGCAGTTCGATGGTACCGGTCACGTCAGTTGTACGGAAGTAGAACTGTGGACGGTAGCCTTTGAAGAACGGAGTATGACGGCCGCCTTCATCTTTGCTCAGGATATACACTTCTGAGTCAAATTTGGTGTGTGGTTTGATTGAACCTGGTTTAGCCAGTACCTGACCACGTTCGATATCTTCACGCTTGATACCACGCAGCAGAACACCAACGTTCTCACCAGCACGGCCTTCGTCCAGCAGTTTGCGGAACATTTCAACGCCGGTACAGGTAGACTTAACGGTGTCTTTGATACCAACGATTTCAACTTCTTCGCCAACTTTGATGATACCGCGCTCTACACGACCGGTAACAACGGTACCACGACCGGAGATGGAGAATACGTCTTCGATTGGCAGCAGGAATGGCTTGTCAATCGCACGCTCTGGTTCTGGGATGTAGCTATCCAGGAAGCCAGCCAGTTCGATGATCTTAGCTTCCCACTCTGCTTCGCCTTCCAGTGCTTTCAGCGCTGAACCACGAACAACTGGGATGTCGTCGCCTGGGAAATCGTAAGCAGACAGAAGTTCACGAACTTCCATTTCTACCAGTTCCAGCAGCTCTTCGTCATCAACCATGTCGCATTTGTTCATGAATACGATCATGAATGGAACGCCAACCTGGCGACCCAGCAGGATGTGCTCACGAGTCTGTGGCATAGGGCCATCAGTTGCAGCCACAACCAGGATCGCGCCGTCCATCTGAGCAGCACCGGTGATCATGTTTTTCACATAGTCGGCGTGTCCTGGGCAGTCTACGTGCGCGTAGTGACGGCTTGGGGTGTCATATTCAACGTGAGAAGTGTTGATGGTGATACCACGAGCTTTTTCTTCTGGCGCGTTATCGATCTGGTCGAAGGCACGAGCAGCACCGCCGTAGGTTTTAGCCAGAACGGTAGTGATTGCAGCAGTCAGGGTAGTTTTACCGTGGTCAACGTGGCCGATAGTACCAACGTTAACGTGCGGTTTTGTACGTTCAAA
>NZ_JBQSVA010000039.1:0-1160 GCF_052375995.1 Ewingella sp. AOP9-I1-14
TAAAAATGAAGTGGTTAATTTTTTACGTAATAAGAATTTTCATAATCTTGCGGATATGCCCAATATCGACGTGATCGACGGCCAGGCGGAGTTTATCAATAATCATAGCCTGCGTGTTCATCGGCCTGAGGGAAATCTGGAGATTCATGGCGAGAAAATTTTTATTAATACCGGTGCACAAGCCGTGGTTCCGCCAATTCCTGGAATTACCACCACGCCTGGTGTATATGACAGCACCGGATTACTTAATCTAAAAGAATTGCCTGGGCATTTAGGTATTTTGGGCGGCGGATATATTGGCGTTGAGTTCGCCTCTATGTTCGCTAATTTTGGCAGCAAAGTAACCATTTTAGAGGCAGCTTCGCTGTTTTTGCCTCGGGAAGATCGGGATATTGCTGATAATATCGCGACGATTTTACGCGATCAGGGCGTCGATATTATCCTCAATGCCCATGTGGAGCGAATCAGTCACCATGAAAATCAAGTGCAAGTGCATAGCGAGCACGCCCAACTGGCGGTGGATGCACTGTTAATAGCTTCCGGTCGTCAACCGGCTACCGCTTCGTTACATCCAGAAAATGCCGGTATCGCAGTAAACGAGCGCGGGGCAATTGTCGTTGACAAGCGATTACATACCACCGCAGACAATATTTGGGCGATGGGAGATGTTACCGGCGGGCTGCAATTTACTTACATATCACTGGATGATTACCGCATTGTACGTGATGAGTTACTGGGTGAAGGCAAACGTAGTACTGATGATCGGAAAAATGTGCCTTATTCCGTATTTATGACACCGCCCCTGTCCAGGGTTGGTATGACAGAAGAACAAGCCAGAGAGAGTGGTGCTGATATTCAGGTGGTGACATTGCCTGTAGCTGCAATTCCGCGCGCCAGAGTGATGAACGATACCCGTGGGGTATTAAAAGCGATTGTTGATAATAAAACCCAACGTATATTAGGGGCATCACTGCTGTGTGTTGACTCCCACGAGATGATCAATATAGTGAAAATGGTGATGGATGCCGGGCTGCCTTATAGCATATTACGCGATCAGATATTTACTCATCCGTCGATGAGCGAATCACTCAATGATCTATTTTCATTAGTCAAATAAACTCAAAATCAGACGCCAGAACAAATATTCTGGCGTCTCAGAG
>NZ_JBQSVA010000040.1:0-1055 GCF_052375995.1 Ewingella sp. AOP9-I1-14
GGCGTTGTTGAATAAATCGAACTTTTAGCCGTAGTTAGGATCAGATCACCACACTCCTGATCCTGCAGCGATATCACGTGGCAAAACAAAAGTTCAAAATCACCAACTGGGCCACCTACAACAAGGCGCTTGTCAATCGGGGCTCACTGACATTCTGGCTTGATGAGTCGGCCATTCAGGCCTGGTATGACGAACCCAACACGTCTTTACGCGGTCGTCCGCAACGTTATTCTGAACTGGCCATTTCAACCGTTCTGATGCTCAAACGCGTTTTTCGCCTCACACTTCGCGCTGCGCAGGGATTCATTGACTCCATCTTTACCCTAATGAAGCTCCCGCTCCGTTGCCCGGATTATTCCTGCGTCAGCAGGCGGGCTAAATCCGTCAGCATCCCTTTCAAAAACCCAACGCGCGGTGAAATTGCCCATCTGGTTATCGATTCCACCGGCTTAAAAGTCTTCGGTGAGGGTGAGTGGAAGGTGAAAAAACACGGCCAGGAAAAGCGCCGCGTCTGGCGGAAACTGCACCTGGCGGTGGATGCTGATACGCATGAGATTATCTGCGCTGACCTGTCCCTAAACAACGTGACTGATGCAGAGGCATTCCCGGGGCTTATCCGTCAGACGCACAGGAAAATCAGGGCCGCCTGTGCCGACGGGGCTTATGACACAAAGCGGTGCCACGACGAGTTGCGGCGCAAGAAAATTAAGGCGCTTATCCCGCCGCGAACGCGCGCCGGCTACTGGCCGGAGGAGTATGCCGACAGAAATCAGGCGGTGGCGAGGCAACGGCTTACTGGGAGCAATGCGTACTGGAAATGGCACACGGCTTATAACCGGCGTTCAGTGGCCGAAACGGCGATGTACCGCGTAAAACAGCTGTTTGGTGGGCATCTTACGTTGAGGGATTACGATGCGCAGGTTGGAGAAACTATGGCCATGATCCGTGCCTTAAACAAAATGACGCGTGCAGGGATGCCAGAAAGTGTGCGGATTGCCTGAGGAAGTCAGTGACGAGAGGCGCTTTTATCTAAATCCGAATTATTCAACAAAGCC
>NZ_JBQSVA010000041.1:0-973 GCF_052375995.1 Ewingella sp. AOP9-I1-14
TGTGGTGGGCCCAACACCTTTCAGTTCCATTAACTGCTGGCTGCGATGATCTGTTTTGGCCACACGAGATAATACCCTGTCATATTCGGCGATTTTCTCTTCAATATTAGTGACATGTGTCAATAGATCATCAATGCACAGCCTAACCTGTACTGGCAGAGTTTCCTTCTGGTCAGAAACAACATGACGCAGAGCATCAGTGCTTTGTGGGGCAATAACCCCGAATTCAGATATCAGGCCCCGAAGACGGTTATACGTTGCTGTTCTTTCCTGGATAAATCCCTGTCTTGTCCGATGTAAGCATTGCATTGCCTGCTGGCTTTCGTCTTTGACTGGTACAAAGCGCATATGCGGCCGCTGCACTGCCTCACAAATAGCTATTGCATCAGCTGCATCATTTTTCCCGGTCTTACCCGCCATGCGATAGGGTGAGACAAATTTCGGAGCCATCAACCGGACATCATGGCCATACTGCCTGAATAATCTTGCCCAATAGTGGGCACCCGAGCAGGCTTCCATTCCAATGACACAGGGAGGTAAACCTGCGATGAGTTCAGAAAGTGCTGCACGCGACACCTTGGGTTTAACCAGAACAGCTTTACCATTTTGGTCAATGCAGTGAACAGCAAACACATTTTTAGCAAGATCGATACCGACAGTGGTGATGGTCATAACGAATCCCTCTGGGTCAATGTTTATCCTATGATTGCACGAAAGTTAATCAGGCGCATATCTAGGGGAAGTCCCTTCCATTCGTTAAGCGTTTTAAGCTAACGGGTGATTTCGTTCCATTGAGCGCGAACCCCTGACCGTAAGGGATGTACGAAATGATCCGGCTGTCCGTTAATGGTTTTGCTTACTTTCGGACATGGGTGATGCTGCCAACTTACTGATTTAGTGTATGATGGTGTTTTTGAGGTGCTCCAGTGGCTTCTGTTTCTATCAGCTGTCCCTCCTGTTCAGCTACTGACGG
>NZ_JBQSVA010000042.1:0-952 GCF_052375995.1 Ewingella sp. AOP9-I1-14
GGCTTTGTTGAATAAATCGGATTTAGATAAAAGCTCCCCTCGTCGCTGACTTTCTCAGGCAATCCGTACGCTTTCTGGCATGCCTGCACGCGTCATTTTGTTTAATGCGCGGATCATGGCCATAGCCTCCCCAACCTGCGCATCATGATCCCGCAACGTAAGATGCCCACCAAACAGCTGTTTGACACGGTACATTGCCGTTTCAGCCACCGAACGTCGGTTGTAAGCCGTGTGCCATTTCCAGTACGCATTGCTTCCCGTGAGCCGTTGCCGGGCAACCGCCTGATTTCTGTCGGCATACTCAGCCGACCAGTAACCCGCTCGGGTTCGCGGCGGGATAAGTGTTTTGATTTTCTTACGCCGCAGTTCGTCGTGGCACCGTCTGGTGTCATAAGCTCCGTCGGCTGAAGCGACCCTGATTTTCCGGTGTGTCTGGTGGATAAGTCCCGGGAATGCTTCTGCATCAGTCACGTTGTTCAGGGACAGGTCAGCACAGATAACCTCATGCGTACTGGCGTCCACGGCCAGGTGCAGCTTCCGCCAGACGCGGCGCTTTTCCTGACCGTGTTTTTTCACCTTCCACTCACCCTCACCGAAAACTTTTAAGCCGGTGGAGTCGATAACCAGGTGGGCAATTTCACCGCGTGTGGGGCTTTTGAAAGGGATGCTGACGGACTTAGCCCGCCTGCTGACGCAGGAATAATCCGGGCAACGGAGCGGGAGCTTCATCAGGATAAAAATGGAATCGATGAATCCCTGCACAGCGCGCAGCGTGAGGCGAAAGACGCGTTTGAGCATCAGAACGGTGGAAATGGCCAGCTCGGAATAACGTTGAGGACGACCACGTGAAGAGGTTTTGGGTTCGTCATACCAGGCCTGAATGGTCGACTCATCAAGCCAGAATGTCAGTGAGCCCCGATTGACGAGGGCTTTGTTGTAGACGTTCCAGTTG
>NZ_JBQSVA010000043.1:0-445 GCF_052375995.1 Ewingella sp. AOP9-I1-14
GCGAGGTTACCGACTGCGGCCTGAGTTTTTTAAGTGACGTAAAATCGTGTTGAGGCCAACGCCCATAATGCGGGCGGTTGCCCGGCATCCAACACCATTCATGGCCATATCAATGATTTTCTGGTGCGTACCGGGTTGAGAAGCGGTGTAAGTGAACTGCAGTTGCCATGTTTTACGGCAGTGAGAGCAGAGATAGCGCTGATGTCCGGCAGTGCTTTTGCTGTTACGCACCACCCCGTCAGTAGCTGAACAGGAGGGACAGCTGATAGAAACAGAAGCCACTGGAGCACCTCAAAAACACCATCATACACTAAATCAGTAAGTTGGCAGCATCACCTTTTGCGTCTATAATCATGATGTCTAATGAACGCGTTTCGACAGGAAATCATCATGAATAAATATCAGGCAGTTATTATTGGTTTTGGCAAGGCTGGAAAAACATTAG
>NZ_JBQSVA010000044.1:0-434 GCF_052375995.1 Ewingella sp. AOP9-I1-14
GAGATAAGTTTCAGCTGTGTCGTTTCAATTTTCAGCTTGTTCCAGATTGTTAAAGAGCAAAATACTTCGCAGCATACTGTTTCCAATATACTCTGAAGTATTATTTAAAGGCTGTATGGATATGGTGGAGCTAAGCGGGATCGAACCGCTGACCTCCTGCGTGCAAGGCAGGCGCTCTCCCAGCTGAGCTATAGCCCCATACAGTCACTTACAGATACCTTTGATTTACCACTCGTAAAAGAGTTAATTCTTTCTCAGACAAGGCGGAGCCATGCGAAGTTTGCTTACGCAAACGAGTTCGTGGCGACAACGCGGTATGAGGAAGAATTTGGTAGGCCTGAGTGGACTTGAACCACCGACCTCACCCTTATCAGGGGTGCGCTCTAACCACCTGAGCTACAAGCCTATAAAGGTATTTCTGCTCGTTACTTTCT
>NZ_JBQSVA010000045.1:0-380 GCF_052375995.1 Ewingella sp. AOP9-I1-14
GGAAGGTGCGAACAAGTCCCTGATATGAGATCATGTTTGTCATCTGGAGCCATGGAACAGGGTTCATCATGAGTCATCAACTTACCTTCGCCGACAGTGAATTCAGCAGTAAGCGCCGTCAGACCAGAAAAGAGATTTTCTTGTCCCGCATGGAGCAGATTCTGCCATGGCAAAACATGGTGGAAGTCATCGAGCCGTTTTACCCCAAGGCTGGTAATGGCCGGCGACCTTATCCGCTGGAAACCATGCTACGCATTCACTGCATGCAGCATTGGTACAACCTGAGCGATGGCGCGATGGAAGATGCTCTGTACGAAATCGCCTCCATGCGTCTGTTTGCCCGGTTATCCCTGGATAGCGCCTTGCCGGACCGCACCACC
>NZ_JBQSVA010000046.1:0-363 GCF_052375995.1 Ewingella sp. AOP9-I1-14
TCGCCTCTTGGTTGTTGTTGTGCATCGATCTCTGAGCACCCTTCTATCATCTGCCGGTTAATAGCCTGTTAGACCTTCGAATTAGCTTTGAAGATCTTTCTATGCCGCCTCAAAAATGCAGCTCAGCAGGATTGAGTCCATTAACGAAAAAGCTTACCCGATCAGCTAATAACCTTTTGATTATAAAATAAATTATCAAAGCAGAACGGCGAATAACACTTGTAGGATAGCTTGAGATTGATACACTTCGCGCGGGTGCTCAGGATCTTTCTGTTCTGAGCAGCAGTCAATTGATGTTGTAAGGCGCGGAAAGAGAAAAGCCCCGAATTGAGTAAATCAACCCGAGGCCACTCTTATGTCCCA
>NZ_JBQSVA010000047.1:0-361 GCF_052375995.1 Ewingella sp. AOP9-I1-14
CTGGCATAAGAGTGGCCTCGGGTTGATTTACTTAATTCGGGGCTTTTCTCTTTCTGCGCCTTACAACATCAATTTGACTGCTGCTCAGAACAGAAAGATCCTGAGCACCCGCGCGAAGTGTATCAATCTCAAGCTATCCCACAAGTGTTATTCGCCGTTCTGCTTTGATAATTTATTTTATAATCAATAGCTTATTAGCTGTTTAAGTAAGCTTTTGCTTACAGGAAAAGGCATGCCGGGCGGGATTGTTCAGGTACCAAAGAAAGATCTTCAAGGCTAATTCAAAGGTCTGCCAGCCTATTAGCCGGCAGATTGTAGAAGGGTGCTCAGAGATCGATGCACGACAACAACCAAGAGGCGG
>NZ_JBQSVA010000048.1:0-352 GCF_052375995.1 Ewingella sp. AOP9-I1-14
ATATTCCTTGTGCTATCGACGATATCATTAAATGCAGTGATAGGTAGTAGACGATAATATTTGTCCAAGGCATGTAAGCTTGGTAACAAATAAAAAGTCCGCCCTTGGCACAAAGCTGCCCGTCCACTCCAAATGACCAAAAATATTCCCAACGTAGGATACAGTTTTCCAAGCAATCCCAACCCCTCCCATATAATAAGCAAGATCATATTACCAAATTGAAACTATTAAAATTATTAGTGAAATTTAAGTATACCCCAATGTCACTATCGGAAAATGGCGTTTTTCTTCGTTGGATCATCACTTATCTGTCATGTACATTACGATCACCACCTATGCGTCACCTAAAGGC
>NZ_JBQSVA010000049.1:0-322 GCF_052375995.1 Ewingella sp. AOP9-I1-14
GAAATTAATGAGCAAGAGCACCTGTTGATGCAGTAAGGGCAACCTTACGCTGATGCGAAAAGTGCCAGGGCACGAAAGTGGGCTGGTACGGAATTTTCGTGTCCCCATCGTCTAGAGGCCTAGGACACTGCCCTTTCACGGCTGTAACAGGGGTTCGAATCCCCTTGGGGACGCCATTCCGATAATGTGTGAAAGACATTATCACCGGTCTTAACGGACCAAAATAACTTAAAGATGACTCTCACGAGTCGTGTTTAAGATATTGCTCTTTAACAATCTGGAACAAGCTGAAAATTGAAACGACACAGCTGAAACTTATCTC
>NZ_JBQSVA010000050.1:0-288 GCF_052375995.1 Ewingella sp. AOP9-I1-14
CGACAGCGACTTCCGTCCCAGCCGTGCCAGGTGCTGCCTCAGATTCAGGTTATGCCGCTCAATTCGCTGCGTATATCGCTTGCTGATTACGTGCAGCTTTCCCTTCAGGCGGGATTCATACAGCGGCCAGCCATCCGTCATCCATATCACCACGTCAAAGGGTGACAGCAGGCTCATAAGACGCCCCAGCGTCGCCATAGTGCGTTCACCGAATACGTGCGCAACAACCGTCTTCCGGAGCCTGTCATACGCGTAAAACAGCCAGCGCTGGCGCGATTTAGCCCCGAC
>NZ_JBQSVA010000051.1:0-281 GCF_052375995.1 Ewingella sp. AOP9-I1-14
AAAAACCCTTTATTTAAAAAATATTGTTAATTGGTATGACCTTTGACATTCGGGGATGTGAGTTGTTTCGACATTGCAAAAAGAAGGCCCGTCAGAAAAAATAAAATCATCTTCTCAGCCTAATGCCAGTCAGTTAGTTGGATAAGCACAGCCTGTTGCCAGACTACGCTCTCCTAAGGGCTTTGTTGAATAAATCGAAATTTTGGCCATAATCAGGATCAGATCACCACATTCTCGATCCTGTAGCGGTATCCCGTGGCAAAAAAAAAGTTCAAAATCAC
>NZ_JBQSVA010000052.1:0-207 GCF_052375995.1 Ewingella sp. AOP9-I1-14
GATATTCTGGGTAATGCTGTCAACCTGTTGATGACTATTTTAATCTGTAGTCATTCAATCCTTGTAACATCAGGATGATCCTGGTGTCAGTGAAAATACGAAATCAACACGTTGGTATCATTACCAAGGCTTACCTGAAAAAAGACTTCGTGGGAAAACATTAATGTATGAGTTCAATCACTCGCATCCATCAGAAGTTGAAAAAAG